>CAPPGO010000001.1 GCA_948678575.1 uncultured Clostridia bacterium
ACTGGTGGACCTCCATTCATACTAAATTTTAGTCCAATATTTTTGGTTCACCTCAACTGAAATTAGCTTTACATATTTTCTGCATAAAAATATAGTTATTATTTAGAAAAGCTACGAAGTGAGGCTCTATAGAAAGTGAAATTATATTATAAGAAAGGTTAAATATGAGTTTTGCAATTATACGAAATAGTAATTACAAAAAAGATAATTTAGCAGGACTATATAAACATAATGAACGTAAAAATACAAACTATTCAAATAAAAATATTGATAGGTCAAAATTTAATCTTAATTATTCTTTAAAGAGGTGTAATACAACATATTATAATGCTTTTAAGAATTTGCAAAATCAATATGATTTAAAAGGAAGAATAATAAGTACAACCAATATTTTTTGTGAATATGTGATAACTTCTGATAAAGAATTTTTTGAAAAAATCGGAGAAAGTGAAACTTTAAGATATTTCAAAACTGCATATAAATTTGTAGCAAACTATCAAAATTTAGGTGAAGAATTTATAGTTTCTGCTAAAGTACATATGGACGAGTCTTGTCCTCATATGCACATTGTGTTTGTGCCAGTTGTCCACAAATTAGATACAAAAAGTGGAAAACAAATAAGTAAAATTGCTTGTTCTGAATATTGGAAAGGTAAAGACAGTTATAAAAGATTACAAGATAATTTTCATAGTTATATGACAAGGTCTGGTTTTAATTTAGAAAGAGGTTTAAATGGTAATACTCATATTGAAACAGATAAATTGAAACAGTTAACAAATTATGAAGTGCAAAGATATGAAATGAAATCAATAAATTTAGAACAAGAAAAAGAAATAATTGATACAAAAGAATTAAAAGAAGAATACAAAAGAATAATAAGGAAATTTAATACATTAGCTAAACAGTATACAAAAATAAAGACTTTGACAGATATTACTACTCAAAAATATGAAGAAATGCAAATTGAATATCGTAATATAAAAACAGAAAATATAAAGTTAAAACAAGAAAACAAAGGACTAAGAAATTATATACATAAAAGCATTGAATGGGTATCAGTTGTATTAAATTGGTCTTTTGAAAGAGTAAATAAATTAATAAATGATTATATTGAAAGGAAAGATGAAAATGAACGAAATTATAAATGTAGAACACACAGAAGATAAAACATTAACAATAGAAGAAATGTTAATAAAAGAAGCAATTAAAAATATTGGAAATCCATTTAAAAATTTAACAGTAAAAGATGTCATGAAAGATTTATTAGTTAGTGAAGCTACAGCAAATATGATTTTTAAAAGAGATGATTTTCCGTCTGTAAATATAGGTAAAACAAAAACAGTTACAATGCTTGCTTATTTAATGTGGAAAATGAAACGAAAAGAAAGTGAGGTAAGTAAATATGATGAAACCGAGTAAAGCTGTTGGCTATATAACTTTTAGAAAAGATAGAAAAGTCTGGTCTGTTAGATATAATGATTACGATGTAAAAACTGGAAAAAATATTTCTAGAAACAAATCATTTAAAACACAAGAAGAAGCAAAAAAATTTCTAAATACTATTATGTATCAAAAAGAAAATCCATTGTATATTGAACACAATGGCATACCACTATGTGAAGTAATGAAAGCTAATTTAAAATTGAAATTAGATACAAATCAAATTACAGAAGTAACATATCATAGAAATTTGCAAACAATAAAACAAATAGAAGAATTCTCAATAGGTAGAAAAAGAATAGATGAAATTACTTCTGATGAATTACAGGAATTTATGAATTATCATAAATACTTAAGTAATTCTTCAATAAATAAACTGTATCAACAATTAGGAACTACATTTAAAATAGCAATTAATAAAGGTTATCTTATGAGAAATCCAATGATAAATGTATTAAAACCAAGAAGTAATAAAGAAGATAAAATTGTTAGAGCATTAACTTTTGAAGAACAACAATTATTTACAGATTTTCTTTTAAATAAAGATATTTCAAAATGCAAATATAAAAATATTTATTTATTGCAAATGTTTATGGGGTTAAGAGTAAGCGAAGCTTTGGCACTTACAACTCACGATATTGACTTAAAAAATAGAAGAATACATATAAAAAGAACTTTGACAAAAGATGAGTTAGGACATACTATGATGGGAATAAAAACAAAAACATATTCTGGAAAGAGGGTTTTGCCAATACCAGAACATATAATTAATAATGTAATGGAACAAATGCAAATTGCTAATACTCAAAAAAATAATGATGAAAAATTATTATTTAAGCCAGATGACAAGATATATACTGATAGAGAAAATGTTAATACAGAGTTAAAAAGATTGTTGAAAAGGTATTTTAATATTAATGATATAACAACTCATAGCTTAAGACATACATTTGCAACAAGATGTAGAGAAGCTGGAATGGATTATGTGGTCGTACAAAGATTAATGGGACATGCTAATATTAGTACTACCATTAATAAGTACACAGATGTATATGAAGATTTTAAGAAAAGAGAATTGGAGAAAGTTAATAAATATTATTTAGAAGAAAATATGTTAAATAATACTAACTTATTACAAGAAAATTTTAATAAAATGAATATAAAAGATGAAGGATTAGAAATATAGATTATATTTGAGTCTTTATTGAAGTAAAATAATTTTAATGATATTATTAGCAAAAGGAGATTATAACAATGGTTGTATTAGATATTCTAAAGGAAACAACTCCAATATGTGTTTCAAAAAAAATAGGATTATATTTAAAAAATCCAGATGATAAAGTTACATATAATTATATAAAAAGTTTTATAGAAAATGAGTATTATTATAATATGAAAGAAGATAAAAATTTTAGAGAAAAGATGATATCATACTTTAAAGATGAGTACTATAAAGATAATTTTCCTAAAAATATCGATAAATTAAATTCCAAACAATTAATTTCAATGCTTACTAAAAAAATAATAAGTTTGGAAATTCGAACATCTTCTGATACAATACTTATTGATGATGAAGTGTTTAATCTATATGAAGCGAATGAAATTTCTGGGGCTCTTCAAAAAAGACCATTATTAAATCCACTTAATGAGTATGAAATAGAATATAAAATGCTGTTTTTATATAATATTTTAAAAGACCGAAATTTAAAAAGAGATGAGTTAGATATACTTTTTGTAACAGGGTATACTAATGACTTGCCAGATGAATTTGATTTTTATAGACTTTTTTATAAAACTAAAAAAGCCTTTTTAGAACACGAATATATAGGATATCAATACTATAATCATATTGAAGAAGAGTATAATCAAAAGATTGAGGAATTTTTAAAGTTTGGCAAAAAATTAGATAATTATTTAGAAAATGTTGAAGACTACTTTAAACTAGATTTTATTATAGAAATGATATTATCAAGTAAAAATACATTTTATTCTTTATTAAATTATTCAGCGATAATTGAGATGTTAATTGTAAATCCTAGCAAAAGTATAAGAGAACAATTTAAACAAAAAATAAAGTATTTTGTTAATAATGAATATTTTAATAATGCTGAAGAAATTGAGAAATTTTCAACAAAACTGTATGATATACGTTCTCGATTGATACATGGGAATTATAATAGTTTAAATGAAGAGCTAAAAGAATTTCAAATTAAATATAGCAAAATTGTGGAATATGATTTAGGAGAATTTAAGGAAGTAAATTGGAATTTGATAAGTGTTGGTAGTTATTTAAGTAGCATAGTAATTAATATATTAAATAAAATGTTAGAAGATAAAAAAAAGTTAATAGATTTTAAATATGATGTAATAGATAATATTTAATTACCGAAAAATTACAAAAAAATTTGAATAGAATAAATACAAAAGATAAAATTGTAATTATAAGATAGTATTATAAAAATATTGATACTCTTGATACATGTGTTTTTTGCAACCCCAAATATAACTTTGGGGTTGTATTTTTAAACCCCAAAACTTATTTTTTGAAAAGTTGGGGTTGTAATTGGGGTTGTAAATTGAGAAAATCCATAAAAATTTGAGAGAAATTGAAAGAAGTTAAAAATAAAAAAGGCTTAAAACAAGCCTTTTTCAATGTTTCTCAATTTTTATAAAAACAAAAAATCCAGCTATAATAGCTGGATAATGGTAGCGACGGTGAGATTCGAACTTACGACCTGCCGGGTATGAACCGGATGCTCTAGCCAACTGAGCTACGTCGCCATAAACACAATAATTATTATACTTGCTAAAACTTGTTTTGTCAAGATTTTATAGAAAAAATCTTGAATTAACTTTAATTACCTGCCTTTTGTCTTCTAAAATCATAGTCTAATCTAATATTAATTAGCTTTTTAGTTTTATTCCATAACAATTTTTACTAATTCTGAAACACTATTTACAACATTTGATGTTATTTCTTTTAATTCTGGAACAGAATCCTCCATACAATAGCCATTAAAATCTCTTATCATTTCCATATCACTATATCCATCTCCAATAGTATAAACATTTTCTTTTGCAATATGTAACTTTTCTAATAATACTGTTATAGCATGAGACTTACTAGTTTTATTAGAAATTATTTCTATTGAATTGCTTGTTAAAAAATATGAATTAACATATTCTCCATATTTGTTATTAATATATTCATTTCTTTCCCAAGCATCTTCTTTATTATAATATCTAGCTTCAATTTTAGTTAAGTCTTTGTACTCAAACTCTACCCTACTATCAAATAAACTACAACAAAAATGACTCATTGTTTTTTCTAAATTCATATCTTCTTTTATATTATCAATAATACTATTATCTATTGAAACATTAAAAATTATATTATCATCTCCATCAAGTATCGTAGCTCCATGATTTATAATAAGATAATCATACTCTAAATTATATGCATTAGCTTTCTTTTTAAAATCCATATAACTTCTTCCAGTTGCTATAATAAAAAGGTTGTCAGCTTCTCTAAAATTCTGTATATTTTTTTTATTAATTTCAATATCATCATTATTTATATAAAAAGTTTGATCATAATCACTTACTATAATTTTCTTCATTGCTACCTCCTTATTTTAATTCCTTCTCTATCGTTTTATAATTTGGAATGTAGTATTTTACTAAATTCCAAAATTCTTTTGAATGATTCATATATTTTAAATGACAAAGTTCATGCACACATACATATTCTATCGCATTATCACTATACATTACAAGCTTTGTATTCAATTTTATAATTTTTTTATTTGAACAATTTCCCCATGCTCTTTTAAAATTGAATAATCTATATTCTTTTGGTTTAAGTCCTGTTTTAATAATCATCTTTTCCATTATTTCAAAAATTCTTTTTTCAGCTTCTTTTCTATAATACATTTCATGTTCTAAAAATAATGCTTCTTTATCTTTTCTAGTCGATTGTTTCACTTCAACTAATTTTTTATAAATCCAATCTTTTTTCTGCATTACAATTTCTTGTGCCTTATTATCTGTCATTCTTTTTGGACCTTTAACAAGTACAATTCCATCTCTTATAGAAATATATATATTTCTTCGTTTTCCTCTATCTATTTCATATTTAATTATTTTTCCGTTATATTCAAGTTCCATATCTTAAAAATAATACTAAATTAAAATTTAGTCAATTCTTTTTTCGTATATATTGAATTTATCGTATAAATTTTATATAATACTGGTATCTTATGTATGGAGGAATTTTATGGAAAATATACTTATTAGAGATTTATTTAGAAACTCAGAAAATTATTATTCACAAGAGATTAAAATTTCTGGCTGGATAAAAACAGTTAGAGACTCAAAAACTTTCGGTTTCATTGAAATAAATGATGGAAGTTTTTTCAAAAATCTACAAATTGTTTTTGATAATACACTTCCAAATTTTGAAGAAATCTGTAAATTTACAATTAGTTCTTCAATTGAAGTTACTGGTATCTTTACCAAAACAGAAAATGCAAAACAAGCTTTTGAATTAAAAGCAACTAGTGTAAATCTTGTTGCAATTTCTGATCCTGAATATCCACTTCAAAAGAAACGCCATAGTTTTGAATATTTAAGAACAATAGCACATTTAAGACCTAGAACAAATACATTTAATGCTGTATTTAGAGTTCGTTCAGTTTTATCTTATGCTATACACAAATTTTTTCAAGAAAGAAATTTTGTATATGTTCATACTCCACTTATTACAGGTAGTGACTGTGAAGGTGCAGGAGAAATGTTTAACTTAAACTCTTTCGATTTAAAAAATGTACCATTAACAGAAGATGGACAAGTAGATTTTTCTAAGGACTTTTTTGGAAAACCAGCTCACCTTACTGTTAGCGGACAATTAAATGTTGAAACTTATGCTTTTGCATTTAGAAATGTTTATACTTTCGGTCCTACTTTTAGAGCTGAAAATTCTAATACAGTAAAACATGCTGCTGAATTTTGGATGATTGAACCTGAAATTTGTTTTGCTGATTTAAAAGATGATATGGATTTGGCAGAAGATATGCTTAAATATGTAATTCAATATGTTCTTGATAATTGTCCAGAAGAAATGCAATTTTTTAATCAATTTGTAGACAACACATTACTTGAAAGATTAAACAATGTATTAAACTCTGATTTTGCTAGAATTTCTTATACAGATGCTATTAAAGAATTAGAAAAACATAACAACAAATTTGAATTTAAAGTATCTTGGGGTTGCGATTTACAAACAGAACATGAAAGATTTTTAAGTGAGCAAGTATTTAAAAAGCCAGTATTTGTAACAGATTACCCAGCTGAAATAAAAGCTTTCTATATGAAGCAAAATCCAGATGGAAAAACAGTTGCTGCTACTGACCTTTTAGCTCCTGGAATTGGAGAAATAATTGGTGGAAGCCAAAGAGAAGATAATTTAGAAGTATTACAAGATAAAATGAAAAAACTAGGACTAGATGAAAAAGATTATTGGTGGTATCTAGATTTAAGAAAATATGGTAGCGTACCACATGCTGGTTTTGGTTTAGGATTTGAAAGAGCAATGATGTACATTACAGGTATGCAAAATATTCGTGATGTATTACCATTCCCAAGAACTCCAAAAAATTGTGAATTTTAAAGTATAAAGAGGCAAGTTTAATTTGCCTCTTCTATTTTTTCTAACTCATATTTTAACATTTCAATATCTTTATTACAATTCATCATTTTGTATAATTCACATGCTTTTTTGAAAACTTGTATACTATTTTCATTATCTTTTTTATATGCATAAATTAAACTTTTTAACTTATAAAAAGATGCTTCATTTCTAATATCTAAATTAATTTGATTTTTTAACATCTCCTCTACTTTATAAATCCATTGTTCTGCTTCTTCTAAAAAAACATCATTGAAACTTTCAGAATATTGTTTAATTAAAACTGCAACTAGAAGCAACTCATAATCTATTGCTGCTCTAATAAAATTTTTGTCTATCATTTCTTGTGATTTTACTTTAAACAATTCTACAACTTTATTTAAGTCTTTTTCTAATTTCAAATAACATCTATTTGACCAAAGATTATTTACTAATCTCCTATATTCACTTATATCCTCAAAATAATTCTTTTCGTTATATTCCCAAAGTTCATAAGCTTCATTATATTTTTCTACACAATTATATAAATATAAAGCTTTAACATGATTATACAAACATAAAATTCTTCTATTAGATATTCCAGTATTTTTTATCTTAGTCGCCATTTCTAAATATTTTTCTGCCTCAGCAGTATTTTTAGATTTAGACATAATATTTATATAATCACAATATGCTTCAAGCTCCTCTTCTCTATCGCCTATTATTTGAGCTACTTTTGCTCTTTTTAAATGTATTGAACCCTCGCCTTTTTCCCATTTACCTCTTACATATATATAGTATTTTAGATTTCTAACTATTGTAATATATTCCTTATATTTTTTAGCTTCATATAACATATTTAAGCTTTGAATTACTATATCAAATTCATCCAATTCATCTAAAATCTTTAATTTTTCAACTTCATTATAACATTCACCTATATATTCTGATAAGTCTACATAGTATTTAGCTAAAATATTGAAAAAGTCTTCATTATCGATAATTTTTTCTTTTGTTGCTCTACTATTTATTAAAGTTCTTATTAAATTATTCATATTTAATCTTGGATTATTAGAAATAATATGATTAAGAAAATCTTTATCATAACATTCATCTAATGCATTTTTCCACTCATTGCTCGAAATACTAATATTGCAAAGTTTAGCTACTAATTTAAAAGATACTGAATACTCAAATTTAGCACATACAGCTAAAATTTTCTTAGAAAGTTCTGACATTTGTTCCCATATTTCTGAAATAATATTTGAAGCTAAAATTTCATATTCATCTTCCTTATATTCTGAATAATTTTTAATAATATCATTTAACGATTCACCATATCTATTCGCTTCGATTATTTTTTTGAAAATATATAATGTTGCAAAAGGAAATCCACCTGTTAGTTTATATACTTTATCCACAAATTCTTCATTATTTGTTAATATTGGAATAAATTCTTTATTAGAATATAGCATATCTGTGAATTCTTTTTTACTCATAAAACCAATTATTGAAAATTTTTTACTAATAAATAATAGTTCTTCCTCATATTTTTCAAAAGGTACAGAAGAAATTATAATAATTTTAGAGTGAGTACTTAGAATTTTTAATATACTTAACATCTCTTTATCCATTTTAGTTTCAGCTACATCAACTGCAATTATTGTTTTACTGGTTTTCAAAAAATTCTCACAAATTTTTTCTTTAAATTCATCTTCAATATTACTAGCTTCATCTGATGCAAACATTAATATTGTATCTAAAATTTTTTGCTTGCCATCATCTGCTTTCTTCAAATCTAGCCATATAATATTTTCATATATATTTTCGTTCATAATATCATACAAATATGCCATTACAGACTTAGTTTTTCCAGATAATTTATATCCATATATATATGAAATATTTATATCTTCTTCTATAAAACTGTTTAAAAAATTAGTCAATTTTTCAGTTCTTATTATAGATGAAAAATTTTGAATAGGCATATTTGTTTTAGTTCTTAGATTATTTACATTGCTTAATATTACTGAGTTACAAGACTCTGTATATTCTTTTACAAACATATTTATATATTCTTCATCAAGCTTAACTAGCTTTGAATATTTAATAATTCCATTTAAAAAACTAGAAATATCCTTTGGAATACTTCCAGTTAAGAATTTTCTAATACTTACTTCTGAATAATAAGTATAATCAGCTAGTCTGCTATATATATAAGTTTTACTAGCATTTTCCCTAGGTATTTTATTAGTTGCAATAGAAACTTTAATTTTATTAATTAAAGCTGTTAATAATGTTATTCTCTTTTCTTTTAAAACATTTTCTTCTTTCATTTTACACCTACCTAAATTTAATTATAGCGTTAGCAATATTTAAAGTCAATTTACTTTTATTTCAAATTGATAAAAAAAATATCAATTTTGATAAAAACAGTGTTTTGAAACCTTGTCTTAAAGCACCTATAATAAATTATGTAGCTGTGTTAAAGGAGGTTTTTATGATACATAATCTAAGTTTTAATGATGAAACTCAAAAAGCAATACTACCACATTTACAAAAGACAGAATTTTTACTAAATAAAGTAACTTCAAAATTATCTAAGACAGAAAAGGAATGCAATATTTATGTAATGCCCGACTTGGGTCTACCTCACAATTCTACTCGTATGTTAGGTGGCTTTTATACTGGTAGTTGTTATGTATGGCATTGTGATATACCTTTTATTCCAATCGATACTACCGTAAACGTTTGCGGAACAGCAGTATATAAATTGTCTGAAAATATATCTGTTCAAGAATTCAAATTTCGTTTAGACAATGTTCTTAATAATATTAGCAAATATGATTGGAATTATGACAAAGGAAATCATTTTGTAAGTTTAGCTTCATCAGATGGAAAATACGGTTTTGATAAAGGTTTATATATGGTTGTTCACGCTTCTGCTTCTGAATACAAAAAACAAAAGTCATTAGGTCTGTATCCCGAAAAAGATAATTGGTATTACAATGAAATTAAAACTGAATATTTAGAAAATGATTTTAGATACCTAAGATATATAGAAGGAAAAACTGCTGAAAAATTCTATGTTATAGCTAATTTTTTAGAACTATTTAATTTAGAAAGAAATAGATATTTTTGTGAAAAAGTTTTAGGAAACTTATTAGAAAAAGAAATTTTAAATACTTCTCATTATGGAATGCCAAATAAAAACTCTGTATGTATTGGAGTTCAATGGAAAAATGAACCATATACTTTACTTACAGCACCAAGCAAAAATATTTATATTGTTAATCCTATTGAAAAGGCTGGAAAAAATAATATTTCTAATAACATTTTACTTAGCCCTCATGGTTTAGGATTGCAAATTACAAGTAAAAATAAAAAAATAGAATATTTAGAAAACGCTTTCAAAATTGATAATAAAGTTTTTCATAAAGAAGATTCAATAGAAATTGGTAAATATAGTAAAAATCGTGGAATTGACTGCACTTACAAAGAATTAGAAAATACCGTGCACAAAATATTAGATATTTGTCCTGGTTCTATAATTGGAGAATTATCACAAATTTGCACATTTTCAAAGAAAGGATTTGAAATATATGAAAATAACATTTCTTAGACATGCTCAAACAACTGCAAATAGAGATGGTTATTTTGCTGGTAGACTTGACTGTCATATAACTGAAACTGGATTTAAAGAAGCTTCACAATTATTTCCAAATTCCAAGTTTGATGCAATATATTGCTCACCTCTTCAAAGAACTTCTGAAACATTGCATGCTTTTATGCCTACGGCTAAACCTATTATAGATGACAGAATTACTGAAATGGATGTTGGTGTATGGCAAGGGCAATATAAAGAACAAATAACTGCTCCATTAATTAAAAAATTTTTAGATGGAGAATATTTACCAGATGGTGCTGAAAGTATTTCTGAAACTGATGCTAGAATTTCAGATTTCGTATCAGATATGTTTGATTCACACAATGAAAATGATAATATTTTAGTAGTAACTCATAATGGTGCACTTCGCTCTGTAAAAAGACTTTTTGCTAATGGCAATAACCCAATTATGTCAAAAAATCTAGAAACTTTCACTATTGATAGTTCTGATTTTCAAAAATATAAGAAATAAACCCAAAAAAGACGCTTTTAGCGTCTTTTTCTATTTAATCTTATTCCAATAAACAAATTCATCAATACTATTTCTTTGAGTATGTAAATCACTAGGATGCGCATCTTCTGATGGATATCCAATTGGCAATATTGCGACTGGTTCTAAGTTATTAGGAAAATTATAAACTTCCTTTAATTTTTCCGGGCTAAAAGATCCAACCCATGTAGTACCTAAACCAAGATTTTGCACTTCTAACATCATATGAGTAGTTACAATACTTGCATCCACTTCTCCACCTTCTGCACCATCTTGTTTTCTTTTCCAAGATACTTCTTTATCATAGCAAACTATCATTATAATTGGTGCACCCCAACCATAAGCAGTACATGCACTAAGTTTTTCACGTTCTTCTTTTTCTGTTAAAATTAAAATTTTTTGTGGTTGGAAATTTCTACCTGTTGGAGCTAATCTACCTGCTTCTAATATTAAATCTATCTTTTCTTTTTCCACTTCTTTTTGTGAAAAACTTCTACAAGAATATCTTTGTTTTACTAATTCTAAAAAATCCATAAATGCCTCCTAATCTAATTTTTCTCATTTTATCATAGCTTTACTATCAATACAATAATTTTATATAAAATACAAA
This sequence comes from uncultured Clostridia bacterium, assembly GCA_948678575.1. Taxonomy (GTDB): domain Bacteria; phylum Bacillota; class Clostridia; order TANB77; family CAG-508; genus Scatovivens. Next base: position 11,873 of record CAPPGO010000001.1, read on the forward strand.
AAAATCCTACGAAGATTTTTTTCTTCGTAGAATTTATATTAGTTATTCTTCTAAACCGAAGCTTATACCTATTGCACTATTTACTTTTCCCATTATATGTGTGTCATCTATATGTCCTATTTTTTCTTTTAACCTACTTTTATCTATTGTTCGTATTTGCTCTGCAAGTACTACTGAATCAGCTTTTAAGCCATTTCCATTTGAGCCAATTTCTATATGCGTTGGCAATTTATTTTTTCCTGTTTGAGAAGTAATTGCAGCAGCAATTACAGTAGGACTATATTTATTTCCTGTATCGTTTTGAATTATAAGCACAGGTCGTACTCCACCTTGCTCAGAACCCACAACTGGACTTAAATCAGCATAGAACATATCTCCTCTTTTTACTACCATAATTTTCACTCCTACTAAATAACATATAGAATTGTTGATCTTATTTAATTTCTATACTAATATAGTTTATGCAAATATTGGTCTTTTTGGTATTATCTTTGATTTCTAATTTTATAGGCTTTGAAGTTTGCATATCTACATATAACTTTCCAAAATTTGGAACTTCAAAAACAATATTGTTTTCTTTCATATATGTAGTAGAATTACTTTCTTTAAACTTCTTGATAAATGTATTTAGAAATAAAGTATTATTTGTTAGTGGCTCATAGTTTTCATATATTTTATCTAATTTTAATTCGGTATTCTGAATCTTTAAATTTCTATCTTTCATTTCTATTTTGAGCCCATTAATTTTTCCTTTACTCAATACTTCTATGCTACTATAATTTTTTGAAACATTTTGTTTCATTTTGTAAATATTAGTTGTTTTATTACTTTTAACAGCTACTTCAATTTCTGCATCATATTCATTTATGTTATTTAAAACATAATCAACAATTTTATTTTCATTTTTTATAATTATATTATTTCCAAAAATTGAAGTATTATAATAACAAAATGCAAAAATTATTAGTAAAATTATGACAAAAAACAAAATTATGTACATCTTTTTCAAAATAAAAAACCTCCCATCAGTTAATTTTATGAGAAGTTTTTTCTATTATGTATTTTCAAAATATTCTTTCAAAATTTCTTTAAATTCCTTTGTAGTTTGAACTTGATTTATGCTATCACGCATCACACTAGCATTTGGCAAACCTTTTACATACCAAGCAATGTGCTTTCTTATTTCCCTAGTAGCAGTATATTCTCCTTTTTCCTCTTCTAGCAAATTGTAATGTTCTAATATAACTTCATATTTTTCTTTATTTGAAATTTCTGGTGCTTTTTTTCCATTTTTTAAAAAGTAAGCTATATTATTAAAAATCCATGGATTTCCTAATGCTCCTCTTCCAACCATTATTCCATCTACACCAGTTATTTCAAACATTTTTAAAGCATCTTCCTCTGATTTTATATCACCATTTCCAATTACTGGAATTGATACTGCATCTTTTACTTTTTTAATAATTTCCCAATCTGCACTTCCACTGTAAAATTCTTCTCTTGTTCTTCCATGAACTACTATTGCATTTGCACCTGCTTGTTCAATAATTTTAGAAGCTTCTATTGCAACAATGTTTTTATCATCCCAACCTTTTCTTATTTTTACAGTAACTGGTTTTTCAGAATTTTTTACAACTTCTTGTACAATTTCTCCAACTAAATCTAAATTTAATAAAAGCTTACTTCCATCTCCATTCTTTACTACCTTAGGAGCTGGACATCCCATATTAATATCTAAAATATCTGCTATTTGGCTTACTTTTTTTCCAGCCTCTCCCATAGTTTTAGTATCACTACCAAAAATCTGCATTGAAATTGGTCTTTTTTCTTTTTCCGTGGTTAGCATTTGATATGTTTTTTCATCTTCATAAACAATTGCTTTACTACTTACCATTTCATTACATACTAGTCCTGGATTACCATATTTTTTACAAATAATACGAAAAGGCAGGTCTGTAACTCCTGCCATTGGTGCTAATATTATGTTATTTTCTAATTTAATATTTCCTATTTCTAATTCTTTTAAAAACATATTAATCCCTTTTTAACGATACAAAAATTATTCAACAAATATAGCTCTTTGACGTCTACTACTAATATTAAGAAGTAAACCAATACATATAAAATTCGTAACTAGCGAACTTCCTCCATAGCTAACAAATGGCAATGGAACACCTGTAATAGGTAATAAACCAATTGTCATACCAATATTCTCTACAAAATGGAAAAAGAATATTCCAGAAATTCCTATTGCTAAATAAGAACCTATATTATCTTTTGCTGTTTTTGCTATATAAATTGATTTGGTAATTAGTACAATATATAAAATTATAATACTACCAGTTGCAACAAAGCCTAATTCTTCTCCTATTACTGAAAAAATAAAGTCAGTAGTTTTAGGATGTAAAAATCCTAATTGAGTCTGATTTCCTTGCCTATATCCCATACCAAAAACTTGACCTGCTCCTATTGCAAGTTTTGATTGTCTAATATTATATCCTGCACCTCTTGGATCTAGTTCTGGATTTAAAAATACTTGTATTCTTTTTACTGCATGATCTGGCAATACATATTTATATACAATTGGAACTGCTACTGCTACCAATAAACATACTGCTATAATATACTTTTTATCTATTCCTGATACAAAAAGCATAAATACTATTGCTGTTAAAAAAGCTGCTGCGGTTCCATAATCTGGTTGCTTCATAATAAGTAACACTGGTATCATTGCAAAAACTAAATAAATAAATAATTTCCATATTTTATTTATTTCTTTTCTACCTCTTATTTGTAATTTGTTTAGCATGAAAGCTAAAAACAATATTACAACTATTTTGGCAAGTTCTGATGGTTGAAAAGTAAAATTTTCACCAATCTTATACCAACTACTAGCTCCACTTATTGGTTCTGTAAATAAAACACCTACAAGTAATGCTAGAATAACCAAATATGCTAATGAAGAAAACCTAACAATTACATTATAATCAATAGATATTGCTAAAATTAAAAATGGAACACTTATAATAAGCCATTGTAATTGCTTTTTGAATTCACCGTATTCAGTATCCTGAGTTGCTGAAAATAGTGAAAAAAGTCCAATTACTACCAAAGCTAAACTAACTATAAGAACTGTCCATTCCATATTTTTAAGTAATTTTTTCTTCATTACTTACTCCTATCTTTTCTTTTTCTTACCAGTTGATTTCTTTTTCTTAGATTGAGTTTTCTTTTGGTCTACTTTTTCTTCTACTTTATTTTCATTATCCTCTTTTTCATTATCCTCTTTTTCAGCATCTTCTTTTTCTATTGTTTCATCTTCATTATTGTTTTTTTCTTCGGATCCTTCTTGATTTTTTATTAATTCTTCTTCCTCTTCGGCTTTTTTTAATAAATCATCAAAAGTTACATCTTCTTCGTCTTCATCATATAACTCTGATTCTTCTGAAAAATTTTGAACTTCTTCGTCTTTATTTTCTTCAATTACTTCTTCTGAATTTTCTAAATCTGTATTTTTTTCGATTACTACATCTTTTTCTGCCGTAGTATCTTCTTCATTTTCAACATTAACAGATTCTACAACATTTCCTGTAACTTCTTCTACATTAGGACCTAATTCTATCACAGTATTTTCTTCATCTTTTTGTACTTCTTCATTTTGATTTTCAGAATCTTCCTCTTGAACAGCATTCTGATAAGAATCAATATTATCTGATTGTTGCATTTCTGTTTCTACATTATTATTCTCATATACCAAAGTTCCATCTTTTATTTTTTCAGCTTTTGCATCATTCTTTATATTTAGAATTGGAATATTTGCATATAGAGATGGTGCACCATTTGTGCCATCTTCATTTTCTTGATTTGTAAGCCTTACATCTATTGCATTCTCATCTACTTCAATATATTTCTTTATAACATCTATTATTTCTTGCTTCATAAGTTCTAAAAAGTCTACTGATACATTTGCTCTATCTTGCATTAGAACAAGATGTAATCGCTCTTTTGCAGCATCTTTTGAAGTAAGTTCTTTGACTTCTGGCTTTATCATTTTATTAAAAAAGTTTCCTATTTTCTCAAACATTTTCTCTCTTTTACCCCTTTTAAATACTTTATTTTAAGCTTTTCCAAATATTTGCTTTAATTTAGCGAGAAAACCAGTTTCTTTTCCTGGAACTGTAACTTCAATATTTTCACCTAATAATCTTCTAGAAATTTCAATATATGCTTTTCCAGCTGGTGCTTTTTTATTTGAAATTACTGGTTCACCTTTATTTGTTTGAGTAATTATATATTCATCATCAGGAACAACACCAATTAAATCTATTGATAATAAATCAACAATATCATCAACATCCATCATTTCGCCTTTTTTAACCATTGATGGTCTTAATCTATTAACTATAAGCTCAGGATTTTTTATTTCTGATGCTTCTAATAAACCAATTATTCTATCAGCATCTCTAATTGCTGAAATTTCTGCTGTTGTAACAACTAATGCTCTATTTGCACCAGCAATTGCATTTTTAAATCCTTGTTCAATACCCGCTGGACAATCAACTAATATATAATCGAACTCTTCTTTTAATTTATTTGTTAGTTCTCTCATTTGTTCTTCATTAATAGCTGTTTTATCTTTTGTTTGAGCTGCTGGAAGTAAGAAAAGCTCTTTAAATCTTTTATCTTTTATTAAAGCTTGTCTTAATTTGCATTTTTCTTCTATTACATCTACTAAATCATATACAATTCTGTTTTCTAAACCCATAACAACATCTAGGTTTCTTAATCCTATATCTGTATCTACTAATGCTACTTTTTTTCCTGCTAATGCTAGGGCTGAACCTAAATTGGCTGTTGTTGTCGTTTTTCCAACTCCACCTTTTCCTGATGTAACAACGATAACTTCTCCCATTATTTTCCTCCTTAAACATACTATTAAAATTACTATTTTAATTATACTTTATATATCTTATATTTTTTTTCAAAAAAAGTCAATGTAAAATATGCTTTTTTTGTAATATTTTTGTAATATTGTTATTTTTCGAAAAATGCGTAGTCTTTTTATACATTTTATGGTATAATACTATTGTTTTTAAGGAGGACTTTTTATGAAAGATTTAATAGAAATTAGATGGCACGGGCGTGGCGGTCAAGGTGCTAAAACAGCCTCTCTTCTACTAGCTGATGCAGCTTTTAACACTGGAAAATATATTCAAGGCTTTCCAGAATATGGACCTGAAAGAATGGGAGCTCCTATCACTGCTTATAATCGAATTGGTAATAATCCCATTACTGTTCATAGTAATATTTATGAACCAGATTTTGTTGTTGTTGTCGATGACACACTTCTTGAATCCGTAGATGTTACAGCTGGTCTTAAAGAAGATGGAGCTATTATTATTAATACAACAAAAGATAATGAATATTTAAAATCACATTTAAAAAATTATAAAGGAAATATTTATAAAATTGATGCTAGAAGTATTTCTGAACAAACATTAGGAAGATATTTTCCAAATACGCCTATGCTTGCAGCAATAGTTGAAGTAAGTGAAATTATGTCTAAGGAAGATTTCTTAAAAGATATGGTTGACTCTTTTAAACACAAATTTGCAAAAAAGCCAGAAGTTATTGATGGTAATATGAAAGCATTAGAAATGGCTTGGAGTCAAATAATTAAAGTTAATTAAAATTGCCTAAGAAAGGAATGATATAATAAATGACTGAAAATGAAATAAATCCAAAAACACCTTATCAAGATTTAACAATTGGTGGGAATATTTATACAGCTGGTAATGCAAAAGAATTCAAAACTGGTGATTGGAGAAGTACTACTCCTGTTTATATTTCAGAAAAATGTAAACAATGTGGACTTTGTTGGCCAGTTTGCCCTGATGATGCTATTCCAGTAAAAGATGGTAAAAGATTAGATTTTAACTATGATGCTTGTAAAGGATGTGGCGTATGTGCTAAGGTTTGTCCTTTTAAAGCTATTGAAATGAAATAGAAAGGAACAAAAATATATGAGTATAAGAGAAAGATTAAGTGGTAATGAAGCTGCTGCAATCGCTATGAAACAAATTAATCCAGATGTAGTTGCTGCATTCCCTATTACTCCATCAACAGAAATACCTCAATACTTTTCAACTTTTGTTAGTAATGGTACTGTTGATACAGAATTTGTTGCAGTAGAAAGTGAACATAGTGCCATGAGTGCTTGTATTGGCGCAGAAGCTGCTGGTGGAAGAGCTATGACAGCTACTTCTGCAAATGGACTATCTTTAATGTGGGAAATGCTTTATATAGCTTCTAGTTTAAGACTTCCTATTGTTATGTCTTTGGTTAATAGAGCTGTTTCAGGTCCATTAAATATCCACTGTGACCATTCTGATGCAATGGGAGTTCGTGACAGTGGTTGGATTCAAATTTTTTCTGAAACAAATCAAGAAGCTTATGATAATTTAATAATGGCACACAAAATAGCTGAAAATAAAAATGTACTTCTACCTTTAATGGTTTGCCAAGATGGTTTTATAACTTCACATTCAATTGAAAATATTGAGCTTATTGAAGATGATAAAGTAAAAAAGTTTGTTGGAAAATATAATCCTGAACATTATTTACTAAATGATAAAGAACCAATAGCTATTGGTCCTTTGGATCTTCAAGCTTATTTATTTGAACATAAAAAACAACAAGCAGATAGCATGAGAAACGCTAAAAAAGTTATTTTAGAAGTAGCAGAAAAATTCGAAAAAATGACTGGAAGAAAATATGGTCTCTTTGAAGAATACAAATTAGAAGATAGTGAAATAGCCATTGTATGTATGAATTCAACAGCAGGTACTGCAAAAGCTACTTGCGATAAATTAAGAGAAAATGGCATAAAAGCTGGTGTTCTAAAAGTTAGAGTATTTAGACCATTCCCAGCAGAAGAAATTGCAAAAGCACTTTCACATTTAAAAGCTATTGCAGTTTTAGATAGAGCTGATTCTTTAAATGCTACTGGTGGAGCCTTATTTGAGGATATAACTTCTGGAATGTTTGTAAATAATATTCATGTTCCAACAGTAAATTATATTTATGGAATTGGCGGTAGAGATACTACTGTCAAAGATTTAGAAAAAGTATATAATGATTTATCTGAAATAGTAAAAACTGGTGATATTAAAAATCCTTATAGATATTTAGGTGTAAGGGGGGAAAATTAATGGCATATAATTTAAAAGAAATAATAGAAAATAGACCATCAAGACTTACATCTGGTCATAGAATGTGTGCTGGTTGTGGTGCTCCACCTGTTGCCAGAATGATACTTCGTGCAGTAAAACCAGAAGATCATGTCGTTGTAGCCAATGCTACTGGTTGTATGGAAGTTTCAACTTTTATTTATCCATATACAGCTTGGACAGATTCTTTTATTCATACTGCATTTGAAAATGCTGCTGCAACACTTGCTGGAACAGAAGCTGCTTATAAAGCTATGAAAGCTACTGGAAAATTAGATGAAAATAAAATCACTAAATTTATTGCATTTGGTGGTGATGGTGGAACTTATGATATAGGTATCCAAAGTTTATCTGGCACAATGGAAAGAGGTCATAATTTACTTTATGTTTGTTATGATAACGGAGCATATATGAACACTGGTATCCAACGTTCTTCTGCCACTCCTAAATTTGCTGATACTACAACTACACCAGCTGGTACAAAAATACCCGGTAAAATGCAATCTCGTAAAGATTTAGCTAAAATTATGGTAGGACATCATCTTCCTTATGTTGCACAAACAGCTGCATATCTAAATTTTAAAGATTTATATGAAAAAGCTGAAAAAGCTATTTATACAGAAGGTCCTACTTTCTTAAATGTTTTAGCTCCTTGCCCAAGAGGTTGGGGGTATAACACCGAAGATTTAATGCTTATTAATAAATTAGCTATCGAAACTTGCTACTGGCCACTATATGAAGTAGTAGATGGTGTTTATAAAATTTCTTATAAACCTGCAAAAAAACTTCCAATAGAAGAATTTTTAAAACCTCAAAAAAGATTTAAACACATGTTTAAACCTGGAAATGAATGGATGATTGAAGAATTTCAAACAGAAGTTGATAAGAGATGGCAAGAACTATTAGACTTAGAAGAAATTACAAATAAAGCTTAAAATAAAAAGAAGATGGTTATAAACCATCTTCTTTTTATTTTATTAATTAATCTTCACTTGGTGCTTCAACTGGGCAAACACCTGCACAAGTTCCACAACTAATGCAAACATTTTCGTCTATAACATATCTTTCTTCACCTCTTGAAATACACCCCATTGGACATGCTCCTGCACATGCTCCACAACTAATACATTTATCTGAAATTTTATATGCCATTATTTTATTCCTCCTTAAACTATTTCTATTATTATATTAAATTATTATGCCATTTTCAAGTATTTTTTTAAAGTTTATTTGCATAATCTTTTCGCTATTTTTTTTACTTTTCTCATTACCTCTTTTTCATCTAAATTAGTCATTTTTCTATTTTGCATTACTACTTTTCCATCTATCATTACTTTTTCAACATCTGCTCCGATTTGCTGAATACACAATATTAGCACAAACATCATTTTCTGGACATAAATGTATTTTATCTGTTTTTATAAAAATAATATCTGCTTTTTTTCCTACTTCAATAGTTCCTATTTCTTTGTCTAACCCTAACACCTTAGCTCCTTCAATTGTTGCCATTTTCAAAATATCATAAGCTGTAATAGCATTAGGCTTCATTGTATTTACCTTTTGTAAATACGCTGCTGTCTTCATTTCCTCAAACATATCTAATGTAGTTGTACTTCCAATTCCATCTGTTCCTAATCCAACTGTTATGTTATTTTTTCTAAGATTTACAACATCACAAATTCCAGAAGATAATTTACAATTACTAATAGGATTATGTGCAATTCCTCCTTGTAAATTATGCTTTTTTAAAATTTCTATGTCTTCATCAGAAAGATATATTCCATTTGCTAAAATAACTGGTACATCAAACACACCTAATTCTTCAAGATATTCTGTACTAGATTTATCATATCTATCTTTTATAAAATTATCTTGTTCTAATGTTTCAGCTAAATGAATATGTATTCCAGTATTAAGTTCTTTTGCTGTTTTTACACATAATTCCATAGTTTCTGGACTACAAGAATCAGGAGAATTAGGAGCAATATATATCTTTATTCTGCTTCCATCTACATTATATTTTTTAGCAAATTCTCGTGTTTTTTCTAGTTTACCATTTATGGCTTCATCAGTAATTGACCAACCAATTACTGCACGCATTCCTGTTTCTTCAATTGCTTCAATACTTTTTTCCATTCCAAAATACATGTCATTACAAGTAGTTGTTCCAGATTTTATCATTTCTAAAAATGATAAATATGAATTCCAATAAATATCATCTGGTTCTAATTTATCTTCTACTGGAAAAATAGCATTTTCTAGCCAATCCATAAGCTTTTGATCTGCTTTATAACCTCTAAAAATACTCATAGCAGCGTGCGTATGAGTATTTACTAAACCTGGCATTATAAGCATATTTTTAGCATTTATTTTTTCACAATCTTCATTTACTTGTATATCTTTATCTATTTTTTCTATTATATTATTGTTTATTAGAATATCTTGTTTTACAATATTAGGTACATCTCCTACCATATCCAATACATAAGCATTTGTTATAAGTGTTTTCATCAATATTTATTCCCCTTAGTGTATGTTTATCTTTTGTATTTATTTCAATCTATATGCCATCATTATTTGAATTGTTTTTTTGATCAACTTTTTCAAGTCTTTCTAAATTTTCTAATTCCTTTAAATCTTCTTCGTTTTCAACTTCTAATTTTTCATCTTCAACTGCATCTTTAATAACTACAACATCATTTACAGAATATTTTTTGAAAAATGTATCATCTCCATCTTTATATTTAACTCTTAAAACCTCTTTTAAAGTTTCAACAGATGTAACTTCTCCTGTACCATCTTCTGTTTTTACTATTGCACCAATTTTAGGAAGCCTTTTTATTTTTTCTTCATAAACATTTTGCTCATATTTTAAGCAACACATTAATCTTCCGCAATTTCCTGAAATTTTAGATGGATTTAAAGATATGTTTTGTTCTTTCGCCATCTTTATAGAAACAGCTTCAAAATTTTCTAAAAATGAACAACAACAAAGTCTTCTACCACACATACCATTGCCATCAATCATTCTTACTTCATCTCTAACACCAATTTGTCTAAGTTCAATTCTAGTTCTAAAAACAGCAGCTAAATCTTTAACTAAGTCTCTAAAATCAATTCTTCCATCTGCTGTAAAATAAAATAATATTTTACTACCATCATATTTATATTCTACATCTACTAATTTCATTGGTAAATTATGTTTTTCTATTTTTTCTTGGCAAATTTTAAAAGCTTCTGGCTTTTTACTTTGAAACTCTGCTCTTGTCTTTTCATCTTCATCAGTAGTAATTCTAATTACTCTTTTTAAAGGTTCATTAACTTCGTTATCCTCTACTTCTTTTCTAGGAATAACTACTTCTCCATATTCTTCTCCCATTGCAGTATCGACAATAACATGCATTCCTCTTTCTAACTGCTTGTCTTCTGGGTCAAAATAATATATTTTTCCAGGGCTTTTGAACCTAATGCCAGCAACTACTCTCATTTAACTTCCTCCCACATTTTTAACACTAATCTATCAATGCTCATATCAAAATTTGCATTGGCTTTAAGTCTTGTAGAACACTCATTAACATGTTTTATACAGTCTAAATATTCTCTTTTTTCTTTCGCAATATTATATAAACAAACTATCAAATAATCTAATATATCATTTATATTTTCTTTATCATAAATAATTTTAGCATCTACCATTATATCGATGATATCTTTTTTTGACAAGTCATTTACAAAATTTTCTATTTTAATATATTGATCACTATTTTCTTTTAGTTTAATACATTTTCCAATACTCCCACCAAAAGATTTAAGTAAATTTTCTGTTAAATTTTGATAGCCCAAAATTTCTTTTGCAAATTTAGTTAAACTTTCTTCTGTAATATTTTTAAATTTTATACTCATACATCTTGATTTTATTGTATTTAGTATAACGTTTTCATTTGAAGAAATAAGTATAATAGTTACGTACTCTGGTGGTTCTTCAAGTGTCTTTAATAAGCAATTTTGAGCTTCTTTTGTCATTTTATCCGCATCATTTATAATATACACTTTTCTGTTGGAAATAATCGGTTTCTCAATAACTTTTTCTGTAATATTTCTTATTTGTTCAATTTTAATATTTGAACCTTCATCATTGATTATAGAAAAATCAGGATGATTATCGCTAATGAAACATGTACATGATTTACATGTACATGTTTCATCTTTTGTATTATTACATAATATTTTTTTTGCAAATTCTTTTGCAATTAATTTCTTTCCTATTCCATCTGTTCCTAAAAACAAATATGAATGTGAAAAACTATTATTTTTTATACTATTGTTTAAATATTCTTTTACCTCTTGATTCCCAATAATATTTTTAAATTCCACAAGTTAAATCCTTTTCTATTTTACTTTTCCCCATACATCAAATGGCCAAAATCTAAATATTACTACACCTTCTATTTTTTCTAATGGTATGCAACCAAACTCTCTACAATCTGTGCTATGAGGTCTATTATCTCCCATTGCAAATATGTAACCTTTTGGTACAACAAAATCATTAAAGAATTTCTCTTCTGTAACAACATCTTCTGCTAAATATTTTTCTTCTAGTGGTTTACCATTTATATATACAACATTACCTTCAATTTTAACATGTTGCCCTTCTGTTGCAATTACTCTTTTTATAAAACTTTTTTTATTTAATTCCAAACTATAATATATAAATCTATTAAATATGCCTTCTGGTTCTTTATCATATACTGCTACTGGATTTGATTGATCTACTTCCCAACTTTGATATGTTTTGCTTGGTCCTTCAAAAGTAATTACATCACCAACTTCAGGAACTTTTTTTGTTATTCTATGTGTTCTATTAAGTATAAGTCTTTGACCATCTTTTAAAGTTGGATACATTGATCTTTGCTTTACAATTGTTGGTGTACCAATAAAGTACCTAAAAAGTAAAGCTAAAACTAATGCTATCACTATACAATATATCCATTCTAAAATATTCTTAACATTCTCGTTCATTATCTGCCTTTCTAAAATTATTTATCCTCGTTTTTCTTTTTTTTGCTTAATCTTTCTTTTTGAGTTGCTTTTAAATTTTTTTCCATTTGCTCTAAGAAATTCATATCTACATCACTTTGAGTTGGTATAATTTCTTCTGGTTCTTCGATTTCTGGAATAAATGAAATTGGTGCAACATCTGCTAATGGATCTAATTTTTTCTTTGTATATCTTTTATGTGCTTCTTTTAAATCATTATCTTTATTATCTACAACAAATCCTGAAAATTCATCAGCTTCTGCTGATTCTTGCATCCTTTTTAATTGATTCATGAAACTTTCAGCATCATCTGGATCAGGTTGAACTGGACCATCATATACTGGTTTTATATCATCATCTAATGCATCTATTTTTTCATCAATATCATAAACTGGTGCTGAATAATCTTCTTGCTCTTCAACTGGTGTAACATTTTCTGTTTTCTTATCCATGCTATCTAATTCATCAAGAGTACCATATAATTTTTCTGTATCGAATATCATAGTTGAAGAAAAATCATCTTCTACTTTCGGTTCTTCTACTACTTCTGGCTCTTTAACTTTTTTAGGTCTTCCTCTTCCCCTTTTTGGTTTTACTGGTTCAACTTCTTCAACTACTGGAACTACTTCTGGTTCAGGTTCTACTATATCTTCTACTTCTTGCATTTTTTCTTGAACAAATTCTTCTGGTGCTACATCCTCTTCTGTTTCAAATGCAATATTATTATCAATATCATCATTAAATGTTGAAGCTATATTTTCATTATCATTAAAGAAACTAATATCTTCATCTTCATAAACACTATCTTCAACTAAATCACTTTGACTAACTTCATCAACTTCATAAGCTTGTGAATAATCATCATCATAAGTTTCTGTGTAATCATTTTCAAAATATTTATTATCATCATATTTTTTGTCATAATCATCTTCAAATGAATTAGATGAAATTTTGCTTGGATAAATATCCTCTTCTTCATCTTCAATATATTCTTCTCTAAAAGGTGAATCATTCTTTTTTTTCTTTGATGACTTTGTTGTATATGACTTTTGTGATGATGTATCCATCTTATACCCCATAAACAAAACACCAATAATCAATAATGCTCCAAGAGCCAATGTTCCTAGATTTCCCATTTTTTTAATTCCTTTCTTTCTCTTGTATATTAACTTTTTTAGTTGGTATTCTTATAACAACTTCTGTACCTTTTCCAAATTCACTCTTTATGTCTATTCTACTATCGTTTTTATCCAGTATTTCTTTTGCAATTGATAAACCAAGTCCTGTTCCACCCATTTCTCTTGTTCTTGCTTTATCTACTCTATAAAATCTTTCAAAAATTTTATCTAAATCTTCTTTTGTAATACCTATACCATTATCAATAATTTTAATATAAGCATCATTATATACAAAACCTACATAAACTTTGATAACTCCACCTTCATTGGTATATTTTATAGCATTAGTTAAAATATTTATTACAACTCTTTCTAATCCACTTCTATCAGCATAAACTTTTGGAACATCTGCTGTAACAAAACATTCTCCTGTTTGGTTCTTTTTATCCATTTCTAATTTTAAGCCTTCAAAAGTGTATTTTACAAGTTCTCCTAAATCGAACTCCTTCTTCTCAATTTTTACTTTTGCTGTATCATATCTTGAAAGTGTAAGTAAATCTTTTACTAAATGTGACATACGATTAGCTTCTGAAAAAATTCTACTTAAAAAATTCATTTGAAGTTCTTTATCTATGTCATGATTATCCATAAGAGTTTCTGAATATCCAATTATTGTTGTAATTGGTGTTTGTAGTTCATGAGATACATCAGCAACAAATTGCTTTCTCATACTATCAAGTTTGACATGTTCTGTAATGTCTTGAATAACAACAATTACTCCTGCTGGTCTATCATTCTCATTTTTAAATGGAGCAAAAAATAAATTTATAGCTCTATTATCAACATTAACTTTCTTTTCAGAAGACGTCCAATTTTCTAAATATATTATTTTTTCCATATTTATATCAACATTAAACTTTTCAAATATTTCTTCAAAATCCATTGTCTCATCAACATTTAAAAAAGTTTTTGCTGCTGGATTGATATGAATAATTTTTCCATCTATATTAAAAGCTATGACACCATCTGTCATGTGAAGAAGAATGGTTTCAATTTGATTTTTTTGTCTAGTTACTTCATTTAAGTTTTCTTTTAATTCTGCATGCATTAAACTAAATGCGTCAACTAAATCATCAATTTCATTATGTGATTTAGCTTTTGACTTTGTCATATATTTAGTATCTACTTGCTCACCTTTTGTTATTAACTCAGCACTTTTGATAAGTCTTGAAATTGGTTTTATAATAACCTTAGATATAAAAATACCTAATGCAAAAACAGCTATCATAAAAGCAATCATAAAACCATATATAACATTTTTGGTATAATTCATTTGGTTTAATGTAAGTGCTCTTACATCTTCTATGCTCATAATTTCAGTAGTTATTGAATTATTTATAGTGTTTAAATTATAAATAAAAAATAATCCTAATGAAGCTATTATTAAGATGCCAAGAATCATAAAAATCATAACTATTTTTGTTTGTATGCTTCTTAACATATTATTCTCCCACTATATGTTTTTATTATTATATACAATTATTAAAATTTATTCAAGTAATTTATTAAGAAAAAAATAAAAAGACCAAAGGCTTTTTTCCTTCGGTCTATGGTTTATAATTAACTTTTATCTGTAACGTAATATCCTACTCCTCTTTTTGTTATTAGGATTTTTGGATTTGCTTTATCTTTTTCTATTTTATCTCTAATTCTATTCATTGTAACATCTATTGTTCTAATTGCTCCAACATATTCTTCATATTCCCAAACATCACGAAGTAACATTTCTCTTGTAACAACTTGTCCTGGTTGGCTTGCCAAATATTTAAGAACATCAAATTCTTTTTTAGTTAAGTTTATAATTTCACCTTTAACTTTTACTTCAACTTTTTTAAGATCTAAACTTAAATCTCCAACTTTGATAATATCATTTTTATCATCTTGTTTTGAATTTTGATACATTTCCATATTTGTATTAAGTTCAGCTTTTCTTAAATTAGCTTTTATTCTAGCCATAACTTCTCTAATTTGGAATGGCTTTGTAATATAATCGTCAGCCCCCATTTCAAGTCCAACTATTTTATCAGATTCTGTATCTTTTGCAGAAACCATTAAAATTGGCATATTTGAAATATTAAGTGCATATCTAATTTTTTTACAAACAGATATACCATCTAATTTTGGTATCATAACATCTAGTAAAATTAAATCTGGTTTTTCTTTAAGTGCCATATCAACCGCTGTAATTCCATCATTAGCAACTATTGTATCATACCCTTCCTTTTGTAAGTTAAATACTAATAAATCAACAATATTTTGTTCATCATCTACTACTAAAATCGTTTTTTTGTCTTTTTCTACTATATTTTCCACTACAAAATTCCTGCCTTTCATCTAAAAAAATAGGATTTCTCATTACAATTTCTTTTATATCACATTTAATTTAAGAGTACAAGTTTTTTTTCAAATTTATTTCAAAAATATTTCATTAATCACATAAAAATTTCAATATTGTGAAATTTTCCATTATCTTCTAAAAATATTTTTTTATTTTCTATTTCTACTCCATCTAATATCACCTTACTTACCCCTGTATTTATACCGTTTTTTATTTTTTACCTTAATCCAATATACACTAGTTTTATATCTATATTTTATTTCAAATTCTTTCCAAGTTTTTGGAATACATGGTTCTAATTCTATATAATTATTTTTAATTTTAAATCCTAAAATAAATTCAATTATTGCTCTGTAATACCAACTAGAAGCTCCTGTATACCAGTTCCATCCACCTCTTCCTTCTAGTCCTTTGGCTGAATATACATCTGCCGGTAAAATATATGGTTCTAACTTAAACACCTTGCAATCTTCTTTGGTTTTTGTATGATTTATTGGACAAACAAGCTCAGCAAATTCAACTGCCTTTTCACCAAAACCAAGCATTGCCTCAGCTATAATAAGCCATATTCCTGCATGAGTATACTGACCTCCATTTTCTCTTACACCTGGTAAATAATCTTTTATATATCCTGGATTTATTTCTCCATTTTCAAATGGCGGATCAAATAATTTTATTATTTTGTTTTCTCTATCTACTAAATAATTTTCTGCACTTTCAATTGCAATAAATTTCTTATCATTATCACCAGCACCAGAAATTACAGCCCAACTTTGTGATAAACTATCTATTCTACATTCTTTGCTATCTATACTTCCAATTATTTGTCCATCATCAGTTATCGCTCGTTTATACCATCTTCCATCCCAACCAGTAGTATTTAAGTTTCTCTTTAATTTTTCTTTTACCTCTTCATATATTGTAACCTTTTCAAAATCTTCTTTCTTTTTACATATTGGAATAAATTTATTTAAAATATCATATAGGAAAAATCCTAACCAAATACTTTCTCCTTTTCCCTTGCTTCCAAGTTTATCAAAACCATCATTCCAATCACCAGTACCAATTTTCGGAAAATTTTCTATTCCTGCTTCTAAAACTTTATCAATACTTTTTATACAATGCTTATATATACTTTCTTTTATATCACTAGTATAAAAAACTGAATATCTTTCGTTTTCACTTTCTTTTAATTTTTCACCTTTTAAATATTCAACTTCTTCATCTAAAAATTCATATTCACCAGTATATTCAATATAGTCTAAAACGCTATACACTAGCCATAATAAATCATCTGAAATTCGAGTCCTTATTCCCTTTTTAGTTTCATCATGCCACCAATGAAGAACATCACCTTCTAAAAATTGATGTCCAGCATTAATCACAATTTGATTTTTTAAAAATTTTTTATCAATATATTTCATGCCCATACAATCTTGAAGTTGATCTCTAAAACCATAAGCACCACCAGACTGATAATAACCAGTTTTGCCCCATAATCTACTGTTTATAGTTTGATATGGAAGCCAACCATTTACCATAAAATCTAATTCTTTGCTTGGAGTTTTTATATTTAAAGTTCCTAAAATATCATTCCATTTTTCTTTTACTTTTTCTAATTCTTTTTCATTATTTTCTTGCTTAGAATAGTATTCAATTTGCTTTTCTATTTGTATCTCATTATTTTCTTCTCCTAACATAATTACGAAATTCTTTTCTTCAAAAGCATCTAATTCAATTTCAAATTCTACTCCTATACATGAATTTTTGCATAATCCACTTTTAGAATTCATACCTTCAAATAAAGCATTTGGAAATTTTATTCCATCTCCCTTAAAGAAATTTTCCTTTTCACCAGTAAAACTTCTTATTTTTAAATTACTTGATACATACATTATTTTATCTTTAAATTCTTCTTCTGCTAAAATATTTCTTGCAAGTATAATATTGCCTAGCTTAGAAATAAAAATATTTCCATTTGTTCTAATTTCATCTTCACCTAAAACTGGTTTTATATAATACACAAGCTTCAATTTTCTTTTTCTATTCAAAGTATTTTTCATCTTAAACTTGTTAATCTTCAAACCATCTTTTTCAGGAACATATACTTCTAATTTTTGAATTAAATTGTCTATATTATTATATAATTTTGTATATCCAAATCCATGGACTATTGTATATTTTGCAGAATTAGGATTTACATTGTGATTCAAAGTCCAAGTATAATTTTCATCTTCATCTTTTAAATAAAAAATTTCGGAAGGAAAATCTATTAAAGAATTGTTATTCCATGCTGTAAGCTTATTCAATCTACTATTTTTATGCCATGTATATCCCCCTAAATTTTCACTCACAACAGTCCCAAAAAATTGATTAGCCAGAATATTACACCATACTGCTGGAAGCATATTTCCTTTTTTCAAAATACATATATATTCTTTTCCATTTTTAGAAAAACCACCATAACCATTTTCAAATTCCAAATTTTTATTATCTTCATTCTCGTTTACTTGTTCTGGTAAACTATCTATTTTTCTAAACACATTGCTTGTATTTAATATTTTTAAAGCTTCATCATTTTCTTTCAAGAAAGTACTAATTCCACCTTTTTTACTATCAATTATTACTCTTGCTTTAAATTTTATACTTTCAATTTCTTCTTTTAAACTATTACCTTTATCAATTAAAAATATTCCACCATAACTATTTAAAAGAAATTGCAATTGTTTATTAGAAATAACTTCCTCAATACTTTCTCTAACATATTTTTCATAAACATTATTTTCTTCATTAAAAATTACTAAATCAATCTTTATATTTTTTGCTCTATAATATTCAAAACACTCTATCAATTCTTCTATTACATAAACATCTTCCATAGTTTTTATCTTAACAAAAACTATGGGTAAATCACCAGAAATTCCATATTTCCATAAATCATTTATTCTGTATTCCATACTAAATTTATTATTTTTCAAATAATTTTGTTTAATGATATATTTCAACATATTTTGATAATCTAATAATTTACTTTGACTTATCTGTAAATATTTAAGTTCTTCTTCATTTCTAAGTTTTGCAAGTTCAAAAACCTTAGCAATTTCTTCCTCACTTTTTAATTCTTCTAAATTTTGAATAATCTCATTTCTATCTTTTGAAACATTTATAATTAATGAAATTGCCATTTTTTCGCCACTAGAAATTCTAATTGTTCTTTTCATTGCAATTATTTTATCTACTGCTATTTTATCATCATTAGAAAAATGTTTTTCTTCTTCAATTTCAATTGGTAAGTCTTTTACTCCCCTGCTATAATATTTTTCTTTATCTGTTTCATACTCAAAATCCCCAATTTGTTCATTTTCTGTGTATAAGTTTGTACCTAAAAGCAATTCTTCACCTGTTCTGTTGAAATTTCTTTTTAATAAAATATAACCATCCTTTTCTTCAAGCCTCATAAATAGTTTGTTAAATGCTGGATGTGAATATTCTTGCATAGCATTTGATAATACTGGTTCAAATTCAGAAATAATCTCCAAAATTTCTGTTGCTTTTCCCATATTCTCTATCTCTAATCTTCTAATTTCAATTGCTTTATCTGGATCAATTGTGACTTTTAAATCTAATTTTAAATTTCCATCTTGTTTAGAAAATATTGCTTGTTCTGGTGCAAATACTACATTTGCATTTTCCTCAGGTTTTATTATTTTTCTATTTCTAATATTTTTCACATAAAAGAAAATACCTTGTCTTAAATCAGAAGTTTCTTTATAGTTATTTACTAAAATGTCATTATACTCACTTTTTCCTCGCCCTTTTTCATCAATAGTTATCTTATAATTTTCATTAGATAAAACATGAACATCACTTACAATACGATTTTTCTGAGATAATACTCTTTGTATATAACCTGTATCTAAACCTTCATTTAAGTTTGTTATTTTTTCCTTCTTCTCTTTCGTAATAATCATATTTATAGGCATTTTTTCTTGTAATAGTATATCTGTTGCCTCTATTTCTGGATTTTTATTAAATCTTTCTTTCAATATATTATCATTTAAAACATTATTTATAGAAAGTAATATCAAGCCTTGATGATGTGCCATATAAGTTTTTACAACTTCTTTTTTTTCTCCGTTTTTTAATCTACTTTTTGTATAATCTACTGCTTCATAAAATCCATATTTTCCGTAATGCTCCCTCGTATTCTAACCACTCTAAATTTTCTATACCTAATTTATGACTATCTTCTAAGCTTAAAAATGTGCTATATGGCGATACTACAAAATCATTCTCTAAACCTCTTTTAAATCCTAACCATGGAATACCAAATGCTTTATATTGGTAATTATTATTAAGATCTCTTAAATTAAAAGCAGATTCTGATATTCCCCATGGTAATTTCAAATTTTTAGCATATTCAATCTGACTCATAATAGCAAATTTACTTGCTTCATCCAACAAACTTCCCTTATATCTTTTCAAATTAATATTTGGCATCAAATATTCAAAAGCTGTACCAGACCATGAAACTAAACCTTTATATTTATTTAAACTTGTCAAAGTTCTGCTTAAATTATACCAGTGTTTTGCTGGGACATCTCCCTTACTTATGGCTATCAAACTTGCCTGTCTTGCTTCTGATGCTAAAAAATCATAATATGAATCTGTAATCTTATTATCTTCTAAATTAAAACCAACTGATAATAATTTATTTTTTTCACTATATAAAAATGAGAAGTCTGTATTGTTTATCAAATTTGAAACATTCTGTTTCAAATTTTCTACATCTAACTTATTTTGATTTTCTATTAAAAATTGTTTTAATACATATAAATACCCTACAAAATTACCGCTATCAACACTTGAAACATATCGTGGTATTAATGGCTCTAATGTTTTTGTATTATACCAATTATATAAATGTCCATTCCATTTGGATAAATTATTTACAGTATCAATAATTTTTCTAATATAATCAATACATCTTTTGTAATTTATATATCCTAAATCATAAGCTGATATTACTGCTAAAATTTCCAAGCCAATATTAGTTGATGAAGTTCTATTTACAATCTTCTTTTCTCTATCCTCTTGATAATTATCTATCATTAAATAATTATTTTCTTCATTTATAAAATCTTCAAAAAATTGCCATGTTTTTCTTCCTACATCATCTAAATATTTCTTATCATCTTTGCTCCAAATATATTCATCTTTGTTTTCTAAGCTTATATACCACGCAAATATAGGTGCTATAATCCATGCAATACCAATTATTTTGAAAACTAAACTTCCAAAAATTAAAAATACAAGTCCTAAAATAATATTTATTTTCATTTCAAAATAATAAGAGTTTAAGTCACTTATTTTATTTTTTTCTCCATCTTCTGCTGTAACCCACTCTAACATTTTACAATGATGTTTTTTTCTATATAAACTTCTAAAAATAGCATCCATTGTTTTATAAGCTTCATATGGTAAAAAAGCTAAACTAAAAACAATTCTTATAAAACTAATTGCTATATTATTTTTGTCCTTAGAAAATTTCTTATCTGCATATATAGCCCCTTCTATATTACTTTCTTTATATAAAATATAATTAATCAAATCTAATATATAAGAAATAAATATTGTAATTAAACCTAGACAAAGCATTCTAATTGATAAATAACTATTAAAAGTTATTGCAAGAAAACTTAAAAATACAAGCACTAAACTTGAAAAATTAACTAAATTTCTACGAACATTATCAAAAATTTTAAACTTATCTAATAAATCTAATCTTTTACTTTTCAGCCATGGTACAATTTGTATATCCCCTCTCGTCCATCTGTGACTTCTCATTATATAAGGATAATAACTTGTTGGAAATCCATCAAGTAAAATTGTATCATTTAAAAGTCCACATCTTAAAAAGTTTCCTTCTAATAAATCATGACTCAAAATTGTATTTTCTGGTATTTCATTTTCTAATATTTCATTATAAACATCAATATTGTAAATACCTTTTCCTGTAAAAATTCCTTCGCCAAAGCAATCCTGATACAAATCTGAAATTGCATTAGAATATAAGTCTATTCCACCTTGCATACTATACAATTCTATAAACATACTTTTCTTAGATAATCCTAAATCTAAGCCTATTCTAGGTTGCATAATTCCATATCCATCAATTACTTGCTTGTTTTCTATAATCGGTTTATTTAAAATATGTTCCATTGCTCCTATTAGAAGTCCAGCTGTTCCTAAGCTTAAATTAGTGTCACTATCTAATGTTATAATATATTTTATATCTGGTAATTCACTTTTTATATTTTCAATGGTATTTACTGCAAAATTATTTTGAATTTTATTTTTTATATATAAATTAAATGAAACTAATAATCCTCTTTTTCTTTCCCAACCTATATACGCATTTTCACATTCATTCCATGTTCTTTTTCTATATAAAAAGAAAAATTTATTTCCATATTTTTTATTCAATTTTTCTACTTCTTCAATTCCTGTTTTCATAACTTCTTCATCAAATTCTGTTTCTTCTACTGGTTCTTCTGAACAATCACCTAATAAAGCAAAATAAATATTATCTAACTTATTAGCCAAATAATATACTTCTAGTTTTCTTAAAATTTCTTTTACCTTATCTTTTGATTTTATAATAGTTGGGATTACAACAAAAGTTGAAGCTTCTTTCGGAAGCTCTTTTTCAAAATCTAGTTTGGGAAGTATTTTGGGTTTCTGAATTTTGCTTAAAATATAATTTGTTGTTTTTATTACTATTTCAGAAATTGGAACAATACTTAAAATTGCAAAAAGTGCTGTAATTAAAATATTATTTACTCTTAAATATAATTTTGTAGACAATATAAAATCTATATAAATTGCAAATAATATTGTCCCAGAAATATATAGTTTTGCCTTTTGATTTTTGTTTAATTTTAAAATTTTTCTACCTTCTAATTCTTCTTTTAATTCATAAATTCCATAATCAACTAAGTAATATCCAATATGTTTTTTCTTTTCGTTTTTGGCATCATCAGCGTTGCTGATTCTATTTGATAGATTTATTAATTTTTCTGCTATATATATTTCTGATACTTTGTATTTTTTTGCTAATTTTTCTATTATACCTCTATAATAATTTTTACTTTCTTCCTCCATTTTTTCATAAACCCCAGAAGGATCAAGTTTTAAAATTTCTTCTGCTCCACTAATTTCTCCAAACAATTCTCCAAAATTTACTCTACCTATTTCTTTTAAACTTTTAATACAATTTCCTATTGTTATTTTTAAACTAGCAATATAAAAATGTTCTTTTTGAACAATCTCAGTTACTGTCATTCCGTAACTTTGCAACTTCATTTTCTAAAATATTTTGGTAATCTATTGCTGTTTTTCCATATCTTTTTAGTTTATAAGACATATATTCAATAAAAGCATATTTAGGTTCTTCACCTAAAAAATTGATTTTCCCATTATTTATAAAAACTCTACTTTTCTCATCTTTGTTTTCAATTAATCTTTCAATTATGCTCTCTGCCTTATATTTTTGAATTTGAGAAGAATATATTTTTTCACAAATTTCCCTAACTTGATTAATAATTGCAATTTTCAAAAACAAGCCTATATTCCATATTTCATCCATACTTAGTAATTTTTTCTTCTGATATGCTTTTAAAACTAAGTCTATTGTCTCACTATCTATTTTACATTCTGTATATGCAACAATTTCATAGGCAAGTACATAGCTTCTCGCAAAACCTTCATATTTTCCACTGCTTAAACCTATCATATTTTTGTACTTTTTTAGCGTAAGTTCCTTTTGAACACCTTTAACAATTTCTTCTATTACATAAAAATTATCTAAAAGCCATTCACCAGCAGAATGTATCTTTATACCAAGTTTCATGTGCTTATTTAACAATCTGTATGTTTCTAAAATTCTTTCATAATCTTGCCTTAACATTGGTATAGGATATGTGTCTTTGCTAGAAGTATTTTTTATATTATGACTTGAAGCTAATTTTTCCATATAACTTGATAATTGATTTTTATCAAGCAATGCTCCGGATATATGCAATTCTCTATATCTTCCCATAAAAACTCCTTCTCATTTTTATTTTTTAGTTAGTTTTAACAAATTATCAAAAATTTATGCTACTTTTTGTTTTTTCATTGACTAAAAAATTTTTTATCGATATAATTATTTTGAATTTTTAAAAAGAGGTAAAAATTATGACTAATAAAATTGGGTTAGGATCATTAAGAAAAATAGCATACAGAACTGCTGAAAAAGGCACAACTGAAAAAACTGGTAAATCTGTTTTAAGCCTTTCTAATGACATTACAAAATTAGGATTTGATTCAGCAAGAGTAAATGATTTACATGAAAAAGAATTACAATCAAAAGAAAATGATAGTATGGAAATCTAGCACAAGGAGGATTAATTATGACTTATAATGATTATGCTGATTTAGCAGCTGAAATGAATATTTTATTTAGATATATAGATGATGAATTAGTCGAAAAAATTCCGCCAAAAATTATTGAATTTTTTCAAGATATTGCCTCACCTACTTTTAAATCAAAGATAGATCCTAGATTTCCTTTGGATGAACAATATTTACTACCCTCAACAGAATGTATGCTTACACTTTTATATAGACAATATTGGTGTTCACCAGAAGAAAGAGAAGAACTTGATAGATTACTTATTGAACAAGATCAAAATTTCAATTCAGGAAATTCAGCTGTTTTAAACGACAATATTTTTGATAAAATAGAAAATTCAGAAGATATTTTTGTTGAAAACACAAACTCTAATCTTCCAGCAGAAGTATCTAATAATATCATAATTGAAAAGATAAGAGAACTTCTAAATCGTATAACAGAAATATTTAAACAATTATTTAATAAATAAGAAAAGTGGCTTCGCTACATGTGCAGATTGCTTTGCCATCGCACGAATATATGTAACTTAACCTTGTTATTTCAAAAAGTTCTGTCGAACTTTTCGAAATAATAAAAAAAATACCCCTTAAACATTTCAGTTTAAGGGGGTGTTTTTATGCCCAAAATTCGAAAACATTTTTCAAATATACTGTAACATCACTTGCAAAATTATTTAATAATTCACTTTCTGTTGTTAAACTAAGTGGTAACATTATAATAATTGTTGCCAAGCATAAAATTATAGCAATTTTATGTTTCGTTTTATCTTCATCTTTTTCAATCCATTTTAATAATAATATTATAGCACCTATTGATAACAGCAATTTGAAATCTATACTGTATGCCTCACAAATTCCACCAAAGCATGTATTTATAATTAATGCTAATATTGATACTACTATTATAACTTTTATAAATATTTTAAATTCTTTATTATCTGTTTGTTTCAAAATATTGTTTTTAAATAGATATATCCAAAGTATTGGAATCGCAACTAATCCTATAAGTCTATTCTCATAACAAATTTCATTTATTGAAGTTAAAGATGTATCAACATTTGCAAATATAAACGGAAATTGCAAAGGATTTATTGTTGGTACTCTAAATAAATATTGAACTACACCAGCATATATTTTTCCAAAAGTTATAAGCATACAAGATTCTAAGTTTAGTCCTGTCAATTGATATTTTGCTCCAAATTCTAGTATATTATCAAATCTTATATAATTTAGAACCATTTGAAAAATTGCAAGTGCTCCAAGTGGTATTGCCGTAAATATAGCATTTATTATCTTTTCTTTTGTACTTAAATTTTTCATACTATATAATACAAAGAAAAGAATTACAAAATAGTATATTATCAAATTTGGTTTTGATAATACTATTAAACCTGTTGTAAATCCAAGTAATATAAGCTTTAATATTTTTAACTTTTTATTAGTATAAATTGAAATAGCTAAATTTAATGAAATTAGTAAAAACATAATTCCAGAACTAACAACAATATCATATTTAGCACCACGAAGTAATGTTAATATATTTGAAGCAAATAATATTGCATAAAATCCAAAACAAAAATTAACAATTGATATTTTTTCAATATATCTATCTACTAATTTTTTATATAAGAAATGTAAAGCATATATAGCTATGATTACATATATTAAATTAAATATATAGCTATGTGTATAAAATCCTGTTAGTAGTCTAAATGGTAATATCATAGTAATTATTGGTGCGATGCCAAAATAATTATAATAATGGTTGTTATAGTATGCTACATCATATAAATATGGTATATCTTCATTGTCTCTTTTTATATGGTCATATGGATTTTCCATTTCTTTTAGTTCTTTTGCTGGTTCTTCTAATAATTCAATTTGACCATTTACTATTGACTCAGTCTGCATTAAAATACTATCATTTTTATCAATATGCTCTGGTGCTACTAAAAAGCCTTCAAAATTAAATTGTGATACTATATACATTACAATAAAAGCACAAAATATAGTTAAATTGCATAAGAATAATCTATTTACCTGTTTGGAATTTTTATCATATTGTTTAGAAAAAATATCTTCTTTCTTCGCTTTTATTATAAATAATACAACTATATATATAATTAAAATTCTGAAAAGATTTATATTAATATTCGGATGATTTAAAATAATATTTTCAAAATCTAATTTGTTTTCTGTTAAAAAACTAATTTCAATAGTTTCACATTCAGTATGTGTATCTAAATTTATGTACTGCCTACTATTTTTTAATACAATTTTAGGATTTATCTCTATTTTGTCACTACTACCTTTAAAAGTATAGTATGGAATATATGTCACTTTATCTATTAATTTTTCTTTATACTTAAAATTAATACTTGTTACCCTGCAATTTATATTTGAAATTTTAAGTATGTCATTTTCCATTTTATAATCTGCTTGAACGTTTAAGTTCCCTAGTAATAAAGTTCTAAAAAAACTATAATTACAGATAAAAATTTCAATAAATAAAGCAATTAATATTGAAAATATTAATATCTTGTTTTTCTTCATTTTTTCTACCTTTTTCGTTTTTTTATTCATTATATCATTTTTAATTAAAAGAAAAAAGAAAAAATTTGTCATTTTTTGCAACTTTTTACTATACTTCTTCGGTCTAATGGTTGTATGAACGATAAATTTAAGGAGAAAATTATTTTGGAAATATTACTTTTAGATAGCGATGCTAATTATTGTACAAATCTTTTAAATGCTATGAGTTGTTTGAGTAGCACAGTTAGAATTTCTTTCATTGCACATAGTATAAAAGAAATTCTTCACACTTTTAACCCAGATATCATTTTAGCAGATTACAAATTTTGTACTGGTGAACTTGAAATAAAATTTAATGATTGTTCAATCATATATTTATCTGAACATTATGAACTAGATGATGAAACAATTTCAAAAACTAATATTGATTTGATTATTCAAACTATTGAAGAACATGGCAAATATATTTCAGAAGCATACTTAGAAAAACTTATTATAGGAGAAATATCTTTCTTAGGTTATAATTTTTCACATGTTGGTACTCAACATTTAATAGAAGCATTAAAAATGTTATATCATTCTGATGAAAATTGTTATAATATTAATCTTCAAAAAGACATTTATCCAGAATTAGCTGAAAAATTTGGTATTTCACTTCGTACACTTAAAGGCAATATAAATTATTCTACAAATAAAATGTTAGACGAATGTGAAAAGAAAAAACTTTCTTCATATTTAGGTTTTAATTTTAGCAAAAGACCTGGCTCAAAAACTGTTATGTGTGCAGTATTAGAGAAAATTAAACTTAGAATTTAAGTTTTTTTCTCTAATACTATATCAACATACTTACCAGCATCATAATTATATTTTACATATAATTTTAGTTTATCAATGTTATTAGAATATTTACCTATATCACAAATATAAGTTACTCTATTTTTATATGCATTTATAATCTTTGAGTAACAATTTATCTCTTCACCATTTTCATCTAATAAGATTATATTATTTGTGCTTAATACATCTTCATTTATTTTTTCATTAAAATCTATAACCAATTCAAAAGACATATCATTTAACTTTGCAGAAATATTTTTAATTTTATCATTTACTTTATATGTATAATATTCTGCATCTCTTCTTGCAAATTTATCTTCTAAATCAACTTTAAATTTCCAATTACCATTTATAATTTCTTTTTTGTTATCTATTACAACAGATATAGTATCTATTTCTATATTTATTGTTTCAGATAATGGATAATTTTTATTATAAATTACTTGGAATACAGTAGAATAACTACAAATTCCATCTTCTCTTTTTACTGGTTTTGTATCGTAAGTTATGCCTTCACTACTATAATCTGAACCATAGATATTTTTTATATTTGATTCAAGTTCAACTGATAAAACATTATTAGAATTATCACAAATTCTATAACTATCCAATTGAATATCTGTAATACTTTTATTTGAATCTAACAAATAAGAAATATACAATAATTTATCATCAATAGCAATACTGTCAACCTTTATTCCAATACCATTATTATATAAGAAATCATTATTTACTTTTTGTGGATAATTATTTTGAATAGCATCATTTATTGCATAAGCTTCTTCAACTTGAAACATCATTACTGTTTCTCTTAGAGTTTTTATTATACGACCTGCAAAAGTCATACCAGAACATAAAACTACAAAAATTAAAATAACCATCATAAATTTTGACAATTGTTTTCTTATTGTTGAAACTTGTGTTAGTTTTAATTTACCTTTTGCTCTATGTATATGACTTTTAACAGTACTCTCTTTCATATTTAGTAATTCACTAATTAAATTAGTAGTATAATCATCTTCGTAATATAAGTTAAGAATTTCTTGTTCTTTTTCAGTTAAATTTTTAAACCATTCTTCTTTCGAAATTTTATCATCAACTTTCTCTATATCAGTTAATGTAATTTCTATATTACTTTTTAACTTTTCGATTAAATTTGATTTTTTCTTTCTAGAATCATATATATTATTACATTCATTTATTAAAACTTTAACTATCCAAGTTTTTGCATATTGAGAATTCTTTATTTTCTTGCAATTTCTATAAAATTTTATTAATGTTTCTTGAACTGCATCGTTCGCATCATCGTCATTCTCTAATTTTACAATTGCAATTTTGTATAAATCTTTATATATCAAATTAAATATTTTTTCGTATGCTATTTCATCATTTTCTTTTATCTTTTCTAATAAATCTTCCACTGTATATCCTTCTTCTTTTGTTATTATTCAAATAATATCATTTACAAAGTGTTTATTCAATAAAAATTAAATCAAAGCAACATGAGTGTTGTCAATCTTTTTCAATCTTTTATTTACAAGCTTTAAAAATCATAATACAATATTATTATTGTGTTTTAATATGCTTTGCATATTGTTATTTTTGATAAATGACTTTGGCTAGTTACATTATAGCCTTTGTTGTTTATATAGGTAGGGTGCTTGCTTTTTTGTAGAAAGGAGTCTTTTTTTATGAAGAAGTTAGTACAGAATCATTTTAAACTCGTTGTTGCTTTGGCTCTCGTTTGCAGTATGACAATTGCTACGCCTGCACGGTCTTTCGCGGCGGATGCCAGCACTGATGTTCAGGACAAGGTTGCCAAAGTAGAGCAGAACGCACTGGCAGAAATGGAAAATGTTTTCGATGCGGAAACAGCTGATCCGACAAGCATTGAACCGCGGGCGCATGTCAGCTATTACCCGTCAAGCGGAGTAAACTCTGGCGTTTTCTATGGAGCTTACAGTACCAACGTAGCAGTGTACAAAAATCTACCTTCTGGCACAATGAAGTTTGCATATTCCATGTCAGGAGGCGGTACTTGTTACCTGCTGTTTTTCCGTGGTGAAAATGTAAGTGGATCACCTCTTCGGAGTGCTGCTCTGAATGCAAATGATTATACCGGAATCAGTTCAATTGATTTGCCTTTTGGCGGTTCTTATACTGTTCAGGTATATTATCCGAATGGCACTGGAAGCACAGAGATTACTTATGCCTTTAATTTATACAGAGATTAGGTTATAAGTTCAGACAAAGATTAGTAAAACATTGTTTAGCAAGCATTCCTACCAACCTACCAAAAAAGCGAGCGCCTAAAAAACGCTCACTTTTCTTTTTTATAAATCAAATTCAAATAAGTTTTTATCTTTTAATGTAAAATCTAAAACATATTCAAAAATTCTATTTACAACTTCTAAGTTTTTATTATGTACTTCTTCTCTTACTGTATATAATAATTCCTTGTCTAAATATATAGTAGTATAATTATCTCTATCTTTTTCAAAAAATAATATATAACATTCTCTATTATTTATTTGTTTTATACCTTTATATTCAAATTTCCTATTTGTATCTACATTCTTTAAAGCTATTAATAAATCTGAATTATTTAAAGTAGTAGTTTTTATAAAATTACTTTTATTTCTTTCATAAGTATTATTTTTAATATTATATTCATACAATATATTTTTATCATAATCATATACCTTTATTATGTCTTCCAAATCTTCTTTATCATTATATGAACGAAAAATATGAATATCACCAGAATAATAACTAATATCAAATTTCTTACCATTCAAACTAGTAGTTAAAATATATTCATCATAATCTACATTTTCTATTTTATAAATAAAATATTGTCTAATTATAAAATCCTTACCAAATAGTATAATTAAGCTTAGTATTATTATTAAAATTATTACAACAATTAAATTCTTCTTTTTCTTCATTTGTTTATTTTATCATTTCTAATATTTCTTTTTTTAATTCTTCTACTATATCTTCTTGTTTTATTTTTCTAATAATTTCACCTTTTTTGAATAGTAGTCCTTCATTATGACCACCTGCAATTCCAATATCTGCTTCTCTTGCTTCTCCTGGACCATTTACTGCACATCCCATAATAGCAACTGTAATATCACTATTAAGAGTTTGCAAAAATTTTTCCATTTCTTTTGCTATTGGAATTAAATCATATTGTATTCTTCCGCAAGTAGGACAAGATATAAGTTTTGCACTATTTTTCAATAAACCACAATTTTTTAAAATCTCTTTGCATACTGGAACTTCTTCTGTTGGATTATCTGATAACGAAACTCTAATTGTATCTCCTATTCCTTCTCTTAAAAGTAATCCTAAACCAATACTTGATTTTATTGTTCCAGAAAAAGCTGTTCCAGCTTCTGTTATGCCTAAGTGTAATGGATATTTAAAAGTTTCTGCTGCCTTTTCATACGCTTCAATACACATATCTAAATTTGAAGCTTTAAGTGAAATTGCTATATCATAAAAATCTAGTTTTTCTAAAATTTCTACATGATGTTTAGCACTTTCTACCATTGCGTCACTGCATGGTTTGCCATATTTTTCAAGTAATTCTTTTTCCAATGAACCTGCATTTACCCCAATTCTAATTGGTATTTTATGCTCTTTACAAGCTTCTACTACTGCTTTTGTTTTCTCTTCATCTCCAATATTTCCTGGATTTATACGAATTTTATCAACTCCTGCATTAATTGCTTCAAGAGCTATTTTATAATCAAAATGAATATCAGCAACAATTGGAATATGTATCTTTTCTTTTATTTGTTTTATTGCTTTTGCATCATCAGTATCTAAACAAGCCACTCTTACAACTTCACAACCAATTTTTTCTAGCTCTAAAATTTGATTAGTAGTAGCTTCTACATTCTTTGTTTTAGTATTGCACATAGATTGAACAACTACTTTATCTTGTCCACCTATTTGTACATTTCCAACGAAAATTGGTTTTGTTTGATTTCTTTTATACATATATTTTTTTCCTTCCCCACAAATACCGATTAATTATATCATATTGTAATCAAGTTATAGTGAATTCTATGTGAATTTTATTCTATTATATCTCTTTTTAATAATCTATCTTTTACAATTCCAAGTCCAATATACTGTTCTTCTGAGTAAATATTATATATTCCATCATCTAGCTCATATGTTAACATTACTCCATTTAAAAACAATTCTTTTTTTCTTGAATTTAATGTTATTTTAGGAAAGTTCTCAAAAAATTCTTGCATAGTTATTATTTTATAATTTCCTTTTTCTATATCTTCAAATGAAAAACTATCTTCTATTTTAAATTTATCTACAACAATTCTTTTTAGTTCTGACATGTATCCGGACTGTCCCTAAGGCTTTTGCAATATCTTCACATAAAGTTCTTATATATGTTCCTTTGGAACAACTTACTTCAAATTCCATTTCTGTATCTTTTATTTTTAATAAATTTATAGAATATATTTCAATATTTCTTGGCGGTACTTCTACATTTTCACCATTTCTCGCATACTCATATAGTTTTTTTCCATTTATTTTTATAGCAGAATACATAGGTGGAATTTGTTGTCCTTTTCCTAAAAAACTATCTAAAATTTTCTTTGCTTTCTCTACGGAAATTTCTGGTACATTCTTTTCTTCTATTACTATTCCTTCTGCATCTCCTGTATTTGTTTTTTGTCCTAATTTTATTTTTGCAACATATACTTTATCATGTTCAATTAGATACTTAGAAAGTTTAGTAGATTTTCCTAATAAAACTGGCAAAACACCTGTTGCTAATGGATCCAAAGTTCCAGTATGACCAGCTTTTTTTTCATTTAAAATTTTCTTTACTTTTGATACTACATCTTGTGAAGTAAAATTTTTAGGTTTATTTACTATTAAAATACCATCCATATTTCATTCCTTTATTTTAATTATCTTAATTATTATATCATCTTATATATTTCTAGTAAAGAATTTTTATATTTTAGAACATTTGTTCTTTGACAGATGGTATAATTCCATGTTATACTATAATAGTAAGGTTTAGTTTTAAAAAAGAAAGGAGATAATTATGGAAAAAAATAAATATTTAGAACAAGTTTTACAAAATTTACCAGAAAGTACAATTACTTATACTCAAAAGCCAAATGAATTTATGAATATCGCTTATACTTTACAAGCTAAGGATTATAAAGAATTATATTTGAATGATACACAATTAGATGATTTAACACCAGAAGAACAATTTATTTTATTAAATTCAAATGATGGTGACCCTACTTATACGCCTCAAACTATGCTTGCTGGAATATTTAAAGCTAGAAATATAAGAGAACGTTCTAGTAGTAATACTGATGCTATTGTAAAATGTAATGATTCATTAATTGAAATAAATCGTATGGCATTTAAAAAGCATGCTAGTATAAGTGAAGCTATATCTCAGAATAATATTCATGCTAATTTATTAGAATATTATTTAAAAGTCGAAAGCAAATCATTAGAATACGAAGCTAGTCAAAAATCTGCACTTGCTCCTTTTAGAAATTTTGTAAATAAAATTTTGGAAAGAATAACAAGAAAACCTCATGGGAAACCACCTTACTCACAAGATGAGAGAGCGCGTGGTTCAAGAGAATGGGAAAAATTTAGAGAAGAACAAAACGCAGATCCAGATTTACCTAATGAACAAGTTTTAAAAAGATTTAGATATAATTCAGATTTAGCTATTGGCGCACCTTTTGAATTTTTATATAGTAATCCAGAATTATCTGCCTTAAATGAAGAATATGCAATAACAATGAATACACTTAAAGTTTTAGATGGTAGTGCTTATCAAAAAGCTATGAGTACTTTAAATCGTAATCCTCGTAAATATCTAAATAATGTAAAATCTTGGACTGAAACACAACAAAAATAAGAAAAGTGGCTTCGCCACATGCGTAGATTGTTTTGCAATCGCACAAATATATGTAACTTCCTACATAATAAAAAATAACCGTAGAATTTTTCTACGGTTTTATTTTTTATAAATGTTTTTTTACTTCACTTAATATTGCTTTTTTTGCTTCTTCAAGTGGCATTTCTAATGTACATCCAGCAGCTCTGACATGTCCTCCACCACCAAACATCATGCAAACATCTGCAACATCCATATAATCATTTGAACGAAGTGACCCTTTAAATGAACCATCTTCTCTTTGATATAAAAATATTGAAACTTCAACTCCTGAAATATTTCTTCCAATTTCAACAATTCCATCATGATCGCCTGTTTCAATCCCTATTCTAGAATCATCTTCTTTTGTCATGTATGTAAATACAACTTTTCCATCTTCAAAAAATTCTAATCTTTCCATTGCTAATTTTTGAGCTTCAAATTTTGTTTTAGTAGTAACTAACATTGATTGTCTATAAATTTTTGAAACATTTACACCTTTACTTAATGCCCAACCAGCAAATTCAAAAGTTTCTGTTGTTATTCCAGAATTTTTAAATCCACCTGTATCTGTAATAATTCCAGTAAGTAAGCAAGTTGCTATATCTTTTGTGATTTCAATATGTAAATATTCAAAACTTGATACTAAAATTTGAGCACATGCAGGAGATACATGATCTACAATATTGTAATCTCCAAACATAGAATTTTTATTGTGATGATCAAATTCAGCTGTTACTTTTGCATTTTCGAAATATGGAATATATATGCTATTTACCCTTTTTATGTCTGGGCAATCTACAACAATTGCCATATCATATTTCTCGTAACTTGCTTCTTTTTTTATATTTTCTATACCAGGCAAGAAAGAGAAATTTGCAGGATAATCTTTCATTAAAATTTCAACTTTTTTACCCATATTTTGAAGTGCTAAGCAAACGGCTAAACTACTTCCAATGGCATCTCCATCAGGATTTTCATGGGCTAAAACTACAAAAGTTTCAGCCTTTTCTATCTCTATTAATATATCATCTAAGGTCATATAAACAATTTACTCCTTTTTCCAATCCTTACTAATATCTTTTAGTATTTCATCTATCTTTGAACCATATTCTAGACTTTCGTCAAATTCAAATATAAGTTCTGGTGTAGTTCTAAGATTTACTCTTTTAGCTATTCCACTTCTAATATATCCACTTGATTGTTTTAAAATGCTTAAATTTTGTTTTTTACTTTTTTCATTTATCATGCTTACATAAACTTTTGCAAATCTTAAATCTGGTGTTGTTTTTACCTTAGTAACACTAATTAAACCAGTTAAATGTGGATTTTTAAGTTCAGTAGAAATAATATTACTTATTTCCTTTTTTAGCTCTTCATCAATCTTATTCATTCTACTATTATTTGTAGGCATTATTTAACTTCCTCCATAACATATACTTCTAGACTGTCACCTTCTGCAATATCATTAAAGTTTTCAATTTGTAAACCACATTCATAACTTGTTCCAACTTCTTTAACATCATCTTTAAATCTTTTTAAAGAAATTAGTTTTCCATCATGAATTACAATATTGTCTCTAATTACTCTTATACCAGCATTTCTAGAAACTTTACCAGTAAGCACATAAGCACCAGCAATTGTTCCAACATTTGAAACTTTGAATGTTTGTCTTACTTCCGCTGTTCCTATAACAACTTCTTTATAAACTGGATCTAACATACCTTTCATTGCTGATTCAACATCATTTATTGCATCATAAATAACTGAATATTGTTTTATTTGTACATTTTCCTTTTCTGCAATTGTTTTTGCAATAACTTCTGGTCTTACATTAAATGCAATAATAATAGCATTTGAAACTTTTGCAAGATTTACATCTGTTTCTGTAACTCCACCAACGTTTGAGTGAATTACCTTAACTTTAACTTCATCATTAGATACTTTTTCTAATGATTGTTTTAAAGCTTCAACAGAACCTTGAACATCTGCTTTTACAATTAAATTCAATTGTTTCAAGTTTTCGCTTTCAATTTTGCTAAATAAATCATCTAATGTAACTACTGATGCTTTTGAAATTTCTCTTTGTTTTTCTTCGTATCTTCTCTTTTCGATTAAATGTTTAGCTGTTCTTTCATCTTTTACTTCATAGAAAGTATCACCTGATTGTGGAACAGTAGTCAAACCTGTAATCTCTACTGGTGTAGAAGGTCCAGCATATTTAACTTTTTTACCTTTATAGTCTTGCATTGTTCTTATTCTACCAATTGAAGAACCAACTATAATTGTATCTCCTATATTTAATTCTCCTCTTTGTACTAACATTGTAGCAACTGGACCTCTACTTTTATCAAGTTTAGCTTCAATAACAGTACCTTTGGCTTGTTTTTTAGGATTTGCTTTTAATTCTAATATATCTGCTTGTAATAATACCATTTCAAGTAAATTATCAATTCCTTGTTTCTTCTTAGCTGAAATTGGTACATAAATTGTTGAACCACCCCATTCTTCTGGTACTAATTCATAAGTCATAAGTTCTTGTTTTACTTTATCTATATTAGCATCTGGTAAATCCATTTTATTTACCGCAACTATAATTGGAATATCAGCAGCTTTAGCATGATTAATAGCTTCAACAGTTTGAGGCATAACACCATCATTTGCTGCAACAACTAATATTGCAATATCTGTAATCATAGCACCTCTTGCACGCATACTTGTAAAAGCTTCGTGACCTGGTGTATCTAGGAAAGTAATATTTCTATCATTTATTTTTACTTGATAAGCTCCTATATGTTGTGTAATACCACCTGATTCACCTTCAATAACATTTGTACTTCTAATAGCATCAAGTAAAGAAGTTTTACCATGGTCAACATGTCCCATAACTACTATAACTGGTGGTCTTGGAGCTAAATCTTCTTCTCTATCTTCTGTCTCATCTATAAGTTTATCTTCATCAGTAACAATATTTTTCTTTTTAGCATTGATTCCATATTCTTGTGCAATTAAATATGCTGTATCAAAATCAATCTCATTATTTATTGTTGCCATTATTCCTAATCCTAGTAATTTTTTTATAACATCGCTACTTGTAATTTTCATTTCAGCAGCAAAATCCTTTACTGTAATGCTTTCAGGAATTTCAATTTCTGTTAATTTGAAGATTTTTTGCTTAATTCTATTTTCTTGTTTATTTGGTTTCTTTTTACTTCTTCTTCCTCTTTCTGTACTTAAATCATAATAGTCAAGCATTTCACCTTCATTAAACATATTAGATAACTTATTTTGTTTCTTTAAACTATTTAATTTATCACTATCAAAATCAGTATTTCCACCTTTTCTATTTACTTTTTTAGGTCTGTTTTCATCTTGTTTTTGATTTTGTTTCATTTTGTCTTTAACTTTATTTCCATACTCTCGTATATTTTCTTTTGAAGTGATTTCTACTTCCATAATATTTTTAATTTTCTTGTCTATTCCTCTATCATCTAAATTATTTCTTCTTTGAGGACGATTTCCATCTCTTCTTTGATTATTAAAGTTATTGCTTCTTTCACCATTTTTATCATTGTTTCTTGGATTTTTTCCAAAGTTTTTTGAGCCATTTCTTTCAAATTTTTCATTATTTGATTTGAAATTATTATTGCGTTGTAATTGTTCTGGTTTTTTTGCATCTTTTTCAACAACCTTTGTAGTTTCTCTCTTCTCTTCTACTACTGGTTTTTCTTCTTTTTTAGGTTCTTGAATTTCAGCCTTAGCTGTTTTCTTAGGCTCTTCTTTTTTACCAATACCAAACAATTCACTTACAGTCATTGGTTTAGTTGGTTTTTCTCTATAAACGATGTTATAGTCTTTATTTCTATTTTTTTCAATAAATCCTACATCATTCTTTCTTTTTTGCTCTTTCCTTTTTATTTCTTCTTCTTTTCTCTTTTCTTCTTCATCTTCATTGATGATTACAGCTCTTCTAATAATAACTGGCTCTTCGTTATTTTTTTCTTTCTTATTTTCCATAGATTTTGTTTTCGCAACTCCTTTAATCAAATTTTCATTTTCTTTTTTATTTTTATTTTCCTTCAAGCATTTCACCTCCACAAATTTTCTCTAATATCGTTTTAGCTAAATTCTTGTCTTTTATTCCAATAATAGCTTTATTTACTTTTCCAATAGCATTGCTATTATCAAAAATTGTTCCGAAATTTTTTACTATTACATTTCTTTCTTTACAAATATTTTCAATTTTTTGTTTAGTCTTTTGTGAAGTATCTTCTGCTATAATAACAAGTTCAATTTGATTTTTCATCACAGCTTCTATAACTGCTTCTGTTCCAACAGTTATTTTGCCTGCCTTAGCACAAATACCTAGCAGACCATAAATTTTATTTACCAATAATTACACCTCTTATGCTTTCATAAATTTCTGGGCTAATTTCTTTTTCAAAGATTCTTTCAAGTTTTTTTGACTTTATAACTTTATCTAAACAATCTTCACTTTTACAAATATATGCACCACGACCATTTTTCTTTCCTGTTAAATCTAGTTCTATATTTCCTTCCATTGTTCGAACAATTCTAAGTAATTCTTGCTTTTCTTTTTTCTCATTACAAGCCATACAAGTTCTTGTTGGTTTCTTTTTTGTTTGCACTCAAATCACTCCTATTCTTCTGTTTCAATTTCTTGTGCTTCTTCTACTTCTTCATTTTGTGCATTCATAATCATTTCTCTAAATTGACTTTCAGATTTAATATCTATTTTCCAGTTTGTAAGTCTTGCTGCTAATCTAGCATTTTGACCTGCTTTACCAATAGCAAGTGAAAGTTGATCATCTGGAACTATTACTTGTGCAAATTTTTCTTCTTCTTTAATATCTACTGCCATAACTTGTGCTGGAAGTAAAGCTGCTGAAATAAAGATTGATGGATCTTCATTCCATTCTATAACATCAATTTTTTCACCATTTAATTCATTTATTATATTTTGAATTCTAACACCTTTTTGTCCTACACAAGAACCAACTGGGTCAATATTTTCATTTTTTGAATAAACAGCAACTTTGCTTCTATATCCAGGGTCTCTTGAAATACTTTTTATTTCAATTAAACCTTCATATATTTCTGGAATTTCAAATTCAAATAATTTTCTAACAAAATCTGGATGACTTCTTGAAACTATTACTTGTGGATTTCCTTTTAATTCTTTTCTAACTTCTAAAACATAACCTCTAATTTTGTCATTTACTTTATATGTTTCAGTAGGTATTTGTTCTTTAACTGGCATAATTCCTTCAAGTTTTCCTAAATCCATAACTACTATACCTGTATCAGCTTTTTGAATAATACCAGAAACTATTTCTCCTGTTTTGTCATTATATTCATTAAATACTAAATTTCTCTCTGCTTCTCTAATTTTTTGAACAACTACTTGCTTTGCTGTTTGTGCAGCTATTCTACCAAAATCTTTTGGTCTAATTTCAAGGTTTACTACATCTCCTACATTGTAATTAGAATCAATCTTTCTAGCATCTTCAACACTGATTTCTAATAATGGGTCCTCTTGAACTTCAACTACATCTCTAACTGAATATATATGAATTTCTCCACTTTCACTATCAATAGTAACTTTTACATTATCTACTGAATCAAAGTTTTTCTTATATGCAGTAACTAATGCAGCTTCTAAGCTTTCGATTAAGTATTCTTTTTCAATTCCTCTCTCTTTTTCTAATTCTCCCATTGCTTCAATTAATTCTTTTACATCAATGTTTTTCATTTTTTCAAAATTCCTCCCTTACCACTCAAATACAGTTCTTGCAAGAGCTATATTTTTAACTTCTATTCTCATTTCTTCATTATCTTGTGTTAAAATTAATTCTTCTTCTGAATAATTTTTAAGAATTCCAATAAATTCTTTCTTTTTTTCTATGGGTTTAAATAATTTCACTAAAATTTCTTTCCCAATTTGACTTTGAAAATGTTTTTCTTTTCTTAAAATTCTTTCTATTCCTGGTGAAGACACTTCTAAGAAATATTGGTCTTTTATATAATCTGCTTCATCTAAAATATCATTTATTGCATCATTTACTTTTTCACAATCATTTAAGTCAATGCCATTTTCTTTATCAATTACAATTCTAAGATAAAAATCTTTTCCTTCTTTTACATAGAAAACATCATAAAGCTCATATCCTAGATTTTCAATAATATCTTTTAATAAATTTTCTACTTTTGTTTCAATATTATTTACAGACAAGTTATACCCTCCTTTTTCAAAGTTTATACCCCGTTTCACAAGTAAAGAGTGGGATTTGTTCCCACTCTTATTGCTCAAATTATTACGATATATTTATTATACACTGTTTTTCCAGTAATTGCAAGCTTTTTTCAAAGATTATTTAATATTTTTCAAACAAACTTTCCAAAGTATTTTTCCGTTTCCATATCTGTCCATTTTTTCTTCATTAATATACTCTATTTCCCAGTCTTTAAAGAATTCTCTAATATCTGCCTCATCG
This sequence comes from uncultured Clostridia bacterium, assembly GCA_948678575.1. Lineage (GTDB taxonomy): Bacteria > Bacillota > Clostridia > TANB77 > CAG-508 > Scatovivens. Next base: position 51,949 of record CAPPGO010000001.1, read on the forward strand.
AAAAATCTTTTAGGCATTTTCTTTTTTTCTTTATCTTCTACTAAATAAAAATTATCTTCAATTTTTTCTCCTGAACATGCACCATAATTATTATCATTAGTTGAATTTACTCTTAGTAACAAATGTCCATTGGGCATTAGAACTCTTGAAATTTCAGCTATTACTTGATTAGTAACCTCTTTCGAAAAATAATGTAAAGATAAATCTGAAATTACAATTTCTGCTGAATTTTTTTCAAAAGGTAATGGTTTAGATATATCATGTAAAACAGTAGTAGTTTCTGGTATATTTTCTTTAATTTTTTGTATTGCAATCTCTGAATAATCTAATGAAATTACTTTTTTCCCATTTTTTATCAAATACAATGTATCATTTCCACTACCACAGCCTAAATCTATTATTGATGTTTCACATTTCTCAATAATATCATAAAAACTATCTAACCAATCATCAAATTTTATTGAATCTCTGTTTTGAATTTCAACTTGATGACGATCATTCCATATATCTTTATATGTATTTTCCATTTGAATTCTCCTAAAAATATTTTCAACTATAATTTATCATAATTCAAAATATTTAACAATACTACTTTACTTTTTTCTGTAAAGATTGTATAATCACTGCAATTGAAACGCCATTTTAGGAGGATTAAATTATGATATTAAAAGAATTTAAAGAATTTGCTAGCAAAGGAAATGCAATGGATATGGCTGTTGGTGTAATTATTGGTGGTGCCTTTCAAAAAATTGTATCTTCACTTGTAGAAGATATTATAATGCCAACAATTTCAATTTTTACAGGTAATGTAGATTTTTCGGAATTAGTTTGGAAAATTGGTGACGCTTCTATAAAATATGGAAATTTTCTTACAACAATAGTAGACTTTTTAATTATAGCCTTTTCAATTTTTATTGCATTAAAAACAGCAAATACATTAAACAAAAGAGCAGAAGCTATTGCAAAAGGTGGATTTGATAAAATAACAGATAACAAATTATTAAATAAATATAAAAAGAAAAACGAACCTGTTCCAGAGCCTACAATAAAAACTTGTCCGTTTTGTTTTTCTGAAATAAATGCAAAAGCAACTCGTTGCCCTCATTGTACTTCTGAACTTGAAAAAGAAACTGTTTAAAAATTACTTTTCAAAAAATGCTTACTAAAAATTTAGTAAGCATTTTTTTATACAATTTTATTTCATTTGTTCTACACCATCAATTTTATAACTACCATTTGAAGTCTCTACAAAACCTGCTCCTGAACCTATTCCCTGTTTATAATAAGGACATCCGTGAGCTTTATACTCTCTCAAAACTGTAAAATCATCGTAAGAAGTACAAGCCTCTGTACTAGCAACATAGTTTATTGTTTTTCCTAAAACATTAGTAAATATTTCATTTTTATTATTAGACCAATTATATAATGGTACAGCAATTTTCAAATATGTACCATCTTGTGCATATATTTGACATTGATTTGCTCCATTTTCATATGATGTTCCATCTGTATATCTATTTCCATTAAAAGCATTAATACTAGCAGTAGAACTTACACTAATATTTCCACCTCTTCCTGCTATACCTCCATTTCCTCCACAAGAAATTTCGTAATATGAAGTTATTCCATAAGAATGACCTGCACCACCTCCTATTATTCCATACATTGGATAATAGGTTTTATGATTATAACTTAAATTAGTTAAATCTTGAAAATATCCTCCACCAACTCCCCTTGATATATCAATAGTTTGAGGAAGTCCAGTTAATCCATTTTGTTGTGGAACATAAGCTAGTGTTGGATCAGACAATCCATCTGGTTCTTGATTACCACCAGTATATCCTCCTCCACCAGCTTGTTCACCACCTGCTCCTGCACCGAGCACCACCACCACCAATTCCTGCTCCTGGATATCCACCTGCTCCTGTTCCAGCTGATGTTTTAGAAAAACCGCCACCTCCACCTGCTCCACCATAAGCATATACTTTAATTGTTCCAGAAATATTTATGCTTCCACAATCTTCTCCACTATTTCCATCCTCTGCTATAATTGAAATATTGTTTCCATTTCCACCTTTACCACCATTTCCGTCCGATACCAGCACCAGCGCCTCCACCTCCGGCCTCCACCACAAATACCACTAAGTGCAGAACCACCATTTCCAGCGTTTCCTCCATAACATTTTAATGTTCCAGCTCCTGATACATTTAAAGTAGCTGCTCCTACGATATTAGTTTTCATAATATCTGTTTCTGTATTTTTATCATAACCAATAGCTTGAACATTATTGTATGATTCAAATTTTGGAACATGTATTCCAGCATATCCACCTGTTCCACCACCTGCTCTCGAACCATCTGCTGTTGCTCCAACAGAACCAAATCCACTATCTACTGTTACTGTTGCACCTTCTGCTATCCACAAATCTAATGTCCCTCCTGGTTCTATATCAATTGCGCTTCTTTTTAATCCTGTATTTGTTAATGTCATATTTTTAAATATATTTATTTTTGCATGTGTATTGCTTTTTACTTGTATTGATAATTCTCCTTCTATTTCATCTACAAACATAACTGAGGCATCATTATCTATTGTAAATTTTCCCTTACCTTCCACTTCACTTTCATTATTAAAAGCTTCTTTGGTTACTATTGTTGTCCCTGCTGATACATTTCCTCCTGATGATAAGTTTATTTCTCCAAAACTTGATTTATATATACCATTTCCATCTACACTAAGTAATATTGAACAATTATCTTTCATTACTCCATAGTCAATATATCCAGTATAATTATTATTTTCATCAAATTGTGGTATTGCCAAAGCTTCACTTACATCTGTTGTTTGACCACTTGCCGACAATACTGTATCAATTATTTCCTTATTAATTAAGCTTTTTAAAATACTATTAATTTGTACTGGATTGCTTAATATTGTGTCAATATTATATGAAGCAAGTTCCAAATCTATTGCTTCTAATATTTCTGCTTTTTTATGTGTTTCTGTTGCTTTACTTGCCCTTGATAGTATTCCATCTTCGCCTACAATTGCACTAATAGAAACACCAGCCAATATTAGCATTATAATTATTGTTATTACTAATGCTATCAATGTTATTCCGCTTTGAATGTTGCAAACTCAATTTATGATTTTCTTTAATATCATTTGCATACGCTTTTGAAACATTTTGTTTCAAAGTGATTTTCTTCTGTTTTTCCATTTCTTTTGTTTTCCTCCTACTATTTTTTATTTTTGAGAGGAGTTTAAAATACCTTAAAGCAATAAAAAAGCTCCCCTCTTACACAAAAACACGGATTTTTATCCGAATGTGAGGGAAACCACTCACTTTTTCATGCACACAAAGAACTTTTTATAACTTACATATAAATAAAATTAAAATGTAATAGTAAAATTCCATTACAATATCTAACTTATCCAATTTTTTAACATTTTGTGTACATAATATATTTCGTTAAAATAGAATATTAACGAAAATATCAAAATTGATATATATCAGTATCTGCAAGGCTTCCACGATTTTTATGCAATAAAAAAAGAACCAAAAAACAGCTCTTAAAATTTATTATAGAAAGCTTGACTTCTTAGAATTTTATGTGTATTATTATTTTATAATAGGTCGTTAATATTCTATTTTAACGAAAAACTCAGTTTCAGCTGAGTTTTTTTATTATGCAAAAAAAGTTTGTTAAAAAACTTAACAAACTTTTTTATTACACAAATTCTTCAAACACCTGATTAGCTAAATCTAAGCCTTTGTCAGTTAGCTTAATATTATCTAAATCAACTTCCAATAATCCTTCTTCTTCTAATTTACTTATCTCAAATCTAAAATAAAAAAGTGGATTTATCTCAAATTTTCTTTCAAATGCAGAAATAGAAACTCCGTCAATTTTTCTAAGTCCTAATAACATATATTCTTTTGCTTTTGACTCTCTATTTTGAACTTCATTTATTTCTATATTCTTTTCAGAGTTATTCATTTCTATATTTTTTATATACTCATTTAGATTACTAGTTCTAGCAAATCTTTTATTATTAAAATATGAATGAGCTGAAATTCCAAAACCTAAATATTCTTCTTGTAACCAGCAATTCATATTATGTTTTGATTCAAAACCTTTTTTAGAAAAATTAGAAATTTCATAGTGATTATATTTGTTTTTTTCAAAAATTTTTTTAGTTTTCCAATACATCTCTCTTTCTAGTTCTTCATCTAAAATCTCTAATTTTCCACTAAACACCTTATTATATAAAGGTGTATTTTCTTCTAATATTAATGAATAAATTGATATATGTTCTGGCTTTAAATTTATTATTTTATTAACACTATCTACTAGTTCTTCCATAGTTTGTGTAGGTAAAGCAAGCATTAAATCTACATTTATATTTTCAAACCCAACTTCTCTGGCTGATTTATAAGTTTCTAAAAATTCATTATATGTATGTATTCTCCCTATTAATTTAAGTAATCTGTCATGTGTTGATTGAAGTCCTATACTAATTCTATTAAAACCTGATTTTCTATAAATTTCTAATTTTTCTTTATTCACTGTACCAGGATTTACTTCTATTGTAATTTCAGCATTATTGGCTATTTTATAATTTTTTTGTATTTCTTTTAAAATTTTTACAATCAAATTCTCTGAAATATACGAAGGTGTCCCACCTCCAAAGTACATTGTATTTATTTCATATTCTTGAAACTTAATCGCTGAATTTTTTATATCCATACATAAAGCATCAACATATTTTTCTTGCACATTATTTTCTGCTTCAAAAGAAACAAAATCACAATAATCGCATTTCTTTTTGCAAAAAGGTATATGCACATAAATACCAAGATTTTTCATTATCTTTTAAGCTCCTCTGCAAACTCATGAATTTTTTTCATCCTATGATTTACACCAGATTTTCCAAGTGGTGGCTCTAATTGCTCTCCTAATTCTTTTAAGCTTAAATCTGGATATTCTAATCGAAGTAAAGCAATACTTTTTAATTCTTCTGATAATTCATCAAACTTTTTTAATCTCTGAATTAATTTTATATCATTCACTTGATTTACTGCCGCATTTATTGTTTTATTTAGATTAGCTGTTTCACAATTTACTTTTCTATTTACATTATTTTTAATTTCTCGTTCTGCTCTAATATCTTCAAATTTCATAACAGCCTTATTTGCACCAATTAAAGCTAGAAATTTTGATATTTCTTCACCTTCTTTTATGTATAAAATATATTTATTTTTACTTTCTAAAAGTTTTAAATTTACACCATTTGTCTTACAAATATTTAAAATATATTCTGCATTTTTCTTTTCTTCAAAGTTTATTTCTAAATGATACTTATTTTCTGGATTATTTACAGAACCTGTACTTAAAAATGCTCCTTTGACAATAGTTCTAAGTGTTTCAGTTTTTGCATTCAAATCCATTCCTAAAACTTCGTTAGTTATCTCATTTTGAAAAATAGTAGTTTTAAAATATTTTCCATAAGTTTCTGGCTCGTAATTAAGTCCAAGATTAAATAAAATTTTATAAAATCTTTCCACATTAAACGCGTTTTCTGTTAAAAATTCTATGTTACCATCTTTTCTATTTATTTTCCATGTAAGTAAATAACCTAAAAATTCTGCTTTTAAGGCTTCTTTATCATTTAAGTTATTAATTTTGCTTAATTCTTCTTTTATATCTGCTGAAAATGACATCATTTCCTCCTAAATTTTTGCTATAACAATTCTATCATTGCCACCAAAATCTTCTTTTGAATAAACTTCTTTGTAATCTTCCTTTTCAAAAAGTTCTATAACTTTTTCTTTTTGATTATATCCTATTTCTACTGCAATATATCCATTTGCATTTAAAAACTTTTTGCCTTCTTTGGCTATAATTCTATAAAATTTTAGTCCATCTTCTCCACCAAATAAAGCAATATATGGCTCTTTTTGGACTTCTTTTGGTAATGTAGAAATAACCTTTTCTTCTATATATGGTGGATTTGAAACTATAATATCAAATTTTCCATTTATCTTTTCAAACATATTAGATACTACAAATTCTATATCTGTATTATTATCCACTGAATTTTTTCTTGCTATATTTATAGCTTCTTCACTTATATCACTAGCTGTAACAGTAGAATTTTCCTGCATTTTAGCAATTGATATAGCTATTGCACCACTTCCTGTACAAATATCTAAAATCTTTTTTGAAACATTTTGTTTCAAAAGTTGCAAAACTTCTTCTACTAAAATTTCTGTATCTGGTTGAGGAATTAAAACATTTTCATTCACATAAAAATTCAAGCCCATAAATTCTTGCTTACAAGTAATATATTGTATGGGCTTTCCGATTCTTTAATTCTTCTATTTTATTATTAAAATCTATAACAATATTTTCTTCGAGTTCTTCAATATCATGAATTAACAAATACTCTTTTGTCACATTTAAAATATTGGCTAATAACATTCTACATTTCAAATTTGCTTCTTCAATATTGTTCTCTTTTAGTTTTTTAATTCCGATTTGTAATAAATTTCTTATATTCATTTTCTCACCTATTTCGGAATTATTATACTATTTTTACACAATTATGTCAATTTAGGTGGATAAAATCCATTTAATTATTTCAGCTTTTATTTCAAAATACTCTTCTTTTTCAAACTGCATATTTGCTATACAATATCTTCTATTTGACATATGTGAACAAAACATACACTCATTCAAATTATTTGCATCTTGAATAAAAAACGAATTACTAATCTTATTTGAGCATATTACATTATAGCTATTAGTACAATTCGCTGAATCATCTACACGAATACAAAAAGATGATGTACTTGTCCTTTGAGATGCTATTATATTTTCTGAATCACCTAATCCATCACAATATATAGCATTTTTACAATTTCGCAAATCTGTTGATCTATATACATTTTCACATCTATATAATGGGTCGCTTTCACTAACATTTATACAATCATAAATTCTTTCAGTAGTTGTATAATTTATTCTTTTCCATAATTTCAAAATATCGTTTAAATTACTCACTTCTCTTTTGGGTTGTATCCAACCATGTTTCGTATCATAATCCTCCATATTTACTTGTTTAATAAATTTAGAAGCATTAATGCTTTGAGTCCAAGTTATTTCTCCTGTTACGCTATCATGAACCTTTTGAGGTAATTTTACATCAAAAGCAAACTTATTTAAAAGTTCTTCTAAATTGTATGGACATTCTTTTCCAAAAATAGTTTTAAATATTCTATTTACTTCTATCATAGTTTGTTTTTTATCCATTATTTTCCAATCTCCTTCTACTTGACGATTGCGAAGCCATAATACTTCCTAAATCTACACTATTGCCTAAACTAAATCCTTTTTTTCTATTATTATTAAAACTAATATTTTTTGGCTCTTTATTGTTTTTCAGCATTGTAGTTCTCAAAATCTGATTAATAACTCTTGGTGGATTTGAAACAAAATTCATTGTTTTTGATTTTACTGCTGGTAACATTATCCCATTTTTACTAACTCGTGCAATGCATTCTCTGTTATTCAGCTCTGTTAGCATTTTCATACGAATTATATATGAATTCTTTACACCAACTTCCATCTGAATATTATTTTCCAATATTAAAGCATCTTGTCTTGCAACTCTAAAAACATAATAATTAATTACATTTGCAAAAATTGCTTTTCTCAATTCTTCGCTTATTTGACTAAAATACTGTCCAGCAAGTATAAGTGATAAATTATATTTTCTTGCCTCTGACAAAAATCTTTTTATAATTGGATTTTCTATAACTGCAACTTCATCTATTATGAAAATTATATGTTCATCAAAACTATATGATTGAACTAATTGAAGCATTGATTGCATAACTAAACCTGAAATAGTTTTTGTTACTTTCTCTCCTATTTTAGTTTGGTCCAATGAAAATATAGTCAAAAAATTATCTTCTATTGTTTTTTTCAAACTGTCTTGTTTTCCTTCATAATTAAAACTTGGAAGCATTCTCATTTCATCTATAAACGCTATTATAGGTGCTATCGCTTCTGGATATGAACGACTTTTCAATTCATTAAAATCACTTAGAAAGAAATCTGTTATACTATTTGGAACTTCTCCCATATTTAGAATTTCATTTCTATATTCCATTTCTAAAATCAATTTTCTTAAATTTGTAAAATCTAGCATATCTCTAACAAGTAGCAAATGTATGCTATGTCTCAAAACTCTTTCTAATTTCGAGTTAAACATTGCTCCCATTAAATTTTGAAATAAACTCATAAATAATTCGGTTGTTACGACTTCATCTTTACTTGTTTTAGCAAATAAATCCATACTATTTTCTAATGTTTTAAAATCTAATATTTTTGTACTGTCCAAGCCTCCAATATCATCTTTTATACTATTATGTGGATCTATCATTACCACCTTATAATTATTTCTATATTCAGGAATTTCTGAAATATTTGTAATTAATGAACTTATAAATTTAGATTTTCCAGTACCACTTGATCCCATTACCACAGAATGTCTATCAAAATCGTAATTATTTATATTCAAATAATAATCATCTGCCAAATATGGAAAAGTATCAACTTTTAAAATAGAATTGCTATTGTTATTATCAAGCAAATGCAAACTTTTTCTAATATCTAAATATTTAACTGCATCTTTTTGATGGAAAAATCGGCTATGTACTGAAAAATCTATACTTAAAAAAATATGAGGTATATTTAATAATCCAATCTTTTCTATTACTTTTCCATTTTCTTTCTCAAAAAATAATTTTGTATGTGAAAAAAAATTAAATCTATTAAAAGATCTAAAACTAATTTCTGTCAATTTTAATTTTCTTGATTTATGACTTTCGTTTCTATCATAAATATCTAAAACACATGGGTATTTTGTTGATAAATAATACGGAAAACTTCTTTTAGATTTTTTTTCTATATTTTTTTCTTCACTAGGTTTTATTAAAAAATCTCCCAAAGAATTAATTACTGGTGGTAAATTTACAGAAGAAAGTAAAAAATATCTAACTTCATTTCTCTCTATTTTTATATATATTTTACATTTCTTCAAAAATCCATTTAACTTTGCAACACCAAGTATTAAATTAAGCCACGCCTCTTCTGTAACATATTGTGTTGTTAGTAAAATTTCATATATAAATTTGGTTTTCATTGTTCAACATCCTTTTTTTCAAAAATATACTTTAATTTTAACATGAACAAAAATAAAAAAACTGACTTTTTTATTACTAAAAAAATCAGTCTTCTATTGCTACTAACAGCTCTGTTATATCGTCATGATAATATTCTAATTCTGGTATATCTTTTAATTTATACTTTGAACTTGGTAAAAAATCCACATAAAATCTGCATGTTATTTCTTGAATATCTTTTGCCTCTTGTGATGGAATTTTTAATACTAGCCATTTACTTTTAGGAATTACATTTTTTTCTAATTCTTCTATTTTTCTATCATAAGATACCCAGTATTCTAATTGATTACTTTCAAATCTTTTTTCATAAATTGTCATTCCATAATTAGGTTCGTCATACTTTTCACAATATTTTTTTCTAAATTTTTGAAAAAATATTGGTGCATCTTTTCCTATTTGGGATTCTGTTGTTTTTATACCTTTTCCATATAGCACAAGTTCATCACGAGCAATAATACTATACTCTATACTATTTTGAGCTGGTTGAATTTCCTGAAAAACTATCTTTGTAAAAATTTTTAATTTTTCAGGATTTTCTTTTACTATACTTGGTTTAATTCCATGAAATTTCTCAAAAGCTCTTGAAAATGCTGTGGCACTTTCATATTGATATTTAACTGCAATATCAATAATTTTATTATTTGAATTTTGTAAATCAAATCCAGCATTTGATAATCTTCTATTGCGTATATATTCAGCAAGAGAAACATTACAAAGCAAACTAAAAAGCCTTTGCATTGTATATTCATTTACTCCAAGTATTTTAGATAATTCTTGATACTCAATATTTTCTTCTAAATTGTTCTCTATATATTCAATTACTTTATTTAACTCTGTATATATATTCATACTTATTATTTTAACATATTTTTACTTAAAATTCCATAATATATATGAAAAAATGAGAAACCCTCCATCCGTACAGTAACAGATAGAGGGTTTGCATTGTTGAACATGAAAATTCGCGCCGTTAGCATTGGCACTACTAAACCTGCTTACATTTGATAAGTGAAAATCCACTTTCATTTTGAACAAAAGAAATTTCCTTTGTGCAGTATGGAAGGATAACACTTAATTGATGTGTCGCAATGAGAACCAATCGTTTTCGGTCTCTCTGAATAAAACTCAAAATGAATTTAACACATTTATCTGCTACTTCGTCATTCAGCCTATTAAAAGCTTCATCTAACCAAATTGCTTCGATTGTAGCATCCAAAGTATACAGAAGTTTTGCCAGCGCTATTCTTTGCTGTTGCCCAGAAGAAAATTGTTTGTAAGTTCTGATTTTCATATACTCCAAAATCAGTTCTTCATCATCTTCCAAAGCTTTTAAATCTTCATGCCTTTTAGCACGAGCTAGGAAAATTTCTTTAAGTCCCAGCCCCTCTAAAATTTCCATTAACTTAACCCTATCAATTGCTGAATAGTCATCACTTAAAATAATCTCATTTAAAATAAAATTATTCGCCATTGACCGATCTGTATGATAGGTAAGGGTTTTTAAATATCCCCTTTCTCCGTTGTCTAACATAATCGGAGTATGCGCCAATCTGATTTTTCCTCCAAAAATGGATAAACCAGTTGTTTTTCCTGCACCTGTCTCACCTTGAACTAAAATAGCCTCTCCGAGTGCCATTTGAAAATCGTTCTGGTTACAGAGTTTCCATGTTTGTTGTTTGTCATAAGAAAAAGTAAAATCTTTAACCGTAATTTGACTCGGTTCATAGTTTCCTTCTTCTCGTAACTCCAACTCTCTTTCTGCTTCTATCTCAGTTTTGTAAACCCCATAGATATTAGCAAAATCTGAATAAAGTTTGTCAATGTCTATTAAATAGTTCATTGTTTTTTCAACATTACTCAGAATATCACTTATCTTGTTCAGAATAGTAGAATATACCGTTGATATACCTACAATTCCAATAAAAACCTCTTCATTAATCGCTCCACCTACAATAATTTTATAGATTAAAATAGCAATCATGAAAAATGAGGCTACTGCACTTCGTTTAAGAAACACAGAATTTAGTTTTAATCTCTCGTTTGCCAAAACTTTTCTAGAAACAACGAGATGATCTCTAAATCGATTAGCGTGATACCTAAAATCCTTTGTACTCGCAAATTCGATTGTGTTAATTTCAGAAAACAAAACTCCTTCTTTGGCTTCATTTTCTTTGCGTATATGCCTGTACTGCTTCATAACATCAATGCGTTTCTTGCCAAATACAAAATAAATCGCAATGCACATAAGCAATAAAAACATAATAAAGCATGTTTCCTTTTTTGAGCCAGATGTTAATTCCATGCTCAATGTTACTCCAATCATTACAATCAGAGTTAAAATGTTTGAAATAGCTATTGGTAAATTCCACCAAAAATTCCAGATTCCATCAATATAATCTTTCGATTTTTTGATAAGCTCTGGATGCTGCATAACACTTTCGTTGCCTTTTGAATCCTTCTTAAAGACCTTTGAATGTGTTCTGCTAGCAAGTTCCATAATAATTTCCGTTATTACAGAGGTATAAACCTGCCTAAAATTGTCCTCTTGCAAATCTGCATAAGTGCTATATGCACTCTCAATTACTCTCTCAGAGAAATACAGAGCAAGAAGTAACACTGCAACAACTGATAAATCGTTCTCCATTGCCAGCTGAGCTCCCTTGATAGAAAATGCAAAAATTGAAAACAGAAAATCTACAATGATAGTCCTTACAATAATGCGTATTTGCACCCGCTTGACATCATCTGGCTGTTTCACAATTTCGAATGAAAGCTGAGCTTTCAGGCTTTTGCATCTTTTAACAAAAGATTTAATTTTTTTACACTGCAACATTTGGGTACCATCCTTCCTTATTTTTAAAAATTTAATTATCAATGTGCAACAAAGCAAACTCTCAGTGCGCTTATGGTATATTAATACCAATAAATCAAGCTTCTGATAAAAGTTTACAGTTAACATAATTATATCACATTTCTCTTATTTTACAAAGTTGTAATTTTCTGGTTATTGTGTTATAATAAAGATTAGTGGCTTATCGCCTATTTTTTTATTTATTTTTAAAAAAAGTATTGCATTTAAAAATTCATTAGTGTATAATTTTTATGTTGTTAGGAAATAATAACAAACATATTCCTCTTTAGCTCAGTTGGTAGAGCGCTCGGCTGTTAACCGATAGGTCGTTGGTTCGAGTCCAACAAGAGGAGCCAAAATAAAAGAACTACTGTTAAGTAGTTCTTTTATTTTGCTTTCTATTGTATGACAAGAAATAATGACCTATCGGTGTTATATCCGAAGGATATTAACTGGTGAAGAAACGAGCGCTGCCAGTGGCAGGTCTAGTGAAGTTTCTGAATATGCATGAACTATGCTTTCAAAGCTTACGTTAGTTAAGGTTTGAAAGTATAAGTTCGATACTCGTAGGAGTTGGTTCGAATCCAACATAATAAAAAATTCAACAAAAAGTGTCATATTTTTAATTTTTTTGCCACTATAATAGTATAGTATAAGATATCTTATAAAAGGAGTAATTAAATGGAGCTTAAAGATTATATACAAAACAATGAATTAGATTTAGACAGAATTGTAGACAATTTTTCACCTTATGTAAGAACCATTGTTAACAACATGGTTGGCAATAATTTAAGTTATGAAGATAAAGAAGAAATATTATCTGATACATTCTTTATATTATGGAAAAATAGAAATAATAATATCTTATCTTTAAATTCATATATTGCTGGAATTACCAAAAATTTAGTTAAAGAAAAATTGAAAAAGAAAAAAATTACATATAATATTATTGATTATGAAAACTTAACAGAATATTCACATTTTGATACTTACAGTGATGAGCGATTTAAATTGCAAAATTGCGTTCATAAACTAAAAAATATAGATAAAACAATTTTTATTATGTTCTATTATTCTTCTAAATCAGTAAAAGATATAGCTAGTAAATTAAATATAACTGAATTTAATGTAACTACACGATTATATCGTATACGCAAACGATTAAGAAAAGAACTTAAAAAGGAGAATGGTTATGAATAACGAAAAGTTGAAAAATGAAATAAAAGCAAAAATAGCTATATCAAAATTTTATGAGGAGGATATGGCTATGAAAAATAATAAAAATTATTTTGTGAAAATAGCAGTTTCTGTATGTGCTTGTTTGATATTAACAAGTGGAATTGTTTTTGCAAAAGATATTGAAAACATTATAAGAAAAATATTTAAAAACACTAGCCCTGCAATAGAACGAGCCGTTGACCAAGGATATATACAAAATATAGAAAATGATTTTGTATATGATAAAGATATTGGAATTAAAGTTGATAATATTGTTTTAGACGATTTAAATTTAAATGTTTCTATCAAATTTGAAAATAAAAATAAAAATAAAAATATCGCAACAATTCGTTTTAATAAATTTATTGTATCAACAGATACTGGTGAAATAATTTATGACAGTAACCAACAATATGTAACAGATATAAAAAATGTATATACCGCAACATACATAAATTGGAAAGAACAATCAGAAAAATTAGAAGATAATATTTTTGCTGATTCTATTTTATTTACATTGGGTGAACATTCAAAAGAAAAGAAGAAACTAATATTTAAAATACAAAGCTTAGATATAACTTATAATGATAACACAAAAGAAGAGTTATATGGTGAATGGAATTTCAATTTGAAAATTACAGAAAAGATGAGAAAAAATCAAACTATTAAATATGTATTACAAGAAGAAAATGAATATATTGAAAGTTGCACAGGAACTTTGTCTGCAACTGGACTCAAAATAGAATTAGTATTAAAAGAAGAGTTAGATTTAGGTAAGTTTTATGAAGAAAATGAAGATAAAGTTCATAGTCATATGTTATTTTATTATATGGATAATAATGAGTTTATTGAGCCAGTAATGGTTTCAGGTACTGGAACAACATATACAATGCCTTTTGATAATATAAGTAGTACAAATGAAATTCCAAATACAATTGAAATTTATGCTGACCCATTTGAAAGCAGTATCCATTTAATCAGGGAGTTTTAACATACTATAATAGCCAAGCAAGGAAGTCCTTGCTTGACTATTGGTAAGAAATGTGAACCACAGTCAGATATTCATTTATAAACAGATACTACTAATGTTACTTCAAAAACATAAGTTACTATTTGCAAAATACTGTTGCTATCGATTATGGAACATAAGTCTCAATTTTCATATGAATTTTCAAATTGGGAGTTCCATAAGCCACACAATACTGGAAATAGTAACTGTGTGTCCTGTCGATATTAAAAGCACGTACATAAGCATGTCCACTGCTGTCCTGCCATTCATTTACTTTCTGACCTGTTGTAGCGTCATACAGACGAATAGCAAGAATAGTGCCATCGGTTAATTTGCTACCGTCCTGTGCAGTAAATACGTAGTCGAACCAAATGGAATTGTAGTTGTACCGACGTGTCGCACCTGTGTGTTCATAAGACATATTAAATGTCTGGTTCACAAGCGTTGTAGATGCATACGGCACAATCCCAGACTCATCGCAATTTACGACGATTGTGTCCTCGGGTTCGGAAATTTCTACTGCAAAAACAGGAACGGTTCCCATGGTCATAGCAGTCATAATAACTGCGAGAGCCAAAGCCTGAATTCTTTTAAAAAACTTCATAATGTTTACCTCCAAAATGATAGAATTTATTCTTGACCTAAGCTCACAATTTCTTACTTGTACCAATTAAAACTAAAAAAATCTTGAAACTGTTTTATTGGCACTTTGTTCAAAAAGAACTTGAACATTTATTATATTAATACAAGTCTTTAATAAAATCAAAAAAAGCGTAAAAAAGTGTAAACAAATGTAAATAAATTTACAAAAATAAATACAATAAGGAGATGATAATATAAATATAAAAAATACAATTAAATACGAACTTGTAAAACTTGGCTACAATTTTGCTTATATTGGAACCATATATTTAATAGAAGCAATTTTAATGATTACTAATAGTGATAATTATGTAAAAGAAATGTCAAACTTAGAATTAAATATTTATAGAAAATTAGCTAATAAATATCATATATCTCAACAAACTATTAAATCAGATATTGTTAAGGCTACCCCAATAATGCAGATAAATTCATAAATTTGCAAAAGAAAGATAAACTTTATATAAAATTAACTCCGAAATATATAATATATTATATTATTGATAGTATAAAAATTATATAATAAAATGGTATTTCAAAACATATCAATATCTATCATTATTCAAACCACACACTATCAGTCTTGAAAGTTTATTGAAATAAACATTTATGACACAAAGCCATAGATCTAAAAGCTATATGCTTATGATAGCTAGGTTGCACAAAGGAAAAGAGGTAAAATATGAAGAAATTTTTAAAAATTATGTTACTAATTATACTTATAATTTTTATAATTATAATAATACATACATTAAGAAATTTAATTATTATCAATAATTTGAAAAACAGAATAAAACCTTATTCAGAAAGCACAAATTATAGCGTTCATTCCGTTAATATATCAAATAATACTAATAGTAAAATGGATATTATGACTTATAAAAAGAATGAAAAGTTTGTTAGAATATATAAAAGAATTTCAAATGAAGTAGTAGCAACAGTTTCAGAATATTATGATGGAAAAACAACCACTAGATATACTGATTCTTCAAGTGGTAAAGTAGTTAGCACAAATGAAAACACTATGATGCCTAATATAACAAGTTCTTTTGAATTGGAAAATACATTATTACTAAGTTTTCTATATAAAATAAGAAGTACAGAGTATAATGGAAAAGATTGTTATGTTGTTAATTATTTTATTGGTGAAACAGATAGTATATATATCGAAAAAGATACTGGATTATGCATTAAATCAATTTCTTCTGATATGGTAAATGAAATGGAATATAAATTTGATAATGTTGACGATAGTATATTTATTGAACCAGATGCTAGTAAATATTTGACAGAAGAACAAGCTATGGAAAAATATTTATTAAAAAAAGATATTTAAAATAATAGAATAATAAAATTTGACATATAGTAACAAATTGATTATAATATTTTTAACTAGCAAATCATACGAAGACAATATTGATTTGCACTAGGAGATATGTGTCCACATATCTCTCTTTTTTTACAAATATTTAATATTAAAAACTATATTCTATTTTCTATAATTTTGTATATTATCATCTTATTAAAGCGTTTCGAAAATATGTAATACATTTTGCAATGCTTTTTTATTTTGCTTTTTGTAATACAATTTATATGGAGGTAATACAAAATGGCATTTCAAATAAAACCTAATAAAAAAGAAACTGAAAACAAAACAATACGATTTCCAATTGATTTAATTGAAAACATAGAAAAAGCAATACAAAATAAAGAAGTTACTTTTTCTAAATTTGTTATTCAAGCATGTGAATATGCATTAAATAATTTGGAAGATAATCAAAATAATGATAACAGGAGTAATTTATAATGCAAATTAAAAATATAGAAAATATGCCTATTTCTTCAATTTTGAAAAATAACTTATACTTAAATGGAATAATTGTATCTGATAAGCTTTTTGAAAAATTAAAAAGCTCACAGTATAAAGGTTATACTACAACAACTGGTATTTTTATGAAATTAGGTGCTACTTTATCTAGACAAGAATTTGAAAAACAAAAAAGAGATAATACAAGGGACACATTATTATCTGAAATTCCAGAAAACTTGTCTTATGAAGATTACTTAAAAATTAGAGAATACACTACTGTTAGACTACGAAAAGCTTCTTCAATAGACTATGAACATTTAAAAGATAGCACATATTTTATACTTGATACTGATAAATCTGGAAATTTACATATAATTGGTCAATATAGCTATGCAAATAATATATATCCTATAAAAATAGAAGACTGTGGTATTTTTAAGCAAAATAATTACAAAGATAATGATGTTGCTTTACAAGCTGGTGGAATTAGATTAAGAACTAGTATATGTGGAAGTAACTGTATAAGTGGATGTAAATTCTGTGATTTTGGAAAAGGTCCTGAATATTATAAAGAAAGTTTTCTCAATAATGATAGAAAACAAAATCTTATCAATTCAATACAGCAATCAGCTTCAACTGGAAATGTTCATGCTTTCTTTATTACAGGTGGAAATCCTAATTTATCAGACATGCACACTTGGACAGAATTTGTAAAAAGTAATATAGATGCTTTTAAACAAGTGGTTCCAAATGGCACTGTTGATGTAATGCTAACTCCACGAGGTTTTGATAGATATGTATATGATGATACAACTAGATATGACGAATACAAAAAATATTTAGAATATTTAAAATCTATTGGTATTACTACAATTTCCCCTAATATGGAATTATGGAATCAAACAGAACTAGACCAATTTTGTTCTGTTAATGATACAGGCTTGAATATTGGTGCTAATAAATCTGAAATAGGTCATGATGGATATTTAGATTTTATTAAAGCTGGAATTGAAGTATTTGGAAAATACAATGTACGTACTTCATTAATCGCTGGTTTAAATTCTACTGAAAGTATGAAACAAGCTATAAAAACACTAACACCATTAGGATGTTGCTTAGTTATTTCACCTTTTAAAGCTCCAACTGAAAAATTTAATCAATTTATACCAAGTGAGCAAGATTTAATAGAATTAAGTAATTATTTAAAATCAGAAACAGATGCTTTTTTAAGCTCACTACCAACCGATATAGCTCAATCTTATAGAACAAATATTAGTAATTCATTAAATGCTCATAATGGTCACAATACTGCAAATTTATGTTGCGGACAAAACTTAGATATAATTGAATTATCTGCACTATCATTAGGAAAAGATAGTCATATTATTAGTAACATATCAGTTGATGAAAGAATAAAATAAAAGAATCACCCAAAAGGGATTCTTTTTAGTTTATTTTTCCTCTTCTTTCAATTCATTAAGTTTCTTTACAACTTTGTCTGGAATAGGTCTTTTACCTTTTGTTGGAACGAAATTTGAAATAAATTTATCATTTCTATTTGTTTTCAAATATATAAATCCTATTACACTAAATACTGCTGCACCTATAAAGTTTACAAATAAATCTTTCATTGTATCTGTAATACCAATATCTAAATATCCACCTTCTATCACAGCAAGTGATTTTCCATCTTTATCATACATAACTGTTTTATCTATATCTTTTACTACAATTGCATTATTGCTTCTTGTTTTATCTAATTCAACTGTTGATATTTGTGGTATTATTCTGTCTTTTTGCATATCTGTTAGCAAAATTTGATCTGCACTATATTCAAAAAATTCCCATAATACACCTATTGTCATTGAAAAACAAAAAGCTACTAAACACAAATACATTGGACTTAAATTAAAACTATCACTTGTTTTATTTAATAAGTTGATTAATGAAAATCCAACTGCTGCACACAAAAATCCATTTAATGTATGAAGTACTGTATCCCAATATGGAATTACCATATAAAAATTATTTATTTCTCCTAATATTTCAGCTGAAAATATAAATAAATATATTATAATCTCCAAGGTATTTGGTAATGTAATATCCAAAGTATGCTGAATTATTGAAGGCAAAATAAATAAAGCTAATGATAACAAACATAAAAAAGCATTTCCAATATCTCCATGCAATATTTGCATAATCATACAAAATATTACCAAAGCTCTTAGAATAAGATAAACTAATAAGGAACTACGCTTTGTTTCTTTATATGTATCTGCAATAATATCTTTCCACTTATATTTCTTCTTCTTTTCTTTCATAATCTTCTCCATTACAAATTTTCAATATATACTGTACAATTATCTTCATCTTTCAATTCATAAATTTTTCTTAAATTTACATCTGATACTATTTCTATAATATTTAATGGATGAGCTCCATTTTTACTATTATTTTTTTCAGTTCTTAAAATATATCCTTTGTTATCGAAAATCTTACATTCTTTTACTAATACATCAAAATTGCCACCATACTCATTTGATAAAATTTTTTCATCATCATCTAAAACAATTTCTTTATCCAATTGTATATTCAAGGTTCCTAAAAACAATTTCATACCATATTTCTCTTGAAAAATTTTATTTACCTTATCTACCCAAAAACTGGCATTACCAAATCCAGACTTTACTTTACCTTCTAATTTCATCCTTACCTATCTTTTCTTTCATAAGTTATATAATCATAATCATAAGGATTTTCTTCATTATATACACCTTTAATTTTCTCAACAACTTTCCACTCTTTTTCATCAAATTGTGGAAAATATGCATCTCCATCAAAATCCTCATTTATTCTTGTAATATACATTCTATTAACTTTATCTAATAAAAGACTATATATAGTTGCTCCACCAATAACAAAATTTTCTTCTTCATCTTGAATATATTTATCTAATTCTGAAATATCGCTAATAACTTCAACTCTTTCATCATCAATTTGTAAATTTCCACTTTTACATAATACAATATGCTTTCTTTTGGGAAGTATTCTTCCTAATGATTCAAAAGTTTTTCTGCCCATTATAATTGTTTTTCCACTGGTTAATTGTTTGAAGCGTTTCAAATCATCTGGCAAATGCCAAATTAAAGTATTATCTTTTCCTATAACATTATTTTTCGCAACTGCAACTATTAAACTTAACATCTTTTCTCCTTATATAGCAACTGGTATTTTACCAAGTTTCATTTCTTTATTATAATCATATCCTTGTATTTCAAAATCTTCAACTTTAAATTCATAGAAATCTTTTGTAGGATTATTGATTATAAGTTTTGGAGATACATCTTTTGTTTCCCCAGCAATTAATTTTTCAACAAGTGGAATATGTCTATCATAAATATGACAATCTCCAATATTGTGAGTTAATGTTCCAACTTCTAACCCTGCTACTTGTGCAAACATATGTGTAAGTGCTGCATATTGCATTGTATTCCAGCCATTTGCTGCAAGCATATCTTGTGAACGCTGATTTAATATTAAATGAAGTTTTCCTTCTTTTACTAACCATTGTGTTCCAAATGCACATGGTTCTAAATTCATATCTTTTAATTCATCATGACAAAATATATTAGTCATAATTCTTCTGCTTGATGGATCATTTTTTAATAAATATAAAACATAATCTACTTGATCCATTTCTTTTATTCCATCTTTTGTTTTAAATTCATATTTTCTAGCCATTTGATAACCGTAAGCTTTACCTATTGTTCCATCTTCTCCTGCCCATTGATCCCAAATATGTGAATTCAAATCTTCAATTTTATTTGATTTTTTTTGCCATATCCATAATAATTCATCTATTGCTCTTTTTATAGCTCCCGAATTATTACGAAGTGTTATCATTGGGAATTCTTTTGAAAGATCATATTTATTGCTAACTCCAACTATTGAATAATAATTTGCTTCTGTTCCGTCTTCCCATTTTGTTCTTACATTAGTCCCTTTTGAAGAATATCCATTTTTAATAATTTCTTTACATGTTTCTATAAAATTTCTATCTGCTTGTGTCATTTGTTTTCTCCTCTTTATTTATAATATATATTTATTTTTAACAAAAAAGGAAAAAGCACATACTCTTTTTCCTTTCTTCTCCTTAGTAATTTATGTTATATATTCTTAGTTTCCTCTACCCTCTGGAAGCGCTGGGTAATCTAAAACTACTTTTATTTGCATTATGTATCTTACTGCTCTTACCAATTTACTATTTTTAATTCTACTCCATAATGTTGGTTTTTCCTCAAATCTTGTTTCTTCAAAATATAATTCATCTTCTGTATCTTCCGGAGTAGTTTCAGCAGCTACAACATTTTCTAATACTGCATTTACAGGTTTTTCTTCTACTACTGGTTTAACTTCTTCAACTTTATTAACTTCTTTTGCTTCTTCAATAATAGAATTTACTGGTGCTGATTCTTTTACATCTTCAAAATCTTCTATTGGTGCAGGAATATATTTCAATGCCTCAGCTATTTCAATTCCAATATAGCTTAAAGCTTTTGATCTATCTTCTATTCTTTCCATATCGATTTCAATATGTAAGTTTCCTTCAAGATTTCCAACCTTAGCATCTATTAATTTAACAGCAGATTTATATTCTTCTGATTCTTTATCTTTTGTTTTACCAATAATGTTTAATGCTTCTATAACATCTGCTGGATATTTATTTTCTATTTTAGTAACAATCTCTTTCCAGTTTTTAGCCCTAGCTTTTACAGCATTTCCAACTTCACGAAGTACACTTGCAAGTTTAATATTTTTCTCTCTTTTTCTGATTAGTTCTTCTATGCTTTTTGTATTTTCTTCAAATTGATTTGTAGCATATTCAACTAAATCATAAGCTGCTTTATATACACTTTTTGGAAAATTCTTTTTCTTTGGATATTCAATTAAGTATGTTTTAACAGACTCAACTAAATCTTTAAAATAAGAATCATCATCAAGTTGTACTATTTGCTTCTTGCTGTTTGGATTTATTAACTTTTGTATCTTATCTATATTAGACAAGATTTTTTCTTCCGTGATTACCATCTTCACGTTTACTATGCCTGATTTGCGAAAAAATAATGACATTGTAAACATACCTCCTCTGTAACTATCTTACTAATACTAGATTTATTATACATTTATTTTTCCCCTAGGGCAAGTGGTTTTCGACAAAAATGTATTTCATTTTTGTTACATTTACCATTATTATGTAACATTTTGTTAAAATATTGTAATGTATGAAAAAAGTTCCAAATAACATGGAACTTTTTATCTATTCAATTGTTTATTTGTATATATATTGTTGAGGATCAACTACTTCATCATTTACAATAACCTCAATATGCAAATGTGGACCTGTTGAATTTCCTGTTGAACCTACCTGTGCAATAATATCTCCTTGTTTTACTATATCTCCCACTTTTGTATTAAGTTTTAAGCAATGTGAATAAGAAGTTTTTACAGAATTACTATGCTCTATAACTATCATATTTCCATTTTCGCCATTATATTCTGAAAAAATAACTTTTCCATCTGCTACTGCTTTTATATCTGTTCCTGACAAAGTTGCTACATCTATACCATTATGATGTACTCTATTAAAGCTTGTTGCACCAAATCTTGATACTATTGTTCCTTCAATAGGATTTATAAATCCTATATCTATAACACTATCATCAACTGGCACTAATTTAGGCTCTTCTTCTATATTATTTTCAACAAGCTTTTCTGAGTTCTCATTTTGAGATTCTAAATCTATGTCTTGTGAAGAACTTACATTATTTTCTTCTACGGTTGCTATATTAACATTTGGTACAAACATTGTTAGTAATAGAGATATTATTACTAAACTAATTAAAATTCCACCAATTACTACACTTTTCTTTTTTGCTTTTTCATTAACTATATTAGCAAATCTATCCATTATATTCCTCCTTGAACTCGAAAAATTCATTATAAATTTATTTTTATTACTTCTACTATTTTCTATTTGATTTAATAAAATATTTCCATAATACACTCTGGTATCCATATTTTCTTTTTCTAAAATATTGTAGTCACAATTTAACTCCAATATCTCATCTGCCTGATGTGTAAAGAAATATACTATTGGATTAAACCAATATATACAATTTAATAAAAGTAAAATAAATTTATATTCAATATCTTTATTTTTTATATGAAATATTTCATGCTTAATCATATATTTACAATCCTTAATCAGGATTTTATTAACTGGGAATATTATTTTCTTTCTGAAAATCCCCACTGTACTAGGAGTTGTTATATTAGGAGAAAAAACATATTTAATGTTTCCTTTTATATTCATTTCATTTTTTATTTTATTTATAACATTATTAATCTCTTGATTTTCAATAACTTGTGATTTTAATTTATGTATATAAATTTTATATGCAATCAAATAATAAGCAAACATCAATATTGATATATTCATCCAAATAGTTGGTACATAATTATAAATTTTAGAAATTACATCATTCTCTATTTCAATATTTTTATTGTATATTGGCTCAATATTATTAACCTCTTCTTGCACTTCTATTATATTAAAATCATTATATACATAACTATTTTCCATATTTTTTCTTATCTTAATTTTCAAATTAAATATAGGTAAAATTAAAATTATACAAATTACCAAAAACATTCTATATATATGTTTTATATTATATTTATTTTTATTTTTAGCTAAATAAATTAGAAATGGTAAAATGCAGACACTAACTATACTTCCTAATATAAATACATTTTGAAAAACTCTATCTAACAAATTATACATCACCTCTATTTAACATTTTTCTTATCTCTTTAATATCTTCTTCAGTTAAAGTATTCTCATCTTCTAACAAAGAAGCTATAAGCTTTTTACCAGAATTGTTAAACATCTTTTTTAGGAAATTTTTAGTTTCAAATTGAGTATATTCCCCTTCTGCTATTAATGATGAATAATAATTATATCTACCTATTTTTTCATTTTTTAAAAAACCTTTTTCCGTTAATCTTCCTAAAATAATTTGCAAGGTTGAAAGCTTCCAATTAGTATCTTTTAAATTCGATAAAATTTCTCCAGTAGACATTTTCTCACCCTTCTCCCATATTACCATCATAACTTTTAACTCTGAATCTGGTAAACTTTTTAGTAAATTTTCCATATAACACCTCCTTATACCGACATATGTCTGTTTATATTATTACACATACACTTGTCTGTGTCAATATTTTTTTCAAAAAAACACCTCCACTTTTGGTGGAGGATATAAATTATTTAATTGTCTTAATTTCTTCAAATCTTTTTACTTTCTGTGTAGTTGTTTTTATAAGCTCTTTATCTGTAATATATAACTCTTTTATATATTTATATGTAGGCATTTTCTTATTGATTAATTTAACATCTGCCCAAAGCTTTTTCTTTATTTCTTCTACATCTTCAAGTCCAAATTTTTCTTTCATTTCATCTGGATCATAAACTATTTTTGCTGAAAGTTTTAAATCTTTATCATCATCTATTTCTGGTTTTCCAAATACAAAACTTTCTTTAACTCCTTCAATTTTATTTATTAAAGTTTCAATTTCCTCTGGATAAACATTTTTTCCATTTTTTAGTACAATTACATTTTTCTTTCTACCTGTTATAAAAATATAATCATCTTTATCAAAATATGCCAAATCCCCAGTATGTAACCAACCATCAACTATTGTTTCTTTTGTTGCCTCTTCATTTTGATAATATCCAAGCATTACAGTTGGTCCTTTAACTGCAAGCTCTCCAATTCCTTGTTCATTAGGATCTACTATTTTACCTTCTAAGCTTGGGAATAATTTTCCAATTGAACCTATTCTAGTACAGCTTTTATGCTCTGATGCAATAACTGGTGACGCTTCTGTTAAACCATATCCTTGATAAGTATCTATACCCAACTCATTTAGTCCTTTTTCAAGTTCTGGGTCAAAAGCAGCTGCCCCTGAAACAAATAATCTTAAATTTCCACCTAAGCTTTCATGTATTTCTTTAAAAATTTGTCTTCTTTTATCTATTCCAAATTTTCTTAATATATTACTAATCTTTACACCTATTTTTATAGCTTTTGTTTTACCCTTTTTTTCAACAGATTGCATTACTTTTTTATACATACTCTCAAAAAGTAATGGAACAGAAATCATTACACTTATTTTATATTCTCTAATATTATCTGCAATATGTCTAATTCCTTCACAATATGCAATTGATGCACCAACTGACATCGGATATAAAAATCCAACTGTACTTTCAAAAGTATGATGTATTGGCAAGAAAGAAAGCATTGTATCTCCTACTCGAACATCAAATACTGATGTAATATCTTTAATATTTGCTACAATATTTGCATGTGACAACATAACTGCTTTTGATTTAGAAGTTGTACCAGATGTAAATATCATAATTGCCATAGCATTATTATCAATTTCGGCATCTAAAAAACTTCTTGCACCATTTTTTATTAATCCTCTACCTAATTCTACAAGTTCGTTTTGAGAATATATTTTATCTTCTGTTTTGTCTGAATCCATTGAAATAAAATATTTAATTTTTCCTATATTTTCTTTCTTTACTTTTTCCATTATTTCATCATATTTAGAAGAATAAAATATTGCTTCTACTTCTGAACGCTCTATTGAACTTATTATTTCATTTTCTGGTAAAGATTTATCTAATGGAACTACCACACCTGTACCATTTGCAATAGATAAATATGCTAATGCCCATTCATATCTATTTTCACTTATAACAGCTATTCTTTTATCTTTTAATCCTATACTAATTAAAGCTGTTCCTAAGGCATCAACTTTATCAGTAAATTCCTCATAATTTTCTGTTCTTAATTTTCCTGGAATTTCTGTTTTAAATTTAAAAGCAACTTCATTTGCATATTTCTCTTTTGAATTTTTCATCATTTCTTTTAAATTATTATAATCATCTACTTCATATAGTCTTTCGCTCTTTTTGTGTTTTCTATCCATTTTTTATACCCCTTTATATGTATCTATTTTTTCAAATAATGTTTTTTCATAATCTTTATATAATTTTTGAACATCTAATTTTTCTTCTGTTTTTCTTAAATATATCAGTGTTGAACATGTAAGAGAAAAAATTTCACAAGCCATAAGTTCACTATTGCACTCAAAAAAATCGCCTTTTTCTTGACCTTCTTTTATTATTTGTTCAATAATAGAAATATGTTCAAATACTTTACTTTTACAAAAAACATTTCTTGGTTCATTTCCCCAAGTTTGGCTCATCACAATCGTTAAAAGACTTTCATATTTTAATAAAACTTTTAATTGAACAAGAGAAACGGCTCTTAATTTATCAATAGTAGTTTGACATTTTGAAATTTTTATTTGAATACTATTTTTTAAAAGTTTCATTCCTTCTTCAACTAAAAAGTTAAAAATTTCTTCTTTGCTTGTAAAATGGTAATACAAAGTTCCCTTCGCAACTCCTACGGTTGCGGTAATTTCCTCAATGCTTGTTGCGTCATATCCTTTTTCAGAAAACAATCTCATTGAAGTTTCAAATATTTTTCTTTTTGTTTTGTTCATCTTTTTCACCTATATATTAATTTATGCTTATTATATAAGAATACAATAAATTTTTCAATAGATTTTAAAAATTTGAACACTCAGTCAAATTTAAAAGGAGCAAAATTTGCTCCTTTTATTATTTTATTTCTTTAATAATTTCATCTTTGGAAATCCCTAGCTTTTCCAGCTCTCCAATTATGTTTTTTAATTCACTAATTTTCGAATTAATTTTTTCATCTACTATTTTTTTAGTATCATACGCTATATATGTCCCTTTTGTAGAAATAGTAACAATTACACCTTTTGTTTCTAGAATACTATACGCTTTTTTTACAGTATTCGGATTTATACCTAACTCTGTTGCCATTTCACGAATAGGTGGTATTTGTTCTTCTGGTTTTAAAATACCTAATGCAACATATCTTTCTATTTCTAGAACAATTTGCTCATATATTGGAGTTCTACTTTGATAATCTAAGTTTATAATCAATTTCATCCCTCCTTTATATTAATCTACTAAATCTTTATCCATTCTTTCATATTCTGCTGCCTCAGCTTCTTCTAAATCTTTTCCGATTATTGCTTTCAATTCATCTGTATAGTTTGTTATAAAAACTTCTTCTCTTATTCCATAAAAACTAAACATTATATATTCTTTTGTATAATCACATTCATCTTGATAATGATTGTTAATGTAATTTATTAATTCATCTTTTACTTCAATTGTATTATAACTTGTATTAAATTCATTATTTATCATATTTATTCTAGCTACATTTGTATTATAATTGCGTTCTCTTTCAGTATTAGTTTTAAAACTATTATAACAATTTTCATTTAGGCTTTTTACTATAATATCAAATACTTCTTTGTATTTTATCATATCTAATGAACCTTCTTTTAATTCATGATTATCATATACATATACCGTTGTATTAATTGTATCTGAATAATTATAAACATTACTTCTTAATTGATAATAATTTTCTTTTAAAACTTCTTTTATTTTATTTGTATCCTCTTCTGATAATAATTTATATTTAACTGCAATAGCTACATCTTTAAAATCAAAACATTCTTTATATTGATCATTTTCTTTAAGTTTTTCAAAAAATTCTTCATAAACACTATCTTCCATATATACCCATGAAGAAATTTCTTCTCCGTTTTTTAATTTAATTTTCAATAATCTATAAGTAACATCACCTTTTCTCATTATTACTGATTGATTAGAATAAAAATCATCTCTACCATAAGTATTTTCAAACACTTTATTAATTAACTCAGAATCTGATACTAATATATTTAATTGTCCATCTACATCTAAGCTTCTTGCATTTCCTATACCAATTGCTTCTACATCATTAACTGAAAAAACTTCTACTTTTTCTCTATCTGTAAGCATATTACCGCAATAATATATTGCAAATAGTAATGCAACAGTCGATACAAAGCCTATAATTGTATATTTTATTTTTACCTTTTTATTTACTATAAAATCATATAATACATAATATACAAGCATTAAAGTAAGTACAATTCCCAAGTAAACTCCACGAGCACCTAATACTGCTGACATAAATACCATAGGTACCAAAGTTAGTCCTTTAACAAAATAGTGTGATTTTAATGTCATAAATGATGTTCCTACATTTTCCATTTTTCTTTTTTCAAATAAAATCATTCCTACAATTAAATAAACTATTGAAAGTATAATCATTTTAGCAATAGACATTGTATTATACATACCATTATTGCCTAAATAAAATGCTGATATAACTCTATATGGCATTGTATATTCTGAATCTACTTCTGCTATTAATTGTGTAACATTTCCAGTAGAGTTTATTTCATATTGTTTACCATTATATAATGTATTTCTTGAAAATATCATACTTGTAAATGGAATTAAAAATAAAATTAATGCAGTTACAACTATTTGTGTTAAGATATTTCCAGATATTGTTTGCGCAAGCATTGTTGCACTATAAACAAATATATATGAAAATAACATTAATACAAAACAATCCATAATCATAGCTATTGGAATAAATAATTCTGTAAAAATACTTGCACAAATCAAACTTACAACAAGTGTTAAAATTTGAGTAAGTAAAATTATTAATATTCCACCAATAAAGTTTGTAAAATAAATCGTTTTTCTATTCATTGGCATAGAATTAATAAAATCTACACTATTTCTTTTATAAATATATCCTGATAATATAACTGAAACTATTATAGGTAATATATACATCCCTATTATGTTTACAGTAGCTAAAACTCCTTCTTCCATGACACATTCATATTTTGAACTATTTTGCGAAATAATAACTAGTGTTGTTAGAACTGGCACTATTAAAACTAAAAGAGTTAATAATCCCTTAGATTTTTTGAGGTTTTGTTTTAAATATTTTCCATTAAATAACTTGGTTAAATTCATATCCTAACACCTCCATTTCATATATAAATACTTCTTCTAGTGTAAGTGGTAAAAAATCTAAAATAACAGGATTTTTTTCTTGTAAAATTTTCTCACACTCTTCCTTTTCTCCTTTTATTATTATTTTAGCTACACTACCTGTTTTACTAAAACTCAATATATCTAAACCTTCAAAAGAATCTTTATCAAAATCATCTTTTAAAGAAATTTGTACTTTAAACATATTTGTTTTTAAAGTATCTATATCACTTTCAAATAGTATTCCACCTTTATAAAGTAATCCTAAATTATCACAAATGTCTTCAAGTTCACGCAAATTATGACTTGTCATAATAATTGTAGTGCACTTTGACTCCATTTGTTTTGCAATAACTTTTTTCATTAAGTTTCTAATTACTGGATCTAAACCATCAAAAGTTTCATCAAACAACATATAATCTGCATTTGTTGCTAATGTACAAATTAATGCTACTTGTCTTTTCATACCTTTTGAAAAATTTTCAACCTTGCTATATATATCTAATTTAAGCATTGTTGCTAATTCTTTAAAATATTCAATATCAAATTTTAAATACATAGCTTGATAAAATTTTGCCATATCTAACATTGTATAGCCTGGAAAGAAATATAAATCATCTGGTAAAAAAGCTATTTTTTGTTTAACTTCTTCATTATCTTGTACTTCTCTGTCATCAATTAAAACTGAGCCACTATCTTTTCTTATTATATCACTAATAATTCTAAGAAGTGTAGATTTACCAGCACCATTAGCACCTATTAAACCATAAATTGAATTAGTTTTAATATTGCAATTTAAGTTTTCTAAAACTGTATTTTTTCCATATGATTTTTTTAAATTACTAATTTTAATCATAGAAAATTATCCCCTTTCTAATTTTATTGTATTATCTGTACTAGTACAAATATATCACTCTATATTTTATTTGTCAATACCAAAAAAGGAAAGGTTCGCTAGTACACCAGCAATCCTTTCCCTTTTCTCGCACTATTTTTTGTTTTCAAATGATAATCAAAATGATGACAAATACTATGACGCCTGATAACAACATAGCTTTAATCTCACTCATACCATTTCGCACCAGCGCATCTTTAAAGGATTTGTGCATTTTAGGAATCCAGCTAAAAATGGTCCGGAAAACCCAAGCGATTCCTTTGAAAAAACTCTTTCCTGCAAAACCTATTCCTTTACTCAATGCTGCTACAATAGCGCTTCCCAATCCTGCGAAAATCGTTATTCCAAATACAGAAAAAATCGAAATTATCCCGATAAGTGTAATAATATCAGGCATTATTCCGTCAATCCCTGCTGAAATAAAAATTCCCAGTTCAGGTAAAAGTAACTTGATAATAATTAGATATAAAATAATCAACATATTATCATCCTCCCATAATTTTTTATCTATTGTCACACCAAAAGGTGAAAAAGAGAGTTAACATATAGACATAAATTGACCAAAAGCCTATATTTATTAAAGTATATCACAATATCACTATATTTTCAAGTTTATGTAAACTTTAATAAAATTCGTTTACAATTTACATAAAGTAAACAGAGCACGGTATGTTTTCCGTGCTCTGTTTCGTATTATTATATTTTTGTAATATCAACTACTGATAAATCTTCTTCCTTTGTTTCTTTTTCTATTGCTTTATATAAAGCATTTACTGTATCAAGTGATGTGAAACAAGGAATTTTACATTCAACAGCCATTCTTCTAATTTTGAAACCATCTCTACCAGATTGTTTTCCTTTTGTTGGTGTATTTATTACAAAGTTTAATTTTCCAGATTGAATTAAATCTAAAATGCTATCTTTTCCTTCCCAGATTTTTTCTACTACTTTTGCTTTTATTCCATTTTCTTCTAAGAATTTAGCAGTTCCTTTTGTAGCAAATATTTTAAATCCAATTTTATCAAATTTCTTAGCTACTTGTAGCATTTCTGGTTTATCTTTATCTCTTACTGTTATTAAAATATTTCCACTTGTTGAAACATTTGCCCCACTTGCAATGAAAGCTTTTAATACTGCTTCATGATATTTTTTAGATACACCTAAAACTTCACCAGTAGATTTCATTTCGGGGCCTAAGCTTGTATCTGCATTTTTAATTTTCTCAAAAGAGAATACTGGCATTTTAACACATATATAATCACTTTTTCTATATAAACCTGTTCCATAAGGCATATCTTTTAGTTTTTGACCTAAAATTACATTTGTTGCAATTTCTATCATTGGAAGATTTGTAACCTTGCTTATATATGGTACTGTTCTTGATGAACGAGGATTTACTTCTATTATATATACTTTTCCTTCGCTAATAATGAATTGTATATTTAAAATACCTATTACATTTAATTCTTTTGCAATTTTCTCTGTATATTCAATAATTTCTTTTTCATTTTCTAATTCTACATTTTGTGTTGGATATACTGAAATACTATCTCCTGAGTGGACACCAGCTCTTTCTAAGTGTTCCATAATACCTGGTATTAAAATATCCTCTCCATCGCAAATTGCATCAACTTCAACTTCTCTACCCATAACATATTTATCAACTAATATTGGATGTTCTTGTGCAACTTCATTTATTTCATTTACATATTCTTCTATTTCTTTATCGTCATAAGCTATTGCCATACCTTGTCCGCCAAGTACATAAGATGGTCTTACTAATACTGGATATCCTAATCTATTTGCAACTTCTTTTGCCTCTTCTACTGTATAGATTGTATCTCCCTTTGGTCTTAAAATTCCACAATTTGTTAGAGCTTTATCAAATTCTTCTCTATCTTCTGCTCTATCCATATCTACTTCTGCTGTTCCTAAAATTCTAACTCCCATATCTGTTAAAGCCTTAGTAAGTTTTATAGCTGTTTGACCACCAAATTGAACTATTGCACCATAAGGTTTTTCAACATCTACAATGCTTTCAACATCTTCTGGTGTAAGTGGTTCAAAATATAGCTTGTCTGCTATATCAAAGTCTGTACTTACAGTTTCAGGATTGTTATTTACAATAATTGTTTCATAACCTTGTTTTTTAAGAGCCCAAACTCCATGAACACTACAATAATCAAATTCTATACCTTGTCCAATTCTAATTGGTCCTGAACCTAGTACCATAACTTTCTTTTGATTTTGACTATCTTCTGCTTCATTATCATCATCATAGCTTGAATAATAATATGGTGTTTGTGCTTCAAATTCTGCACTACAAGTATCAACCATTTTATAACTTGCTACAATATCATTTTGTTTTCTTAATTCATGAACTTCTTTTTCTGTAATACCATTTAATTCAGCTATTACTTTATCAGTAAATCCATATTCTTTTGCTTGTCTTAAAAGCTCTATTGTTAATTTATTTTCAGATAAAGTTTTTTCTGTTCTAACAATTGAATCTGCAATTCCTATAAAGAATTTATCTACTGTGGTTATTTCATGAATTCTATCTATTGAAATTCCTCTTCTTAAAGCTTCTGCAATTGTAAAGAATCTTTCATTATCAACCTTTGATAATTTTTCTTCTATTTCTTCATCAGAATATTCTTTCAATCTTGGTAAAATTAAACTGTCCAAATTTTCTTCAAGTGAACGAATTGCTTTCATTATACCCATTTCTAAATTTGGTGCAATTGCCATAACTTCACCAGTTGCTTTCATTTGAGTTCCTAAATCACGACTTGCAGTTAAGAATTTTTTAAATGGCCATTTTGGTATTTTTACTACTACATAATCTAGCACTGGTTCAAAACAAGCATAAGTTTTTCCTGTAACTTGATTAATAATTTCATCTAATGTATATCCTATTGCTATTTTTGTTGCTACTTTTGCAATTGGATATCCTGTTGCTTTTGAAGCTAAGGCTGACGAACGACTAACTCTTGGATTTACTTCTATTACTGCATATTCAAAACTATTTGGATTTAATGCAAATTGTACATTACATCCACCTTCAATTTTAAGTGCTGATATAATCTTTATTGCAGATGTTCTAAGCATTTGATATTCTTTGTCCGATAAAGTTTGTGATGGTGCTACAACTATACTATCTCCTGTATGTACACCAACTGGGTCAATATTTTCCATATTACAAATTGTAATACAAGTACCTTTACTATCTCTCATTACTTCATATTCAATTTCTTTCCAGCCTGCAATACATTTTTCAATAAGAACTTGATGAACTCTTGATAATCTAAGTCCACTTCCTGCAATTTCTTCTAATTCTTCTATACTATATGCAATACCTCCACCAGTACCACCTAGTGTGTATGCTGGTCTTACTATTACTGGAAGTCCTATTTTATTTGCAAATTCAACTGCATCTTCAACATTTTCTACTACTTTACTTGCTATACAAGGTTCATTAATACTTTCCATCATATCTTTGAAAGCTTGTCTATCTTCCGCATTTTTTATACCTTCTTTTCCTGTTCCAAGTAAACGTACATTATATTCATCTAAAAATCCACATTCTGCAAGTTCCATTGCTAAGTTAAGACCTGTTTGTCCCCCTAAGTTTGGAAGAATGCTATCTGGTTTTTCTTTTTTAATTACTTTTTTTACAGTTTCAACAGTAAGTGGCTCTAAATATATTTTGTCTGCCATATTTTTATCTGTCATAATTGTTGCTGGATTTGAATTTATTAAAACAACTTCAATTCCTTCTTTTTTTAATTCTCTACATGCTTGTGTTCCAGCATAATCAAATTCTGCTGCTTGACCTATTATAATTGGTCCTGAACCTATAACTAATACTTTTTTAATTTTATTATTCTTAGACATATTCTCCTCCTTCTATATCATTTCAACAAATTTATCAAATAAATATCCTGTATCTTCTGGTCCTGGACAAGCTTCTGGATGGAATTGTACAGTAAAGATATTTTTATTTTTGTATTTTAAACCTTCAACTGTTCTATCATTTAAATTTACATGTGAAACTTCTGCAATTTCTGGATCTATACTAGTTTCTAATATGTAATATCCGTGATTTTGACTAGTTATATAAACTCTTCTTGTTTCCAAATCTTTTACTGGATGATTTGGTCCTCTATGTCCATATTTTAATTTTGCTGTTTTTGCACCTGTTGCAAGTCCCATTAATTGATGTCCTAAACATATTCCAAAAATTGGTATATCTGAATCATATAATTTTTTTACATTTTCTATTTGGAAAGTACAATCTTCTGGATCACCAGGTCCATTTGAAAGCATTATTCCATCTGGATTAGACTTCAAAATTTCTTCTGCCGTAGTAGTTGCTGGATATATAGTTACACCTACATTTCTTTTCAATAATGATTTTAAAATATTTTTCTTATATCCATAATCTAGTAAAGCAACTTGCTTTTCTGCATTTTCATTATATTTTTCTACTTCTTTACAAGTAACCTCTTCTACAACATCACTTACTTTATATTTTTCTATTTCTCCATGAATTTTGCTTAAATGTGTTATATCTGTTGTAATATAACCTTTCATTGTTCCACTATCACGAAGAATCTTTGTAAGTTTTCTAGTATTTACATTTTTTAGTCCAGGAATATCATTTTCGATTAAAAAGCTTTCCAAAGTTCCCTCTGTTCTAAAATTACTCTCGTGTTCAGCAAGTTTATGTACAATTACTGCTTTTGCCCAAATTCTACTACTTTCGCTATCTTGTTTAATTATTCCATAATTTCCTATTAATGGATATGTCATAACAATACCTTGTCCTGCATAAGATGGGTCTGTAAAAGTCTCGATATATCCAGCCATACCAGTATTAAAAACTACTTCACAAGCTGTGTCTTTATCGCTACCTATTTTCTCTCCTTCAAATATTTGACCATTCTCTAAAACCAAATAACCTTTCAACTATACTTCCTCCTTTTATTCTAAAAAAAACACTAAATATATTATTTAGTGTTTTTTATTATAATTATTAATTTTTAAAATTGGAAACAATGATGCCTTGAAAGCATTTTCTTTAATTCTTATTCTGTTAGTATTCATTAAATGAAACATTAAATTTACCTTCCTCACATCATATTTACACTGTCTGTTATTGTACTATACTTTTACGGAAAAATCAAGTCCCAAAATCAAATCATTTACTTTAAATTTAAAATCATCAAAATTAAACTCATTAAATCTCACTATTCTAGGATTTATTTTTTCTAAAAACTTTTCTTCATTTTCATCTGTATATATTATTGCAAATTCGCCATCATTTACTTCTTCAAAGAAATCCTCTTCTTCTTCATAGACTTCTAATTCTAGATTATTTGTATACGCAAATTTTACCATTTCTTTATATTCTTCTTTATGTTCAGATTTAGACATTAATACTTTTATATTATTGTCATTCCAAAAAACTAAATTTTCATTTGAACAAAAATATTCAAAATTTTGATAATCAAAATAATCTCCTATATAAATTATTTTATCAAAGTTACTGTTCTTTTCAATTATATCTTCCTCTAAATAATTTTCATTATAATTCAAATATACATTTGGAAGCTTTATATCTTGCATAATTTCATAAAACAAAGTAAAAATACAATTGTTTATAATATGATAATTTAAAGTTACAAGCTTAATATGAATATTATTTCTTAATGCAGCTAATAATATTTGAATTGTCATTTCTGGATTACCTTTGCAAATTATCGCAATATGTTTTCCATTTAGTTCTTTATTATGTTTAATTTCACCATATCTACTAATAATTTTTACTACGTTTTCGAAATTAATTTGATTTAGATTTTCTGCTAATTCAGCTTGTACAGCTTCATGCAAAATATATTTACTTCTAATAATTGCATCTACTAACCTTTGTACAATGGCTTTATATTCACTATCAGTCATAGTTTTCCTCTTCTCTTTTGTAATTATAGTTGTAATTTATTTTGAAAATAATAATATTATAGAATATCTTTTTGCAATCCTTAATTGCATTTGAGTAAGCTTTTATAAACTTCTTTCATTTCTTTCTTTATTTGCTATATAATTTTCTCTTACTCTTTTTGACCATTTATCAGTATTTGCTTTATCAAATTGTATTTCTGGTCTTATTTTACTTATTTTTCTTTGTGTATTAATAGTCCAATCTGCTGTATGCATTGAACGCTCTACATACGGACTTTTAATTAAATCTTGCTTATTCTTTTTTTCAATAAATTCTTTTGCCATCTCAATTGGCATAATATATGTTGCATTTTCAACAGCTGGAATCAACTCACCCTTTTTATTTTTTCTATATTTAATATTACCAGCTTTATCTCTTGTAGTTTCATATAATTTTTCTAAAACAGCAATCTTTTTAGAAGGAATTATAAACATTTCATATCCATCTAATGAATTTCTTTTCTTACGATTAGTTTCACTATCTTTTATGAAGCTTTCGCCTCTAACCTTTAATTTTTTTACTGCACCTAAACTTTTTAGATAATCAATTCTAACTTGTGGATCAATAGTAAGATTTGCTGCATAGTGTTGAGCTTTTCCTGTACCTTCTCCTGACATTTCCACCAATTCATTTTCTTTACTATTTATAAGTTCATTAGTTTTAAAATCTTGAACTAATTGTTCTATATATTTTCTATCTTCTTCATTAATTATGCTTCTATTCTGCATGTATCCTAAATATTTCATAGAATTAGTATAATCAAATACATTATGTGTTAGAAGTTCTGATATATCTGTTATTATATCTTGTTTAGGTCTATCTTTATATGCTACTGCAATCATATTCCAATCTTGCTCAAAAGATGATTCTTCTGGCTCTAATCCCTTTGTTTGAACCAAACTCTGCAAATCTTCAATTGACATTGCTTTAAAAACATATGCTTTAAATGCTAAACTGAAATCAGCTATTTTTTTGAATGTATCCAAAGAAATTCTATTATTATTAAATAAAATTAATTTAGTCATTGGATCTACTTCTGGATCTTCTGCTACTTGCGTAAAATTACCTTTTTTATACACTCTTCTAATAAAATCTTCTTCTGAAATAACTCCATATTCCATAAAATCAACTGCTGATCTTTTTTCAATTTTTCCTTTTTCTATATGTTTCAATAAAATACTTTTTTGAGTTAATCCTTCTAAAATAGCATCTGATAATCCTTTGTTCGACATAGAGGTTATTAGTTCTACACTTCTTGCAAAATCTAATAATTCTCTTTCGCTATATCTAATTTTTTCTTGTCCACCATAAATTCCCGAACCAAAATATGTTCCTGATATTTCAGATAAAAATTTTTTATTTTTTTGATTATTACTATTAAAATGACCTGCTGAGATTAATATTATTCTAGCTAATTTATTTCTAATATCATCAACTGTTGTTGCCTCACCTTTTCCTATATCAGCTCTTATATCTGTTCCACTAACAACTACATAATCTCCATTTTGAAAAAATAGTTCTTCATGTTTTTTTATAGGTTTATCTGTATTAGCTCTGTTTAAAGCTTGTAAAACCCTAGAAGCAGTGAAACCAATATATAGCATTAATTTATCTGCACTTATTTTGCTATGATTCTCTTTAAATATATCATTTATTCTTTTTGAGTTCCTTTTGGTTACTTCAACATCACTATTACCTTGAATTGCCTCTTCAAATGACTGTCCCATTTTTTCTTGAAGCATTTTATTATTTTCATCTTGAAGAGCTATACTGATTAAATTTCCTAATTCTGAATAATCTTTATTTTTTAATAAAAATAAAGCACAGTTTTGTGGTGTAATAAATTGAGCAAGCTCTGGATGATTTAAAATTTCCTTAACAGTTAACTTTTTCATAATTTTTTCCCTTTATATCTTTAAACTTCTTTTTCCTTCAATTTTATTTTCTGAAACAGTTTTATAAATCGTTTTTTTTCTGTTTAAGAATGAATATACAAAAGCTGTAATTGGTACTGTATATACAACTCCCATACTTCCAGCAATAGCTGATATAATTTCTTCTGCTATTGTTTCTTTATTTAATATTTCTCCTAATTGCATGTCACAAGCTAAAAATAAAAGTATAAGTTTTAATGCTCCACCTACATAAGCTAAAATAAGTGTATTTGTCATAGTTCCTATAACATCTTTTCCTATTGACATACCACTTTTAAATAATTCTTGCCATGTAATATCTTTTGTCTTATTTTTTATCTCATCTAAACTTGAAGCAATTGACATACCAACATCCATACAAGCTCCTAATGCTGATACAACAATTCCTGCAAATATTAAATCTCTAAAATTAAATGTAACTGTTTTCATACTTATACTAAGCTGAATTGCATCCTCGCAAGCACCAGAAAGTTTTGCTAAATAACTAAATATTGCTGCCATTACACCTGACATTACAACTCCACCCAATGTTCCTATTGCAGCAGTAATTATTTTTCTACTTATTCCACCTATTACTAAGAAAGTAAGAACAATTATAACTGCTGATGTTCCAATTGATGTCCATATTGGATTGGCTCCATTAAAAATTCCTCGTATTAAAATAAACCAAATACAAAGTATTGTTATTAAAAGTCCTATAACTGCTTTAATACCTTCTTTTCCACCAACTATAATAACACTTGCTAAGAAAACGAAAAACATTATATATATATATGTACCTCTTTGCACATCTTGAACAGTAACTGTAACTGTACCATCTGAATCTTTTGCAATTTGTGCTGTAACTTTATCGCCTTCTTTTAATTCATAAGCTAAAATTTTTCCATCTATATCATAAGAAAGTATATAACTTGTCTCATATTCTTTTGCTTCAAATTCTCCATCTAAAATTTCTATTTTTACATCTTGAACTGTATCTTCTACTGAACCAGTAGTAACTTTTTTTACTTCTCCTGCCTCTATTACTCTTGCTTTTGCCTCTATTACTTCTGAATGTTTAGCAACTAATCCATCTTCTGTTCCCTCAGGATTTTCTGTATTTTTTTGTGCCTCTTGATTTTGAGTAGCATTAGAATCAGTAGCAGTATTTCCTGTTTCAGTTGCATATATAACTCCCATATAACAATTTATCATTAGTACAAATGTGATTATTATTAGA
Source organism: uncultured Clostridia bacterium (assembly GCA_948678575.1). GTDB lineage: Bacteria > Bacillota > Clostridia > TANB77 > CAG-508 > Scatovivens. The sequence continues at coordinate 90,873 of CAPPGO010000001.1, forward strand.
GCTATTTTTTTTAGCATTTATATTCCTCCTAAATTAGAAAATTACAATATCCATTTCATTAGTATAATCTTTGTTACCATAAGGATATAATACATAGACATATCCATCATCTGTAAGGAAATATGTAGTAGAATTTTCTACTTTATACATATCACTATTTAAATCTCTTTCATATAAATTTCCATATTCTGCTGCTATTATTTTAGCATTATTATATGCAGTTTTTATCTCATTATCTATTTTACTTTGAACACTTTCCACAGTTTGTTCTTTAAGTTCTACAAGTTCTGCAAGTGTAACTTGTCTTTGAGCTGATAAACTATAATTATAAGTTTTTATTGAAAGTTTTTCAGCTTTTTCTCCTTCTCTTAAAGAAGATTTAATAACAACTGATAAAATGTCATTATTTATGTATGCTGTATAAGTAACATTATACACCGTATAAACTTCTTGTTGACGCATAACTTGATTTGCTTTATCATGAAATTCTGATATTATTGATTTAGTAATTTCTTTTGCTTTTTCAGTATTTATATTTAAAAGTGGTATAATTGCATTTACACTAAAATAATTTTCATCTTCATTTTGTAATTTATACCCTGTATATATTAAATCTTTTGACTCATCTAACTTTGCTGTAACATTAACATTTTCACTATTTACTTTAAGTGAATTTGTAAATAATGTATTAAAATTCGCTTCTAATAATTGTAATTCCTCAGCTGTTTTTTCACTACTTGTATTTATTCCAATCATTAAAGGATCTGTTTCTGCATATTTATAAAAATATTGTGTATATATTCCAATTGAAATTGCCATAATACAAAGCATTGCAATTACAATAAAAAATATAAGTTTATTTGTTCCTGATAATTTACTAACGAATCTTCTCAAAGCTCTTTTTAATTCTAGCATATTCATCTCTATCCTTCCGTAGATATTTATATTATTTTTATATCATATTTTTATAATATAATCAATTGTTTTTTATTATAAATCGTGTTATAATATTTTAAATCTAGGAGGTGCTTAATTTGAAATTAAATTCGGATGACCAAACATTAGCTGAAAGTAAAATTTTGATTTTATATATTTTAAATAAAGTTGGAAAACCTATCTCTCACAATGAATTGCTAGAACTTGTCATTTCTATTTCTGATATGAACTATTTCTATTTTCAACAATTTTTACTTGATTTAATAGAAGACAATTATGTCATTTCTTTAAAAAAAGAAAATGATGATATTTACGAATTAACAGAAGATGGAAAAAACGCATTAGATTTAACTATTGATGTAATTCCTGGAATATTAAAATTAAGAGTGGATAGTAAATTTACAGAAAATTTCAACACAATTAAGGATGAATTTTCAATAGTAGCAGAATATGCACCCGTTACGGAAACTGACTTTTCAGTAAAATGCAAAATTATAGAAAATAATAATATTGTATTTAATTTAGAAGCTTATGCTGGTTCAAGAGAACAGGCAAAACAAATAGTAAATAATTGGAAAAAACATGCTATACATATTTATCCAGAAATATTACATACATTAGTTGATGAAAGAGAAGAAGAAATTTAAAGTTTTTATATGTTATTAATAAAAAAGTTCCGAAATTAATTGGAACTTTCTATTTATCTTTTTGGTCTTATAGCTTCATATAAGATAACACTTGTTGCTACGGCGGCATTTAAACTCTCAGTTTTTCCTGGCATTGGTATTTTTATTTTTTCATCTGCCAAATTTAATATTTCAGTTGAAACGCCATTTGCTTCATTTCCTATTACTATTGCTGATTTTTGATAATCTACATCATACATTAATTTATCTGTTTTTAAATCTGTTGCATATACTTTTATTTTATGTTTTTTTAATTCTTTCAAAGTTTTAGTTAAATCTTCACATTCTATAACTTTTACTCTAAAAATTGCTCCCATTGTAGAACGTACAACCTTAGGGTTATATTGGTCTGCGGTCCCCTTAGAAACTAAAATTTGACTTAAATTTATACTATCTGCTGTTCTCAAAATTGTTCCCATATTTCCTGGATCTTGAATATTATCTAAAACTAAAAATAAATTTTCTTTAAAATCAATTTGATTTTCTTCACTTGGATATTTTTCAATGATAGCTAATATTCCTTGAGGATTTGTAACATCTGTCATTGTATTAAAAACTTTTTCATTTACATATACACAATCATATTTTGCAATTTCATAAAGTAAATCACTTGGAATACTACTTTGTGTTTTACAATCATCACAAACTACAATTTGCTTTATAACAGCATCCTCTGCAATGGCTTCTTCTATCATTTTAATTCCTTCGACTAAAAATTCATCATATTCTTCTCTATATTTCTTTTCTTTTAGCTTTTTTACATGCTTTACAAATTCATTATCTTTACTTGTAATAATCATAAAAACTCCTTTTTAAATATTATTTGATTTTTTCAATTTATTATACCATATAATATATATTTCTTACTTCAAATGTTTCAAAAAATCTTGAATTTCAGCTAATATATTTTTTATATTACTAATTTTAAATGTTATATATGGTTCTGTTGCTGGTGAAAATTTAATTCTATTTCTATAAATTTTCATTAATTTATCAATACAATCTACATTAAATTTTTCTTTTTCAAAATGGAAAACTACATTCTCTAATCTTTGATTTATTTTCATAATATAAAGTTCTCTTGCAAGCATTTTTATTCTAGTAATTTCTAGTAAATTTTCAATTTCTTTTGGCATTGTACCATATCTGTCTAAAATTTCATCTGTAACATTTTGTATATCTTCTTCTGTTCTACACAAAGCAATATTTTGATAAATTTCAATTTTTTGACTAGCATTTTCAATATATTCATCTGGAATATAACTTGAAACATTTAAGTCAATTTGAACATCAATCTCTTCAATAACTTCTTCACCTTTTATTTCTTTTACAACTTCATCTAAAAGCTTGCAATACATATCGTATCCTACTTGCTCCATATGTCCATGTTGAATTTCTCCAAGTAAACTTCCAGCACCTCTTATTTCCAAATCTCTCATTGCTATTTTGAATCCAGAACCAAATTCTGTAAATTCTTTAATTGCTTTTAATCTCTTGTCTGCTACTTCTGACAATGCTTTATTTCGTTTATATGTTATATAGGCATAAGCTTGTTTGTCAGAACGACCAACTCTACCTCTAATTTGATAAAGTTGTGCTAAGCCTAATCTATCAGCATTTTCCACTATAATAGTATTTGCATTAGGAATATCAATTCCACTTTCTAAAATTGTTGTACAAACAAGCACATTAGTTTTTTCCTCAACAAAATCTTGCATTATGCTTTCAAGTTCGTTACCTGTCATTTTTCCATGAGCCACATCTACTTTTGCTTCTGGCACTAATTTTGAAATATCACTTGCTTTTTTTATAATTCCCTCAACATTATTATAAAGATAGAAAACTTGACCCCCACGCTCTAATTCCTTAGTAATTGCTTCCTTTATAACTTCTGTATCATATTCTAATACATAAGTTTGAACTGGTATTCTGTTTTGCGGTGGTTCATATATAACAGACATATCTCTCATACCTACAACAGACATGTGTAAAGTTCTTGGAATTGGTGTAGCTGTCATTGTTAAAACATCTACACTATTTTTTAATTCTTTTACTTTTTCTTTATCTTTTACGCCAAAACGATGCTCTTCATCAATAATTAAAAGTCCTAAATTTTTAAATTTTACATCTTTACTCAAAACTCTATGAGTTCCTATAATTATATCTATTTCTCCCAGTTCTACTTTTTTTATTATATCTGCTTGCTCTTTTTTAGTTCTAAATCTGTTCAAAAGCTCTATGTGTATTGGATAATCTTTCATTCTTTTTCTAAATTCTTCATATTGTTGATTTGCTAGAATGGTAGTTGGAGCTAAATATATTACTTGCTTTTGATCCATACATGCTTTAAATGCTGCACGAATTGCTACTTCTGTTTTTCCATAACCAACATCACCACAAAGTAGTCTATCCATTGGTTTTGTGTTTTCCATATCTTTTTTGATTTCTTGAACACATCTTAATTGATCATCTGTTTCCACAAATTCAAAACTATCTTCAAATTCTTTTTGCCAAGGTGTATCTTTTGAAAAAGCATATCCTTCCATTTTTTGTCTTTTAGCATACAAATTAACCAATTCTTCTGCTACTTCTCTTAAATTATTCTTTACTCTTTCTTTTGCTTTTTCCCAGTCTTTTGAACCTAGTCTATTTATTTTAGGTGATGTCTTATCAGACCCTATATATTTTCTAATATTATCTAATGAATCAGTTGGAACATATAGAACATCATCATCTTTATAGTTTATTTTTATATAGTCTTTTGTTACATTATCAGCCTTGATTGTTTGTACTCCAATGTACACACCAATTCCATGTGTTTTATGAACAATATAATCTCCTACTTTTAAATCTGCAAAAACTATTTTTTCTCCCTCTTTAAAACTAGATGGAGCTCTTAGTTTTTTAGGTTTACTTTCAAATATTTCGGCAGTAGAAATAACTAAAAGATTCATTTCTAATATTTCAAATCCAGCAGATAAAGAGCCAGGAGTAATAACTATGGCTCCTTGCTCTAAATCATAATTCTCAATATTTTCTCTGTAATCGTTATTTATACCTTTTTCATACAAAAGACTAGACATCTTTTTACAGCCATCGGTGTTTCCAGCAAGGATTATTGTTTGTTTTCCCCTTTTAGTTGCTTCTTGTAATTCCTGAAACAATAAATCCATTGAACTACGAAAAAAGTTGACCTCCCTATAACCGAAGCTATATCCATTTCTTTTTGCATGCATACTTTGTTTATCTACAAAACCAATATCTTGTTTTTCAAGATATACTATTTGTTTATCTTCGAACTTACTTGAAATATTATAATAGTCTTTCATTTCAGTAAGCATTTCTGGTACAATTTTATTTCTTTCAATTAAATCTTGTTTTAAACTTTCGTTGTCTTTTGCTATATTTTCTGCTCTTGCTTTTATTTTTTCTATTTCATCTATAAAAATTATATAATCATCATCTATATAGTCTAATAAAGTATTAGATTTTTCATAAAAACTATCAAAGTATTTATCTATTTTAGTAAGGAATTCTCCATTTTTGATAAGCTCAACATCTTCTTCAACTTTTTCTCTTACTGATTTTGTGTATTGCTTATCTAAAATTCTATTACAAATTGTATTAACATCTGTTTCTAGCAAAAATTCATAAGCTGGATATATATCAGCATCTTCTAACATCTCAATTGTTCTTTGACTTGCAATACTAAATTTTCTAATAGAATCAATTTCATCTCCCCAAAGTTCTATTCTAACACCATTATTTTTAGAAGTTGCTATATCGATTATTCCACCTCTTATACTAAATTGACCTTTACTTTCTATTAAATCATATCTTTCATATCCAAGTAAAACTAACTTTTCTTTTAATTCTTCTAAATTTAAAGTATCTCCTACTTTTAAATTCATAACATTTTCGAATAAAGCTTCCTTAGTTATCATTTTTTGCATCATAGCTTCAATTGTAGTTACTATAATTTTTGTTTTGCCTTTGGCTATGTTATTTAATACAGAAATTCTTTTATATAATAAATCTTTACTTTCAGCAATATAGTCAAAACTAACTGTATCTCTCTTTGGAAAAAATTTAACCTTCTCTCCAAAAAATTGTAAATCTTTAACTATTTTCTTTGCTTGAAGTTCATTATATGTAACTATACAAATTGGCTTTTCTGAATAAAATCTTGTTGAATATGCTAAATGTACTTTTCCGTGCATCTGTTAATCCAGAAAGCATTATAGGTGTTGTACCTTTTTTAACTTCAAATATATAATCATTAAATTTTTTTATATTTGGAGTTATTTTGACAAGTGCATTCATATAAGCTCCTTCCTATTATTAATTTTATAAAAGTGATATCTATTATATAATAAATTCCACATTTTTTCAATGTTTTGTGAATAATTATAAGAAATATAGCAAAAAAATGAAGTCCTATTCGAACTAGGACTTCATTTTTATAGAAAGGTGGAGAGTTGGTCTATACTGCGCTTACCCATCAAGCAATTCTATTTCATACTGCACATAGTGTTTCTTAGCATTTGATATATACATTATATATAAGCCCTGTTCAGGTAATCTTATATTGATATAATGTTCTCTACCATCTGCTTTAATTGGTTTTTTGTGTTTGATTTTATTTCTCTCATCTTTAAACACAATCTTACAATCCGATTTACTATGCACTCTATACCGTACTTTTACTTTTGTATGTTCAATATAAATCTCATCAAGTACGCAAATTATATCGCCTAAAAAAGCTCCATATTTACCATTATCCTCAAAGTCAAATTTATAGTACATTATCATATGCCTCCAATCTGACCTCGTCTCTCACCATTTTATCTCAATCACTATACTGTTTCTAGCAATTTTAAATAATTCGTATGAATATAATATCCACAATTTAGATGTATTATAACATGGTTCTTTTTAAAAGTAAAACATTAATTCAATACTAATTTGTATATTAGTTGACAATTTCGCATTTTCATCACTAGTTCATACTTTCAGCAACTGTATATGTTCCATTAGATAATTCAATATATCCTGCACCTGAGCCTATTCCATATCCAACATCATATTCTTTTCCATTGTAAGTATATTTTAATGGTGTTGTATTATAAGCATCTTTTACTTTTACATTTTTCATTTCAGTCAACTGATTTGCTATTTTTGTTGCATATGCTTCTGCCGTTAAATTATTTTTTCCCCACAATTCTTCAAAAAATGTAATTTTTCTAGTATCCATTACATCCCACCATAAATTATTTTTATATACTGCTCTATGAATTCCATTCTGAGCAAAAATTTCCAAAGGTTTATAGTAATAACCACTATCAGTTTCTTTTAACGTACATTCATTACCATTATAAGCATTTACAGTTGCTTGACTTGAAACAATTATCTCTCCTCCTTGACCAGCCATTCCACCATCTCCACCTGAATCTTTCCACCAATCAGAACCATTCATGCCTCCTTGACCACCAATAGCTCCTGCTATTGGTTCAGTATATATTCTATTATCATATTTACTTTCAGAAAAATATGCTCCACCAGAATTTCCTTCTGCATATAATTCTGGAACACTACCATAAGTACCATTATGAAATTGTGTTCCATCACTAGTTACCTGACATACACCTGGTGAATATCCCCCACCACCTTGTATATGCATTCCCGCACCAGCTCCTGCACCGCCACCACCTATTCCGGCTGCCGGATATCCACCACCTCCTGTTCCAGAACTTCCTGCAATATTTTCATATTTTCCACCAGAACCTCCTGCTCCACCATACGCATTTACAATCAAACTATTATTTATCGTAATTTTTCCACAATCTTCTCCTCTTTCTCCATCTTCACCTGATTGATTTATATCAAAATCTAAATTACTAGACATATGTTGATAATATCTTTGAGTACTTCCACCATTTCCACCGATTTCCACCAATACCAGCTCCTGCACCACCGCCACCTGCTCCACCTGTATTACTTTTTCCCGCTTGTCCACCATCACCTGCTTTTCCCCCTCTTGCCGTTAAAGTTCCAGTACCATACAAATTAAGTGTAGCTGTCTTTGGCACCCTTATTCCTGCATAAGCACCACTTCCACCTTCTGCTCCATCACCAGTATTTATTGCTGGAATAACTCCATAACTTGAATCCACATTTACTTTTCCATAAACATATAAATTTAATGTTGCTCCTTTTTCTAAATTTATAGCACTTCTATTTGACACATCTTTATTATCAATGTCCATATCATGCATTATTTTTATTGTTACTGGATCACCTGCTTGAATATTAAAGTCAAATGCATCAGCTGTTAGTTTTTCATCTAATACTATATATGATTTTCCATTTTCAAAAGTAAAACTATCTTCTGTATCTAATGTTTTTTGAGTTAATATAATATTATCTCCATCTTCTAAAATAGTTCCATCTACTTCATCTGATATCTTGTAATATGTACTACCTTCGCTTTCTCTTATTATTTCATAGCTTTTATCATCATATTTTATAATTGCATAATCTTCATCAGTAGTTATTGCATAATTTTCTATTTGCCCTACACCTTGCATTTTAGACAAAAATTTATGCATTCCTTCTGCTTCACCTAAGAACTCACTAGAATTATAGTCAAGCAATATCATATCTAATGCTTCTCTTCTTTTAGCTTCTTCTGATATAAGTTTAGCATTTGTTGCTTTCGCTATTATTCCATCATCACCTACTATTGCATTTATTGAAACACCTGCCAATATTAACATTATAATTATTGTTATTACTAATGCTACTAAGGTTATTCCGATTGCTTCTTTGCAAATTAATCATTTGTTTTTTTGTATTTTGATTTATGCAAGTTTTTGGTTTTGAAACATTTTGTTTCAAAATGTTCTTCTTCTGTTTTTTCATTGCCTTTGTTCTCCTCCTATTTTATTTTTTGAGGAAAGCAAAAAGTAGCTTCCCTCCGTACACAAAATATAAAAGTGAGTTACTCACTTTTATTTTATAATAATGAAGGAAAACCACCTCTAATTATTATTCAGTTTTACATAATGTTTTTCGTTAAAATAATATCTTAACGAAAAAAGTAAAAATCTTATAACATTTGATATTCTAGTAGTTCCTTGATTTATCTGTCGTAAAAAGCATAAAAAAATACTTAGAAAAATTTTACTAAAGAAAACTTGACTTCTTAGAAATTTATATGTATCATAGATTTGTAAAAAGTCGTTAAGATATTATCTTAACGACTTTTCTGTTTTTTAGAATAAATTTAAAATCAACACATACAATTAAATATATCTAATTTAGAAGGAGATTATATATGAATTGTATTGTAATATCTGTAAAAAAGAATTTCTTTACCATTTTATTTTTACTTTTTACTGTGAGCTTAATTATATTTTCTTCTTCTAATTTAGAAGCTGCTAAATCTGGTCTTATACTTTGGTCTACATCTGTTTTACCAAGTCTTTTTCCTTTTTTCATTGCTACTGAATTGTTATATCGTACAAACTTTGTACATATCTTAGGTAAATTATTTACAAAATTCATGAGACCTATTTTTAATGTACCTGGTGAAAGCGCAATTTGCCTAATTTTAGGTACTTTAAGTGGCTATCCTATGGGTGCAAAACTTGCTTGCAATTTAAAAGAAAGCAAAGTTTGTACAAAATACGAAGCTGAAAGGCTTATAGCATTTACAAACAATTCTGGTCCATTATTTATTATAGCAACAGTTGGAATTTCAATGTTTTTTAGTAAAGAAATAGGTTTTCTTCTTTTAATAACACATTTACTTGCATCGTTAACAGTAGGCTTTTTATTTAGAAATTGGAAAAAAAATAATGATGAAATATCAAGAAATTTTTTCAGTAATTCAAAAAAAGATGAAACAATATCATTTTCAAACTTAGGAGAAATTTTAGGCGATAGCATTAAGTCTTCAATAAATCTAATTATGACTATTGGTGGATTTATTGTACTTTTTTCTGTAATTATATCTATATTTAACAATTTATGTATTTTTGATAAATTATCTAGTTTATTTAATGTTTTCGGAATTCCTAAGGAAATATTAACTCCTATTTTTTCTGGAATTTTAGAAGTTACTAATGGTTTAAAACTTTCTACTTCACTACAAACAAAAAATTTAAGTTTGAATATAATTATCTCTTCCATCATTTTAGGATTTGGTGGAATTTCTGTAATGCTTCAAGTATATAGTGTAATTTCAAAACATGGGTTATCCATAAAACCATATATATACGGAAAATGCTTACAAGCTATATTTGCAGGAATTTATACCTTTATAGCATTGCAAGCATTTCCATTACTAACCTATACTTTATAATTTATGATTGATAAAAAGCTTCATATCCTTTATATGCAGAATATACATCATATTTACTTGTTATCTCAAAAGGTGAGTGCATTCCCATAACAGGAACACCTGAGTCAACAACTTCCATTCCTCTATTTGCAAGAGTAAGAGCAATTGTTCCTCCTCCACCTTTGTCAACTTTGCCAAGTTCACAAGGTTGATATTTTGTACCAACTGAATCGTAAATTTTTCTAATTTCTGCTACAAATTCAGCTGGTGCTTCTGATGAACCAGATTTTCCTCTTACACCTGAATATTTAACTAGTGTAACTCCTTTACCTAAATAAGCTGTGTTATTTTTTTCAAAAGCTGATGGATAATTTGGATTATATGCTGCATCAACATCTGCTGAAATCGCTTTTGAATTACTAAATGTTCTTTGTAAAGAACTTGGTGCACTTTCTCCTTTTTTGTCTAATATTTCCAAAACAAAATCTTCAAAATTCATTGTGTACATTCCTGTAACACCATTAAATCCAACTTCTTCTTTATCTGTTAAAACACATACAGCTGTCTTTTTTGGATTTTGTATGTTTAAAATTCCTCTTAAAGCCGTATAACAACATACTTTATCATCTTGACCATATCCACCAATCATACTATAATCTAATCCTAAACTTTTAGCCTTAAATGCTGGAACAAACTCTATTTCAGAACTTGCAAAATCAGCTTCTGTAATTCCATATTTTTGGTTTAATAAATTAAGTATATTTAATTTAACTCTTTCAGATATTGTATCATCTTCATAAGGAATACTTCCTGCTAAAACATTAAGCTCCTCTCCTTGCACTCCATCTTTTAACTTTCTTTCCATTTGTTCACCAGCTAAATGTGGTAATAAATCTGAAATTGTGAATATTGGATCTTCTTCTTTTTCTCCGATTGAAATTTCTATTTTTTCTCCATCTTCTTTAACAATTATACCATGCATGCTAAGTGGGATATTAGTCCATTGATATTTTTTTATTCCACCATAATAATGAGTTTTAAACATTGCAAGTTCAGTATCTTCATATACTGGATTTTGTTTTAAATCTATTCTTGGTGAATCACAATGTGCAGCTACCACTCTTAATCCTTTGCAAAGCACTTCTTCTCCAATTACAGCTACATATAAACTTCTTCCATGATTAGAATAAAATACTCTATCTCCTGCTTTCAATTCTTCCTTTTCTTCTATATCTACAAATCCATTTTTTCTCAAAATTTCTTTTGAATTTTGTACAATTTCTTTTTCAGTTTTAGATGAATTTAGATAATACATATATTCATCTGCAAATTTAAAAATTTCTTCTAGTTGTTCATTGCTTAATTTTTCCCAACCATTTTTATTTTTATGAAATAATTTTTCTTTTAAAGCTTTTCCTTCGTTTGACATTAATCTTCTATCCTCCTTTGTTTATTAAAAAAATCTATAATATATCTAGTATAATTGCTGGCTTCTTGACTTTTTTATCTATAATAGTATATGCATTTTTAACTTTTAATATAGCATCTTCTGCTTTTTCTGGACTATTTGCATGAACATATGCAATAATCTCGTTATTTTCTACTTTATCACCTGTTTTTTTACAAACTATTATACCAACTCTTGGATCAATTTCATCTTCTTTTTTCTGTCTTCCTGCACCTAAACCTACACTTGCTCTACCAATAACCTCAGCACTCAACTCTGAAACATATCCAGCTCTTGAACTCATTACTGGTACTATATATGGAGCTTTTTCAAATTTTTCTAAGTTTTCAATATATGAAACATCACCACCTTGTCTTTCAACAAGTTGTACAAATTTTTCATAAGCTTTACCACCTTTTATTGCTTCTATTACTCTCTTTTCGTTTTCTTCTAAATTATCTCCTAAACCTGCCATTTTAAGCATATTTGAACCAAAAGTTAAAATAATTTCTTTTACATCTTCTGTCATATCGCCTTTTAATGCTTTAACAGCTTCAACAACTTCCAATGCATTTCCTACACTATATCCAACTGGTTCATCCATATTAGTTAAGATACACATAACATTTTTATTTGCATTTAAGCCTATATATTTCATTAATTTTGAAAGTACTTTTGCATCATTTTTAGTTTCCATAAATGCACCTTTTCCACAAGTAACATCTAAAATAATATTTTTACTACCCGCTGCAATTTTCTTACTCATTATACTAGATGCAATAAGTGGAATACTATTTGTACATGCTATACTATCACGAAGTGCATAAATTTTCTTATCAGCTGGTGCTAAATTCATGCTTTGTCCAATTAAAGAAATTCCTATCTCTTTAATATTTTTCTTAAATTCCTCAACATCTAAGTCTGTTTTATAACCTGGTATAGATTGCAATTTATCAATTGTTCCACCTGTAATCCCCAAACTTCTTCCAGACATTTTTGCAATTGGAATTCCCAAAGATGCCATTATTGGCATTAAAATTAATGTAATTTTATCTCCAATTCCACCTGTACTATGTTTATCTACTGTATTTGGTGCAATTTCTGACAAATCTAAAATTTCTCCTGAGTTTGCCATAGCAATAGTTAAATTGCTAATTTCATTTACTGTCATACCATTTATGCAAATTGCCATAATAAGTGCTGCTGCTTGATAATCTGGAATATCATCATTAGTATAAGCATTTACAAAAATTTCTATCTCTGTTTTGGTAAGTTCCCTACCAGCTTTTTTATTTTCAATAATATCTATTATACTCATTATAATCTCCTAAATAATTTCTAATACTTTTGATTTTACAATCACTTTTTTGGTTGTAAGTTTAAAAGCATCTTTTAAATTCTGAGTAGCACCCATTACTTTTGAATCATCATCTGTATGTATATATGCTAAAATATCACCACTTTGAACTTCATCACCTATTTTCTTTTTAAGTTCAATACCAGCAGTTCTATTTATTTCACTATTTGCATTCATTCTTCCAGCACCTAAATACCTTGCAATACTTCCTACAATATCAGCATCTATTCTTTCTACAAATCCACTATCAGTAGAATATACAGGTATTATATGTTTTGCTACTGGAAACTTTTCCACATTATCTATATATTCCATACTTCCATATTGTGTTGCAACCATTTCTTTAAACTTCTCATAAGCTCTTCCACTTTTTATTGCTTCAATAATTGTCTTTTCATTTTGCATCTTATCTTTTACATTTGTAGATAGTTCTAATATAACTCTACCAAGAGCAACAACAACATCTCCAATATCTTGTGACATTTTACCTTGTAAACATTCCAAAGTTTCTTTTATCTCCAAAATATGACCAACTGAATATCCAAGTGGTTCATCCATTGAAGTAATAACTGAACCAACATCTTTTCCAAGCAATATGCCTAATCTTTTTAATAATTTAGCAAGACGCCTTGCCTCTTCCCTTGTTTTTATATATGTTCCATTTCCACAAGTAATATCAAACACTATTTTATTACTTCCAGAAGCAACTTTCAAACTCATTAAACTAGCTGCAATAATAGGAAGACTGTCTCCACAACCAATTTCATTTCTTAATTTATAAATTTTGCTTTCTGCTGGTGCTAAATTTAAACTTTGATGTATAATACTTACTCCAACTTTTTCTACATTTTCTTTGAATTCATTTAAAGATATTTCTGAATCATAACCTGGTATTGACTCTAATTTATCAATAGTTCCACCAGAAATTCCAAATCCACGACTTGAAATTTTTGCAACTGGAAGTCCCAATGATGCAATTATTGGCATTAGTATAAGTGTTACTTTATCCCCTACACCACCTGTACTATGCTTATCTACGATATTATTTGAAATTTGACTTAAATCTATTGTATCACCAGAATTTGCCATTTCAACAGTAAAATCTACAATTTCTCTTTCTGTTAAACCGTTTACATATATATAACTTAAAAGAGCTGCTGCTTGTGCATCTGAAATTTCACCTTTTGTATATTTTCCAATAAAAATTTTAATCTCATCTTTTGTAAGCTCTTTTTTTGCACGTTTTCTAGCTATTATACTTTTAATATCCATATATATCTCCTTCTTTTGTAAAAAAAATCATCAGTAATTATTTTACTAATACTCTCATAATCTATATAAAATTTTTTATAAAACTTTTTCGATGTAACATACAAGGTCCATTTTCTTTTATTGCAGAAATATGTGCTGCTGTACCATATCCCTTATGTTTTGCAAATCCATAAGCAGGATATATTTCATCCCATTGCATCATTATTCTATCCCTTGTGACCTTAGCAATAATAGAAGCAGCAGCTATTGAATAATGTTTTGCATCTCCTTTTATTACTGACTTATATGCTATACCATTTGTGTCAATATTATTCAAAGCATCAACTAAAATTAAATCTGGTTTTACTTTCATTTGTTCAATTGCCAATTTAACGCCTAGTTTAGTTGCATTTAATATATTTATTTCATCAATTGTTTTTTGATCTACAATACCAACTCCATAACTAATTGCCTCTGCAATAATTTGCTCATATATTTTTTCTCTTTTTTTCTCTGAAACCTTTTTAGAATCATTTACACCTTCTATAAAAGAATCTTTTGGAAGAATAACTGCTCCAACAACTACCGGACCTGCAAGTGGTCCTCTTCCTGCTTCATCTATTCCACATATATAACTAATTTTATCACTATATAAAGATAATTCTTCTTGTTTTAATAAGTTAAGTCTTTCTATTTCTTTTTCTTTCACAATTTATGTCTCCTATTTTATAAGATCTGTCAAAGTATATTTAACTACTCCATCATTATCTTTTACACCTTTGGTATAAATAACTTCTCCTGTTTTATAATTAACTATAAATTCTCCACCATTAGATAACATATTGCTGTCAAACCCTAAATTTACAAGTGTAGTTTCATCCCATGCGAACCATTTATCACCTGCATTAACTGCAATTCCATAACTATTCAAATCTGAAATAGGCTTTCCAACATAATTACTTGTATCTATATTATTAAACTCATATTCTTCATTTAAAGCTTCTGCCTTGCTTTGAACTAAATACATATTAGTTACTACTGTTTTAGCTTTTGTACTTGTTATAATAAGATTTGATGATGTTATAACAGTTCCAGCCAAAATTATAATAACAATAATAGTTATTACTAATATTGTTAAAGTAACACCTTTATTATTTTTTAACATATTTTTTCCTCATTTAAGTTTATTTTAATTATTTATATGTATTATATCTATATAAGATATTTTTTTCAATAAAAAATACAAAAATTTTATCTTGAATACACATAATTTTAGAGTTATGATGTATTTGATATAATTAAGATTTAGGAGGTTTTTATGAATAACGAAAACGAATTTAATTATAGTGTAGATAATCAATTTAAACAATCTATACCACCTAAAAAATCAGGTTTTGGAAAAACAGTATTTGTACCTTTTGTATCTGGGCTTGTTGGTGCTAGTTTAGTAGTAGGAGTTTGTTTTGGTGTTCCAAATGTAAAATCAGCTTTAATTGGAGATATAAAACCAACAACAAATAATTATTCTACAACTCAAAAAACTAATGTACCTTCAAATAATGATAATATTAAAAACATTTCAAATTATTCTAGTACTGCAATAGAAGTAGCAAGTTCTGTATTACCTAGTATTGTTGGTATTGAAGTAACATATAATGTTAGCTCTTTTTGGGGAAACAGTCAAGCAGAAGCTACTGGTTCAGGTGTAATTATTAGTGAAGATGGATACATTATTACTAATAATCATGTTGTTTCAACTGAAAACTCATCTTCTTCATATTATGCAATAACAGAAGCAACTGGTTTAAAAGTTAAACTTTATGGTGATGACACTGAATATGATGCTAAAATAATCGGAACTGACGCTTATACAGATTTAGCTGTTATAAAAATTGAAAAAACTGGTCTTACTCCTGCTGTTTTAGGAAATTCTGACGAACTACAAGTTGGAGAATTTGCAATGGCATTAGGAAATCCTCTTGGTATGGACTTTTCTGTTACAGCTGGAATTATAAGTGCTGTTAATCGTGAAGTATCGGCTAGTGATGGAACGACATATCTAGCAATACAAACTGATGCTGCTATCAATTCTGGTAACAGTGGTGGTGCTTTGGTTAATAGCAATGGTGAAGTTATAGGAATAAACAATTTAAAACTATCTGGAACTGGTATTGAAGGAATTGGTTTTGCTATTCCAATTAATTCTACAACAGATGTAGTTTCTCAACTTATAGAATTTAGCACTGTAAAAAGACCATACATCGGTATTTCTGGTCAAGCAATTGATTCTAATATAACAGAAATATATGGACTACCTGCTGGTATCTCTGTACAAAGTGTTGAAGAAAATTCGCCTGCACAAGCAGCTGGTATTGAAAAAGGTGATATTATTATAAAAATTGAAGGCAAAGATGTTAAAACAGTTGCTGAATTAAATAGAATTAAATATACTTACAAAATTGGAGAAACTGTTACTTTAACAGTTTTAAGAAATGGTCAAGAAAAAGAATTTAAAGTTACTCTTGGAGAACAACCTATTGCAGAAAAACAAGAACAAAACAATGATAATACTTCTTCATCACAAACACAAGAAAATAATCAACAATCACCAAATCAAAGAAGTGGATCTTCTAGTATTTGGGATTTGTTTAGATAAATCCTTAAACATAAAAATGAGTACTATTTTCAGTACTCGTTTTTTTATTATAAAATTATTTACAAAAAAATATATTATTGGTATGATATATAAATATAATGAAAATTAGCTAACTATTGTTTTTTATAGGAGGTGTATATTTTGAAAGCTGTTTTTCCATGCAAAGGTGTTGTAGTAATTACAAAACAAAATGTTGACATGCTTACAAATTTTTACGAGGGAAATTTAATAAATTCAAAATTATTTTCAGCATATTCACAAAATAACTTTTCTGTTCAAGTTGGAAGTTTTAATTATTTTCCACAAAATTCTACAATAATTTTAGAAGAAAATACAAATTTGCTTACAATACAAGAATTAAATAAAGTTCTTGCTCAAACTGCTGAACAACAAAAAGAAGAACACATATCTCAAAAAACAAAAGATGTTCCGATTGAAGATAACTTTATAAAGGATCATCCTTTCTTTCAAACTTTAAAACCATTAAACTAAGGAGAAATTATGAAAAAGCCATCAATTATAAATTATCAAGGAAAATCTATTGAAGCTGAATTAATTTTAGCTTTTACTTGTAAAGAAAATGGTAAAAACTACATTGCAATAAACAATGGCGATTTAGTTTTTAGTAAAAATAGTTCATATAACAATTTAGATATTTTAGAAGTTATTAGTGAAGACAATAACGAATATCATGTTTCAAATATTTTAGATGAAGACTGGGAAGCAGTTCAAAACACTATGATAACTGAAATTTTTGCAAAAATAAAATCAGATTTTTAAAAATAAAACAGTACTAGCTTTAAAAATTCTAGTACTGTTTTTATTTATAACAACAGATAACACTATCTATTGTTAATCTATTTTGTTAATGTATATGCTTTACTTTCACTTGTACCATCTCCTACATTTGTATCATTAACCTTAACTCCTGACTGCAAAGAAACCACTGGGCGTACTCCGACACCCATAGTGTGCACTTGAAGAATCCCACCAACAGTATTAACGAGATACAGCCAACCACCCTGTGTAGTCGACCCAGCAAGCCAATACGAATCACCCACATCAAGTAGTCCTGAATAAATCGATTTCCATCTTGAACCAGAAATCTCTCGCAAAGTATCATCAGATACAGAACACCCGATCAACCACCTCCAAGGTCTGTCCCGTTATTTCCTGATACAATGTTTCAATCTCATTCAAAGGGCTATACATCGTAGCGTTACAATCTCCCAATGTAGGATGAACTGTCGCATCATCCTTATAACACCCAAAAGCATGACACCCAACATTTTTATCGACATAGTTTATATTCTTCCAATTTGCATATTCTTCCGTTAAATCCTCTAAGGCAAGCACTGATGTCTCGACTTTACCAATCTCATAATTACAACGAATTGGACAATTTGCTGAAATCAGTTTAACTACCCCACTAGATCCATTTCCACTTTTACTTAATACTCGCCAATTTCCTCCATTTACTGAACCACCACTTACATACATTCCTATATCTACTACATCTACTAAATATTCTCCTGCATGTATATATGGCGTTTCTACAATTACTGTACATTGTGCTTTTTTATTTCCATCCTCTGTTGTTACTGTTATAGTTGCTGTTCCCATCCCTACTACTGTTATTTCTCCATCATTTGATACTATTGCAACTTCCTTATTATCTGAATTCCATGTTACACTTTTATTAGTTGCTTCACGAGGTTCAACTATCACTGTCAATTGTTTTTTATCTGCTACATTTAAATTTATATTTGTTGCAGATAAAGTCACTCCTGTAACACTTATTTTTTCTGATGGATTAGGATCTGTTTCATTAAATTCTATTTCATTCCATTCACCCAAACCAGTTGTTTCTGAAAAACTAGCTTCAAAAACTATTTTACCTCTATTATCCGTTACTGTTACTTTTCCACCTGTACATGAAACAATTGCTTCACTAGCTGTTGTTTCACTTCTTCCTTCATATGGTGTTTTATTTACAAGATAATCTGTTTGCCAACCTGATAATACCATTTCTGCTTCTTCTAAAATTACTGCTTTTCTATTTGTATCAACAGCATTAGTTGCTCTGTTTATAACTCCGTTATTACCTGCTATCAAGTTAATACTTACTCCTGCTAGTATTAATAAAACAATTATTGTTATTACTAATGCAATTAATGTAATACCTTTCTCTACTTTTTCATTACATTTCATCATTTGTTTCTCCTTTCATTCTAT
Source organism: uncultured Clostridia bacterium (assembly GCA_948678575.1). Lineage (GTDB taxonomy): Bacteria > Bacillota > Clostridia > TANB77 > CAG-508 > Scatovivens. The sequence goes on from CAPPGO010000001.1 coordinate 109,785, forward strand.
TTTCAGCAAGTTTTATACTACGTCAAACCGTAGTAGCATTATTATACTACGACTTATCGTAGCTGTCAAGGAGTAGTATTTTATGATAAAGTAAATTTAAGGTATATGAATATGAAAAGTGGAAAAATTGTTATAAAATTAGATGAATATTTGAAAAAAAATAAAATTAGTAGAAGTAGTTTAGCACGAAATGGTGGTCTACGCTATGATACTATACTTAGTTATTGCAGACAAAATGTAACTCGACTTGATACTGACACACTCGCTAAATTATGTATTGCACTTAATTGCCAAATTTCTGATATTCTTGAATTTGTTGAAGATTAAAAATACCCCGTAAATGATTGAATTTACGGGGGTTGTTTTTATATTATTCCTAGTATTCTATTTTCTTTTAAAATCTCATAAATTCTTTGAATAGGAAGTCCTAAGGCACTTGTATAATTTCCTTCAATTTTGTCAATAAATAATGAAAAAGAATCTTGAATTCCATATCCTCCTGCTTTATCATAAGGCATTTCATTAGAAATATATTCAGATATTTCTAAATCATTCATAGGTTTTACATATACAGCTGTTTTATGTAGTTCTTTATATTCTTTTTCTTTTTCCTTATTATCAATAAGTACAGCAATACTTGTATAAATATAATGTCTTTTACCTTGAAGTTCTCTAAGCATATTCATTGCATCTTCCCTATCTTTTGGTTTTCCAAAAACTTTATCTCCAAGTACTACCAAAGTATCAGCACCAATAATCGTTCTATCACCTTGTGTATTATCATAAACAATTTTTGCTTTTTGATATGCTAAATCTTTTGATTGTTCTTCAAGAGATAAAGACATATTTCTCATTTCTTCTAAATCACTTACTAAAATTTCATAATCAAATCTTCCCAAATCCATAAGTTCTTTTCTTCTTGGTGAAGTTGATGCTAAAATAATTTTCATTTTTTTATTTCCTCTTATACTTTAATTTATTTGCTAAAATTATATATTTTAATAAATAAAGTGTCAATCATTATTAATAAATTTAGAATATATATAATTAGAAGATAGATATATATAAATAATTATTTCGTATCGAATATAACTATTTATACATCTATCCTCTATCATTAATTTTTAAATATTATAATATTCAAAAACTTAAAATATTATATATTGTTTTTTATAAATATATATGATAGAATGAGTCCAAATGGTTATAATAATTTAAGTAACAAAAAAAGGAGGAATTTATGAAATTTGATGCTTGGAATGATTTTGTTTCAGGAGACTGGAATAAAGAAATCAATGTAAGAGATTTCATTCAAAAAAACTATACTCCATATAATGGTGATTCAAGTTTTTTAGCTAATGCTACTGACAAAACAACAGCATTATGGAATGAAGTTTTAGAACTTTATAAAAAAGAAAGAGAAAATGGTGGTGTTTTAGATATATCTGATGATATTGCATCTACTATCACTAGCCATGATGCAGGATATATTAATAAAGATTTAGAAGATATAGTTGGACTTCAAACAGATGCTCCACTTAAAAGAGCTATTATGCCAAATGGCGGTATTAGAATAGTTGAAAAATCTTGTGAAGCCTATAACAGAAAAGTATCAGACAAAATTGAAGATATTTTCCATAATTATAGAAAAACTCACAATGATGGTGTTTTCGATGCTTATACACCAGAAATTAGAGCAGCTAGAAGTTCTCATTTAATTACAGGTTTACCAGATGGATATGGCCGTGGAAGAATAATTGGAGATTACAGAAGAGTTGCACTTTATGGTGTTGATGCTTTAATAGAAGATAAAAAAGAACAATTTGCTAATACTCGTTCAAATTGGATGTCAGAAGAAATAATCAGAGAAAGAGAAGAAATTTCAGAACAAATTAGAGCTTTAAATGCTTTAAAAGAAATGGCTCAAAAATATGGATTTGATATTTCTAAACCAGCTACAAATGCAAAAGAAGCTATTCAATGGTTATATTTTGGATATTTGGCAGCTGTAAAAGATCAAAATGGTGCTGCTATGAGTATTGGTAGAACTTCTACTTTCTTAGATATTTATATCGAAAGAGATTTAAGAAATGGTTTAATCACAGAACAAGAAGCACAAGAATATATGGATCATTTTATTATGAAACTTAGATTGGTTCGTTTCCTAAGAACACCTGAATATGATCAATTGTTTAGTGGAGACCCTGTTTGGGTTACTGAAAGCATTGGTGGTATGGGAATTGACGGTAGAACAATGGTTACTAAAAACTCTTTTAGAGTTTTACACACATTAAATACATTAGGTCCTTCACCAGAACCAAACTTAACAGTTTTATGGTCTACAAGATTACCAGAAGGCTTCAAAAAATTCTGTTCATTAATGTCTATAAAAACAAGTTCTATTCAATATGAAAATGATGACTTAATGAGAGAATACTGGGGCGATGATTATGGAATTGCTTGCTGTGTTTCAGCTATGAGAATAGGTAAACAAATGCAATTCTTTGGTGCCAGAGCAAACCTTGCAAAAACTTTAACTTATGCTATTAATGGTGGTAGAGATGAAGTTTCTGGAAAACAAATAACACCACAATTTGCACCTGTTACTTCTGAATATTTAGACTATGACGAAGTATGGGCAAAATTTGATAATATGATGGATTATGTTGCAGGAATTTATGTTGATGCATTAAATATTATTCATTATATGCATGACAAATATGCTTATGAAGCTATTGAAATGGCTCTTCATGATAAAGATATATTAAGAACAATGGCTTGTGGTATAGCTGGTTTATCAATTGTTGCAGATTCTTTCTCAGCAATGAAATATGCAAAAGTAAAAGTTATCAGAGATGAAACTGGTTTAGCAATTGATTATGCTATTGAAGGAGATTTCCCAAAATATGGAAATGATGACGATAGAGTTGATGAAATTGCTGTTAAAATTCAAAAAGCATTTATGGATAAACTTAGAAAGCAAAAAACTTATAGAAATTCTAAACCAACTATGAGTATTTTAACAATTACTTCAAATGTTGTTTATGGTAAAGCTACTGGAAATACCCCAGATGGTAGACGTGCTGGCGCTCCATTCGGACCTGGTGCAAACCCAATTCATGGAAGAGATACAAATGGTGCCGTTTCAGTATTAAATACTCTTGCAAAATTACCTTATAAACATTCAGAAGATGGAATTTCTTATACTTTTGCTATCGTTCCAGGAGCATTAGGAAAAGATGAAGAAAGCAGAGTTAATAACTTAGTATCTTTATTAGATGGATATTTCTGTCAATTTAGTCACCATGTAAATGTTAATGTATTTGATAGAGCTCTTCTAGAAGATGCTATGGAACATCCAGAAAAATATCCTCAACTTACAATTAGAGTTTCAGGATATGCTGTAAACTTCATCAAATTAACTAGGGAACAACAATTAGATGTTATAAATAGAACAATTCATGAAAGAATTTAAAACCTAAAAATGAGCGTTGTTTTGCACCGTTACTGCTTTATAACTTGCAATACACGCTTATTTTTTAATTATATTAAAGAAAGAATATGAGAATATGGAAAATTTAATTGGAAAAATACACTCTTTTGAATCATTAGGAACTGTTGATGGTCCAGGTATTCGCTTTGTACTATTTATGCAAGGTTGTCCTTTAAAGTGTAAATATTGCCATAATAGAGATACTTGGGACATGAATCATGGAACAGAATATACTATTTCTGATGTTGTAAAAAAAGTAATTCGTAGTAAACCTTATATGGATAATTCAAATGGTGGAATTACTATATCTGGTGGCGAACCTTTACTACAAATAGATTTTTTGATAGCACTATTTAAAGAATTAAAATCATATAATGTTCACACTTGTTTAGATACAGCTGGTAGTATTAAAATCACACCAAAAGTTGAAGAACTTTTATCACTTACTGATTTAGTATTATTAGATATCAAACATATTAATAATGAAAAATGTATAGATTTGACAGGACTTCCAAATCATAACACCTTGAAATTTGCAGAATATTTAAGCAATCATAATATTCCTATATGGATTAGACAAGTTTTGATTCCGGGAATTACAGATGATGAAAATGATTTAAAAAAATTAAAAGATTTTATAAATACTCTAAAAACTGTTCAAAAAGTTGAAATTCTTCCATATCATGATATGGGAAAATTCAAATGGGAAGAATTTGGAGAAAAATATTCACTAGAAAACATTAAACTTCCTACAAGTGAAGATGTGCAAAAAGCAAAAGAAATTCTAGGTATATAAAGGAGATTTTATGGATATTAAAGAAAAAATACATGAAATGAAAAAAACAATCCTTCACTTACATTTAGATGGTTCTCTAAGACCAAATACTGTTCAAAGTTGGCTATGTTCAGAAGGTGCATGTGGTGTAGCTTCTGTTATAAAAGAAAAACTTATGGTTTCAAAAGATTGTCAAGACTTAAATCAATATTTAGAAAAATTTGACTTACCTATTAGACTTCTACAAACAGAAGAACATATAAAACAGGCTACATTCGAATTATATGAAGATTTAGCTAAACAAAATGTAAATTATGCCGAAGTACGCTTTGCTCCTAGTTTACATTTAAACAAAGGATTGTCTTACTCACAAATAGTAGAATCTGCAATTAGCGGTCTAGTTGAAGCTAAAAACAAATATCCTATTAATGGAAATCTAATTTTATGTTGTATGAGAGGAAATGATAATACTGAGCAAAATTTAGAAACTATTAAAATTGCAAAGCAATATTTAGGTAAAGGCGTATGTGCCATAGATTTAGCAGGTGCAGAAGGTCTATTTCCTACCAAAAACTTTGAATATATTTTTGAACTTGCCCATAAATTAAACATTCCATTTACTATACATGCTGGCGAATCTGATGGTCCAGAAAGTATAAAATCTGCTTTAAAGTTTGGTGCAAAAAGAATTGGACATGGTATTAGATGTATAGAAAATAAAAAACTTATGGAAGAATTAAAAAGTAAAAAAATTTTACTTGAAATCTGTCCTACAAGTAATTTACAAACTCAAGCTGTAACAGGAAAATATCCATTAGAAGAAATTTATAATAGTGGTATATTAGTTAGTATAAATACAGATAATAACACTGTTTCTAATACAGACATAGAGCAAGAATACAATTTGGTTTTAGAAAATACTAATTTAACTTTTGACGATTTAATTAAAATGAATAAAAATGCAGAAGAAGCTATTTTTTAGCTTCTTCTATTTCAAAGTAGAACTCTACTCCATCTATTTTATTAGTAACACCATAATTATTATTATATCTATTCATAATTGCTTTTACCAAAGATAATCCTATTCCAGTTCCACCATTTGATCTGTTTCTAGAACTATCTACTTTATAAAAACGATTCCAAATTCTATTCAAATCTTCATCAGCAATATTTTTTCCAGTATTAAAAACTGATACTCTTAGTTTATTAGGTGTTTTTGCTTTTTTTACAGTAATTTTAATTAAATTTTTATCTTTAATTTTTTCTACATTTTTAATAGCATTAGTAAAATAGTTTGTAACTACTTGTTCTATGTAAAAATCATCTGCATAAACATTAATTATTCCCTCATCTTTAAACTCAACCTCTATCTCTTTTTCTTTCAAAACGACCTTAGAATTCTTTATAACCTCATTTATTACTTCTGATAAGTCAAATACCTTATCATTAAATTTTCTTTCCTCATATTCCAATTTCATAAGTTCTAGAAGTCTTTTAACTAGCTTATCCATCTTGTTTGCTTCATCTAATATAACTTCACTATAAAACTTTTTACTTTCTTCATCTGTGATTACATTTTCAACTAATCCTTCTGCATATCCTTGTATTAATGCTATTGGTGTTTTTAATTCATGCGATACATCTGAAATAAATTGTTTTCTCATTTCATCTATCTTAGATCTTTGTTCAATGTCTTTTTCAAGTTCCATGTTATTTAATTTTAATTGATAAATTGTATCTTCTAATTTATCCGATAAAATATTTATACTTCTTCCAAGCTCATTTATTTCATCTTCATTATCCTGTATTCTATATTTTTTACTAAAATCTAAATTAGCCATGCCATTCGCAATATCATTTAATTCTTCAATTGGCTTAGTAAATCTTTCGGTAATTACTAATATTGCTATACCACCAACTATCATTGTTACAAAACCTAAGATAAGTAGAAATTGATTTGAAATTCGCACACTATCTTGAATTGGAGTAATAGGCATTCTCATATATACTTTTACATTATCAAGTACATTTCCAGAAAAAACTATGAAAGTTAAACCATACTGTCTATCTTGTTCTCTGGAAATAGTTATTTCAGATGTTGAATATAATATATCTCCCTTAGAGAAAATACTATATCCAACATCATAGTTTACTTCTTTTATAGTTCCAAAATGGCTTAAAAAATTCCCCTTTGTAGAAAAAATTTCTTTTTCACCATTTACTATTAAAATTTCAAAATTGTTACTTAATGCAATCTTTTCTAATTCTTTTTCTAAATCTTCACTTATTTCTTCTGAATAATTAGATTTTATATATTCAAAAGCTTCTAATGAACTTTCCTTTTTTGAATATACATACAAAGTTTCTAAAACAACACTATTTACAATAACTAGAAAACTTATTATCATTGCAACTACAATACAAAGTGTAATAAACAATTTTGCTCTGATTGAATTAAAAATTTTTTTCATAACTTTTCCCTATTTAATCTCAAATTTATATCCTATTCCTCTAATTGTTTGAATATGTTTTCCTTTTTTACCTAGTTTATGTCTTATTTTTTTGATATGACTATCTATTGTTCTAGAATCACCATAATAATCATAGTTCCATACTGTATTTAAAATTTTATCTCTTGAAAGAGCTATATTTTCATTATCTAATAAATATTTCAAAAGTTCATACTCTCTAAAACTTAATTCTATTGGTTTTCCATCAACAGTAACAGTTCTTCCTTCATCATCTATAACTATTCCATCATAATCTTTATGTTCCTTATCTTTTGGTACAGTTCTTTTAAGTATTGCTTCAACCCTTGCTACTAATATTTTAGGGCTAAATGGTTTAGCAATATATTCATCTACCCCCAATTCAAATCCAAATAATTCATCTTGCTCTTCTCCCCTTGCTGTAAGCATTATAATTGGAAGTGTACCATTTTCTTGACGAATTTGTCTAAGTACAGACCACCCATCCAATCTAGGCATCATAACATCTAATAGTATTAAATTTATTTTATCTTTATTTTCATTATAAATTTTTAAAGCTTTTTCTCCATCTTCTGCTTCTAAAATATTAAAATCTTTTTGTACTAAAAAGTCTTTTATTAGCTTTCTCATTCGTGCTTCATCATCTACTACTAAAACTGTTAAATCTTTCATATGATACCTCCACTATTACTACTTCTAACATAATACTACTTTATTATGTTTTTTTTGTGAAAATTTAGTCATTTATTAATTTATTTAGTTCTTCCAAATTTTTTCTAAAATAATCAAATGCTATTTCATAAGTATCTTCTTTTTCTAAATCAACATCTACCATTTTTAAAAGTTCCAAAGAACCCTTTGCTCCACCTAAACTTAACATGTTTATATATTTTTCTACATATCCTGGTTCATGGTTTAAAATCTTATTTGCAATTACTATTGCTGATGTAATTCCCGTTGCATATTTATATACATAAAAACATCTATAAAAATGTGGTATTCTTGCCCATTCATATTTAATATCTTCATCTATAATTACATTCTCACCAAAATATTTCTTTACTAATTCATAATAAATATCATTTAAATTTTCTGATGTTAAGCTTTCATTTGCTTCTATTTTCGCATGTACATCCTTTTCAAATTCTGCAAACATGCTTTGTCTAATTAAAGTTGCTCTTATCATATCAAGTTGTTCATTTATCAAAACTGCTTTTTTAGTTTTGTCTGTTTCTTTATTTATAAGATAATTTGCAAGTAAAATTTCATTTACTGTTGAAGCAACTTCGGCTACCATTATAGTATAATTTGCATTTATAATATTTTGATTTTTACTTGCATAAAAGCTATGCATTGTATGTCCTAGTTCGTGTGCTAATGTAGATACATCTCTTGATGTATTAATATAATTTAATAATATATATGGATGAACACTATGCACTCCCATACTATATCCACCAGACATTTTATTTTTCTTTTCAAATACATCCACCCAATTGTGATCTAATGCATATTGTACAGTATCTATATAATCTTTTCCCATAATATTTAATGCACTTAAAACTGTCTTTTTCCCATCTTCATAAGAAATGTTTTGCTCCTCTTCTTCAAGAGCATTTACATATACATCATACACATGTAATTTGTCAATATTTAATAATTTTCTTTTTGTTTCCATATAATCATAATTCAAGTTTAAATTTTTATTTACAACTTTTAATAATGTATCATATACTTCAACAGTTGAATCATCACCAGATGTTGCCAAATCTAATGAAGATTTATATTTTCTAAGTTTGCTATTTATAACTTTCGCTTTTACTCTTGTTAAATATAATTCTGTAATTGTATTTATGTGTTTTTTATACAATGAATATACAGATTCAAAAGCTTGCTTTCTGATATTAGGATTTTTATCAGATAAATATCTTGAAAATAATGCATCTGTAACTTCTAATTCTTCACCATTTTCTCCTTTTATTGATGGATATTCAAACTCTGTATTAGTAAAAATGTCATAAGCATTCTCACTTGCTGAAAATATTTCAGAATAATTAGCTAGAACTTCTTCAACTTCTGCTGATAAGATATGTTTCTTTTCTTTAATAATATCTTGAATTGTTTTATTAAATTCTGTTCTTAAAGTTTCATTTTCTTCTAAAAATTGTTCTAATTTTCCATCTTCTAAACCACTTAATTCTGGTGATATAAAACTGATTGCTGATGATAAATCAGAAACAATTTTTTCTACTCTTTTATAAAGTTTTATCGAATTTGAGTTTGACATGTCTTTATGATATTTAAGCATTGCATAAGCATAAATTACCTCTTCTAATTCTAATAAAACTGTCAAATTTTGATGACATTTTAAAACATTGTCTGAACTCTCTCCTAAAATTCCTTTGTACTTTTTTATATTTTCTATTTCTTTATATAATTTGTTTATTGCTTCTTCTAATTCATTTTCATTCTTAAAAATTTCCTCTAAATTCCATTCGTAATTTTCCATTAAATTCTCCTCCTTTATGTTATTACATTCTATCATAAAAAAATTTGAATATCAACACAGTGACAATGCATATACATTAATATTCAAGTGTTTTTGTTCCGAATAAAAAATAAAGGTACCTCTTCTGGCACCTTTAAATTTAATTATATCAATTATTCGTCATTTTTAGACAAGGGACTTTATTTTTTTACCTCCTTTCATTATATTTAACTTATTATTCTACTTAAAAAATCCACAAAAAGAAATGGCACAGAATATGCCTGATTTAAAATTGATACGATAAACAAAATTATTTTATAGAAACTGCTTGAATATTTCATAAATAATTTTAAATTTAAGTATTTACATTTTTCTAAATAAAATATTGAAAATTTTTTTGATTTAAAAAGATTATATTTTAAGATTTCTTGAATGCTAAGTTATAATTATATTATAGAAGTTTTATTTTTTTAATCAATAAAATATCACAAATTGTGATACTTTATCTCAAATTGTGATATTTTTTAATTATATAAAAACCTCTAAGAAACTTGCCTTAGAGGTTCTTTTATTATTTAATTTCTTTATTTTTTGTATCTACTTTTGGTGTTTCTATTATTTCATTTTTATCTTCTTCTTTATTGCTTACTTTTACAGCATCTAAAATACTTATAAATTTAATTTCATCTCTTGACACATCACTTACAAATCTTTGATATTCTTTTGATAAATCTTCCATCTTCTTAACTCTGTTTTCAGTTCTTCTTATGTCTCCATTAACTAAACTACAAATCTTCTGAATTCCTTCACTATTAAATTGTCTAACACCATCTACTAGTGTATTTCCACCATCTAACAAAGTATCTGAACCAGATGATAAAGAATTCGTTCCAGTTGCAAGTTCATTTGCTCCACTTACTAATTTATCAGAACCATCTAGTAATGCTTTTGCTCCACCTGCAAGTGTATTTGTTCCTTCTATTAAACTTGCAGAACCACTTGCTAATTTGTTAGAACCATCTAGTAATGCTCCTGTTCCACCTGCAAGTGTATTTGCTCCTTCTGATACTGCTATAATACCAGCATTTAAAGAATTTGTTCCAGTTGCTAAATCGCTTGCACCTTTTGCAATTGCGCCTACTGCTAAATTTAATTCACTATCTTTTGCTGTTAAAGCTGTTACAGATGCATCTATTTTTGCTATTCCATCTTTTACAGCTGTTGATCCAGCACTTAACTCACTTACTCCATTGGCTACACCATTAACTCCGTTGTCAACACTAACCATGCCTGGTATAATCGTTGTTTCAAGTGCATTTGCTATACCATTATATCCATTTACAAGTCCTTGAATTTGTGCAGTATCTGCATTTGGCGTAACTGTTGGTGCCATATTAGATACTGCATTTTGAGCATTAGCTAAACTACTTTCTACTCCTGATAAATCAACTGTATTGGTCACTATTCCACTAGCTGATGCAAGTGTAGCTTTGCTTGATTCCAATGTGCTTATAGAAGCATTTATTGAATCAATTGCTCCTTGTACTTCGGGAGTAGTTGCTAACATTCCTTCTAAATTTGCTTTTGTTGCATTTAAATTTGCTATTTGAGCATCTATTTGTGCTTGTTCTCCTGATGTATTTATCTCTGCTGTTACTGTTGTATTTACTGAATGAAGTGCATTCATTGCATCATTTAAAGATTGAACTGCTGCTCCATTATCAATAGTTTGTGCTGTTGGTGTAATTCCTGTTACTGCTGATAAACTACTATTTAAGTTTTTCAAATTAGAAAGAACTTGATTTGATAAAGCATTTTTTATATTAGCTGTTCCAGCAGTTAATGTTGGAAGTTGTGTTTCAATATTTTTTATTCCATCATCTATTTGTGAATATTGGCTATTAAGTGCATTTGTTCCTTGTGCCATTATAGTCATATTATCATTTAAAGTTTTTGCAAATGTATCTGTTCCTACTTTTAAAGAATTTGCTCCTTTATTTGCTTGATCACTTCCTGCTTTTAAACTATCTGTACCATTTTTTAAATCTTGTGCTCCACCGTTTAATGTTTTAATTCCACTATTTAAATCTTGTGCTCCTTCATTTAAACTTTTAGCTCCACTATTCAAATCTTGTGCCCCACTATTTAATGTTTTAATTCCACTGTTTAGATCTTGTGCTCCTTTATTTAAAGTTTGTGCACCATTATTCAATGTTTTAGTTCCATCATTTAATGTAATGATTCCATCTCTCAATGTAACTGTTCCATCTTCTAATTCTCCACTTGCTGTTTCCAAATCACTCACTTGTGAATACACTTCGTCTAATTTGTCATAAATATCATCTAAACTGCCATCTTCTAATATTTTAGGTGTAGCAAAACTCATTATATTTCCTGTTTCAAAATTAGTAGCATCCATAGAAATTTCTATTTTATTTGGAATGTCAATATCATCTGAAAGTTGTAAACTTTCATTCATACCTGGAAGTGAAAATCCAACAACTATACTTTTGTCTCCATTATTTATAATTTTTCCATTACTGATTTCTATATTTTTGTTATTATCATTATTTATAATAAGTCCAGATACTACTAAAAATGGTGTATATATTGTTTCTTCTTTACCACTTATATTTGCTTTATTTTCTAGTTTATTTGTATATTCTAAGATAAGTTTTACTTTTCCGCTTTTACCAGCAATCTCATCTGCTGACATCTCTTTTCCGTCTAATACATATGTTACTTTACAATCTACTGGTAGTTCTTTGTCAGTTTCTTCTTGAAGAGTTTGCGTTCCTTCTTCATTTTCTGTTATTGTACTAACTATATTTTTGTAAACTTCACCAGAAGTATTTAATTTTGAATAAATTGTTTCTTCGTTTGTATATGCTAGGATTGGCATTGTGTATGTTAACATTGTGCATAATGCCATACCTGAAACAACTTTTTTAATAATTTTATTCATAGCTTCCTCCTTTATTTTACTTCTTTCATACCAATTGTTGTTTTTATTATTGATTTATCAAATACTAATAAAAATGCTGGTAATATAAATATTACTGTAACCATACTTACTATTGCGCCTCTTGCCATCAATGTACATAATGAACCTATCATTTCTATTTTTGAATATGCTCCAACACCAAATGTTGCACCAAAGAAACACAAACCACTTACTATTATTGAGCCGATTGATGTACCCAAAGCTGGACTTGCAGATTCCTTCTTTGATAAGCCCTCTTTTCTGTGATTTATATATTTAGTTGTTATTAATATTGCATAATCAATTGTTGCACCTAATTGGATTGTTCCTATAACTATTGATGCTATAAATGGTAATTCTGTATTTGTATAGAATGGAATTCCCATGTTTATAAATATAGCGAATTCTATTACTATAATTAAAATTACAGGCAATGATATAGATTTTAATACAAATATCATAATAATAAATATAATTCCAATTGAAACTGTATTTACACTATTAAAATCATGATCACTAATTTGCACTAAATCTTTCATTAAAGGTCCTTCACCAGCTAAAATAGCATTTTCATCATATTCCTTGATGATTTTATTAACTTCATCAATTTGTGCATTTAATTCATCTGTTGCCATTTCATATATTGAATTTACAATAATCAATTGATATTTATCATTTTGAACTTTATCTAAAATATCTTGTGGTATTGCTTCTTTTGGCATTCCAGTTCCAGATAATTTTGGTAAACCAATAGTCCATTCTATTCCCTCTATACTTTCAATTTTGTCAAGCATTTCTTTTATTTCATTATCTGGTATATTCTTATCTATTAATATCATCTCTGTTGAAACCATATTAAATTTTTCTTTTAAAGTTTTATTTGCTGTTATACTTTCCAAAGAGCTTGGTAACCCTTTATCTAAATTATAATATATATCAGTATTTGTATATCCATGATAAGCTATTGGTAAAATTATGATAAATGCAATTATTGCAAATACATATCTATTTACTGCAAAATCTCTCATTTTTGTAAATTTAGGCATAATTTCTTTATGTTTTGTTTTGTCTATAATATTATTGCAAGCAAGTATCATAGTTGGTAAAACTACTATTACACAAATAACACCAAAAGCTACACCTTTTGCCATAACTAAACCTATATCTTTTCCCAAAGTTAAATCCATACTACATAAAGCTAAAAATCCTGCAATTGTTGTAAGTGAACTACCTACAACAGAAACCATAGTTTTGGCAATTGCACTTGACATTGCTTTTTCTATATTGCTTTCTTTTGCTTTTTCCTGCATGTAACTATGATATAGGAAAATAGCAAAATCCATTGTAACACCTAATTGTAAAACTGAGCTTATTGCTTTTGTAATATATGATATTTCTCCTAATAATATATTTGTTCCCATATTATAAAGTATTGCAATTCCTATATTTAATAGTAATAACAATGGAACTATATATGAATCTAGTGCAATTTCCAAAACCAATATACATAATATTACTGCAATTACTACATATATTGTTATTTCTGCATTTGACAAATCTCTGGTGTCAAGTACAAGAGCTGTCATTCCACTTATTTTTGTTCTTTCATCTGTCATAGCTCTTAAAGTTTCTACTGTTTCAATAGTTTTATCTTCTGAAATTCCTTCCTTAAAAGTTGCCATCATAATTGTAGAATTTTCTTTATAAACTTTATCTTTTACTTCATCTGGCAACATTTCTGCTGGAATGCTTGTTCCTAATGCATCTGCTATTGATACAACCATTTCAACATTATCCATTTTCTTTATGTCATTTTCTAATTCTAATATTTCTTTGGTAGGCATGTTATCTAATATGATAATAGAAAAAGCACCCATACTAAAATCACTAGACAAAATTTCTTCACCTTGGATAGTTTCTATATCATTTGGTAAATATACTAAAATATCGTAATTTATTCTTGTCATCTTAATTCCAATTAAAGCAGGAATTAAAAGTAAAATAGCTATTGTCAGTATTATTTTTCTATTTTTACATATAAAACTGCCAAACTTTTCCATAAATCAACCTCCTTTTCGCTTATGACCATCGGTCACTTTTATATTATAGTACAATACTGACCAATAGTCAACACTTTTGAATAAAAATATTGACTACTAGTCATTTTTATGTAATAATACATTTATAAGGGGAATAGATAATATGAAAAAAGATGAAACAGAAAACAAAGAAAATAGACTTTTAAACACAGCATTTAAGCTGTTTACAGAAAAAGGAATAAAAAACACTTCAATTCAAGATATTGTTGATAATGCTGAGGTTGGAAAGGGAACTTTTTATTTATATTTTAAAGATAAATATGAAATTAGAGATATATTAATTGAAAAAAAATCTCAAAAACTTTTTCATGATGCATTAAATGCTTTAAGAAAAACTAATATAAAAGATTTAACTGATCAAGTAATTTTTATTATTGATTATATAATTGACGAATTAAAGAAAAAACCTTTACTTTTAAGCTTTATATCCAAAAATCTTTCTTGGGGAATTTATACTAAAACTGTACAAAAACTTTATGATAATCAAGATATTGAAGAAGATAGTATTTTTTCACTTTTTCAAAAAGGAATTAAAGACAATAATATACAATTAAAAAATCCAGAAGTTACTTTGTTTATGATAATAGAATTAGTAAGTTCAACTTGTTTCAGTTCTATTTCATATGAACAACCTCTTCCAATTGATGAATATAAAGAATATTTATTTGACACTATTAGAAAACTAATAAATAACTAAAAAAGCCTCGGTTTAATTCCGAGACTCTTTTGTTTTCTCACTATATTATATATAAAACTAATGCTGTAATAAATTTTATTCCTGCAAATTTGAATAAGAACCCTTCTTTTTCTTCTCCAAATAATGTTCTCATACCAAAGAAAGTAAGAACAGTTGTCATAGCATATAAAGCAGTTGAAATTGGACTTGAAATTAAGTAAATTCTTGGTAACAAACTTTCAATTACATCTATTACTGATGCAACAATTGATGGTAAACTTGCAACTACTAATGTTGCACTTACTGTTGTTAAAGATTTTTTATTTGCCTTATTTATAATTAAAATAAGTATGGCTGGAACTAAAATTGCAACTATTGGTGAAATACCTGCTGTAATTAAATCCCACAATTTGCCTCCTATGCTTCCATAACTGTATTTGAAAGCACTAATCAATGCTACTATTAAAGATGCTGCAATATCTATTATTAATAATACTATTGCCTTTTTGAAAGCATCTTCCTCACCTTTTGCTATTTTTTCAACTCTTTCAAATGGTGATACTATCATTTCTTGTACAAATCCTTTTGTTTCTTTTGCTTCTTTGTTAATATCAACATTTTTAATTGTGTCCTTTACTTGATTTATTGTTTCTTTTGTTTCGTTTTTTAATTCTTCCTTGTTAATTTCCATTTTGACATCCTCCCCAAAAATTAAGCGAATATATTAAAATATATTCGCCACTAATAAAATAATTCTTAAACTCTGTCTTCTTCAATGTATAAACCTTTGCAATCTTTAAATGTTTTTGTTGCAATTCTTAAAAAGTCATTAACAACAAATCCACCAACTACAACAAATGCAATTAGACCCAAAGCTAAATCCATTGATAAAATACATGCAGCAACTGCTGTTCCATAAGCCATTAAGAAACCGCTTCCTAATTTACCAGCATATAAACGATGCACACCTAAAAATCCTAAAAACCAACATAAAATTAATGTTGTAAGCCAATTTTTCTTGCTACCATTTTTTGATTCTATTTTTTCAGTATTTTCAACTTTATTTTCTACTTCTGCCATCTTTTGTCCACTCCTTTATATATAACTATATTTTCACTTATAATTTACATTATACACATTAAAAAGTCAACAATTTTATTGAATGTTACATAAATGATATAAATAATATGAATATATCTAATATTATCTTTCTAATTCAACTTGTTTCTTTTTAAAAATTGGTCCTATAATTTCCTTTATTAAAGTAATATCTCCTGTGGGATAATGATGTCCATCTCTTATATGCTTTGTTTTTAATGGAATCCCATTTCTTTTGCAAACTTTTTCTATATGACTTGATGATCTTAAAGGCACCATACCATCTACATCTTCGTCAAAAAGAAGTTTACTAGAAGCGTATAATGCTGTTGCAAAAGAATTTAATCTTTTCAGAGTTCTATCTGTACATTTTGTAGTAATATTAGTTACTTTAATTTGTTTCATTTGTTCTAATGTAGCTTTATTAAACATATTTCCTAAAAATTCTTGGTCATATCTATCTTCATATTCTTTGGGTATTCCACTATTACCTAATTCTGCTACATCAAAATCCATGTGTGACCTACTAAGTGTTTGCCAATATATCTCTTTTATTTTTTGAGTTAAAAAGTTTTTATCTTCTTTCTTCATTACTTTTTTTATTCTTTTCTTAGTTGGAATAACTACTTGTTGTACACTATTAATTAAAGAACTAAGAAAATTATTAGATAATCCCTCATACAAACTATCAATTTTTTATATAAATTAAGTGGAGAAGCCAACAAAGTTCCTAAAAATGGTGCTTGATAAAGTTGAACATCTAACTTATCTAAATTTTCTGGCTTTAAATATTTTAACGAAGCAATAGACATACATCCACATTTAGATTGTCCAAACAATATTACTTTCTTACAATTTTTATCACTTTTTAGTTTATTAATATATTCTGCTAGTAATCGAGATTGTTCTTCTAATGGTCCATCATTATCTACTAAAATTGCTGTTGGCTTTATTCTATCTGGCATGTTATCTAAAACTTTCATATATTCGCTCATACCCCAACCACTAATACTATTTATTCCATTTCTCTTTCCATCGCCAGAAAAATTTTCTACTCTTGTTCCATCCAGCATAATAAAGCTAGTATATTTTTCTTTTTCGTCATCTGCTTTTTTTCCAAATTCTCTGTTATATATTACTCTTGAAAAAGCTTTACCACTCTCTTCTTTTGATACTTTATTAGACCATTTTTTAGAAACTAAATCATATTTTGCTAATGGTTTACAATAAGCTAAGCAGATTTTTTCTTTTCCATATTTTACTTTTCCATATCTTCCTTTTTGTGATTTCATATTTTCCCCAATTATATCTTAATAAAATTGTCTTTATTATAACACGATTATTGCCTAAAAATCAAATATTTAACAAATCATCTAAAATAATAAAAACCTTAATATTAGATTATTCTAATGATTAAGGTTTATCTTTATAATTCTATTTTATGTCAAAACTAAAATTTAATTGGTGTTCCATTATAAGCATCTGTTAATATTTGTTTGATTTCTAAAACTAGTGGAACTCTTGGGTTTACACCAGTACATTGATCTTCAAATGCTCTATCTGAAAGCATATCAATTTTTTGGAAGAATTCTTCTTCTGAAATTCCACAATCTTTAATAGTTGTAGGTTCATTTAATTTAGCCATTAATTCTTGAATAGCTTTTACTAATGAATTTACACCTTCTTCTGGTGTTGATGCAGGTAAGCCTAATCTTCTTGCTAATTCTGCATATTTTTGATCTGCTATATAGCTTTCATATTTTGGCCAAGAAACCATTTTTGATGGTTTTGTTCCATTATATTTAACTACATATGGTAATATAATCGCATTTGCTCTACCATGTGGAATATGATATTCTCCACCTAATTTATGAGCAATTGAGTGGTTTACTCCTAAGAAAGCATTTGTAAATGCCATACCTGCTATACAGCTTGCATTGTGCATTTTTTCTCTTGCTTCTCTATTTGAACCATCAGCATAAGCTATTGGTAAATATTTGAATACAAGTTCAACTGCTTTTTCAGCTAGTCCATCTGTATAATCTGATGCCATAACTGATACATAAGCTTCTAACGCATGTGTTAAAACATCCATACCTGTATCTGCTGTAAGTGATTTTGGTAATGTCATAACAAGATCTGGATCTATAATTGCAACATCTGGTGTTAACTCATAATCAGCCAAAGGATATTTTATATTTTTTACTTTATCAGAAATAACTGCAAATGATGTTACTTCTGAACCTGTACCAGAAGTTGTTGGTATAGCAACCATCTTTGCTTTTTCTCCTAGTTTAGGGAATTTATATGTTCTTTTTCTAATATCCATGAATTTCAATTTTAAACCTTCAACATCTGCATCTGGGTGTTCATAGAATAACCACATACCTTTTGCAGCATCCATTGCACTACCACCACCTAATGCGATGATAACATCTGGTTCAAAAGCATTCATCTCAGCTACACCTCTCTTGATTGTATCAAAAGATGGATCTGGTTCAACATCTGAGAAAATTTTAGAATGAACATAAGTTGATCTTTTTCTTAAATGATATAGAATTTTATCTACATATCCAAATTGTACCATTGATTTATCAGTAACGATAAATGCTTTTGTTATTTCAGGCATTTTTTCTAGATATGAAATTGAACCTGCTTCAAAATATATTTTTTCTGGAACTTTAAACCATTGCATATTTACCCTCCTCTTTGCAACTCTCTTAACATTAATTAAGTTTACAGAAGATACATTTGATGTTGTTGAGTTTCCACCAAAAGTACCACAACCTAATGTTAATGATGGTAAATTTGTATTATAAATATCACCAATTGCTCCATGAGTTGATGGAGAGTTTACTATAATTCTACCAGTTTTTACTGTATTCGAAAACATTTCTATTGTTTCTTTATCTTCTGAATGTATAACAGCTGAGTGTCCCATTCCTCCAAATTTTATTAATCTGTCAGCTAAATCAATTCCTTCCTTAGCACTTTTTACTTTATAATAAGCTAATACTGGACTTAATTTTTCCTTTGAAAATGGATGTTCATCTCCAACTCCATCTTCCTTAACTACTATAACTTTTGTGCTTTCTGGAATTTTAATACCTGCCCAACCAGCAATTGTATAAGGACTTTGTCCAGCTATTTTTCCATTTAATTTATTTCCTGCTGAACTGTCAAACATAACTGCTTGTAATCTTGCTTTTTCACTATCTGTTGCAAAATAACAATCAGCTTCTTTCATTAATTTTTCAAATTCTTTTGATATTTCTGTATCAACAATAACTGCTTGTTCAGAAGCACAAATCATTCCATTATCAAAAGATTTTGACATTACTAAATCATTTACAGATGTTTTTAATTTAGCAGTTTTATCTATATAACAAGGTACGTTTCCAGCTCCAACACCTAATGATGGTTTACCACTAGAATATGCAGCTTTAACCATACCTGGTCCGCCTGTTGCAAGTATTAAATCTACTTCTGGGTGGTTCATAAGAAGGCTTGTTGCAAGAACTGATGGTTTATCAATCCAAAGAATACAATCTTCTGGTGCACCTTCTGAAACAGCAGCTTTTCTTACTATTTCAGCAGCCTCTCTACTACAATTTTGTGCAGATGGGTGAAATCCAAAAATAATTACATTTCTTGTTTTTGCTGAAATCATAGATTTAAACATAACTGTTGATGTTGGATTTGTAACTGGTGTAACACCTGCTATAACTCCAATAGGTTCTGCTATTAAAGAATATCCTTCTTCTTCATTTTCAGCAATTACGCCAACTGTTTTATCATATTTTATACTGTGATATACATATTCTGTTGCGAACATGTTTTTAGTAATTTTATCTTCGTAAATTCCCCTTCCAGTTTCTTCTACTGCCATTTTCGCAAGTTTCATGTGATTATCTAAACCTGCCATTGACATTTTTTTGACAATTCTATCTACTGTTGCTTGATCTAGTTTTTTATATTCATCAGAAGCTTTTCTAGCTCTTTTAACTAAATCATTAATCATAGCTTCAATCTCTTGTCTCTCTTCGTCAGTTACATCAGCCATAAATTGACCTCCTTTTATTTTTTTATATTACGATTTGATTATATAGAACTTTTTTTATATTTGCAACACAATTCGTAAAAATTTTCTTGACAAGTTTCGATTTTTTTAAATGACAAAAAAACACACTAATTTAAAATATTTTAAACTAGTGTGAATTCTTTTAATATAAATATTGTTGTGGATTAACTGGTGTTCCATTTACTCTTATTTCTAAATGTAAATGTGGTCCAGTAGAATTTCCTGTTGAACCAACTGCTGAAATTGTTGTTGATGGATCAACATTAGCTCCAACTCCAACATATAGTTCATTGCAATGTGCATAATATGTTTCAATACCATTTCCATGATTTATGATAATTAAATTACCATAAGAACCTTTATACCCTGCATATGTTACTGTACCAGCTGAAACAGGTCTAATTCCAGTTCCTAATGGAGCAGAAATATCTAATCCTGTATGAATGCTTGATCTTGATGCGCTTCTACTTCCAAATCTGGAACTAATACTACCATTTACTGGTATTGACAATTGCATTCCTGAAATTACTCCTGTTGAAGCAACTTGTGTAGTTGATGCAATTGCTTTCTTTTGTGCAGCAATTCTAGCTGCTTTTGCCTCTTCTGCTTTTTTAGTTTCATAAGCAGTTATTCTTTGTGTTTTTATTTCATTTAATGAAGCTATTGCTTCTGGTTTTGAGTTAACTTCAAAATTATTAGTATATTCAGTAACAATACCTAATTTCATTTCAATTTCTTCATTAACTCCTGCTTTTATTTCTTCAATTATTTGCATTGCTTCTTCCTCAGAAGAAACTTCTGCTTTCTTTTCACCATCTAATGTTATAGCATAAGTCTCATAAGTTGTTGTTATTTTATCTTGTACTGCCATTAACACTTGACTTTCGTTTGTATCTTGTGTTCTTGATACAAGCATTAAATTATATTCTGGCATAGCATTTGCAATTCTAAATGCTATATTTCCTTCTTCGTCATTAATATAATTATCTAATTTTTTTTCTATTCTCTCTCTGTCCGCTATATATCCTATTGTTTTACCTGATAATGTGACTGCATATACAGGTTTATATTTTATAATTGCTACTACTGTTATTAATGTACAACCAATTAGGACAAATTTAAGGGTCTTGCAAACTTCTTTTGTATAATATTTAACCCATTTTCCTAGAATAAAATTCACTCTCCTTTTGTATGTTTTTTTATGTCACATAAATAATATTTTACCACAATCTGACTCTGATTGCAATTAAATATTTTTGCCATATTTGTATTTTATTCAATTATATTGTAAATTATTCTTTTTTACTTTGGCCATTTTTTACCATATTTCTCACATACTCGTTTTTACTTCGTTTTGCTCTCGTTTACTGTACGTTTGGTTTAACATCATACTATTTTTTCCCTTATTTTAGTATATGTAGCCAATTTAAATATTTACTTTTTTCTTGACACATTGAAAATATGATGTTATTATGGTAGCAATTTCATGAAATTATTTTATTTTCAAATTTATCATTTGTTCAATCAAACAAATAAAAATCAAATTTACCATTAAATATGAAAGGAGGTCTTTTGAAAAATCTTATAATTATTGGACCACCACGCTGTGGAAAAACTACATTAGTACAAATGATTGCTAGTAAATATCCTTGCGAAATTATACGAACTGATTCAATTGAAATAACTATATGTCAAGCACTTCTTCATGATAGACTTCATGAAAGTTTAAAAGCAGAATCAAATGTATTAGTTTATCCTACATTAGATGAAAACTTTAAAATCGAATTATATCATAGATTTTATACAGAAATTAAAACAGAATTGAAAAATCAAAAAAAATTAATAATTATGGATGCTTACAATCTTTCATTTTCATTACTAGAAAAAGCTTTTGGAAATGAAGCACAGATTTATTGTTTAGGAGTTACTAATTTAACAGATTATGAATTTATAAACTATATTCGATTAAATGATACAATTGATGATTGGACAAATTATATAGGAAACAATTCGCTTCAATTTTTCTGTAATCGTATTATTGATGAAAGTAAAGCAGCAAAAGAAGAACTTGAAAATTTTCCAAATATAAAATTTTTTGATACATCAGGAAACAGAAGAGAAAAACTTAAAGAAATTTTTGAAGATATTGAACAAAATGTTATTCAGGCTTAAAAACATATAAACAAAAAGACTTTATCAAAATGATTAAAGTCTTTTTGTAATGTTTATTATTTTACTTCTGCTTTCCATAAACCATGTTTATTACAATATGCATAAAGTATAGAACCTGGTACATATTTAAATCTACATTCTGCATTTTGCTCTGGATATAAAGTTATTATATTTTCTGTATTATCAGTAACCATTGCAATCCATTCAATATAATGTTCTTTTTCCATAACATGATTTACTTTAACAAAAACTTCATCTTCTACTATCTCATAAGTAGGAACATGTTTTTCAATTGCAGCTTCTGTTGTATTTGGTTTTAATTCAACCATTTTTTCTCCACAACATTCAATTCCACATGGGCATTTGCAATCTTCAATTACTTTTACTATTGCTCCACATTGCATACATTTTCTTATTATTAATTCTCTTTTCATATTTTTTCTCCTTTTTACTTATTTATATTTATTTTAACATAAAAAACTTTTTTATGTTGTTAACAATTTTTCTAAAAAAACTTTCTTTATATTCTACAATATCAGTTTGTGTTGATGCTTCTTGCTTTGAATTGTTCTTAAATAAATTATCATAACTATATTTTTCATTTTCTATTTTATCATTGTTTATATATATTTCTTTTAATTTTGTTTTTTCTTCTTCATCATTACACCAATATTGAAGATTTAAAGCAGATATCAAAGCTAATCCCTCTTGTGATATACTATTTTGAGTTATATTTTCATTTTTATCATATATAGGAGTGTAACTTTTATCTCGATTTTCTTTTATTGTATCATAAATAGCATCAGGTATTTTATTAATATAATAATTGCCTAATACATTTAAAAAACTATAAACTTCTGAATATGCTCTTGGAATTTTTGCAGAGTTTATCATTATTTCTCCTATCTATTTAAAATATTCCTCAGTTTTTTCTTCTTTTTCTTGACCTTTCTGGCTAGCTATAACAGATTGGGACATACCTTGAATATCTTTATTACTTATTTGTTCTTTTGAAGCTTCAATTGTCGAAGACAATAGCTTAGGTGTTTCTTGATTTTCTCTCTCCATGACTTCTTTTAAATATCTTGCTTCAAATCTTTTATGTGCACTTGCAATAGAACCAGAATACTTTTGGTCCTGTTCAAAAATAAAATCTGTGTCTATTATAACAAGTTCTCCTGCGGGCAAAACTCTTCTTTCATTACTATTACCTGTAAAACCTATTGCACTATCTTCTGGTTGTATTCTATTTCCATTTATATCAAATTCTGGCGTATTAGGTTTCAACAATCTTCCTACATTATCTTTTCTAACATCAGTCCAACGATGACCTCTGTCACGCATTTCTGAATATATTTTATATAATTCCTCATCAACCTCTTCATCTGATAAACCTTTATACCAGTCTTTATCTACTAAATTTTGAACTTCAACATATACTTCTTCACCTTTTGTTCCTTCTAATTTTCTTCTCGTAAGTGGCTGAATAATCCTTTCATCATAAGGAATTTCTGATGTTGATCTGTCCTCTCCAACTTTGAAAATATACTCTCCAATTTTCATAGAACGACTATAATGTCCCTTGCCAAAAATCTCCATATCTTTAAGTGATGCATTTTGATCTTGTAATAATTCTGTTGCCATTCGTGATATTGCCCATTGTAAATCTTCATCAGTTATAGCAGAAAAAGTTTGCTTCATAGCAGTTTCGATATCTATATCTTTTTCTTCTACACCTACATCAGAAAATAAATGAAGTACATCCATTATATCTTCTTTTTGGGTATTAGATGAAATTTCTTCATAATTTTTTGCAAGTTCCTCATCAATTAAATGCTTGTCTGTATTCAAAAATTTTAGAGCTTTTAGGTCTTTTATTGAATATCCTTCTCGTTCATTTTTTTCTTCTTTGGCTTTTAATCTTTCTAATAGTTGTTCAAAATTTTGGGCTATATATTCTTCAATATTAGACCTTGCACCTTGTATTTTTGTAGGATCTAAATTAGGTGTTGTTTCCAAAATCTCATCAATCTGACCTAATAAATCCATAAAATTATCAGCATCAAACATATACTCTTCTTTAACATCAAAGCTATCTGATACCATTCTAGTTGGATTTGCTAATATTAAATTTGCCATTTGCTCTTTACTTACTATTTTATCGTTTAATATATTTCTCATAAGAAAATTATACATATGTGAAGAATCACTATAAAAAAGAGTTGGTAATTCATCTTGTATAATCTGCTTTCCCTCAGTTGTAGTATTTAAAATATGAAATAACTTACTTCTTGAAATTGCACTACTTTTTTCTGTTAAAACTTTCCAATTCGAATGTATTATATCTTTGCCAGATAATACTTCTCCATCATTTTCTTTTGATGGTATTTGTGTTGAACCTAAATCTTCTAAGGTATATTCATAAACCTCATTTGTATTTTCCAAAGATTGTTCAAAATTTTCCAAGAATATTTGCATAAATTCTTGATTTTCTTTACCTATTTTTATGTTTTCATTTATGTCAAGAGCACCAATATTTTCGACTACGATATTGGTATGTCCATTATTCATCATGTTAACAGCAAATTGTGCTTTTAGTTCAGTATCTAAAAGATTTTGCATAATCATTGAATAATCTTGTACTGAATCTAAAATATCACTTGCTAATATATCTTCTACACTATTACATATTACTATCGCGTTCAATTTGTTTGAAAAATCCTCGAATGACATATTTACTCACTTTCTTAACTTTTATATTCTGATAATTATACATATTGAATTATATCATTTAAACTTTCAATATATTTAATTGTTACATAAATGTTAAAAATATTTTATAACAAATCTTGTACCTTCTCCAACTTTTGATTCTACTGATATATTACCATTATTCTTCTCTATTATTGTCTTACTAAGCGCTAAACCAATGCCAATACTGTTTTTTGAAGAATTTTTACCTTTATAAAATCTTTCAAAAATATGAGGAATTTCTTCTTTTTCAATTCCTTTACCATTATCTTTAATATCAATTTGTGTATATAATTTATATTTTTGGGCTCTAACTAAAATTGTTCCTCCACTGTTGGAATATTCCACAGAATTTTTTAATATATTTGAAATAGCTTCAACTTGCCATTTTTCATCACAAAGCAAGGTATCGCTTTCATTAACTTCTATATTTATTTCTACCTTTTGTAAATCGCAAAGTGGCATAACATTCTTAATTGCTGAATCTATTATTTTTGACAGCTTTACTTCTTTTTCTATAAATTCCACTGCATTTGCATCAAATTTAGAAAGTTTTAGTAATGCTTGAACTAAAAAATTAATATTGACTATTTCTCTCCTAATATCAGATATAAATTCATGTCTAGTATTAACATCCATATCTGAATTTCCAATTATATTATCCAATAAAATTGTTATTGATGTTAGTGGCGTTTTTAATTGGTGTGAGATATCTGAAATTGAATTTTTTAAACTTATCTTATCACTTAACGAATTTTCTGCTTGTTCTTTAAGTAATATAGTTGTTTTATAAATTTCGTTTTGCAAAATTGAAAGTTCATCTTCTGAATTACTATCAATATCTAATTTGTAATTTTTTCTATTTATTTCTTCAATATATTCTGTTATCTTTCTAAGTTTTCTGTCTTTGTTTGAATTATATATAATAAAAATCAACATTAAGCATAAGCAAACTATTACAATATATATTATATTTATTTTTTGAAAATTTCTAAATTCCTTTTCATTTTCTAACAATACATTATCTTTTTGTAAATTTATTCCATATTCCTTTAAAACATTGCTTGAATTGTTTTTACTATTTAATATTTCCATTAATTCATTTTTATCTATTTGTGGGTATTTTTCTAACACTTTTATACATATACCATTTATTTTCATATTAAAATTTTGAGTGTATTTCATATACTCAAAATAATTCAATAACCCAAAACAAATTGATGATAATGCTATGACTATAAAACTTATTATTAAAGCTTTTTTAAATTCAATTTTCTTCTTCATCTATTCTATAACCTATTCCCTTTACTGTTGTAATAATATCTGTTTTAAGCTTTTCTCTAATTCTTTTTAAATAAACTGTCACTGTATTATCATTTACATCGTTTCCAGTCCAATCCCAAATTTTTTCTATAATATCATTTCTAGTTACAACCTTATTTATATTCACAAATAATAAATGTAAAATTTTTATTTCTAAACTTGTAAGTTCAACATTTTTATTGTCTTTATATACCTTCATTTTGTCAATATCAAATTTTATGTCTTTTACTGTAACCACTAAATTTTTCTTTTCTCTTAGAATAATTTTATTTATTCTTGCAAGCAATTCCTTGACAAAAAATGGTTTTGTTATATAGTCTTCTGCGCCTAATTCTAAGCCTTTTACAACATTATTCTCATCATCTTTTGCTGTTAAGAAAATAGTTGGTATGTTTAGTTTAGAAATTGTACTCTCATATAATTCTAAACCATTTCCATCTGGTAGTGTAATGTCAAGTATTATTAAATCTGGTTTTGAAGAATTTAAAAATTCTTCAACAGCTTTTACTGTTGTTTTACAAGTCACTTCATATCCATTTTGCTCAAATGTATATATGAGACCCTTGCCTATAATTTCATCATCTTCTACTAATAAAATTTTCATAACATTACCTCCGTCTGTATTATATAATAATAGAGAGGAGCTGTAAACTCCTCTACTCTATATGTTTTCATTTCTAATTGTTTCAATTGTATTTTGTTTATTAATTTTTGCTATTGAATATCTCATTATAATAAATACAAATAGGAAAACAAATAACGCAGAAATAAATATAGGTTTTACTGGTATATAAATTCCTTTTTCGATTTTTACTTCAAAAGCTTTATATATGGCAAAAGTTCCAAACAGTCCTAAAATTGTACCATATATCCATGATTTAGTTCCATAAAATAATGTTTCTAAATTAATCATATTATTGAATTCTTTTTTAGTCATGCCAACACTTTTTAGCATTGCAAATTCTTTTTGTCTAAGTTCCATATTTGAAGTAATTGTATTAAATATATTTGTTATTCCAATTAATGTAATTACTGCTATAAATCCATATAAGAATATACTCACTACTATCATCATAGCTTTTTGTTCTCTTACCTCTTCTTCTAGATTTCTAACAAAAATATTACTATCAATATTTTTTATGTCTTTTTCTGTCATGTCAGCATCATTTGATTCAAATGCAATACATCTTATTTTAAAATCAATATTTTGAAAATATTTAGTATTTAATATCATCATTCCATTGGACATATAATAACTTTCAAAAGTATATGGTTTTATATTTGTAACTTTTCCAACTTTTATTTTAGTTTCATTACCTTTGTAAAAGCCATTTATTATATCATTTTCATTGAAATTATACCTTCTAAGCTCTATTAATTTATTAGTATTATTATCCAAATACTGGAATTCATCACAAATTATTCCTGTATCTTTAATTTCTTCATAATTTGCACCTATTTTTTTAGCATAAGATTTAAAAGTTTCATCATCTAACCCTATAATATCCATAAAATAGTATTCTTTTTCATCTGCAACATAATCATTTTTTTCGCTGTCAAAATAGCTTTCAGCACTTTTCATCCAACCATCTTGTGTATTTACTTTGCTATCATCATCAATATTGAAGGTTCTTTGACAGTAATATATTTTGAATTTATTTTCTATATTTTCTAATTTTTCTATTTTATCAAATACAAGTTCTTCGTTTTCTGTTTCATCAAGATGTTGTACTGTAATATTGTAGTCATAAGCTTTATAATAATCTCCTGATAAATCAAATGCATTTACTATAAAAGCATTTAGAGTAATAAATATAAATATACTAATTGAAATTGAAGTTACTGTTGTTCTATATTTTCTTTTACTTCTTTTCAAATTTTTGTATGCTAAAACTCCACCAGTTTTGAAAAATTTTGATACAAATTTTGGAGTTTTTAATTTCTTACTTGTTAATTTTGTTTCATTTAAACCTCTCAAATTTTCTATTGGACTAACTTTCGAAGCTCTTCTAGCAGAAGAAATTGCAGATAAATAAATTGTAATTACTCCAAGAATTATCGCAAGCATAACAGGTGCTAGTGAAACTTTAAATACTAATCCATCTACAAAAGCAAGTAATTGATCACCAATTAATGAATTAACAATTTGCAATAATACAAAAACTGCAAATATTCCAGATACTATTCCCAAAGGAATTCCTATAACACCTAGTATCATACATTCAAAAATAACATTATGTTTAATTTGTTTTTTAGTTGCTCCAACAGATGCTAACATACCATACATTTTTATTTTTTCAGTAGTAGCAATTGCAAAAGAATTTCTTATACAAAATACACTTGTGAAAAGTATGACAAACAATACAACTCCAACAACAGCATACAACATACTTACTGTTGAATCAGAAAAAGCAAAATCTTCCCAACGAAGTAATTCTCTGTTTTCTTCAAAAATCTGATATTTTAATTTTTCTGGATACTCTTTTACTTCTTGATAATCTCTTGCCCCAAGAATTTCAGTAAAAGATGTTTTGAACTCTTTTGGATTTTTTAAAACAATATATGCATTATTTTTCTCTGTTTTCATTCCAGATGTAATCACTGTGTATGGTGCATCATATGTTTCAAAAGCATTGTTAGGTCTTTTAATAATTCCTACAATTTTAAAAGTCATTTGCTTAGAAGAATCTAGTGTGTTTTCTTCAAAATCAATTTTTCCAATATCAAAGCTCACTGTATCGCCAATTTTTAAATCAACATTGGCATTTTTTATAATGTTTTCATTAATTACTATCTCATTTTCATTTTTTGGAAAATTACCAGATATCAATTGTAAATTTAGTTTATCAAAATTCTCCTTGTTCATTGAAAATATTCTATAAAAGACAATATCTTTGTTGTCAATATTATTTATTATTCCATCTCCAACTTTGCCTATTTCAAACACTTCTTCTACATCACGATTATTATTTATGCTCGTTATATCATTTTGATTGACATCCTCTATTTTTAAGTGATAATACCCATACTCATTTATAGCATTTTCAACTAATGTCGCTTGTACACTAGTTGATAAAGTAGCAACAGCACATATTAATGCTACTGAAAGAACAATACCTATAATAGTACTAATTGTTCGTTTTTTATTCAATTTTAAATTTTTAATAGATAATTTACTAAGAACATTCATCTTTAAACCTCCTTAGCTATTTTTCCATCTTCAATTTTAATAATTCGGTCCGCGTTTTGCGCTATTTCTAAATTGTGAGTTATCATTATAATTGTTTGTTTGTAATCTCTATTAGATTTTTTTAATAGTTCTACAATTTCATCACTAGATTTTGAATCCAAATTTCCAGTTGGTTCATCGGCCAAAATAATAGCTGGATTTGTAATTAACGCTCTACCTATTGAAGTTCTTTGTTGTTGCCCACCTGATAATTCATTTGGTAAGTGATTTTTTCTACCTTCTAAGCCTAATAATTTAATAAGTTCATTCAAATTCTTTTTATTTACTTTTCTGCCATCTAAATCAAATGGAAGAGTAATATTTTCTTCTACACTTAATATTGGAATTAGATTATAAAATTGATAAATCAAACCTACTTGTCTTCTTCTAAAAATTGCAAGTTCATCATCATTAAAATTATATATGTTTTTACCATCTATAAAAACATTGCCACTAGTAGGTCTGTCAACTCCACCAATTAAATGAAGCAAAGTTGACTTTCCACTACCACTTGCACCTACAATTGCTACAAATTCTCCCTTTTCTACTGTGAAAGACACATTATCTAGTGCTACAACTGATGTCTGCCCTTTTCCATAAACTTTACTTAAATTTTCTACTCTTAAAATTTCCATAAAATTCACTCCTTAATTTTATTTACAAATTCATTATAAACTATCCAATGTGACAAGAAAGTGACATAAAGGAAATCTTAATAATTAGTTAGTTTGAAATACGATAAAATGCCAACTTTTTAATTTATAATGTGACTTGAATGTTAGTATATTACTAGTTTTTAGAGTGATATATTCCAATAATAAATTAACTTTTGGCTCTTATGATTTCAATGCATTATTGGTATAGCATTTATATAAGAAGCATTCCAGAAAATTTCTTAAATTATATAAAAAGCTAGTCTGTGCTTATTGAAGCATACTCAAAAAATTAGATTTTTATCTAACTTTTAAGATAAACTTCATATTCAGCTGACTAGCCTTTTTGTATATGATTGACAGATTTTATTATTTTTTTGTTAATTCATAACTTTGATCTATTAATTCATAAAGTAATTTTTTATCTACATTTTTATTTATGATAACTGTATTCCAATGTTCTTTATTCATGTGATATCCAGGAATTATATAATCATAAGAATTTCTAAGTAATTCAGAATAATTTGGTTCTGTTTTAACATTTAAATATTCTTCATCCTTTACCTTCATAATTAGACCAAACCACTTTTTATTATTGCTATGTCTAAAAACTGCTGCATCTGGCGTGCTATCCCATAAATATTCTGGACTTGTACCATAATTTTCTTTTATGTAATTAAATATTTCTTCTCTTTTTATCATTTTTTACTCCAATTTTTATATCGTTTTCCACAATTGTTGCAGTTTTTGTGGATTATTATTGATATTTTAATTATTATAAATTTTATATTATATGTTTCAATAATTTTTTTAATATATTTGACATTATTTGACATTTTTTAATTCATTTTATATCTTTTTAAATCTACTTTATAATCTATGACCTCAATTCCATCTGCTACTAATCTTTGCTTTTGAATTTCTATACCTCCATCACCAAAATTCTTTGATAATTCACCCTTACTATTGACAACTTTGTAACATGGATATTCTATTGGATCTGGATTATTGTGCAGAATATTCCCAACAACTCTACACAGATTTTTATTGCCTAAATATTCTGCAATCTGCGCATAAGTAGCCACTTTACCTTTTGGAATTGTCTTTAAAAAATTATATACTTTTTGTTTCATATGAGCTCCTTTTGATATATTATAACATGCATTTTATAAAAAATAAATCTAACTTTTCTTATTTTTGATTTTATATCATTTTATTTTTATTCTTTTGGAATAATTATTATAAGTTTATAAGATATATAAATATTTAATTGGATTTTATCACATATATATTAGGATTACAAAATATTAAGATATTTTTTGTGTGCCTTCGGGTTATGAGCGACGGTTGAACGGTTTTTGTGAATTTGTGAAAATCAGAGTTTTTGTTGGTATTTCAGTATTTACAAGAGTTTTGATTTGCGGAACATTTGTGTCTTTTTAGGGCATTTTGGGAGAGGATTTTACCCAATTTTTTCCCAACTTGTGTAGCACGTTTGTTCTTATAGCTTTGGCTCTTGCAAATACATTTTTGGAAATGAAAATTTTTAATTTTGGAGGTAGATTTTTATGAGTAATTTAAGAGAGGTTAATGATGATATTTTGAAAGATTGGTTAGATTTTATGGAGGATACTATTGCTAGTCTTACTTGTGCAGAAGATAAAAAGCATTTTATTTGTTTTGAGGAGATTTCAGAGAAGATTTTGAGGAATGTTCCTAAGCAGAATAAAAAGTATGTTGAGAGACAACTGAAACAGCTTGATGATAATTTCTTTGATTATATTTGCTATTGGAATGAGAAGTATTATAGGAATGGGGTTGTAGATGGGGTGCAGTTGATTAGTGGATGCTTTGAAAAATAAAAAAATATGGAATTTGGATTTTATTTCAAATTCCATATTTTTTTACCAATTATAATCATCAAATATATCTAATTCTTTACTTGAAATAACAGGTGTCAATTCCTTTATTACTAATTTGTCTGCAATTAACTCTTCATTTATATCTATATTAAGCCAACTTGAATTCCATAGCTTAGTGGTACTATCATATATTATTTTACAAATTTTTGAATTGAATTCTCTTTTTGCATTATATGTAAGAGTAATCCTTTGTAACCAAATGCTTAAGTAATCTGTATTGGGTAGTTTTGAAAATTTTTCTTCTATACATTTAATTATCAATTCTTTATTACTTTTATTTTCAAAAGACAATAGTTTACTTAATATTATAACACAAATTTGGTATATGTTCGGATTATTATACATTAAATCAACTATAATACTAATAATTTCTTTATTGTCATTTCTTTTTTTCTTTAATTTCTCTATTGTCTCTTTATAAAAATCGACCAATATTGTTTTTAAACTTCCACTATTTGGATTTTTATTAGCAAATTCTCTTATAACTAGTAATTTCTTTTGTATACTAATATCACTATTAAGATTCAAATCCAAAGCATCTATTTTATCTCGTTTTATAGATTTAGAAATAACATCATTTGATATCGTTGTTTTTTGTGTATTCATTTTAAAATTCAAAGTTGATAAATTTTCAGATAATAATTTTAAAATTTTATTTAAAGTTGATTCATCCTTAGTAAATACCCTATAATCATCTCTATATCTTAGAATAGTATAGTCCTCAATTTTCTCCTTTTTTAAAATTTCAGTAAGTAATAAATCTCCATATCCTAATACTATCTCTGCTATAAAATCCATTAATGAGCTTCCTTGTGGAATACCATTAGTTTGTCCATAAGTCATGTTTCTTATTTCCTTATCAATCGCATTTCCTATTAACGTTTCTTTTCGATTTATTTTTGCAGTAGACATCCCATGCAGTGCCCACGCAATTGAATGCGTATATATCGAACCATAACAATCTGTTATGTCTGTTATACCAATCCAATTATATTTTAATGATAATTCTATCGACTTTTGTTCTACATTGTTCCACCAATTCATTATAGATGCCCCTTGGTCTTTAGTCTTTGAGCTTGATTCTACTATATCACTACAACACACAATCTTTTCATTACTTTTGAATTCTTTAAATCTATCTACAATTAGTTTCCAATTTTCTGTTTCAGTAATCAGATTTACCAAATCAACATATATTGCTGGATGTATTAATTGAAACATTCTCCATGCAAATTTCCCATCTTTATTTTGCTGAAATTTATAATTTATATCATCATATTTTTCGGGTTTATTGTGCCATAATTTAGATAATGGCAAATTATTTATTTTTTTATCTACATCTACTAATAAATTTGTAAAATCTAAATATTCTGGTAAACTCATACTAAAATAGCTAGAATTTTTCATGAAATAATTTCTGGCCTCTTCTTCTGTCATATCAAGAACTTTTTTCATTACCTTCCCCCGTTTTCTCTTATTTTTCTAAAATTGTTATTACTTCAAATTCATATTCACCTGTCTCATCCATTTTTTTAGTTCTTCCTTGTAAATCGAAAAAATGATTTCTATCAACAGTCTTATTTTGCGGATCGTAAATAAAAAATATCATATATTTTGGATTATATCTATAATATGACTCTATATCTATTTTTATTTGCTTAATAAACTCTTTTTCGTCCTTATCTGAATCTTTTATCATTTTTATTTCTAATATAATTCCAAATTCTTTGAATATAAAATCAGCTCTTTCAGTCTTGCCTCCTACCTGTGGAGTATTTTCTTCTGGTGTAACTTTTGGAAATATGGATTTTAAAATTACATGTAATAAATCTTGAACATCATATTCATCTTTTATCTCATATTTATCATGATCTTTTCTTCTTTTTAAAGTCACACTTTTTATAGAATTATTAAATTCTTTTAGTATTCCTAATATAATATCTTTAGGTTCATCATGATATTGAATATCCAATCCTATCATTTTCTCATATAAATCTTCTAATATTATTAAATCGCTAATATTACTAGCATCTTTAATCATTTCCATATATACTTCTTTTTGTGGTAACTCCATTTTACTATTTAATATATCTTTTATAATAATTGATTTTATGTCATCATTTCCTTCAATATCATATTTTAATTTTTCTTGTATTTGAGGATAAATTTTATATATCAAATATTTATTTTCTAATGAAGTGTTTTCATACTTTCTTATCAAATCATTTTCTAATTTAGCATCATTTTGTTTAAGCAAAAAAATCCCAATTAATTCATATATATTACTTCTAAAATCCATATTTTTTATAGGTGGCCTTGAAAGAATATTATTCATTATTTTTTCATCTACTGTTTTATTAGAATACCCACATATTGCTAATTCTTTAAAATTATTAGGGATTACTATATCTGTATTATTTTCATTTCCTCTAATATAATTATATAGATACACATCTATATCTGTTATATCATTTAACAATTTTTCTCTTAATCTATTAATTTCATCTTTTATAAAAACCATAATTTATCTCCTATTCCTTTTAATAAATCATAATCCCATCCTTCAATATTTTTTATTTCATTTGTTAATTTAGATATTAAATATGGATATTGCATAGTTACAGTTTTTTTCGATGGTATAAAACTCCTAAAAGATAAATGACAAAACCAATAAATTTGTTTAGTAATATAATCTTTGTCTTTAAATGTAGATCGATTATCAATATCTATTAGAAGTGGATTTATGCTCTTATCTGATAGTGATAATAATGTTTTATTTTCATCTATGTTTATATAAATTCCTTTCCTATTATTTTCTTTTCCTCCATTATTAAACAATCTAAAATTATGATTGTAATTTAAATGTACTATTGCATAACTAATATCTAAATAACTAAATTTACTAATAACACTATTTATCGCCTTAATCTCATATTTATTACTAGGAGATTTATTAATATGAAAGATAAGTCTATATTCTTTACTAGTATTACCTTGTGTCAATAGAGCTTTTCTTAATGTTTCTTCTAAATAATTTTCAAAAGCTTTTTCATATTCCTGAATTGATGTTAATGGAGTACAATCAGTAACAATATAATTACCATTGTATTCAAATATTTGTGAAACACCAAATATTTTTCTCTGAAATTTATCAAAGCACGAAGAAATACCTATTATAAATTCCTGTTTTTCTTTTTCTATCTTTTCAACTGTCCAGGCTGTTCCTCCTATTTTGGCATAAATATTTAATGATATATTATTTAAAATAAAATCATTAATTCCCTTTATCCTTTCAATTAAAATTTCTTGAGAAGGTATTCCTTGCCCTATTAATTTAGCCTTACAATAGTAATATGGTGAATTAATTACATTTAATTTTTTTTGTTTTTCTTCCAAAACCACTAATACTATATCTGGTTTTTCATCATTAGCAATTAAATTATCATAAATTACTTTTTTATAGTCAGCAAGACTTGTATCATTTAAATAATATTTGTTAAATTCAATTTTAAGATGAAAAATTTCCTCCAACTTTTTATTTAATTTTATAGAAAAAACTTCTTCTGTTCCTTCATATTTTTGCGGGCATATAACAGCACATTTTATTTTTTTATTTGTAAACATTTCGTATGTATAAGGTTTTAATTCTTTTAATGATTTATCATATTTTCCTTTTTGAGTTTTATTAGAATAATAGTAATGATCTGGTATTGATAAATTATCCATTGAAAAAGCATTATTTTTATATGGTAAATTATTAAAAAAAATCTCTGATACTTTTATATTATCGTTTATATATATATTAGATAAATGTTGTTTTAAATAGGCATATGTGCCATTAATATCTTTATATTGTTCTATAAATGAGTTGGCTTTCCATATTGTCGTTTTATATAAATTTTCACTATTTGTATTTTCAAGAAATCTATTCAATGCTATTTTATTACAAAATACATTATCATTGTCACTTTTTAAATCCCTAGTATCAACTCCATGTTCTGACAATTGCTTCTTATTCCAAATGAATCTATTCTTTGTTCTAAACGACATCGTTATTCCTAACATTTTGTTTTCTTTACTATAAAAACTATCTAATATTAATATTTTTTTTACCTCTAATCCTTCAATATTCTTCATGATATTCTTATTTGAACATATTTCAAAAGCACTTGAATATTTTTGTTTTTTTACAAATGCTCCATTCTTTTCAAAATAGTTTGCAATACTATTTATCAACATTATTCTAAATATTTGTGGATAATCATCTAGTGATAAATGTATACGAATTCCCCCAATATCTGTAGGAATAATGATATCTTTATGTTTTTTCCAATAGTATATTTTATTCCCTTCAAACCTATGAAAATATATGTCCTGATATTTTTTTCTTAGTTCTTCAAATGTTTCCTTATCTTTATAGTCAATAGTATATACCTCTACTATATTATTACTTAATTTACACTCGAAAAAATTTAAAAATGTGCCACTCATTATTCTTGCCCCCTTATATAAAACCCTATTTATACAAAAAGCAAAGCAATCCTATAACTATTAATTATCCTCATACTTTGCTTTTCTTTCGTAAAATTATTCTAAATATTCTTTTAATCCATCAACTATTTTATAGACTCTAGTCATTGGATTTCTATCTGATGCTTGTCCATTTTTATTTAACTTTTCCATATACTCACAATTCTTTATTGCTATATCGAGTTTTCTATCCTTAGTTACTTTCTCAAAAATTTTACCATCATTTTTCTTATATGTACCTAATCCATTTCTTTGAAATTCTTTATCTAACTCATCTAGTATTTCATCTTTTGACATAACCTTGCTAACTCGTTTTAAATGTGATAATAGCCAAAGTTCAAAGTTCGGATTAGACCATGCCACATTATAATCACAATTTTTAATCGCTTGATTAAATTGTTCGTCACTATAATCATCTTTATCAAATACTACCCAAACTTGTCCATACACTTTATTAGAGTAATTTACATATTTTTGAGTATATTTTACTAAATCAGTGGTGTTTCTTCCTGTTCCTTTAATATCAATATTGGGAATTAGTACCTCTACTTTCTTTCCGTACTTTCTATTTATATCCTGTTTTAATCCATTAAAGTAATTAGGTTCTGTTTGCTTTCCTTCGCATATTATCAAATAATTTGCTGGTGCTATTTGCAAAAAATTCGATTTTCTTTTTGATTTTCCAGCTTCTTTGCTTTTCATTTATAATACCTCAAAATCCTCTAATACTGGAATAGCACCATATCTTCCAGATAAATAATCTTTATTGTAAGTTGCGTCATTTCTAACTTTTACATCGTTAATTTTATAATCAGCCAAAGAATATATTTTAGAAATTCCATCTTTATCTTTTTCAGCAAACCATATTTCATCTCTTCTAAAAGTATCTTTATTTAAATTTACAGTATCATGTGTTGAATATATTAATTGACCATTTCCTTTGTTTGTATCACTATTATGAAATAGGTTAATAATATATCTTGTTAATAATGGATGTAATTTTGCATCTAATTCATCAACAAATAATACCATTCCGTTTTTTAGTGAATCCATAAAAAAATCAAATAAGTAAAACATTTTTCTAGTTCCATTAGATTCCAAATAAAATGGCAATGCCTTTTCTTCTCCATTTTCTCCTCTATGAGTAACCTTAATATCCACAATTCCATTATTGTTTTTTACTGCTTCTACAGAATCTGGTATAGTATTTATATCTTCTATTCCAGCATCAAATGTTTTTATAAATTTTAATAATTCCTTTTTATAATTTTTATCAGTTAATATTTTAAATGAAACTCTTTTATCAATGATTCCCTCAAAATCAGGATTTCCTAAATCTAAATAATTGCTATTCATAAACCAATAATAAACATTTGCAAAATCTTCGTTATCTTTATCTATTTTACTATATATATTCAAAAATAATGTCTTTTCATCTATATTTGATAAACCAGCTATTTTATTTGTTTTCATTGTTACATTATTATTTTCTCTTTCAAATATAGAATAAAATTTATTAACTCTTTTTTCATATAGCCATTCTGAAATTATATTATCTTTTACTAATTCAAAACCATATTTATATATTTTATTATTTTTTGCTAGTATTTCTACTTCTAGGGCAATTGGTTCATCATTTATCATAAAACTATATATATTTTCTTCATCTATTGGAGAACTTTTTTTAGAATCATCACTTATTAATATTCTATTTTTCATATAATCAAAGGCTTGTAATACATTAGTTTTTCCACTAGCATTAGCACCATAAATTGCAGATACTTTTAAATATTCACCATTATCTATTTTAGCAACATTATACTCATGTTCTTTTAATGATGTTGCTTCCATATCTAAACAATTTTCGTCTTTAAATGATTTGAAATTTTTAAAACTAAATCTTATTAACATTTTAAAATCCTCCTTTACTTTATATATTATATGCTAAAGTCAAAAAAATATCAATATTTTTGAGATATTTTCTCAATTTTATTGATATTTTTAAATAATATTATAATTGTTTGCTATTTTAAAGTGCAATTTTTGCACTTTAAAAATGTTAAAATTGCACTTTAAGTTTACAATTAACCCTCTATTCTATCTTTTTGTTTAAAGAAAAATTGCTAAGATCTTTATATTTATCATTTTCCCACTCTTCATATTTCCTTCTATAATTTTCTTCATCACTTGCTAATACTTCTGTGCCATCATCGAAAATTATTAAAATTTTACTAAAATCTTTTCCTCCAAAACGTAAATATTCATTACCACCATCAATGTGGCAGCTTTCACATTTACAAGATACTAAATTATGCACACTTTTTGATTCAATTATATCTCCACAAATCAAACATTTAATTTTCATACTTAAATTCCTCATCTATATATTCTCTACTATTCATATCTATATTCTTCACTATCTTCAGCAACCATTAAGTCACTATAGTTTTCATCCTCATCGATTGGATAAACAATTTCATTAATATGTTCTAATCTTCTTTTTAAATATGCTGCCAAAGCTTTATCTTCACAATATATATAACATCCATTTTGTCCTCTTGTTAATAATGTTCTATATGTATTTTTTATAATTTCATCTGCTAACTTTAGAGCTCCTTCTGGATTTTCTTTATACATCTTTTTAATTCCAGATAATGACTTGTCTGTTGATGCTCTTTCTTTAAAATCTGTTACAACTTTTCCATTTTCATATCGCAAGTCTTTCCCTATAATTACCCCAACATAATCAAACTCTAATCCTTGTGATGTGTGTATACAACCAGCTTGTTCAACAGATTCTTTATCTATTGCCCAAATTGTTTTATTAAAATTCCATTTCATTTTAAAATCATATTCTGGTATTTCTATATCATATTTATCCCCTTTAGGATCTTCTTTTGAAATCCAATCCCAACAATATCCCGCCAATATTCTTGATTTATTTTTAATATTGTTACATCTAATAATCTGTTCTTTTAGGTCATTTGGATTATCAAAAATTTTAACTTTATAATCTCTAAGAAATGTCATATCTACTTCTTCATCATTTTTGTCATCATACTGTAGAGAGCTTTCTACCCAATCTATAAATTTTTCAGCTCCTCCACATCTAAATTGTGCATTTAGTTTTCCATATGATATTTCGGCATTTAATTCTTTAGCAAAAAACTCTATCCTTTCTTTCGTTCCATAATCATCTATATGTATACGTTGTTTTGAATCAATAAAAAATATCGCAAATCTAGTAGCATTAATAATCTCTTTTATTTGATTCTCTCCTCTTTTTAGGAATCCTGTTTTTTCGGTGAGTCTATGTGCTTCATCAACAATTAATGCATCAAACATATTACTTTTTTCTTTTATATACGATCCTGATCCACAAAATAAATTATCAATTTCAGTCTTTTTATATGTTCCTTTTAATTGAACAGAATATACATCTCTTGGCGTTTGATTTTTTGTTATATACTGACAATTCATTCCATACTTTCCTAAAAGTTGTCCTAATAAATTTATTGCAATTACAGACTTTCCTGTACCAGGACCACCTTCTACAATATAAACTCTTTTTTTACCATCTTTTTTTGATAATTTTGCTAATCTTTTTGCTTCCTCAAATACATCCTTTTGTAAGTCTACCATAGAAAATTCTTCTTTTCCATTCAACATATTTAGTATATTATCTTGTAGCTGTTTTGAAGGTTTAATACCACCTTCTTCTAATATATATAAAGTTTCCTTATGGTCCCCATATTTTATATGTTTGCTAATAAAATCCTTTAACTTATCGTTTTCTCCATTTAAAAAGATTGGTGATTCTTCTAAAAGTTCTTTATAGTGATTATCCGTTATTGCATCATTTTCTTTTTTTTCATATCTATGTAAGCATGAACATGGATATATAGCCATTTTATCATCTTCTGCAGCTGCATAAAAGTTCTTTATGACTTTTGCATATGAAAGTGCTTGATATGAAGGATGTTGTACAATCCCATAAGCTTTTACCTCTACCATATCATCTCTGTCTGTGACCACTTTGACACTATTCCATCTTTTAAGTTCTATTACTATAATTGTGTGTTTCTTTTCTTCATTTAATCCACATATTATAAAGTCCACTCTTAGTTTTGAATTATATAATTTAAATTCCATAGCTACAGAAATATCATTTGGAAATCTATTGTCTCTTAATATTCTTTCCATATGATTTGCTGTATCTATCCAAGACTCATTTTCACTGCTTCCAACATTAAACCCTATTCTCTCTTTAATTTTTTTTGCTACTTGATCATTATAAACATCTTCCAAAAAAGATTGCTTTGTTGCTTCATATACTATCATAATAATTGCCCCCACTAATTATTACTTCTATAATTTATTATATTTTGTACTAACTCCCTTAGCTTTATCAACTGGATATTTCTTCTTTGTCTTTTCTAATTTTTTTAATATTATTTCTTTTGGATTAACTTTTAATTTCATAGCCATTTGAATACAATATGTAAATACATCTGCAAGTTCTTCACATACATCTTCTTTATTATAATTTTCACTATCCCATTGAAAGCATTCTAAAAGTTCCCCAGCTTCAATTGATATTGATTTTGCTAGATTCTCTGGTGAGTGAAATTTATCCCAATCTCTTTCTTCATTAAATTGTTTTATTTCTTTCATTAATTCTTCCATATTATCTTTTCCTTTAATTTACATTTATTCTAGTATATCTTATATCACAAAATGACATTTTTCTCAATAGATTGTCCTATATTTGTCATTGCAATTTAATTCTTCCAAAAGATCTTATTTTGAAAATACCTTGCTTCAATTATACAACTCTTCAACCTTATTTTATGTTTTTCTAATCTATGAAAAAATCTTAATACTAGTTTACGAAGTATTAAGATTTAGCAAAATTTATTTTGTTCGAATATTGCGGATCATTTTTAATGCCCAATATTCGCCAGCGTGGTGTTTTGACACCGTTTTCGCTGTTTAGGGCCAAATGCCCTAATACCCTTTTTGCTCTCCGAGAGGCTTTTTTAGGT
This sequence comes from uncultured Clostridia bacterium, assembly GCA_948678575.1. Classification (GTDB taxonomy): domain Bacteria; phylum Bacillota; class Clostridia; order TANB77; family CAG-508; genus Scatovivens. The sequence continues at coordinate 151,592 of CAPPGO010000001.1, forward strand.
AAAAATTCTCTTAATTTTTATCAAGATATTTTCAAAAAAGTTCAAATTTTTAAACTAAAAATTTGAACTTTTTTGCTTTACTTTTATAGCAAAATATACTATAATAAATTTAGATTTTGGATTAAGTTAGTATTTAGTTTCGTCGCTTGTGCTAGCTTTTTCTTTTTGATTTTCATCATATCTTTTTAGTTCAATTCCATAACACATTTGATATAATTTTTGAATAATTGCATCCGATAATTCTTTATCATTACTTTGTATAAATCTATGTAATAAGCCTTCTTTATCAAACTTAGTTGTTATTATAATTGGTAATTTATTTTCATTTCTATTTTCTATAATTGTATATAGCTTGTCCAATGCCCAACTGCTTATTTTTTCTGTTCCTAAATCATCTATTACAACCATATCTACATTAGAAAATAGTTCTATTAACTCATTTTCTGACTTTGAATTATCTCTAAAAGTTTCTTTTATCATATCCAACAATGATGTTAATCTTCCCATTACAACTAGTTTATCTTTTTCTATCAATTCGTTTGAAATTGATGCTGCTAAATGTGTCTTCCCTGCTCCAGAATTTCCAGTAATAATAAGTCCATTTTCTTGTTTATCTTTGATACATTTCTTTGTATAATCTTTTGCAATCTCTACTTCTTTTTTATTAACATCTGTCACTTTAAAATTCTTAAAATTATAATCTTTTAGCCTTTTACTGATATAATTTTGAGAATAAAATTGACCAATCATTTCTCTGTAATGTTCTTTCTTTTTCTGCTCTTGAATTCTAAAGTCTACATCTTTCCAATAGTTTTTGGATTCTTCACAAGTACATCTTTCATATTCAATTAATTCTGAAGATACATTAGTATATAAGTAGTCTAATCCTATTGGATTTAACTCTTTTCCACAAAACTTACATTTATTATGGAAATTCTTTTGACAATTTTCATATTTTGTATTCTCTAAATCCATTGTTATTCTCATTCTCCTTTCTTGTATTATCTTCTTGTGCGTTATTTTCCGTTATTGTAACGTTACTTTTTTCTTTTTCACTTTTCAATTTTTCACGATATCTTTGCTGTCTTATTCTATTTTGTTCTTGATATTTTTCATTTGTTTCAACACTTTGGTATTTACTCCAATTTTTAATTTTATATGCTCCTTCTTCTATAATTAGCATATTTAATTCTTGAAATTTTTTAATAATTTTCTCCATTTTTTTCTTAGACTTTCCCATAATCTTTGAAAAATTTTCTATTGTCATTGGTGTATTTTTTCCTATTACTAGCTTCCCTTCACTATTACATTCCATCGCAATAGTTATTAACTGAATCCATCCTCTAAAATATGTATCTCCCTCAGTTTCTTTTAGTAATATTTGAATTTTTCTGTTTGAAAATATTTTAATTTCTAGTTTTAACCATTGTAAATTATACATGTCCTCCTTTCCCCACTTTCCTCGCAATCTAACTTATAGATTGTTGTTCCATATTTTCTAAATATTCATCTAGTGCTTGTACTCTAAATAAATATTTTCCACCAACTTTTGAGTATGGTATTTGTTTTCTTCTTACTAATTGATTAACTAACCAATAAGAAATTCCTAAATACTCTGCTGCTTCTTTCATTGTTAGTGTTGTTCTTTGAACTTTTTGTAATTCCATAGCTTTTCCCTCCTTTGTATTTTCTAGAAGAGAATTCTGCCTTTCCTTCCCTTCTACTTATAACCCCAGAACATGTATTAAAAATAGGTCTTTTTCAGAAAATTTTTTATATTTTTTGTTATTTTCATTTTTGTTAGTATTTTCAATGGTTTCAGGAAGTATTTTTACCAAAACCATTGCATTTTTCGTTAGCTTTTTGTATAATTTAGTTGATTTGTTAGCAATTTTATTTATTTTATTATATTGCAATCTATGTTTTAGGAGGTTCTTTAGTGTTAAGAAAAAATAATATTCCAGTAAAAAATGGTTTTAATATATGGTTTAACAAAGAAAAAAGAAAAGAGTTTTATACAACTTCTGTAATTTTGTATAAAACAACTTTTAATCATATTTCTGATAATAAATTTCCTAGTATTATTCTTAAATCGGATGAACACATTGGAGAAATCTATTTTAGTTCATCTAATTTTAGTAGTCCTTTTGAAGAAAACTATGGTACATTCCTAATTAAATTTCTAAATAGCAATTTCTCATCTTTTGAAACTGCTTATAATACTTTCTTTTGTTTTTATGGACTCTCAATATTAGAAGAATTCTATAAAGACATTCCTAAAGCACGATTATTTAAATCAAAAGAAGACTTTTATGAAACTTACGAGCCAATTTTTATTGAAATCAAACGAAAATTAAAAGAATTACAATATTTAATAAAAAGATGTATTGATTATATGTATAATCTAAATGATAATTTAGAAGATAAAAATTATTTACCATTTGAAAAATATCTTGCATATATAATAAAAAACAATGTTTTTAGATATTCTATTAACATTGATGTATTCTATTATCAACAATTTGCACATGATGCTTTAAATATTGCTGTTGAATCTATAACTCCTAAAATAGTAAGAGAACATTTAGAAAATGGAATAATAGATGTAAATGAGAGTCCTGTTTTTCATACATCCTATCTATCTAATATTCTATATGTATCATTACTAGAAATTGCATCAAATAAGGATATAAAAATTAAAACTTGCAAAAATTGTGGCAAATATTTTATTCCTATTAAAAATACAGAAAAATATTGTGATATTGTATATTATCAAAATGAACAGACTTGTAAAATAATTGGTGCTACTAACTCTTATACTAAAAAACGAAAAACTGTAGAAGGAATAAGATTTTATAGAAATAACTATCAAAGAAGATTAATGCAAGCTAAAAGATCTGATGATGAACAAATCAAATCAGCTTTTAAAAATTGGAAACAACTTGCTAAATCGAAGATTAAAGAATTTAATAATAATAAAATTTCTGAAGATGAATTGCTTGCATGGATGAAGGAAAATAAAGATTCATAAAAAAGCCTCTGCTCATAATCCCAAAGTAGAATACGATACTTTTCAGTGTAAAGACAAACCATTTTTTAACAGCATAATAAATATGAATAAACGACAAGTCTAATTCTTGTCGTTTTCTTTTTAACTTAATAAATCTTTAAAATTATTTCTAAAAGCATTACTGACATTAATGCAATCTATCCCTTTAATTTTAGCAATAAACTCAGTTATTTCTTTCATAAATAAAAAATCATATATATTACTTTCAGTCGCCAATGGTGCATCACTTTCTATAAGCATTCTATTAATTGGTATTTTTTCAATAATTTGTCTTCCACTTTTTGTTTTTAACATTTTAGGATTAATAGAAAAATAGAAATCTCTTTTAATGCATAAATTTAATTCATCCATATTGCCAGAAAACCAATGCATTATCACTCTACAATTAAAGTCTTTTTTTATTATTTTTAATATATCTGTTACTGAATTTCTAGAATGAATAGAAATAATTTTTTCTCCTGCTTTTTCACATTCATTTATTATGTGTTCAAATAACTCCTTTTGCTTTTCATAATCATTAATATTCTTTCTTTTATCTAAGCCTATCTCTCCTACATACCTAGCATTTTTTATTTCCTCATCAAATAAATTCATTTGATAACTATATTTTGTTATTAGTTCAGGATGAAATCCTAATGCAAATCTTATATATTTAAAATCCATATATTTTTTTGAATATTTTTTATATAATTCTGGTAAATTTGTCATTGCAATAGTGTATGATTTTTGATTTTCAATTTTTCTTATAATACTATTCATCTCTTTAAATAAATCTATATGTAAATGAGTATCATGGAAAAATATTTCACTCATAATAATCCTCCAATACGGCTTTTAATTCCTCTATTCCTCTATTATATAAATCTGCATATAAGTTTATGTCTTCTTTAATTTCTCCAGATAATTGAATTTTCATCATTGCAGAACTTTTATTATATTTCTTAATCCCCAACAAATATGAATTTAAGTTTTCCTTTGCGACTTTATGTGTTTTAAAATCCTTATCTCTATACTCTGTTTTATCTATTCCTATACCTTTCTTTATCGCAGCTCGTCTTACTATACAAGGTAAACAATATCCACAATGTTTTGCCTCTACCTCTTTAAACATTCTTCCTGCATCGGGATGCGAACATGACATAGTTTTATCAATATGTTCTTTTAGTAATTCTATATTTTTACATTCTGCAACCATTTCACCTTTTGTTTTAAATTGATATGGATTTTTTATTTCTATTGTAAATCCTAAATTATTTAATAATTCCTTAAACATCTCCATATAGTATGGATGTGTAGTTCTTGTACTACTACTTCCAAGTCGTGAATATGTCAATGGAATATTTAAAGATATTAGTCCATTCTCTGGTATTATTAATTTTACGTTTTTATTTAATGTCGAAGCAATAGCTATTGCATGCGAGAAAAACATAAATGATCTTGTTCTGGTTGTATCTTCAATGCCTTCCTTAGCAGCAGCATAAAAACTAAAAAAGTTTTCTTCTTTTATTTTATATTTTTCTTTTAAAATATCTTTTAAATATTGCTGAAATTCTCTAGTTCCTTTTCCTCCACCATAATGACTAATAAATTTAACATTTTTATTTTCTTCTAATATATCTATTGCACCTATGAAAGAATCCAATCCCCCTGAGAACATACAGATAACGCTGTCATCACTTTCTTTATCATTTATTTTCTTTAAATATCTTTTTTCTTTTTCTGTAATTTCTCTTTTTCTAAACTCTATATTCCATATGTCTCCACTTAAAAATTTTAACATATTTTCTAATAATTCTTTATTAGCATTCCATTTTTCTAATTCTATAACTGGAATATTCATATTTATATTTCTTGACCAAGAATCTATTGACACATCTCTTGAATGAATTCTATCTATGTAAAATACAAATAAAGATATATATAATAAATCAATAGCAGTATTTGAATACTTTCCCGTTACATTTTTATAAGACTGTTCCCAAAATGTATATGTAAACATACTATTATCTTCTAAAACTATAGAATGTGCATTATCTATATTAAAATCATCAATTTTATCTATTTTACATAAATATTTCATTATTCATCCTCCCAAATTTTATAACAGTCTCTATATATTTTTTCTATTGCATCTAAATCACTGTAATTGAAACTTTTGAAATTTATATCTTTGGTAGCATTATTTACACTATAATTTATAAAATCTTTAATATTCTTCTCTTTCTGTATCACAGAATCTATACTTCTAGCATATTTTTCGGCTCTATATTCTAAATCATTTAAAAATTTGGCAAATATATAATTTTCTATATATTTATTCATTATAAAATTAAATTTACTGTCATCTAATTTATCAAAGTATGTGATGTCTTCTCCTGTTTTTTCAATCATTTCATACAATTCTGTTAAAGTTTCTATTAATGCATCTCGTCCAGCTACTTCCTCTTTTGTATTGGCATTAGGAGATAAAATATTTATAAACTCTGAAAATATAGAATTAACTGATTTATTTCTGTAGTCAATTTTATATTCTCTTAATGTATTTTCAAATCCTACACTTGAAATTCTATTTAGCAGCCCTCCTAATCCTGAAACTCCTTTTATTCCAGATGTTGAATTTTTTGCCATTTTACTACTTCCACCATTAGCACTAGCATATTTTCTAATAACATTTTGCCTATTTCCATTTTTAGCATTTATATATTTTGACATTGCATTTTTAGCTTTTTTCCAGGCATCTGGATCTATTTTTTTATCATCATCTGGCATTTTCTTTTTTTCTTCTCCATTATCAGCTTCTAAATAATCATCAGGTAGTAGTTTATTATCTTTAGGTCCACTATACATACTTGATGTTCCCATATTATCCCTCCTTACTTATATATTCTTTTACATCTGAAGTTAATCCATTTATAAAATCATCAATTATTTCTTTGTTTTCTAAATTATTTTTAAATGAAGTAATTAAAGGTGCTTGTACTATTTTTATCTTGTCTGGATTAATTGATTTTAAATATTTAATTGCATCACCCTGTAGATCTTTATGCATTTCTGCAAATCTCATAAATATTTTAAAAGAATTATTATCTAGATTATCATCATCCATTAATTTAGAATATAGAATTTCCAATATTTTTTGTAAATCAAGATTTCCCAAGCTTTTTGATTCTTCAATAGCTCTTTTTTCTGCTATTTCAGAACCTGATAATAATTGTTTTAAAATCTCTTTTCCTTCTTTACTTATATCAGGTTCCATAGTTGAAAATCCTTTATTAGATTCCCTTAAAAAATATAAATATTTTGTTAAATTTATTCCTGATAATGATGGTTCAACATCTATCCAATTCTTAACCCAACTGTCATTTTCATATTCTTTATTCTTCTGGAAATCATTATTTTCAATTTCTTTGATATGAGAAGACATTCCCTTACTATCCAAATTTGAACATATAGTTTCAAACAAAACAGGCTTAAAGTATTCTAATAGCATAATCTTGGCTAAAACTTTTCTATCTAAATCCACGTTTCTAAATGAAGCCATCTTTTCTCTCATACTTAAAGAATTTAAAAATCTTTTACACTGTCTTGGATTACCATTTAACCCAGCTGAAAGAATAGGAGACAACTGTTTTGCAATAGTAATTTCATCTCTCGTATCGTCTGCTACATCTTTATCAAAATTCGCAATTAATTCATAGTCTACATTAAAATCTAAAAATCTTTCTCTTTTTTTGTTATTTAAGTAATCTATTAATTCAGCAAATTTATCTGATTCTAATTTTTTTTGAAGTAATAAACATATCATATAAAATTCCATTTCTTTACTATTTAATCTTGGAATTCTAATTGGATATTGAATTAGTTTTTCAAGATATTCCTTCCCAATATCAATTTCTTGCCCTTTAATCTCTCTAAATTTACTTTTTACAGCATAAGCTATTTGTCTTTCATCCGCTCCAATAATAAATACTGTATTTCCTGTAAATAAGAATAATCTAATTGCTTCTAATGTTGATAAAATTGTGTCAGGACTGCATCTATCTAATTCATCTATAAAAATAATAAGTTTGTCAATTTTAGTAACTTCTAATAAATCATTAAATTGTTTTCTAAATTCTTTTATGTCGTTTCTTATACTATTCTCATTTAATTCGTTTTTTATATTTTCTGTTATTTTTTCTTTTATGTTTGTATGATCCTTTTTGACTGATTCATTGATTAAAATTGACAATGCACTAAGTATTCCTCCAGTTGTCGCAATATCCATTCCAAAAAGGAAAGACTTCTTGAATAATTTTAGTTTATCAATACTTTTATATAATGCTTCTACAATCTCTGTTGCCTTTTCAACTCGCGTTTTTTCCTCACATATTTTATCTAATATACTACCTAATAATGATGTTTTTGCATCTTCATAGCTTTCGAACAACCATGCATTAAAGTTCAAACATACTATATTTTTATTTTCTTCAAAGTCATTCATTGCTAATCTTATTAAACTTGATTTACCACTTCCCCAATCTCCATACACTCCTATTGTAGCAGGTAGTAAATCTTCATTATCAATAATATCCTTTAAAACTCCTATTAAGTAATCAAAATCTAAAAAATCAATTTCTGCTTCACTATCTTTCCACATATTTCTTACCTCTCATTTTATTTTAATTAATATATCATATTTTTACTATATTCTCAACACTTTGACAAAACATTACACTTATTTATAAAATTCGACAAATAAAATAATATTACATTTCATCTAGTATTTTTAAGTTTCATATATATTCTTTTATGAATTTTATTGGAATCTTTGAAACAGGCATAAAATAGCCAAAAATAGCTGGTAATTTTTCTAAAAATAATGTATAATACCATAAAATACATATAAATACTCCTCCCGCCCATAGGCATACTTGAAAGGAGGTGAATTAAGTAATGGCTGGGAGTATAGAAAAAAGAGGAAAAAATAGTTACAGGCTAACAGTGTCTGAAGGATTCGACTTAAATGGAAATCCAATGATACACAGAAAAACAGTACATGGAAGTAAAAAAGATGCAAAAGTTGAACTAGCGAAATTTGTTACTGAAGTACAAAATGGCTTAGTTGTTGATGGTAAATCTCTTAGATTTTCTGAATTTACAGAAATATGGAAAAGAGATTATGGTTCAAAAGAACTTGCTCCTACTACATACAAGCGTTATTGTAGAATGTTAGAAACAAGACTTTTACCATACTTCGGACATTTTTACATAAATAAAATCAGACCAACTAACATTATGAAGTTTTATGACTTACTTGAAAAAGATACTCAGTTAGTTAGGAAAAAAGGTAACAATGGTTCAAAAACTAAAAAGCCCTTATCTGGCAAAACAATTTTAGAACATCACAGATTATTAAGAGCAATGCTTCATAAAGCAGTTTATTGGCAATTGATAGTAGCAAATCCTGCTGAACGTGTTCAAGCACCTAAAGCTAGAAAGCCTAAAAGAAGATCTTATGATGATGAGCAAACTAAAATACTTCTTGAAAATTTAGAAAAACTTTCTATAGAAGAAACTAAATATAAAGTTGCTATCATTCTTACTGTTTTTACTGGTGTTCGTTTAGGTGAATTAATGGGATTAGAATGGCAAGATATTGATTTTAAAAATGGAATAATCAGTATTAATCGTTCTAGTCAGTATTTATCAGATATGGGAGTTTTTACAAAAACACCTAAAACAGAAAGTTCCATTAGAGAAATTGCAATACCCGAATTTATCATTTCTTTGCTTGAGGAATATAAATTATGGTATGAAGAACAAAAATCGATTTACGGCGAATTATGGACTAATTCTGATAGGTTATTTGTACAAGCAGATGGCAAACCTATGCATCCTTCTTCCATTAGCAAATGGTTTGTTAAATATGTAAGCACGATTGGATTGCCTGTAATTAATTTTCACGGATTAAGACATACAAATGCAAGTTTACTAGTAGCACAAAATGTTGATATAGCTGTTGTTTCTGCAAGACTTGGTCATGCACAAATAAGTACAACATTAGATTTTTATGTACATCCACTACTTTCTCATAATAGAAAAGCTGGATATGCACTAGAAAACTTGTTATTACCAACAAGGTCTTAATTTTAACTTTTTTCTAATTTTCACGAACGGAATATAAAAGCCGTTACAATTTTCACGATATAAAAATAGAAGGCAGCTAAATATGAAAATTTAGATTTCCCATTGCCTTTTGTTTTATAAAAAAGTATAAAATTTTAATGATTTTTTATTAGAATTTAAGTAGTTTGAGGTACTTATTTTACCCAATTTTTACCCAATTCTACATAATGGTGCTCAAAAACAGCATTATTGTAAACTGTTTTAGAACAGCAAAAAATCACTAAAACCGTTATAGTTCTAGTGATTGAAGTTTGGTTGCGGGGGTAAGACTCGAACTTACGACCTTCGGGTTATGAGTTATAAACAATTATATTTCAATCATTTAATTTACTTTGGGTTAATGGTAAATTTTTAGTAATTACTATATCATTCCACTCATGCAATAACTTATCTCTATTATTTTTTACCCATTCTATTGCCTTCTTTTTCTTATTTGATGGCAAATTACCTTTATACTCTAATGTATTTATATCAATAGATATTTTATATTCTGCAAAAGATGCATGTACATGTGGATTATAATGTTTTCCTTCATTAGGTCTTATTTCAAACCTCACTGCATTACTTTTTCCTACTAATGCTCTAATATCATAAATTTCAAATATATCATATATAAATTTTTCAATATCATCTGGAATCTCTATTCCATCTTCATTCATACAAAGAAATTTTAAGCATTTCATATATTTTTATTAAATCCCCTTCTCCCCCAAATACTCCTCAATAAACTTCTTTGAAGGTGAGTAGATTTTTTCAGGTAAATTATCTAAATCGAACCATTTCCATTCATCTTCTTTTGTGGGCTCCATTACTTTTAATTCTCCACTGTGTTTGTGAGCAATAACATGTATGGTTATGAAATGTCTGTCTGGTTGTATGTCATCAGCAATGCTAAACATTTCTAAATCGTCAACATCTAAATTAGTTTCTTCCTTTACTTCTCGTTTTGCACCTTGAAAAAATGTTTCGCCATATTCTTGTTTTCCACCAGGCAAAGTCCAACAATCAACTTCATAAATTCCTCCTGTGTCTTTTTTACCTTTTACTCTGTGTCCTAATAACAATTTTTTGCCCTCAAAAATCATTATACCAATTCCAACTTTTATATTCCTTTCCATTACTTTCTCCCTAAAACTTTTCTTAATTCTACCTCAGCTTTTTTTACAAAAAAATCATCAGTAAATATTGGTATTTCCTCTTCTATCATTTTTCTCTTAAGCTCATTAATAGTAGAAATTCCAACATTTTCTCCAATTTCTGCTTCGATTAATATGTCTCCACCAGAAATATTTTTAACTGCCAATTGAAATCCATCTTTTCCGTAAACTGAATCCTCTTCTTTTATTCTCAGTATTTCCCTGTACCCAATGACATTTAATAATTTCTTAGCATCTTCTATCTCCAAAACTTCACAATTTGTTGCTTCTTGAAATAGAATTTCGCCATTTTCATTAATTTCTTTTTTCTTAAAAGTAATTTTCTGTGTTACTTTTCCGGTATCATGTCTCACAATGTATCTTGTTAAAACCGCTTTTGAAATAATGTCTCTAATTTCCATGTCTTCAACATCTAATTTACTAGGCACAAAATAAGTATCATCGAGTGAAAAACTATATATTAAATGGAATCCCATTTCTTCTAGGAATCTATACAATTCTTCTGCGCTTACTTTTACTTTAACTGTTATTTCGTTATCTTCTTTTACAGCCATTTTACTCTCCTTTAAAACAACTATTATCTAAATCTCATAGTCCTTCAAAATCTCTATATATTTTGAAATATTTGCATCATTAATATATTCTGGTTTTATAGAGCAATTAACCATTATTTGTTTTTCTATTCCTAATGCACAGTCAGTCAAATGTTTTGCTTTTTCTTCACTTGACCACGCAGATAATGGTTTGTTTTTGTATCTAACTTTCGCATCATCCAATCTCTCCTTTAAAGATACCACTCCGTCTGGTGCTACTCTTTGGTCACAATAAGCACAGATTTTTCTCTCATAAGAATCGCATTTTAAAGTTTCCTCATTTTTTCGTGACCTTTTACCGTCCAAAATTTCTATTTCCAAATCTGTTAATCCTTCTATTCTTCCTATCTCTAAATTAATTTCATGGTCATTAGTTCCATACTTTTCAAAATATTTTTTTCTTGTTTGTTTAAAGCCTTCATCTTTTGAAAAATTTTCTGGAATTTTTACTAAATTTCCCATATCATGCATTAAAGAAACTCTGATAATTGCTTTTCTATTTATTTCTGAGCCCGTCCAATTATCCAAAATCAAATTAGCACATGAAGCAACTCTTAACATATGCATTTGCAAATTCTCTGGCAAATGGTATTTTTTATAAATATTAACAATATTCATTCTATAAAATTTCCTTCCATTTATCTTCTTTAAATCCTATAAAAATACCCTTATCTGTTACTAATAATGGTCGTTTTACAAGCATACCATCACTCGCCAACAATTCAATTTTTTCACTTTCATCCATGATTAAAAGTTTTTCTTTTAAGTTTAATTCTTTATATTTTAATCCACTTGTATTAAACCACCTTTTTATATCTTCATTACTTTCCTTTATCCACTTTGTTAATTCTTGTGAATTTGGTCTTTCTTCCACAATATTTCTATCAACAAATTCAACATTATTATCTTCCAACCATTTTTTAGCCTTTTTACAAGTTGAACATTTTGGATATTCTATAAATATATTTTTCATAATTTTTCATTCCTTCCTTAGGTAGAAATCTAATTTACTTCTTGAATTTTATCACAAAAATGTGATTCTTTCAATAAATTACCCACTCTAAAATTTAGGTCATAAATTTTCCCAAAAAACATACATTATATAAGGTGATATTATGTATGTTTTAAGAAAAAACCAAATTGTATTTATGTGTTTAGCAATATTATTTAGTATTTCATATTTTTCTTTTAAAGATCCGTCTGCACTACCTACTTCATCTATTCCAGTAGCAAATCATACTGTTGTATTAGATGCTGGGCACGGTTTTCCAGATGGTGGTGCTGAAAGTCCAAATGGTATCTCAGAAGCAGATATAAATTTAAGTATAATATTAAAACTTCAAGAACTTTTAGAAGCTTCTAATTGTAATGTAATTCTAACTCGTTCTGATGAAAATGGTATCTATGATGCTAACGCAAAAAACAAAAAAGCTTCCGACCTAAAAAATCGTGTAGAACTCTCAAATGATCCTACTTCCGAAATTTTAGTTTCTGTACACTTAAATAAAATTTCGGGTGAACAATACTATGGTTGGCAAACTTTTTATCAAAAAAATAGTGAGAATAGTAAAACACTTGCTAATAATATTCAAAACAATTTGAATTATTCAATAGCACGAGAAAACAAACGAACAATTTTACCATTAACCAATATATACTTAATGGATAACAGCAAAATTCCGACAGTAACAGTAGAATGTGGATTTTTGTCTAATGCCGAAGAAACTAAACTGCTTCAAACAGATGAATATCAAAGTAACATAGCATGGGGAATTTATGGTGGGATAATGGACTATTTTAAAAATTTATGATATAATTTTTATTAGTTTATAGGTACAACTTTAAAACCTAAATTATTTAAAGGATTTTATTTTATGAACGAAAATTCAAAATACTTAGATTTAGTTACACTTAAAATTGAATATGATACAATTCTTTCAAAAGTATCTGCTGAAAATGTTCAAGAAGTAAAAGCACTGCTTGATAAAAAGCATGAAATTATGAAAGAAAATGGAGTATTTGCTGGAATAAAAATAAATTCCATTAACAAAAAAATAGATAAATTTATAAAAGAAAATAATAGTAAAAAGGAATGAAAAACAAATTTCATTCCTTTTTGTTATCTAATATTCTATTTACCAGCTAAAATGTCTTTTAAAAGTGCCATTCTTACATACATACCATTTTCAGCTTGTTCAAAATACATTGCTCTTGGGTCATCATCAATATCTGTTGAAATTTCTTCATTTCTTGGTAATGGGTGAAGTACCATTGCCTTATCTGTAAATGTATCTAAAACAGCTTTATTTATTATAAATTCTTCTTTTCCAAAATCTCCTTCAAATCTCTCTGATTGAATACGAGTATGGTATAAAACATCTATATCTCTTGGTAAATCATCAAAACTTTCACATACTGTGTATTTTATTCCTTTTGAACTTAAATAATCAATATATTCTTGTGGTAACATGAATTCTTTTTTACTTAATCCAAAAACTTCTATATTGTCAAATAACGAAATTAATTGAAGTAATGAATGAGTTGTTCTTCCGTATTTTAAATCACCTAAAATGGCCAATTTTGTTCCATCTAGACTGCCTCTTTTGTTCATTATTGTAAATACATCCAAAAGTGCTTGTGTTGGATGTTCTGCTTTACCACTACCTGCATTTATAATTGGTACTCTTGAAACTTTATCTGCTGCAATTGCTGCATCATCTCTTGAATGTCTCATAACAATAGCATCAGCATACTTGTCCAATACTCTTATAGTATCTTCTAACGTTTCACCTTTTCTTGCAGAAGAATTTTCTTTTCCATTTTCTGTTACTATCATTTTTCCGCCAAGTCTTTGTATTGCTGCTTCAAATGACATTCTTGTTCTTGTACTTGGTTCAAAAAACATTACAGCTATTACTTTGTTTTTTAATTCTTCTGTATAATTTTCTGGATGTGCTTTAATTTTTGAAGCAAGCTCTAATAACTCCATTAAACTTTCTTTTGTGAATTTTTTGCAATCTAATAATTTGTCCATTTCTTTCCTCCTTAAATTTATTAATGTTCAAAAAAAATTTTAGAACACCTAAGTCCTAAAATTTTCTTCTATTTATAACATAAGTACTACCTAAAATAGTTTTAGCTTTGTGTTTTACTTGAGCACCAACTTCTCCTATTTCAAGTGTTGTTTTAAATCTATTTCTATCAACTTCAACAACAGCAATAGAAATAGAAACCAAAGGGAATTGTTCAATTATTCCCTTTCTATTAGCAACTTCAACATAACCTCTTTCTACATCATCTTCAATATAAAAAGAAAGTACTTCACTATCAAATTGTGCTATCATATTCTTGCAAAATATATCATAATTAGTTCTACTAACAATAGCAATAAAATCATCTCCACCAATATGCCCAACAAAATTATCACTATTTTCAATATTATGTATATTTTCTAATAACACTTTTGAAGTAAATTTTATAATTTCATCACCAGCAGCAAATCCATAAACATCATTATATGCTTTAAAATTGTCTAAATCTACATAAACTATTGCAAAATCTTCTTTATTCATTAAACGTTTTTTCATTTCAGCTTGAATTTGAACATTGCCAGGAAGTCCTGTAAGCGGACTAACTCTTCTGTTTATATACATTAAAGATGTAATATTTTTTATAGTATAATAAATATATTCATCATTAATTGGTTTTTTTATAAAATATTCAATAGAAGCTTTTAATATTTCTATTCTATGCTCTCTATCCATATTTGAAGATACTACTGCAATAGGAGTAATACTGTTATTTTCATCTTTTCTAATTGTTTTACAAAGTTCTACAACATCTATATCAATATCATCTTCATCAATAATAATCATAGCAGGAATATTTCTAAGAGCTATGCCTAAATCTGCCGTTTTAACAGATTTAAATGTGTAGTCTTTGTCATTTTTGTTATTAAATATATTAATTAAATTACCGATTAATTCATCTTTATTATCAATAATATATATTTCTTGTACCATATTACTCCCTCATATTATTCCTCAGTTTCTTCACTAGATGTTTCTTCTTCTGGTTGTTGTTCTTGTTCATCAGGTTGTTGCTCTTCCTCTTCTGGTGCTGATGGTGCATATTCACATTCACCATCAAATACTGTTTCTGTATCATCAACACTTGTTACTGTTAATACAAGTCTATTATATCCTTCATCTAATCCTTGTGTAAATTCAACTTCTTTTTGGATTTGTTCTCCTTCGAATTCTGCCTCATAAGGTTTATCATTTAATTTATAACTAATTTTCTTAACTCCATTTTCATGTGTTGTTTTAATTATAAGTGTACTTCCATCTTCTGATAATGTAACTACAATCTCTGGTTGTGTAAGTCCTGTATAACTCTTTGTTTCTGTTGTAGTATTGTTTTCACTATCAACAGCTACTATTGTAATATCATTTGTTCCTCTCATAATTGGTATCTCTGTAACTATTTCTTTGCTATTATCTTCTGATGCTTCTACTTTAACTTCTTCTTCATCATTCCATCTATATGTTAAGAAATCTATCTTTGTTTCATCTGTTGCTGTAATTTTTAACATTTTTTCTTCTTCACCATTTACTATATTTAGTGAAATTACTGGATTCATTATATCTAAACCGCTTTCAGCTGTAAATTTCTCTTCTGAAGATGTTTCTACACCATTTACATCTATTACTTTAATATATAGAGTATTTTCACCTGCTGGTAAATCCAATTCTTTTTCTATTGTTTTCTTACCATCACCTTTAATTGAACGTTCTGCATCTGAATTCCATCTATATACCATTGATTCAATTACTTTGTCATGTGTAACTGAAATGATTGCTTTATCTCCTTCTTGAACCGCATTTATAGTTGCATAAGTTGGTTTTACATTTGTATTTTTTTCTGATTCTTTGTTTTTAAATATGCTATATAAACCACTTCCTAATAAACATAATGAAAAAATCACTAGTAATACAGCAAAAACTCTTACTACTGTATCTGATGAACTAGAAGATTTTTTTGAATTTTTATTTGGTGTATAGTCTAAAATTTGGTTCATTTAATCACCTCTATATTTTACTTCACGAATAATTATAACATATAGAAAATTTGTTGTAAACACAAAATGTTGGTAATTTTGTAAAAATTAAGGAGGCATTTTTGCCTCCTTTTTATGTTATATTAAAACATATTTTTTAATTAAGATTATTCCTGTTGTAAGTATTGCCATTACTGTTGTAGATAAAACTACATACACTGGTTCTTCACCTGTTGAGATTGATAATATAACTGGTGCATCATCTTGGTCATCTTCTTCTGATTTAAAGTTGTCTGGTGTTGAATCTATATCTGGTGAACCTTTGTCATTATAATCTTTACTAATTTCAGCAATATTTACTTTTTGTCCTAAATTATTTTCATTATTTACCCATTGTAGAGTAATGTCTACACTTGCTGATTGTCCAGGCACTAATAATGTATTTGCTAATGCTTCTGTTCTTACAACATCGTCTGAAACTGCTATCCAATCTTTGTTATCTTCTTTAACAAAAGATAGTCCTGCTGGGATATGATCTTTAATTTCTTTTGCATATCCTTCAATTTCACCTTGATTTGTTACTGTTATTTTATAAACAAATTTTACTGTTGTATTGTTAATGTGTTTTCTGTTAATTTCAACTTTTAATAAGTCTTCTTCATTTTTAGCAAGAATTTCTCTTGTTTGACCATTTTCTGTGATAACAATTTTTGTTAAAGATTTCTTTAAAGCTAAATCGAAGTATTTAACTATAACTCTTTCTTGATCAATATCATCTTCACCTGATTTATTGTTTCCTGGTGTTGAATCTTTATCCTCAATTTCATTTCCATCTTTATCTTCGTCATCTGTAATCTCAGCTGTATTTATGATTGTTCTTTCTGTTTTATTTGGTAATGCAACCTCAGTTACTTGGAATACTATTTTAACATCTCTGTAAGCTGGTGTTTGCATTGTTTCACTGTCATAAGCAGCTAAAATTGTTTTATGATCATCTTTTTCGTTGGCTTTTGATAAATATGTTGTTTTTACAGAAGCTGCTTGATTTACATCATTAGTTTCTTTTCCACTTTTATCATACATTTTCCAACCAAATTCTTTATTTGTTGCATTGTCTGGTAAATATTTTAAACCAGCTGGAATATCATCCATTATTTCTTTTGCATAACCATCAATTTCACCTTCGTTATATACTCTGATTGTATATGTAACTAAGTCTGAATTAGCTACTTTTAAAGGTTCTGTTGTATGATTATATCTAAATGTTCCATCATTATTTTTTGTAATAGTAGGTTCTCTACCATCAACCTTGTCATTGTTTAAACCTGTAATGAATTTTTGTAAACTTAAATCAAATTTCTTATCTTTTACAGTTACAAGATTTTCATAATCATTATCATCTTGGTCTTTATCATTTCCAGGATAATTGTTTGGATCAACTGTATCTGGTGTTGAATCTCTATCTGTAACTTCTTCTTTTTTATCATCTAAATCTTTTTTAATTTCTGCAATATTTTTTAAGTTGTTATTTTCTGTAACATCTGTTAATACAACACATGTAATTTCAACATCTTTGTAATCTAATGATGTTCCATTTTCTTTATCAAAAGCTTTAATTAAATTGCTTTCATTTTTTGAAGATAATGCTGTTGTTACGAATTTTCCTCCACCTACAACAACTAATTCATCTTCTAATTTTAAATCACTTGTAAAATTATCTTTTTTAAGATTTTTTGTTGCATTTTCAATTTCATTTAATTTAATTGTTTTTGCATTTTCTGGTATTTGCCATTTATTTTCTATATTTGCATTATAGTTCATTAAATATCCAAGTCCAGCTGGTATATAATCTGAAATTTCTTCTGCATATCCTGCAATATCACCTTCATTATATACTCTAATTTTGTATGTTACTATGTCACCTTTTTCAACTGATAAAGCTGATTTTGGATGTGTATATGTAGCATTTGTAGCTGAACCGTTTTTTAGTTTTGAAACATCTACTTTTGGTTCTCTGCTAGTATTTGGAGCTTTTCCATTTATTTTTGTAATAAATTTTCTTAAAGCTAAATCAAATATATCTTTATTTGGTTCTATGATAACTTTTTCAAAATCATCATCATCTTGTAAACCTTTGTAGTAGTATTCAGGATCTGTTAAATCTTCTTTATTATCTTTGTTTCCTGAAAATGTTTTTGTATCTATTGTGCTAGGATCTATTGATTTTTCAGAATCAGCATCTTTTCTACTATATCCTGTAATTTCTGCTACATTTGTAAGAACTGTATTTTCTGTAATTTCTTCTGATAAAGTATCAGATATTTTACATTCAATTTGAACATATAAACTATCTAAATCTCCTTCACCAGAATAAGCTTCTATATCAGAATCTTTTAAATATTCTGTTGCTGCAACTCTTCCATCTTCTGATGCCTTCCATCCATAAGTTTCATTTATACTACTATTAGTAGCAAGAGTCATACCTTCTGGTAAATAGTCTGTAATTTCTGTTGCTGTTCCATTTAAAGTTCCTTCGTTATATACTCTAATTTCATATACAACTGTATCACCTGCTTTAATAGTAACAGGATTTTTTCTATGTTTATATTCTGCTGTTCCAGTAGAAGCAATTGTATCTTCATTTACATCTGGAATTCTATTTTTAATTTCTGTACTACCTGCTTTTATAATATATTTTCGTAAGGCTAGGTCAAATTTCTTTAATTCAACATCTTTTTCACGAGAATCTGAATATGGTTTTGTACCTCTTGTAATTAAAGCAACTGGTTGGTATGTGCTATCTGATGTAACACTCCATAAAGAAGCTTCTGTTTCATAAGTTGAATAATCAATAGTAATTTTTATTTTAGTAATTGTATTTCCTTCTATTGGTAAATATATATAATAATTTTTGCCAAATATTTGATTTACATTTTTATCTGTAAAGTTTTCTTCACCATCAATTTTTATTTGATATTTACTTCTATCAATTTCATTTCCTTCACTATCTACTAATTTAATAGTAGCTGTTCCAGTTCCAGAATTTACATTGAAAGGTCCTACTTTATAGTTATCTCCTTCAACTGTACAAGTTAAATCTGAATCTTTCATTGCAAAACTTGGATATGTAACTTTTTCAGTAGATGCTGCTGTTTTTGCACTATCTACTAAATATGCATATAGTTTATTTAAAAGTTCTTGTCTTGCTCCATTACCTGTTAAATCTGATAATGTTGTATATTTTCCATCTGTTGTCATACCTTTTACATAAACTGTACCAAATGTAGAATATTTTGCATTATAATATTTTTGATAATCTGGTGAATATCCATCTTTATTTCCATTTGTGAAATACCAAATTGCCCATTGTTGAACAACTTCAATATCATCATCTGTAATAATTGATGCAATATATTCTGCTGTTACTGGTGGTATTACATTTTCTGCAATTTCATTAGCAAAAGCTTTGCTAATAAATTCCATTTTTTCACCTGGTTGTTGTTTTCTTAAATACATGTTATCAATAAGCCAAATTAAAGATTTATAATTTTTTGCACCTATTGAATTAATTAAACCTGCTGTGGCTGTTTCTGTTTCATTTTTTAAGTCTCCAATATTTTTGTATTCTTTTGCCCCAGCACTTGGGAAAGATTTTTCAGCATTTAAACAATATAAAGCATCTTCAAAGCTTACATCACCTTCTTTGATGATTTTAAATACTGTTGTTCTTCCTTCACTTCCTGAATTTGCAATTTGATAAGAATATGGACTGTAATCATATTTGTCCATATATTCTTCTGGCAATAATCCACTATCTTCGCCACCCTCATGTTCAATTGAAGTTTCTAACATTGCTGTTGTATCTTTATGTGTTAAAGCAACAGCTAAAACTTCTGACGAGTATGGTAAAATAATAGCGACAATTAAAAGCATTGCTAAAATTTTCTTTACAACTTTACTTTCTCTCATAGACCTTACCTTCCTTATAAGCTATTTAATACTTATATTTTACTATTTTTTTTTAATAAGTCAATTTACATTTTCTTATCATTATACTCTGTTTTCTACGGCTATCAATAAGATACACCTACATTATAATTATATTACATTTTAGTCAAAAAATCAATATTATTTGTTAATTTTTATGTAAATTCCGGGCTTTTCACGAATTTTTTTAAACATATTATTCAAAATTTACCATATACTTTCTTAGGTGATAACATTGAAAAAATATATTTTATTAAGTTTATTAATAACTTTTTTACTTATTTCAAGCATATTTCCAGCATTTGCCTACGATGAAGAAATGAGTGATGATGCTGAAACTATTTCAATTATAGAAAGCTTACAAGCTAGCTCTACCGTAAGTAATGAACCTGATGTGCATTCAACTCATATTGTAGCAATTGACCGAAATACTAATAGAATTTTATATGAAAAATCTGCTTTTGATAAAACACCAATGGCATCTACTACAAAAATTTTAACTTCTATTATTGCTATTGAAAATTGTAAATTAGATGATATTGTACATATTTCAAGCAATGCTGCTCATACTTCTGGTTCTACTTTGGGAATAAAAACTAATGACAATATAAGAATGGAAGATTTGCTTTATGGACTTATGTTGCGTTCTGGAAACGACTGTGCCGTTGCAATTGCTGAACATATTAGTGGTAATTTAGAAAATTTTTCTTCTCTTATGAATAAAAAAGCAAAAGAACTTGGACTTAACAATTCAAACTTTATAACTCCACATGGATTAGATGCTGACAAACATTATACAACAGCTTACGAACTTGCTCTTATTACTAACTATGCTTTAAAAAATGAAACTTTTAAGAAAATCGTATCCACAAAAGAAACTATAATTTGTAATCGGAACTAGACCTATACATAATACTAATGAACTTCTTGGCAATTATGAAGGTGTCTATGGAGTAAAAACCGGTTTTACATTTGGAGCTGGAAGATGTTTAGTTACAGCTTGTAAGAAAAATAATTTAGATGTTATTGTTGTAGTTTTAGGTGCTGATACTAAAAACATTAGAACCACTGATAGTGTAAAAGTATTAAATTATGTTTTTAATAATTATTCCAATGTAAATATAGAAAATATTATAAGCAGTAGTTTCTCTGACTTTTCAAATCATTTTACAAATAATGTTCATATCAAAAAAACTACAAATAAACCAATTATTGAATCAGCAGATTTTGGAAATACGATTTTTCCTTTATCAACAAATGAATTATCAAAGCTAAATGTGGAAACTTATTTTCTAAATAATTTAGAAGCACCATTAAAGGAGAAAACTAAAATTGGCTTTTTGACTATAAAAATCGACGATGAAATTTTAAAAAAGGTTGATATTTATGTAAAAAATAATATTGAAAAAAAAGATTTTAAAATTTATTATCGAGAATTGTTAAAAAATATATTTAACTTTTTATAAACTTTTTGAATACTCCTAAAACTTTTGGGTAATATTTAGTTATCAAAATTTTAGGAGGTTTTTTATGAAATTATTTGATTATATTAAAAAGAACAAATCTTTTATAATCGTTCTTTCAATTTTAGTATTCGCTATTTTTAGTGTATTTTCAAACAGCTTTGGTATGGAGGAAATGGAAAATTTAGATTTTTCTGTTGGACAAGTTACTGCAAATAAATTAAATATACGTAGGGGGCCAGGGATTTCTTATGAAAATGTTGGCATTTTATCTAAGGATAACTACATACGAGTCTTTGCTAAAATAGGTAATTGGTATGTTGTGCAGACCGAAAATAATATTATTGGAGCAGTAAATTCCGACTATGTTAAGCCTTGTTATGATAAAGAATTAGATATACAGCCTACAAATGCTGAAACCGTAGAAGCTTCGGCTCCACCAACCGTATTATCAGAAGAGGAATCTGCTTTCTTAAAAGCAATAAATGATCTTCGCGTTCAAAATAATTTACCAGCATTAGAAATTGATGATGCTACTCAAAATGTTGCTAGACTAAAAGCACAAGATTTAGTCGATAATAATTATTTTTCCCACACTTCACAAAAATATGGAACACCTTTTGAGATGCTTTCTACCAATGGAGTAACCTATAAAACAGCAAGTGAAAACATTGCTGGAAATTCGACTCTTGAAGGCGCCGTAAGCTCCTGGATGAATTCCGAATCTCATAAGAATAACATTTTAAGTAATACTTTTAATTATACGGGTGTTGCTATTGTTAACAGTCCTGAATATGGAAAAGTTCTTGTTCAAATGTTTATAGGAAAATAAAATATAACCCTAGAAATATATATTTCTAGGGCTTTTATTATTTGTTTTTTAATTTTTCTATATGCTGTTTTACTTGTTCAGGAGCAGGACCACCTATAACATTTCTTTTATTTATGCAATTAATTAAATCTATCTCATCATAAACATCATTTTCGAATTTATCAGAAAATTCTTTATATTTTTCTAATTCTAAGTTTTCTAATATCTTATTATTATCAATACAATATCCTACTATTTCTCCTGTTATTTTATATGCCTCCCTAAATGGAATGCCTCTATTTACCAAATAATCAGCACAATCAGTAGCATTTATAAATCCTGTTTCAGCCGCCTTTTTCATATTTTCTTTTAAAACATTCATAGTTTTAACCATTGGAATTAAAGTTTTAATACAATTCTTTATAGTGTCTATGCTATCAAATATAGCCTCTTTGTCTTCTTGCATATCTTTATTATACGCAAGTGGTAATCCTTTCATTAAAGTTAAAAGAGCCATTAAATTTCCATATGTTCTACCAGTTTTTCCTCTTATTAATTCAGTAATATCAGGATTTTTCTTCTGTGGCATTATAGAAGAACCTGTGGAAAAAGCATCATCTAACTCTAAAAACTTAAATTCCCATGAACAATAAAGTATAATTTCTTCACTAAATCTTGATAAATGCATCATAATCATTGAAATATTAAAAGCTAATTCTAATAAGAAATCTCTATCAGAAACTCCATCTAAACTGTTTAAAGTTACATCTTTAAACTCTAAAATTTCTGCTGTATATTTTCTATCTATATTATGTGTTGTTCCCGCTAATGCGCAACTGCCTAGTGGCATAACATTTGTACTATCATAATTTTTATCTAATCTTTCAATATCTCTTTTAAACATTTCACAATATGCCATCAAATAATGTGCAAAAGTTATTGGTTGTGCTCTTTGTAAATGAGTATATCCTGGCATAATTGTATATAAATTTTCTTCTGCTTTATCAATTAAAACATCTTCTAATTCTTTTAATGCTTCAATAATATTAATAATTTCCTCTTTCAAATACATTCTTATATCTAATGCTACTTGATCATTTCTACTTCTTGCTGTATGAAGCTTTTTACCAGTATCCCCTATTCTTTTAGTAAGTTCCTCTTCTATAAAAGTATGAATATCCTCTGCATTATTATTTATTTCTAAACTTCCATTTTGGATATCTTCTAAAATTTTTGTTAATGCATCTTCACTTTCTGTAAAGTCTTTTTTAGTTATTATATTTTGTTTTTCAAGCATTTTTGTATGTGCTATACTTCCCATAATATCTTCTTTATAAAGTCTTGAATCAAAACTTATTGAAGAATTAAAATCATTAGTTTGACTATCTAATTTCTTTTTAAATCTTCCTTTCCAAAGTTCCATTTTATTCTCCTTTCATTTTTGCTTTTACTTTTGTTGGCAATCCATATAAATTTATAAAACCTTTTGCATCTTCTTGGTTAAAATCATCGTCTTCTCCAAAAGAAGCTGTTTTCTCAGAATATAATGAATATTCACTTGTCATTCCAGCATTTATAATATTTCCTTTATATAATTTCAATTTTACTGTTCCTGTAACTGTTTCTTGTGTTTTATCAATAAATGCTGATAATGCTTCTCTTAATGGAGTAAACCATTTAGCTTCATATAATAATTCTCCAAATTTACTTGCTACTTGCTCTTTATAATGCATTGTATCTTTATCTAAACAAAGTGTTTCTAACCATTCATGTGCCTTATATATTATAGTTCCACCTGGTGTTTCATAAACTCCTCTTGATTTCATACCTACAAGACGATTTTCTACCATGTCTAATATTCCTATTCCGTTTTTTCCACCAATTTCATTAAGTTTCAAAATAATATCTAAAACACTCATCTTCTCTCCATCTATACTAACTGGTACTCCTTTTTCGAAACTTAAAGTTAAAATTGTTTCTTTGTCTGGTGCGTTTTGTGGTGTAACTCCCATTTCTAATATCTTATCATATTTAGGTTCATTTGCAGGATTTTCTAAATCTAAACCTTCATGTGATAAGTGCCAAATGTTTTTATCCTTAGAATAATTAGTTTCTCTATTAATTTTTAATGGAACATTATGCTTTTCAGCATATTCTATTTCATCTTCACGGCTCTTAATTTCCCAGCTTCTCCAAGGAACAATAACTGGCATATCTGGTGCAAAATTTCTTATACCTAATTCAAATCGCACTTGATCATTTCCTTTACCTGTACAACCATGGCATATTGCATCAGCATTTTCCTTTTTCGTTATTTCTACTAATTTTTCAGCAATTAAAGGTCTTGAAAATGGTGTTCCTAATAAATACACATTTTCATATTTAGCTCCTGCTTTTATTGTAGGTACAATATAGTCTTTTACAATTTCTTCTTTTAAATCTAGTACATACAATTTTGAAGCACCTGTTTTTTTGGCTTTTTCTTCAAGTCCTTCTAATTCACTCTCTCCTTGTCCAACATTTCCAGTAACGGCAATTACTTCACATCCTTTGTAATTTTCTTTTAGCCAAGTTATCATTATAGAAGTATCTAATCCTCCTGAATAAGCTAAAACAATTTTCTTAAAATTTTCCATTTTCTTTTCCTCCTTTAATTTATTTAAAAATAAAAACGCCTCTGAAAACCCAGAGACGTATATTTTACGCGGTACCACTCTAATTACTTGTAAAATATAACTAAAATTGTACCATAAATATTTTGTCTTATATAAACAAAAAAGTCTCTGGAAAATCCAGAGACGCTTATTACACGTGGTACCACCCTAGTTACTTATAAAAATTTACAAGTCACTCTTGCCTGTAACGAAGGCTTACGGATTCCATACTTTGATTAAAAATCATTTCAAGTAATCACTCCTGAGTTCTCTTCACAATACACTTCATTATTAGGCTTTCACCAATCCCTAACTCGCTAAAACTTAGTAATATTGTTACTCTCTCTATCAACGTTTTACTATATAACTATTTTTAGTTTAACATTATTTTTCAATTATGTCAACACTTTTATTTTAATAATTCTTTAACCACTTCATTTATTGTTTTACCATCAGCTGATGCACCCATCTCTTCTTTTGCACCTTTCATAACAGCGCCCATTTCTTTTATTGATGTTGCTCCTACTTTTGAAATAATATTTTTTACTATTTCTGCAATTTCGTCTTTGCTTAATTGTTTTGGCAAATATGCTGATAATATTTCAAGTTCTTGATTATTTTTTTCAATTAAATCTTCTCTTCCACTCTTTTCAAAATCAGCAGCTGCATCTTTTCTTTTTTTGCTTTCTTTTGCAATTATATCTATAATTTGATTATCATCTAATTCTATTCCTTTATCTTTTTCAACTTGTAAAATAGCTGCTCTTACCATTTGAACAGTATTCTTCTTTATTTCATTTTTTTCTTTCATGGCTTCTTTTAAATCATTCATTAATTGCTCTTTTAACATAAAAACACCTCTTTCTAATACAAAAGAGCGATTTTTAATCGCTCTCCATATAATTTAAAATTTTCTTTTTCTAGCTGCCTCTGACTTCTTCTTTCTTTTTACGCTAGGTTTTTCATAATGTTCTCTTTTTCTTACTTCTTGAAGAACACCATTTCTTGCGCATTGTCTTTTAAATCTTTTTAGCGCATCTTCTATATTTCCATTATTAACTTTAACCTCTGACATTGTTTCCCCTCCTTCCGAAGCACAAAACATCTTGTGGGATTTATGTATAATCCTTTTAGACTTTTCCTTTAACGTTTACTATTATACATTACAAAATCCTTATTTGTCAATACTTTTATTCAAATAATTCACCTACGGAAGTAGCTTCATTTATTTTCTTAATAGCTTCTGCAAATAATTCAGACATTGATACTACTGAAATTTTATCAATTTGTTTTTCAGGTGGTAATGGAATTGTATTTGTCATAACTAATTCTTTTATTTGAGAATTTTTAATTCTTTCAATTGCTGGTCCTGAAAGTACACCATGTGTACAACCAACATATACATCTTTTGCGCCAAATTTTTTGCACACTTCTACTGTTTCTATGATAGAACCTGCTGTATCTACTTCATCATCAAATACTAATGCATTTTTACCTTTAACATTACCAATAACGCTAGTAGCAATAGCTCTATCATCATTTCCTTCTCTTCTCTTATCTACCAAAGCAATAGGGCATCCAAAATGTTCAGCATATTTATATGCTTTTTTTGAACTTCCTGCATCTGTTGCAACAATAACTTTGTCCTCAATATTTTTTAAATCAAAATATTTTTCTAATAAAAATCTACCTGTAAGCACATCACAATTTATATTAAAGTATGCTTGAATAGCTGGATTATGCAAATCACAAGTAAGAACTCTATCTGCTCCCGCTGCTTCAATTAATTGAGCAAATAGTTTGGCTGTAACCGGTATTCTAGGTTGATCTTTTTTATCTGATCTTGAATATATGTAGTATGGTAATACTACTGTAATTCTTCTGCAAGATGCTCTTTTTGCTGCATCTATTGTTATCAATAATTCCATTATTCTTTCGTTTACTGGTGGTTCTGTTGTTTGAATTAAGAACACATCCTTATCTCTAACTGTTTCTAAAATTTGTACAAAGTTGTTATCATTTTTAAATTTTAGGCTTTCTAATTGGCCTACATCAATTTTTAAGTAATCACATATTTCTTTTGTAAATTTGTCTGCTGACTTACTGCAAGAAAAAACTTTAATGTTTTCCATGGATACTCTCCCCCTATTTTTTATTCCAATAAATATTTTACCATAAAAAAAAGGGTTTTTCAAACCCTTTTTGGTAAATTATTGTAACTTTTTGTCGATACTGGAAGCTGCAATTTTTTCTTCTACTGGATGTATTATTATTTCTTCCACAGCTTGATCAATATTTTCAATTGGTATTTCAAAAATATTAGGCAATTCTACAATATCATTTAAACTAGTATTATCTTCAACAAAAATCTTCTTAGGCTGTTTTTTGTTCTCATATCTATACTCATCACCAAACTTTAAGCAAATCGCCTTATTTTGTATTATACTCTGTTTCACGTCTATTTTTCTCTGATTGTATGAACCTCTTTGTTTTAAATCAGTTATCTTTTTCTCTATAACAAATTGCCCATCAACAACTATATCTATATTATCTATTAATTTTTTTGTAAAGTCATATTTTTGATACATATCAAATAAAATATCTGTATCAAAATTATAACCTGTATAAAGCCATATAGTTTTTTCTGGAAATTTTTCTTTTACTTTTTCTACAAGTGGTAATAATCCTTTTTGATTAACAATCTCTAATGGTTCACCACCTAAAATTGAAAGTCCTGAAATATATTCATTATCCATTTTTTCTAATATATAATCAATTTCTTTGTTTGTAAATTCTTGTCCAAAATTAAAATCCCAAGCTTCTTTATTATGGCATTCTTTACAATGAAAATGGCATCCACTTACATATATTCCAACTCTTATTCCATCTCCATCTTGTATATCTACTTCCTTTATACCAGCATAATTCATAATTTATCTCCTATTATTATATAATTTAGGATTAGGAAATATTTTCCTAATCCTAATGGGTAGTTAATTATTTTCTTTTGTATCTTACATTTTATAAGTGAAGTACTCTTGATTTAATTTCTTTTGTTTTTCCTACATTCCAGAAGTTTTCTCCTAAGTATCCACATGTTCTACGAGTTACATTCATCTTGCTGTGGTCTTTATTACCGCATTGTGGACATTCCCATTCGTAATTCTCATTGATGTTAATTTCTCCGTCATATCCACAAATGTGACAGTAATCTGATTTTGTGTTAAATTCTGCATATTGTATATTGTCATATATGAATTTTACCAATGCTTCTAAGGCTGGTAAATTATTTCTCATATTAGGAATTTCTACATAAGAAATTGCTCCACCTGATGAAATTGGTTGGTATTTGCTTTCAAATTTTAATTTATCAAAAGCATTAATCTTTTCTCTAACATCTACATGGTATGAGTTTGTATAGTAACCTTTATCAGTAATATCTGGAATATCTCCAAATCTTTCTCTATCTACTCTTGCAAATCTATAACATAAACTTTCTGCTGGTGTACCATATAAAGCAAATCCAAGTCCTGTTTCTGCTTTCCATCTATCTACTGTATCTCTCATGTATTGCATTACTCTTACTGAAAATTCTTCACCAACTGGATCTGTATGACTAACACCTTTCATAAGTTTTGTTACTTCATATAATCCTATATATCCCAAAGATATTGTAGAGAATGGTGTATCTAGCAATTTATCAATTGTTTCACCTTTTTTTAGTCTTGCTATTGCTCCATATTGCCAATGTATTGGAGAGGCATTTGATAAAGTACCTTTTAATGCATTATGTCTGCACATTAAAGCGTCTTTACAAAGTTCTAATCTTTCATCAAATAATTTCCAGAATTTTTCTTCATCTCCATTAGCAATAATGCCTATTTGAGGTAAATTTATACTAACAACACCTTGATTAAATCTAGATTCAAAAACATATTCTCCCTTTTCATTTTTCCAAGGAGATAAGAAACTTCTACATCCCATTGGGCTAAATACATTTCCTTCATAATTTTCTCTCATAATTTTTGCAGAAATATAATCTGGATATAATCTCTTTGAAGAACATTCAACTGCAAGTTTTGTTATATAATCATATTTTCCACCTTTTAAGCAGTTATTTTCGTCTAAAACATAAATTAATTTTGGGAAAGCTGGTGTAACATAAACACCTACTTCATTTTTAATTCCTTGTAGTCTTTGTTTTAGTATTTCTTCAATAATCATTGCAATTTCTTCAATATATTCATTTGTTTCATCTAAATACATGAAAATTGTAACGAAAGGACTTTGACCATTTGTAGTCATTAAAGTATTTATTTGATATTGAATTGTTTGTACACCTGCTGTTAAATCTTCTTGTCTTCTTTCTATTGCATCTTCTTTTGCTCTTTCATCAGCTTCTTCATGAGATATTCCTTTTTCGATGTATCCTAAATATCTCTTTTTATAAACTTTATCATAAGTTTTTCTTAAATATTTTCCTAAATGTCTTATATCTACTGATTGTCCACCATATTGACTACTTGCAACTGCTGCAATAATTTGTGTCATAACTGTACATGCAACTTGAAAACTTTTTGGTGTTTCAATCATTTTTCCATTCATAACTGTTCCATTTTCTAGCATATCTTTAATATTAACTAGACAACAATTGTGCATTGGTTGAACATAGTAATCTTTATCATGAAAATGTAAAACACCATCATAATGTGCTTTAACTATTCTTTCAGGTAACATTACTCTGTCTGCTAAGTCTTTTGAACATTCACCTGCAATTAAATCTCTTTGTGTAGAAACTAATACTGCATTTTTATTACTATTTTCTTCCATTGTTTCTTTATTAGCATTTCTTACTAAACTTAAAATGCTTTCATCTGTTGAATTTGCTTTACGAATTAAATCATGTTTTTCTCTATATAATATATATTTTTTAGCTAATGTAAATTTACCAAATTCCATTAATTTGCGTTCTATAATATCTTGTATATCTTCAACCGATACTGTTGCTTTTCCTAAGCTTTCTATATATTTTGTTATAAACTCAATATTTGCTCTTGAAATTTTATCTTTGCCACCTACTTCTTTATTTGCTTGGCTGATTGCAATAACTATTTTGTCGCTGTCATATTCTACTTTTCTTCCGTCTCTCTTAATAACCTTCATCTTACTACCCCCAAATTTATTATAGAACTCGCGCTGTTCATCTTCACGATTATTCTACCACTTAAAAAAGTAATGTCAAATTACAAGTTGTTATGTTTCCAATTTGGTATAACTCCCTACTTACAAGCATTATACGATTTTCATTTTTTACTTTTTTTGAAATGATACAAATGTTAAAAAGCCACTACCTCTTATTATTCTATGTTTTAAAGATTTTTGTTTACAATTGTATTACATTTTGAATACTTTTTAAATTTTGTCAAAATAGTTATGCTTGAAATATACCTTTTTCGAACATTTTAGGAATTATTACTATTTTATTTTTCTCCGTTTTTGCTTCATATTTGAAGACTTTTACCTATTTGCTTGCAAAAAAAAGGTTCATAAGATAAAACTTACAAACCTTTATATAAAATTACTACTAACTATTTAGTAATCTCATTACTATTTCTAACTTTTGACATTTTAGCTACTATTGATGTTGGATGTTCTAAATATTCCTTTGCCATACTCATTTCACGATTATCATCATGTGCCATGAATTTAGCTTGTGCACTCATTTCATCAATCAATTCTGCTGGTCCCCCAACTTCATCAATTGTTTTATCGTCTATAAATCCATTCATTTTTGCCATTGCTAAACTAATAACTGCTGAAATATCTACTTCCTCGATTGCTGGATTTTCTCCACCAACCTCTATTGTAGTTGCTCCTCTTTTACTAGCATATTTAATTAAATCATCTCTTGTTAGATTATTTAACTTTCCATATTCAATTGCAGAATTATATAATTGATTTAATAATGGAACTCTATCTCTATGTTGTATTCTAAATGAATCTCTATATTCTTGCATTGTTTGTTCCTCAATCATTTGTAATGTAGTATGAGCTCCACTTGGAACAAATCTATTTGCTTCACTTTGAACATATTGATTAGCTTTTGCTTCTTGCTCTGCTATTGCTACCATTTTCTCTATAACTGATGTATTACCACCAACATATTTTATTTGTTCAGGTGTTATTTGATTATTTTTTAAATCATATCCTAATTTATATGCAGCCTGTATTTCTGTTTGATTCAACTCATTCCAATTAAAATCTGTAATAATATGTCCTTGTCTTGCATATTCAATTGCCTTATCAATTTCAATATCTTTACTTGTTTTTCCTTCTTGTAAAGTACTTGGATCAACTGCATATTGATTCAGTGAATTTTTAGGTATTGCAAAACTAGTTTCATTAGTATTTTCTGCTATCAACTTTCTCCCAATTATACGATTAAATAAATTTTGAAAAAAACCCATATTTACTCCTTAATCTCTATCCATAATTTCAGAAAATTCATCACCATCGATTTTTTCTTTTTCTAACAATACTCCTGCAACTGCATGTAGTTTTTCCATATTAGCACTCAATAATTCTTCTGCTCTTTTATATCCTGTATCAATTATTTTTTTAACTTCTACATCTATTAAAGTAGCAGTTTCATCACTATAATCTTTTGCTTGTGCTAAGTCTCTTCCTAAGAAAACTTCTTCATTTCCTGAACCAAAAGCTATTGTTCCTAGAACATTACTCATACCATATTTAGTAACCATTGCTCTTGCAATTTTTGTTGCTCTTTCAATATCATTACTTGCACCAGTAGATATATCTCCAAGAACTAATGCCTCTGCAACTCTACCACCTAAAAGTGATACTATATTTTCTTCCATTTCTGTTTTACTCATGAAAGATTTATCTTCTGATGGTCTATACATTGTATAACCACCAGCCATACCTCTTGGTACAATAGAAATTTGGTGAACATTATCTTGTGTTTCCAAAAATCTACTAACAACTGCATGACCAGCTTCATGGAAAGCAACTAATTTTTTCTCTTTTTCATTAATTACTCTTGATTTTTTCTCTGGTCCCATTGTTACTTTAACCATAGCTTCTTCTATTTCTTGCATTCCAATTTCTGATTTATTTCTTCTTGCTGTTAAAAGTGCTGCTTCATTTAATACATTCTCTAAATCTGCACCTGCAAATCCTGATGTATTTGTAGCAACTGTTTTTAAATCAACATCATCTGCTAATTTTTTCTTTCTTGCATGAACTTCTAATATTTGCTCTCTGGCTTTAACATCAGGAGCTGAAACAACAATTTGTCTATCAAATCTTCCTGCTCTTAATAAAGCTTTATCTAATACGTCTGGTCTGTTTGTTGCTGCAAGAACAATAACACCCTCATTTGGTGCAAAACCATCCATTTCAACTAATAATTGGTTTAATGTTTGTTCTCTTTCATCATGTCCTCCACCAAGTCCAGCACCTCTTTGACGACCAACAGCGTCAATTTCATCTATAAAGATTATACATGGAGCATTTTTCTTAGCTTGTTCAAATAAATCTCTTACTCTTGATGCACCTACACCGACGAACATTTCAACAAAATCAGAACCACTTATAATAAAGAATGGTACTCCTGCTTCACCAGCAACTGCTTTTGCAAGTAAAGTTTTACCTGTACCTGGTTGACCTACTAATAAAACACCTTTTGGAATTCTTGCTCCCATATCAGTAAATTTTTTAGGTGATTTTAAAAATTCTACTATCTCTTCTAATTCTTCTTTTTCTTCATCTACACCTGCTACATCTTTAAATGTAACTTTATTTTTGTCAGTTGTGTTTACCATTCTAGCTTTGCTTTTTCCAAATGAAATTGATTTGTTTCCATTTTGATTTGGGTTCATAAGTAATACCCAGAATAATAAGAAAACAATTAAAATAACAAATGGTGAAAATAAGCTAAGTATTGTAACTAACATTGACTCTTCTTCTTGTGAAACTTCTACTGTTCCAGTAACAATTTCATTGTCTATTTGTGCCATAAAATTATCTAAACTTGGAATCGCTACTTCTTTAACATTAGATGTTTTTGTATCTGCACTAGATTTTAATGTAACTTCTGCTATTTGTTTATCAGCAGAAATCAAAATTTCAGTAACTTCACCAGCTTTAACTTTGCTAATTAACTCTGAATAATTCATTTTAGTATCTGGATTATTAAATGCAGCAGATATTAAAACAAAAAATATTATAGCTAATATTAGCCAAGTAGCCAAAGTCTTTATACCGTTTTTCATATGTTCCTCCCTTTTCTTGCTTTTCTTCAATATAGCATACGAATTTTTAAATATCAATACCTTTTCTTAAAAAAAAATATCTCTGTAATATAGTGTTTTTGGGCTTTCCTACGGATTAACATTTTACAGAGATTATATTTATTTGTTTATTTTTTATTACAATTTTTGTATTCTTATTTGGTGTTAAATGTTTATTACCAATATTGTTACTACAAAGTTTTATAATATCATCTATATGTATTTTTTCTATTCCTTTTGTACTTCCAAAAAGTCTATTAATAGAATATAATATAATTCTTTTTCTTATAACCAATTCTTCACTATTAAACTTTTTTAAGTCTAAAATTATTTGTTCATTTTCCTCTATCAGCATCCTTTGATAAGCTTCTTTTGTCTTTAATTCTAAGTATTCCCCTTCTTCTTTTGAAATTGAAGATAACCTTGTTATTGTATCCAAAATATTAGGATTAAATTCACTTTTTATATAGGGAATAACAATGTTTCTAATTTTATTTCTTGTATATTCATTTTCATCATTACTTTCATCATGCCTTGGATGAAATTCTTTTGTATATTCTTCTATATCATCTCGTTTAATTTCAATAAGTGGTCTAATATAAATTCCGTTTTTAGGTTCTATTCCTTTAAGTCCAGAAGTTCCAGAACCTCTCATAATATTCATAATAATTGTTTCAACATTATCATTACTATTATGTGCAATTGCTATTTTATTTGCATTTTCTTGTTTTAATATTTCTTCAAAAAAATTATATCTTATAATTCTACCAGTTTCTTCTATCCCTCGTTTTTGTTTTTTTGCTTCTTCTTCAATATTAGCATGACATACAAAACATTTTATTCCTAATTTCTGAGTTAATTCTAAAACATATTTCTCATCTAATTTTGCATTTTCTCTTAAACCATGATTTACATGGCCAACTACTATATCAAATCCTAATTTTTCTTTCAATTTATTTAAAACCATAAGCATGCAAACAGAATCTGGACCACCAGATACTCCTAAAACTATCTTATCTCCAAATTCTATTAAATTATATTTATTTATTGTCTGTAAAATTCTGTCTTCCAATTACATTACCTCTTCATCATCACGCTTATCTAAATTAGCAAATTTTGTATAATTTCCCATCCAATTAAGCTCTACTGTACCAGTATCACCACTTCTTTGTTTTGCGATAATAACTTCTGCAATGTTTCTTTTTTCACTTTCTTTATTGTAATAATCATCTCTATAAAGAAAAACTACTATATCAGCATCTTGTTCGATAGAACCAGACTCTCTTAAATCTGAAAGCATTGGTCTTTTATCATTTCTTTGTTCAGAACTACGAGAAAGTTGTGAAAGTGCAATAACTGGAACATCTAATTCTTTTGCCAATACTTTAAGCGATCTACTTATCTCTGCAATTTCTTGCTCACGACTATTTGTCTTTCCTGTACCTTGAATTAATTGCAAATAATCTATAACAATAAGTCCTATATTTTTCTCCATTTTTAATTTTCTACATTTTGTTCTTATTCCAGTTATATTAATACCTGGCGTATCATCTATATATATAGGTGCATCTGATAATGTACCTAATGTTGTTGCAAGTTTTACCCAATCTTCATCATCCATTTGACCAGTTCTAACTTTATTACTATCTACCATTGCTTCACTACATAAAATTCTGTTACCTACTTGCGCCTTAGACATTTCCAAGTTAAATATTGCAACTGGAATATGACTTTTTACAGCAGCATTTGTTGCAATATTTATTGCAAATGCTGACTTACCCATTGCAGGTCTTGCTGCTAAAATAATTAAATCTGAATTATGAAGTCCCGCTGTTTTTCTATCAAAATCTATGAATCCACTAGGAACACCAGTTATAAAACCTTTTTGATTATATAGTTTTTCTAATTCATTAAAAGATTCTACTAATACATCTTTTAATGGAGTATATCCTTTGGTATTCTTTTTTTGAGTTAATTCAAAAACTTTTCTCTCTGCCATTTCCAAAATGCTATCTGCATTTTCTGATTCATCATATCCTAATGAAATCATTTCATTAGAAGTTTGTATCAAACTACGAAGACTAGCTTTTTCTTCAACTATTTTAATATACATGTCTACATTCGCAGTAGTTGGTACTCTTTCAGGTAATCCAGCTAAATATTCTAATCCACCGACTCTTTCAAAATTACCTTGTTCTGTAAGTTCTGATTTTACTGTAATAATATCAACTGGTTCACTTTTAGAATATAAACTTAAAATTGCAGAAAAAATTGCTCTGTTATCTTCTCTATAAAAGCTATCTTCCTTTAACACTTCCAATGCACTAATAACTGCATCTTTATCTGTAAGCATACTTCCTAAAATTGCTTGTTCTGCTTCTATATCGTGTGGTGGTACTTTTCCTATCTCCATAGTTTATTCCTTTCCCTATTCTTTTTCTCTTTCTTTTATAATTCCTTGCATTCTCTCATACATTTCTTTTTGACTGTCTTTTGACAATTGAACAAATTGATTTAAAACTTTCTTGCCTTCCTCATGTATATTATATAATTTTGCATATAGTTCCACTTTTTCTTCTGGTGGAAGCATTGCAAAAAGTTCTAATATTTCTGTTTTCTTATCTTCAATACTTTTTTCTGTTTCTGCTGATTTAGTGTCACCTCTTCTACTAATAGTTATTTGAGGCGTTTGTTGATATGGTTGCATTTCTTTTCTTAAATCATCTACTTCTTTTTGAGTAACAGAAGTGCGATGTAATAATTTAGATAATTTTATTGTTATACTTTCTAAATCTTTGCTTCCTGTTTTTGAATTTTTTCTATTATATGCTTCGTCTATTTTCTTAGCTATAATATTATTAGGATCTATTGCCATTATAGTTAATGCTTTAAATCTTTTTCTATCTGTATCATTTTCCTTTGTATTAATAAAAGGAAGTGTTTGCAAAAATTCATCTCCTAATTGTTGATATGTACGATTATATGTAACATTCCAATCAGAAGTTATATTTGCTCCATTTGCACTTACTGGCGTTCTTAATTTGTACATTCCATCTAATTCACAAGCCATAGATTCTGCCATACATTCTCTAAGGAAAACTATCTCACTCTCATTCCAGCCAAATTCATACCCTGGTTTTCCTACATAAGATAATTTTCCTTCTTTTCCTCTTAAATTGCTTGGTCTATATACTTTATCTGTATTTGGACTTACTGGTCCAACATCTGGTGTAATACAATGTGCCAATTCATGAAATACTATATGTCTCATAAGGTTAGATGATAATGTTAAGTCTATCATCATACTTCCACTACCTCTACATCCACCCCATCGACCATATATAGCACCCGCTGGCATTTCTTCAACTTTATTTAATCCCAATGTTAACTGTTTCAAAACATCTACAATATTATTATCAGAAAAGTATTTTTTCTCTTTTCCTAATGAAATAAATTGTTGAATATCTAATAATAATTCTTTTTGCTTTTCTGAGGATATATTAGGTAAATCTCTTTTTATTCTTTTTTCTAATAATTGGGGAAGAATTTTAGTTTTTACAACAGCTATTCTTTGCGCTCTTTCAAACTTATTTTTGGTATTCTCAGCTTCTTGTAATTTAACTAAAATTTCAGTTTTTAAATTAATTATTTCATCATCAACTGGCATTTATAAATCCTCTTTTTTATTATATAAATAAAGCTTAATTTGGTACTATCATTACATTAACTGATGCAATAACTCCTTCATACAATTTAATATCAACTTTTGTCACACCAGCTACTTTAATTGCATCTTTTAACAATACTTTCTTTTTATCTACTTCTATATTAAAATCACTTTTTAATGCTTCTGCTATTTCCTTAGATGTTACTCCACCAAATAATTTTCCATTATCTCCTGATTTAACTTTTAATTTTACAGTAAGTTTTTTTAATTTTTCAGCGATTTCTTTTGCTTCCTTCAATTCTTCACCTTTTCTAAAAGCATTAGAATCTTTTTTTGCTTGAAGATTATTCATATTTCCAGCATCAGCAGGTACTGCTAATCCTTTTGGAAATAAAAAGTTTCTAGCATATCCATCTGCTGCATTTATAACTTGATCTTTTTTACCAACACCTTTTATATCTTGTTTTAAAATAACTTTCATCTTTTACCTCCTATTATTAAATTATCTGCATCTATAATATTTCCATTAAGACCAATTATGTTACATTGCTCTTGTAAATGGTCATTTATAAAATTTTTTCCCATAATTACTATAATATCTTTTTCTTTATATCCAGTTTTTTCAAAATACTCCATAGTTCTTCTAGTTTGAATTGGAGTAACTAGATATTCAGCCAAACTATCATTTATATCCTCTTTGCTCATATCATTACTATACATAGTTGCTGTTCTAGTACAAAATATTTTTTCAAGATTTTTCGAATTAAATACTTTTATTTTATCCTTAAAAATATTTTTTTGTTTTTCTTTTAACTTTAACATGATATCTGTGTGAAAAGGACAAACTAATTCTGACATACGTAAATTTTCTAATGGTTCATCTTTTCTTTTATATTTCATAAAATTAAAAATATCTTCTTTATTTTTCCCTATAATAATGCTACTAGTATTTGTTTTAGTAAAATCTGGAACAAAATTTATTATTTTAAAACCTTTTTTTAAAAGTTCTTTTTCAATTTTATCTTCATAAGGAACTCTCCCAATATAATATTTTTCTTTACATAAATCATTTCGATAAAATTCATCTGAAAGCTTTGCTCTTTCTTTAACAAATTCTATTCCTTCTCTAATATCCAATACATTCGCTGCAATTAAAGAACTAATTTCACCTAGACTATATCCTATTGAAATATTATTATCAATATTATGTATTTTAGAGTATTCTAAATATTGTGCTACTTCTAAAGCAACAATCAATACTTGTGCATATTTAGTATTAGAAATATTTTCATTATTTTTATTTACTGCTTCAAAAATATCATCAATACCATATTCATAACAAAAATTCTTAAGATAGTCCCTATTTAGTAATTCAAGGTCAAAATAACCTTGTCCTGGAAATATAATAATATTACTCAAATTAACTCCTCATAACATTTATTTTATCTATTTTATAACACTTTTGCCTTTTTTTCAACTTATATTATAAATTTATTAATAAAAAAATACCCCTCAAAGTGCCAAATTTCTGCATAGCACCCTGAGTTGTATTCTTTACATTTGTTTTTGCTGGTTACAACCTGCATGGTTAAGGCTTAAGCATTTAATCTTTCAAGTGCCCGTTCATACCTGCTCAAATTAATAAGCTCACACTCTGGAAATTGCTCCAATAAAAACTGATATATTTCTTTTATTATTGGCTCTGCTTTTATAGAATAGCCTCTTATTTTCAGTAAATTATCTTCTGCCTTCCGTCCGCCTGCTTCATAATCAATATGATCTAACATGAGGGTTATTCGCTCTCCAGATTTAATTACATCATATTGTAATCTGCTTGTAGAACATATTAATACTGGTGTTAAACTGATGCTTGAAAAATCAAATTGTGGAAAAAATGCTTTCAAAGGAGAAAATATTTCGATAAACTTCTCTCCTTGCTCTAAACGAATAACTGGTATTTCAACCTCATCCCATAAAGAGTATTTAATCTTTTGCGGAACTGCAGTCTTGGTTCTCATAATTAAAGTCTTTTTTCTCGAACCCTGCACTTTCTCTCTGATTTTCAAACTTCCACCCTGATTTAACAAAGTGTCATTTTCATCATCATAATAGGTATCCCTACAAAACATATTGCTTGGATTACTAATTACTTCAACTATCCGTTTAATTTCATCCATCAAGCAAGTTTTTCTGGGCTCTACCAAATTATTAATGATGAGCTTTTTCTCTTTTCTTTTTCCTTCCATAATATCATGCTCCTCCAATTTATAGAGCTAAAACTAAGGTTAATATGTGTCTTCAAGATTATAGCACATTTATCTTATACCTTCAAGTTTTGTCGAAATTTGTCTACAATTATTATATAACTATATAAATTTCTTACAATAAAAAAAGATGCTTTTGCATCTTTTTTTAACCTATTTCTGATAAGTATTCATTTATTCTAATAATAAGTTCATCATGAGCCTCTTCTAATGTTAATCCTGTAAGCTGTGCTCCTGCTAAAGTGATGTGACCTCCACCACCTAGCTTTTCTAATATAACTTGAACATTAACATCACCTATTGAACGACCAGAAATACATATTTTATCCCCTAGATTTCCAATTACAAATGATGCTGTAATATCACTAATTGTAAGAAGTTCGTCTGCTGCTTTAGCACAAATTAAATTTACGTTTTCATAATTTTCACTATCATACATAGATATAGCAATTGTATCTGTTACTTTTTCTGCTTTTTTTACTATATCTGCTATTGTATTATAACTTTCTAAATCTGCTTGGAACCATTTTTTTACTCTAATAATGTCTACACCATATTTTCTTAAATGTGCTGCAGCTTCAAATGTTCTAACACCTGTTTTAAAAGTAAAATCTTTTGTGTCTACCATGATTCCACCATATAAAGCTTCTGCCTCAATTAGATTTAAATTAATATCATCTGCTGCATATTGTATAATTTCTGTAACAAGTTCTGCTGCGGATGAAGCATACACTTCATGGAAAGTCATAAGTGCATTTTCAATATAATCTGTACTTTTTCTATGGTGATCTATAATTATTTTCTTTTCTATTTTATCTAATAAATCTGGAAATTCTACATAACTGCTTTTATGAGTATCAACTATAACTAATAATGTATCTTTACCAATTAAGCTTTCGACATCTTCCTCTGCTTTTATAATTCCTTTATATTCATCATTTTCTTTTAAATC
The DNA here is from genome assembly GCA_948678575.1 of uncultured Clostridia bacterium. Lineage (GTDB taxonomy): Bacteria > Bacillota > Clostridia > TANB77 > CAG-508 > Scatovivens. The sequence continues at coordinate 191,749 of CAPPGO010000001.1, forward strand.
TAAATAGAACTTTTCAACAGATTTACTAAGCTCACTTGCAATATAACATTTCTTATTTAAAGCTGTTGCTAATCTATAAATACCCAAAGCAGAACCTAAAGCATCAATATCAATATTTTTATGTCCCATAACAATAACATTTTCAGATTCTTCGATAATTCTTTTTAATGTATGTGCTGTTGTTCTAGCTTTTACCTTAGTTCTCTTTTCAACTTCTAAAGTGTTTCCACCATAAAATTTGAATTTATCATCTCTTTTTACTATAGCTTGATCGCCACCACGCCCTAATACAACATCCATAACATTTAATGCTGATTTGTATTTTTCGTAGTTTGTTTTACCTTCATTAGATACTGCAATGCTTAACGTAACTTGCACTTTATATTCTGTATCTAAAGCTTTCACTTTATCTAATATAGAAAACTTACTTTTTTCTATATCTGATAAATATTGTTGCTCAAAAATATATATAAAAGAATCTCTTTCGGTTTTTATAATTAAACCACCAGTTTCTTTCGCCCAATCTAAAATAAGTTTTTCTATTTTAGCAAATAATTCCATCTTTTCTTCTGGTAATGCTGTTTGAGAAATTTCTTCATAATTGTCTATCATAGCAATACCAACACAAGTTTTTGAATTTGTATAAGTATCAAAAAGTTCATTATATTTTGTATCATCAATAAAATATAATGTTAATATATATTCATTTGCTTTTCTTTTATCTCTTTTTCTATTTTTAACAGCTCCACCACGAATTTTATATATCTTATTTCCAATTGTAATCTGTTTTGTAAATTCTTTTATTGAGTCATCTTTCTCTAAATCTAATTTTATCTCTTTTACAATTGGGTTTAGATAATTATTCATATCTGTATTTTGAAATTCATCTATAAAAGTTCTACTTCTCCAAATAATGTGTCCATCTGTTTCAACTAAAACTAATGGTATTGGTGAATTTATTAAATTATTTTTACTTGTACTATTAACATCAGAAGCAATAGCTTGAATATGGTCAACTATTTGACTTTTTTTCTTACTTTGAGTAACAACTGTATAAAATACCATTGCAATAAAAAGTAATATAGCTGGTAATAACCATCTTATATCATAAGTACAAAGTATAATAAGAAGTATTGCTATAACTGTTAAATGTAATCCACTTTTTATAGTAAGCTTATCTAAAATTTTACCATTGGAATTTGGCATAAAATCTCCTATTCTATATAAAATAACATAGTATATTATACTACTTATTCTAATTTATGTCAAACAGCTAAGAACCATACCAAATATTGTATAAAAAACAAAATTATTTGATAAGCAAAACAAAAATCCCCAACTTGATAACAAATTGGGGATAGCTGTTAGACTTTTTCTATCTAATTGTTAAGTTTACACTTTTTTCTTCACCTGTATATGTGTCTAAAAGTGTAATTGTAACTTTTCCTTTTTGAATTCCTGTTACAATTCCATTTTTATTAACAGTAGCAATTTCATCATTACTTGAAGAATATACTAATGTATCTATACTTGCATCTGATGGTGTAACTTGAAGTTTAAGTTGTAAATCATTTCCAACTTTTATACTACTACTTGTAGATGTAAATTTCATAGTTTTTATAGGTACTATACTTTTTATATCTACTTTATCTTCAACACCATTACATTTTGCTGTAATTGTAGCAGTACCATTTCCAACTGCTGTTACAACACCATTGCTAACAGTAGCAACTGTTTCATCAGAAGATGTATATTCTACACCTTCTCTTGTTTCAGTTCCATCTACTACGACACTAAGTGTTGCTTCTTCTTTATCTTTAAAAGATATAAAATCCTTATCAGTTGTAAGTTTAATTGTATGTGTAGTGTTTGATTTTACATCATTTTCTTCTATTGAAACTAATGACTTTCCAAACACTTTACCTTTATTTAATACTAGAAACAAAGCTATTATTGCTACAATTACAAAAATTACTATTGATATGATTAAAACTTTATCTTGTTTTTTCATAATATTTCTCCTTAATTTTCTTCGGTTTCTTGTGTCTCTTGGCTAACAACATTATCTGTATTATAGTTAGTTTCTTCTGTTTCAGGCATTTCCCCTTCTTCGCCAGTTTTTTCAAGTTTAGTATTTATTTGTAAATTTTGATAATATTTCAAACCTGTACCTGTTGGAATTAATTTACCAATAATTACATTTTCTTTTAATCCTGTTAAAGAATCCTCTTTACCTTTTATAGCTGCTTCTGTTAATACCTTAGTTGTCTCTTGGAATGAAGCTGCTGATAAGAAACTTTCTGTTGCAAGAGAAGCTTTTGTAATACCCAAAAGAACTCGTTTTCCAGTAGCTGGGCGTTTTCCTTCTGCTATCATTTCTGCATTTTTCTCTTCAAAGTCTAATAATTCAACAAGTGATGCAGTGTACATACCTGTATCTCCTGGATCTTCAATTCTAACTTTTTTAAGCATTTGTCTTGCTATAACTTCAATATGTTTATCGTTGATATCAACACCTTGGTTTCTATAAACTTTTTGAACTTCTGCAATAATATATCTGTAAACACCTTCTGGTCCTTTGATTGCCAATATATCGTTTGGATTTATTGAACCTTCTGTTAATGGATCACCAGCTTCAACTTCGTCTCCATCTTTTACTTTTAATTTTGAACCGAAACTGATTACATAAGTTTTACTATTATCTTTACTTGTAACAACTACTTCTTTTCTCTTCTTTTCTTCATTAACTTTAACTGTACCAGAAATTTCAGTAATTATAGCTAAACCTTTTGGATTTCTAGCTTCAAATAATTCTTCAACCCTTGGAAGACCTTGTGTAATATCGCCACCAGCAACACCACCAGTATGGAATGTTCTCATAGTAAGCTGTGTACCAGGCTCACCAATTGATTGTGCTGCGATTATACCAACAGATTCTCCTTTGTTTACTAATTCTCTTGTAGCTAATCCCATACCATAACATTTTCTACAAGCACCAAGTTTACATTTACATCCTAAGATTGAACGAACATAAACTTTATCATATCCACAATCAACAATTTCTTTTGCTTCTTTTTCTTTAATCATTGTATTTGTATCTACAATAACTTTTCCAGTTTTTGGATCTTTTAAATCTTCAACTAAGAATCTACCAACTAATCTTTCTTCAAGTTTTTCAATTACTTGATTTCCAGATTTAATATCATCTAATAAAATTCCTTCTTTTGATCCACAATCATCTTCTCTAATGATAATATCTTGTGAAACATCAACCAATCTTCTTGTTAAGTAACCTGAATCGGCTGTTCTAAGTGCTGTATCTGTTAAACCTTTTCTAGCACCGTGTGAAGAAATGAAGTACTCTAATGCATCAAGACCTTCACGGAAACAAGATTTAACTGGGATTTCAACTGCTTTACCTTGTGTATTAGCCATAAGTCCACGCATACCTGCGATTTGTCTTAATTGGTTCATATTACCACGGGCACCAGATTGAGCCATCATGTAAATAGGATTTAAGTCATCAAAGTTATTTTTCATAGCTTCTGTTACATCATTTGTAGCTTTTTCCCAAACTTTAATTACTTCATCATATCTTTCTGTATCAGTAATAGCACCTCTTTTATATTGTTTTAATATATTCTTAACTTGCTCATCAGCAGCATCTAAAATTTCTTTTTTAGCAGGTGGTACAGCAACATCAGCAACAGACACTGTAATAGCACCTTTTGTAGAATATTTGTATCCAATAGATTTAATATAATCTAAAACTTCTGCTGAAATTGAAAGTCCATTTACAGCAATACATTTAGCAACAATATTACCTAAATTTTTCTTTATAACTGGGAAATCAATTTCAAGATTAAATTCATTTTCTGGATTACTTCTGTCAACAAAACCTAAGTTTTGTGGTATTCCTTCATTAAATATTAATCTACCAACTGTTGTTTCAATAGTTTTATGTCTTTCTTCACCATCTACTTCTTTAAACATTCTAACTTTTACTTTACCATGTAATCCAACATCACCATTTTGGTATGCCATTAAAGCTTCATCTTTATCTTTAAAGTACATACCTTCACCTTTTTCACCATCAATTTGAACTGTTAGGTAATATGCACCTAAAATCATATCTTGTGATGGTACTGTAACTGGTTTACCATCTTGTGGTTTTAATAAGTTATTTACAGAAAGCATTAAGAATCTTGCTTCTGAAATAGCTTCTGGTGTAAGTGGAACATGGACAGCCATTTGGTCACCATCAAAGTCAGCATTGAATGCTGTACAAACTAATGGGTGAAGTTTTATAGCTCTACCTTCAACTAATATCGGTTGGAATGCTTGAATACCTAATCTATGTAGAGTAGGAGCACGGTTTAACATAACAGGGTGATCTTGAATAACCTCTTCTAATATATCCCATACTTCTGGTCTTAATTTTTCAACCATTCTCTTAGCATTTTTAATATTATGAGCTAATCCTCTTCCAACTAACTCTTTCATAACAAATGGTTTGAATAATTCAACTGCCATTTCTTTTGGTAAACCACATTGGTAAATTTTTAATTCTGGTCCAACAACAATAACTGAACGACCTGAATAGTCAACCCTCTTACCAAGTAAGTTTTGACGGAATCTACCTTGTTTACCTTTTAGCATATCTGATAATGATTTTAATGGTCTATTTCCAGCACCTGTAACAGGTCTTCCTCTTCTACCATTATCAATTAAAGCATCAACAGATTCTTGAAGCATCCTTTTTTCATTTCTAACAATAATTTCTGGTGCGCCTAATTCTAATAATCTTTTTAATCTGTTATTTCTATTTATAACTCTTCTATATAAATCGTTTAAATCAGAAGTAGCAAATCTACCACCATCTAATTGTACCATTGGTCTGATTTCTGGTGGTATTACAGGAATAACACTCATAACCATCCATTCTGGTTTATTTTTAGACATTCTGAATGATTCTACTGTATCTAATCTTTTAATAATTTTAGCTTTCTTTTGCTCACTAGCTTTTTCTAATTCTTTCTTTAATTTTGCAGATAATTTTTCAAGGTCTATTTCAGCTAATAATTTTCTAATAGCTTCTGCACCCATTTCTGCTTTAAAAGAACCTCTACCATATTTTTCTTCTGCTTCATGATATTCTTTTTCATTTAAAATTTGGCATTTTAAAAGTCCAGAAGTTCCTTTATCTGTAACTATGTATGAAGCAAAATATATAACCTTTTCTAAGCTTCTTGGTGAAATATCTAACATTAAAGCCACTCTACTTGGAATTCCTTTGAAATACCAAATATGAGCTATTGGAGCTGCAAGTTCAATATGTCCCATTCTTTCTCTTCTTACTTTTGCAGTTGTAACTTCAACACCACATCTATCACAAACAATACCTTTATATCTAACTCTTTTGTATTTACCACAGTGACACTCCCAGTCTTTTGTAGGACCAAATATTTTCTCACAAAAAAGTCCATCTTTTTCTGGTTTTAATGTTCTGTAATTGATAGTTTCTGGTTTTTTTACTTCTCCATGAGACCAACCTCTAATTTTTTCATCAGAAGCTAAACCAATTTTAATTTTATTAAAAACCTCTAATTCTTCCACTTTATTAAGTAGCCTCCTAAAAATATTTTGCATCTTTGCCCCAAATAGCCATTTATCCACTGCTGAGCAATTTATCTTGTCAAATGGCTATTCTAGCAAAAACTATATTCACTTAATTATTCTTCTAAATTATTTAATTCTCCAAATATTTTATCATCTGGAATATCATCTTCATCTAGTATATTAGTGAAGAAATCATCTCCATCTTCATCATATTCTTCTAGTTCATCTTCACTAACTTCATTTAGGTTGTCTTCTTCAAGCTCACTTTCATCAATTCTTTCTTCGATTCCATCAAGAGCTTCTTCAACATGTTCTTTTATTTCAAGTTCTTCATTATCATTATATAATTTAACATCTAATCCTAATGATTGAAGTTCTTTAATAAGTACTTTAAATGACTCTGGAACACCTGGTTCTGGTATGTTTTCACCTTTAACAATTGCTTCATAAGTTTTTACTCTTCCGATAACATCGTCAGATTTAATTGTTAATATTTCTTGAAGTGTATATGCAGCACCATAAGCTTCTAATGCCCAAACTTCCATCTCTCCAAATCTTTGACCACCAAATTGAGCTTTACCTCCAAGTGGTTGTTGTGTAACTAATGAGTATGGTCCAGTTGAACGAGCATGTATCTTATCATCAACTAAGTGGTGAAGTTTTAACATGTACATTACACCAACTGTAATTGGTTTATCAAATGGTTCTCCTGTTCTACCATCATATAAAATTGTTTTACCATTTGTTTCTAATCCAGCTAAATCTAACATTTCTTCAATATCTTCTTCAAATGCACCATCAAATACTGGTGTTGCAACTTTCCATCCTAACATTCTTGCAGCTGCACCTAAGTGAACTTCAAGAACTTGACCTAAATTCATACGAGAAGGTACACCAAGTGGGTTAAGTACAACATCTACTGGTGTTCCATCTGGCATAAATGGCATATCTTCTTCTGGTAATATTCTTGAAATAACACCTTTGTTACCATGACGACCAGCCATCTTATCTCCAACAGATATTTTTCTTTTTTGAGCAATATATATTCTGATTATTTGATTTACACCAGGTCCTAATTCATCAGAATTCTCCCTAGTATAAACTTTAACATCAACAACTGTTCCAGCTTCTCCATGAGGTACACGAAGTGATGTATCTCTAACTTCTCTTGCTTTTTCGCCGAATATAGCTCTTAATAATCTTTCTTCGGCTGTAAGTTCAGTTTCACCTTTTGGTGTAACCTTACCAACTAATATATCTCCTGGTCTAACTTCTGCACCAATTCTAATAATACCGTTGTCATCTAAGTCTTTAAGAGAATCTTCACCAACATTTGGAATATCTCTTGTAATTTCTTCTGGACCTAATTTTGTATCACGACATTCGCAATCATAATCTTCAATATGGATAGATGTATAAACATCTTCTTTAACTAATCTTTCTGATAACAAGATAGCATCTTCGTAGTTATAACCTTCCCAAGTTGTGAAAGCTATAAGAACATTTTTACCAAGTGCCATTTCTCCTTTATCAGTAGCAGGACCATCAGCAATAACATCTCCACGTTTTACTTCTTCGCCTTCTTTTACGATTGGTCTTTGGTTTATACATGTACTACCATTTGTTCTCTTGAATTTTCTAAGCGTATATTTTTTTCTACCAGCTTTATTTTTTATAACAATTTCATCACCAGTAACTGTTTCTACTAAACCATCTTCTTCGGCTAAAATCATAACCCCTGAATCTTTGGCAGCCTTATATTCAATACCTGTACCAACAATTGGTGAATCTGTAATCATTAGAGGAACAGCTTGACGTTGCATGTTAGCACCCATCAATGCACGGTTAGCATCATCATGCTCTAAGAAAGGTATCATAGCTGCACCAACAGAAACTAATTGTTTTGGAGAAATGTCCATATAATCAACTTTTTCTCTTTCAATTTCTTTAATTTCTGCACGTTCTCTAACTCTAATTCTTTCATTTAATAATTTTCCATCTTTGTCTAATGGTTCTGATGCTTGGCAGATAATGCAATTATCTTCTTCATCAGCTGTCATATAAATAACTTCATCTGTAACTTTTCCAGTTTTGCTATCAATTTTTCTATATGGTGTTTCAATGAATCCATATTCGTTTATAATAGCAAATGTTGAAAGTGCAGATATAAGACCAATGTTTGGTCCTTCTGGTGATTCTATTGGGCAAAGTCTACCATAGTGAGTATAGTGAATATCACGAACCTCAAAACCTGCTCTTTCTCTTGATAAACCACCAGGTCCTAATGCTGAAATTCTTCTTTTATGTGTAAGCTCAGAAAGTGGATTACATTGATCCATAAATTGTGATAATTGTGAGCTTCCAAAGAATTCTCTAATTGATGATGTAATTGGTTTTGTATTAATTAAAGTTTGTGGAGTAACAACATCTAAATCTTGAATTGTCATTCTCTCACGAACTCCTCTTTCCAATCTTGTTAAACCAATTCTAAATTGATTTTGTAGAAGTTCACCAACGCATCTAATTCTTCTGTTTCCTAAATGGTCAATATCATCTACTTCTGCTAATCTTGGTTTTCTTGGGTCTGAAATATATGTATTATATTCTAAATTCAATAAATAGTTTACAGAAGCTAAAATATCTTCTGTAACAATATGCTTAGGAATTAATTCATCTATTCTTTCATCAATAACACGTTTTAAATCTTTTGCATCTGTTGTTTCTAAAATATTTTTTAATACTTCATAATTTACATCAATTTTGATTTTTAAATCTTCTGCTATACTTGGATCTACATAATTTCTTATATCAACTGTTCCATTACCGATTACTCTTGCAACCTTATCTTCAATTTGAACATGAACTACATTGATACCTGCATTTTGAATATCTCTTGCAACATCTTTTGAAATTACTTCACCTTTTTCAACAAAAACTTCTCCTGTTTCTGGATTTACTATTGTTTCTGCACTGATTTGATTTGTAATTCTTGAAGATAAACTCATCTTTTTGTTATATTTGTATCTACCAACTTTTGATAAATCATATCTTCTATTATCAAAGAATAATCCTGTAAATAAATTTCTAGCAGCATCAACTGTTGGAAGTTCTCCTGGTCTTAATTTTTTGTAAATTTCAACCAATGCTTCATCAGTATTTTTTACTGGGTCCTTAGCTATTGTAGCTAATATTTTTTCATCTTCTCCGAAAAAATCAATAATTTTTTCATCAGTATCTAATCCTACTGCTCTTAATAATGATGTTACAGGCAATTTTCTTGTTCTATCTATTCTTACATAAAAAACATCATTACTATCTGTTTCATATTCTAACCATGCTCCACGAATTGGCATTACTGTTGCTGTATATAGTTTTTTACCAGTTTTATCATAGCTTGAATCATAATAACAACCTGGTGAACGAACTAATTGGCTAACTACAACTCTTTCTGCACCATTGATAACGAAAGTTCCGCTATCTGTCATAACTGGGAAATCACCTAAATAAATCTCTTGTTCTTTTATTTCACCAGTTTCACGGTTAATTAATCTTACTTTTACATGCAATCTTGTTGAATAAGTTGCATCTCTTTCTTTGGCTTCTTCCAAAGAATATTTTGTCTCTTTCTCCATTGCATAATCAAAAAATTCTAATACTAGGTTTCCTGAATAGTCTTCAATTGGTGAAATATCTCTTAATACTTCTCCTAAACCTTCGTTTATAAACCAATCATAAGAATCTTTTTGAACTTTAATAAGATTAGGAATATCAATAAAATCTCCTATTCTTGCAAAAGTTTTTCTTACACTTTTCTCGTGTACAACATCTTTTACTTGTACCAAAACGAACCACCCTTTTTTCTAATAAATTAGCAGGCTTATATATTAATCTTTAAATAAAGTCCTTCTTGGCTTAGAAGGTTGTTACAAGAAATTTTGATTCCCTGCCTTAAAAATCGCATTTCCGTAGTACCTCTTCTAATCAATTCCTCTTTATTCAAGTTTTAAATATCTTTGATGATAATAGATATATGAGTAAAAATAAATATAAAGGTATGCACTTCAATTTCTCTTTTTGCTTACCTTTATATTCATTTATTTTATAATATTACTTTATTTCCAATATTTTTATACCTACTACCTTTAAAAATTTGTATATATATGTCTATTTTATATATATGCTATAATACTATACCATATTTGTTGTGGATAAGTCAAGCTTTTTTTCAAAATTTCCTTAGGGAAATTTGAATTTAAAGGCAAATATTATTAGCAAATCAAAAAGGTAGTATAAAAAATATATTTTTTTATACTACCTTTTGATTTTATATTATCATAATTTATTTAGTATTTTACAAATTTTTCTAAAACTTCTGTTGTTACATTAGTATATGTTGTTAAATCATCTAATGGAAAATCAATATCAAATATATAAATACCATCTTCTAATTCAAGTAAAACAACTTGAATGTAGAAAGCTTTTCTTAAATTTTCATCTAAATAGTGAAAACTATAAGTATATGCTAAATTTCCATTAACATTTAATTCTTTTAAATCTGATAAATTAGAATATGCATTATAATCTTCTAAATAAGAAATTTTATCTGCTCTTGCAATAGATGAAAGTGGTCTATTTTCTATTTTATCGATTTTAGATAAATATATATCCATATTATTATCAGATGAAAGTTTTATTAGATATTCACTATTATGTGTTTGTTTAAGTTCATATTTTTTAGGTATTTCTATACTTACTGTATTATTAATATCATAAAACACTTCTGTTTTAGAATCTACATTTTCAGGGACTACACTGTCTTCATTAGTATCGTTTTTTTCCATTTTTCTTGAAATACAAAATACAGTAATACTAACAATTAGCAATAAAGCTATTAAAACTACCATTATTACTTTTTTAATATTTAATTTTTTGTAGTTTGAAAAATCCTCCATCATCTATTCTTCTTTTAGCTCCGTTTCTTTTAATTCGTTTTTTTCTTTTATAAAGTCTAATACAAATACTTTAATTAAAGATGCAACAGGAACTCCTAAAAACATTCCTGGAACTCCAAAATATGCCCCACCTAATGTGGTTGAAAAAATAACTAAAATTGGACTAACATTTAAAGAGTTTCCTAAAATTCTTGGATTTATAATATTAGCATCTATTTGTTGTACAATTATAACTATTAAAGTCATCCATAATGCAGTTGTAAATCCACCTGTAAAAATAGTAATTATTGCAGAAATTACAACTGCTACTATTGCTCCAAAATAAGGAATAATATTAAATAATCCTATCATAAGTCCTAATAAAGTTGCATATTTTATTCCCATTATATTCATTACAATTCCTGTAAGTATTCCAACAATAATTGCATCTAAAAATTGGCTTGAAATATATTTATAAAAAATATTATTTGTTCTTTGATATAAATTAACCCATTTATCATAAGTTTCTTTATCGCAAATTGCTGTCATTAAGTTTTGAACAAAATTCTTAATATCTTTTCTTTCAAGTAATATATATACTGAAACTACAATTACAACAAATAAATCAAATACTATATTTACGGCACCTACAATACCTTTAATATAATTTCCTATATTTTCAAAACTTACCCAGTCAATTATAACTTCTGAAATATTAAATTCTTCAATATTTTTAACTATTTCAGTAATATTAATTTTTGCCCAAAATGTATCTTCTGGTAATGTTTTTAAAAACTCAATTGCACTATTATAATAATTTGGTAAATTTCCAGCTAATTCTACTACATTTTTTGTAATTATTGGACTAATAAAATTAATTATTATAAACAGAACAATAAGAATTATAAAGTATACTGTAAGTACACTCAATCCTCTTCTATGTTTTTTCAAAAATTTTAATTTATCAATATTATATGCTTCTTCTATTGCTTTACATGGTGTATGTAATAAATAAGCTAAAATCATTGCAATTATAAATGGTATTAAAATTCCTATAAATGAACCAATTATTTCAAATACCCCTGATAGCTTGTCTATCATTTTATAACTTATGACAGTAGCTACTAGCAAAGAAAAATAGAATAACCATTTTCTAATTTGTTCACTTCTTTTTCCCATAAAATACTCCTTTTAAAAATTTATTTCTAATTCTACTGGACAATGATCACTACCAAAAATTTCTGGATGTATTTTTGCATCCACTATATTTTCTTTTATCTTTTCTGATACTATAAAATAATCAATTCTCCATCCAACATTTTTTTCTCTGGCTCTTCCCATATATGACCACCAAGAATAACTATCTGTCTTTTCAGGATATAAATATCTAAAACTATCAACAAAACCTGAATTTAATAAATTTGTCATTTCTACTCTTTCTTCATCAGTAAAACCCGCATTTCCTCTATTAGATTTTGGATTTTTTAAATCTATTTCTTCATGTGCAACATTTAAGTCTCCACAAAGAATTACTGGTTTTATACTATCTAATTTTTTTAAATAATTTCTAAAATCTTTTTCCCACTCTACTCTATATTCTAGTCTAGTAAGTTCTCTTTGTGAATTAGGTGTATAACAATTTACTAAATAAAATTTTTCAAATTCTAATGTTAAAACTCTGCCTTCTGTATCATGCTTCTCAATTCCTATTCCTTTTGTAATAGTTATTGGTTTTTGCTTTGTAAAAACTGCTGTGCCAGAATAACCTTTTCTCACTGCACTATTCAAATATATATTATATTCATTAAAATTAAGTTCTAATTGACCTTCTTGCATTTTCGTTTCTTGAATGCAAAAAATATTAGCATTTATTTCTTTAAATATATCTTCAAAGCCTTTATTAAATACAGCTCTTAATCCATTTACATTCCAAGATATTAATTTCATATTTTTATCATTCCTTTTATTTTTAGGCTATTATACCATATTAAAATACAATGATATTATACCTTCTTTTTAGAAAATTAGCAATAGTTATTAATAATACTTAATATTTTAGGAAAAAACATTTTTTATTTGATTTATTGTGACTGCACTACCGTCTACAAAAACTTCTAAAATATCAAATCTAACATAGGAATTTATTAAATTATTTTTGTATAAATAATATTCTGCTGCATTCCAAATATGACTTTGTTTAAAATTATTCACAGCCTCTGCTGGATTTCCAAACAATTTATTACTTCTAGTCTTAACTTCACAAAAAATTATCTCTTCATTTTTAGTAGCAATTATATCTATTTCTCCTTGAACACATTTAAAATTTCTAGCTATAATATTATAATCTCTATTTTCCAAAAATTGTACTGCTTGGTTTTCCCCAAAAGCTCCAATTTTAAAAATATCACTCATATTTTTTTCTATATCCTTTCCCAATTTCTACTTCAATTAATTCTTCTAATTCCATCAATGTTAATTGTGTAATTACTTCTCGCGTAGGCATTCCTGTTTTTTTAATTATTTCTTCTAAGCTTAAATATTTATCATAAAAAATTACCGAAAAAATATTTTTATATTCTTTTTTGATATTTTGGTTATTATAATTTTTTACCTTATTTTTTTCAAATTGTGGATAATTTTTTAAGATTTCCACACCCTCTGTAATTAAATTAGCACCATCTTTTATTAAATTATTTGTCCCCACTGAACACTTATTATCCACACTCCCAGGCAACGCAAATACTTGCTTCCCTTGACTCTTGGCAATTTTGGCTGTAACACTAGTTCCACTTCTTTCTAATGCCTCTATCACTACTAACCCAACTCCAAGACCTGCTACAATTCTATTTCTTTCTAAAAACTTTTTACTATCTGCCTTAATATTAGAAGCATATTCAGTAATTGCTAATCCACCATTGTTTATAATATTCTCAAATAATTTTTGGTTTTCAGTAGGAAAAATATTATCAAAACCACATGGTAATACAGCAATTGTTTTTCCAGAATATTTCATTGCAGTTTCATGCGCCAATGTATCTACTCCAACAGCCAATCCACTAACTATTGTAATATCTCTCATTGCTAATTGTTTACATATATCTCTGCCATGTCTTTTTCCATAATCACTTATATGCCTTGTACCAACCACTGATATTGATGCTTCTTCTAATAGTTTCAAATTTCCAGTTGCATATATTTTTTTCGGTGATTTTTTAATCTTTTTCAATCTTTCTGGAAATAGTTTATCTTCTCTATTTATTTCTTCATATTCAATCACTCTAATAAATAGCCATCCTTTCAATTATTTCATTATTTTCTATCTAAACTCCTGTAACTTATTGCTTCTATAATGTGTGTAGTTTCTATATCCTTTTTCCCGTCCAAATCCGCAATTGTTCTTGCCACTTTTAATATTCTTGTATATGCCCTAGCACTTAATTTTAACTTTTCAAAAGAATTTTTTAAAATTATTTTTGATGGTTCATTTAGTTTGCATACTATCTCAACTAGTTTTGGAGTTAATTCAGCATTTGAATATATATTTAATCCTTTATACCTATTTAATTGTATTTCTCTTGCTTTATTTACTCTACTTCTTATACTTTCAGAACTTTCCCCAGCTTTTCCTTCCAATTTACTATATTTTACATTTGGAACTTCTATTTGTATGTCAATTCTATCTAAAATTGGTCCACTTATTTTATTTCGATACATATTTCTTTGTTTTTCTGTACAAGTGCATTCTTTGTCTGGACTTCCATAAAATCCACAAGGACAAGGATTCATACTAGCTACTAACATAAAGTTACATGGATAGGAATATGTTGCATTTGCTCTACTTATCGTTACTTCTCTATCTTCCAAAGGTCCTCTTAAAACTTCTATCGTTTTCTTATTAAATTCTGGCAATTCATCTAAAAATAGGACTCCAAAATGTGATAAGCTTATTTCCCCTGGCTTTGGATAACTTCCTCCACCAATCAAACCAGTTGTTGATATTGTATGATGTGGACTTCTAAAAGGTCTTTTATTAATTATAGTATTATTTCCAATTTTTCCTGCTACACTATGAATTTTAGATATTTCGAGCGCTTCTTCAAAACTTATATCTGGTAAAATACTTGTTAATCTCCTTGCCATCATTGTCTTTCCACTTCCGCGGATTTCCGAATTAAAAGACAATTATGTCCGGCCAGCAGCAGATATTTCCAAAGCTCTTTTAATACTTTCTTGCCCCTTCACTTCTGCAAAATCTAATTCTTCTCCAATATCTTTCATAAATAATTCTTTTATATTTACTTTTGTAGGTTCTACTAATATTTCACCATTCAAATATTTTATAACTTCTTCTAAATCTTTAACTCCGATAATTTCTAAACCATCTACTACACTCGCTTCTTTACTATTAGCCATTGGAAGTATTATTCTTTTTATTCCTTGTTTTTTAGCTTCCAAACAAATAGGAAGTATACCATTTATCTTTTTTATTTTTGCATCCAGAGATAATTCTCCCAAAAATACTGTATTATTTACATCAAAATCTCCTATCTTTTCTATGCATTTTAGTATTCCTACTGCCATAGATAAATCTAAGCTAGAACCTTCTTTTCTAATATCTGCTGGCGATAAATTAATAATGTATTTTCTACTTAATAATTCTACATCACAGTTTTTTATAGCTGTTCTTATTCTTTCTTTTGATTCTTTAATAGCTGTATCTGGTAATCCTACTACATTCCAAGCTGGCATACCACTAGATACATCCACCTCAACATTAACAAGTACTCCTTCTAGTCCTTGTAAAGTCATAGATTTTATAACTGAAACCAGTTTTACATCACTTCCTTTTCTTATTAAATTGTTAAAATTTGATTTTTTTGACGAATTGTCAGAATTTTGAAATAAATTATAATTATTAAACAATACTTTTTTATAAAAGTCAATAATAAAAAGAGAATTTTTTCAAATTCTCTTTTTATTCTCATTAATTATATACATAACATTCTAAGTTTCTCCTACCAAATTGTCTGCATTCTCCAATTGAATCGAAGTAAATATCTATTCTATTATTAGATATTGCTCCTCCTCTATCTTGAACAACAAACCATCCACCATTTGGAGCATTTTGGAAATATGGAATATATACAACTGTTCCTATGGGATATGCTCCGCCAGCAGCCACTGTATAATAAGATTTTGCAGCAGCACCTGATGATGTAATTCCATATCCTGGACTTCCAGGAGCTTTTCCACAAGTAGCAGCAGTATATGCTGATGCATTTAAAGTAACTGCTCTTCCTTGCACTCCTTCTACACTTGCTGATAACATAGCTGGTGTAGTTGAATTATTTCTTATAGCTGATCTAGAAGAAATTTTTGTCGAAATTTGAATAATTTTGTCTACTGGTTCTTTGATTACATTTTCTGATATAACTGTTCTTTCTATTTCAACTTCATCTTGGAATTTTGCTCTATATTTTATTTCTTTTAATCCGTTTTTTCCTGCTTGTAATACTCTATCTGTTGTTTCAGTTCCTTCTCTTGAAACATCTTTTGTAACTGTTTCAAAAGGAATTTCTACTTGCTCTGTTATAATTTTCTCTGTTATTGTTACATATTTTCCAAGTATTTCTTCTGTTGAAACACTTTTTACATCTTCTGCAACAACTACTTTTTCATCTTTTGCTTTACTAATAATTATTTTTCTAGCAATATCAATATTAGAATCTAAATTTGGTTCTACTACTTCATCTGGAAGTAATAAAATGTGATTTTCATCTAATATATCAGAAACTTTTACATTTGATGTCATAACTGATATTTCTGTATCATCTGCAAACACAATTGTTACATCTGTTAAATTAGATCTACTAGCAAAAACACCAACTGTAAATAACGAAATTAGAATAATACATACAAAAACAATCTTGCGAATTATCTTTATAGATAATTTTTTGTCTGTTTCCATAAAATGTACCTCCTTAAAGTTACGAGCATATTATACTATTATTATTAATTTTTGTCAATTATGACTATTATTTTAAATTTTCTAATGCCATAACTCTTTCAGATACTGATGGATGCGTTGAAAACAAGCTACTTGCTTGTTTTTTTCTTTTATTTTTAAAAGGATTTTCAATATACATAAAAGCATTGCTTGTGCTTGCTACATCTAAATCACAGTCATCTGATGAAATTTTTTCAAGTGCTGAAATTAATCCATCTGGATTTCTAGTAAAAGATACAGCAGTCGCATCTGCTAAATATTCTCTTCTTCTTGAAACAGCTAGTTGAATTAGATTTGAAATTATTGGAGATAAAATTAAAAATATTAATCCAACTATCATTAAAATTCCTTCAATTCCACTTTTACTATCACTATCATTATTTCTTCTAGCTCTAAATCTTGAACGACAAAGCATATCTGATAATAGAACTACAAATCCTGCCATTACACTAATTACCGCAGAAAGCATAATATCATAATTTTTTATATGTGCAAGTTCATGAGCTACTACACCTTCAAGTTCTCTGTAATTTAATTTTTCAATCAAACCTGTTGTAACACAAATTACTGCATTTTTAGGATTTCTACCTGTTGCAAAGGCATTTGGTTGAGCTGATTCTACTACATATAATCTTGGTTTATATTCTAAACCAGAAGCTATCATTAAACCGTCTAAAATATTAGTAAGCTGTAAATCTTCTTCTCTTGTTGCAGGTCTTGCTCTAACTGATGCTAAAACTATCTTATCACAATTATAATATGTTGCTATTGCAGAAATGATAGAAAAAATTGCTGCAAAAAATATTGTAAATTCTCCTAAACCTAAATAATTACATACTGCATATATGATTAGTGCTATCATTAAAGTAAAAAGTGAAACTATTATTCCTGTTTTAATCTTATTTCTTTTAATATCCTCGTACATTTCTATATTGTTCCTTTCATAAAACAAAAGGGACGAACAATATATATTCGCCCCAAATTTGTTATTTGTTAAAATCTATTTTAACATTTTGTCTTGCTTCTTCTGAAACTGCCTCAAATAATTCTTCTTGTTTAAAGTTAAACATAGAAGCAACTATGTTTGTAGGTATTGTTTCTAATTTTGTATTATACATTGTAACACTATCATTATAAAATTGTCTTGCATAAGCAATTTTATCTTCTGTGCTTCTTAATTCCTCTTGTAACTCAGTAAAGTTTTTGCTAGATTTTAAATCTGGGTAATTTTCTGAAACAGCCATAATTGTTTTTAAAGCACCTGATAATTCAGAATCTAGTTCTGCTTTTTTAGAAACTGTTGTAGCATTTGCCCAAGAAGTTCTAAGTTCTGTAACTTTTGTAAGAACTGTTTCTTCATGGTCCATATATCCTTTAACTGTTTCTACTAAGTTAGGAATTAAATCAAATCTTCTTTGTAATTGTACATCTATTTGGCTCCAAGCATTCTTTACCTTGTTTCTTGATGTAATTAAGCCATTATACATAAGTGCAACTACAACTAAAATAACTACTATTATTATAATAATTGCAACCATAATTACATTCCTCCATATTAAATTTGTTATAATTATATCACATTGAAAAAAATAAGCAATAGTTTTAAAAAAATAAGGAAGAACTTATTTGTTCTTCCTTTTTATTAAATATCTTTATATTTAATATATTTATTGTAACTAATGTATGCTAGTATTGCAAGAATAGTTATTGGAATTAATATCATTCCAGCTCCTGCTGCTGGAATTTTAGTTCCTGCAATTGTTCCATCTGTATTTGTATTATTAGCTACTCTATTTCCATTTGTATTAGTGTTTGTGTTTCTATTTGTATTTTGATTAGTATTTGTGTTTTTATTTTGGTTTTTATCTTTGTCTTTATCATTATTGTTGTCATTGTTGTCATTGTTGTTATTGTTGTTATTGTTGTTGTTATTTCCTCCATTATTATCTTGTCCATTGTTATCATTTTTATTGTCATCTTCTTTTTTATCGTCATCAGTTTTGTTATTATCTTTATCATCTTCAGCTGGTTTTTGAGTTTCATCTTTTACAACTTTAATATCTAATGCTGCTGAAACTGGTTCAGATTTTTCTGCTTCATCAGCTGAATATGCAACAATAAAATCTACTTTAATAGCTTCTTTTATTTCATTTATTGTAGCACTTTCTTTAACTTGAAGTTTTAATTTTAATAAATCTGAATTTTCTTTAATAGCATCATTGAAATCCATAACAAAGAAGCAATCATTGTTTTCAATATTTTCTTTTTTAGTATTAAAAACAACATCATAGTCTGCATTTGTTGATGTTGGATTAAAAGCATAGCTTAATTTATTAGTAACTTTATCTCCTGATTTTATTTCTATTTTTCCATCTTTTGAAACAATTGTATCTTTATTAATATCTTTTAAAATATTTTCATCAATATTAATATATCCTTCTATTGATGAAATTTCTTTTGAAATATTTTTAACATCCACTGTGACTACTAATTCTTCTCCTGGTTTAACAGAAGTTTTATCAGCTGTAAGTCCTACATTCATTGTAATTGCAGCATAAGCATTTGTACAAACTAATACTAATGCAATAAAAACATATAATACTAATAATTTTTTCTTCATTGACATCTTCTCCTATAATCGTTATATATACATATTAAGAATATCACTAATTAAAATTAAATGCAATAGTTTTTATAAATACTTTTTATGGTAATTTCTTACTTAGAAAATTTTAACATTTTTCCTATAATATAGCAAATTCTCATAGGAAAATTTCCTATGAGAATCTACTGGGATTTTATTTAATTATAGAATATATCCATCAATTCTTGCTCTGTGATATAATAGCAATCTTACATCTATTATATTTACAGCGCCGTCATTGTTGATATCTGCTGCTTTTAAGTATGCGCCAGATAATTTTTCTAATTTAGCTCTATAAGCTTTTATTAATGAACTATCTAATGCATCTGCTACTCCATCTCCATTTACATCACCTTTAACAACTAATTCATAACTTGCTACTGCTTTTCCGTCTTTGCTAATAACTACTATATCGCCTGTTGCAACATATTCGTTTTCTGAGATTGTATTTCCTTCTCTCTTAACTTCAACTTTATAGCTTGAATCATTTACTAATTTAGTTTTAAAGTTTGAAC
Organism: uncultured Clostridia bacterium; assembly: GCA_948678575.1. GTDB lineage: Bacteria > Bacillota > Clostridia > TANB77 > CAG-508 > Scatovivens. The sequence continues at coordinate 211,465 of CAPPGO010000001.1, forward strand.
TTTTTGTATTTGGAGAAATTCCCATAATTTCAGTTCTATCACTAGAAACTTCATATCCATAAGTTGGTTCTTCTGGTGTTGTTGGTTCTGTTGGATCTGTTGGATCAATAGGTGCTGTGTCTCTTGTAACTGTTATTGTTTGTGTTGCTTTTATATCAGAATTTGCTACTGATGTTGCTGTTACAGTTAATTTACTTGATGTTTCATTTTCTGCAACTGCTAACATTCCATCATTAGAAATTTTTGTGTTTGAACTACTATTTCCTGCAACTTTCCATGTAACTGCTTTATCTGAATCAGCTAAATTTATACCTTCAACTGTTGCTGATAAATTTACTGTTTCACCTGCTTTTACAGTAGTTTTGTCAGATGAAATTGTTACTGATTTTACTATTTTTTCAGGTTCTGTTGCATTTGTTGAACCATTTTCTGATACTGTATAATTAATTGTACATTTTGTGTTAATACCTACTGATGTTGAAACTTCTTCTGGATAACCATTTGCAGCTATAACTTTTACAACTGCTTGATAATCACCAGCTTCATTTATTGGAATATATGCTTTTCCACCTCTTGCTTGTACTGAACCCTTAGAACTTGTTGTTCCAAAAGCTGTTCTTGTAGCATCTATGTATTCTAATTGTGCAAATATTGCTGGTAAATCAATTTCTTTTACATTTGCTTGTTCGTCTTTTTTAATTATATCTTTAATATTTATTTGTAATGTTTGTCTACTTAAATCTAAGTTTAAAGTATCTTCTCTTGCAAAATAACTTGTGAAGTCTCCGCCTGTTATCATTTCATAATCATTTAAAATTTGACTAATATCTGTATATTGGTTTCCTGCTAAAATTAAGTCATGTAATTTTTCCATTTTTCTTATTGAAATATTGAATGAACCTCCAAGTAAGTTATCAGATACGTCTAAGTATTTTAAGTTTTTCAATACTTCTAATGGTTTAATATCACGAATAAAGTTATATGATAAATCTAATTTCTTTAATGATGTTAAAGTATTCCAATCTACACAAGCTATATCTCCTGATACAAAGTTATGACCTGCATATAATTCTTTTAAGTTTTTAATTGATGCTAATGTTTCTGTTGATGTTACTTCTGCTCCATCTTTTGAAACCATTGTTACTTCTGTTGGACCTAATGTTTCAATTTCGTTATTTCTAATATCAATTCTTTTTAAAGCTGGTAAATTTACATATAATGATGTTTCGTCAATAGCTGTAAATTTATTTGCTAAACTCATTAATTGTTCGTAGAAGAAAATTCCTGAACTACTTGTTTTTGAATTTACTGTTTCTACAAATTCAACTTTATTTGGATAATTTCCAATTTCTGTAATTCCACTGCTTACATTTGTAACAACTTTGTCTAATTTATTTACTGGGTTGTATGTTCCTTTACAAGCTGATAAAATTGTTCCACTGTAATTTAATGTTTTTGTTAAATAATTACTAAATATATTATTTAATGATGCTGTATAATCACTTGATGTTTTTCCTAATTTAATTTTTTCATAAATTGCTTTTACTAATTCTGTATTAATTCCTTCATAACTGTAATTTTCTAATACAGATTTTAAATATTCTTCTGCATAACAAGCTCCTGCTGGTGCTGTGTTATTCATTCTTTGAATTAAGCAATAATTTGCTGCTGAGCTATAAACTCCAACTTCGATGAATTTTGCATTCATAGCTACCCATGATGTTCTATTTGCTCCTGTTTCTTCTAATGCTTTTACTAGTTCATTTAATGCATAAGAAATTGGTTTATCTTGCTCATCTGATAAAGCTAGTCCAAAAGCATTTACGATTAAATCTTTTTCTAATGAAGATAATGCATCAGCTGATTCTAATGTAGCAATTCTTGAAATTTCATCATTTGTCATAGCCTTAGCACTTTCTAATGTTTTATTTTTTTCTAAGTATGCTTCATATTCTTCTTCTGTTTGATAATTTAATTCTGGTGTTAAAATTGTTGTTAATTTGTATTCTTTATTGAATACTCTATACATAGCAGCTAATCTTGAATACATTTCTGATATATTTGCATTTAAACCTTCTTGTGGATCTGTAAATGCTTTATCTATACCATCAATTAATCCTTTGTTTTCGTCTGTTCCATCGCCATAAATTCTTTTTATAGCTTCTTGAATAGCTTTTACTGTACTTGTATATTCACTTGATGCTGTATCAGCTATTGTTGCTAATTTTGCTATATTTTCTTCTATTGATTTGATTTCTTTTTCTACATTCTTTTTAGCATCTTCTGCTTTTTGGTATGCAGCTGTTACTTTTGATTTTGTTGTTGCCATTGCAGATTTTTTCTCATTAAATAATTCTTGTAATGATCCATTTCTACTTTCTTTATTTTTTTGTAAAGCATAGATGTTAGCTAATGTATCAATATAGTTATATGAAACATTTAAGTTAGATTCTAATCCTTGGAATCCTTCTATTCCTGATAAATCATAAATTCTCTTATCATTTAAAATCAAAGAAGTTATTTTATTTACTATATTTAAATCAGTTATTACTAATGCTTGTGGTTCATTATATGCATCAACATATAAATTTCTACAAGTTGTATTGATGTGTGGAACTTTTATTTTTCTTTTTGTTGTAACATTTCCACTATTATCTGGTGATGAAACATCTACTGCTTCATATGGTAATACATAATATTCTCCTGTTGCCAAATCTCTAATTGAAGCTTCTCCACCTTCTGGATTAAATCCATTTATTTCATAGATTGCTGTACCATCAATACTTAAAGTTGCTTTTGATCCACTTACTGTGTACTCACATAAATCATAATAGATTTCTCCATCACTTGTTGATTCATATTTATAACTTTCTAGATTTGGATTAATTTCTTGATTTTTTGTTAATTGGTCTTTTACTGCAAAATATAAATTTCTATCTTTTAATATAACAGCATCTGTATCTGCTAAGTGAACAATATAATAAATTGTGAATATACTATCTTTTAATATGTTCTTTGATGCTGGGTTATTAATATAAGAATCTGGATTTATATCTTTAATAGTAATTTCTAATTTAATTAAACCTTCATAAGGTATATATGTTCCAGTTGTACTTTCGTAACCAACTTGAATTTCAAATTCATTATCATCTGCTGTAACTGGATTTGGTATGCTACTACTTACTATATATGGATAAGTACTTGCAGAATTTCTGCTAGAAGCTGAATACCCTGTTACAAACCATTCTGCTTTTAAATAACCTTTATTAGTTATTTCGCCTTTATTTGCAATACCTGCTAATTCTAAAATTTGAGGTAATGAAAAAGTTTCTCTTGTTTTTTGTTCTTCAAGATCTACTTCAACATCAACAACAGCCTTTGCAGATTGACTGCTTAAATTGATTGCATTTGTATCTAACGCTAATAATCTCATTATAAGTGGTTCAATTGCACTTACATCTTTAATATTATTAGAAGAAAGATCTAGGTAACTTAAATTTGCTAAGCTATTTAATACCTCTAAATTACTTTTTTCTGTTAAATTGTTTGCAGATAAAATTAAGCTTTTTACATTTCCAAAAAATTCAATTCCTGAAATGTTGCTTATTCCTTTTTCTTTTAAAGAAATAGTTTCAATACTATTTAATACTGATGATGACATTCCAATAGTATGCTCAACATCATTGTATGTAGCACTAACTCCTTGTTCTTTGAAGTAGGCTTTTAGACCATTATATAGGTCAGTATTGAAGGTCATTTTTGTTGCTGAATCCTCAGCAGCAAATACTTCCACTACTGGAAGAAAGCTACTGAATAACATTACTGCAATTAATGTTATTACGATTAATGTTTTCCTTCTCATAAATAAAATCCTCCCTGAAAATAATTCATTAGCTATATAATAGCATTTTAGATTTTTTTTTCAATAGGTGATTTTTGGAGTTTTTGGAAATCATTCTCAAAATATTTACGGAACTACATTTGCCAAGTTTTAAAAAAACTTTATTAAATTTTAATTACATTTTTTATTGTTTTTTCCACTTTTCTTACGAAACCAGTGGATTGCAGAAAAAAATAAAAGCAGAAAATCTTTAAAAATTTTCTACTTTTTATATATTAAATATAGTATTTGCATTTTCATAAGTAATTTTTGCCACTTCTTCCAATGTAATTCCATGTATCTTTGCAATTCTTTCAGCTACTAATTTTACTTTTGAAGAATCGTTTCTTGTACCTCTAAATGGCTCTGGTGTAAGATATGGACTATCTGTTTCTATAAGTAATCTATTCATTGGAACAAGAGGTACTACTACATCTGATTTTGCATTTTTAAAAGTAATATTTCCACTAAATGATATATAAAATCCTAATTCTAATCCACTTTTTATAAGTTCTTGATTTAGTGGGCAACAGTGGAAAATTCCTTTATTGTTCACAGGATATTCTTTCAATATTTGAATAGTATCAACTGCTGCATCTCTTGTATGTATAACTATTGGCAAATTTAACCTATTTGCTATTTCTATTTGCTTTATAAATAATTCTTTTTGTAATTCTTTGTTTTCTTTATTCCAATAATAATCTAATCCTATTTCGCCTATTGCAACTATTTTTTCATCTTTTGCAATTTCTTCTATTTGCATTAACTTTTCTTTTGAAAAATCTTCTATATCATTTGGCGAAATACCGTGCTGTCGCATATATAAAATCATTTTCTTTTGCAATTTTTAAAGCCAATTTACTTTTTTCTAAATTATATCCTACACAAGTTAATCTTGTTATATTTTCCTCATTATATAATTTATTTAAAATTTCAACTCTATCATTTTCAAATTTTTCATCATTATAATGAGCATGTGAATCAAAAAATTCCATTCAATTCTCCTTATATATTGCTATTACATTTGCAACTGCATAAGTTTTGCAATGTGAAATACTAATATCTATATCTTCTAAATTTGAAATTTCCGTAGATAAAAATACTTTTGGCTTTCCATTCTCATCATTTAAAACCTCAAAATCTTTCCATGTATATTGGCTACCAATTCTAGTACTTAATGCTTTAAAAATAGCTTCTTTTGCAGCGAATCTTGCTGCATAATGTTGATATTTTTGTGCCTTTCGGCTTTCACAATATTCAATTTCTTTTTTTGTATAAATTGTATTTAAAAATCTTTCACCAATACTCTCAATACTTGATTTTACCCTATCTATTTCAATAATATCAGTTCCACATGAAATTTTCATTTTTTTATTCCTTTTTAGTTATTTTATATTAAGATAGCAAATACATTAAAAATAATATGTTTACTGTATTAAATATTAAAGAAAAAATAAGTAAAATAATAATTATTGAATAATATGAATTATTTTTTTCAATATTTAAGTCTTTATAAATAACTTCATACTTTGTTTTAATTTCTTCATATAACTCATCTAATTCCAAAGTTTTCTTTATTGTTTTATAATATAGGCTACCAGTATCATCAAGAGTTATTTCTTTTTCCCAAATCTGTTTTGTAAAATTTATAAATTTCACACGCATTTTTGATATTTTTTCATATTCCTTAAAATCTGAATTTAGTCGCTTTAAAAACATTTTTTGATATAAAGTTAATATATAAGTGTAAAAATATTCATTTTCATATTGATATGGGAGCTTTGTATAATTAAAAGTATCTATTCCTGAACATATCATATTTACTGAACTATTAGTAAGTGCTATTTTTGAATACTTAAATTTTTCTATAATATGTAAATTTTGCTCTATATTTGTCTTATTAAAATCTGATAAATATTGTCTAGGTAAACAATTAGCATATTTATAAAACTCATTTTCTATATTAAAAAATTCATTTTTTTCATTCCATCTATCACTTTCAATACAAACATAAGAATATACAAAAAAGTTTGAATTTGCCAATTCTTCATTGTTATTAGTTACTTTTTTTTCATATATTCCAGTAATTTGCGAAATAAGTTCTGATATATCTTTTACATCGTTAAAAATATCAGTTTGAATTTTTATGTTTTCAAAATCTTTAAGTGAAGAAAATTCTGAATTTATACTTTTAAATCTATAATTAAAATCTAATAAATCTGAAAAATCTTCATTTCCTTCTAGATGTGTTTTAATTGCTAAAAAACATATTCCTGTATTAAAACATATAATTTGTATTTTTGCTATATTAAAGAATATACCATCTTCTTCTCCCATTTTACCTTGTATGTCTTCTGATAAATTATAATCAAAACAAGCAACATACTGTTTTGATACAATTTTACTTTTAGCTTCTTTTGAGAGATTATTAAAATCTTTTAATTTTTGACCTCTAAGTTCAAAAGTTGGAAAAGCATAATTTCTAATTTGAGGTAAAAAATAATTATAAATATCTAAATCTTTTTCTTTTTGAAATATCTTGAAACTACACTTTTTATCTTTAAAAAGTTTCAAGATATATTTATCATATCTAGTTTCATCCACAATATATGGATGTATAAAATATGTATATTGATATTTTGTCTTTAGTTCCAAGATAATTCCTTCCTTTGTAATTTATTTTGTATATATATTAATGTTAGTATTTTCATCTATGTGCCATTGTTCGATAAAATCGATGTATAAATTATTATCTAAATTTACACTAGGTTTTAAACATATTGAACCGTCTGATTTTAAACTTCCCCATACTCCGCCTTGTTTTACAGCAGAATATCCATAATCATTTTGTTCTGTTGCATCATCATATATACAATCTACTATTCTTTCACCATTTTTATTTTCATAACCATATTTTCCATTTTCTTTTATAAGGAATAATGTGTGTGATGGCATTACTTCTTGCGCTTTCTTCTCTTCAAATTGGAAATTATAATATTTGTAATCATCATTTACTCTAATTCTAATATAACCTTTTTCTGTATTTATTTCTGAAATAATAACCTCAGAAAGTACAATTTTTAAATCTTTATCTATTATATCTGTTTTAAAGTTTTCTCCATCTGCTTCTATAAAATTAGCTACTTTTCTATATGCCATATCTGAATATTTAAAATCAAGTACAGTTTCATTTCCAATTTTTACTAAACCAAATTTATCGCCTTTTTTTGCAATATAAGTTTTATCAAATGAGACAGATAAATAATCATATTCACAAGGTATTTGAGAATTTCCAGAAGTATCTATAACTCCATATTTATCATTATTTTTAATAACTATATATTCTCCATCAATTGATACAACTTCTGAAAATCCACTAGTTAATACATCTTCACCTGATTTATTTATTATTTTATCTTTTCCACCCTCAGTTACAACATACATTTCGTTACTTGCAACATTATATATTTTGTCATATTTGCATTCCAAAATTTGTTTTTTGTCTGTTGTTATAACTCCAAAAAATGAATTATCTTTATTTTTAACAATATATCCATTTTCGTATGTATTTCCTAGACTTGAAATTTCAGCATATCCAGCTTCTATTATTACTTCACCTAAACTATTATTAACTAATCCAAGAAGTCCATCTTTCTCTACAATAATACTTTTTTCTATTCCAGGCATTGCATAGATTTTATCATATTCTGCTGGTACTATTTCTTTTCCTGCAAAATTGATTAATCCCCATTTTCCATCTTTTTTATATTTTAATATTTCTTTTTCATACCAAATATTGTTATTATCATAATTTTCAATAGCTTCAACTAATTCATAATTAGTTAAGATTTCTTTTCCTTTTTCGTTTAAAATTCTAGTTTTATGTTCTCCTGTTTCATAATTTACATCATAAGTACATATAAATAAATCTTTATTTTTATCTGGAATAACTATCATTTCATCTTGATTTGTTTCTAATATTGTGCTTCCATTATTGTCCACAACACCCCATTTATTATTTTCAAAAACAGTAAAATAAGTAGTAGGAGATGCAACCTCTCCTTTAATTTCTGTTGTTGTTAATAAATTTTTAAGTGAAATTATAAACATTACAAATACTGCTATTGCAATCAATGTAGCAAGTACCTTTTTTATATTTAACTTAGGCTTTTCATCGTATCTTTTTCCTCTGGCTTTGCTCATTTAAAAACCTCCAAATTTTCTATTTAAAATATTATTATACATTTCTACTATATCATATTTCCGTAGTAAAATACAATACCATAAAAAGAAAAATAGACGAAAATTCGCCTATTTTTTCTTTATTATTTTTGCAACTATAACAGTTATATCATCACCTGCAACTCCATAATTATTGTCTATTGCTTCTGCTAAAAGCATATCTGATATTTTCTGTACATTGTTTGTATTTATTTTTCTCAAAAAGTCTTCAATCCAATCTTTTTGGAATTCTTCCTTAGAATCTAACAAACCATCACTACAAATAAGAACTATATCTCCATCTGAAACTGGTACTATTTTTTCTTTCAAATTTACATCTAAGCCTACGCCTATTGGCATTTCTTCTGATTTTATTATCGAAATGTTCTTTTTATTTTTAATATATGTATTGCAAGCACCATTTTTAATTAAACTTAAATTTCCTTCATATAAATCTAATACACACATATCTAGTGTAGCAAATTCATCTTCTGCTGTTTTTAAACTTAAAGTGCTATTTATAAGTTTAACAGATTGCTCTTTTTCAAAACCTGTTTGTAAAAGTTTTTTTAGTTTTGTAATTACTAATTTACTATTTTCTCTTGCCTTAGCACCTGTTCCCATTCCATCACTAATAGCTAAAATATATTTTCCATCATCTAATCTCATTTGCAAGTTACAATCACCAGAAGCTTCGCTATCATCTTTTGATATTTTAGAACTTCCTACTTGCATTATAAATTTATCTTCTGTTGAATATGTTTGTACATATTCCCCTGTTTCCACATTTCTTCTATCTTTTTGAAAAGACATTTTGCTTCCAATTGTTTTAGAAATTAAATCAGATATATTTGCAATTTTACTTTTTTCTCTTAAAGTTGTATCTTTTATATCTAATTTGATTTCCACAATGTATTTTCCATTTTTTACCTGTCTTATATTAGCTTTTTCTATTGGAATATTTTTTCCAGATAATATTTTTTCCAGCTCTTTTTCCTTTTTGACAATTTTTTCATCCTTTTTTTGAGAAACTTTTTCTATGCATACATCTACCGCTTTTGCTACTTCCTTAGCAACTTCAACCATTTTTTTATTTGCTTTTTTATTTTCATTTATTTTAATATTTTCAATTTGTATAATTTTATATGCTCTGTTTGATACTTTAATTACTTCTCTTAAATCATCTTTTATTTTTTGATCTTGCACTAAAATATAATTATTATTTCTTTTAAAGATATCCACAAGATCATCTTCTAATATAATATCATTATGCTCTAATACATCAAATATATTTCTTATAATGTCACTTTCCGCAAGGATTAGCTCATCATAAAAAATATTTTCTTGTATTTCTTCTAAATTTTCAAAAAATGCTTCTTCATATTTTTCATATTTTTGACTTTCTTGTTTGTCCACATCTATTTCTGTAAAGTTTTCTTCAATTGTTTCTTTAAGTCCTTCTAATTCTGTAACAATATCTTTATTTTCTGTAAGTCTTGTTTCACCCTTATTATCTAACATCTTAGTTCTGCTAAATATTTTATATAAATCCATTTTCTTAAAATTACTTAGTACTCCTACTAAAAATGCTGGTGCTACAAATACTATAATATTACTTAAATCAAAAGCTTGTACAAAACATAACATTATTCCTGCAAGCAAAGCTGTTGCTATTCCTGCAAGCATTCCTTTTTGCCAACCTAATATTATTATTAAGAACATACCTACAATACTTGATATTGTTAATTTATCTATAATATTGTTATTAAAAAATGACAATGCAAGAACTATTATTGCTATACCAGATGCTGTTTCTTCAATAGTAAATACTTTTTTAATATTAAAATCTTTTATTATAATAATTCCATTTACAAAAATTTTATAAAAAACATACAAAATTCCACCTGTAACACCTGCTGAAAATAAATCTGATACCCAGATATCACTTCCCCAATTTTTAATGATTTTACATATAATATAAGCCCAAAATAATCTACTTCCTGTTTTATATATTTCGTTTCTTTCTTCTACACAAACCTTAGGTTTAAATAGCATTATTAATACGAAATATACAATTGAAAGCCAAAATACATTTGCAAACTCTCCACTGCCTAATGATATAGCTGTGCCTAATAAGCTTGATATATACACCAAAAAAATTGGAACTGTACTTCCTAAGCAAGCTGCTACCATTGCAATCCCTAGCGGAATATATACATCTTTAACAGTAATCATTGATACTAAAAATGTTAAAACATATATTACAATATTTTGAATTTTGAATAATTCTTTGTAAATTTTAATAAATTTTGAATTATTTTTAACATTTTCATTTACATTTTGCATTGTTTCTTCTGCAATATTTTGAAACATCCTTAACCACCTCTTACTTTCTTAAAATAATATACCTTTTAATAAATAGATTTTTTTGTCAATTTAAGCACACTATTTTAAAAAGTTTTCTACAATTTGTGATAATTTATAACATTGACATTTTATTACACTTTTTGGCAAAAAACAATAGCAAAAAAGAAACTTCTAGATTTTTTCTAGAAGTTTCTTCCATTTAGTTTATTTTTTCAAAACTGTTTTTTTGATTATTACTATACCTACTGCTAATATTACTAATGCAACTACTGATACAATTAACATTTGAATTGTAAGAGCTGTCTTTGTATTTAAACCTGTTGGAGGTGTAAATGTGATAAGCTCTGTTGCACTCGCATCTCTTTCATCAAGTGATACTGTGAATTCTCCAAGTTTTGGATCAGCATTACCTGCAATAGTTTCGATATCTCTCTTACCAACTGTATTTTCAAATTTAACTATTTCAGCGATATTATCATAAGTTAAATCGTCTTCATCAATTTCACTATCAATAGATCTTGTCATAGTTAAATTCATTAATGTTTCGCAAGATGTATCTAACTCACTATTTTGGTTAGATGCACTAAATGGAACTAATTTAATTATAAAGTCTGGGTTTGCAAGTTTATCTCCATTTACTCCATCAACACTTAATATCAAGTTACTTCTTTCATTTGTTGAGTATGCAATTCCTCTATCATCTACAATGTTGTTTATTCCATCATACTCTCCAATGATATTGCTATCTATTGCTTTTGCTTCTAGTAATTCATCAGGTGTTGTAGATTTCCAACTTGTATTTAATTCATTATTTTGGTCTGCTTTAAATACTGCATCATTATCTACATAATCAATTAATTGTCTTATTGTTGTTGTTACAACTATGTCAGATTGTGTATAAGCTTCATTTTTACCAATGTAGTAAATACTTCCTATAAATTCTCCGACTTTTGGATGTTTTACGCTAGTTAATTTTCCATCAACTTTAACGTAAGTTTGATCTTTAATTTCTTCTGCCTTAGCAAGAAGTTCCTCAGGAGTAGAGTTTTCCACAAATGGATTTGCTCTATCTACTTCACCAATATTCAATACTGTAAATCTGTACTTAACTTCTAGATTTAAAGATTGAGCAATTGTATCATCATAATAAATGTATCTGAAATTTTGTAATCCTTCTTCTTCATTTTTATTTTGAGCAAGTAAGTGTTCTGTTCCGAAAGATTTTTCTTTATTTAATTCTACATTTGCTTTATAGCTTGCTTTTCCTGTATCTTCATCCAATGTATAGTCATAACTAATATCATATACTGCTTTTAGTATAGGATCAGTTCCTGTATTTGGTGTAAGTGTTATAGATTCAATTTCTTTATCAAGTACAATTTCTGTATTTGATCTTTCTTCGATACCTATATCTACTGCTTCAATTACATAATTGTAATTGATATATGTTACAGTACCTTTTGCACCGTTTATATCTGATTTACCATAAACATAGTTTGATGTTATTCCGTTTTGAGTTTCTTCTCCACCTGCTATAACCTCAGTTTGTTCACCAGTAATTCTATCAGTTATAATTACTTTTTGACCAGCTAAGCTGTTCATATTTTCAATATTCAAATTGATTTTTGCTGTATCTGCAAACATACTTGTATTTTTATATAATTCTGTATGATCTGCTGTATAATTATTTGCTGTTGCTAATACTGATGTTATTGTATGATCTAACACTCTTGAATATGCCATAACTTCAAGTCTTCTTGATTCGTTATCTATTGCATCTGAGTTATGTGTAATAACTTCACCATTTTCATCATATTTACATGTTGTGAAATCATACCATTCGTTATCTATATAACCATCATTATTAGATACATTTGCTGTTTTTCCATCTTCACCTACAATGTCTGCTTGATATGTTGTTGTTTTGAAGTCTTGACCATTGTAAACTGCTGGATGTCTTGAATTATCATCAGAAGTTTGAGGTTCTGCCACTCCATCTAGTTTTACTAGATTTCCTTCATCATCTAAACTATCTGATGGAAAATCACCATAAGTAAATCTTACTACATAATTTCCGGCTGGTATATTTGCAAATTTATACATACCAGTATCTTCTGGTCTATTACTTGTTAATGTAATACTGTCAAATCCTGTAATTTCTTCTAATGTTTTACCATTTAAGAAGTCGAAACTTTGAGCTGTTGGCCATACGAAATCATATTCTTTATATGTTTCTGTACCTTCTGGTTGTTTTACTCTAACTTTTTCTACCATTTGAGTAGTTAAGTTTCCAATTAATCTTTCATCATCGTCATAGATACCATTACCTACTACTTGATTATAATCAATTTTTTCAGTCTCTTTATCTTCCCAAGCCATACCAGTTACATCTCTTGTCTCTTTATATAAGTCTAATGTTATGATTGGTGCTGAATCGCAATCATCTTCATACCATTCTTTTGTATTTTTATTTTCGATATCAACATTATTTGCTGCTGAATCTTTATCAATTTTACCAGCTATTTTTTGAGTATCTGCATAATATGTTGAATATGCTCCAATTTCTGCAACATTAGATTTTGTACCTAATCTTACATAAGATCTTACTGCATCTGATAATCCAGATTGATCTCCGAAAACTGCTGGTGCTTCGTCAGTTCTAACTTTAAATGTTAAGTACACTTCAAGTTTTTCACCTACTGCTAATCTGAAATCTTGATCACTTAAATCAATTTCAGCTTTATAATATTTTTTACCTTCTTCACTTCTAACTTTTTCAGAAATTTCCATTCCTTCATTGCCAGATGCTTCGGCTACTGTATCGATTGAACTGTTAACTAAATCTCCTGTTACATTAATTTTTCCTTCAATAGATTTTGTTAATTGTTCTGCCCACATACTATCGCCAGAAGGACCTTTTTTAATTACATAAGCAGGTGTAGCAACTGTTGTTTCTCTATCAACACTTATGCCATTTGCTTCTTGAATGTATCTTGAAACTGTTGTATCAACTAATTCTAAGTCTTCATCAAAGTAATCTGTTAATTTCTTAACATCTGCTAGATAAGAATCTGAATTGTTATATACGCCAATCTTATATGTTAAGAATACATCTAAGTCTAATTCTTCTGATAAATTATCTTTACCAATTGATCTATAAAATTCTTCAAGAGCTCCTCTTACTTCGTTTCCTTCATAAACTTTTGCTCTATAATAGTAATCACTTTCATATAAGTCTAATTTATATGAAATATTTGCATCTGCAACTTTTAATTGTAGATTTAAGTAATCTTTATATTCTTCGTTTTCAAAATCTATATATTCATTATATTTGTAATTCATCAATTTTTGATTTACTACTACATTTGCTGAATATACATCTTTTGTAACTGCAAGTTCTGCTTCATCTCTTCTTACTAAACCTAAATTGATATTTAATAAGTAAGGATATGTTGCTGAGTAGTGGTATTTAATTATAATTCCACTTTCAATTTTATTTAAGTATTTTTCAATATACTCTAAATGATATTTATTGTCGAATGGCCATGTTAAACCTCCTGTTGAAGTTCTTGCTGGCATTCTAAATTGTTCTCTGATATATCCATCATTTAATGTTTGAAGATCAGATATTTTTCTAGTATTTCCATCTAATGATGGGATTGAATCAGTAGAATAATATAATAAATCTGTTCTTCCACCGTCTGTTCCTATTGCATATCCATCTGTTGAGCCATCATCATAAATTGGTGTATCACCAGTGATTGTTGCGAATTTATTATCAAAAGCTTCTCTTTCTGCTGGATCTTCTATTGCCATAGAATCTCTATTATATTCATTTCTTCTAGCGTTATTTCCTCTTCTAAAATCAGAAGCTGAACCACTTACTAAAAAGTCTGTTGGTTTATATGTTTGACCATCATAGTAGAATTCTACATCATAATTAGCTCTTGTAATACCAGATGCTTTTTCTTCATCTGTTAAACCTGGAACTGACATTCTTGGTGCTTCCCATATACCATCTGCTGATGTATATATAGGATAGCTAATTTCTGTATCAGAACCTGCTTCATATCCTTTTGCTAAAACTCTGCTTACTTCTGTTTGTCCTTGATATAGGACTTTCCAAATAAATACTTCTACATTTGGAATTCCCAATTCTCCATTATCATATTTGCCATTTGCAACTGAATCCTCAGTATTTTTATCTTCTTCATTTAATGGAGCATCTTCCCAAACAACACCTGACATTGCCATTGTTAAATCGTATTCAGTAATGATTTTGTATTCATTTGTACAAATAACTTCGATAGTTTTATCATCTAAAATTGTTCCATTTGAACTTGATATACTTAATTGCTTCCAACCTTCTGGCATAGCTGTTTCACTTACAGAATATGTTGGAGCATCGCCTAACCAAGTAATTTCTGGTGATGTCCATGTTTCATTTGGTTTTAATGTTGTGTTTATAATTTTTGTTCCATTTACAATACTTTCTCCATCACATTCAAATGTTCCAGAAATTCTTGCTGCAAATGAGAACTCTACATTATTATCTACACCAATCTTGTCATCTGTTTCTATTTTCTTAGTAATAGAAATACGACCTGATTTTGGATTTGTTGCTTTATTTGTTACTTTAACACTTATTTTTTTATCTTTTTCAAGAGTACCAGAACCATTCTCAATACCTAGTAATTCCCAACCATCTGGTAAATTAATTTCTTTTACTTCATATTTTGGAGGTGTTGTTCCTTTTTTCCAAACATATTTATCTGACCATGTTTGACCAGCTTTTAATGTTTTAGTGTATGTTGTTCCTCCAACTTCTAATACAACTGTAAAACTTTCTGTTGAAGTAACATTTCCATCTAATACTTTTTGTATAGATATTTCTGCACTATCCCAATCATTTCCATCATCAGTATTATATGCGTTTATTTCAACATCTTCTCCTAGTTTGCCTTCTTTATTGGTAATTTTATAAAGTTTTGCACCTTCTGGAATATTAACCTCTTCTACTTTATATCTCGGAGCATCTCCTGTATATTCAATGTCTCCTGAATCCCAAGTTTCTCCTGGGTGAATTGTTATAATTCCATCTGATGTTGTTTTATCATTTACAAATAATTTATTGTCAATGTATAACTTGAATTGGAATTCCCAATCTTTATGTTTTTCATCAAAGTGTTTTGTAATGTGAACTCTACCATAATGTGGTTGCTCTGTATTTGTAACATTAAATACGAAAGTATTTTCTCCCTCAATTGTTTTTTGAATATCTTTTAATTTATAATTGTCAGCTATATCACCTTCAAAAGCTTCTTTAACTTCGATTGTTGGTGTATCTTCACCAATTGCTAATTTATATGTTCCACTAACGAATGTTCTATTTGCTGGAACTTTTACTCTATCAAATAATTCTCCATTTTTATAAACTTCAAAAACGAATTTATCTGATGTTGTTACTGGATTACCATTTTTATCAACAACTTTCTTGTTGATTTTATAACTCCATTCTCCTGGTTTATCTAAATCTGGTCCATCATTTAAGTCTAAGTCTGTATATAAATACCATCTAGCACCAATTACACCATAACCTAGCATTTGAGCTGTTTGTTCTTTCATGCCAGTTAAATCTAACCAATAATTCCATTTAATAGCATGTTTAGAAGAATATCCATGTGAACATTTTCCATCACAAGTGCTATCTTCTCCATGTGAAGAGTGTCCACATGAACCTGAACAATATTGTGAAACTTCTGAATTTGGTGTCCATGTTTGTTCAAAGTATGTACCTTCTAGTCTTTCATATCTACCACCAGCATTCATATATTTGAAGTCAAAGTGTAAGTTTGTTAATTCTGTTACACCTTCCATATAATCTAATTCTATATAAAATACTTCGTTTGCATGTGGAAATCTATAATTATCTGTTGTTTCCCTTTGATCTTTTAAGAAATTAAATTTCCATTTTGCCCCTTCAATTTCTTGAATTGGATTTTCAATTCCTTCTTCATCTTCTTTTATTGCAAATGGAACTTCAATTTCTGCTCCATTTTGTTTAACAAATAATTGTGCATTTGTTATACCTGCAAATTGAACTGGATCCCTTTGATCCTGAGTTGTTGATGGATTTTCTTTTATGAAACTTTCTTCAACATAATCAATTGAGAAAGGTCCTATTGTATATGTGTTTGTATCAGTATCGAATGTAACTGTTACTTTATCTTTTCCTGTTGCTTTTCCATTTTCATCTTTTTCTACTGTACCATCTTGGTTAGCATCTTCATTATATACTGGGTTATATTCAAGTTCTGGTGCAGGAACTGTTCCTGTATGAACTTCTCCATCTAATTCGAATTCATAATCTGTATTAACAAAGTCATCTTCATTAATGCTTTTTGCTATTTGTTTAATATATCCATAAAAAGCTTCTGCTTCTTCATATAATGCATTTATGGTACTATGGTTTGTACCTTTATTATCATCAGTAACCCACCATGCATACTGTATTGTTGAGTAGTTGTCTGGATAGAATACTTTTAATCTATCTTCTGGTTCAACTTCTGCAATCATTTCAGCTAATATGTATGAGTTATCAGGACTTGTTACAACTATTTCAGTTGCTTCAAACCATGCCCAGCTTTCTGAATTATATTCAGAATCTGTATATGGTGTTTGAGGATTGCTTGAATCTTTTATTGTTAAAGCTGTTTGATTTCCTTCATCTGCTTTTGTTAATTCTCCAATTAATTTTCCACTATCTGTTGTTGTAGTAGAACTACCACCAGCAGTTAATGTAGCAGCTGCAACACCTCTTAAATGTGAATCATTACCACCATGATAACAACAAAGGATGTCATATCTATCAAGTAAATCTTCTAATGTCATATATTGACCTTCGAAGTTTATTGTTTCAGATGTACCATAAGTTCCTTTTGAATCCATTTCTGTTGAAACTTTTGTTGCATAAGCTGCAACAACGGCAACAGTGCTTAATAATGTAATTATTATTATTAATGAAACTATTAATCTTTTGTCTAAATCTTTAAATAATTTCTTCATATTAAACACCTGCCTTTCTTTTTTTCAATATTATTTGCGTGTAAGCTATAAATATAACTATTGATCCTAAGATTACACTTGTTATAATTACTGAGATATAAATGAATACTTCACCAGTTTTTACTGTGATAATAGCATCTGCTGATCCCATATCATTTTCACCTTGTGCTTTATTCATTGGTGTAGAGTTTATATCTGATACACCATAAATGTTATAATCTTCTGCAATCTCTGCAATGTTGTTTACGATACCAGATGTATTTTCTTCTGTCATTTGTTTAGTTAAAACTAATTTTATTTCTCTTGTTTCACCTGGTTTTAATTCTACATCTGCTAATGCTGATGTATATAAATTTCCATCTGTACCTGTGTACCAATCTGGATTTAATGTTGAGTTAAATGTCATTCCTGCTGGAATGTAATCAATTATTCTCTTAATATTTCCTGCGATTTCCCCAACATTTGATACTTTAATACTATATTCAATATATGTTGTTGAACTTGATAAATATTTAGCTGCGATTGGCATTTGTGCTAATGTAACATTATCAAATTGTACACTATCTGTGCCTGCTTTATTTTGAACTGTCATTTTTGTAATAGAAGTTTCTAAACTTAAATCAAATGTATCTGCATATACAAAACCTATATCCATGTTTGATACACTTGAATCTGCAATTGTAATTCTATCTGTAACAGCTGCATTTCTTTGTCTACCATCTTGTTCAATCTTTGTTGTAATAGCATCAGAGTTTACATTTGCTTCAACTCCTGCTTTTTGATATGTTGTAACTGTATATTTTACAGTATCATAATCAAATATTACTAAGTAGTTTCCATTTGCAACACCAGCAAAAGTATAAGCTCCTTTACTATCTGTTGTAATAGATTTTACCACTGTTCCTGTATCAGCATTTACAAGTCTTGCTGTAATTCCTGACATTTTTTGTTCGTTTTCTGCTCTCATACCATCTTTGTCTTCATCTAACCAAGCATTACCTGTAATTTTATAAGTTTTTACAATGTTTGAATTTGATGCTGAACTACTATTGCTTGTTGCTCCTGTATTTTGAACAGCTTCTTCAACTACTTGATTTGAATAGTTTGGGTCTGCTTCTATAATATGTGTTATTTCATTTGAAAGCATTGGGCTTTCCATTGTTTTTGTTTGTATGCTACCTTTATTTGTAACTGTTGCTTCGGCAGCTCCGTCAAGGTTTTTAGCTATTGCTTTAACTGTTGCTTTAAGTTCTGTATCAACTGGTATACTCACTGTAATTGTTGGTTCTGTTGAACCAGAAACTCTCTTTGTAGATTCTCTTCCATTTATTCCATATGTAATTGATTTTGCAAGTAAACCTTCTGGTACATAATCTATTAAGCTAACATCTTGTGCTTCAAAAGAACCTTCATTTTTTATTGTAAATACATATTCAATTGTTTCACCCTCAGTTACATAAGTATCTGTTGTATTTGTTGTTTGTGTAAATACTAAACTTGGTCTACCAATTCCTAAACTAATTTCATTTGATGTAACTGCATCTACACCATCAGCTTTGGCATTTGCTGTTACTGTTACAACTTTATATGTTGAACCATTATCTAGTTCTTTTGTTATTACAAATATTTGAGCTTGTGCTGTTGTTTTTGATTTTAATGTTCCTACATTTACTGTAACTGTTCTTGTACTATCATCATAATTAACTACTGCTCCATTTTTACCTGTTGTTGGTGTTGATGATGCTTCAAGTAAAAATCCTTCTTTGTATGAAACTTCATCTGGAAGTTTAAATTCTATTACAGCATTTTGTAAATCTTCATTTGAAAGATTTGTTGCTGTTATATCATATTTAACTTCACGATTTTCAGCAATTGTTGTATTTTCTTCTGTAAAGTTATGTCCTATTTCTACTTTAAGAACTGTTTTTTCTATTGCAATATTAACTGGTTCTGAAACAACTGGCTCTTCTAAATCATCAGCTGTTGCTGTTGCTGTTATGCTAACATCTTTTTCTTCCCCTGCTCTTGCTGAAAGAACAAATCTTAATTCTTTTACTTCATCAACTCCTAGTGTAGGAATTGTGAATTCTATTATTCCATTTTCACTACTTGATGTAATTCCTTCTTCAACTGGAATATCTTCTATAACAAATCCATTATCTACTGGAATTGTTATTTTTACATTTTGTGCAGAAGTTTTTCCTGTATTTTTTACTTCTACTTTATATGTCATTTCTTCATATTCTTTAATAGATGTTTCTACATCAGAAGAAAGTTTGATTGAAAGTTCTGGACCTTCACCTGTACTTAAACCGATTTTATCAGCTTTACTTTCTTCATCAACTGTTGCTACATCTGTATGATTTTTGTAGTATGCTAAAAATGTACCATAAATACTTTCATTTAATTTCAAGTCTGCTGGAATTTTATATTCATAAGTAAATCTTAAAACTTCAGCAACTAACATTTGATAATTACTATCAGTTGGAACTATTAAATAAGATTTAATATTGTCAAAGTTTTCTACTTCTGTTGTCCAACCATTTGAACTATCATTTAGGTCTTTTGTTGCTTCTCCGTTTTCAGAATAATAAATTGTAAAGTTTGTATTATTCTTTTCATCTGCAACTATTCTTGATACTAATGTTGTATCTATTGTTGTTCCTAAATCTTCACCTGTTTTTATATCTTTAACACCTTTAAAAGGTATTCTTCCTAATATACTTAAATCAGAAACTATATTGTTATTATTGTTCATAACTATAATTTCCATTGTTGCAACCTTTTCAACATCATTCTTGGCTATTTCAGCTTCCTTTTCACCTTGTTTAATAGATGTTAAAACTGTTCCTGCAAAATCGAAGTTGCTTGTACTATTTACTGTTACTAATCCTGTTGGTGCAGAATAGTAAATTGGTAATTGTGTTAATCCACCATCTACATAACTTGTATATTCAGCGTTTGTATATTTTAATACAAATTGACTTTCAGTTGCTGGTGCATATAAGTCTACTTTTATATTAGTATTTAATACTATGTTAGTACCATTGTTAAGTACACCTGTACTTATTGAATTTTGTGTTCCATCAACTGTAACTTTAATATATTTTGCACCCTCAATATCATATACTTCAATATTAGAAATCTCTAATCCTTCACCATACATGATACTGCTATCTGTAACTTCTACATCTGTTACATAATCTGGCATTCTAATTTCAAATTCTGAATGTCCATAAACATCTGATTCATCAGTGTTGTTGTTTAATTCTAATCTTAATTCTACATCTTCATTTGGTGTAAGTGTTGATAAGTTATCTCTATCCATTACTAATGTAGCTTTTGTTGTTACATCATTTAATATAACTTTATTTTCTGTTTCTCCAATAATTGCTAAATCATCTACATAAGTATATTTAGCTTTTCCTACTGTTTTTGAAACTAATTCTTTAAATATTTTGTATTCTTCTTTTGAATACATACTATTTGAACTTTCTTTTATATTAGAAATGATTAAGTTTCCTTGTGCAATTGCTTTGCTTGTTTCAATTACAACTCTTGAATTTTTTGAAATAAAATCAAATACGAAATCTCCATCATCATTTACTTCATAATTATTATCAAATTTTACTAATTCATTTCCATCTATATCTTTAATTGTAACACTTCCATCTTCTCCTAAAAGATTTATCATGTTATCTTTATTTATTTTAATTTGTTTGTAATAAACATCGTCAGCAGAAAATACATTTCCATTTTCTGATACATAATAATTTTCTAAATCTTCTACAACAATTCCTTCTACTATTTCTGAGTATGAAATATTTATTGTTGTTTTAGAATTATATTCAACTTGATATCTATCACTTGAATTATAATTTACATAAGTATAAGCTTTGCTTACGTTTTCTGTTTCATTATTTATATTATAAGATACTATGTCACCAGTCTCTTCATTTAATTCAAAATTGAATTCTTCTTCGTTTGTTACTTTATTAATATAATCAGCATCTGATACACCACTAAATGTTGTAACTTCACTGTTTATTTTTGTATTTACATTAACTTCTTCTACTGTATCTAAATCTTCATAGGTATATGTAATTACATAAGTGTCCATTCCAGATTTTGAATAAAATCTTTCTTCTTCACTAACTTCTGCTTCACCATCTATAAGGTTATCATTTTCACCTGCATTTGAAACTTCTACTAATTCTTTTTCATTTGCTACTGAAATTGTTAACATATTTGTTTCTGCATCATATCCCCAGTTTCCAGTTCCGAACTCAACTTTCTCATCTGATTTGCCATTTGTTCCAGCAGTTGAAGTTGCTAATACTTGCATACTTGTTGCTTGAACTCCATTTATTTTTGGAGCTTCAATCTTTACAATTGAATTTCTAACTGGTAGAGAATTTCCTTCAACAGTATTATCTACATTAACAACAGTTTGAAGAATAACACCTGTTTTATCTCCATCACCGTATTTTATATATTTTGTTACTTCACTAGAAGTTTTTACTTCTCTATCATCTTTCCAAAAAACATTTATATCAACTTCTTTTAAAAGTTCAGTTTCTTCACCTTCATCATCTACATAGATTCCTGTGAAAACAACTTGACTATCTCTATAAAGTTTTTCGTCATTTACATATTCCTCATTTTGATATTCAATTGGAATATTTAATACAACTTCTGAGTTATAATCAACTTGCTTTAAAGAAATAACGTCATCTTCAACATTTTGTATTGTTTCTGTTTCTTCAAACTCTCCTTTTAACTTGAAGTTTAACTTTTCGTCTTCTTCTTTTGGTTTGATAGCTATTTTTGCATCTTTCAAATATCCACTATCTTTTACATTCAAATCCAAAGTAATAGCTAATTCTTCTGCATTTACATCACTAATAACCGAATAAGATTTGTCTTCTTCGGTTCCAAAATAAGCATCAAATTCAACTTGTTTATGGCCTGTTGATGATTCTTCACCAAACCATGTTTCAAATATTGATGTTGCTAATGCCTCAGTAGTGAAAGCAAAATTAGCAAAAGTCAATGTGAATACAAGAATTCCTGCTAAAACTTTTTGTGACATTTTGTTTTTTAGCATAAATTCATCCTCCTAACAAACTTTTTGACATAGTATGACTCTATTATCATATATACTATATTTTACTACACTTAAAGTTCAAGTCAATAGCTTAAACCTTTGTGTTTCATAACTTTTACAAACATTCCCTTAAAGTATTTACGGAAACTAACTTCATAAAAATTATATGTTAAAATATAAAATTTTTATTACATTTAATTTCGTTAAAAATGGCTTATTTGTAAAAGCCTACTCAATATTTATTATACCAATTTATGTAAAGTTTTTCAACCTTTTTTGTGGTTTTTTAATATTTTTTTGATTTTTTTTGGCTATTTTAGGGAACTTAGCAACTTTTTTTGTCTGATTGAACATTTTTTGTGTTTTTTAGACAAAAAACGACCCACAAATTTTTTACAATTTGTGGATCATTTTTATAAGAATTTATTTAATTCTTCTCTTATGATAAAGTGTTATTCCGACTGTAACTGCTACGCATGCAAGCGCTACAACAATTATTACAACTACTGTATAACTTGCTCCCTTAACTACATCTCTTACTACTCTATTAATTCTGTTTAAACCTGTTGGTGGAGTTAATGTTACTTTTTCAACGGAAGCCGTATCACTTTCTGTTCTACCTTCGTGGAATTCTGGACTTTCATTTGATATTTCTTCTATTTTTGCATTACCTATTGTTGTTGCTAAGTTTGTAACCCTACCAGTTACTGATGAGTATTGTATAATTTCAGCTATGTTTTCATAAGTCATATCATCTGTCTTATCTTCTGGTGAAAGTACTTTTGATGTTGCTAATGATATAATACCTATACTTTCATTACTG
The DNA here is from genome assembly GCA_948678575.1 of uncultured Clostridia bacterium. Classification (GTDB taxonomy): domain Bacteria; phylum Bacillota; class Clostridia; order TANB77; family CAG-508; genus Scatovivens. The sequence continues at coordinate 234,928 of CAPPGO010000001.1, forward strand.
TCTGCATATCTTGGGAATAAGAATCTACTAAATTTCTTATTAACTGTTGTGTCTTGATCTGCTGGTAAGTCATCTCTTACCCTATCATCTAATGACAATGCCAAGTTGCTTCTTTCTGCTGTATCATATGCTCTTCCATCTGCATCTACTAATTTATAATCTTCTGTTGTTGTATTATCTGTTACTGGTTTTCCATTTGAATCATAATATGTATATGTAAATTTATTAAGCATATTTGCATCATATAATTCTTTTGTTGTTGTTGTCTTCCATAAGTTGTTTTCGCCTCTATTTTCATCATTGTTAAATACTAAATCATTATCTACATAATCTAATATTTTATCTATTTTTAATTCTGCAATTACTTCCATAGCATCATTTATTTTACCTGTATAATATGTTGATCCTAAATATCTTCCATAGTATCCCGTTGTACCACTATGTGGATTTCCTGCATTTGGTGCCTTTTGAATGTCTGCTATTTCAACTACTTTATCATTATTAGCTAATAAGTCTTTAACTTTAACTCTGTAAAGTATATCTTTATTAGTTAAATCTTTCTTAATATTGCCACCTTCTAATTCATAACGATAATATTCACTAAACATTGCATTTCTTGCTGTTAAAGCTGGTGAATAATTATGATTTATGAATGTTGGTTTATTATTAATATCGCTTACTTGGTAAGTAACTTCATCATATACTTGATTTTGTGTTCCGCCAAGTTTTGCATATTTTTCAGTTTCTGTATTTTCTTTAAATCTTAAATCTGAAAGATTTGAAGAAACCCTATCAACTTCACTTATGTTTGTTCCAGTGAATAGATATTTAACTTTAATTGTTGCACCTTGCAATATATTGTCATCAAGAACAATATATGCAAAACCTTGTGTAGCTTTTACTAAATATTTTCCACTACCTCTTGGATATTCTTCTAATGCTTGCATTCCATTGCTATCTTTTTCATATTCATTTGGTAAGTATTGAACATTTTGTAATCCTACTGATTTATTTACATTTAATTCTGTTCCTGCAACAGCTATTACATAAGTTCCATCATTATTCTTTTGTGCTTCTCCTATATTTCCTCCGCCAGTTGCTACTGCATTTTCAATATCACTATTGCTTCCATTAGGATCTACTTTTATAGTATTTCCCTCAGCATCAGTTATGAATGTTGTTGCACCTGTTACAAAATCTGTATTTCTTACTACACCATAGTATTCATCAAAAATTGCGTCTACTAATGGTTCAGAAGAATTTGCATTATTTGTATCAGAAGTTAATATAGTAATATTTGAAATATATTTATTCAATGCCAATTGTTGTTCTGGTCTATATTGTAAACCAAAATCTATATTAGCAATATTGAATCTTGCTTCTGTAATTGTTTCAGTAACTTTCTTATTATATTCTTTATATGTTAATATTGTTACTTTTCTTATTTCTTTTTCAGTTCTTACTAAGAAGTCAGTAGTTTCAGAATTCATATATGTTTGTCCTAATAATGCTATTTTATCTGATGAATATTTACCTTTTAGTATTTCATTCTTTTGGTTTGTTACTGTCTCTGAGTATCCAATTACTTCAAGTCTTCTAATTTCATCATCTTTTGCATCTGATTGTCCTGCTTTTTCAAGAATTTCTAATTTAACATCTCCTGGTGTCTTATCTCCATTTGCTTGTGCATTTTCTGCATAAACACTTTCGTTTGGTTGATATGTTGTAGATTTATAATCTTGACCATTAAATATGAATCTTTCTTCTGATAAAGCATTAATATCTTCATCAGCTTCTTTATCTCCATAAGTAAATCTTACTATATATTCACCTGGAATATATCCATTAAACATATATGTACCATCTGCTGCTGTTCTTGTCTTCATTACAGAAGCATCTTCACCAGTTTCACCGTTTACATAGATTGTATCTTCGTAAACTCTTTCTACTCCTGCGTTTTCTGGATCTGGCATTTTAATAACTTCTATTAATTGTGCTTTTACATCTTTTGCTGAGAAGTCATTTTCCTCTTTGTTACTTCCATCTGATTGTTCAAACGCTTTATTCTTTCTAGCATCTTCTAATGCTGATACTCCATCACCATATTTACCATTACCAATATATTGTGTACCATCTTCATCTGTTGCTGTTTCACTTCTTGCATCATCCCATACATAACCTTTTAATGTTCTTTGAACATTATATTTGTATTTGTATTCTGGATCCTCACCTTGTGGTGGTGGTGTGTCTGGTGGTGGTGGTGAAGGAACTTTTAATAAAATTCCTGTTTTAAATGTATCATCTTCAAAGAATTTTAAATACTCTGAACTATCAACATTTGATACTGATTCATAAGTTTCTCCAAAGTTATTTGGATTAGAATCTTTATCTATTAAACTTGCTGATTTATAATTTTCTCCATCTTTATAGTATGTAGAATAACTACTAATTTCAGCAACATTTTCCTTTATACCTAAGATTGTTTCAATTTCTTTAATGTCAGGATTTTCAAGCTCTTTTTCAACAACAAATGTTATTAAAATATCCATGCTTTCGCCTTCTGCTAACATAAATTCACTAGCTTTAATTCCTTGACCTGTAAGAACATTAGTACTTGTATTTTCTACTGCTGGTCTTATGTATAAAGTATCATACAATTTCATCCCACCATCTTGTAATGTTCTTTCAGCATTATATGCTGATTCTTTTGTTAATGTAACTGGTTTTTCTTGACCATTACCCATTACAGCTTTTGCAGATAACACTTTAATTTCTTTATTTACTAAATAATCATGTGCATCTTTTTCTTTAACATTAAATCCTCTGATGCTTCCATCATTGTTAAATGTTAAATCTACAAAGTCTGTGTCATAATATTCAACGATTTCATTAATGCCTGTATAAACTTTTATGTCTTTTCCTTCTGATTTATGTGGTTCGTCATCTGTAATACTGTTATTTGTAACTTTAATTCTGAAAGTTATTTCAGTATTAAGTTCACTTTCTCTACCAACAGAGTTATCTAACAATATACTTGCTCCACCATCTACTGCATTAGCATTAAAGTCTCTATCTGGTGATCCTTTATATGCTCTTACAGTGTCTATATGGTATTGAGAAATTCTATAATTATAATCTTCTAAATAATATTCAAAAGAATATAATTTTCTGTTGCTTTCAATTCCAGATGTATCATCTTTGTAGCCTGTCATATAGAATTCACTATTATACTCATCTGTTGAATGTTCCTTATCAATTGCTTTTGCTGCATTTCTGCTTTCATCAGCAAATACTTCACCTACTTTTGATGTAAATTTATTTTGGTTATATTCATAAGTCATTTCTTCACCGTTTATTGTTGTTTTCAACTCATAAACGTCTTGTGTAATGTCTAAATCTACATCTTCTCTTTCCTCTAAACCTAAGTTAATGTATTTTAAGTATTCTGTTTCTGGTTTATAATCAGAGCTTGTTTGTTTTAATAACCATAATAATTTTGTATTTGCAATACTTGAATTTGAAGGTACATTTATAAAGCTTCGTGCTGTAATTTTTCTATCTTTGTTTACTCTAATGTATGATTCATGATTTGATTTTTCATATTCTAATGCATTTTCCTCTGTTAAATCACCATTATACGCTTTATTAAATGCTACAATTTCATAATGTTTGTTGAATTCTTCTCTTACGTCTGTAAATTCGTAAGCATTTGAATCACGTTTATATTTGTCATCAATTTCACCTTCAACACCTATGTTTTTATTATCTGAATAGATTTCAGTAGATTTATATACTAATCCATCATATTCATATTCAACATAGTAATTGATTAATTCACTTAATTCTGTATAATTTTTATTTGGATCTTTATTTGTTGCCTTATCAACTCTTTGTTCACTTTCTGTTACTCCGCTTCCATCAGCTTTGTATGCTCCTGCATAATATGTAGAGCCATCTTCTAATCTACTGAATGTAAATAATCCATTGCCATCTGTTTTTGTTGTTCTTACTAGTGTGCCATCATCTTTGTATAATTTTACAACTATACCTTTCATAGCAAATTCTTTACCTGTTGTATCGTCTATATGTGTACTTGGATTTGTTTCAACATCGATAGCATTTCCATTAACTTCAAGATTTCCGTTTCCGTTTTGTCCCATATATCCGTCTTTATCTCTATCTAGCCATACTTTACCAGCAATTACTAAATCTTTAAGTTTTACATATTCTTTTGATACTTGTTGATCTGCTATATTTTCGTTATATTCATCATTTTTAACTTCTCTTGTAAATTCATCATGGTTAATATCAGTTAAAGTTCTTATTGTTCCTGTATTTTCTAAGCTATATAAGTACATATTTGTTTTTGTAACTTTTACTGTTATTTCATAAATGATGTAATCTGTTGGGTCTAATATTAAGCATTCGCTTCCATATTTATTACCCATTTCAAATGTATGTGTATTATTTCCAATGTCCTCATGTGTTACAGGTACATTTGCAAATTTAACACTACCATCTGCTTTATATACATTAACTGCAACGCCTTGATATTCTAATCCTGCGTCCATAGCATCTTGTATTTTTGTAGGTCTTACCTGTGTTGCTCTCTTAATAGCTGATGTCATTGAACCACCAACTGTTTTTGCATCATTTGTTAATCTTATAGAATAGATTATTGTCTCATTTTTCTCTGCTTGTAATGGTGCATTTTTCTTTTGTTCTTCTGTCATTTCATATCTGTCTGAAAGTGTATTTGTTTCATTTGTAAAGTCATTACTGTTATTGAAGTCTGTCATTTCGTGTTTATAATCACTAATGTATTTATCAAGTGTTAATTCATAATCATTGATTATATAGAAATCGCTTGTTATTAAATTATCACCTGGTGCATTATTTTTAATTACACAATACTTGTCATTTACATTACTTGATTTTCCTGGACCTCTATTTATGTTTTTAATCTTTTTATCAAGTTTTGCATTGTTTTCTTCTATTACACCTTTTTGATGTTCTTCAACAACTAATGTTATTGTTATTGTTCTTGTGCCTCCTGCTGGAATCATTAAATTATCTATTTTAATTTTTCCACCACTCATACTTGCCTCGGGAGCACTAATAGTATGAGAATCATTACCAGTTATACCAGTATTTTCTACTTCTATTTTCAATCTTGAAAATTTATTTGGTAATTTATCTTCTATATTTACATAAACTTTATCTGGTTCCCAATATGGTTTTCCATCTCTTGTTGAACCTTGAATATCGAATCTACTTCCCGTAGAATCCATTGTATTATATGCAATAATCTTGTACGTAACTACATCTCCATATTCTGCATAAACTGGATTTGCTTTTTTCTGAGCTTCTGTTGTTCCATTTTTTGCAGATCTTTCATCTGATGCTGGCATTGTTGTGTCTAAACTTGTTGGAACAATATGTTCTTTATCATGCTCAACATCATAAATGTATTTTTCAAAACCTACATTAAATTCTTTTATTTCATAAGTGTCTGAATCCCAATCTCTCAATTCTTTTGGATTAGTTGAATCATTTTTATCGCCTCTTACATTTACCATATTACCCATTGAATGAGCTCCATGTGTAGCTTCATGATCCCAAACACTATATTTCATATGTTCTGTTGTATCATTTCTAGTTAAAAATGCAATTATATTTGTATATATACCTTGATCTTTAACTGGTCTTACTTTGATTTCATATTTTATCTCACTATGTGCATTTACTGTTATAGCTGAGCTATTTCTTATAGATGCATCAATTTGAGTAACTGTACAAGTATTTTTATCTATTACAGTTCTAGTAACTTGTGTTATTCCAGCACCTATGTCTCCTGGTAACACGTCTCCAACTTTTACAACTGTTGGAAATCTAGAATCATTTTTCAATTCTATTGTAAAAGTAACTTCGTCTCCTCTTTCAACTTTAACTGAATTGTTATATTTATCTCGCATTGCATCTTCACGCAATTTATCGCCTTCCATATCACGTCTTTCAGTTCCACCATTATATAAGTTTATTGCTTCTCCTACATGGTCTACATTTGAAATATACTTATAAATTGACATTTGTGTTTTCATTGGTACTGAAACTCTAATTTTATAAGTTCTAAGTTCGTTACTTAATATACCTCCACCAGCGAAACCATCTTGTGCAGCATCTGCACCACTTGTTGGATTTTCCCAAGTGAATTTCCAACAATCTTTATGTCCATGTCTACATAGATAATCAACAGTATGTGTAGTACTATGAAATGTACCATGATGGTGTACAGTATATGTATATGTGTATGTACTTCCATCTGCATTAGTTCCTGTTCCTGTTTCTGTTGTATCCCAACATCCAGAATACCAAGTATGTGTACAAGTTCCATGATATGGTGCACTTGTAGTACCTGGTGATGTATTTGCTGAACATCCTGATGCTGGACTTGGACAAGAATAAGATGTACATCCTCTTTGATTACTTTTTTCTTTCCAACTTAATCTATATTGATATCCTCTATATACAGTACCATTAGCTGATACGTGAATTCTTTGATATGTAAATATAATATCTAATAATTCATCATAACCTTTTACTTCACCTTCACTAAATTGAATGTTAAAGTTCAAGTCTGGTTCTATATCTTTTTGTCCTCCACCATTTGCACCAACAAGTTTTTTTGTAATATCAATTGTTTTTTCTGCACCAGATTCATTTGTAAGTACAGCTTCTACTTTGATAATATCTCCTTTTAAATCATCTGCTGTTCCAAATATATCTTGTAAAGTTGCAGTATCATAAGATGCTGATGAACCATCATCTCCTGCGACCTCATGATCATCATCTCCACCTGGTTCTCCAATTGATGAACCATCTACATTAACTCTTGGACAATCATAATCTTTTGCTCTAACATAATGACTCATTTGAAATGGTCCTACAATTAAATTACCTCCTGATAATGTTGTACCAACATTATCAGCTGGAATAACGTCTATTTTTGGATCTTCTGATTCTTGGTGATATTTATAATATTGCTCACCTTGATATTTTAATTTATTAGTTGCTGAACCTCCTAAGTTAATCCAACTATCCCATACTGCTGATTGTAAAGGATCTGATGAATAAGAACCTCTTGTATATAAGTTATTTGGTCCACCTGATTTATAGCATGCAAGCAAAAATGCAAGTGATGCCCTTTCTTCTCCTTCTTCACAATTAAATGCAATATCTTGTGATGTATAATACCAGTTTGTATATACTGTATCTGTTGGATTCTCCGTTTTTTCTCTATGACCTTGATAAACTTTTGATGAAGTTTTTAAAGCTGGATTTGCATAATAGTCTGCACTTGTATCTAAATCTGCTGTCATACTTGTTGCATAAGTACTTAAATTTCCTTTTGAGTAATTCCATTTATTTTTAGTAACTGTATATGTACCAGGATCATGATATCCATTACCTAATACATTATTCTTTTTTCCACCATATTCTACACCATGTTGCGCACAGAAATAATCTTTATTAGAATTAAATACATATTTATCAATAGGAAATCTTCCTATTCTTGTATATGGTGCTGTCTGTGGTGTAAATGCCTTTTTAACTTGCATTTCAATTGATTTTCCACCTACTAATGTAGTTTCTGGTTCTTGTTTTTTATCAAAAAGGGCATATGATTCATTAGATAATAATATAATTCCATATAAGGAAGTAGAAATTATGATACTAGCTAACAAAATACTTATTATAAATTTTTTCATAAACTTCTCCTCCTTACTTATAGAATTTTTTTAAACTAATTTTTTTATTTTTTGCTTTATACACTTTATCAAAATGTATATCTATTGGTAATTTTTGATTATATCCAAGTCCTGCAAGAACTCCTATTATGAATATAATAATTATTACATTTCTTAATGTTCTACCTGTTGACACTGTGATGATTGTATTTTGAACACTAATATTATTATCTGCTTTTTCTGATTCCGCTGAATTAGATAAAGCTTTTAGTATTTCTACTTTATTAGAAATTGTACCCGTATTTTCATTTGTCATTGTCTTTGTTAAGTTTATCTTGTACTCTTTCTTTTGTCCTGGATTTAAAGTTGTTTGATTTATATTTTTCATATAAATATATCCATCATTTCCTTTATACCAGTCTTTATTTTGATTTTCATCAAATTCGATATCTGTACCAATGTAATCCACTACTTGCTCAGCATATCCTTCTAAACTACCTTTATTTTCTAATGTAATTGTATATTCTAATTCTACCTTAGCACCTTTTAATTGCTTTGAATGAATGTCTATTTTTGCTAAATCTACATTATTGTAATTATATTCTTTTGTACCTTTTTTAGTTGTTACTTTTGCTTTACTTAAATATTTAGTAATTTGTAAATCAAAAGTATCTCTACTTTGTAAACCAATATCAATATTTTCAATATTAGCATTTTCTACTGTTATTGTATTTGAAATTGCATTCATATCATCTGCATTACTTTCAATAACATCAGAATTTCTATCTTCTCCAACATCTGCTTTCTTATAAATTGTAGTTGTGTATAATTTATTATCATAAACAAATGCTACAATGTATTTTCCATTTTCTACATCGTTAAAAATATATCCACCATTGCTATCTGTTGTTGTAGATTTAAGCATAGAGTGTCCAACCGTTAATAAATATACTTTTATTGAAGCTAAAGCTTTTTCATCATCTTCTCTTGCTCCATTCTTATTTGTATCTAACCATGCTCTACCTTTTATACTATATTTTTGAACTTCTACTGGCTCACTTGGATTATTATTTTCTTCTGGTTGTGTAGGCGTATTTGGTTCATTTGGTGTTAAATTGTTATTATTATTGCTATTATTGTTATTATTGTTACTATTATCTGGGTTTTGATTTACATTGTCATTATCATTATTTGTATTATTATCATTATTGGCATTATCTTCTTGCTCTTGTCGTTTTTGTTCTTCTTCATATTCTTTATTTAAGTTATCAATTCTATCTTGCTCTTTTTCTTCTTCTGTTTTCTCTGTATTCAATACTGTAAATTCAAAAGGATCTATATTTATATCTTCTTGATTATCTGCTGTTATTTTTCTGTTTAATATAACTTTAATAGTATCGATTCCAGACATGTTTTTAGCTTTTAATGTCATATCAACAGTCATGCTTTCATTTGCTTTTATAATTGGTAACTTGGCATCTATTTTTCCTGTTCCATCTCCTGTTGATAAAGTACTTCCATTAGAACATTTTATTTCTCTAACATCCATGTTATTTGGAACATCACATTGGAATTTACCACTAGTTACATTAGTTAATCCCATATTTGTTATTGTTGTTGAAATAACAATAGTTTCATTTTCTTTAATTTGTGACAATTTATTTACTGTGCTGTCTTTTGCATCAATCATTCCTCTAATTACACTTTGATTTACAGGTGTACTATACTCATAATTTGCCATATCCTCTGATTTTATTTGGAATTGACAATTATATTCTTCTTTTGATTTACTAATTTTTTTTGCAATTACTTCTGTTGTTATAACAGTTGTTTCACCCTTTTTCATTTCTGGTATTTTAAAATATATTTTTCCATCATTTGGACTAAATGTAATATCTCCATCTGCTCCATTAATTTTTCCTGATGAAAATTCATAAACTTTTCCTACATTGAAAATTGCTTCAACATTTTTTAAATCTCTATTAGAAATATTTTGTACATTTAATGTAAAGTTTGTTGGTGTACCTGGTTCTAAAACTCTATCATAATCCAAAGTTATATTTGTATCAAAATTTGCATATTGCAACTTATTTTTTATTTCATTTGTTTCTATACTATTTGCTAACGTATCACTAGTAACAGTTGCTTTATTTGTTATGTATATATCAGGAACTTCTGTTATATATTTTTTCTCAAATATTGGTTCTTGAATTATTACTTTTTCTTCGTTTTCATATTTTGTATTCTCATCACCAGATTGTGGTGGTACTTCTACATCTTTATATCCAACAACTTCTTCTATATAATATCCATTTTCGTCTTTTCCTGTTGCATAAGATTCAAGAGTAGGTTTTCTATTTGTTCTTACATAATAATCAAATGTTTTTGTTTCTCCTGCTTTTAATACAGGAATATTAAATTCCATTTCTTTTTTAGTAGAATCCAATACAAAACTATAATCACCAACATAACATCTACCATCTTTTACTGTATATGTTGTGTATTCTGGAATTGGTGCTTTTACATTAATATTTTGTATATCAATACTTCCACTATTTACAACTGTTACTGTATATTTCATTCTTTTTTCAGATAAAATATCAGCTCCATCTCCAATGTCTACACTTAGATTTGCTTCGATTTTTGGTCCAGCTTCTGTTACTAAACCTACTAAATCTGCTTTTGTACTTTCATATACAACTGCTAAATCTGTATGATTATTATAATATGCTCCAAATGAACCATACATTTCTACTTCATAAGGTAAGTTAGCTGGTATTTGGAAATTATAACTAAACTTAAATAATGTTCCAGCTTTAACTGTACTAGTTGGTACAATTAAATAAGATTTTACTTGACTCATATCTTCTGGTGTTTTTGTCCAACCATTTGCGCCATTACTTAAAGATATATCAGCTTTTGGATTATATGAATAATATATATCGCATCCAATTGGATTAATATCTGATTGAAGAATTCCACTAACCATAAATGTATTTCTATTAGTTCCAATTGTTTTACCTGTTATAACATCTGTTGCTTCTGTATTTGGTACTCTACCTAACATTGCAACATCTGTACAATCATTTCCTGTATTATTTAATGCTGCAAGTGTCATTGTAACATCTCTTGTAAGTGTTCCCATTTCAGCTTTGGCTGTTACTTCACCTTGTTTTATTGTTTCAATTGTACTTCCCATTCCATCATAATTTTCAATACCATTTGCTGTAATAAAACCTGATGGTGCTTGGAATGAAAATACTTCAATATCAAAACCATTTGTTGTTTTAATTATTCCATCTGGAATACCACTTGAAATTTTCCAATCTGTTTGTGATTGATAATTTGTTACACCTTGATTGAAATAATACATTTTTAATTGATCATCTTTCTTTGGTGTATAATCATCAACTACTATTTTTGTATTTACTATAATATTTGTACCATTTGTAATTTCACTTGTACTAAATTCTCTTTGAACACCCTCTAATTGAATTTTCATTCTTTGAACGTTATTTGCATCTTTGAAAAGTGAAATGTTTTTAACTGTTAATCCTTCTTCATATAAAAGATTTACTGATTTTACTTCAACATCTCTTATATAAGATGGAAATACAATTTCGAATTCTGGATTTATATATAAATCACTTTTATCAGTATTATTATTAAGTTCAATTTTTAATTCAACATTTTCGTTATCTGCTATTGTAGATAATTGTGTTGTATTCATTGAAATTTCAGCTTTTGTATAGCTTTTTTCAAAATATTTTTCTGCTTTTAATGGTGTAAGTTCAATAACTTCATCAGAAGTTCCATATTTTACTTGTGCTTTTACTCTACTTTCTATTTTTTCAAAATTATTAAATGTAGCTTTTTCATAAGCACATTTTCCAATTGATTTAACAAAATCAACTGTTATTGTTCCATTAACTTTAATATCTTTTACAGATATTTCTACACCATGTATATCTCCATTTAGTACTAATTCACAATCTTCTTGTGAACTAACTATGCTAGCATTTAATGTATGTAAAACTTCTCCTGTACTTGATTTAATTTCTATTGTTCCGCCTTGATTTAATATTTCTGCTATCTCAGCATATTTGAATTTTACTTCTTTATATAATACATCTTGCGCTTCAAATTCTAAGTTTGTCTTATCTATATAATATTCTTTTGTATCTTTTAATGTAAATTCTTTTAAAATATCATTTGTAAGAATATTTATACTAACTGTTGAAGTAAATTCTGTATCATATACAGCTTCAACTGAATTATAGTTAGCATTAATTTTTCCTTTGCTTATTAAATCTTCTGTTGTTCCTATTGAATATGTAATAAGTTCTCCAATATTTACAATTGTTTTCTTTTCTCCTGAGAAATCTTTTGTTATTATATTATTTTCTTTTCCGCTAAATTCTTCAACTGTTACTTTTCCTTTTAAGTCAACTGAAATTTCTTGACTTTCTACATATTCATCGTATCTATATACAATTACATATATATCTTCGCCACTTGTTAAAACAGCATTATTGTTTTCAACTTTTATAGTTATGGTATTTTTATCTGCATTATATTCCCAATTATCACTAGAAAAAGTAATTTCATTAATTTCTTCACCTGATGTTGCTTTTAATTTTGTTGCGCGCACATCTAAAGTTATAGGTGATTTTCCATTAATTAATGGAGCTTCAAACTCTATAACTGTTTCTTTTAATGGTAAATAATTTTCCTCTGTACAATCTCTATTTACAACTATTTTGCTTTCAACCAAAGTTCCTTTTGTTCCTTCAACTTCAAAAGGTGAAACTTTTGTAATTTCAGTTGAAACATTTATGTCTTTTGAATAAGTCCATTCAGTTGTTATTTTATCTGTACTAGAAACTTCTACTTCTTCTAGATCTTCATTTATATAAGTACCAAACAAGTCCAAATTTGTTTGTTTATATAAGTCTGATACATTTAATGTTTCACCAGCTTTATAAGCTAATTTAACATAAATCTTTGTATTTTCTGCTACATTTTCTACCAATATTTCATTATCACTATTAATCTTTGCACTTATTGCTGAAACGGGTATAACGTCATTATTTTCTTTTTGTTTAGCTTCGTCTTCATATACTTTATCTTCATCAACTAATACATCTTCTTGTTCTTGATTATCCACTGTTTTTCCGTCAGTTGGAATAATGTTTTCAGCCGCTTGTCCGTCGGCAGGTTCCATATCTTGAACATTTGTATTATCTGATGTTACAGTATTAGCATTATCAACAACTGCTGTATTTTCTTCATTTTCTACTACATTATTTGTAACGTCATTTGCTATTTCATTTGCAATAGTGTTTTCTGATGATGTTGTATTTTCATTTGTTGGTAAAGTCAATTCTACTTCTGGTAAATCAGCATTTACAACTTGTCCTGTTTGCAAAAGAGTTTCTTCAAGTTGAACAGCTTGTTCTAATGTATCCTCCTTCTTTTCGTTATTTGATGATAAATTCAAAATTTCTTCGAATTTAAAATTGGGCTCTCCTTCATCAGTAACAGCTTTTATTGTTCCAGTTTTCAAATAACCAATTTCTTTTGGTTCTAACTCTAAAATCAATGTCATTTTGCCATTAACATCTGCTTGCATTTCATTTTTTTCTTTTCCATTTTCATCTAAGAAATAAGCCTTGTATGAAAGATTATTCTTACCAAAAAGTGAAAAACCAAAAAGCGATATGCCATCACTTGTTGCCAATGCTTGCAAAGTTAAACCACAATTTGAAAATGTGATAACAAATACTATTGCCATTACTAAGATTTTCCTAAGTACTTTGTTTTCCATAACTTTTTCCCTTTCTGCCGTTTTGGCGCAATACTGCTTAAATTATTATATATATTATATTACGCTTTAATTTTTTTTTTGTACATAGGGAAAAATTCCCAATTTTCAATTGTTACAGAGATTTTGACACAAAAAAATTACGGAAATAAAGGCTTCAAAATCAATTTTTCACTATATTAAATTTTCATTACTTTTTTGAAAAGTATCTGACATAAAACCATAAATTACTATTTTTTTATGAAAAAGTGATAAAAATTTCTTAAAACAAGCAACCGTGCTAAAATAAAAAGAAGAACATAGTCAACATTCTTCTCATTAAAAAGTATAAATATTAAACATAAAATTATTACGGCATCAAGCTTTTCTTCCAAATAAGTCACCTCCGATTTTCACCTAAAATTTCTAGAACTGTAATTATATTTGCAATTTTCATATATTCTTCTAATTTTTCTTGTTTTTCTTTATGTAGAAAAGGTTTCAACGCATTCAATAGTTGTACTCTTGGAGAATTCTTCTCTTGTGCAGTTCCTATCATATTTTTTATTTTAAGAATAGTTGCAATATCTATATCAAAACCAGTAGACTTTTCAGAAGAATTATTTGTATTGCTTTGCATACTAGGCATTTCAATATTTTTTTCTTCTAATATGGTTTTAAATTTTGAAATTACTTCTGAAAAATCTTCGTTCATAAAACCTCCTTAAAATTTTTCTTTAAAATCTGTACTTTTAAGTATTTCTTGTGCTTTATTTAGATTTTTTTCAAGTTCCTCTTTATCCATTTTTGCTATCATGTCAAGCAATTTATTTATATCCATATTTTGCATAGGTTACCTCCTTTTTTATATAATTATATGCACAACATACTTAATTGTTTACTAAATAAAAAATAATCATAGGCTAATTTTTAACTCATATGCTTTAAATATAAGTTTGCAATCGCACGAATATATATAACTTAACCTTGTTATTCCGAAAAATTTTAACTAACTTTCATACATAATAAAAAAGAAGCATTTGTATATACATTAATGCTTCTTTTTTTATTTAATTTTTATTCTATAATAATTTTGTTTCCAGATACTGTTGCTACTGGGTTTTTATCAACTTTTTCTTCTAATTCTTTTACTAGATTTCCAATTCTTATTTGTGTAACATCTATTGAATTAGCACATATCATTGCCAACATATTTCCATTTGCACCAGCATGCGCTACACCTCTTAAAACTCCTACAATAACAACATTTCCACCTGCTACTATTTCTCCACCTGCATTAACATCACCACAAACTACTATACTACCTGGATATTCTTCCTTTTGACCTGAACGAATTGAACCTATAATATATTTAGTCTCTGATATTTCAGTATTTGATTCAAAAGTTTTTTTAATAGCGTGCAATCCTAGTAAATCTGATACATCATCAAATTTTACCACAACTTGAATTTCTTGATGTATTAAATCTCTTAAAGCTTCTATCTCTGTTTCTGAAAATAACTTACCCGTAATCCTCATAGGAAGTTTTGAATTTTTATAAAACTCTTTTAATTTAGGAAGCTTTACTTGTAATTCCTCTATAATCTCGTTCATTTCTGCTATAATATTAATATTTAAAACTATTTCATCTGGTTTTTGACTAATTTTAATATTGTTCAACATCTTTTTCCATCCTTTTTATCTAAAACTTTCTACCTCAGAACTAACATTCATTGCTTCTTTTACCTCTTTTACATTCATTCCAAAGTATTCAGCTACTATTTCTTTTACTACTTCCGCAGTATAATATCCATGACCTCCATTTTCAACCATAACTACAACTGCAATTTCTGGTTTTGTAAATGGCGCAAATCCTACGAACCAAGCATTTACAATTTGAGTTCCAACTTCGGCAGAACCTGTTTTACCACCTACCTGAATATTGAAATCTTGGAATGTTTGATATGCTGTACCACCTCTATCATCTGTAACAGAAAGCATACCTTGTAAAACTGCTCTTGTAGTTTCTTCACTTATTTCAAAATTCTCACTAGTATCTTCTTCTAAATTTAATTTATCTTTAACAAATTCATCTATTTCAGAATGCGCTACATAAGTACCATTTGATAAGATTACATCTTTAATAACTGTTGGTTTTATTTTTTTACCACCATTTGCTATCATTGAAATATATTTCGCCATTTGAATTGGCGTAACATTGTTTCTACCTTGACCAATTGCTGCATTTAATGTATGACCTTTTGTCCAACCATCTCCTGTTGCATTTTTTAATCCTTCTTTACTTGCAACTTCGCCTGCTTTTTCACTTGAAAGTTCAACACCTGTTTTACTGCCTATTCCATAAAATCTCGCATATTTTTCCAAAGTATCTATTCCCATTCTTGTTGCTACTTCATAGAAAAAGTAATTACAAGATTTTTCTAGTGCTTCTGCTATATTTAAACGCCTATGTCCATATCCATAACTATTATAATACCAACATGCTGGTTGTTTTTTAGCACCTTCTAATGGATATGGTCCATTATCATCAATTTTTTCTGTTGTTGTTGTAACACCTGATTCTAATGCTGCTACTGCTGTTATCATTTTAAAAGTTGAACCTGGTGCATATGCACTTGAAATTGCTCTAAATTGTAAATTTTTTCCTGGTTTATAAGACTCTAATTGTGCTGATGAAATACCATTATAAAAATCTTCTGGTGTATAATCTGGATAACTTGCCATTGCAAGTATTTCACCAGTATTAACATTCATAACAACAGCACTACCACCTTCTGTTTCATATACATGTCCAAATCCACCATTTCTTATCTTATCAATATTTGCTGCCAAAGCTCTTTCTGTAATGCCTTGTAAATTAGCATCTATTGTAAGAACTATATTAGCTCCGCCTATTGCTTCTTCTGCTGTATATTCTCCTGTAATTGTACCATCAACAGACATGTCTATTTGCTTTTCGCCATCTTTTCCTCTTAAATATTCTTCAAACACATACTCTATTCCAGTTTGACCAACTTTATCATCTACGTCATACTCATGAGTATCGCCTCTTCTTTCAAATTCTTCAACATTCTCTTTTCTCATTCTTTGCACATAGCCAATAATATGTGAAGCTAAATTGCCTGTATGATACTTTCTAATTGGTTCCTGTATAACACTTACGCCTGTTAAGCTTTGTCCCATTTCCTGTAACTGAACTGCACTTTCAGGAGTAATTGAAGCAGAAATTTCCAAAGTTCTCGTATTAGAATATCCCACAGTTTCAATTGCATATCTTATTGCTAATATTTGTAAAATTTCCTCTGGATTATCATTTTTAATTTTATATTTATCTCTGAATATATAGAAAGCTTCTTCTGCTGATGCTGCTTCTGGAATTTTATATTTTGTTCTCCATTCAGCAAGTTTTTCTTCTGAATCAAACATAAATTCAAATGGTTCTATTGAAATAGGAAATGGATTTATGTAAGAATCTCCATTTTGTTTTAGAATATTTGTCATAAGTAATATTGAATTATTTAAAGTTTCATCATCAACATTAGTCTTGTACATTGCAACCGATGAACCTAAATCAGTAGAAACTAAGGTTGTCCCCGTTCTATCTGAAATAGAACCTCTCGCAGCTTCTATTTTTCCTGATCTGGTTAGTCTTGTATTTGACATTTCCCTATATTCAGCTCCATTTACGATTTGTATATTAAAAAGCTGAACAAGAATTACAATACCCACAAAATATGCACAAGTTGTTAATATGTTATATCTAAAATTGGATTTTTCTAAATCACTTTTTTGCCTCAGTTTCTTCACCTTCTTCTTTTAAAAATATCTTGTAAGTATATTATTTCTTTTAAATGCTCTATCAACTTTATATCCTAAATTTTGAATCATTGGATATAAAATAATTGTAATTAAAACATTATATATTATTTCAAAAATAACTATTTTCATCAATTTAAGCCATTCAAAATCATAACCTATGATTAGCCCACCCAAAGCATAATAACCTATTTCATAAATTAGTGTAGCTCCTATTACCATAAGTACTATTTTAAATTTACTTTCCTTTGAAAAATTCTTATCAAAATAAGCTCCCAAATATCCTATAACACAAAGCATTACTGCTGTAATACCAATTACTTTGCCATATATTAAATCTATTAATACCCCCATTATAAGTCCAAATCCAACTGCTTCAATTGTATTTGCAAAAAGACCTATCCATAAAATAAAAATAACAAATAAATTTGGCATTACTCCTGCTATTTTTAAGCTTGGAAATATATTAGCTTGTAATAAATATATAATTATAAATGTTATAAAAAACAAAATCGATATTCCAAATTTTTTCATATTTAATCTCATTCCTTAGGCACAAATCTCAGTTAAAAATTAATTTTTCAACTCTTATTCCGCAATAATTAAAACATTATCAACTGTTCTGAAATCAACAGCTGGTTCAACAATTGCATATCTATCAATAACATTGCTTGTTGTTACTATTTCTTTTATTGTACCTATTCTAATACCTTTTCTATAAATTCCTCCAATACCAGAAGTAGATACTGTGTCTCCTTGAATTAACTCTGCCCCAGTTGGTATAAAACTTGCTCTTAATGTTTGATCATTATCAAGTGTTCCTTTACAAATAATACTTTGCTCTGTTGTACTTATTGAGCAACTTACTGTACTTGCAGGATCAATTATAACTTGTACTTTTGATGTATGTTTTGATACAGAAATAATATGTCCTACTAAACCTTGATCTGCAATTACTGTCATTTGTTCTGCAACACCATCTTCTGAACCAACATTTAATATAAGAGTGCTACTTAAATTACTAACATCTTTATTTATTACATACGCTGGAATAGTTTGATATTCTGCATATTTTTGAGTTAAGTTCATATATTCTTGCATTGTTTCATTATCTGCTTTTATTATTTCTAATTCTCTAACCTGTTCTTCTAATTTACTATTTTTTTCTTTTAATTCTGCATTTTCACTTATTAATAATTCCATATCTGAAAAATATTTACTATTACCAGAGGCTTTATTTTTCAAACTAATAAATAAGTTTTGAACAGGAGAAAAGACTGAACTTGCAATACCTTCAAAAAATGAAATTTTGCTTGTTTGTACATTGGATAAAAATATAAGTAATACTAAAATTATTAAAGTTATAACTCCACCAAGTGTCTCAGTTTGCTTATTTCTATTCATTTACATTTCCCTTCTTCTAAAAATGTTTAGCCACTTTTTTCAAAGTATCTATATCTTCTAGCATCTTTCTTGTACCATTTGCAACACAGTCTAATGGTTCTATCGCAATAGATACTGGTATCTCTAATCTTTCTTTAAGTACGCTATCTATATTTTTTATTAAAGCTCCCCCACCAGCAACTACCAAGCCATTAATAGCTATGTCAGAAATTAATTCTGGCGGAGTTTGCTCTAATGCTACTTTTACTGATTCAACAATTTTATTTATAGATTTTTTTAATGCATATTCAACTTCAACAGATGATATATCTTTCACAACTGGTAAACCTGTATATACATCTCTTCCTCTAATTTCTCTATATTCTTCTGTAAGAAGTGGTGCTGCACAGCCTATCTCTTTTTTTATTCTTTCTGCTGTGTTTTCACCAATTATTACATCTAATCTTTTTTTTGCATAATTTATAATATCTTCTGTTAATTCATCACCAGCTATTTTTATAGAATTACTAATTACAATTCCACCAAGAGAAATAACAGCTACTTCCGTTGTTCCTCCACCAATGTCTACTACCATACTTCCTGATGGTTCACCCACATTTATTCCAGCTCCAATTGCTGCCGCCATTGGCTCATCTATTAAATATACTTCTCTTGCACCACTGGATATAATTGCTTCTTCAACAGCTCTTTCAGCTACTTCTGTAATACCAGATGGCACTCCAACTACTACTTGTGGTTTATAAAGATGATATCTTTTAGAAACTTTTTCAACTACTGCTTGAAGTAACAATTTTGTAGCTGTAAAATCTGCAATAACTCCATCTTTTAATGGTCTAATTGCAATAATCCTTTCTGGTGTTTTTCCAAGCATTGCTTTTGCTTCTTCACCAACTGCTATTATCTCTTTTGTTTCTTTATCATAAGCTACTACTGATGATTCTCGATATATGATTCCTCTATCTTTAAGTGCAATCAGTATATTAGCTGTTCCTAAATCTATGCCTAAATCTCTGTTTGCAAAATTAAATATGTTCATTAAGCTCTCCTAAGTATTTTCTTTTTATGCTTTTCTGTATAACCAAAGTGATATTCCAATTCCTATAATACTTGCTATATTTATTTTAAAGACTACACTAAATGTTATTTTTATAACATGTAAATCCAATGAAAAAGGGGTAGTTATTCCAAATTCCTGGCCATAAGATAACCACCAAAGCCAATCCACATTTGAAGCAAATTCTCCAAGTAAACCTCCTATAACAATTCCTGATAAAATAAATATCATTAATAGCCATACATTTTTATCTTTTGTAGCCATATATTACCTCCATTTTTTCTTACGGTTTTTTCGTTTTGTGCATTTTTTATCTTTGTATATTATATATTGATATATGAGTTTTTTCAAGTTTTTTAAGCAAACTTTTTCTATTAATTCAATATACTATTAAGGTACTTTCCAAAAACTTACATTTACTTGAAGTTTTTATAGTATTATAATTTATTTATATTCATAAATAGGGGGCAATTTACATGAAATCTGAAAAAATTAATAATGACAAAAAAGTAATATCTAGAAGAAAACTAGATATGTTATTTAATAACAGTTCAATTTATTATTTTAATAATTTAGAAAATTATTATGAATTTGAGGAATTTATCAAATTACATAAAACACCTTTACTTACGAAACTAAGAAAAGCAAGCAATTTATATTTTCTTTCTGACACTTATTTTTTGATTATTCAAAATTTTGAATTAGAAGATGATGAACATGCATTTTTTTGTTCCTGCATAACTGAATTTGCAAAATTTATCAACAATTCAAAACCGCTAATATCTAAAATTCGAGAAAACGCAACACTTATAGAAAAAAACTTGTCATAATGTATGACAAGTTTTTCTAATTGTATAAATAATTTTGTGGATTCTTTGCATATCCACCCACTCTAATTTCTAAATGTAAATGTGGTCCTGTTGAATTTCCCGTACTTCCAACTGCTGCAATTACAGTTCCTTGTGATACTGTATCTCCTGGACTTGCGTATATTCTACTGCAATGCGCATAATATGTTTCAACTCCGTTACCATGTGAAATTACTACTAAATTTCCATAAGAACCTTTATATCCTGCATATGTAACTACACCATCAGCAGTTGCTTTTATAGGTGTCCCCGTAGAAGTAGCTATGTCTAATCCTGTATGTAAGCCTCTACTTCTTGTTCCAAATCTTGAAGTAATTATTCCTTCAACTGGTTTTACAAGTGCTAGTCCTAATGGTGTATTTGCATAATCAACTGTTTTCTTTGTATTAACTGGAGCATTTTTTCTTACCTTAGGTGTTTCCACATATAGGCTAGCTACTGCTTCATCTGTACCTGTAAATGTTTTTAATTCTGTTTCATATTTTAATAAATATGAAATTTTATCTTTATTCATACTATTTTTTTCTTTAAGTTGTGTTAAAATATTTTCTGCTTCTTCATAAGATTGTACATAATATTTTTCTTCTGTACCATTTAAAATAGCATAATATTTATAATAAGGAACACCAGTATCTATAACTGTTTTGAAGATATTTTCATCATCACTTTTTATTCCCTTTTTTAATAAACATAATTTATATTCTGGTAAAGTTTCGATATCAACAAAAGCTATTGTTTTATTATCTCCACTTTTTTGGTATTCATCAATTTTATCTTGCATATCCTTTTTGTCTTCTGTATATCCAATAAATTCACCATTTAATGTAACACTATACATTGGATTATATACAAAGAATATCAAAAAACATATTATTGCAATTGCAATTACTAGTAAGGTTATAAGTTTTGTCCAAGTTCTTAAAAATATTACTAATTTTTTAAACATTTTCTTATACTTACACCTCCCTACTATCATACTCATTCTATTTTATATATTTTGTTTTTTTTTGGCAATTTCTAATTTTGGTATTTTTTAGTCCGTATAGTCGGTTTTTCTTTTATTTTCTCTTCCTATTTTTCATATTCTCATTTTTAATTTTTTTATATTTCCGTAAGTATATCAGTTAAACAATAAAAAACAAGAAGCCAAAACTTCATTGTTTTAAGCTTCTTGTTTCTACTTACATTCATTATGAATCTTAGCAATTTCTTCTGGTTTTGCTGGTTCTGCCGGAGAATTATATCCTTTACATTCTGCCAGTTTAAATAATTCATATTGAAAATTTTCTGATGTGTTTCTAACATTCTGTACAGTTTGTCTAAGTTCCATATTGGTACATTCTAATATAGCTCCTTCAAAATCCTTAATTCCAGATTTAACATTTTCTAATACATCATTTACCATATACTTTTCTTCCATTATTCATTCCTCCTTTTAATTTTCTAAAAATGTCATTAATTTTTGTTTAGTATTTAAGCAATCTTGCGCAGCTTTGTTAAATACTTGTTTAATTTGAGGATCCACAGCATATTCTGCATAGTTTTGTAGTTTTTGGTATGAAGTATCTTGTGTTAAAATTAAATGCTTTAAATGGTGTAATTCTGCTTGATTTAAATTTGACATGTTTTTTATCTCTCCTTTTTAATAATGTTAATATTACTGTTTCCAAATTTCATTTTTTTATACAAAAAAGCATTTCATATATATATGAAATGCTTTAATTTATAATTATTCATCACCTTTTGTACTTTTTCTTTTTGCTGTTATACCTGTTTGTTTATAATAATTATCAATAAATTTCTTTACTTTCTCATTATTATCTTTTTGTGCATCAACTAAATCTTCTGTAAATTCTTTAATTGCTGCTATTTCTGCTTTTAATCGTTTTATATCACTGTTATCTCTAAGATCATCTATATTTTCTTTTAAATTTCTAATATCATATCTTATAAGCTCTATATCTTTTGAATTAATTTGATTTGTATTTATAGCAACTTGCATAATCATATTTTTCATTGTTGCAATTTCGCTATCTATTTTTTCTATCTTATATTCTAATCTTGCAGAATTTCCTGAACCACTAGCAATATCTAAATCTCTACTAGCAGTTGGTCTTTTTAATGATAAATCAAAATTTTTAAATGATGGATTTATCATATTTTTTGTAGGTACATCATTTTTTAAATCAATGTATCTAAATGAATTTATATTAATATTGGCATCTTTTAAGAAATTTTCTACTGTTCTTATTTCTGTTCTTTCTACAAAATCTTTTAAGTTAGTATCTGGACTTGAATCTGCATAATAATATGATGACGCATAAACTTCTTTTGTAAGTCTATATTTATTAAGTACTACACCATTAATTTGTACACCAACTTGTTCAAAACTCTTTTTAAGTCTTTTTATATCTTCAACTTTTGTTGATTTATGTGCAGTAACTAACATTGTATAATCTACAAATTTAGAAACCGCAACACTATCTGCTATAATACTTGATGGTGTACCATCTATGATAACAATATCATAAATTTCGCTTAAAACTGATAATAAACCTCTAACTTTTGGTGGACTTAATAATTCAGCTGGATTAGATGGTCTGTTTCCAGAAGTCATCAAATGTACATTTGGAACTTTTGTAGTTTTTATATATGAACATAGTTCACTAATATCTACTTTGGCTTCTTCACAATTTGCTAAATAGTTTGATAAACCTCTTTTATTCTGTAATCCAAAGATTTTATTTTGTCTACCTTTACGCATGTCCGCATCTACAATTATAACTTTTTTATCTGTTTTAGCTATTGTAACAGCTAAATTTGCTGCAACAAAGGATTTACCTTCTGACATTCTTGAAGATGTAACAAGTATTGTTTTTGTATTTTGAGCAAAAGTAACATTTGTACGAAGTGATCTAAATGCCTCTGCTATTGGTGATTTTGCGTTTTCTAAAATTACCAATTCTGAATCTTTAACTGCTCGTTTTCCATTTCTTCTCTCTTCTTTGTTTTCTTCTGTTTTAATACTTTTTTCAAGTTTTCTTTCAAAAACTGGTATAGAACCTAAAACTGGCAATCCAATTTCTGTTTCAATATCTTCTTCTTCTTTAATTGTTGTATCTAACATATAAAGAATAACTACTAAGACACCAGATAAGAACACTCCCAACATTCCAAAAATTACAAAATCTTTAATATGATTTACATTGTATGGAATTGTTTCAACTTCTGCTTCATCTATAATATTAACATTTGCAATATTAAAAATTTCCTTGGCTTGTTCAACAAAAACATTAGCAATTTCATTTGCTATTCTTTCTGCCATCCATGCGCTTTCATTTGAAACAATTATAGCAAGCATCGCCGCATTTTCTTCTTTAACAGTTAACATTTCACCTAATTCATCTTCTGTAATTTTCAAATCCAGATTTGCAATTACTTGTTTTAGAACCGTTTTACTTTCAATAAGAGATATATATGGTTCTAGCAAAATGCTTGTCATTGAAAAGTCAGCAACATCTGATTGCTTAACCGTATTTTCATTAAGCTCCTCATTAATTTTTGCAAGTAATAATGTAGTTCTTGATTGATACTTTGGAACTACATACATATAAGAGTAAAAATACCCTACGCCTATTGCTATAATTAGTATTAAAGCAATATAAAATTTCTTTGCCCATGCTAATTTGGCAAATCTTTTTAAATCAATTTCTTCCATTAACTTTCACCCATATTATTATATTTATAATAAAAAGTTTTTTCAACACCTATTTACATATTTTTTAATATATTTTCTTGGCAATTAATTGTAATATTTTCATAATATTCTTTCTTTGCATAATGTTTCAATATTTTCAAGATTTTATTCATTTTTGTATATGTAGTTTTTTCCTTATGAGTATCTGTTCCCATTAAATTTATTTTTTTATCTTTTAATAATTTTTTTAAAGTTTTTTCTGCTCCTTTTCCATATTTTCCTATTAAAGATTCGTAATTACCTTGCAAATAAACTCCCATTTCAATAAATTTATCTAAATATTTTAAATCTTTTTGAACATATATATATCTTTCTGGGTGAGCTAAAATAACTGTATATCCTTCAAAAGTTAAATTTTCAATCATATCTTCTGCATCTATTATTTTTTGAGTTAATGGTAATTCAACTAAAACATATTTTGTATCTGATAAAGTTGAAACTCTTCCTTCTTCTATTAATTCTTTCATATTATTTGTAACATAAATTTCATTTCCTAAATAAAGTTCTATATCTATGTTTTCTTCTTTTAACTTTTCTTTTATAATATTTAATTTTTCTAAATTTTCACTTTTGGTTTTTACATATTGTGGTACAATATAATGAGGCGTACAACAAATTTTGGTAAAACCTGCTTCGTACGCCTCTCTTAAAATATTTATACTATTCTCTAATTCTTTTGCACCATCATCTGTACCAAATATTATATGACAATGTAAATCAATCATTTTTTTCTCCTAAAATATATTGTTTATTAAATATTCATTAGTATCGTCACCGAACATTATGCTTGGTAAATTTTCGTAATCATATTCATTTGTATTGTCAAAATATTTTAAAAATTCACTCTCTTGCATATAAATTCCTCCTTTAATGCTTATGTGTCTATTCTAAACACATTTCATATTATACCATATTTTTCTAAGTTTGTAAACTATTGCATTTTTATTAAATTCACTTGACTTTATGGTATATTCATATTATAATTATTTTTGTCAATTTAATACATGGGTTATTAGCTCAGTTGGTAGAGCAGCAGACTCTTAATCTGATGGTCCGGGGTTCGACTCCCCGATGACCCACCAAACGAAGAAAGTACATACAGAGTATGTGCTTTTTTTGTTTCTCGTTAGTAAAAAGGGAGTCGAAAAGGAGCTTGCCAAGTCTAGGAGATTGTTAATTAAAAAGCCATGCATTTTGAAGTGCACGACTTTTTTGTTATGGTCCTATTCTTATTATCGCTTTCATTGGTTGATATGTATCTGTTGAAATAATTTCTTTTGATACAAATTTTCCATCTAATTTTGTTTCTTTATATGTTGTAACTTTACAACCATTTCCACCAGCTTGAACTATTATTTGTTGTCCTGGTGCTAATGTTGGATCTGGTATATATTGAGTTGCATATGGAATTGATGCTGTAACAACTGGTGCTAAATCTACACTATATTCTACCTCTTCTTTAATTCCATATATATTGAATTCAGCTACTCCACTACAAACACTTCCTTCAATTTTTATTGGATATGTTCTTGTATTTTTAAATTTAAAATCTATAACTCCATAAACAACTGTCGCATCTCTCCCAGCTTTTACATACGAAGTAGTAAATGAGTGATTTCTTCTTTCTACTATTTCTAAATTTGCCTTAATAACTGCATTATATAATGTTGATGATATCTGACAAATGCCACCTGCTAAACCGTCAACTACTTTACCATCTTGATAAATTTTTGCATCTTTGTAACCTTCTTCAATTGTTCTTTTTCCAACAACTTGGTTAAAAGAAAATTCTTCTCCTGGCATTAATACCGTTCCATTAATTTTTCCTGTTGCAATGGCCAAATTTTGACTTCTATTTACATTACTTGCATCATATCTCGTAGTATATGTACTAATTAAATATGGAAAAGCTTCTGTTCCAATATCATTTATCGTTTTATTAGCAGGAGTAAGTTTTAACGGTATTCTATATTCTTCTGATACAGTAGCAACCATTGATTTTGCCTCTTCCTTAGAAATTGCAAAATCCACTCCTTCTACTTCTGCATATATTTTAAAAGGATTTTCCTCGTAATAAGCATCTTTTGGCTCTGTATATACTTCTGAATAAATTTTTTCAATATCTATACTATCTGCTTTTGTTTGTTGAATAGGTATGCTCACAAGCGTATTATTTTTATTTTCCAAAATTTGTAACGCATCTTGCTCTACTATTTTATTTAAAATATATTTTTTAAATTCTTCTTTATTAACAGTTATTCCATCTTTTCCTGGTATTATAATTAATTCTGAACCTTCTTTATAATATGTAGCTTGAACTACTAATCCAGGTATTTTACTCTCGATACTATCCACAATATAATTTAAAGTATCTTCATTATATGTATATTCTGGTGTTATTTCCTTTCCCCAAAAAGCAACTGATAAAATTTCATAATTATTTTGAATTATATTACCACTTCTACCAACTGAATATGCTTTTTCTACTGCTTTTGCAATATCATATTTAAATTCTATTTGACTAGTATTTAAAGTAGTTTCGTATTCATCAGTTGTTAATTTTATAGGTGTATTTAATTCAATATTTAATGCTTCTTCCAATTTCGCCTTTGCCTCTTGCATTGTTAAATTAGAAACATCTATATTTTTTATCGAAACTCCATTTACTATTACTGATTTAGTTACATTCATAAAAGCAAATATAATAGAAAATATACCAATTAAAATTAAAATAATTACTATATTAATTATAATAAATAAATTCTTTTTTTGTTTTCGCTCTATTTCTTGTACAAGAGTAGGCTTTTCGGGTTCTTCTACTTTTATCAAATCTTTCTTTTCCTCTTTTGTTTCTTTTTGTTTTTTCTTTGACATTTTAATTCCCCTCTATAAAACATTCAAATATATAAAATTAAGTATAAGTTATCTGTATTTCACTTCGTTCAAACAGCCACTTTCATTGATTACATTTCCGCTTATCATAAAAACTTCATTTCATTCGTTTTTATTGCTCCAATGTATAAGTTATCTGTATTTCACTTCGTTCAAACAGCTAACTTAATACTATCACAATTAAGTATATTCCGCAACTAAAAAATTATTTTACAATTATGCACTGGACAACAAATTTATTTTTATATATAATAAATTAAAATAAATTTAAGCGAGGTAGATGAAACAAATGATAGGAAATATGCTTTCTAAAATACGAAAAGAAAAAAGAATTACAAAAACAAAATTAGCTGAACTAACAGATATAAATATTGGACACCTTACACACATCGAAAAAGGTGAAAGAAATCCAAGCCATAAAGCATTGAAAAGCATCTGTAATGCTTTGGAAATTCCTTATCAAGAATTACTCTATACTTATGACAAAGAACTTTCAAATGAACAAATAGAATATGATTATATAAATTATATTCCTTACAATAAAATTCCTGCATTTTCAAATTTAGATGATTTTGTAGATTGTCCTGCTCAATTTTCTAATGCATCTTTTGCTTATAAAGTTCCAGATTCTTCAATGGAACCACTTTTAAAAGAAAATACTTATGTATATGTTGAGCAAAATGCTCTACTTGCAAATAAAGATATTGGATTATTCTTCTATAATGGTGAATTTCTTATTCGTCACTTATTATATAAAAAAGATAAATTCGTTTTAAAAGCCAAAGATAAAGACATAAAAGATATACAAATTTCAAAAAATGACAATTTCTATGTAATTGGAAAAATTTATCTATAATTATTACAATTTAATAACATTGCAAAAGAATATTGAATATATTTTCTATTAAGATTATAATATTTATAGTTGATTTTGAGGAGTAATAATTAAATGGAGTTAGTTAAAAATATTTTCTTTAATACAGATAAATTAACGCCAAATAGTAATATAAAAATCTCATATACAGGTAAATTTTTTCAAGATAATTCAACAAATGTTTTTATAAGATATGGTTTTGGAGAAAATTGGGAAAACATTGTTGAAGCAGAAATGACAAAAAGTGAATTAGGTTTTCAATTAGAATTAGAATTGCAAGACAATACTACTTTTAATTTTTGCTTTAAAAACGAGAAAAATGAATGGGATAATAATGGCGGAGAAAATTACATATTTACAATAGAACATCCTGATACATCTATGATAGTTACTAATTTAGATGAGTTTTCTTTAATAAAACCTAGAAAACTTAGAAAATCTTATCTATATTCTAAAAAAATAAGGCTTGCAATTTATAAAATGCTTATTATTTTACCAAAACTTATTTCTGGAAATTATAAAAGAAAGAAAAGTGTTTTAGACGATTTAGATAATAACTAAAAATACACTAATGTTTTTAAAAAACTTAGTGTATTTTTTATTACATATACCATCCACCATTTACTGAAATTACTTGTCCTGTAATATAATCACATTCAATTAACATTTTTACTGTTTTAGCAATTTCTTCTGTCCTACCAATTCTTTTTAAAGGTATTTCAGCCTCTACATTCTTTATATCCTCTTCTGACAAATCATTATTCATTTCTGTATCGATTAAGCCTGGTGCAATTGAATTTACTCTAATATTTGATAACGATAACTCTTTTGCTAACGATTTTGTTAAACCATCTATACCTGCTTTTGACACTGCATATATACTCTCGCATGAAGCTCCAATTTGCCCAAATATTGATGATATATTTATTATAACACCATTTTTGGCATTTATCATATGTTTTACAACTTGTTGTGATACACAGAACACTGAATATAAATTGTTATTTATAACATAATTCCATTCCTCATCTGTTACATCTGTAAATAATTTAACCAAATCAATTCCTGCATTATTTACAAGCACATCAATTCTACCATATTTATTTATAACATATTCCACCATTGACTCTATTTCTTCTCTTTTTGAAACATCAGCTTGATAAATATCCATATTTATATTATTTCGTTTTAATTCTTCTTGTAACTCTTCTGCCTTATCTTTTGAATGATTATAATTTGCTATAACCATATTTCCATCTAGCGCTAAATCTTTTGCAATAGCTCTTCCTATACCTCTACTTGCACCTGTTACTAATATTACTTTATTCATTTTTTATCTCCATTTTATATATATGTTGTTATTATAACATTATTTATACTTTTTTAGCAAATTCTAAACACTTTCATAATGAGACCATACACTAATAATTTTTATTGTTTTTATTTCTTCAAATACTTGATATATTAATCTATGTTGTATATTTATTCTTCTTGAATATGCTCCTTGTAAATCACCAACTAATTTTTCATATGGTGGTGGATTTTGAAATGGATTTTCTCTAATTACATCTATTAATTTTTTTGCTTTTTCACTAAGTCCAACTGCCTTTAATTTTGGTATATCTTTTAATACTTGTTTTCTATATACTATTTTGTACACTATTACCATTCCACCTCTTCTTCATCTATACATTCTTCTACGTCTTCTTTTAATCCTTTTACAATATCTTCTTTTAGTCCTGGAATAGAAGATATATATAAAGTTTCTATTAAATTGTTATAATCTTCTTCTGATAAAACTACCGCATTACCATTTTTTGTTGATATATTTATAGGTTCATTGTATTTTATTGTTTGCTCTAATAATTCATATATATCTTTTCTAAAATTTGTTATATTTATATTGGTCATTATAAATTCCCCCTTTATATATAATATTATAGCATACGTTTTTACGTACGTCAATTATATTATATGATTTATACTTCATTTTATACATAAATATTTTTACTTTATATAGGCTAAATGGTAAAATAAAAAAATATTAAAAAGTGTAACGAAATTTGATTAAAAAAGTCTAATAATAAAGGAGAATTATTATGGACATAGACAAAATATATAAAGAATATTTTGAAACTGTGTATAAATATCTTTTATATTTAACTCATAATGAAGATTTATCAGAAGAATTAACACAAGAAACTTTTTATAAAGCAATAAGAAACATAGATCAATTTAAAGAGAAAAGTAGTATTTTAACTTGGTTAATACAAATTGCAAGGAATTTATATTTTGATGAATTTAAAAGAAATAAAAAACTTGAAGAATTAGCAGAATTAGAATACAAAATATATGATAAAAGTATTGAAGATACAATTGTTTCAAATGAAGAAAAAACAGAATTAAAACAAAGAATTAACGAATTAAATGAAACACATAAAAAAGTAGTTCTTTTAAGAATTTCTAGCGAACTTGGATTTAAAGAAATTGGACTTTTATTTAATAAAAGCGAAACTTGGGCACGAGTGACTTTTTATAGAGCAAAAAGCAAACTAATGAAAGGAGTTGATAATAATGACAAATAAAGAAAAATGTACAATCGTACAAGATTTATTACCTAATTATGTAGAAAAACTAACTTCTGATTCTACTAACACCTTTATCAAAGAACATTTAAAAGAATGCAAAGAATGTACTGACATTTTAAACAATATGAAAAAAGATTTTGAAAAAGAAAACAATAATATAGAAAAAGAAGTAGATTATGCAAAAAAATATAATATGAAATTTAAAAAGATGAAGTTTACTTTATTAATAGTAATTTATACCATAATTTTTATTATAATAGCATTTTTTACAAGAAATTTCATAGTTTTTAAAGGCATAGCAAATAAAATGGAAAATTACTTACAATCAAATAATTATTATGTAAGAAGTTATTTTTATCAAGGTTGGAATGCTAGTACAACTGAAACTTGGGTAAAAGATGAAAATATGATTATTAATTTCAATAACGAATTAAGTCATGTCATAAATAATGGAATGTTATATTCTATTTATGGAGAAAATGGATATACAATCGAAAACAATACTATGAAAGTAAGAGCTGGTGAATTTAATTTTATTGAAATGTTAAAAAATGAACTAAATTCTCCGAAAAGTATTTTAACATATTCTTTAAGTACTGCAATAGTAAACGGAAAAGATTGTTACATGTTAAAACATACAAATACGATTTTATATTTTGAAAAATCAACAGGCTACCTAGTCAGATATGAAGAACTTGAAGGATTTGTATCCCCTAATACCAATAAAGAAAATGATTTAGTTTATGAAGTTCAAAGTACAATTTATGATTATAAATTTGAATTTAATCAAGTAACAGATAAAGATTTAGAATTTGATTTATCAAATTTAAAACAGATAGAAATATAAGATTAACTATATTAAATACAAAAATTAGATAATGAAAATGTGATTTCACTTAATAAAGATCTTATTTTTATATTTAATTAACAATCATAACCGCACGTAAAACGTGCGGTTTGCTCTTACCCTAGAAGGGTATTGTTCTGGCACAGTAGGACTCAAGTCCTACTGAATGGTCCGCCAACCGCATTTTTTTCTCAGGCTACCACTTAAGTGCTCCTATTCCTTTTTTCTTGTCTTTTCCTTTCTCTTCTTCTTTTTCAAATGGATCAACATATTCTTTTATTGTCATTTGATCTGTTGCTATATCTTCTTGTAATTGATTTCGTATATATTCTGCTATTACTTTCTTATTTTTGCCTACTGTATCTACATAGTATCCTTTACACCAGAAATGTCTATTTCCATATTTGTACTTTAAATTAGCATGTCTATCAAATATCATTAGACTACTTTTCCCTTTTAGATATCCCATAAACGATGAGACACTTAATTTTGAGGGTATACTAACTAATAAGTGTATATGATCAAGACATGCTTCTGCTTCTATTATCTCTACTCCTTTCTGTTCACACAACGTTCTAATTATTTTTCCTATATCCATCCTTATTTTTCCATATATCACTTGTCTTCTATATTTTGGTGCAAATACTATATGATATTTGCAGTTCCAAATTGAATGTGTTAAACTATTATTGTCTATTTTCATAGATTAAAACTCCTCCTTTTTATAATTTAGTTAGTTGTCGGACCTACTTTATTATATCATAGGAGGAGTTTTAATCTTACCCATAGCTATAAGCTCTTTTGAGCCCCACGTATAACGTGGGGTTGCTTTTCCAAACCAAAAAGCTAGAAAACAAATAAATTCTTTTCTAGCTTTTAATATTATATTTTAACTTTCTTCTTCAATAATCTCTGTATAATTATCTAATACTTCTATATATTCATTATAAGTATCATCATATGTAATTTCTACATTATATAAAGCTTTTGATACATTGTCAAAACTTTCATCTAATTTTTCGTTTTTCATATGTATTAAGTTATTCTCATCAAAATAAAGCTTCATACCAGAATTTTTAAAATTTTCATAGTAACATATTTTTCCGTTTACTAATTCATATCCCTTTGTATAATATTTACATTCAAACAATTGATTTTCAAATGTTTCACACCAATTTGTATATACTTCTGTCTTTTGTGATAAATCTGTTACAATTCTATATTTCTTCTCGTTTGGGAATACAAAAAATGACTTTGTTTGATTTTTCTCCATTATTGTAATTGTATTAGTATGATTTTCTTTGTCTTCACTATAACATACATCAACAATATTTACTTCTTGATTAGATTGATAATCCGAACCAAATACAAATACTATCTTTATATTATTATCCTTATATTTTAATTGCATTGTAGCTTGTTTATTCTCTGTATTTTCAATATAACTAAAATCGTGAAATACTTTAAAAGCTTTTGAATTATTTATATTAGTACTCCTTATGAAAAACATATAAATTAATGCAATAATAACTATTAGTGCAATTAAAATGTTTCTTATTTTTCTAACTCTTTTCATATCAATTACCTCCTAATCAAAGTAAAATATTTCTTCGAATTTCTTGTCTAATGCTATACATAATAATAAAGCTAATTTAGCAGTAGGACAAAATTTTCCTGTTTCTATTGAAATTATCGTCTGTCTTGATACTCCAACCAATTGTGCTAATTCATCTTGTGATAAATCTTTTTCTGCTCTTGCCAATTTTAATTTATTTTTTAATACTAAATTTTCTTTCATATCTTCACCTCGTTTATAAATACAACAATGGAAATAATCGATAGTATTAAAGTAAATAAACCTAAAACAAGTAATTTTCTATTTTTCATTTTTATTGAATGATACAATTGAGAAGCACTTAATTGCGCCATAATAATTGCAATTAAATCACTAACTATATATTCTGAATTTATAATTCGTATTATCATAAATAAAAGGCATAATGCAGGTACTACCATAGTACTAATTCCCAAAGCATTTGTTAAAACTACTTGTTCCATTTCATCCTCATCTTTTTGTGCCATTTTTAAAATTTCATCCTTATTCATAATTATTCTCCTAAAAATATATTCTATATTTATAATAACATATTTTTAATTTTTTGTAAAGTTTTATTTACTTTTTGTAAAGTAAACTTTTCTTTTTTATTCTATTTATATTTAGGTTCAACAACTTTAGTTGAAGTGATAAAAACTCTAACTATTTTTTATATAAAAAATACCAAAACTTTGAAAGTCTTGGTATTCTTTGGAGCCACTTTCCCGATAAAATCAAATATATGCTTAGAATATCAAGCATTTCATTTTTTAATGAGGACTTAAAAATGTATTTTTTGCATATTTCACAAAAGAAAAGGGGTTCAAAGGGGAAATTTATTTCCCCTTGCACAATGGAAACTCGTATGAGTTTCTAGTGTGTTAGAAACTCAAAAAGTTTATTCTTAGAAAAGTCAAAGGAGATGTTTATTTTTTCTTAAGCCTACGAAGGCTATCTTATAAAAAGGAAATATTGCAATGAGCTATGCAATTATTAGAAATGCTAATTATAAAATGAATAATTTAGCAGGTCTATACAAACATAACGAAAGAAAAAACACAAATTATTCAAATAAAGAAATCTTAAAAGATAAGTCTATCAAAAACAACTCTTTAAAAAATTGTAATACAACTTATACAAAAGCATTAAATGACCTTATAAAACAATATAACATAAAAGGAAGAATAATAAAAACAACTAATGTACTATGTGAGTTTATAATAACATCAGATAAGGAATTTTTTAATACTATTGGAGAAGAAGAAACAAAAAGATACTTTGAAACAGCTTATAAATTTGTTGCAGATTATAAGAACTTAGGAGAACAATATATAATTTCTGCAAAAGTGCATAATGACGAAAGCACGCCACATCTGCATATTGTTTTTGCTCCAGTAGTAAAAACAAAAGATAAAAACGGAAATATAATCAACAAACTTGCTTGTAGTGAATACTGGAAAGGTAAAGACAGTTATAGACAACTTCAAGATAATTTTCACAAATATATAAAAGAACACGGCTTTGACCTAGAAAGAGGAAAACAAAGAGAAGTTGAACACCTAAGCACAGAAAAACTAAAGCAAGTTACGAACTTTGACAATATAAAATATGAAATATCTCAAAATGAGATACAACCATTAAAAACTAAAAACAACGCATTACTAATACAACAAAATCAAGAATTGATTAAGTATGTAAATAAGTTAAAAGTAGAGTTGTCAAAGTCATATATAGCAATACAAAAATCAATTACACTTGAAGAAGAAAACAAAAAAGTAATACAAGAAAATATAAAATTACATAAAGAAAATAAGCTTTTAAGACGATATATTGATAAAACTTACGAATATATAAGCTATTTAATAAATATACCTAAAAACTCTATAAGAAATATGATAAATCAATTTTTTAAAGAATTAAAAGAAAAGGAATAAAAAATATGAATATATTTAAAAAGAAAAATAATCGATACAAAAGAAAAACATTGAGAAGTTATGAAGAATATACAAAAGATACATACAAATTCAGAGTAGACGAGATTTTAGAAGATATAGCAAGTAATGACAAAGAATATATAAAGCTAGTAGAAGAAAGTGAGTTATTATATAACAAATTAAAATCTGTGCTATGTGAAGAAGATAAGGAAATTCTTTTAAGATATTCAGATACTTGTTGGGGTAGGCAAGGATATAGCGAGCAACGTTTAGTCGAGCAAGTGTATGAAGATTTTGAATGCAAATAATTTGCAAAAAAAGGGATTTTATGGTATAATATATATATATTGCAAAAGAAAAGGAGGAATGGAAATGAATAAAAAGAAAGTATTTATTATATGTTTTTTGATTATTATAATTGCTTTAATTGTATTTTTATCAAAGGATTTTATAATTAGAAAAATGTTTATAAGTAAATTAGAAAATGTTACCTATGATGAATATATTGTATCTTTTGTTAGTAATGATATAAATATGGGAACTTATTATTACAAAAGAAATGACAAATATATGACAAGAAATTATAATAGCAATAATGAGTTATATAATTTTATTGAAGTTACTGATATAAAAAATAAAAAATCATATACATATTATTGTGATACTAAAGAAATAGACAACGAAAAAGTTTGTGAGATTATAGAACCATCTTTGGGTTGGAATGAAAATGTATTAGATATGTTAAAAAACGAAAACCAACAAGAAAAGCTTTCATTTAGATATCTTGGAACTGAAAATAAAGATAATATAAACTGCTATAAAATGATATTTGAAGATGGTACTGGCTGGAGTTGCACCGTTTATGTTGATAAAATTAACTGCGTAGTTATAAAACTAGATTTTGATATGTCTAAAATTATGAAAGAAGATGAATTAAAAAATAGTGAAGAAATGGGACAAACTATTAATGGTCATATTATCTGGAAATATGATTGGGATTTTGAATTAAAACAAAAAGATTTATTTGAAATGTATAAATAGAAAACAAAGAGCGAGCACGGAGAGTGTTCGCCCTTTGCTTTTTTGTGATAGGTGGCATGCAGTCAATGGTTAGTAGTTACAATTTGATTGCTTGTGCCTTTCTACGCATTTTATTCGGTATACAAGTTGAAAGCGTAGATGACCTCACTGTCCTTGTTACCATAGGGATTGTACACCTCTACCCGGTATTTCCCAGAGAACGGAAGAGTTATCGTAAGGGCGTCGGTGTTATTGCTGGCATTCAACCCAATGGTCGTGACGGCGGGAGTGGTCTGGTTTTCGTAGTAAAAACGCAGATAGCAGGTCGATCCACCGTAGAAGGAATATGCAATATGCATATATCCTTTAGGCAGATTATTGTAGACTGCTTGAGTACTCGTTTTCCCAGAGAACACACCATTGCTGACGCCGCTGTCCGGATAGTAGCTCTTATGAGCATTGGTAGACGCCGGCGCCACCGCGTCGGTGTTCTCGGCCATCTGCACGTTGTCGTTGCTCACCTCCGCAGCATAAGCCACGGGGGAAGCAGAAACCGACAGGAGCATAACCAGAGCCAGGGTCAGGGACATGAACTTGCTATTAAAGAATTTCTTCATACAAAACACCTTTCTATATAGCAAGCCACCTATCACAGTATAAATAACACCAGCTATACTTGAACTAGCCAGAGTTATTTATCAAAAATAAATCGTACAATTTTTTTATTGTACTTGTGCAAAGCACGTGATTTATAAAAATTATTGTACTACTTTTAAATTTGTTTGTACACGAAATAATTTCGTAGTAATTAGAACTTTTTAAAACAGCTTTTTGTAAGTATTGATATATAAGCGTTTCCAAAATATACATTTTGGAAAAACTTTTTATATCTCATTAACTATCAACATATTAACAAATTCTTCTATAAACTCTTTATTTGAAAATATATCTTGATTATATTCATATCCGAAAACACTTTCAAAAGTTCTTTTAGTTAACTCGTTATTCCTATGATTTATAGTGTAATATATGCAGTCCTCTATTTGAGTAGGAGTTTTTATATTATTAAAATATGCAGATACTTTATCGTAGATTAAGTTGAAGTTAGAGAAGTCCAATTCGTCATATTCTATATATTTTATTTGAATAGCTTTAACTAAATATCTATAACCAATATGGCTTGTTTTAAAACCTAAAGAGCGAAGTTTGTTATTTATAACTAAAACTTGTTTAGGTGTTATAGAGTTATTTGTTTTACAAACTGAACTACTCATAATACAACAGCTCCTTTCTATGTTTCAATTATACCAACATTATGTAAACTTATCAAAAAAATAAAACTTACACGAGATGTAAGTTTTTTAGCATTTATAGATATATTTTTATTAAAATCAATGCTTTTTATATAAAATATGGTTGTAAATTTAAGTAAAACAATAAAATATTACACGTAGTGTAAGTTTTAAACAAATAAAAAGTATGGAAGTACAATCGGTCAAGAAAACTCCCATACATCATAGATAAACTAATTGCAGTTAGCTTATCTACTACTTATATTATAACTCAAAATTGCCTAAAAATCAATGCGTTTCAATAGAAAAGGAGGAATTGCTCCTCCCGAACTGAATAGCCTATTGTATAGGTGCTGTGCCTGGCCATCCGTATAACTATTTGAACTCTCATTGACCGATTGTTCCTTCCTAGTGTATTTCTGAAAAATAAATAATTAGTTATTATATAGGAACTATCAACAAATGAAAGTCATATATAGGAAAAGTCAGGCTCTGCAAAGCCTGACGATTATTAACTAATCACAAGCTTTGCTTGCGGAATGATTTAAGCCATTCTATCTATTTATAGATAAGTATATTATATCACAAAATGCCTCAAAAGTCAATTTACACAAGAGTTTGACGGTTTTTATAATTTGATTTTTTTACTAAAATATGGTATAATTAAAGTGTATATGGTTTATCCAAAAAGAAGGTGTTATTATGGTTATATATAATGATAAAGAATTTGGAATAAATTTAAGAAATGCTAGAAAGAAGGCTGGGCTTTCACAAGAAAACTTGGCTTATGCTTTAAATGTGACAACAGCTACAATAAGTAGGTTTGAAAAGGGTGTAACTGTTCCTACAATGAAACAAGTTTGCATTATGTGCAATGAAATAGGAATAAATGTAAGTGAGCTACTGGATAATTCAAGCAATATTATAAATAAAGAAAACAGCAAAAACCCTTTTAAAACTAAAACACTATACTTATATTATAAAGGCATTTATCCTACTACTAAAAAGCTATGTAGACTAAAATTCAAACTAGAAATAACAGAGCATTTGGAAAATGTAACTGTTAATTTGCTAGATTATAAAACAAATAAAATATACATGACAGGTTATTTGCTAGCAGATAATCATACAGCAATTATGATATTTGAAAACTATAAACCAAATAGCAGTAAATTGGAAGTTGGAAAAATAGTTGTTAATATATCAAGTAATTTAGACAGCTTAATGATGGGAGCTTTAAGTGTAACAAACAATGATAATGTACCAAATGAAAGAAAATGTATTTTATCTAAGAAAGATTTAGATTTTACAGACGATTTATTACACAGCCTTAGAATAACAGATGCAGAATTTGAAAGTATGAAAAAGCTAGATGCTTGGTATATGAATATAAATAATAAAGAAGATTACGAAGAATAGTATAAATTTAATTATGAACGTGAGTTTAAAAACTTACGTTCTTTTTTTGTGCATTTTTCAATACTTAGAAAGATTTTTATTTGCAATTTTTCTCAACTTCTTTCACTTTATTTCACAATTGCTCAAAGTCCTTCAAAATACTTAGGTTTATCTCACTTTATGCTCAAAACAAAGGAAAAAGCTTGTAAACTTAAGTTAGTTTAAACAACAAATTTCCGGAAATAAAAGAAAAAGGAGAATTTGAAAAATGAAAAATTTAAAAAATCAAGATTATACAAAAGATATTCAATTACCAAATGAAAAAATACAAAAAATTGTAGCAGATAACTATTACAAAAAATCAATTAAACAAGTAGAAAACTTTGACGTAGATATCAACCACTTAGAAAACATCTTTACAAATGAAACATACTTCTTAGCAATGAAACTTGTACCACTACTTGAAAGAAAAGTATTGTACTTATCATATATCGAAAATGTTAGATTAAACGATATTTGTAAAAGATTGAAAATAAGCAAAAACGAGGTCGTTTCATTAAGAAGTAAAGCAATAGTACATTTCAAACATAATTTAGAGATGTTGTACAAAATTCAAAAGGTTAAAAAGGGGGAATAGAAAATGGAAAATATAAACTTTAATATATCAAATGAATATGAAGATAAGCCTGTTGGCATTGTTAAATATGCCAACGGAGAAGAATACACAGCATACAGTGAAGAATCAATGCTTAGAGCATATAAGGAAAATTGGCTTGTTGATGTTACTACAATTAAAGAATATGAAACTTATACCAATAATGGAAAAACAAGACACGGTTTGAATTATGAGCTTATAAAATCACAATATGAAGAACTAGGACTTGAATACTTAAAATTAGATTATATGAGAGACTACGTATATAACAAGCAAAATAGAGATAATCGAGATTTAGACTTTGAGCTAGTTAGGTAGGTGGAAATATGAAGAATAGTAAAAATAGATATATAGCTATTAAGGCTAATAATACTGCACCTATTAGAGTTTTATATAAAAAAGTTGGACAACTTCCTAAAATAATGGTGCTTGATAATGTTTTTAAACTAAAAAGATTTATTATCAAAAGAAACTTAGATATTATTCCATATCAAACAGCTTATATAATCTGCAATAAAAAAGAGTTAATGAAGAATATGACACCTAACATAGTATTTAGCTTTAATAGTATCAAAGGTGATTTCATACTTGTAAACATTGACGAGGATAAAAGAGAATTTGAAAGCTTATCAGCAGAAGATATAACGTGGTACGCAAGCGACTTAATAAATAAAGGCTTTAAAAATATTCAATTAGTACAAGCTAATATGTTGAAAAATGAAGGAGATGAAAGCAATGAATAATGAAATACAAGTAATTGATACAGAAGATACAGAAATAATTGAAAGAATAATGGAAAAAGCCATTGTAGAGTACATAAAAACATTAGATAACCCTTTTATCAACTTAACAGTAGCTGATGTAGCTAAAGACTTGAAAATGGGCTTAAACTATACTAACGAGCTTTTTAAAAGGCAAGACTTTCCGTCTGTCTGCATAGGAAAACAAAAGACAGTTACTTTATTTGCTTACTTACTTTGGAAAATGAAAAAAAGAGAAAAGGAGTAATGTAAAATGAAAAAGGTAGACTGGGACAATTTACCGATTTCTGCTGACGAAGAAAATAATCGCTATGTAGCAAAAGTAACTATCATAAAAGGCGAACCTCGAAAAAATGTATATGGCAATACTCGTGAAGAAGTAGAAAGAAAAGTAAAAAAACTTATATATAAATCTGGAAATGTAGAATATATGAAAGAAAAGGGTATTCCATTTATTGATTTATTAGAATATAACTTTAGTAGACGAGATGACGCAGGCTTAATTGGAGATGCTCAATACACTAGAACTCAAAGAATATTTAAAAAAATAAAAGAATTTGATATAGCTTATAAAAATGTAAAACAACTAGAAGAAAATGATTATCAAAAATTTTTTAACACACTTGCTAAGGAATATGCTCAAAGCACCTTAGATAAAGTATATTGTGAAGTAAGTCAAGGCTTAGAATTTGCACATAGAAAAAATATAATTGACGAGTTTCCATTAGATAAAAAACTTAAACCAAAATGCAAAAAAAGCACAAAAAAAATCAAAGCCCTTACCATTGAACAACAGAAAATTTTAACAAAATATTTAGAAAGTACTAATCTCACAGACTGTTCCTATAAAAATGCAATGTTAATACAAATGTATATGGGACTTCGTATCGGTGAAGTAAACGCATTAAGAATACAAGAAATTGACTTAAAAAACAAAACACTGTTAGTTCATAGAACTGTAACTACTGATAGAAAAGAAAAACCTATTATTGAAGAAGAACCAAAAACAAGTGCTGGTTTTAGAACTTTACCTATTCCAGACAATATACTTCCTTACATAAAAGAACAAATGGAAATAGCTTTAAATAATGAAGACCAATTATTGTTTTTAACAAGAAATAAAACCATTGTTGCAGAAAGTTCTGTAAATAGTCAATTAAAAAATAGATTAGTAAAATTAAAAATATATGAAGAAAATATGGCTACTCACGCACTAAGACATACTTATGCAACTAGATGTATTGAAGCAGGTATGAAAGCTATTGTGCTTTCTAAATTACTAGGACATTCTGACGTAAGTGTAACTTTAAGAACATACGTAGACGTATTCAAGGAATTTGAAGCAAAAAACACCCAAAAAACAGATGAGTATTACAATGAGCTAAATTTATTTAGTAAAAAAGTAGATATAGAAGAAAAAGAACAAGAAATACCAAAAAATAATGAGAAACCTTCAAATATAATTCAATTTCCAAAAAAATATATTGTAAATGATTATTATGAAAGATAATTTAAAAATCTATTGTCCTCAAAACATTTGTTTTGAGGACAATAAAATAAAATTTATTAAATTTTGAGAAATTTTGAGAAATTTTTAAAAAGGCTAAAACAGTTTTCTCTCTAAGGCAATATTGATTTTTGCTTGTCACTTCAACAAAAAATCTGCTTTAAAATGCAAAATTGAGGAAATCTTACTCTTTCTAGTGAAAGCTTGATTTTCCTCAATAAAGGATTGGAGCCACTTGTCCGAATCGAACGGACGACCTACTGATTACAAGTCAGTTGCTCTACCAGCTGAGCTAAAGTGGCAATATGTAATTGGTGACCCCTACGGGAATCGAACCCATGTCTCCGCCGTGAAAGGGCGATGTCTTAACCGCTTGACCAAGGGGCCATAAACTAGATTCGAAAATCTAGTTTGGTGAGCTATCCGCGACTCGAACGCGGGACAACTTGATTAAAAGTCAAGTGCTCTACCACCTGAGCTAATAGCCCATATGCAGTTCCTTAACGCAACTGCTTTTATATAATACACCCTTTTTTCTATTCTGTCAACTGTTTTTTTATTTTTTTTGTATTTTTTTTGCGATATTTAGTTTATTTTTATAGTTTTTCTCTATATTAATGCTTATTATCGCCTTTTTTATAGTAAATTATTCGTTTATTTTTTATGGATGTTTTATATTTCTATTATATTGTGTGGTATTTTTTCTTGCTTTAATATTTGTATTTCTCTTTCTGAACATGTAAGTATTAATACTTGGTATTGTTTTAATGTTTCTAAATATTTTAATATTTGAGTCATTCTTTCTTTGTCATAATATGCAAAGCTTTCGTCTAGTATTATTGGTAAG
This sequence comes from uncultured Clostridia bacterium, assembly GCA_948678575.1. Taxonomy (GTDB): domain Bacteria; phylum Bacillota; class Clostridia; order TANB77; family CAG-508; genus Scatovivens. The sequence goes on from CAPPGO010000001.1 coordinate 277,609, forward strand.
TTTTCTTTTGAAATTTCTTTTGTTGCACTTAGTCGCAATGCTAGATATATTAAATCTATGGTTCCTGCGCTTAACAGCTCTATTGGCATATATTTTCCGTTTTCTGTTTCTATTAGAAGATTATTTTCACTGTCTAAATATATATTTTTGTATTTTTCATTTGTTACTTTTGATAGTATATTTTTTAGTTCTTCAATAAATTCTGGTGTAATGTTTTCTTTCATTTCTTGATATGAATTTTCAATTTCTTTTTTTACTATTTCATACATATTATTTAATTCTATTAATTCATCTT
>CAPPGO010000002.1:0-53596 GCA_948678575.1 uncultured Clostridia bacterium
CCTTGCCTTTTTAATAAAATTTTCCTTGCTAAAATTTAATTATTTTCCAACCTATATTTTTTAAAGAAAGGAAAAGAAAAATGTGTAAACAAAAGAGAAGCAGAGGGAAAACAAAAAATGAATTTTTTAAACAAGCAAAACGGAATAACCTTAATAGCATTAGTTATTTCAATAATAGTAATGCTAATATTAGCAGGTGTTTCAATTAATGCAATTATAGGTGAAAAAGGAATTTTAACACAAACTAAGGATGCTGCAATGAAAAATAAGCTTGCGACATTATTAGAACAGATTGATATTTATAGAGTAAGTCAAGAAATGGAAAATAAAACTGGATTAGAGTTATATCCTATAAAAAAGAATGATACAGGATCTTTAATTACGATTACAAGTAAACTTCAAAATGGTGAACTTACATTAAGTGATTTAAAATCAGAGTTAAAACAATATTTAGTACGAAAAGCTACTCAAATAGATACGACAATTGTTGCTAATGTTAATGATTATAAGGTATATAAAGATTATTATTACATTGATGAAAATTTAATTCCAGCAGTTTCAGAATTTAATGGAAGAGTAGTACTTTTAATAGGAATATCAAGTTATACAGTTATTAGTTTAGATGGATATGATTGGGGTGGAAGTGGTGATAATTCATATGCTTTACAAATTTCTAATTCGCAATCTGCCGCAGAAGAACTTAATGCATATTCATCATATTATGCAGCAGGCAATAATACATATAAATTGTCAGGAGTTGGAAAATTAACTGTGGTGGGTGAAAAAACAGAGAAACTTGCTAATATTATAGGAGAAAACTTTGAAAAAGGAATAAAAGAACTAGATTTAGTTAGTATAACAGAAAAATTTTCAATACCAACCACTACTACTGCGAATATAAATTATGATTGTATTGGAAAAAATTCTTCTGGAAATAAAATATATGTAAAACAATTATTAATTGATGTAATCAATGAGGGAGCAACGGTTTATATAATAGATATGAATAATGACTTGTGGGCTTGGGGATTTTCAGGTTATAATAAGCTTGCCTTAGGAATAACTGGTAATGTTGCAACACCTACAAAATTATTACAAGGTATTCAAGAAAATGGAACTCAGGTTAAAATATCAAAAGTTTGGGCAAATGGTGCTAATACAGTAGTTTTAACTACCCAAAATAATATTTATATGGCTGGTTGCAATACAAATGGATTGTTAGGTCAAGAAACTACTGATTCTTATGCATCTTGGGTACAACCAACAATATATTTAGGTGTAGATGAAATAACGAGTGTGGAAAAATATGAAACTTTAATTGGTACTATGGAAGATGGAAATTTAAAGGACATTTATTTACATAGTGGTGCTAATAGTGAAATGTCAATTTTTATATTATATGATAATGGAAAATGTTATTGGAAAGGATATAGCTCAAATGGAATAAGTGGTAAGTTACCTGCAACTTCGAGATATGTTGATGTAACAGAACTATTAAACAATGATATACAAGCAGTACTTGGAGAAACTTATTCATCAAAAGATCTAAAAAAAATATATACATGTTACACTAATGCGTTTTATACTTTTAGAGATGGTACTTTTTTTACTGGAGGTTGGAAGGGCTCGGCAGGTCATGGTGATGGTGACAATATAATAAATTATGCTATGGATTTAGATGATAATATTATTTCTAATGTAAAAGATGTAAAAGCAAGAGATATCATTTTAACTAATGATAATTTATATTATACAAGAACAGAAGAATATGAAGAAGGCACTACAACTATAAAAAAATGGCATCAAAAATGTGTAGCATTAAAAGATCTTCCAACAGGTTTTTCTTTTGAAAATGCAATACTTTTAAGTAAAAATTATATAATTTCTAATAATATTGTTTATGAAATTAAATATAATCCATATAAAGTAGAACTAACATTAGAAAAAAATGAGGAATTATCTAATAAAAATATTATAAATAGCAAAGTAATTTGTAATATGAGTGATGGTAATAATAAAAGTGGAGTTTCGTCAAAATATAAATATGTATATTGTACAACTGATGGTAAATTTTATATAAATAATGTAGATGAAATTTATATAAGTGATGAAAATAGTTTATATCATTCAACTGATTTAGGATTTGACAATACTATATATGTTTCCTCAGATTCAGAAAATATTGATATTTTATTAGAAAATTATGATTATATTGAAGAATTGGATAAAAATAATAAAACTAATTTAATAGAAGATAGTGCTTTTGTTTCAAAAGTTGTTTCTTCTGCAAATGTAAAGTATTTAGTGTATAATGATAGTGATGATGGAGGTAATTATGTGAAATTTAAGGGAAATAAGCGTTGTGGATTATGCGGAGAAGATTTTAAAGATAATATAATATTTAATAGAATTAGCAAAAATTCCAATGATACATTAGAGGTAAAACAGGTATTTTCATCTAATTATACAAAAACATCTAATAGTAAAAAAAGGTGTTCATCAAGTGTTTTTTTAACTAATGATAATTCAGTTTATTGGGCTGGAACTATATCAGGAAGTCATTCAGGATTTGTTTGCATGAAGGGGGTACAATACACAGAAAATGATTATATAAAAGAAGATGATGGTGCAGTTAGTTATAGATATAGCAAATATCCTTTATTAGTTGAAAATGAAATTTTAAATTCTATTTCAGATAAAATTGAGAATATTGTTTTTTCAAAGTTTGATTTAGAAGGTGGTATTAATACATTTAGTACAGCAATTCTTACTACCGACGGAAATGTTTATGTATATGGAAATAATGGAAAAACAAATGGAACTGGTACAAATATAACAGATTATGCTTTATTAAATATAGGAGATAAGATAAAAAAGGTATATTCAGCCAATGGTTTAATGTTTGCAATTACTGAAAATGGTGATGTATATTCATGGGGATATGATTATTATAATTTAACTGGAAAAAGTCAAGAATTCCTATCAACACCTGTAAAATTGCCATTATCAAATGTATATTATATTACCATAGGTGAAGGATTTGCAATTTTTGCAACAGAGGATGGAAAAGTTTATGGAATTGGAAGAAATGAATATGGTCAATTGGGAACAGGAAATAATACACCAGCAACAAATTTTGTTGAGTGTGTTGAACTTGAAAAATAAAAATGGTGTATAATTTACACCATTTTTATTTTACCATTAGTATAATCTTTCCCATCAAATCTATTTCCAGATTTTACAGTAGATATAATATTTTTGATTTCTGCTAGATTTTTGTCTAAAATATCAATTCGTGCGAAATCTATATTTAATTCGTTATAAGTAATAGATGTAGTTTTACTATTAAAAATAGTAGTAATAGTAGTTGTATTGTCTGGAACAATTCTAAATTTAAAACCTAATCTATCTTTTAGTTGGAATTTTTCATCTAACATACATTTTCTGTCGCAATTTTTATAACATTTATTGCTTTCACCAAGAAAACAATAGTTATTAGTCATTAACGGTGTTTTTCCGTAAACAATAACTTCTGTGGAAATAGGTGAGTTATTTAAAAGTTCCTGAGTTTCACATTTATTAAGTTCAACAGAAGGTATATATCTGTTAATTCCTTTTTCTTTTAATTCATTTAAAGAATAAATATTAAAAATATTTAGGTTATAATTTGCTATTAAATCTAAATTGTAATTTTTAAATAAATTAATTTGTGAAATATGAGAAATAACAGCACCTGTAATAGAGAAATTTAGTATTATATTTTTTATTAATTGTTCATATTTATCTTTATAAATACCATCTTTCATAATTGTTGGCATATAAATATATGTATTGAATTTTTTTGACAAAGCTTTTAATAAATCCTTATATTTATTGTTATTCCAATATTTAAAAGGTATATATAATGCATCAATATTTTCTAGTTCAAGGTAATTGTAATTTAAGTTTACGATATTTAAAAGTAAAGATAATTTAGGTTGTTTTGTAGTTTTAGAATAATTTAATGCATTTGGTAGTTTAGGAGTAATATCATGTGTGTATTTTTCTAGAACCATTTTTTCTAAACCAGAAAGTGCAGTTCTTCTCATATCGTTTAAGATACTTACTTTTGGAATAAATAATCCGTCGTCTAAATCAATTTTTATATCTGTAAATTCAAATTCTGTGTTTCCAGTTTTTGAAAGCATGGTTTTAATTTTATCATTAGATAATGGCATGTTTATTGCTTGTTCTGGAACTATTTCGGAAGTAATAGAATATTCTAAACCACTATAAAATCCATTTGAACCTTTTACTGTTAGTTTGATAGGTTTGTCTTTTAAAATTCTAATTTCAGCAGTTAAAGGAATTTTTTTAAATTCTTTATCTTGATTAAAAGTAGGGGACATAGCTTCATTTAAAGCTTTGCTTTCCATTTTATATATTTTAGAATTTATTTTGATATCACCTTTCATTCTACCAATAGTTACTTTTTTGCCTTTGGCAAGAGTTTTAAAGTTATGGTTATCCACCATAAGTTCAGAAACTGTGTATAAATCATTAACAATTCTAATCTTATCACCAATAGAAAGAGAATTTTCAAGTTCTAGGGAAATATGACCTTTATTAGAATTGAATCTAAAAACTTTTCCAATATAAATTCCTTCATTATTGGATTTTTCGGTAAAGATTAAATTTCTATTTTCTTTTATATCTAGATGCCCACTAGAAAAACCACCTCTGTTAAAGCTTTGTAGTAATTCTTCCTTATCTGTAAGAGAAGTATTATCATTTATTTTTTCTAAATCTTTATGAATTAAGGAAATAATTTGTTCATCTGTTAAATCTAAATGTTCTAATATGAAATCTATATATTTTCTATAAATTCTAGTTACTGTTGCAACATAAGTTGGCGTTTTTAAACGACCCTCTATTTTAAAGCAATCAATTCCGCTTCTAATAAGAGCAGGTAAATAGTCTAATGCACATAAATCACGAGGTGAAAGTAAAAATCCAGAGGAAATTTTTTCATTTTTGCTATTTACAAGCTCATAAGGTAATCTGCAAGGTTGGGCACATAGTCCACGATTTCCAGATCTATCACCAACCATACTAGAAAATAGGCAACCACCAGAATATGAAATACAAAGTGCGCCATGAATAAATACTTCAATTTCACAAGAAGTATTTTCTTTAATATATTTTATTTCTGATATATCTAATTCACGAGAAAGGACAACTCTGGAAAAACCTTGATTTGCTAAATTTTGTACACCCTCTAAATTATGTACAGTCATTTGAGTGCTTGCATGTAGAGGAATTTCTGGATGATTTTTTAATAAATAATTACTAAGTCCTAAATCTTGAATTATAATAGCGTCAACTCCAAGATTATATGCAAGTACAGCAAGTTTTACTGCTTCTTCAAATTCGTCATTTTTGATTAATGTATTTAAAGTAAGATTTACTTTTACATTATGTAGTTTTGCATAATTTATAGCTTCTTTTAAAGTGCTTTGATCAAAATTAGTAGCTCTTGCTCTGGCATTAAAGCTTGATGCTCCTAAATACACACTGTCTGCGCCATTTTGTACAGCAGCTTTTAAACATTCAAAATCGCCTACGGGCGAAAGTAATTCGGGCTTTTTCATAAATAATATAATTCCTTTCTTTAAGCGCCAATAAATGTGAAAAAATATAATTTTTCGACTTTACATAATTTTTATTATATCATATTAATAGTAACTTTACAATGTAAAAATAAAATGTTATAATTATATCGTTGGTGCATTATTCTAGTGTATGTACTTATTATGAGGGTAGGGCTAAAAATCTACTAGAAGGGTATTGCATGTTGAAGTTTCTTAATGTTCGCGCATTACGCCCAGTTTTGCGTGGCTTTGAGGAGTAAAGATTTTAGGATAGAATGTAATGGCATATATTTAATTCCTATTTTCGTTGAGACTTATACAAGACTTTTTTGTTAAGTAGGAACTATGTGGCTTTTGTTACATAGCGTAATATTCGTCTTGAGTGGTGTATTTGGGATTAGTTTTTACTTAGCTATGAAATATATGTTGCAAAAAAGACTAGTAATAAGTAAACATACTCAAAGAAAATTTCTAGAATGTTTGTTTCGATTTAAAGAAACAAGAAGAAATATGGATTAAGGTACGGATTTAAGTGGCAATCTGGCATCTTTTTATAAGAGAATTCCTTAAATGGAAACGGCTATTCCAGTAATGGAAAGTGGAAATTCGAGAAATTCTGCTAGACCTAAACCGTAAAATTTACATATATCTTCACCAACTAAAATTTTGTTTTAGAGGTATTTTGGTTAATGAAAAAAAATAAAAAGCCCAACTCGTGGGTTATAACAGTAGCGATAACAACTTTTGTGCTATCTCTATTTTTTTCATATGTTTCTAACACTGCAATTTCAAATTTAAAAGTATTACCAGGTATTGTTATTTTATTTTTAGTAATTTTAATTGGTATTATGTTTGATTTAGTAGGTGTTGCAGTTACAATTGCAAAGGAAGAAGAATTTCATGCAAGAGCTAGTAAAAAAATAAAAGGTTCAAAAACTGCAATAAAATTAATTAGAAATTCTGAAAAAGTTTCAAATTTCTGTGCTGATGTTATTGGAGATATATGTGGTGTAATAAGTGGTGCAATATCAGCAATGATAGCATTGAAGCTTACTCAAACTTATGGTATGAGCACATCATTTCAATTTGTAGTTAGTGCATTGGTAGCTTCATTAACTGTTAGTGGTAAAGCTTTTACCAAAGGAATAGCAAAGAGAAATGCAAATAAAATTTTAGAAATAATTACAAAAGTAATAAATTTTGATTAATTTTTAAGAAACGCTTTTACAATAAAGCGTTTTTTATTTGAATTATTACATGTAATTAAAGTAAGCTCTTTTCGTATTAAAAGCTTATTATTCAATACGCTTAGGTCATCAGAATTTGTTTCAAAAGTATCATAGATAGAATATACATATTTATCATTTGAATTCGAAAATAAATAAATTTCATCATCAATTTTTAATTTATTTAAATCACTAAAAAAAGTGTGATTGTCATAATTATGTCCAGCAATTGCAATATTTCCTTTTTCACTTATATTAGGACCATAAAATTTACATGGAGAAATTTTAAGTAATTCTTCATTAAATTCATTAAATACAGCATAACTTATTCCAAGTGAAGGGATTTCTAATGTACCAAAAATATTGGAATCATTACTAATTTTATTAGTTTCATAAACCGAAGATATAATACTGCTTTGTGCTAATGTTTTGGAATAATTTTCATAATTTAAAGTATCATTTTGTGATGATTTAAAAAAGCTTAAAGTTGCTATAATTCCTAAAATAGAAAAAGTAATTTGAACTTTAAAAAATTGTATTTTTTTCTTTGATTTTTTATTTATTTCTATAATTTGATTACTCATAAAGCTATTATGTGCAAAATTTTTCAATTATATTGTATGGATTTTAAAATTTTGATATAATGAGTTCAATAATTATTTAAGAAAGAGAAAATTATGAATTACGATTCCTTAGACCGTGAATTAAATACAAATCTTAGAAGCATGTATTTGTTATATGGAGAAGAGCAATATTTAATTGATATGGCTGTGAAAAAGATAAAAAAGAAATTCGGAGAATTACTTTTAGGTATCAATTATATTGTTTTAGATGAGACCAACATAAATGATTTAATTCCTAACATAGAAATGCCAGCTTTTGGATATGATAAAAAATTAATTATTGTAAAAAATTCTGGTTTATTTAAGAAAGATGGTAGAAAGAAAGCTCCAACTGAGATTCAAGAAAGAGTAGAAAATTATATTACAGATAATATTAGTATTATAGATGAAGGTGTAATTTTAGTTTTTGTTGAAAAAGAAGTTGATAAAAATTCTGTCTATGATTTACTAGAAAGAACTGGTATTGTGTGTCAAATTGATTTATTAAAACAAAATCAACTTGTTCAAAAATTAAAAAAAGTTTGTTCTTTGTATAAAGTAAATATTAGTGATATTGTATTAAATCATTTAATTGAAGTATCTGGAACGAACTTACAAGATTTAATGAATGAAATTAGAAAATTAATTGAATATGCGGGTGAGAATGGTACTATTACCCAGAAAGATATAGAACTTCTTGCATCTAAGCAAATAGAAAGTGTAATTTTCGATTTAACAGATAGTTTGGGAGCTAAGCAAACAAATAAGGCTTTGGAAGTTTTAGATAACTTAATTTATCAAAAAGAACCACTACAAAAAATATTAATTACTTTATACAATCATTTTAAAAAATTATATCTATGTAAAGAAGCAGTGAAATTAAATAAAGATGTTATTGTTAGCTTAAACTTAAAACCAAACCAAACATTTTTGGTAACGAAATATAAAAAGCAATCATCATATTTTAAAGGTGATGATTTGAAATATCTTTTAGATGAATTAGTTAATTTAGATTACAATTCTAAAATAGGAAATATAGACATAGATGTAGGCTTAAGAAGCATACTTTGCAGATTTTGTTAGAAAGGATAAGGTATGGGAGAAGTAGGATTTATAATAATTATTGCTACTATTGGTTTGTCATATTATTTGCTTTTTAAAGAGCATCATAAAAGAAATGAAATGAAGTTTAGTGAAATTTATCCTTTGTTTATTGAATATGCTGTTATGTCAGTTATTTCAATTTTGTTATTGGTATTTGGAATGGGGTCAGTAATTAATGGTTATACAAACAATGATGAAATAGTAGAAGTTATAAAAGAGCTTACAGTTGGTTTGGTTACAATTTGTTTAGTAATTTTACATTTCATATTTTGGATAAAAAAACATAGAATAGATTTAGATTTTGAAGTAAGAGAAGTAGACGAAAAAAGAACTTCTAATATTGCAGAATGGATAGAAATAATAATTTTTATTTTGGTAATTATAGGTTCAATATTTAATATTGTTAAGTATATTCAATTTATTGATGAAGTAGTAAAATATAAACAATTGTCAATATCAGTGCTTTGCATAATTGCATCAGTAATTTTAATTCGTAATTTAAATCCTTTAAATATAAATAAAAAAATAAAAGAAATATTAAAGAGCAAGAAATAAAATTCTTGCTCTTTATATTTAATGTACATTACAAGTTTCTGGTATTGTTCCTCGAATAAAATATTCTGTATATGTATTTGTGCACTTGGCATTTGCAACTTTACCTGAAGTAGGGCAGATAGTTGCTTCTTGAACTGTGGTAGGTTTTTCAAAATTTTTGATTTCTAAATCTTTATGAATGTTTTTCATTACATTAGCCCAGATAATTCCTGCTGGATTTTTTCCATTAAAGTTTATTGTTTCGTTTTGGTCAAAGCCAAACCAAGTAACTGCAGTATAATATGGTGTAAATCCACAAAGCCATCTATCATAATTTTCATTTGTTGTACCAGTTTTTGCAGAGGTTTCAATATTTGGAATAGAGCAATAAGTTGCTGTTCCATAAGTTCCTTTGACTGGTTGAGTTAAAAGTTCTTTTATAATATATGCAATATCTTTATTAAATACTTTTTGTGTATTTTGAGATGATGTAATGATAGTTTTTCCATTACTGTTTTTAATGTCTATATAAAATGTAGGTTCAATATAAGTTCCATCATTTGCAATAGTAGAGTATGCTCCAGCTAATTCTAAAGGGCTAATTCCTTTGTCTAAACCACCAAGTGCTAGATTTAAGTTATCGTCTACTTTTGTTAAAGAGGTAATTCCCATTCTTCTCATATATTTAATAGAAGTTGAAGGAGTTATTTTTTCCATTATTTTAACAAAAGGTATGTTTTGAGAAGATTCAACTGATCTCCTTAAAGTTATTGCACCTTGAAAACCATTGTAGTCTGTTGGAGTGTAACCTTCTTCGGTTCCATCATCAAAAGTAGTTTCTATATCTACAAACACACTAGCACCTGTGATAACATTTTCGCAAAATCCTGGTACAAGTACAGATATTGGTTTTCCAGCAGAGCCAGTTTGTCTAGTAGAAGAGGTAGCTCTGTTAAGACCTCGTGAAGTTTTTTCTCCAAGTCCACCAACACAAGCTAAAACTTGTCCATTAGAATGGTCTACAATTATCATTGCTGATTGTGAAGTAACATCTTTTTGATTTTTAGATTGTATTGCATAAGTCTTTTTTTCTAATTCTTTTTCAGTGGCTTCTTGAATACTAGTTTTTTGAGTGCTTTGAATTGTCAATCCACTTAAACTTAAATAATTTTCAGCAAATGAAGTAGATATTTTTCTAGTACTAGATAAATCTTTAATGATTTCATCTAACATTGCATCAATTTGATAAGAATAGTTGTTTGAACCTTCGGCTTCTAATTTTGTTTGTTTAAAAGTGATACCATTTTCTACTTCTGTAATAGCAACAGAATATTCTTCGTCTGTGATATATTTAAGCTCTTTCATCTTATTTAAGACAACTTTTACTCTTTTTGAAATTTTTTCACTATTGTCTTTTTCATCAAATGGGTTAAATGAGTTAGGTGAAATATTGATTCCAGCAATGTATGCACATTCGGTTAAACTTAGGTCTTGAACATTTTTGCTAAAATAATATTCTGAAGCCTTTTGAACTCCATAAATGTTAGGTCCAGTGTAGATTATATTAAAGTATGTTTCTAAAATTTCTTCTTTTGATAAAAACATTTCGAGTTGAATAGCTTTTAGCCATTCTTCCATTTTTCTAGAAACATTATTACTATTATTTCCAGTTAAATTTTTGACTAATTGTTGTGTAATACTACTTCCACCAAAAGAGGAATTGCCTAAATGTATTACATAAGAACCAATAGCTGCAACTGTTCTTTTTATATCTATTCCAAAATGTTTATAATATCTTTGGTCTTCAATTGCTATGTATGCATTTTTTAAATTATCTGGAATATCTTCAAATTTAACATTTTGAAATATTCTTTCATTTCCAATACTAGCAATTTTCTCACCATCAATATCTAATACAGTGGAAGGAGTATTTGATATCATTGTAATTGCTAATGTTTTCCAGTTATAAAAAGAAATAGCAAATAGTATTGCAGATAAAATTATAATAATTATTAGTAATTTTAGAAATGCTCTAAAAAAATGCTTTTTTGGTGCTTTTACTTCTTCATTTTCTTTTATGTTTTTTTCTTTTCTCAAATATCTTCATCCTTTCATTTTTGTGATTATATCATATAAGTCAAATTTGGAAAAGCTAAATTTTAGGATATAAAAAAAGTACTTCTAGTGAAGTACTTTTTCGTTAATATAAGTTATTAACGACCTATTACAAAACAATAATACACATAAATTTCTAAGAAGTCAAGCTTTCCATAATTATTTTTTTAGAGCAATTTTCTGCTCTTTTTTTGCTACTTAAAATTGATGAAATGCTTGAAAATATTAAACAATATGCTTTTTGTATTTTTCGTTAATAACTTATATTAACGAAAAATATTATGTAAATAATCAGAGGTGGTTTTCCTTCTGATTATGCCAATAAAAGTGTATAACACTTTTAAATTTTGTGTACAGAAGAAAGTATTGTATAGTGTGTATTTAGACTTTGGACTAACTATATATTGCTTTCTTCAAATATTAATAATAGGAGGAAAACAAAAGAAATGAAGAAAAGTAATGCAAAACGGAATAACATTAATAGCTCTGGTTATTTCAATAATAGTAATGCTAATTTTAGCTGGTGTTTCGATTAATGCTATTATAGGGGATAATGGTATTTTAAGTAGAACACAATATTCGACATTCTTAAGTGAAATGACAGCAGTAGAAGAAGCCGTGCAAATGTGGAAAGCAGGAGAAGTAATAGGAGAAGGTGGAGAAGAAACAAAAGCGATACCAGCAAATGGACTTTGTAGAGTTAATGATTTAACTGCAACTGATAGATTAGTAGGAGAAGTTGGATATTATAGAATATGGAGCATGACAGAAACAGCACCAGAAATTAGTATATTTGCTAATTCTTCAGATTTTAATAGTAGCTTTGAAAGTGAAATGATATTTTTCCCAGCAGGAGTACAAGACTTATATTATTTAAACAATGAAGCAATAGGAATTAAAGGAGATAAAACTTACATAATAGATGCAGCAACAGGAATGATATATTCAATGCAAGGAATAAATTTAAAAGGTATAAGTTGTTATAGTGCAAACATGGCAACAGCAGTAATGAGTGGAAACTTAAATGCACCAATATTTTCAGAAGCAGAAGTAAGCGGAACAGGTGCAGATGAAAAATTAGCAGGAAATACTCAAGATGAATTTCTAACAGATGGAAGTAAAAATCCAAATTATAATCCTTATGGCTTCCAAATTATAGCAGATTCTACTAATGATAATGTATATAAATTATATAATAATGGAGATTTGTATGCTAAAGGAGTAAAAGGAATTGCTTTAAATTCTAGTGAAGAAGAAATGGAGAATGTTAATCCATATATATGGTTAAGTTCAACAATTCCATCTGAAATTCCAGGTAGTAGTACAAATGAAGTAGAAATAATTATAGGTTATAATATTATTTATGCAATTGATAAAAATAGAGATTTATGGGCTTGGGGTGTGAATGATTATAATAAAATGGGACTATCTACCAGTGAACAAATTGAATTTTCTCCGTTAGTAGTAAGGAAATTAAATGTTGATGGTCAAAAAGTAAAAAAAGTAATAGATACTAATTGGGCTTGTTTTGTTATAACAGAAAGTGGATTATTATATGGCTCAGGGTCTAATGTATATGGCGAACTTGGAATAGGCAGAAAAAGTCAACAGACTGAAAAATTTGAAAAGATAGAATTTTCAGAAAATGCAACGAACATAAAGGAAATATATAATCAGACAGGAAATAAAGATACTGGAGATGGATTTTCTTTTATTTTAACAAATAGTGGAAATTTATATTTTGCTGGAAGACATTCTAATGATAGGGGTGTAAATGTAATTTTAGCAGATAATACTAACCAGGTAGATTTTGTTTTATCATGGAGTTTAGTAGATACTCAAACTATGTTTCCTAAATTAGATTTTACAAAGGTAAGAGGAACAGGAGCATGTGCTAGATGGCATAATTCGTATTGGTTATTTTATGCAGAAAATATATGTTATCAAATGAATTGGAATGGTGAAGTAATAGAAATTTCACCATGGGGAGAGTGTACATCTATAGATGTATACAGTGGATATGGAGCTACCTCACCAATTTTAGCAAAAATTATAAAAGGAGATAATATAGAGTGGTGGTATCGTGGAATAAATGGAAATTATACTTCTATATTTGAAAATATAGAAGTTGAAAATTGGGTTGATAAAACAGATATAATTAGTAGTGTTGAAACTAATAATAATAAAATAGATGAAATTTGGTTTAATAGTTCTGCAATGGTAATAAGATTAACAAATGGAGAGTGTTATAGTCGTGGAAATTGTAATTCTATTGGTTTTGGAATAACAGGTAGAAAAGATACTTGGACTAAAATAGAAGAAATATCTGGAATATCTGGAAAAAATGTACTTTCAGAACCTTTCGTACCTTTAATGGTAAAATCAAATATGCAATTATGTGGAACAAATTGTGTTAATTTAATAAAAAGAGAAAATATGCTTCAACCAAGTTGGAAATTAATTGAAAAAGATGTTAAATATTTTAATGCTCAAACTGATGGAAAGGCATTAGGGGTAGTAAAAACTGATGGATATTTATATGTTAGAGGAGAAAATAGTAATTATTTAGGATTAAATAAAATTGGTGAAAAAATATCTAATTTTACTAAAGTAACAGGCGAAGGTGCTACAGATGAGGTGAAAAATGCTTTACAAAGTGGAATTAAGTCGTATAATATATGTCGTAATTCTTTATACATTTTAACTAATAATGGAAATTTGCTAGTAAGCCATAGGTACGAAGATGATTTGGATGAATATTCAGGATTACAGAAGGAAAATCATTCAGAACTTGTAATATTACAAGAAAATGTAACTTTTTTTGATGCGAAGCAAACATATCATATATCAAAGATTGAGGATGATGTATATTGGTGGGGAAGTGGATCTGGTGGACATGAAGTAGGAGATCATCAACTTCCAAGTAAATTATCATCTGTTTGGTCAGAAGCAGGTAATTGGAGAAGATTCTTAATAGGAGGAAATTTATGGTTAATTCGGAGAAAATAATCTTGTAACAAGTGGTATAGATAGAATTGATGGATTTACTAATGGAACTGGAACTACTATAAGTGGTGGTGCAGTTTTACAAACGCCTGAAAAAATTATAGATGGGTGTTATGATAAAGGATATATTATTTTAGGGGAGAGTGGAAAATTATATGGTGCAGGTATATGTAAAAATATTGGTGATGGTGCTGGTAAAACAGGGGAAATAAATACAGTTTTACATGAGATACATTGTGATGAACGATTTGTTAGTGTTGTTGGTGGAAATGGATTTGCTGTTGCTATTACTAAAGATGGTAAAGTATATGCAACTGGAAATAATAGTTATGGTGTACTAGGTAGATGGATTGGAGTAAGTAGAGGAGATTCTAATTCACGATATAGGACAGCTTTTGAATGGGTAGAATGCCCAGAGTTAGAAATATGAGTTAGCTGTTTGAGCGAAGCGAATTACAGATAACTTATACATTGGAGCAATAAAAACGAACAAAGTGAAGTTTTTATGATAAGCGGAAATGTAATCTTTGAAAATATATTATATAAATCAAAAAACTCGCTTGAAAAAGCGAGTTTTTCGTTAATATGAAATATTAACGACCTATTACAAAATAATAATACACATAATTTTCTAAGAAGTCAAGCTTTCCATAATAATTTTTTTAGAGCAATTTTTTGCTCTTTTTTTACTTCTAAAAAATGATGAAACAATTGAAAATACTGAATAATATGTTTTTTGCATTTTTCGTTAATATTTCATATTAACGAAAAATATTATGTAAATAATCAGAGGTGGTTTTCCTTCTGATTATGCCAATAAAAGTGTATAACACTTTTAAATTTTGTGTACAGAAGAAAGCTTTATATAGTGTTTATTTAGACTTTGGACTAGTTATATAAGCTTTCTTCAAATATTAATAATAGGAGGAAAACATGAAAGAACGAAAGAAAAGCAATTTGAAGCAAGCAAAACGGAATAACATTAATTGCATTAGTTATTTCAATAATTGTAATGTTAATTTTGGCTGGAATTTCAATTAATGCAATTGTTGGAGATAGTGGAATAATATCAAGAGCTCAAAGTGCAAGATATTTACAATCGGTGGCAGTTTTACAAGAATATTTACAACAAAAATATGTAGAATATGTTGAAGATGCTGATAATTATAATACAGCATTAGATTTATTAAAATCTAAACAACCACAATATTTTTATAGAAATAATCAAGGTTATGTATTAGATTCAGAAGGTCATGCTTTATATTTAATAAATAAGGAAGGATTACCAGTTGAAATAAAAAATCAATTGACTGGAGGAGATGCTATATATGCTAACGAATTTTATTCTCAAAAGAATGTATATGGTGTAACTTCAGATTTACAAGTATATTATTGTACAAATGGAACAGATACAATAGTGGGTTTAAGCAAAGAAGATTTAGATAAAGATAATCCACTTGAAATTATTTATGATGCTGATAGTATTTTAGCTCAAATTGTAAATGGTGGTACTTCTGGACTTTCAAATCAAGATTTAAAGTCGATAATAGAACTAACTATTGATAGTAATGATAAAGTGCCATTAATAACAGAGTTGAAAAATTTACATAGTTTAAAAACATTAACTTTAAAAGATGTTTCAATTTCAAAATTATCAGGAATTGAAGATTGTACAAAATTGTCAGTAGTTAATATACAAAATTGTACAGTCGAAGATTATTCAAAAATAGCAGATAGTTCTACTATTACTGCAATATATTTAATTAATACAAATGATGAAGAAGTTAATAAATTTACAGATATAGCTAAAGGAATTGGCGGAAAAGCAATTCCAAATTTGAAATATTTGGGGATTTATGGCTCATCGTCTAATATCAGTACAGTAACAGATATAAGTGGATTAGCTAATTTAGAAGAACAAACGCAAGCAGGTATTGAATATTTATATTTACAAAATAATTCATTAACTAGTTTATCTGCTCTAAGTGGATATACTGGTACAAAATATTTAAAAGTAGAATATAATAAAACATTAACTAGCTTAAATGGAATTTCTGGAATGTCTAATCTTGAATATTTGTATGCTATGGAATGTAATCTAGGATATGAATTAGAAAGTAATTCTGGTGCTAATGAGGCAATAGATTCTATAAGTGGCTTAGCAATAAAAAATTTATTATATTATGTAGATTTAAGAAATAATCCAAATTTAAAATATGTAAAATATTTAGGTGAAGCGCATAAAAAAGCTGATTCTAGTTATGGAGATATAACATTAGAATATGTATATTTGTCAGGATGTACAAGTGTTTTAGATGTTTCGACAATAACAAATGTATTAGCAAATTGTGGTTCAAATTATAATATTGAAAATCAATTTAGTAAAAATATTATTGCTGATAATACAGTAATGTTAAATCTAAACAATCAAACTTTAACAAAATCGGAATTTGAACAATTGAAAGATAAAAAGCAATTGAAATATTTATCTATAGATGGAATAAAATTAAAAAACAATGATGGTAGTACAATGTCTAACAGTGATATAAATGATTTGATAAATACAGTATTAAGTACAAACTCAAATTTAGAAAATCTTTCATCAAGAAATATTACAGCATTAGAAACAATTGAGTTTGTAAAAAGTACGCCTAATTTAATTGAAATTTTATTATCAGGTACTAAAGTAACTACTGGAAAAATAAACGGACTAGAACTATTAAATGTTAATTGTCCATATTTAGTAACTTTAGCTGCAGATGAAGAAAATATTGACTTATCAAAAATACAACCATGTTTAAATAAGACTGTCAATACTATAGACTATATTATTGGTAAAGAAGAATATGAAAGACTATGGATTGAGGAAGGAAAAGAAAAATCTCATTGGTTAGGATCTAATAATCGTTCTGGTTTTACAACAAGTAAAAAAGTATTAGCGACAATAGTTAATTGCCACGATTTAGAGCATTTAGTTTTATATGATACTAATAATGGTACAACAGATATATTGGATATGAGTGGATGTACAAATTTAAAAGCTTTAGGAGTTCAATATGGTTATTTAATAGCTAAATTACCTAGTAGCTTAATATACTACCATGGAGATAATAGTGGAGGATTTAGATGTGATTTTTCATTGTGTAACAAATTAGAGTATATAAATTTATGGAATCAAAATGGTAATCAAGTGGCTTTCAACAATATTGTTGAAGATTTGAATAATAATACAGAGCTACAATATATTTGTTTGGATAGATTTTATATTGATGACTTAAGTGCTATACGTGTATGGAATAATAAGACTAAATTAAAAGAAGTAAAGATTTGGGATGACTTCGGAAATTATTATAAAAATCATTATGATGGTTCAAGATTAACTTTTACAACATTAAATGGTTTAGAAAATTTAACTAATTTGGAAAATTTAACTATAGGTTGGAATAATGCAAAATTAGATATATCAGCTTTAAGTAATCTTACTAATTTAGTAAATTTAGAGTTGAATGATAATTATATAACAGATATTAGTCCACTAAAAAATTTAATTAATTTAGAAAAGTTAAATTTGCATGGTAATGATATAACTGATATAAGTGCTTTATTAAATATGAGTAAATTACAAGTTTTAGATATATCAAGCAATAAAGTATCTTGTTTATATCCGATTGCAAATGCACATAAAATAAATAAATTGAATATTAAAGATAATGTTTTATATAATTATGGATATTATACAGATGAAAATGGAAATGTTAGAAATTGTAACAATGTGAGTATATTAGGAGAATTAAATTCAAGAGGAAGTTTAGAAGAATTATATATTGAAAATAATTTTATGGATGATTTAGAACCTATAACAGATGAAAAATTAACTTGGACAGATAAATCAGGTTTTTAAAGGAGAGAATAATGAATAAAAGTATAAAAATAATTATTGTTGCGATTATTATAATTATTAGTATTTTAATTATCAGTAAAATTAAAACTAATAAAATTGAAAAAATTATAAATATAGAAAATAATAATACAAGTGTTGATTATAAAGCAAATGATGATGGTGGATATACAATATATGATACTAAAACTAACCAAGTGGTAGATAATGTGGAGAATTTAGGAGAAATAAAGTTATATCAAGATAATCCAAATTATAGTGATTTTTCTCCAAAATTAGAAGAACCAATAGAAAATGCAAATATAATACAATAATAATTTTTAAGTGAAGATATTTTTTATATCTTCACTTAATTTTTTATATATTAAATTGTAATAATAATTGGTCTATGATCTGAACCTTCATCTTTCATATTAGTTTGTTTTATAATTTGATATTCATAGTTATCAATTTTGCTTTTTTCAACAAAGGCAAAGTCAACATTAACTTGTTCTTTTGTGCCATATCCATGCCAAGAATTATCTAAAATATTAAAGTTTTTATTTCTAGAAAGAATTGTATAATTATTATTTTGTTGTAAAATATTATAGGCTTCTGACATATGGCAAACCATATTCATATCTCCAACAATAAGTCTATAATCACAATTTATTGTATCCATATAATTTAAAGATTTAACTGTACCTTTAATTTTGCCTTCAGGAGAAATATAGTCTGTGTGAATATTTCCTACAAGATATTTTTTGCTTTTGTACTTGAAATTTGCAAATACAGTTGTCCTATAATCGCTCATATTATAATCAATTATTTGATTTTCTATATTCATATATTCTGTATCTTTTCCGTGTGGTAAACAATATACATAATTTAAAGTTTCTTTCAATTCATTTCTTATGGCAACTAAATTATACTGGTTACAGTGTTCTGTTTTCATTGGAAATTTTTCTAAAATATTGAAATTATTACTTTTTAAGGTTTCAGTTAGCAAGTCTATATTGTTTTCATTTACTTCTTGAAAGCAACATAATTTAATTTCTGTGTCTTTTAATAAATCGTTTAAAATTCTTTTTATGTTGTTTTGCCTTGTTTCCCAATTAGGTGTTGGATATTCTGTATTTTTTATGCAATAAATGTTATAACTTAATATTTTCATATTATTTATCTCCTATATTTTTTATTAATTAGAATGTTATCATAAAAAATATAGAGTTTCAATAAAGTTTTTATTTGACATACTATTTTAAAATGCTATAATTATATTATTAAACAAAAAGGAGAGTAGTAATGAGATTAGTAGTGCAAAGAGTTGCAAATGCAAAAGTTGATGTAGAAGGCAAAACAGTTGGTAAAATAGGAAAAGGTTTTATGGTTCTATGTGGAATTACACATACAGATACAGAAGCTGAAGCCGATTATTTAGCAAAAAAATTATGTAATTTGAGAGTTTTTGAAGATGAAAATGGAAAAATGAATTTAGGACTTAAAGATATAAATGGTGAACTTTTGATAATATCTCAATTTACTTTGTATGCGAATACAAAAGATGGCAATAGACCAAGCTTTATAGATGCTGCAAAACCAGATATAGCTAATCCATTATATGAATATTTTTTAAAGAAATGCACAGAATATGGAATAAAAGTGGAAAAAGGGGTGTTTGGAGCACACATGGAAGTGTCACTTTTAAATGATGGACCTGTTACAGTGATTTTAGAAAAATAATTAATCTGGAAATCGTTCATAAATGTATTTTACAAGTGAATTTATATTTGTTTCAGATATGGCAATATAAACATCTTTATCAAGGCTAATCCACATATTAGCCTTGAATTTTTCTTTGTTATCAACAAAAGTAGTGGTAATATCAATTAATTCAATAGGCGTTTCATAGTCTTTTTTCCAAAAATGTTTATTATCTAAATTAAAATTTTCATTAAAAAATAGTTTTAAAAATCTTTCAATTTCGTTTTCAAATTCACTATAAATTTTTACACTATACAACATAATTTCCTCCTAATTTAGTATTATACTTAATTTTGAAAATATGCTTAGAATAATTTGAATTTTTTTGCAAATAATAGAAAAAGCGAATAAAGGAGAGTTGTGTATGAAAAAATTTGTAAGTATTTTGCTAATATTAAGTTTGTTTTTAATAATTTTAACAGGATGTTCAAATCAAGAAAGTGTTAGTTTGCAAGATAAAAATATTGCTGAATTAGAATATGTAGAAAAAAATATAGTAGATATTTTGAATAAATTGGTAAGAGAGCAATATGCAGTAGAAGAAACACAAGAAAAAGTAACAAATGAAATTTTAGAAGATGAAATAGATTTACGAAGAAGACCAACATTAAATTGGGAAAAACTATTAAATGATACCAAAAAAATTGAGAATTCAATTCCAACAATATTGGTTGATTTAACAGCACTAAATATTGAAGCAACAGAAATTGCAAAATTAAGTGATGGTGTAAATAACATGATTATTGCAATAGGTAATGAAGATGAAAAAACTTATTTAATTGAACTTAATAATGTTTATTCTTTAATTCCAACATACATGGAGAAATATGCTGGTAATAATGAAAAAACTTTTAAGAAAAAGTTGAAATATTATGCTATTTCAACTTATATTGCATATTCAGATGGAAATTTAGAAATGGCGAAAACGCAGTCAGGTGAACTGGAAAGAGTATATAGTGAAAAAATGCAGGATATGAATTATGTGCAAAATAATGAATATAATCTAAATAAACTATATATTTTGATTCAAGAATTAAAAAGAGCTGTGGATAGTAACAGCAGTGAACTTGTGAAATCTAAATACTTGCTTATAATTGATGAAATATAATAGAAAAAGTGCCTACTAATATAGTTCTAAAAGTAGACACTTTGCTTTTATTTATAATTTTCAATTAATTTTTTTACAATTTGAACAGCGTTTGTTGCAGCGCCTTTTCTAATATTATCTGCCACACACCAAAAGTTAATACCAAAAGGAACACTATAATCACGTCTAATTCTTCCAACAAAAACTTCATCATGTCCAGAGGCTTTTGTTGCTAGTGGATAGACATTATATTCTGGTTCATCTTCTACAATTATTCCTTCTGCGTTTTTTAAGTTAGTTACTAGTTCTTTTAAATCAAAATCTTTTTCAAATTCTACATTGATAGCTTCACTATGAGAATTTATAACTGGTACACGGACAGTAGTAGCAGTTACTCTTAAATCAGGCTTTTTAAGAATTTTTCTAGTTTCATTAATCATTTTTATTTCTTCTTTTGTATAACCATTTTCTGTAAAAACATCAATATGTGGTAAACAATTATTTACAATAGAATATGGGAATTTTTTAGGAGCTTCTCCTTTTAAACCATTTTGTAAATCTTCTACACCTTTTTGTCCAGCACCAGAAACTGCTTGATATGTAGAATATACAATTCTTTTTATGCTATAAAGGTTATCTAAAACTTTTAAAGGTACAACGGCTTGAATTGTAGAACAATTTGGATTTGCTATAATTCCATTATTTTTAAAAATTTCTTCTGGATTAACTTCTGGTACAACTAGTGGAACATTTTCTGCCATCCTAAAAGCACTACTATTATCTACAACGATACATCCTTTTGATGCTGCGATAGGTGAAAAATGTTTTGAAGTATCTCCACCAGCAGAAAATATTGCAAAGTCAAAACCTTCATCAAATGATGTATCTGTTAGTTCTTTAACAATATATTCTTTGTCTTGAAATTTTAAAATGCTTCCAGCAGATTTGCTAGATGCAAAGAAAACATATTCAGAAATTGGAAGATTATATTCTTCTAAAACTTTTAAAGCTGTTCTTCCAACAAGTCCAGTAGCTCCGACTACTGCTAATTTAATTTTTTTCATAAATTTACTCCTGTATAAGGAATTTGAGCAAGAAGATATAATTATATTCCTCATGACTACATTGTTATTATATGATAATTTTATAAAAAAGTATAGTATTAACTTAAAATAAAAAACTAAATTTAAGGGAAACCACTTAAATTTTTATATTGTATTATTTTTTTCGAGGATAGGGAGTATCCTCGTCAGTAAAATCAACTAAAAAATCAATAGAAGTTTTATAAATATTAGCCAAAGCTTTTAAAGAATCAATAGGAATTGCTCTATTTGTTGTTTCATATTGAGAGTAAGTATTTTGTCTACAATGCAACATATTAGCCAAATCTTTTTGAGTATAATCGTAGCTTAATCTTAGGTGACGCAATCTCATTAGGGTATTTATCCTTTCATAAAATTTTTAATAATAATAATAATTTACATTATTTTAATATGTATAGCAAGAAAAGCTAGAAAAAGATAAAAAAGTTTTTTAAAAAACTTTATATGAGTATTGCTTTTTATGGAGTTTTCTGTTATAATATCAAAGGTTATAATATAACGCACATAAGTTATAGCTTAGAATTGTGCCTAAGATTAGGTTGTTTTAAGTGTTTGAAAACTTATGGAGGAAAAAACAAATCAAGGAGGAATTTAAAAATGGCAGTAGTTGCAATGAAACAATTACTTGAAGCTGGTGTTCATTTCGGACATCAAACAAGAAGATGGGATCCTAAAATGGCTGAATATATTTTCCAAGCTAGAAATGGTATCCACATTATCGATTTACAAAAAACATCAAAAAAATTAGATGAAGCTTACAAATTCATCAAAGAGCAAGCAGAAGAAGGAAAAACAGTTCTTTTTGTAGGAACTAAAAAACAAGCACAAGAATGTGTTAAAGAAGCTGCTCAAAAATGTAATATGTACTATGTTGATCAAAGATGGTTAGGTGGTATGCTTACAAATTTTAAAACAATTCAAGGAAGAATTGACAGACTAAGAGAATTAGAAGCTATGGCTGAGGATGGAACATTTGAAATGTTACCTAAAAAAGAAGTTATCGGTTTAAAAGCTGAAATGGAAAAATTAGAAAAAAATCTTGGTGGTATCAAAGATATGAAAGAAATGCCAGGAGTAATGTTCGTAGTAGATCCTAAAAAAGAAAGAATAGCTGTATTAGAAGCTAAAAAATTAGGAATTCCAGTTGTTGGTTTAGTAGATACAAACTGTAATCCAGAAGATGTTGATTATCCAATACCTGGTAACGATGATGCTATAAGAGCTGTTAAATTAATAGCTGATGTTATGGCAAACGCTGTTATCGAAGGAAATCAAGGTGAAGATGCAGAAGTTGTTTCAGAAGAACAAGATGTTGAAGAAGAAGTTACAGATATGGAACAAGTTGCTTCAAAACCAGAAGATGCAGAATAATAAAAATATATAGGCAGGCAAAATTAAGTCTGCCTTTTAAAAAATATGGGAGGTAGTAAAAAATGATAACTGCTGAATTAGTAAAACAATTAAGAGAAAAAACAGGTGCAGGAATGATGGACTGCAAAAAAGTTTTAACAGAAACTGATGGAGATATGGAAAAAGCAGCTGAATTATTAAGAGAAAGAGGAATAGCAAAAGCTGCAAAAAAATCAGGAAGAGTAGCTGCCGAAGGTTTAGTTTGTAGTTATGTTTCTGATGATAAAAAAGTAGGAGCAATCGTTGAAGTAAATGCTGAAACAGACTTCGTTGCAAAAAATGAAGAATTCAAAGCATTCGTAAACGATATAGCTGAAATAGTTGTAAAATCAAATCCAGCTGATGTTGAAGCTTTACTTTCAACAACATATAAAGATGCTGGAAAAACAGTTGGAGAAGTTTTAACAGATAAAATTGCTACAATTGGTGAAAACATGACAATAAGAAGATTTGCTAGATTTGAATCAGAAGGAATCGTTGAAAGCTATATTCATGGAGATGGAAAAATTGCTGTATTAGTAGATTTCAAAAAAGGTGATTCAATTTTAGCAAAAGATGTATGTATGCAAATTGCTGCTGCAAGACCAGAATATTTAAAAAGAGAAGAAGTTCCACAAGCCGCAGTAGATAAAGAAATGGAAATTTTAAAAGCACAAGCTATGAATGAAGGAAAACCTGTTGAAATAGCTGAAAAAATGGTACAAGGTAGAATTGGAAAATTTTATAGTGAAGTTTGCTTATTAGATCAAGAATTTGTTAAAGATTCAAGCATGAAAGTTGGAGATTTAATAGAAAGCAAGGGTGCTGAAATGGTTAGATTTGCTAGATTTGAAAAAGGTGAAGGAATCGAAAAAGCAGAAGAAAACTTTGCAGAAGAAGTAATGAAACAATTAAAATAATTCAAGTAACAAAAAAGACAGAGTCACGCAGTTGACTCTGTCTTTTTTTACTTAAAATTATTTAATTTTGAAATGAATCTTATAGTATAAATATTATTATAAAAAATAATAAAAGTATTGAATAAAAAAATACGATATGATATACTTTTTCCATAAAATAAGGAAAGATGGTGCAAAATTTTGGAATTTTTAGCTGTTGTAGTAATTTTATTCACAGTAGTATTATTTTTAACAGTACTTGCTATATATCAAATTAAAATGGCTGGCATGAATGTTAAAGATTTTTGGTCTTTTATAAAAGCCAATGAAACATTAGATAAATTGTATGCATTTAGTGTTAGATATGATAAATTGTCACCACAACAACAAATTTTGTTTTTGGCAGAAGCAGAAAAAATATTTGATGCTTTTGATAAAGTGCCAGATGCTTTATGGGAAGAAGAATATGGAAAATACATGGAAATTTTAAACAAATATAAAGATATAAAAATGGTTAGATGGGAAAATAGTTAATAAAGAGAAGTCACAAAAAAGTGATTTCTTTTTTTATTTAAAAAATTGTAAAAAACTGTATTGAATATAAAATAACAAAAAATAACATACTAAAATTATCAAATAAAAAAGGAGGAAATTTTATGAAAAAAATAATCAAAATTTTTCCCATAATTTTAGTGTTATCAATTATCATTTTCTGTGGAGATACTTATGCTACAAAATTGAGTACATTAGATGCACAGCTTAGTAGCACAACAATAAGACCAGGAGAAGAAGTAACAGTAACAATACAATTTGGAGAAGCTTTAAGCTCATATAGTATTAATGTTGCTTATGATAAAAATATTTTTGAATATGTATCAACTGATGGTGGAACAGCGACAGATATAGGAAATAAGCTTAAAGTAGAATTTCAAGATACAACAAATTCAAAAAGTAATATGTTTATAAAATTTAAAGCAAAAGAGGAAGTTACAAGTACTAATCCAACTGAGTTTCTTATAACAGCAGATGGACTTAAAAGTGCTGAAACTTTTGTGAATTATGATGATGTAAAAATGCCAATCGTAAAAAGTCTTGTAGTTGAACCTGAATATGTAGATTATATTATAAAGTTAGAATATATTGGTGATGTTATGAAAAATGAAGAAAAAGAAGTGAAAATTTCATATTCATCTCCAAGTGGAAGATATTATGAAAGTGCTAGATTGATTGCAATAGTTTCTGGACCAGAAGGAGGAAGTATGAAACTTCTAGCTATGGATCAAGAAGGAACGGAATATGATATTATAAAAGATGGTTGGGGTGATATGCAAGGATTCCCAATGGGAGGAAAAGATTATGCACAAGTTTTGCAAACAGAAGCCATATTTAATGTACCTGGAATTTATACACTTTCATTGAAATTGATAGATATAGAAAATTCAGATAGTATAATTGCTCAAAAAGATTTTCAATTTACTGTTGAAGAAACTGATGTAGTAGAACCAATGATTACAAATTTGTCAGAAAATGAAGTTGTAGGAGCAGTAGAAATTCCAACTGAGAATGTGCAAAAACAGCAATCAGAAAATACACAATCTGCTGAGCAATTGCCAAAAGCATTGCCTAAGACTGGTACTAATATTTATATTGTTATAGGAATAGTTTTTATAGCTTTGATTGGTGGGTATGTTTATTACAACAAAGAAAAGTAAGATTATAAAATATATTATAGTAATTATAATTTTTCTTATACTTAGTTGGGTAGGATTTAATGAATATACTAGAATTCAAATAAATAAAAGAAAATCGCAATATATTACTGATAAAGTGTATAGTGTTACTAAAACAGAAGGTAAAAATGAAGTAGATTCAAATGAAAAAATATATTTTAAAGAAGAAATTGTAAAGGAATATAAAGGATTTGATGTAATTGCTAAATTAGAAATACCAAAAATAAAATTAGAAACATATATATTAAAAAATTTTTCAGAAGCATCTTTAAATGTATCTGTTACTAAGTTTTGGGGGAGTAATCCAAATCAAATAGGAAATATGTGTGTAGCAGGTCATAATTTTAAAAACAAGAATATGTTTAGAAATTTGAAGAATTTAAAAATAGGTGATACTTTTACAATTTCAGATAATGATATTGGTAAGATTGAATACAAAATTTACGATATTTATAGGGTAAAACCAGAAGATGTTAGTTGTTTATCACAAGATACTAATAACAAAAAAGAAGTAACACTTATAACTTGTACAAGTAATTCAAAAGAAAGAATTATTGTAAAAGCAAGAGAAATAATTTAGAACGAGACTCTAAAAAGAGTCTCGTTATTTATGCTTAAATTTCAAGTGTAGGATTATATCTTTCAAGCCAAATATTTACTTGGATTAAATATGCCATAAGTTGAGGACCAGTCATAAGTTGACCGAACCAAGGTCTAGTAAATGCCTTTCCATCAGTTGCAATAATATCCAAAATATATTTTTTATTAAGTAAATTGTTTATTGGACTTTCAGAGTCTGAAACAATTTTATATAGTTTTTCTTTAACAATTTTTAAATAGTTTGGATTATGAGTTTTTGGATATGGACTTTTCTTTCTATAAACAATTTCCTGTGGAAGAAAATCTTCCATACAGTGACGAAGCAAGCCTTTTTCACGACCTTTATATGCTTTCATTTCCCAAGGAATATTCCACATATATTCTACAATTCTATAATCACAGAAAGGTACTCTGACTTCAAAACCATTATACATTGACATTCTATCTGTTCTATCCAAAAGTGTTTGCATAAACCAATTAGATGTTAAATAAATTAGCTTTCTAGAAAGTATATTTTCTTTGCTATCTTCATTTAAAAATTCAATTTTGCTAATACTTTCATTGTATCTACTATCAATATATTTTTTCAAATTAATTTCTTTTGAAATATGAGGAGCAAGTAGTTCTTGTCGTTCGCTTATAGCAAGAGACCAAGGAAAAGTATTGCTTTCTAAACTGTCTTTTCTAAAATACCAAGGATATCCACCAAAAATTTCATCAGAGCATTCACCAGAAAGAGCTACTTTTGCGTATTTTTTGACATTTTTAAAAAACAATAAATAAGAAGAATCTACATCAGCCATTCCAGGAAAATCTCTCGCAACAACACTTTCTTCTAAGTAATTGAAAAGTTCAGGGGTATCTAAAACAATTTTTGTATGATTTGTGTCAAAAGTTTTAACCATTAAATCAATATATTTTTCATCAGTATCAGGTTGAAAGTCATTTTTTATAAAATTTTCTGCTTGACCTACATAATCGACAGAAAAAGTATTTAATTTTTCACCATATTCTTTTTTATAATAATTACTTGCAACAGCTGTAATTATACTAGAATCTAAACCACCAGATAAAAGAGTACAAAGAGGAACATCAGATACTAATTGCTTCTCAATAGAATCTTTAATTAAAAATTTAATCTTGTCGCAGGTTTCTTCGAAATTATCTGTATGAGGTTTTGTTTGTAAAGACCAGTATTCTTTTTTGAAAAGTCCATTGCTATTATATATCATATAATGAGCAGGTTCTAATTCTAAGATGTCTTTAAATGGAGTAAGTCCAGGTGTATGACTAGGACCGATTCCAAATAATTCACAAATTCCTTGATTATCTAAAACAGGCTTGCATTCTGGAAATTCTAATATAGCTTTTATTTCAGAAGCAAATATAAAGTTTCCATTTTTGATTGTATAATAAAGAGGTTTTATTCCAAACATATCACGAGCAATAAAAAGTTCCTCTTTTGCAATATCCCATACAGCAAAGCCAAAAATTCCATTTAAATGATTACAAACTTCATGACCATAATGTAAATAAGATTTTAAAAGTACTTCTGTGTCAGAATGACCTTTAAAAGTAAAACCATTTCTTAATAATTCTGTTCTTAATTCATCTGTATTATAAAGTTGACCATTATATACAATAACATAAGTATTGCCTTGATATACAAAGTTCATAGGTTGTTTGCCATTTTCAATGTCTATAATACTTAATCTTCTATGACCTAATACACCATGTTTTGAAAAATAAAATCCTTCTTCATCTGGACCACGCTTTGCAAGTGTTTTGCACATATTACGAATTATGTAATAACTATTTTGAATATTCTTATCTAAATTGATAAAACCAGTAATTCCACACATAAAAATCTCCTTAAAAATAATTTAATATTATAATATATGCAAAAAGAATAAAAATATTTCAAAAAACATTTGATAAATACCATAATATAAAGTATAATATACTTTGATTAGTTGGAAGAATTTGGCGAAATTTTAAGCAGGAGGAAATATGCAAGACAAACAAAAAAGAATTAGAAATTTTAGTATAATTGCACATATAGATCATGGAAAATCTACTTTGGCAGATAGATTGATAGAAATGACGGGAGCTTTATCTACAAGAGAGATGGAAGCTCAGGTTCTAGATAATATGGATATAGAAAAAGAAAGAGGAATAACCATAAAATCACAAGCTGTGAAAATGAACTATACAGCTAAAAATGGAGAACAATATGAATTCAATCTTATAGATACTCCGGGACATGTAGATTTTAATTATGAGGTTTCAAGAAGTTTAGCAGCATGTGAAGGAGCAATTTTAGTAGTAGACTCAACACAAGGAGTTGAAGCTCAAACTTTGGCGAATGTTTATTTAGCCTTAGAAGATAATTTGGAGATTGTACCAATTATAAATAAAGTAGATTTGCCAAATGCAAGACCAGAAGAGGTAAAACATGAAATTGAAGACATAATAGGAATTCCTGCAATGGATGCACCTTGTATATCTGCAAAAACTGGTTTAAACGTTGAAGAAGTTTTAGAAAGAATTGTTACAGATATACCAGCACCTAGTGGAAGTCCGGATGAAAAATTACAATGTTTAATATTCGATTCTTATTATGATAATTATAAAGGAGCTCTAAGTTATGTTAGAGTGAAAAACGGAACAATAAAAGCTAATGATGAGATATTGTTTATGGCTACTGGAAAGGTGTTTACTGTTAGTGAAGTTGGATATTTTGGAGCAGGAGAATATATACCAACAGATAAATTGGTAGCAGGAGAAGTTGGATATGTTGCAGCAAGTGTAAAAACAGTTTCTGATTTACATGTAGGCGATACAATTACACACAAACAAAATCCAACAGAAGAAGCACTTCCAGGTTATAAGCAAGCAAATTCAATGGTATATTGTGGTATGTATCCACTAGATGGAAGTCAATATGAGGCTTTAAAAGATGCTTTGGAAAAATTGAAATTGAATGATGCAGCTTTAAATTATGAACCTGAAACTTCTGTTGCTTTGGGGTTTGGGTTTAGATGTGGTTTTTTAGGACTTTTACATTTAGAAATAATAATAGAAAGATTAGAAAGAGAATTCGACTTAGGACTTATTACAACAGCGCCATCAGTTATTTATAAAGTTACTAAAACAAGTGGTGAAGAAATTGAATTATATAATCCAATAGATTTACCGCCAAGTACAGAAATTAAATTCATTGAAGAACCTATTATGAAATCAGAAATAATGATTCCAAAAGAGTTTGTTGGAAATGTTATGGAAGTATGTCAAAATAGACGTGGTAATTATATAGATATGAGATATTTAGATGAAAATAGAGTAACTTTGGAATACGATTTACCACTTAATGAAATTATTTATGATTTTTTTGATACAATAAAATCTAAAACAAAGGGATATGCTTCAATAGATTATGAATTTAAAGAATATAGAAAATCAGAATTAATAAAATTAGATTTACACATAAATAATGAGCCAGTAGATGCTTTAACTTTTATAGTTCATAAAGACTCAGCTTATGAAAGAGGAAGAAAAATGGCTGAGAAATTGAAAAAAGTTATTCCAAGACAATTATTTGAAATTCCAATACAAGCAGTTGTAGGTGGAAAAATAATTGCAAGAGAAACTATTTCAGCTATGAGAAAAGATGTACTTGCTAAATGTTATGGTGGAGATATAACAAGAAAGAAAAAACTTTTAGAAAAGCAAAAGAAAGGTAAGAAAAAAATGAGACAAATTGGAAATGTTGAAGTGCCACAAGAGGCTTTCTTATCTGTTTTGAAATTAAATGAAGAAGAATAATATATATTTATCAATTGATGATAAAATAAGAAGAGGTTTGTTTTTGAGTTAATTAGGGGGAGAAAAATGAGAGAAAGTTTTAGAGATAAACAAAATAGAAAAGCAAGAATTGCCAGAGAAAAACAAGAAAGTTTTGAAGATAGAAGAAAGCAAGAACGAAGAAAAAATGAAAGAAGACAAGAAGATAGAAGAAGAGAAAGAAAATCAGTAGAAATAGATAGAAGAAATAGCGAAAGACGAGTTGATGAAAGACGCATAGACGATAGACGAGAAGAAGATAAAGTATATGAAGATGTAATTGCTGGAAGAAATGCTGTAATGGAACTTTTAAAATCTTCTAAGGATATTAATAAAATTTTTGTCGAAAAAGGTGAAAAACATGGTTCTATAAATGAGATAATAGCAAGAGCAAAAGAAGCTAGAATTGTTACTGTTGAAGTTGAAAAATCAAAATTAAATATGATGGCAGAAAACCATCAAGGTGTTGTTGCAGTAGTTCCACCTTTTAATTATTGCGAAATTGAAGATATATTAGATTTAGCAAAAGAAAGAGGAGAAGATCCATTTATTCTTGTTTTAGATGGAATTGAAGATCCTCACAATTTAGGTTCAATAATAAGAACAGCAGAAACAGCTGGTGTTCATGGAATAATAATTCCAAAAAGAAGAACTGTATCAGTAAATGCAACAGTTGCAAAAACTTCTGCTGGTGCAACAGCTTATGTAAAAGTAGCTAGGGTAAATAATATTAATGATAGTATTAGAAAATTAAAAGATGCAGGACTTTGGGTTATTGGAACAGATGGAGAGGCTAAAACAGAATATTATAATCAAGACTTAAAAGGACCGATTGCAATAATAATTGGTAGTGAAGGTTTTGGAATGAGTAAGCTTGTAAAAGAAAATGCAGATATTTTGATAAAAATTCCTATGAAGGGACAAATTAATTCTCTAAATGCATCAGTATCAGCAGGTATTGTTATGTATGAAGTTGTAAAACAAAGAAAATAATTATTATAAAGGAATTTACAAAAGATGGAAGAGGATATTGTATTAAAAATTAAAGAAAAAGAAAGTTTAGAAGTTGTTAAATATATTTCAATTATATATGCTTTGTTTTTGTTCTTTTTAGGTGCAATTATGCAATTTGAAGAAACAATTATAGAAGTTACTTTTATATGTGTATTTGCAATTATTATAGATATGATAAATTATGGTGAATTTATAGTATCTGAAAAAGGTGTAAAAAGTAAGAAAATAGGTTTTATAAAATACAAAGAAATATATAGATTAGATTTAGATAATAGAACTTTAACTTTATATACAAGAAATGAAAAAAAGCCATATAAAATAAATTTTGCAAAAAATGAAGATATGTCACAAATCGACAAAATTTATAAATATATAGATGCTAAAATTAAGCGAATAGAAGAAGATATAAAAGACCATGAAGAATTTGTACAAAAAATTTCAAAATAATTATTTAAAAAACTTGATTTTTGGAATATAAGATGATAAAATAATTATGTTGAAAATCAAATCGATTTCGAACAGATAAAAAAAAACCCATTTTTTATCTGTTTTTTGTTTTTTAATGGGTATGGAGGTAGAAAAAATGAGTACAAAATATGTTTTTATAACAGGAGGAGTAGTATCAGGATTAGGAAAAGGAATAACAGCGTCATCGTTAGGAAGATTATTAAAAAATAGAGGATATAAAGTAGTTAATCAAAAATTCGATCCTTATATAAATGTTGATCCAGGAACAATGAGTCCATACGAACATGGTGAAGTTTTTGTCACAGATGATGGAGCAGAAACAGATTTAGATTTAGGACATTATGAAAGATTTACAGATGTTAATTTAAGTAGAAATTGCAGTGTAACATCTGGTAAAATTTATCAAAATGTTATCAATAAAGAAAGAAGAGGAGATTATTTAGGAAAAACAGTTCAAGTAATTCCTCATGTAACTAATGAAATAAAAGAAAAAATATACAGCTTTGAAAATAGTGATGTAGATGTTGTAATTACAGAATTAGGTGGAACAGTTGGAGATATCGAAAGTTTAGCATTTATTGAAGCTATTAGACAAGTTGGCCTTGAAAAGGCAAGAGAAGATGTACTTTATATACATGTAACTTTACTTCCATATATTTCAGGTTCTAATGAACTTAAATCAAAACCAACACAACACTCTGTAAAAGAATTACAATCTTTTGGTATTAAACCAGATATTTTAGTTTGTAGAAGTGAACTTGAAATTCCAAAAGAAATAAGAGATAAAATAGCATTATTTTGTAATGTTAAACCAGAAAATGTTATACCAAATATGACAGCAAGAACTCTATATGAAGTACCATTATTGCTAGAAAAAGAAGGCTTAGCAAAAGTTGTTTGTAAACATTTTAATTTAGATAGAGTTGAAGCAAACAATAGTGATTGGGAAGCTATGATAGAGAATATTACAAAATTAAAAGGAACAGTAAAAATAGCTTTGGTTGGAAAATATATGCAACTTCAAGATGCTTATTTATCAGTAGCAGAAAGTTTGCGTCATGGTGGATTTGCAAATGGAGTTAATGTAGAAATTGGATATATAGATTCTGAAACTATTAAAGAAGATAATGTAAATAAAATTCTTGGTGAATACGATGGAATTTTAGTGCCTGGTGGCTTTGGTAATAGAGGAATTGAAGGAAAAATTCTTGCAATAAAATATGCAAGAGAGAATAATATTCCATTTTTAGGAATTTGTTTAGGAATGCAAATGGCAGTTGTAGAATATACAAGAAATGTATTAGGATTAAAAGATGCTTCTTCTGCTGAATTTAGCTCAACAACTGAGAATCCAGTTATACATATAATGGAAACACAAAAAGATGTTACTGAAAAAGGTGGAACAATGCGTTTAGGTGCTTATCCATGTAGTATTAAAAAGGATAGTTTAGCATATAAAATTTATGGTGAAGAAAATATCAGTGAAAGACATCGTCATAGATTTGAATATAATAATGCATATAAAGAAAGATTAGAAAATGCAGGACTTAAATGTTCTGGAACATCACCAGATGGAACTTTGGTTGAAATTGTTGAAAATGTAAATCACCCATTTTTTGTTGGTGTACAATTCCACCCAGAATTTAAGTCTAGACCAGATAGACCAGCTCCATTATTTAAAGCACTTGTTGGAGCTGCAAAAGAAAAAGCACAATTATAATTTTAAAACAGAAATGTACTAATGAAAAAGAGGAGTGATTAAATGAAATTTGCAAAACTAAGTCCCGAAGCAGATATGACAAAAGTGATACAATGTGATGATATGGGAAATGACACTTTAATTGTTCGTTTACCAGATAAAATAGAGAATAAAAGAGCAGTAATGTTAAAAGAGGGACAATATGCTATTTTATATAAAGCTGGAAAAGTATATGATGCAATTCACAAAAAAGGAATGTATGAAATAGAAAGTTCTAAGCAAGCTAAAACTCGTAAAGAGATGGAAAAATGGAGAAAATTTAATCCACCTAAGAAAGATGATTCGGAGCTTTGCATGATTGTTTTCAATATGAGAGAAATTGTTGGAAATAATTTTAGTATAGATAAACCTATGGAATATATAGATTGGTCCAAAGATAAGCCAATAAAGGCAAGATTTACATGTAAAGGAATTTTCAATTTTGTAATAGAAGATCCATATTTATTCTTTTCTAGGGTTTTTGGTATTAGAGATCACTATTCAAAATTAGAGCTAATTGAACAAATTAGAAAACAGGCAGTAGAATCAATTCAAGAAGGAATAAACGAATTATCTAATGAATATAAATTATCTATGGAGCTTGTAAAAACTAAAACAAGCGAATTAGAGATAAAAGTTAAAGAAAATGAATATGATTTGAAATTGAAAATGCGTGGTATAAAAATAACATATTTTGAACTTACAGATTTAGATATTGTTGCAGATAAGAAAGACTTAAATAAAGAAGAAAATCAATTAGTTTTGAAAAGATTGGACTCTGTATTAGAAAAAGTCAAAGACAATTATAAATTGATAGATAAAGATAATGTAAGAATTTACTTAAATGATAATGGTGAAATAACATATAAAAGTAATATTGGAATATGTGTTAAATGCGGAAATTTGCTAGAAAAAAACGGGAAATATTGCAAAATTTGTGGAGCAAAAATTTGAGTTTTTTAATAAATAGTATTGACAATTGTAAAAAAAAGGTATAAATTATTAGCAGTCGATAAGTTCGACTGCTAATTTTCGTTAAGGAGGTATTTGAGATGATAAAACCATTATCAGATAAAGTATTAATAAAAATGGTAGCCGCTGAGGAAACAACTAAAAGCGGAATTATATTATCAGCTAATTCACAAGAAAAACCACAAATAGCAGAAGTTATTGAGGTAGGACCTGGAATTACAGCTGATGGCGAAAAAGTTGAAATGCAAGTAAAAAAAGGTGATAAAGTTATAACAAGTAAATATTCTGGAACAGAAATAAAATATCAAGGTGAAGAATATATTATTGTTAAACAATCAGAAATACTTGCAGTAGTAGAATAATAGAAAGGGAGTGCATTATTTTATGGCAAAAGAAATTAAATTTGGCGAAGACGCTAGAAAAAGTTTATTAGAAGGTGTTAATAAATTAGCAGATACTGTAAAAGTTACATTAGGACCAAAAGGAAGAAATGTAGTTTTAGATAAATCTTTTGGAGCACCACTTATTACAAATGATGGTGTTACAATAGCAAAAGAAATTGAATTAGAAGATCCATTTGAAAATATGGGAGCTTCACTTGTAAAAGAAGTTTCTACAAAAACAAATGATGTTGCAGGAGACGGAACAACAACAGCAACAGTTCTAGCTCAAATAATGTTAAAAGAAGGTGTAAAAAATGTTGCAGCTGGAGGCGATGTTTTAGCAATAAAAAGAGGTATGGATAAGGCAACAGAAGTTGCAGTAGGAGCTTTAAAAGAAATATCTTCTCCAATAAAAGGAAAAGAAGATATAGCAAGAGTTGCAAGTATTTCAGCAAACAATTCTGAAATAGGTTCTTTAATTGCAGATGCAATGGAAAAAGTTTCAAATGATGGAGTAATAACAATAGAAGAATCAAAAACATCATCAACAGAAGTAAATGTTGTAGAAGGTATGCAATTTGATAAAGGATATATTTCTCCATATATGGTAACAGATACAGATAAAATGCAAGCTGTTATGGATAATCCATATATATTAATTACAGACAAGAAAATTTCAAATATACAAGAAATTTTACCATTACTTGAAGAATTATCACAAAGTGGTGGAAAAATGGTTATTATTGCAGATGATATTGAATCAGAAGCATTATCAACATTAATTTTAAATAAATTAAGAGGAGTATTAAATGTTGTTGCAGTAAAAGCTCCTGGTTTTGGTGATAGAAGAAAAGATATGTTACAAGATATCGCTGTTTTAACAGGTGGAGAAGTTATTACATCTGACTTAGGTTTAGAGCTTAAAGATACAACATTAGCACAACTTGGAAAAGCAAAACAAGTAAAAATAACAAAAGAAAATACAATCATTGTTGATGGTAATGGCGATAAAAAAGAAATTGAAGATAGAGTAAAACATATAAGAAGAGCATTAGAAGAAGAACAAGGAAGTTATGACAAAGAAAAATTACAAGAACGTTTAGCGAAACTTGCTGGTGGTGTTGCAGTTATAGAAGTTGGTGCTGCAACTGAAATAGAAATGAAAGAGAAAAAATTAAGAATTGAAGATGCTTTATCTGCTACAAAAGCAGCAGTTGAAGAAGGAATATTACCAGGTGGTGGAACAGCATATGTAAATGTAATTCCAAAAGTTGAAGCTATACTTTCAGAAGTTTCAGAAGATGAAAAACTTGGTGTAAAAATAATTTTAAAAGCATTGGAAGAACCAGTTAAACAAATTGCCATAAATGCTGGCTTAGAAGGTGCAGTTATTTTAGATAAAGTTAAAACATCTAAACCAGGTGTTGGATTTGATGCTGCTAATGAAGAATATGTTGATATGAAAAAAGCAGGTGTTGTAGATCCAACAAAAGTTACTCGTTCAGCTTTACAAAATGCAGAAAGTGTTGCATCAATGATACTTACAACAGAAAGCATTATGACAGAAAAGAAAGAGAAATCATGTGGTTGTGGAAACCATACTCCTGAAATGCCTGATATGGGTGGAATGTATTAAAATTTATAGTTAATATAAAATTATGATAATAAGTTTTAGACTGCTGACAAAGCAATATTTGTTGGCAGTTTTTTTATAAAAAATTAAAACCCCAGAATGATATTCTGGGGTTTGTGGTATAAAGTTCCTAAGAACTAGCAGCAACCACCTCTACCTCCGTTGTTTCCACAACAACAGAAAAGAATAATTAATAGGATTATAATCCATAAGCAGTCGCAATCTCCACCGAATAATCCGCAACCGCATCCACAACCTCTGTTTTCTGGCATTTCATTTTCCCTCCTTCAAAGTTATTATGGTATATAATATTCCGAAAGGAAAAAAGTGTTACTAATGTACTTGTATATATTTTTACTTTGTAATAAAATATAATTGAAAATATACTGAGGATGTAAAATTATGGATTTAGAAGAAGCTAAGAAAAAAGTAAAAATTACACCAGAAGAACGAGCAGCTGTTGAAAAATATATTAATATGTGGCATGCTGAGATGAATTCAATTATAGGATTTCAAGCTAGACAATATGTAAGTGCTGCTAGTGAAGGTTGGAGTTTACCAGGAATGGATAAACAGAT
This sequence comes from uncultured Clostridia bacterium, assembly GCA_948678575.1. Taxonomy (GTDB): domain Bacteria; phylum Bacillota; class Clostridia; order TANB77; family CAG-508; genus Scatovivens. The sequence continues at coordinate 37,296 of CAPPGO010000002.1, forward strand.
AAAAGGTGATGCAGGAGAAGAAGTTTTAAGTATGATAGAAAATGCTGGAATGGTTTATTCAGCAATGCTAAAAAGTATGTATGAATATACGCCACCATACAAATTAATGCGAGGAACATCTAATAAAGAAATATCAAGACTTAGTAAAGGAAGTGTATATAATAGAATGTTATCAACTTCAACTGATGAGAGAACAGCGAAAAGTTTTGGTAGATATGGCGATGCAGCATTTTTAAGAATTATTCCAGGACCAGATATACCATTTATAAATGTAGATGAATTTATAGGAAGAGAAAACTTAAATAGATATGAAAATGAATATATTTTAGCTCCATTTACAAAAGTATCTAGTAATACTTTTAGAAGTGATTGGAATGGTTTTAAATATTATGATGTTAAACTTGACAAACCAGAGATGCGAGCTTTTGAAGATGGTGAAAAAGAAAAATTATCCCAAGAAATAAAAGAGAAATTTACTGATGTTGTAGAAAAAGGCAAAAGGATGCTTGCAATATATGATAGATTGGAGTTATGCCAAGAAAGATTAAGAGTAATATCTGATAAAGAAGAAAGAAAATATTATTCAGATATGCAAAAAGCTAATTATGATGAAATGTTTGCTCTTTCACCAGAAATAAGTGATTTTGAAGACAAAATGAATCGCTATGTACAAGGAATTTTTGAAGAAAGAGAAAGAGAAGTCAAAGAAGCTCATGATATAACTAAGCAAGAGGAAGAAAGACTGGCAAAAGAAGCATATGAAAAGAGACAAAAAGAATTAATTGATGAATCAACAAAACAAATTAAAGAAGATGCTCCGAAAGTAATTTCTACATTTCAAAGAGCGCCAGATATGTTAAAAAATACTTATAATTCTTTAAAAAATGAAGAAAGCAGATATTCACAAATGGCTGATATTTTAGGAGTACCATTTTCGTTACATATTCCAGGAGAGAATATTGAAGAGAATTTAGAAAAGTTGAGTAAAAATGTAGAGGATATAAAGACAAGGATTGATGAAATAACAGGAACAACTTTTGAAACTTCAAAATCTGCAATGGAAGCAGTAAGTACTTTAAATAATTATCAACAAAAATCTGAAACAGTTAAAGATAATCAAAATGTATCATATAATACAGTAAAGCAGTATTCAGATGAAGCAACTTTTGAATTAAAGAAAGGTGTAGATGAAAGCGTTCAGAGAACAATTTTGAGTACAAAATATAAATTATTACAAGCCAGAAGACGAGAAGTGGAAGGTAGAAAAATATCGTTTTTTGGTCGTATTAGAGGTTTAGGAAAATTAAAAGACATAGAACTTCAAAATATAGATTTAGAAGAAAAAATTTTAAGAAATACAAAAATACAGAGCAAGAGTGAATATAGTGTACAAGATGCTTTGGCAGATATGAAAGTTTTTTCAATAAGAGAATTGGATGGACAAAATACAGAAGAAATGAATCAACTTTCTAAAAGAATAAGAAGAGTTTTTGGAGTTCATGATAATATAATTGAAATGAGAGCACAAGAAAAAATGCGTTCTGTTCCAATGGTTATGACAGATATAAAGAAAAGAGTTAGAACTTCTGAAAAAATTAGAAGAGCAGAACAAAGAAATTCTAATTTGCAAGCCGAATTAGCAGATACACAAAATTCTTTTGGTCAGAATCCAGGTTTTGGTGCATATAGAAGAAGTGAAGCTATTCAAAATTTTGAAAGAATATTAGATGATACAGTTAAAATTACTATGACACAAGATGACAGACCTGAAAATATAATAGAAAATGTAACATCAAGAAAAAATCCTTATGATGATGGATATGGTACAAAATAAAAAATATGACTAAGAAATTCATATAAAATGCTTATTATATAAAAAAAGTGTTGACAAATGAAGTAAAGTATATTATACTATCTTAGTAACTTTAAGAAAATAATGTATAAGACATATAGATTTTAAAGAAGCTAAGGAGGGATTTAAGATGGCACAACCAAAAAGAAGATGGTCAAAAGCAAGAACAGGAGCAAAAAGATCAACTTGGAAAATAGAAGAAACAAATTTATCTACTTGTCCACATTGCCACGAACCAGTTAGACCACATACTGTATGTTCAAATTGCGGATACTATGATGGAAAAGAAGTAGTTGCAAAAAAAGCTGATAAAGAATAAAAAATAAATCACACTTTGTGTGATTTATTTTTTTGTAATCAAAACAGAAAAATTTGTAAAAAAGCTACTATTTTCTTTAATATAATCAAGAAATTTCCAGTTTTCTATTGACATTTGACGCAAAAAGGTGTAAAGTATAATAGCATTACAGAAAAGGAAGTGATCTTTAATGGATAATAAAGTTAAAATAAGTATTTTATTAGAAACATATGGTAAATTACTTACTGATAAACAATATAATCTATTGGATGATTACTACAACATGGATTTATCTTTATCAGAAATAGCAGAAAATGAAAATATTACTAGGCAAGCTGTTAGAGATAATTTAAAGAAGGGAGAGAATAAGCTTTTCGAATACGAAGAAAAGCTAGGTATTATGAAGAAAACTTTAATGCAAGAAGAAACTATTAGCACAATATTATCTGAAATATCAAAAATTGAACATAGTTCGTCAGATAAAGAAATTGCGAATATTCTTCAGGATGTAAAAAACAAATTAAACTGTTTAGTTTAAGAAAAGAGAGGTAAATGCGGATGGCTTTTGAAGGATTATCTTCACGCTTGCAAGATATAACTAGAAAACTAAAAGGAAAAGCTCGTATTACAGAGAGCGATTTAAAAGAGGTTTTAAGAGAAGTAAAACTTGCTCTTTTAGAGGCTGATGTTAACTATAAAATTGTTAAAGATTTTATAAAAGTAATAGAAGAAAAAGCTTTGGGTCAAGATGTCTTAAAATCACTTACTCCTGGTCAACAAGTTGTAAAGATAGTTAAAGATGAGTTAACATTATTATTAGGCGGAGAAGAAGCTAGAATTAATTTTACTCCAAATCCACCAACAGTAATAATGCTTGTAGGACTTCAAGGTTCTGGTAAAACAACTACATCTGGAAAACTTGCTAATATTATTAGAAAGCAAGGCAAAAAGCCACTATTAGTTGCCTGTGATGTGTATAGACCTGCTGCTATTAAACAATTACAAGTAGTTGGAAAACAACTTGACATTCCAGTATTTGTTAATGAAAATACAAAGGATGTTAAAGTAATTGCAAAGCAAGCAATGTCTTATGCAATATCAAAAATGAATGATGTTATAATTATAGATACAGCTGGACGACTTCAAATTGATGAAGCTCTTATGCAAGAACTTAAAGATTTGAAAAAAGATGTTAAACCATATGAAATTTTGTTAGTAGTAGATTCAATGACTGGTCAAGATGCAGTAAATGTAGCAACTACATTTAACGAGGAACTTGGAATCGATGGAATTATTCTTACAAAATTAGATGGTGATACAAGAGGTGGTGCAGCATTATCTACAAAAAAAGTAACTGGTAGACCAATTAAATTTATTGCTACTGGTGAAAAACTTAGCGATATAGAAGTATTTCACCCAGAAAGAATGGCATCAAGAATTCTTGGAATGGGAGATGTACTTTCAATAATAGAAAAGGCAGAAGAGACATTTGACTTAGAAGAAGCAGAAAAGCTTGAAAAGAAAATAAAGAAGCAAAGTTTTGACTTAGATGATTATTTAACACAATTAAGACAAATGAAAAAAATGGGTTCTTTTTCTTCATTGCTAAAAATGATACCAGGTTTTAGTGCAATGAAAGATGTAAAAGTTGATGACAAAGAATTTGTTAGAATAGAAGCAATAATTTGTTCAATGACAAAAGAAGAACGCAGAAATCCAAAAGTTTTAAATGGTAGTAGGCGTTTAAGAATAGCAAAAGGAAGTGGAACAACAGTTGAACAAATAAATAAATTTATGAAATCTTTTGAGATGACACAGAAACTTATGAAGCAAATGACATCAGGAAAAGGCATGAATAAACTTATGAAAGGCTTAGATATGAATAAAATTCAAGATATGCCTGAATTCAAAAATTTAAAGTAGTATATAATTAAAATTATATAAATAATAAAAAATAAAGTGGAGGTGAACTTATAATGGTAAAAATCAGATTACAAAGAGTTGGAAAGAAAAAAGCTCCTTTTTATCATGTAGTAGTTGCAGATTCAAGAAGCCCAAGAGATGGTAAAATAATTGAGAAAGTAGGAACATACAATCCTATGACAGAACCAGCAACAATCGAAATAGATAAAGATAAAGTAGCTGAATGGGTTAAAAATGGTGCTAAACCAACAGACACAGTTAAAAAACTAATAGAAGTTGCTAGCAAATAATCATAACAAGCGAGGTGCAGAAGTATGGAAGATATACTAGAAGTAGTTATCAAAAATTTAGTAGACCAAAAAGATGAAGTGTCTATTAATGAAAGAACAAATGATAATAAATCTATTTGTTATGAAGTTAAAGTTGCAGAAACAGATATGGGAAAAGTAATTGGTAAACAAGGTAAAATGGCTAAATCAATTAGAACTATTATGAAAGCTATTGCTGGAAAAGAACATAAAAGAGTAACAATCGAGTTTTTAGATTAGTGAAAGATTATTTAGAATTAGGTCAAATTGTAAATGTCAAAGGCTTACATGGAGAAGTTAAAGTTAATTCCTATTCAGAAAATCCAAATCGATTTGAAACTTTAAAAGAAGTTTTGATAAAAAGTAAAAATGATATGAAAAAATATCAAATTGAAAAAGTTGGATATGCTAAAAATCAAGTGATTTTGAAATTTGTAGGTATAGATACTGTTGAAGAGGCTGAAAAATTTAGAAATTCATATATTCTAATAAATAGAAATGAATTAGAAGAATTGCCAGAAGGAGTATATTACATAGCAGATTTAATAGGATTGAAAGTATATACTGAAAATAATGAATATTTAGGAATAGTAGATGATATTTTTCAAACTGGAAGCAATGATGTTTATGTTGTAAAAAATGACTTAGGTCAAAGTAAATTATTACCTGGAATAGATGAGGTAATAAAAGAAATAAATTTACCAGAAGGCAAAATAATAGTAAATTTAATAGAAGGACTTTAATTTATGAAGTTTGATATATTAACACTTTTTCCTGAAATGTTTGAACCAATAAAACAAAGTATTATTGGTAGAGCAACTGAAAAAAACATAATAGAAATAAATTTAATAAATATTAGAGATTTTTCAAAGGACAAACATAAAAAAGTTGATGATACACCATATGGTGGAGGAGCAGGAATGCTTATGAGACCAGATGTGGTATATGATTGCTATAATTCAGTGAAAAGTAATAACTCTAAATTGATTTATTTGTCACCACAAGGAAATCGTCTAAATCAAGCTAAGGTTGAGCAATTAGCAAAAGAAGAACACTTAATTGTACTTTGTGGACATTATGAAGGTATAGATCAGCGAGTAATAGATAAAATCGTAGATGAAGAAATTTCAATAGGAGATTATGTATTAACTGGTGGAGAGTTACCAGCAATGGTACTTGTAGACAGCGTGTCAAGATATGTAAGTGGTGTGCTTAAAGAAAATTCAATAAGTGAAGAATCTTTTTCAAATGGATTGCTTGAATATCCACAATATACAAGACCAGAAGTTTTCGAAGGAATAGAAGTTCCAGAAGTATTAAAAAGTGGTCATCATAAAAATATTGATAATTGGAGAAGAGAACAAGCTTTAAAAAGAACTTTTGAAAAAAGACCAGAACTTTTAGAACAAGCTGAATTAAGTGAAAAAGATAAGAAATTTATAAAAGAGTTGAAAAAAGATTTTAAAAAGAAGGAGGAAAATTAAATGGATATTTTAAAATCTATTGAGCATGAACAATTAAAAAACAAAATTCCAGAATTAAAAATTGGTAATACAGTTAGAGTTCATGTTAAGATTAAAGAAGGAAACAAAGAAAGAATCCAAGTTTTCGAAGGTATTATAATAAAAAAACAAGGTGGAGGAGTAAACGAGACTTTCACAGTAAGAAGAATTTCTTATGGTGTAGGTGTTGAAAAAACATTCTTAGTTCACTCACCAAGAATTGAAAAAATTGAGGTTGTTAGAGTAGGTAAAGCTAGAAGAGCTAAATTATACTATTTAAGAGATAGAGTAGGTAAAGCTGCTAAGACAAAAGAAAAAATTGGTGCAAGAATCGAAACTAAGGAAATTGTAATCAAAGAAGAAGTTGTTCCAGGTGAAGCAGAAGTTGTAGAAACAGTTGAAGAAGTTCCAGTAGCTGAACCAGTTGTAGAAGAAGTTGCTAAAACAGAAGAAGCAAAAGCTGAAACAACAGCAACAGAAGAAAATAAATAATTATTATAAAAAAGAAATGTGATTAAAAAACATTTCTTTTTTTGTGTACTAAATGCCACAAGTTGACATTCTTTCTAAATTATGTTAACATTAAAAAGAAGTTTTTTGCATTTTGTGCAATGATTTTTTTCAATACAAATCTGTCATGAGGAGGTATATGCAATGGATATTGAAAAAATGTTACTGAATGGATTGAATGTGGACACAAGTTGTTCAAATCCGACCTGTTTAAGTGTACTAACTTGCAAAGATTTGCCAGTATACGAAGGACAGGAAAAAATCACAGCGAGTGAACCAAGGGAAAATGGCAAGGTATCTATCTTTTATACAACAAGTGATAATGCCAACATCTATTTGAGGAATAAGTTTAAGATGGATATATGCGATTTCATCAAGATTTATACTTCAAGAATAATAGAAGGTGGTTTCTGTTTCCCAATTTGTGCTCCGTTGTTTGTATGCGTGTTCCGTAAGGAGAATGACAGTAAACTGTTAGAACGGCAGTTCAGAGAGCATCAGGCGCTGGTGGTTGAATATCCCTTTTCTTTTCAGGGGACAATTCCAAACTTACATGATATGAGTATATACATTTTGACACTGATCGAGTGTGATTTCAGCTTGGCAAAGAATCCTATAATACCAAGTGCAGTGTATCATGTCGGAGAGGAATACAGCTTTTTAATTAAAATGTCTGCACAGCAGGATGTGACAATCTTGTATGAGAAATTATAGACATAGATAAAACTGGCGAAGCAGTTTGGTTGGAGCTGAGGCTGAGGCGATTTACGAGAAGTGAGTCGCCTCAAAGCTTTTTTATGTAATATATGGAAAAATTATAAATTTTAGTGTATAATGGAAAAAGAGTTATTTTACTACATGTATAGATTGTTTCATAATCGAATAAATATAGGTAACTCAATCTTTTTAGGAGGTAAATATGTTTTCAAAAATATATTTAGATAACAATGCTACTACAAAATGTGATGAAGATGTTTTAGAAGAAATGTTACCATATTTAAAAAATGAATATGGCAATCCAAGTAGTATATATTCTTTTGGAAAAGATATAAAATCCAAAATTAATTCTGCAAGAAAAAACATTGCAAAATTATTAAATGCGAATGAAGATGAGATAATATTTACAAGTTGCGCTAGTGAAAGTAATGTTTCTGCAATTATGAATGCTGTAAGAAATAATCCAGATAAAAAACATATAATTACTACTAAGGTAGAACATGCTTCCATTATGGAAACAATGAAGTATTTAGAAAGCATAGGATATCAAATAACATATTTATCTGTTGATGAAAAAGGAAGATTAAATTTAGAGGAATTAGTTAGCAGTATTACTGACAATACATTATTAATTACAGTAATGATGGCAAATAATGAACTTGGAAATATATATCCAATAAAAGAAATTGGAGAAATTGCAAAAAGACGAAACATTTTGTTTCATTGTGATTGCGTTCAAGCAGTTGGAAAAGTAAAAATAGATGTTAAAGATATGAATATTGATACTTTATCAATGTCAGGACATAAGATTCATGCTCCAAAAGGAATTGGTGTTTTATATGTAAGAAATGAAATTCCATATACACCATTAATCTTTGGACATCAAGAAAAAAATAGGCGTGGTGGAACTGAAAATGTTCCATATATAATTGCACTTGGAAAAGCTGTTCAAAATATTTTAGATGATAATTATAAAACAAATAATAGAATAAAACAACTTAGAGATAAATTAGAAAAAGAAATAACGCAAAACATAGAAGATGTGTATATTTATGGTGATATTGAAAATAGATTACCAAATACATCTAATATAGCTTTTAAAGGCATAACAGGTGAAGAAATTTTGTTAGTTTTGGAGAGCTATAACATATATGTTGGCACTGGTTCAGCTTGTAATTCAGAACTTGCAGAACCTTCTCATGTATTGGTTGCATGTAATGCTGATTTAGATAATTATAGTCCTATTAGAATTAGTTTAAGTAAATATAATACAGAAGAGGAAATCGATTTATTTGTATCTAAAATAAAAGATGTAGTGACTATGTTAAGAAAGTTGAGAAGTAGAAAAGATGAGAAATAAGAAGGAATTTATTGATGTAGCACCTGATGATGAAAATTGCCCCGCAGATGCATTAATGGCAAATTTTAGAAAAAAGATAAAAGAAGCAAAAGAAAAAGATTATCAAAAAAATATAGAATTTTCTAATGGATGTGTAAATTTCTTTAAAGATATGGCTGATGTTGTAGAAGAAAGTGATAAGTATATTGAATTTAATTGGGAAGATGTTCCAAATAAGGATTTACCATCTTTAACTGTTAAGATAAGAAAAAGTAATGGAAAATTTTATTTGCAATATTTAAAAGAACATGGCGAAGAAGAACTAGTTATAAAGGGAAAACAAAGAAAAGGTAAAAATAAAAACGGAAAAATTCAAGTAAGAAAGAATTATCCTGAGAAAGATAAGGAGGAAAGATAATGGCTGTATTAGTTAATTTTAAAATATGTGACAATGATAAAGCATGTAGTGGTATGGCAGTATGCCCAAATGGAGTTTTTGAATGGGACGAAACAAATAAAACTTTATTAATACATAATGAAAAATGTGTTAGTTGTGGTCTTTGTGAAAAAGCGTGTATGGTTAATGCTATAAAGGTTGCGAAGACAGATGAGGAATATCAAAAAATACAAAAAGAAATTGATGATGATCCTAGATCTATAAATGATTTATTAGTTGATAGATATGGAGGAATGCCAATAGATGAAGCAATGATTGGAAAAGCAGAAGAAATTGATGTAAAATTGCTTGAAGGTACAAGACCATTTATTGTAGAATTATTTAATGATGATTCTATTATGTGTTTATTAAAAAGCATACCTATGAAAAAAATTGCTGATGCTTTTGATGAAAATACAAGATATAGAAAAATTGAAGTTACCTCAGATGATGTTTTGAAAAAATATGATATTAAAGAATTACCTAGTTTATTATTTTTTAAAGATGGAGTTTTAAAAGGTAAAATAGACGGATATATTGATGAAGATAATGAACAAGAATTAATGAACAAAATAGAAGAATTTAAAAAATAAATAATTGAAGGATTGCTTTTTATAGCAATCTTTCTTTTTTCACCTAAAACATATTAAATGAATAATATGAAATAGGTAGGTGAGAATATGGAAAAAGTATGGATTGCAATTTTGGCATGCTTTATAGTAATTACAAGCTTTGTTATTGGAATGGTAAGTTTGGACTATTACAATAAAAGTAATGTGAAAAAAATTTGTGGTGATATAAAAATAGAGGACATAACAGAAAATGCAGAAAGTTCTTTTATAAAAAAGATACCAGATTGTAAAAAAGTAAATATAAAAAGTGAAGATAGACTAGAAAAGGAACTTTGTAATAAAGAAACAGAAAAATTTGAACTTCAAGATGAAGAAAATATATCTTATGATGGAGATAATGATGATAATTGGAATGTTGAACTTGGAGTATATAGAGGTCTTACATATTATTCTCAATTAGATAATAGATGGAAAAATAATTTATATACTGTAATTGGAGATAATACACAAACCATAGGTCGTTCAGGTTGTGGACCTACTTGTGCAGCAATGATAGTTAGTTCAATTAAGGGACATATAACGCCAGATAAAATGGCAGATTTGTTTATTAAAGGAGGATTTCGTTCACGAAATAATGGTACATATTGGAGCGCTTATAGAAAAATAGCAGATGAATTTGATATAGGTTATGAAGAAACTGCTAGTTTTTCAAGAGCATTAGAATTACTCAAAAATAATAATTATATAATTGCTTCTTGTGGAAATGGATTATTTACAACAGGTGGACATTATATTGTAATAGTTGGAATTGAGGGTAATACATTAAAAATTTATGATCCGTATTTGTATAATGGAAAATTTAATACTTCGACTAGAAGAGGAAAAGTAATAGTAGAAGGAAATACAATTTATTGTAGTGTGGAAAATTTTAAAAAATATTCTAATTATAAAAATTTCTTTTGCTATCAAAATACAGAGCGTACCAAAGAATTTGATATTGGGCAGAAAGTAATAGTTAATATTCCAGTAGGAATAGCGTTCAGAACTAGAAAAAAAGCATTAGTTGATGATGGTAGTTCACAGTTTTGGGTAGAAAAATCAACTATTACAGTAAATAATAGAGTAAATGGAATAGTTACAATTTGTTACAAAAGAGGTGAAGACTATATGGTTCAATTGTTTTACGATCAATTTTGGTGCAAAGCAAAAGATATTATAACAGTTGTAAATTAGACTATTGGTGTGTATAACAAAGTAATTCTTTTTCCATCTATTTTTATAAATTTTTCTTCTTTTAAGTATTTTAATTCTCTAAACATTGCAGATCTATTTATCGAAAGATAGTCCGCTAAATCTTTTAAATTAGTAGGAACATAGATATATTTAGATCTGCTTTTTTTATATTCATTTTCAAAGAAAGCTAATAATTTATCTCTAATAGTTTTTTTGGTTAAAATTCTAATCCTATCATTATTCTCTTTGCATTTTGAATTGACAATATCAAAAAGATTAGTAATAAAAACATTATAATAGCTGTAATTAATATATTTTTTGTTAATTAATTTATTATAATCTATTACTAAAATTTTTGATTGTTTTATGGCTCTGATTTGATATTCGTTATCACTAATATTAGAAATGTTTGTACCAAAAACGCTATTTTCAGTTAGTTCTTCAATAAGATTTTCTTCACCATTGTAACTTATATTAACAATTTGAGCATAACCCTCTAATAAAATACATATAATATTTTCACTTTTTAAAGTAGATATCATTTCTTCATTTTTGTTAAAAGTATAAATGTGAGTTTCTAATAATTTGAATAATTTATTTTTCTGTAATTCAGAAATATCGTTAAATGGATTGGTCATTTTTATCACCCAAAATTATTTTATCATAAATTCATTAAAGTTGCAATTGCACCTTCTATTTTGATATTGATTATTCGTATAATTAAATAAGAAAAACACATAAGAAGGGGAAGAAAAAATGAAAATTGTTAAAAGAGATGGGCATATAGTTGATTATGATTCTGCTAAAATAGAATTAGCTATAAAAAAAGCAAATGTTGAGGTAAAACCAAAAGAAAGAGCAACAGATGAAGAAATTCAAGATATAATTTCATATATAGAAGATTTGAATAAAAAAAGAATTTTAGTTGAAGATATTCAAGACATAATTGAAGAGAAATTGATGGAATTTGATAAATATCAATTAGCTAAAAAATATATTACTTATCGTTATACAAGAGAATTAGTTAGAAAAGCCAATACAACAGATCAAACAATTAAAGAATTAATTGAAGGTGAAAGTGAATATTGGAACAATGAAAATTCTAATAAAAACGCAATGCTAGTAACAACGCAAAGAGACTATTTAGCAGGAATAACAAGCACAGATATAACAAGAAGATTTCTTCTTCCAGAGGAGATTGTAAAAGCACATGATGAGGGAATAATACATTTTCACGATGCAGATTATTTCGCACAAAATGCTTTGCATAATTGTGAATTAATAAATTTAGAAGATATGCTTCAAAATGGTACTGTAATAAATGGCGTTATGATAGAAAAACCACATAGATTTATAACAGCAGCTACAATTGCAACTCAAATAATTTTAGCAGTAACATCTTCTAGTTATGGTGGAGCAACAGTTTCACTTACACATTTAGCGCCATTTGTAAGAGCAAGTTATGATAAATATTATAAAAAATATAAAGCAAGAAAATTAGATGAGGAAACTTGCAAAAAATATGCAAAAGAAGATACTCAAAAAGAAGTAGCAGATGGAGTACAGACTTTTAATTATCAAGTAAATTCAATGACAAATACAAATGGACAAGCACCATTTTTAAGTGTATTTATGTATTTGGGTGAGACAGAGGAATATAAAGAAGAAGTTGCTATGATAATGGAGGAATTTTTAAAACAAAGAATTTTAGGATTTAAGAATAGAAAAGGTGTATATATAACACCAGCGTTTCCAAAATTATTATATGTTCTTGAAGAAGATACTATTAATCCAAAAGGCAAATATTACTATTTAACAAAGCTTGCAGCAGAATGTACAGCTAAAAGATTAGTTCCAGATTATATTTCTGAGAAAGTAATGAAAGAATTAAAGAAAAACGAGAATGGAAATGGAGATTGTTATCCTTGTATGGGATGTAGATCTTTCCTTACTCCTGATAGATCAATAAGTCTTGGTAATATTGCAAAAGCTGGAAATTATGAAGAAGGCAAAGGAAAATATTATGGAAGATTTAATCAAGGTGTTGTTACAATCAATTTACCAGATGTTGCATTGTCTTCAAAAAAAGATATGAATAAATTCTGGAAGATTTTTGATGAAAGATTAGAGTTGTGCCATAAAGCATTACAAATAAGACATAAGAGATTAAGCAATGTGACAAGTGATGTTGCACCTATTTTGTGGCAAGATGGTGGTTTAGCAAGACTTGCACCAGGTGAGAGCATTCATGAATTATTACACCATGGATATTCAACTATTTCATTAGGATATGCTGGATTATATGAGTGTGTAAAATATATGACTGGTAGTAGCCATACAGATAATGGTGAAGGAAAAGATTTTGGACTTAAAGTTATGCAAAAATTAAATGATAAATGCAAAGAATGGAAAGATGCAGAAGATATAGATTATTCTGTATATGGAACACCTATTGAAAGTACAACATATAAATTTGCTAAGTGTTTAAAAGAACGCTTTGGTACTGTTGAAGGAGTTACAGATAGAAAGTATATAACAAATTCATACCATGTTCCAGTATTTGAAGAAATAGATGCATTTAGCAAATTGAAAGTAGAAAGTGAATTCCAAAAATTAAGCCCTGGTGGAGCAATTTCATATATTGAAACTCCAAATTTACAAAATAATATAGATGTTATTTTAGAAGTTATAAATTTCATTTATGATAATATTATGTATGCTGAACTAAATACTAAATCAGATTATTGCCAAAAATGTGGATATACAGGTGAAATTCAAATAGATGAAAATTTGGAATGGTATTGTCCAGAGTGTGGTAATAGAGACCATAATACTTTAAATGTTGCAAGAAGAACTTGTGGATATATTGGAACTAATTTCTGGAATAAAGGAAGAACACAAGAGATAAAAGAGAGAGTATTGCATATTGATAATAAGGATGCTTAAAGGAGAAAAAATGAGATATAATAAAATAAGAAAAATGGATATTTCAAATGGTGAAGGTATAAGAGTATCAATATTTATGCAAGGCTGTACTTTTAATTGTAAAAATTGTTTTAATCCAGAAACACATGATTTTAAAGGTGGAAAAAAATTTACTGATGAAACCATAGAAAAAGTTTTAGAATTATGTGATGATGAACATATTGCTGGATTATCAATTTTGGGTGGGGAGCCAATGCATCCAGATAATATTGAAGGAACTACTTTACTTTCAAAAAGATTTAAAGAGAAATTTCCAAATAAAAATATATGGGTATGGAGTGGTTTTAAATTTGAAGAATATTTAAAAGATAAGGAAGTACTTAAATATATAGATGTTTTAATTGATGGACAATATGTTGATGAACTTAGAGATCCAACATTAAAATGGAGAGGTTCATCAAATCAAAGAGTTATAGATGTTCAAAAGAGTTTGGAAAAAGGAAGCATAATTGAACATTAAAAAAATAAAAAATACTTTATATATTTTGTATAAAGTATTTTTTTTATTTATAAGTAATGCTATAATCATATTAGAAATAAAAATTTTGAGAGTATGATATGGGATTATTTAGTGATTTATTTAATAAAATATTTAAAAGAAAAAAAGATAAAGATATAAAATTTCTTGAAAGTGTTATAGGTGATACTAAGGTAGAACAACCACAAGTAGGAGAGCCTAAGGTAGAAGAGGTATATGAACCAATTGATTTATCTGAGGGAGAATTGGTTTCTTTTTCTGATGAAGTTTTAGATACAACTTCAAGAGTTGCTGAGGAAAAATTAAAACATAATTTAGAAATTTTGATAAAACAAACCAAAGAAAAAGGAAAAATAGATAAGTTTATGCTTATTAGAGAAGATGACTTTTTTCCAGAAGATTGGGAATGGAGAGTTTTATCAAAAGACACAAATTTAGAAAAAGAAAGTACAATGTTATCTGTTGAATTAAGAAAGGCTTATGCATTAGAACAAAGTGGTAAAGAACCATTTGTTGAATTGATGGGAATGAAAATGCCAAGAAGTTATGATGAAACAATGGAAGCATTATCAAAAATTGATAGAAATATTGGTAATGTTTTGTTACCATCAAGATTTCGTTCAACTAAGCATTTTACAGTAAATACACCATTGGGAGTTACAGGTGATTATAACAGTGTATCAGCAGATAGAGATTATATTATTATTGATGATATGAATGCATTTCTTGATTCTGGATATGGATATTCTGTGGCTTATCATGACGCATATCTTGATGTTTCACATGAAAGTTTACCAATTTCAGAAAATGCAATAGTTCTTATAAATGATGAAAAATATGAGAGAATTATGCAAGATGAAAAAAGAGCCGCTGAATTAGCACAGAGAAAAGTAATTAGATTTAAAGGAGATGAAAGCATTGCTATTGATATGGTTTTAACTGAAATGGGAGTGTTACCATCTCAAATAGGATTTAGATATGCGAATTATGATAATGAAATAAGATCAATATTAAATAGTAGTATTAGAGAATTAGCAGAAGAACATGATATTTTTTTCGACATGAGTCATGCAGGAGATGTAGAAGCTCAAAAAGGACATTTTTCTAATTATTATGATGATAAAAACAAAGATTACGAAAAAGCAATGCAAGAATTTATTGGATTTTTAAGAGAAAAATTTCCAGAAAAAGAAGAGTTATTTCCAGAATATTTGAGATTTACAGAAAGTACTTCACAGGATATTATACAAGCACTTGGTACAACAGCAGTATTAGATGCTATTGATGAATATAATGAATTGGCAAAGAATAAAGCTAATGAAAGTTTGGAAAAATATAAAGAAGATAGAAAGAATATTACTCCCGAAGTTCATGATAAATTTGTTTCAACTATTGCCTTAATAAATAATTTTTATAAGGGTGATAAAAAATTTGAAGATTATGACGATAGATTAAAAACAGAAGAGAGCATACAGAGATTTTTGCAAAGCAGTACAGTTGAAGAGCAATTAGAAGCAGCAGGAACTGTTTGGAAATTATTGCCTAGTAGAGCTATTCAAAGGGAGAATACTACAATAGAAGGCGAAACAATTTCTATGAGAGATATTGTGACAAATGCTCTAAGAAAACGCACTGCAACAGAACATGTAATGAGTTGCGATAAAGTTGAGGCTCAAACGAAAGATACAATGCAAAGAGAAGGAGATACAATTGATGACAAGTAATTATAAAAAAGCGTATACAGAGGTTTTGGAGATACTTAGTCATTTATCAAAGGAAGAGATAGATAAAATTCCAAAAGAGAAAATTGATTATTATAAAGAGAATATGGATGTAGATTATGCTTATCATATTGATCCACAAAAGCCATTAGATGAGCAGTATATATCTAGTGAAGCTAATGCAATTTTAGTTACATTATTTAGGGACTATTTTGCAAATGAATCTCAGAAGGATGTTTTGAAAAAAATGCTAGACTTAAATCAAGAAATCTTAGAACGAGTGAAAAAAGAAAAGTACAATGCAAATGATATATTTAAAAATAATTAAAAACTTATTAAAAATTATCTTGACAAATTTAAAGAAATAGTTTATAATTTATACTTGTCAAGAGAAATAATTTTAATAGTGCAGGTGTAGTTCAATGGT
>CAPPGO010000002.1:53696-273238 GCA_948678575.1 uncultured Clostridia bacterium
AGAATTCCAGCCTTCCAAGCTGGCTATGCGGGTTCGATTCCCGCTACCTGCTCCAATTATTTTTCTATGACAACAACTTAAATATGCAGGTGTAGTTCAATGGTAGAATTCCAGCCTTCCAAGCTGGCTATGCGGGTTCGATTCCCGCTACCTGCTCCATTAAAATTAGTCGTTGTATTAGAAAATGTCTAGTATGATGGCTTTTTTTCTAGCATAATGATTAAATATGCGGGTATAATTTAGTGGTAAAATTCCATGCTTCCGACCTGGCCTCGTGGGTTCGATTCCCACTACCCGCTCCAATAAAGGCGTTTTATAGCGTCTTTTTTTA
Organism: uncultured Clostridia bacterium; assembly: GCA_948678575.1. GTDB lineage: Bacteria > Bacillota > Clostridia > TANB77 > CAG-508 > Scatovivens. The sequence continues at coordinate 54,028 of CAPPGO010000002.1, forward strand.
TTTCAATGTATCTCTGTAAACCGCATAAAATAAGCATTTTACAAAATGAGAGTGAAATATTAAAACGGTTTAAAACGTAAAATTGTCTACAATATTGTCAACACAAAAAATCGTGTTGACAAGTTGTTGACAAAATGACTTTGCACTCTTACAGTAGCAACTAATTTAAGTGTTGACATATTGTATGTTTTACATAAAAATATCAAAAAGTGGAGCGTAGGTGGTGATTTTTTTAAAAAAACATTATTTAATATTTTATAAAAGTATTGAAAAATACATAAAAATATACAATGGGAAAAGCAGTATTCATTTTTATGAATACTGCTTTTAAAGTTATCTTGTTAAATCATTATTGTCGTCTAATAGTTTATAATTTATTGTACTTAATTCTCTTGATTTATTAAATATATCGTTGCTTAAATAATAGTCGTTTAATTTTTCCATTTCTTTTTCTTTGTATTTATTCAAAACAGATGTATAAGTATTTAATGTTACATTTATATCAGTATGACCAAGTAATCTTTGAAGTGCAACAGCTCTCATACCAGATTCAATACAACGAGTACCATAAGTATGTCTTAAGGTATGTGTAGAAATAGGGTGTGTAATATCAACTTTTTTAGCAATGTTTTTTAGTTGATTGTTAATAGTAGAGTGTAAAACTAATTTTTTATTTGGTGTTAAAAATAGCATATTATCTTTATTATCTTTTGAAATTTCTAATTGTTCAAGAATATATGGTAATATAAAATCAGGTATTGGTAAATCTCTTTTTCCAGCATAAGTTTTAGTTGTTTTTCCTATACATACTTTATCATTTTTGTCTGTTGTGAGTGTTCTACTTATTTTTAATATATTTCTATTAAAATCAAAATCACTAGCTTGCAATGCAAGTGTTTCGCCAACACGAAGTCCCATATATAATTGAATTAGAAATACATTTCTGTAAGGCACACTTTTTGTATCAACATTTAATAAATAATCAGTTAATCTTTGTTGTTCTTCAACTTCTAATGCGCTACATATTTTATCTTCTTTTTTACTTTTGGGCTTTATTGTTTCATACATAGGGTTTTCGTGTATGTAACCTTTATTTAAAGCATATTCAAAAGCACTTTTAAATTGAAAATAGTTTTTTTGAATTGAGGAATTACTATAAATTTCAGTTAAAGAATTAAAATATGATTGAAGTTCATCTGTTGTTATTTCATTTATGTTCTTATCAGCTAAATAAGATTTTTCAATTGTTCGTATAGTGTCCATAGTTCTTGCATATGCTCTATCAGTTATTAAATTAGAATCAACTTTTTTCTGTAATAACATTTTAATAAGTTTAATTAAAGGAATACCATTATTTTGAATAAATATAGAACTATTTTTTTGTAGATTTATATCTTTTAAAAATTCTTTTGCTAATTTTTCTGTTGCAAATGATTTTCTTATTCTTTTTGGTTTGCCAGTAGTTAGGTCTTGTATAGCATAAGAAGCTATCCAATTTTTTCTATCTTTATTATAGAAAACACTACCTTGAGCTTGTTTAGTTGTCATAAGCACACCTCCTAAACTCTTCTTTGCATTTTCCATATAGTATAAGCTATAAGTGTTATGTGCCAAGACTGACCTAAATTTACAGAAGGAAAATCATTTCTTTTAAAAATTTTATAACTAGCATTTTTACCTATGTTTAAATCTTTTGCAACATCTTTTACAGTTAAGGTGGTAAATGGTTTTTCTAATTTATCTATTGCAACTTTTGCAAGTATTTCTTCAAATGATAGTTTTTCTTTTGTATCAATTATATTATTATCTAGTTCGTTCATTATCTCTAATTCCTTTCAAATAATCTTTTACAAGTTTTCGTAATCTTTCCTTTGGAAAATCGAATAGTAAACTGGTATATTCAAAAGCCTTGTCTAAATAATATTTAAGATAATTGATATATTTATTTAAGTGTAAATTTTCTTTTCTCAATTCTTCATAATTTTGCTCTAATTGTTCTAAATTTTCCAAAGTTTTATCAGTAGTTGTTTTTATTTTTGTATATTGTTTTGTTAAAGTATTACATTTTTTTATTATTCTTCTATAATCTTCTCTTAATAAATCTATATTATTTGTGTTAAGTTCCTGTTCAATATTAAGCGATTTTAGCTCAAATTCTTGTACTTCGTGATTAGTTATAGCCTTTAACTCTTTAATAGGAATATGGGCATTTTCACGAGTTCTACCTCTATCTAAACCAAAGCCAGCTTTAATCATATATGAATAAAATCTATCTTGAAGTTGTTTATAGCTGTTTTTGCCTTTCCAAAATTCTGTGCAAGATATTTTATCAATAGATTTATTAGTTTTTTTATCTTTAGTATGAACAACTGGAATAAATACTAAATGTAAATGAGGAGTTTTCTCGTCCAAATGTACTTTACTTGAAATAATATATTGTTCTCCTAAGTCTTTATATGAACATACAAATTTATGTGCAGTTTCAAAATATCTTTTAGTTTCAGTTTCTCCAATTTCTTCAAAAAACTCTTTATCAGATGTGATTATGTATTCACATACAACATTACTTGTTTTTTTAATTTGTCCTTTTAAATGATATTGTCTTTTTATTTCATTAAATCGTTTTGAATACGGAACATTGCAAGGTTTTATTGAGTAGTTTTTTATAGAGTTAATTTTATTGATGTCTTTATTCGAATAATTTGTATTTTTCCTTTCATTATGCCTAAAGATTACATTTAAGTTGTTCATTGTATATTTAGCATTTCTTATTATTGCATAACTCATATATCTTTTTCCTTTCACAAGAATATTTAATTGTAAAAGTGCACTTTTTAAGTAAGCCTACGAAGTAGTGCTAAAATTTTAGCTTTATCTTTTGACTTAAATTACATAAGCAATTTTTTTGCTATAACATACTAGAGGACTTTTTCAAAAGACCTCTGTATGATTAGGGGATACCCCTAATAACCCCTAGCATAATCAATTTAAGTTCTCTATATAAAGGAATAGTATAGAATTTGATTATGCTAATTAAAATAAATTTCAAAACATATATAAGTTGCAACATTATATAGTTTTATCATTTATTTTAATATCAAAAGTCCTTTAAGTAGAGGACTTTTGATGTTAGAAAAATTGTCTAGCCAATTTTTCTTTTAAGCAATTCTCTGTAAGTTATCTAATAATCACGCGTATATTATTAAATAAGTTACATATCTTTTGTATTTTCTTATAAGAAATCTATATAAATTTGAATTGTTTACTTTTTACAATACAAGAATAACATTTTTATGTAAACAAAGCAAAAAAGTCAAATTTGCGTCCTATGCAACAAAATTTGCACTGTATGCAACTTTTTAGGCAAAAAGTGCCATTTTTACCCCTATTTTTATAAAAAATTACTCAAAAATTGATAAAAAATGCCAAAAAACACAAAATATTGCGTCTGACGCAACATTTGTTTGAAAGTGTTGAAATATCAAGGAAAAGTTGATGTGAAAAAATAAAATTTTTTTGAAATTTGTTAATGTATATTAAAATAATAAGTTGAAAATAAGTATTGTTTTTGATAATATTGTAAAAGAAAAATAGTAAGTTATCGCTGAGGTTGGTTTAAATGGAGATGATATAATGAATCAAATTTTAATTGTAGAAGATAATAAAGAAATAGCAGAAAATCTAAGCATTTTACTTAAAGAAAATGGATTTTCAATAAAAACTATATCGAAACAAGCAGAATTAGAAAAGATTTTAGAAGAAAATATATTTGATTTGGTACTTTTAGATTTAATCTTACCAGATGGTAATGGTTATTCTATTTGTACTACAATAAAAAATAAAATGGATATACCTATTATTATACTTACTGCTATGAAAGATGAGTATAGCATTGTAACAGGATTTGATGTTGGCGCAGATGACTATATATCAAAACCATTTAAGCCATTAGAGCTTATTTCAAGAATAAAAAATCAATTAAGAAGATATAAAAAATCTCCATCAATATTTAAAATCTCTAATATAAAAGTAGATGCTATAAAAGGTAGTGTATTAAAAAATGATAAAGAAATTATATTGTCAGCATTAGAATATAGACTACTTTTAGTATTTATAAATCATCAAGGGGAAATCATGACAAGAAACAGATTATTAGAGGAAATCTGGGATGTATCAGGAGAATTTGTAAATGATAATACTTTAACTGTTTATATAAAAAGATTAAGAGAAAAAATAGAAGATAATCCTACAAATCCTACTATAATAAAAACAATTAGAGGAATAGGATATAAGATTGGAGAATAATGTGAGTTTTTTTAGAAATGATGAAATAAAGAAACAAATAATTATATATATCATTTTAAATACTATTGTGTTTTTAGTAGCATTATTTAGTAACAGTATTTGCTCAATATATGTTGTATTAGTATGTTTTACAATTGAATTTATATCACTATATTTTACTAAAAAAAGGTATAATGATATTAGTGAACTAACCTATAAAATAGATAAAATATTACATAATAATGATTATACAAATTTTAATGTAAATAAAGAAGGGGAACTTGCAGTTTTAAATAGCGAAATCTATAAAATGACAGTTAGACTAAGAGAACAAGCAGAAAGACTGATAAAAGAGAAAAACTATCTAAAAGATTATATGGCAGACATATCTCACCAAGTTAGAACACCAATGACTTCAATAAAAATAATGCTAACAAGATTATCGAAGCAAGAATTAACTAATGAAGAACAATTTGAATTTATCAAAGAAATAAATAAACTATTATCTCGAATTGAGTGGCTAATTACGGCACTATTGGAAGTGGCACAATTAGAGTCTGGTATAGTAGAATTAAAAAAAGAAAACATAAGCATAGTAAAAGTGATAAATAAGGCATTAGAGCCATTGAAAATTCAAGCAGAGCTTAAAAATGTAGCAATAGATTTAAATATTGAGGAAAGCAGCAATTACAAAGGAGATTATTATTGGCAAATAGAGGCAATTTCAAATATATTAAAGAATTGCATAGAGCATTCAGAAAATGGAGGAACTATTGAAATTATTTCAAAAGAAAATCCTATATATATAGAAATAGTGATAAAAGATAATGGAAACGGAATTTGTGAAGAAGACCTACCACATTTGTTTGAGAGATTTTATAAAGGAAGAAATAGAAGTAATGAAAGCATAGGAATAGGACTTTATCTTACAAAAATGATTATAACAAAGCAAAATGGAGTTATTACTGCTAAGAATAGGGAAAGTAAAGGTGCAGAATTTAATATTAAATTTTACAACGAAACATAATGTAAAAAAAGCATAATGTTTCGTTTTTTACATATTGAGAGTAAAAGTGACATATTTGTAATAATAAAGTCACGGATATGTCACTAGGATTATGATATATTAAAAAATGAGGAGGTAATCTATATGGAAATATTAAAAGTAGAAAACTTGACTAAAATTTATAAAGGAGAAAATGAAGTTGTTGCATTAAATAATGTTTCGTTTTCAGTACAAAAAGGAGAATTTGTAGCAATAGTAGGACAATCTGGTTCAGGAAAATCAACACTTTTACATTTGTTAGGAGGAGTGGATATTCCTACTTCTCGGCAAAATTTATGTTGATAACAAGGGAATCTATGCTAAAAGCGAAGAAGAACTTGCAATTTTTAGACGCCGTAATGTTGGACTTATTTATCAATTTTATAACTTGATACCAATATTAAATGTTTATGAAAATATGGTTTTGCCACTTAAATTAGATAAGCAAAAAATAAATGAGGACAGAGTAAAAGAATTATTAGATATGCTAGGATTAAGCAATCGTGTAAATCATTTGCCAAATCAATTATCTGGAGGACAACAACAAAGAGTAGCCATTCGGTAGAGCTCTTATAAATGCACCATCTATAATTCTAGCAGATGAGCCAACAGGAAATCTTGATAGGAAAAATGGTCAAGAAATAATGGAAATTTTAAAATATTCCAATAAAAAATATAATCAAACTTTAATTTTAATAACACACGATGAAAGTATAGCACTACAAGCAGATAGAATTATTAGAATAGAAGATGGCAAAATAGTGTCAGATGGAAAGAATATGAAAGTATAGGAGGATTTGTAATGATTAAAGAATATTTGATAAGCCATATAAAGAATAACAAAAATACAAGTATTTCAATAGTAATAATATCATTTTTTGCTTCTTTACTTTTGTCAGTATTATGTGGAGCTTTTTATAATTTATTTGCATATGATATGCAAGCAGGAAAAACATATGGTATCGGAGAAAATGTTGCTAGTATAGTTATAATGGGAGGAGCATCATTATCTTTGATTTTAATGATACATAATGTTTTCTTAACTTCAATGAGTTCAAGAATGCATCAGTTAGGAATACTTAAAAGTGTAGGTGCAACTCCAAAGCAAATTAAAGCTATTCTAAAATATGAGATAATACTATTAAGTATACCTGCAATAGTAATTGGTGCTATTGTAGGTATAGGTGGAACTTATTTATTTATGCAAATTGCGATAAAGTCAACGGAGTTTGCAAGAGATTATGAACTACATTTTCAATATAATATTTTAGTTTGGATTATATCAATATTAGCTTCTTTGATAACTGTATGGATTTCATCATCTATACCAGCAAGAAAGATAAGTAAAATATCAGTAATGAATGCTATATTTTATAGAGAAAATACTAAAATAAAAAGAATGAAAAAATTTAGTATTAGTTCTAAAATAATGGGTGTTGAGGGAGAACTTGCAAGAAAATCTATTTATTCAAGAAGAAAAAGTTTTCGTACAGCCTCTCGTTCTTTTATGTTTTCGGCACTAGCACTAATTACATTTCTTAATTTTGAAGCAGTTTCAGATCTTTCTACAAATAAAACTTTTTTTGAGAGATATAGAGATAAATGGGATATAATGTTTTTAATTCCAGAAACAAATAATAGAAATGAACTTATAGAAGAAATAAGAAATATGGATAATGTGAAAGAGTGTATAGGCTATAAAAAATATAATTTTTATGCTCAAATTAGTACAGATTATTTAAGTAATGATGCAAAAGAAGTAGGAGGCTTAGATGTTATAAGTGAAAAAATAAAGAAAAATGAAAATGGAAGTTATAAAATAGGAGTTCCTATTATTGCACTTGATAATACAAGTTTTAATAACTACTATAAGAGTTTGGAAAAAAACGTAAAAGGAAATCCGGCATTAGAAGGAAAATGTATTGCAATAAACAAACTATGGAAAAGTAAAAATCATAACTTAGAGGGAGAGTATATTCCATATTTAAAAGAAAATGATAATTTAGAATTGAAATTATTTGAAAAAGAAAACGAGTCTAAAAGTTATAATATAAGTGTAACAAACTATGCAGAGGAATTACCAAAACTAAAAGAAGAATACAATAGGCACGAATGTGAATTTGTTTTAATTATAAGTGAAGATTATGCAAATAAAATAAATAAAGATATTATGACAGGTCAAACATATTTTAATATTAAATTAGATGATGTAGAGCAAATAGATAATATACAAGCAGAGATAGAAGAAAAAATTTCTGGATTAGAATATAGAATACAAAATAGAATCAATGAAGAAATATCAGATAAAAATGAAAGAAAAGGAATGATAATAATAATAGAAATATTTGCAGGAATACTAGCTTGTATTGGACTTGCAAATGTATTTTCAAATTCGCTTGGACAAATTGTTCAAAGGAAAAGAGAATTTGCAAGATATATGTCTATTGGATTATCACCTAAAGGAATGAGAAAAATCCTAATATATGAAGATTTAATAATAAGCTTAAAGCCAATCATAATTAGCATAGTCATAAATATTCCAATAGTTTTATTCTTTCTAAATGCAAGTCAAATGCTAATTAAAGATTATTTAACTAATATGCCAATTATACCGATTTTAGTATACACAATGTTTATTTTAATATTTACAAGTGTAGCTTACTATATAGGTGGAAAGAAAATTTTAAATAAAAATATTATGGAACAATTAAAGGATGATACTTTATATTAAGAAATGTAATTAAAAAATTAGGAGGTATTTTATTTGAAACAGTTATTTATCGAAGAAGTTACGAGTAAAACTATGTTCTTCTTAGAGAATAACCAAAGAATAAAATTAAAAGAAATACTGACAGAAATATGTTTAAATTATCAAATTACAATAATAGAACAAACTGTAAAACAAGAAACACAAAAGAATAATGAAGAAATATTAAATAAGTTTATATCATCTAAAGAAATTGAAGGCTGTTCTACTAGAACTTTAAATTATTATAAAGATAATATAACCAAAATGTTAGATACAATAAATCTTCCAATAGATGAAATTACTACTGAAATATTAAGAAATTATTTAGCAAATTATAAAAGTAATTCAAATGCTGGAATGGTAACAATAGACAATATAAGAAGGACATTATCAAGTTTCTTTGCTTGGTTAGAAAATGAAGATTATATTGTTAAAAGTCCAGTTAGAAGGATTCACAAAGTAAAAGCAACTAAAAAAGTTAAAGAAACATTTACAGATGAGAACTTAGAAAAGTTAAGAGATACTTGTTCAAATGTGAGAGATTTAGCAATATTAGAACTATTAATATCAACTGGTATGAGAGTTGGAGAATTAACTAGATTAAATATAGCAGACATGAATTTTCAAGAAAGAAGTTGTATTGTTCTAGGAAAAGGAAATAGTGAAAGAGAAGTTTATTTTAGTGCAAAAAGTAAAATGTATATTAAGAAATATTTGGAAACAAGAAATGATAATAATGAAGCACTATTTGTATCGCTTATAAAACCTTATAACAGATTAGGAATATCAGGAATTGAAATTGCTATTAGAAATTTAGGAAGAGAAGCAAATATAAATAAAGTACATCCACATAAATTTAGAAGAACAATGGCAACTATGGCTATTGATAAAGGAATGCCAATTGAACAAGTACAAAAGTTATTAGGACATATAAAAATAGATACTACAATGGAATATGCTATGGTTAACCAAAACAATGTAAAAAATTCGCATAGAAAATATATAACATAAATGTAACTAAAAATGTTGACATTGCAATTATTTTGTTATAAAATACAAACAACAGTTTTGACATAGAAAAAGAAATAAGTATAGATTGGAGAGATTTATTTGAGAAAAAGCAAGGAAGATAGTCTTATTCGTTCAAGTACAGCTGAATACTTAACATACATAGCAGCAACTGGAGATAATCCAGAGGCAATAGAAGTTAGATATGAAGATGAAAATATTTGGCTAACACAAAAGATGCTAGCTACTGTTTATGGCGTTGAATTAAATACAATAAATTATCATATAAAGAAAATATATGAAGATAAAGAATTAACCGAAGATTCAACTATTCGAAATTTTCGAATAGTTCAAAAAGAAGGAAATAGAGAAGTTTCAAGAAACATTGCTCACTATAATTTGCAAATGATAATTGCAATTGGATTTAAAGTTGATAATGAAAAAGCAATTCAGTTTAGAAAATGGGCTAATCAAATAATTAAGGATTATACTATAAAAGGTTGGGTAATGGATGATGAACGTTTGAAAAATGGGGGTTCAATTTTAACTGAAAAATATTTTGAAGAACAATTAGAAAGAATAAGAGAAATACGTATGTCAGAAAGAAAATTTTATCAAAAGATTACTGACATTTATGCTACATCAATAGACTATGATAAAACAGCAAAATCAACAATTAGATTTTTTACTTCTGTTCAAAATAAATTACATTATGCTGTTTCAGGAAATACAGCTGCAGAAATCATTTATAATAGAGCAGACCATAAAAAAGAAAATATGGGACTAACATCTTGGAATGGAGCACCAAGTAGCAAAATACATAAATATGATATAGTTATTGCAAAAAATTATTTATCAGAAAATGAAATTGGACAACTTGAAAGATTGGTTTCAGCATATTTAGATTTAGCAGAAATGCAAGCAATAAGACATATCCCAATGACAATGGCAGACTGGGAAGAACGATTAAATGGCTTCTTAACACTATGGGATCATAATATTTTGCAGGATAATGGAAAAATATCAGCTGAAATGGCAAAATTACATGCTGAAACAGAATTTGAAAAATATAGAGTTATACAAGATAAAAATTATATTTCGGACTTTGATGAACTATTAACTGAAACAAAAAATCTAAATAACATCTAAGCGACAACTTACAATTAATTGATTAGATAAAGCTAAAATCTCAAGAAATAATTTATGTATTGACATTATTCATAAAAAAGTATTATAATGAATATAATAATAATGATAATTAATTGTCATTAGATAAAAAGTTTAGAATACCCTTGCTAAAGTAGGGACTTAAAAAAGTAGGAATATCTTTGCCAAAGTAAGAATTTAAAAAAGTAGGAATATCCTTGCCAAAGTAGGAACTTAAAACAGTATATGGCAATCTGAAAAGATTGCCATATTGTTTTATTAAGGGAGAAATGAATGAAAAATTTGAAATTATACTATATTGATGAAGAATATATAAAATATTTAAGACAATTTGATTTAAATGTTGCTTATAATAAAACAGCAACAAGACCATATATCGGAATTGTTTATACATACAATAATTTTAATTATTTTGCACCTTTATCTTCTCCAAAACCTAAACATATAAATATAAATCCTAAAGCGATTGATATTTTTAAAATAAAAGATGGAGAACTTGGAGTTGTTAATATAAACAATATGATTCCAACCCCAATTGAAAATTTAACAGAAGTGTTGCCAACAGTAACAGATGCAAAATATAAAAAGATGTTAGAACAACAATTAACATTTTTAAATAATCATAAAGCTGAATTATATAAAAAGATAAATTATTTTCAAAACATGTTTAGAAAAGGACATTTAACTGAAAATATCTTAAAAAGATGTTGTAATTTTATTTTATTAGAGGAAAAGTTTAATGAATATGTAAATAAATAGTTTTGTCAACAAATCTGTCAACAACTCACACAAAAACACAAACAAAATCAAATAAATAGCGGATAATCTGAAAGTTCACATCCGGTTACCCGCTCCAAAAAATGACTGCATACGGAAGTATGCAGTTATTTTTGTGTGAGCAAAAGAGGAAACTAAATATACTTAGTAAGCCTAATTTTTTTATATTAAATTGTATTTTTCTATTCCGTTAGCAATATTCTTGCTTTGAAATTTTAAATCTAAATGCCATCTTTTATAGTACTTCTTATTTTTTATATAAAAATAGTTGAAACTTGTAGTACAGCAACTAACATTATAGAACCATATAAATATACTATTCTAGTATAGAAAGTAACAGTTTTATTAAATATTTCTATTACTTTTTATAAAAGTTGTAACCTTTTTTGATATAATAGGATTATATAAGTGAAGGTACTTTTTATTAAGGAGTTTAGATCTAAATTGAACAATGAAACAATAGAATCATTTGAAGAAGAAGGAATATTAAATATTGAAAAAGTAATTAATGGATATAATGCTTATATTTATAAGATATTACAAAATAGCATATCAAATGAATTAGATATTGAAGAAATTCTATCAGATGTGTTTGTTATATTTTGGAAGAAACATAAAGAATTAGACAAAAGAACAAAGGTAAAGCCATATTTAGCGGGAATAACCAAAAATTTAATTAAAAAGAAATATGCAAATTATAGTATAAACGTCGAAAATATTGATGATTATGAAAATGAGATGGTTTATAATATTGCTACTGAAGAATTAGTTGAAAATAAAGAGAAGTCAAAAATAATATCAAAAACATTAGCCAATATAAAAGAAATTGATAAAGATATTTTTATAATGTTTTATTATAAACAGAAGAAAATTAAAGATATAGCACGAATATTCAAAATATCTGAAACAAAAGTTAAAGTAATATTACATAGAGTAAGAAAATCCATAAAAAAGAATTTAAAAGAAAGAGGGTATAACTATGGAAAATAATGAATTAAACAAGAGAATTATTGAAAATGTTAGAAATAGGGTAGTTATATCTAATTTGGAAAGTGAGGAGAATATGAAAATAAATAAAAGAAAACAAATTTTATCTATTGCTATTGTAATGTGTGTTATGCTAACAGGAAGTTTTACAGTAAATGCAGCTACGAATGGAGAATTAGCTGAAAAAGTAAAAGATACAGTGCGAGTTATATTTACTGACAAAGATGGAAAGCAAGAAGAAGTAAAAGGAACAACCTATACAGATTCTAATAATCATATAATAGAAAAATATGAGTTAGAAAAGAATGGTGCTGAATATAGGATAGAGGTAGATAAAAATGAATTAGAAGGAGAAAATTTAACATTTCAGGGAAATATAAGTGATGGAGAAACAAGTTTAACGATAGAAAATAAAAAATAAATAATCAATAATAATACTCTAGAAAATAAAAAATAAATAATCAATAATAATACTCTGTACGAAAGTATGGAGTATTTTGCTATGATATAGTATGTATATAGTTCACATCAAACGTTAGCCGTAACCCTATTTGTGGAGTACAAGTTAAAGTACCAAGAATTTTCAAATAACTTAATACTTGACATTTTTCAAGTATTAAGTTATTTTTAGTATGAACAAGTTTATTGTATGTAGAGTAAATATAATATGAAAGATAGAGATAATCGGAGAAACAAATGAGTAATTATAAAGTTTTATTTGGACTTAGAACATTGAAAAATATATTGACTAATTTTGTAGATAGTTTTTTAGTGTTATATTTTTTGGACATTTCGGATAGTAATATTTTGCCATTAGGAATATATAAACTAGTAGCAATAATTGCAATATATAGTGTAATATATTTGACAAAGAATTTCGCAAAATCTCAGCATAGAGCTAATTTAATGAGAATAGGAATTATATTAGATTTTATATATTTTTTAACTATTATATTATTAAAAGATAAAATTGTAGATTATATATATTTAGTAGGATTATTGTATGGATTAGAAGAAGGATTTTATTATTCAGTATATAATATACTTGAATCTGATGGAATTACAAATGAGGAAAGAGCAAAATTTGCTGGTACATATACAGCAGTAGAATCGATTTTATCAATTGTTTTTCCTTTAATATTTGGAAGTCTAATATATGCAACCAGCTTTTTAAAAAGCTTAATAGTTGTTTTTATAATAATTTTATTAAGAATTGCATTATCATTTATGTATAAAGACAATAATGTTCCTAAGAGTAATAAAATAAATATGAAAAAATATTTTGAATTAACGAATAAAGATAAAAGATTCAAGCAGATGTATAAGTTGGAATTTTTAAACGGAATTGTTTATTCAGAAGCTGCATTTTCATACATAGTAACCATATATATAATAAAAGTATTTTCAAATAGTTTCAGTTTAGGTGTGTTTACTTCAATATTTAGTATAATTACTTGTATTATTGGCATTTTATTTGCAAAGTTTATAAAAAAAGAAGATTATGAAGTTGCAATAAAAATTTCTATGATGTTTACAATTATATTTTTGTTTTTCATGATTTTAAATTGTAATCCAATAACAATAGTATTGTTTAATTTATTCCAAACAATATCTAAAAAATTTAAAAATTTGATAACTGGAAATAATCAAGCTAATTTGAGTAATTATAAAGAAATAGCGAAAGAATATAAAACAGAATATTGGTTAGCAAACGAATCAGCACTTGTAATTGGTAGAATAATAAGTGGTATTATATTTATTTTGCTCTCTTGTATTAATTTGACTATAATGATAATTGTATATGCTTTATTCTTGATATTATTTGCAACTAATTCTATAAAATTACAAAAAATGCTAATGGAAAAAGAATTACAGATTTAGTATATATAAATAATGATAGGAGCAGATTTACATGGAACTATTTAAAAAATTTAATGAAACTATTTTTTATAAGAATGATAGTGAATTAGAAAAACAAGTAACAGTTTTACAAAAATTAAACAAAGAATATCCTAATAATGATATTATAGCAAATAAATTAAAACTATGTGAAATAGGTTTAAAAGGAGAAAAAGAAATTGAATTTGAGTTAAAGAATGCTAATATTGGAATGTATGTATTGCATGATATAAATCTTGAATATGAAGAATTAAAAGCTCAAATTGATTATATTGTAATAACACCTGCTTATGTTTATTTTATAGAATGTAAAAATCTTATAGGTAATATTACTATAAATAATAGAGGTGAATTTATACGAGATTATACACTTAATGGAAATAAAATTAGAGAAGGTATATATTCATCATTAAGACAAGCTGAACGACATATAGAAGTGTTTAAGAAAATTTGGAATCAAAGAAATACAAGTATTATTGATAAATTATTTAGGAGCCAAAATTTAGATAATTGGTATAGACCATTAGTTGTTATGGCAAATTCTAAAAATATTTTAAATACTAAATATGCACCCAAAGATGTAAAAAATAAAGTAATAAAATCAGATTTACTTGTAGATTATATAAAAAAAGATATTAAAAAGCTTGATAAAGATTACTTAAATAATCAAAAAATAATGGAAAATATGGCACAAATATTATGCCAGAGCTATCATAAACCTATAAATAAAGATTATGAGCAAGAATTTAGAAAATATGTAAAAAATAATATTAAAGAAGAAAATGTCGATATAGGTGCTTTAAGAGATAAATTAATAGCATTTAGAAAAGAAAAATCTCAAAATAAAAATATACCAGCTTATTATATTTTTACTAATGAAGAATTAGAAAAGATTTTAAATGTAATGCCTAAGCAAATAGACGATTTAAAGAAATCAAATATATTGACAGAAGTAAAAATCAAGCTTCATGGTGATGAAATTATAAATATAATAAATTCTGGTGCGAAATAATATATAGAACAAATTGAGATAAAAGCCAATATTTACCTGTAATTAAATTTAAAATATTTCTAATACTATTTTCAGGAGGAACTAGTATTATGGAATATAGAAATTTGCAAAATAACATATTTCAGGAAGAATTTAATGATAGAGCAAGAGGAATAACTAATTGGATAAGAGAAAATAGAGAAAAAGAAGAATGGGCAAAAGATCCAAATGCGTATGAAATGGTAAATGTTTTTTTATTAGGAGCTAAATATTTATCAGAAGGTAAAGACATAGATAAAGAAACTTTAAAAGATATGTGGGAATTGCGTAAGCAAGACTTTGAAAGATGCGGAGTTTCGGAAAATAATTTTGTATATAGAATTTGTGAAGATGCTTATCAAGCGTCACAAGATGGTAGAGCTTTGGTAAATGATGAAGCTTCACATCATGCTCTTAGAAAGATGGCTGGAATTGGTTTATATTTAAGTACTCAAAAAACAAGAGAAAATAAAATGGAGTACAATAATCCAGCAGAATTATTAGAATTAGTTGAAGCTTCAAGAACATTAGCAGGTGTGCATCCTGATTTATTTGCTAAATATGGATTTGATAAAAACTTGCCAGCAATTGTAAAGATACAGCCAGAATCAGCATTGTCTACCAGAATTGATAATGGTATGAAAGAAATTTTTGAAGAAAAGCCAAAAGATATTGGAACTATTCAAGAACCAGACAAGGAAATAGAAAAATGAATTACCAAAAAGCTATTCATGCAAAATATTGAATAGCTTTTTGTGTATAAAACTTTTATGCTTTCATTGAAATATCAATTGAATTATTATATAATTACTGACAAGAATAGAATTGAAAAAATAAAGTAATATAGAAGAATTTGAAGGTGAAACTTATGAAAAAAAGTTTAATTGTAGTAGTAATTATAATAATGTTTAGTGTGATTGCTTTTGGTGTATATCAATATTACTTTGGAGCTACTAATAGTGTTCAAATAACTGATTGGTCAAATAAAAATAGAATTGATAAAAATGATAACATGGCGGAAAAAATAAAAATTTTAGTGGTTGGAGTTGAAGAACAATATTTAAAAGCTGTAAGAATTAGTGATAATCAAATAGGTGAAGCGTTATGTGTTTATTTTTCACAAGATGGAGATATTGGATTTAAAAGAGGTCAAGAGGTATTAGTTTATTTCAATGGTGAGATTCTTACAAGTTGGCCTGCTCAAATTAGTAATCCAGGAAAATTAGAAATTGTAAAGCAAGAAAGTGATATAGAAATACCCAAATATGTGTTAAAAAATTTTTATAGTTCAAAAAATAATGTTAATATTAATGTAACAGAAATATCTAATAAAGGTATATCATTTACAATAGAAGATAAAAATGATGTAAAATTTGACTATGGAAATACTTATGCACTTGATAAGCAAGTTAGAAATGAAAACTATACAGGAGTTGGAGAGAAAATTGGCGAAGATACTGAATATAGTACATCAGGATATACTCGGAGTAGGTTTAGAATTTTATTATAAAGAACTTCCAAAAATTTCAAATATTGCAACTAGTGAAACTGTGGAAATAGAAAAATATAATGAAGATTCAATATTAGAAAATAAAATTGACTGGACATCAATATATGGAGAAATAGGTGAGCGGAAAATATCAATTTACATTTACAGCAAATGATATAGGTGGAATAAGAATTGAATTTTTAGTAGATGAAAATGGACAAGCTACACTTGTGGAAGAATAAAAAGGAGATATATATGGAAGAAATAATTTCAAATTCGCCAGAGGAAACAATGGAGTTAGGTAAGAAAATAGCAAGTACTTTAAAAAAAGGAGATGTAATAGTATTAACTCGGAGATTTGGGGTCTGGTAAAACAAAATTAACAGAGGGAATTCTTACATATTTTGGATTAGAGAAAGAAATATCTAGTCCAACATTTACTATTGTTAATGAATATTATACAGATAACTTAAATATATATCATTTTGATGTTTATAGATTAGAAGAGGAAGAAGAATTTTTAAGTATAGGTGGAGAAGAGTATTTTGAAAAGGGAGTATGCATAATTGAGTGGGGAGAAATGATAGAAAATGTTTTACCTAATATTTATACTAAAATTAGTTTTTCAAGAGACTTAAATAATGAAAATCAAAGAAGAATTATTGTTCAGAAAATTAAAAAATAATAGAAAATTTGTTTGACAAATCAAATGTTTTGTGATAATATCTTTTTAGTTAATTATGAAGGAGTGATTTGTTATGAGAAAGAAAGACCCAGATTCACTAAATAGAAGAGAAAAAGCAATATTAAAATTTATCGAAAAACAAGTTAAATTAAATGGATACCCACCATCAGTTAGAGAAATAGGAAAAGCTGTTGGGTTAAAATCTACTGCAACAGTTCATGGATATATAGCATCATTAGAGAAAAAAGGATATGTAAAAAAAGAAAGCCAAAAAGGTAGAACTTTAAAATTAATAAAAGGTGGTCTTGAAGAAGATTCAAATCAAGAAACATTTTTAAAAGAAGCATATACAAGCAAAGAAATGGTAGATGTTCCAGTTGTAGGAAAAATTACTGCTGGTGAACCAATTTTAGCTGTTGAAAATGTAACTGATACATTTCCTATTCCAATCGATTTTGTAGGAAATTCAGAAAGTTTTATGCTAACAGTTAGAGGTTGTAGCATGATAGAAGCTGGAATATTAGATGGTGACTATATATTAGTAAAAAAACAAAATTCTGCAAATAACGGAGAAATAGTTGTTGCACTTATTGGAGAAGAGGCAACAGTTAAGACTTTCTACAAAGAATCAGATCATATTAGATTACAACCTGAAAATTCTACTATGGATCCAATAATTGTTCCAAATTGTGAAATTTTAGGAAAAGTAATTGGTGTATTTAGAAAAATGAGATAATCATATAAATGAATAATTTATAAAAATGCCCCCATTTTATTTATAAAATAGGGGTGTTTTATTATTTTAGTAATTTTTTTGCTTTTTCATAACTATAAAAACTTCCAATAACAAAATTAATTTCAGAGTTCATTTTTAATAATCCATTTTCAAAAGCTTCTAGTTCTAATTTATTAGAAGAATTCAAACTTTTTGCATAATCATATAATAATTGTCCTTTAAAAAATTTATTATCATCAGTTCCATTAGTAAATATAAAAGTGCTATTTTCAAATGTTTGTAGAAGTATATTCAAAATAGTTTTATAATTTTTTGTAGTAATAATAGAAACTAAGAAAGATTTACTTTCAGTTTTATATAAATTTTTTACAGTTTCTACAAAATTAATCATTGCATTTTCATTATGAGCACCATCAAAAATTATTGTAGGATTTGCATGTATTTTTTCAAATCTGGCAGGATGAGTAATATTTTTTATACCTTCATATAAATTATTTTTAGAAATATCAAAGCCATTATTATTTAAAATTTCAATACATTTTACAACGATTGAAGCATTTTCAATTTGCTTTTTTCCTTTTAAATTGATAACTAATTTTTTATAATCTAAATAATCAAAATATTGATAATCTCTATCAAAAGAGTAATTACTAATTTCAGTATTTTTAATAATATTTAAGTTCGAATTTTTTTCTTTACAAGTTTTTTCAATAATTGGCAATGCAGGTTGTTCGAAGATAACTGTATTAGAATTGCTTTTTATTATTCCAGCTTTTTGAGTTGCAATTTCTTCAATAGTATTGCCCAAAATTGCAGTATGATCTAAACTAATACTCCCAAATACAGAAATTAAAGAATCAACAATATTTGTACAATCATATAAACCACCTAATCCAGTTTCTAAAATAACAATATCACAGTTGTTTTGTGAAAAATATAATATGGCAAGTGAAGTAAGTATTTCAAAACGAGTAACTTTTCTTCCAGTTTCTTCAAAATAATTTTGTGATAGTTTTTCAAAAGTATCTTTATATTTTAAAAATTCTGTATCAGTTATTTGAATATTGTTTATACAAATGCTTTCATTACTAACAAAGAGATGAGGAGAGATGAATTTTCCTACCTTATAATTAGAAAGCATAAGTACTTTGTTTAACATTTCACAGATACTTCCTTTTCCATTAGTACCTGCAATATGAACAAATTTTAACTTTTTTTCCGGAGATCCTAAATTTTTCATAAGATACTGCATTGCATCTAATGTTGGATAATCCGTAGTTTGTATAAATTTTGATAAAAAATCACCTAAACTCATGACATAACTCCTTAATTTGATATATTATGTAAAATATGTTATAATTTATATAGTGTATAAATTTTTTTGCACTGGTCCGATTACAAGCAAAGAAATTACAGGAGGAAAAAAATATGGACTATATTTATTCTATTCAACAGGAAAGTGACAAAGAGTTTAAGTGCCGGTTAGAAGGTGCAAACGCAGAGGCGAGAAAGGAACTGATAGAGCTTCGCGAGGGGTTCCAAAAAAGACGTAATTACATGGAAAGCACAAGCAGGAGCGATAGGTATTTCGATACCAACTCCGAGAAGGTTACCAAAATCAAAGAATGGTATCCGCGTGTGTATTCCAGCTTGGTCTATCTGTTGCCTAACTTTATCGCAATGCCTGACCAGATGCCGAAGGCAGTATTAAAACTTGCCAACGATTTGGTTCAGCACTGTTTGCTTCCGGATGATCAGATTCTGTTAGCTTTCTGTTAAAGTATTTCATGTTGATAGCAAACAAATCAAGTGGAGAGAGCGCATGGGCTTACCGTGTGCTCTTAACCATTTTTATTCAATGTAATTTTTATTTTTTAAAGTAAGTTCAATGCTATTTGTTTTCTTAAAAATTGATGTTAGCAAAAATTTAAAAGTATATTTTATATTATCAATAGAATAGCGTTTTAATCCTTTATTTTGAAGTGAAAGCATTGATTGTTCAATTTCTCTTAAAAATATAGGTATAAAAGTAATTGCTATATTTATAAGTAAGCTTATATCAGTAGGGGATATTTTAAATATTTTCAAAGGTGTAAAAAGTTTTTCTAATGATATTAAAATATTTGTAGTTCCCATTTTGTAGGTAAATATGAAAGTTATATTGCATACAAGATATAATCTTACAGAAATTAATATTGATTCTTTTAAATATCCAAATAATATGTTAAAAATAAAAGTAATTGCAACAATAAAAGTTATTTTATAAAGGTTATTTAAAACACGACTAAATGGAATTTTCAAAGCAATTATTAATATTAAATTTATAATTAGAAAACCTAATAAAGCTATCCAATTTGAAATGAAAAATATACTGGTTGTGTATAAAATAAACATTAAAAGTAAGATTAAATTTTTCATTTTTTTAAATCCTTTATATCAAGTTTTGAAATTAGTTCTTGAATTGATAAATCTTCTAAGTTAATATTGATTCCCGCTAGATGTAAGTGGTTAATTAAAGATATAATGCCAGGAAATTCAAAATCTTGTAATTCAGATAAATTATCAATTAAATCTTTTTTATAAAAATCTTTTTTTATTGTTCCATGTTCAAAAATTATTGTTCTATCACAAAGCAAAATTTCATCAATAAAGTTAGTAATGTAAATAATTGTAATTCCACTTTGCTTTAAATTTTTTAATATTGTATAAATTTGTTTTTTAGATACAGGATCTAGCATTGTAGTTGGTTCATCTAATATTAAAACTTTTGGTTGAATAGCTAGTGCACTTGCTATGGCTATTCTTTGTTTTTGACCAAGAGATAGTTCTGTGGTATAAGAATTTTTAAAATCAAGCATATTGACTTGTTTTAAAGCTTGTTCAATTCTTATATCAATTTCACTTTTTGAAAATCCCAAGTTTTTTAATCCAAAAGCTAAATCATCATAAACTTTATCGAATATTATTTGTGTTTCAGGATTTTGAAACACAATAGCAACATTTTTACGAATTTCTAATGTTTGTTTTTTATCTGATAAATCTAAATTATCAATTAGAATTTTTCCTTTTTTAAAACCTACTAATCCACTAATTAGTTTAGAAAATGTGGATTTTCCAGATCCATTTTTGCCAATTATTGAAATAAATTCATTATTTTCAATTTGTAAATTTATATCAGCTAAGGCAAAATCACCAGTTTTGTATTTATAGTTTAAATTTTCTATTTTAATCATTGTAAAATCCCTTTATTATTCAAATAAAAATTTTTGAGATAATGTTTTAATATATTTTGATAAAAAGTATATTATTGCAATTTCAATTGGAAACATTATTAATTTTGTAGCTAGACGACCAGTTAAAACAACAATAAATGCGTTTCCATAAAGTAAAGATAGCATTAAACTCATTATAGGAAGTTCAACTATCCAAAGAGTAAGGGCACAAGCAATACATAATCTGATAAGCAATTGTTTTCCATCGAAAAATTCACCTTCGTTTTTATTGTATAGACATAATCCAAAAATTAAGCCAACAAAAGTATCTACAAGGGTAAATCCTATAAAATATTCGCCAAATGGCCAAAGTAAAGATCCAATTAAGTCACCTAGTGTTGCAATAGCACAAGAGTATTTTGGACCAAGTAAAATTCCTGCAATAGCAATAGGTAGAAAACTAAAACTAATTTGCAAGTAAAGTGTTTTGATAGAAACAAATCTATCAAAAATGATAAGTATAGCTAGTAATAAACCAGCTAAAATAAGTTTTTTTGTTTTTGACATAAAAAATACCTCCTTTATTAGAGCTTCTAAAAAACATAATAAAGAAGGATAACATCCATATTCATATTATGTTAGCGGAATGCGAAAACAAATAAGCGAATGAAATTCTTGCCTCACTAACAACTTCCCGTTTAATGAGTCTTAACTATTTGAATTCTACTCTAAATCTAAAACAATGATACAAAATTTTTTTTGAAAAGTCAATACATAAGTTGAATAATATGTAAAATTATAGTATAATATGTATATTATGGATAGTAAATATTTAGAGAAATTAGATTTTAATAAAGTTTGTGAAAATTTAGAAAAATATGCTAAGACATATATTGGAAAAGATATATGTCTTAATTTGTTACCATTAGAAAGTAAAAAAGAAATTGTAAAAGCTTTAAAACAAACAACAGAGGCAAGTACTTTAATTTACAGAAAAGGAAATCTTCCTGTTGATGAAATAGAAAATATAATACCACAAATAAAAAAATTAAATGCATCAAGTGCTCTTTCAATAAAAGAGCTATTGGATTTAGCTCATATTTTGAAAGTTTCAAGAGAACTAAAAGAGTATTTTTCAAGTGAAGAGATAGATATGTCAGAATTTGAATATTTAAACTCTTTGTTTGAACATTTGTATATTAATGTTGGATTAGAAAATAACATATATTCTAAACTTTTAGATGAGAAAACAGTGGATGATAATGCATCTACTGTGCTTAAAAATATTCGTAAAAATTTGAGAAACAAAGAGCAAGAAATTAGAAATAAATTAAATTCATTTTTAAGAACTAAATATGTTCAAGAATCAGTAATTACAATGAGAAGTGGTCGTTTTGTAGTACCAGTAAAAAATGAATATCGTTCAGAAGTAAAAGGATTTATTCATGATATATCTTCTAGTGGTTCAACAGTTTTTATTGAACCGGTTAGTGTATTTGATCTAAATAATGATTTAAGTAATTTGAAAAATGATGAAAGCATCGAAATTGAAAGAATTCTTATGGAATTATCATCTTTATTTTTTGAAATTACTGATATGTTGCAAAATAATATAAATTTAATAGGAATTATAGATTTTATATTTGCCAAAGCTAAATATTCTAATGACATAGATGCTACTGAACCTATAATAAATAGTGAGAAAATTATAGATTTGAAAAGTGCATGGCATCCATTAATTGATAAGAAAATAGCTGTTAAAAATGATATGAAAATTGGAGAAGATTTTTCAAATTTAATTATTACAGGTCCAAATACTGGTGGAAAAACAGTAACAATAAAAACTATTGGACTTCTTGTTTTAATGGCTATGAGTGGTATGCACATTCCAGCTAAGGAAGAAAGTAGTATTTTTGTTTTTGATAATATTTTTGCAGATATTGGAGATGAACAAAGTATAACAAATTCTTTAAGTACTTTTTCTTCACATATGACAACAATTGCCAAAATTTTAGAAAATGCAACAGAACATAGTTTAGTGTTGCTTGATGAATTGGGCTCTGGAACAGATCCAGTTCAAGGATCTTGTTTAGCTATTAGTATTTTAGAAGAGTTGAACTACAAGAATGCAATAACTATTTCTACAACACATTATCCAGAACTTAAACATTATGCATTAGTAAATGATAATTTTGAAAATGCTAGTGTAGAGTTTAATATAGATACTTTATCACCAACATATCGTTTGCTTGTTGGTGTTTCTGGAAGTAGTAATGCTTTTGATATTAGCGAAAAATTAGGAATTAATAAAAAAATAATAGATAGAGCAAATGAGCTTTTAAGTTCAGATGAAATTAATATAGAAGAATTGCTGAAAAATATATATGAAGATAAAAAAGAAATCGAAAATGAAAAACAAAAAATAGTGGAAAATTCTAAAAAGATAGAAGAATTAAAATATAGTTTAGAAAATGATTTTTCATCTCTAAGAAAGCAAGAACAAGATATTATAAATGATGCAAAAGTTAAAGCAAGAGATATTTTATTAGACGCAAAAGAAGAGGCAAATGATATAATAAAAGAAATAGAAAGTTCTGCAAATACTAAGGAAACTGAACAAGCAAGAAATAAGTTGAACAAAAAAATTAAAGATTTAGCTATTACTAAAAATTATGTAGTAAAAGGTGAAATGCTAAATGCAGAAGATATTAAAAGTGGCATGGATGTTTATATTCCAGCTTTAAATCAGCAAGGAACTATTATAAGTGTAAACAAAAATAAAGCATGTGTTCAAATTGGATTTATGAAAACATATTTTGAAGTTGGAGATTTGCAAAAAGTAGATAGAAAAATAAAAAAAGAAAAAGAGTTTAAAACTAAGAAAAATAGAGAATTTTCTGTAAAATCAATTCCAATGGAGATAAATGTTATTGGGCAAACAGTGGAAGAAGCTTGTTTTGTAGTAGATAAGTACTTAGATGATTGTGCATTAAATGGACTTGCAACAACCAGAATAGTACATGGAAAAGGAAGTGGTGCATTAAGAACAGGAATTCATAAGTTCTTAAAAACTCATCCACATGTTAAATCTTTTAGAGTAGGAACATTTGGAGAAGGTGAAATGGGAGTAACAATTGTAGAAATAAAATAGATATTTTATAAAAAAGAATAAACCAGAATGTCTAGAAAATTTTAACATTGATGAGTATTGTGTGGTAATGAATTAAAAAAATGATTAAAAATTCAAATTTACTATTGACATATTTTAGTTGATAGTTTATAATAATTCTTGTCGTTAAATATAACGATACGCGCCTTTAGCTCAGCTGGTCAGAGCAACCGGCTCATAACCGGTGGGTCCAAGGTTCGAATCCTTGAAGGCGCACCACTTTAATTTAATATTTGGGCAGGTGGTCGAGTGGTTAATGGCACCAGACTGTAAATCTGGCCGCGAGAGCGTACGATGGTTCGAATCCATCTCTGCCCACCAAAACAAGCTGAATTCTATGAAAATTCAGCTTGTTTTATTGGTTCTTTGTCAATAATTGGGGTGGATCATTTTGAAACTAAGTTGACCCTAATATTCCTTTGATTTTTATCATTTCACTAAAAAATCTTTAAATTTTGTGTTTTTTGAACACACTTAATAAGCCTAACTCTAATTAGGATTTTTTTCAATATTAAGTTGTGTTTTTCTATTTCATTAGCAATATTCTTACTTTGAAGTTTTCAAAATTCCTAAATCCAAATGCTATCCTTTTTAGCGCTTTAATCGGTTCTATAATACAACTAAGATTATAGGTTTTATATTTCACATTAACATTTTACAATAAAAAAGAATAAAATTTTATTATATAGAAAATAGAAAGAGTGATTATATGAGTAAATATAATAGACAAAAGGTATATGGATATGCGAAAAAGTGGGCATATTCTAGAAATCCAAAGTATTATAATTATGATGCAATTGGTGGGGATTGTACAAATTTTGTATCTCAGTGTATTTTTGCAGGATGTGGTCAAATGAATTACAATAAAGGTAATGCTTG
Organism: uncultured Clostridia bacterium; assembly: GCA_948678575.1. Taxonomy (GTDB): domain Bacteria; phylum Bacillota; class Clostridia; order TANB77; family CAG-508; genus Scatovivens. The sequence goes on from CAPPGO010000002.1 coordinate 79,144, forward strand.
GTATTATATAAATGGTAATAATAAATCACCATCATGGACAGGAGTAGAATTTTTATATAATTTTTTACTATCTAATAAAGGTGCTGGACCATTTGGAAAAGAAACTACAATTGATAAGTTAGAAATAGGGGATATTATACAATTAAATTTTAATGGAAATAAGTTTTCTCATACTCTTGTAGTAGTACAGAATTCTCAAAATATAATGAATACTCTGGTATCAGCACATTCAGATGATGTTTTTGGAAAACGAGTTATAGATTATAAATTTAATAATTACAGATGCATACATGTAGATTTTTAAATAATAGTTGAAAATCTGATTTTTATAATATACAATGAATTCAAATGTTGTAAGAGGAGAAAAAGGATGATAAAAAATATTATTTTTGATTTAGGAAATGTCATTATTAACTATGATCAACAAAAAATTATTGATAGATTTGCAAAAAATGATGAAGAAAAAGAATATTTAATGGAGAAAAACTTTAAGGCTCCTGAATGGGAAAGAATTGATTTAGGAGAAATAACTAATAGTGAAGCTATTGACATAATAAATAAAAGAGAAAATTATAAATATGAAGAACTTACAAAAGAATTTTGGGAGAATTGGTATAAATCGCAAAAAATAAATGAAGATATAGTTGAAATAGCAAGAAAGCTAAAAAATAAAGGTTATAATATTTATGTATTATCAAATATGGCTAATGCAACTTTTGAATACTTTAAAAATATAGATTTTTTTGAGTTATGTTCAGGAATTATTATTTCAGCCCAAGAACATGTTAAAAAGCCTAATGAAAAAATTTTTAATATTTTGTTAGAAAGATATCAGTTAAAGGCAGAAGAATGTTTGTTTTTAGATGATGACGATACAAATAGAAGTTATGAAACATCAAATAGACTTGGAATTTTAGGCAGAAGAGTAATTCCAAATGATTGTAATGATATATGTAATGAATTAAAAGAATTTAATATTATATTATAAAGAAATGAGGTAAAAAATATGGGATCATATGTAGAATTAAATGATACTTTACAAATAACAAAAGAGCAAGGTTTTCCAGAAGAATTAGATTGGAAACAACATCTAAAAAATCCATATACAGCAGAGCAATTCAAAGATAGAGTTTTTGAATTTCATAATAAGCCAAATGTGAGAAATTATCATATGCCACCAGTGAGAAATTTTTTAGTAGAAAACATAGATGGAAAATGGTTATATTGGGGTCAAATTCATATGCTAGAAGTAAAGCATGATTATATAAATAAAACAACTTCTGGAAAATTTAAAATTATATATATAAATAAGCCAGAAGAAATGGAAATGGCGCATAATTTAATCGATAGAAATAAAGAAACTTTCTTTTCTTTAAAAGACTAATATAAAAATGAAAAATATATTGAGTTAGTTTTTGCTAACTCTTATTTTTTTGTTGCTTATTCTAAGTAAAAATGATATAATACAAAAGTCTAGGAGGCTTAAAGAATATGGAAGAAAGAATAGATAAGATTAATTATTATTTAGACATAGCAGAAACAGTAGCCTCACGAGCTACATGCCTTAGAAAAAAATATGGTACAGTTATAGTAAATCATGATCAAATAGTTGCAACAGGATATAATGGAGCGCCTAGGGGGCGAAAAAATTGTTCAGATGTAGGATATTGTACCAAAAAGAAATTGTTGCCAGATCAAAGACATGGTGGATATGATGCTTGTCGTGCAGTACATAGTGAACAAAATGCTATTATATGTGCATCAAGAGAAGAAATGTTAGGAGCAACTTTATATTTAGTTGGATATAGAACAGAAAATCATGATTATGAAAATGGTGCAGCTCCTTGCTTAATGTGTAGAAAACTTATTATAAACTCTGGAATTGAAAAAGTTTTTGTTAGAAAAAATAAAAATGAATATATAACTTTTAATGTGGAAGATTGGATAGAAAATGATGAATTTTTAGAAGGTAAAATTAATTACTAAATGGAGAAAAAAGTTGAAAGAGAAAATAAAAAAAATATTAAAAAATGAAAACTTTAAATGTATTACGCTTTTAATTATTATTGCATTAATTATGTGTATTCCAATGTTAAAAAACAATTTATCAGTATATGCTGATGATGGAATTCAACATATTTCAAGAGCATTTGGAACTTTTGAAGCATTAAAAGATGGAATCTTTTTTGGAAATATTATTCCCAATTTTAGTAATGGTTTTGGATATTCTTGGAATTTGTTTTATGGTTCTTTTACAACGATAGGAATAATTATATTTAAAGTAATTTCAGGTTCATATATTATTGGATACAAATTATTTGCTTTTCTATGTATGTTGTTATCTGGAATATTTATGTATAAGCTTGTAACAGATATTGCAGATAATAAAAATGTTGGTGTGTTAGCAGGTAGTTTATATATGATGGCACCATATCATTTAACAGATTTATATGTTAGAAACGCAATTGCAGAATTTGCATCATTTATGTTTATTCCACTTGTATTTCTTGGATTATATAATATTATAAAAAAAGAAGGAAAGACTTGGTATTTGAGTATTGGTGCAATAGGACTAGTTTTTACTCATAATATAGCTACATTATATACTGCAATATTTGCAATTTTATATGTATTAATTAATATAAAATTTTTAAAAGACAAAGAAATTTGGAAATATTTAGCTATAAATGCTTTGTTTATAGTAATGATAACATCTTGTTTTACAATACCAATGCTTGAAGCAAAATTTACTACTAATTATAGAGTTTATGAAGCAGATGCAATGGCAACTGAGGAAAGTATTGTTAATGAACAATTGCCTATAAGACGAATTTTTGTTACAGCAGAAGGAGATGGAGGTTTTGTATTTGAATTAGGTCCATACATTATTATAATGCTTGCATTTTCTTATATGACTGTAAGAATAATGAAACCAGAATTTAGAAAAGATTATTTATTCTTCTTAATTGCTGGATTTATAGCACTTTTAATGGCAACAAAACTATTCCCATGGAAACTTATGCCTAAATTTTTATACATCATACAATTTCCATGGAGATGTATGGAATACGCTTCATTTTTCCTAAGTATTGTTTGTGCAATAAATATGGGAGCAGTTATTAAAAATTATAAATTTAAAGATGCTTTAATAATTGTAGTAATTGCAACTGTATATGTAATGGCACTTCATGGATTTGTAAAATATGAAGAAGAAATTTTACAAATAGAAGACTGTGCATTAGGACAAGTTTCTGGAATGCAAAATGAATGCATTGCAGGTATGGGTAAGGCAGAATATTTACCAGAAAAAGCTTATGAAAATAGATTTTATATTGCAACAAGAGAAAATAAAATATATGTTTTAAAAGGAAAGGCTGTTATTGAAAATGAAAATAAAGAAGGCTTAAATATGACAGCAAGAATAAAAACTTTTGATGAAGAAACAGAAATAGAATTACCATATATATATTATCCAGGTTATGCTGTAAAAGCTGATGGAATATCTATAAAGATTTTTGAAACAGAAAATGGATTTGTTGGTTGCAAAATACCATCAGAAGAAAAAGTTACTTTGGAAGTTAATTATATAGGTACTAATAATATGAAAATATCTGCATTAATTTCATGTTTAGGAATTTTATTATTAGTTATATATATTTGGAAAATGGAAAGGGAAAAATAAAATGTCAAAACCAATTGTAGCCATAGTTGGAAAACCCAATGTAGGTAAGTCTAGATTTTTCAACTATGTTATCGGACAAAGAATATCAATTGTAGAAGATACGCCAGGTGTTACAAGAGATAGAGTGTATGCTGATACTTCTTGGAGAGATAGAGAATTTACACTTATTGATACTGGTGGTATAGAACCAGAAACAAATGATATTATTTTATCTCAAATGAGAGAACAAGCTAATATTGCAATATCTGTTGCTGATGTAATATTATTTATGACTAATATTAAAGAAGGTGTAACAGCTGCTGATAGTGAAATAGCTGTTATGTTAAAAAAATCAAAGAAACCAATTATTTTAGTATGTAATAAGGTAGATACTTTTGGAGAAGTACCTAGTGAAATTTATGAATTTTATAATTTAGGTTTAGGAGAACCAAATGCAATTTCGGCTGCAAATGCTATGGGAATTGGAGATTTACTAGATAAAATTTATGATTTATTACCAACTAAAACAGAAGGTGAAGGTGATGATAACAAAATAAAAGTTGCATTAATAGGGAAACCAAATGTAGGTAAATCATCTTTACTTAATAAAGTACTTGGAGAAGATAGAAGTATAGTAAGCGATATTGCAGGAACAACAAGAGATGCAATTGATACAGAATTTGAAAATGAATTCGGAAAATATACATTTATTGATACAGCAGGTGTTAGAAAGAAAAGCAAAGTAAATGAAGCAATAGAAAGATTTAGTGTTATGAGAACTTTGTTAGCAATAGAAAGAGCCGATGTGTGTTTAGTACTAATAGATGCGCTAGAAGGAGTAACAGATCAAGATGCAAAAATTTTAGGTGAAGCACATGAAGCTGGTAAAGGCATTATAATTGTTGTAAATAAATGGGATATGGTTGAAAAAGACAATTACACAATGCAAGAATATAAGAAAGATATTTATAATAAAATTTCGTATGCGACTTATGCACCAATAATGTTTATTTCAGCCAAAACAGGACAAAGAGTAAATAAAATATTTGAACAAGTGAATGAAGTGTATAAACAAAATACAATGAGAGTTTCAACTTCTGTAATAAATGAAGTAATAAATGAGGCAATTGCTGTTGTTCAACCGCCAACAGATAAAGGAAGAAGACTTAAAATTTTATATGGAACACAAGCTTCAACACAGCCACCAACATTTGTTATATTCGTTAATGATAAAGAATTATTCCATTTTTCATATCAAAGATATTTAATTAATTGTTTTAGGAATAATTTTGGTTTAGAAGGAACGCCAGTAAGATTAATAGTTCGAGAAAAATCTGATAAAGAACAATATTAGGAGGTAAAAAATGTTAATATATGTTATTGTAGCGATTATAGCTTATGCAATCGGAAGTATAAGTTTTTCTGTAATAATAAGCAGAAAAATGGCAGGTTTTGATGTTAGAGAAAAAGGAAGTGGAAATGCTGGAAGCACAAATATGCTTCGTAGTGTTGGAAAAAAAGCTGCATTACTTACACTTGTTTGTGACATACTAAAAGGTGTGATAGCAATTTTTATTGCAATAATAGTAGGAAAGATTAATTCCGAAGTAAATGGAGCAATCTTAGTTCAAATTGCAGCATTTTTTGTTGTTGTAGGACATACTTTTCCAATATTTTTTGAATTTAGAGGAGGAAAGGGTGTTGCAACAAGTTTAGGAGTTATTCTTTTAGTAAATTGGAAAATTGGTTTAATTTGTTTAGTTTTTGCACTTATTTTAATGATACTTACAAGAATGGTATCATTAGGTTCAATATCTGCGGCAATATTATTCCCAGTTCTTACAGTTTTTATTGATGAATGTTATATAGTTGAAGGAAATTATATTATTTTTGGAATTATAATGGCTATATTTATAGCATATAATCATAGAAGTAATATAAAGAGATTACTAAATGGTACAGAAAACAAAATAAGTTTCAAAAAAACAGAAAAATAAAAAAGAAATAGGAGGAGTAATAATTGAAAAATGTAGCAATAATTGGAAGTGGTAGCTGGGGAGCTGCACTTGGAATATATCTTGCAAATCATGGACATAGTGTAAAAATGTGGTCATTTGATGAAGATGAAAAAAATTTAATAAACAATAAAAGAAAATGTGTTTTTTTACCTAATGCAAAAGTTCCAGATGGAGTAATATGTTCTTCTAATTTTGAAGAAGTTTTAGAAGGTGCCGAAATTATTTTGCATGTTACACCATCAAAATTTGTAAGAAGTACAATTAAACAATACAAATCTTTTGTAAAACCAAATCAAATGGTGATTATGTGTTCTAAGGGGTTTGAATCAGAAACTGGATACACATTAGATCAAATTATGGAAGAAGAACTTCCAGGAATTAAAACAGGAATTTTATCAGGTCCTAGTCACGCAGAAGAAGTTTCACTTAATGTTCCAACTCTTATGGTTGTGGCATCAAAAGATTCAGAGGTTAGAGAAGTAATATCAGAAGAATTCAAAAGCAATGCTATGAGAATATATACTTCCGAAGATGTAAAAGGAGTAGAATTAGGAGGAGCTTTAAAAAATATTATAGCATTTTGTGCTGGTATAGGTGTTGGATTAGGTTTAGGAGATAATACTTTTGCAGCACTTGCAACAAGAGGTTTAGTAGAAATAGACCGATTAGGAACTGCAATGGGTGGAGAGACAAAAACTTTTTATGGTTTATCTGGACTAGGAGATTTAATAGTTACTTGTGGAAGTGTTCATAGTAGAAATAGAAAAGCAGGTGAACTTATAGGTAAAGGATATTCTATTGAAGAAACTAGAAAACAAGTTGGTATGACAATTGAAAGTGTAGATAACATTGATGTAGCATACAAATTATGTAAAAAATATAATGTAGAAATGCCAATAGTTGAAAAAGTTTATGAAGTGTTGTATAATGGACTTAGTCCAAAAGAAGCAGTAGATATTCTTATGACTAGGGAACAAAAATCAGAATAAAAGGAGGATTTTTTATGGATTTTTTTAACAAATTAGGAAAAAAGACAACAGAAGCTTATCAAACAGCAAAAGAAAAAACAACAAAACTTTCAGGAGAAATAAAATTAAAAAGTAAAATTTCAGAATGTAAAGAAAAAATAAATAATCAATATCAAGAAATTGGTAAATTGGTATATGAAAAAATGAAATCAGGAGAAGATGCTTCAAAGGAAGATATTACTCCAAAATGCGAAGAAATTGAAAGACTAAAAGAAGAAATTGAAAAAGCAGAAGTTGAAATTTTAGCATTAAAAGATATCAAAAAATGTGTTAGTTGTGATGCAGAACTAGCTCTAAATGCAGAATTTTGTTCAAAATGTGGAACTAAACAACCAAAAGTTGAAGAGCCAAAAGTTGTTGTTGAAGAGACACCAGTTGTAGAAGCAGAGGTTGCTGAAACAGCAGAAATTACAGAAGTTTCAAATGTAGAAGAAACAACAGAAAATCAAAAAAATGATTAATAAAAAACAATATAAAAAATATGTAGCAGTTTTGCTACATATTTTTTGCTTTTAAAGCTAAATAAAACTTGTAATTTTTAAGCTTTCAGTATATAATAATGGAATAAATGAGAGGAGAGATAAAGATGGCAATAAGTAAAGAAGAAGTAGAACATATTGCAAAACTTGCTTGTTTAAATTTGTCAGAAGCAGAAAAAGAGAGATACGCAGGCGATATGACAGAAATTTTAGAGTTTGCAAATATGATAAATTCAGTTAATACTGATGAAGTAAATGAGACAATAGGAGCAAATGAAAACTATAATGTATTTAGAAAAGATGAAATAGTACAAACTGTTGATAAAGAAAGTTTATTACAAAATGCACCAAGTCAAGAAGATGGTATGTTCCAAATACCAAAGGTAATAAATTAGGAAGGAGATTAGATAATGGAACTTTATGAACTTACAGCTCATGAATTAATGGATAAATTAGCAAAGGCGGAAGTTACTTCTGAGGAAATAACAAAAAGCTATTTTGATAGGATAAGAGAAAAAGATGGCGAAGTTAAAGCTTATGTTTCAATAATGGAAGAAGAAGCTTTATCAAAAGCAAGAAGTGTAGATGAAGCAAGAAAAGCAGGAAAATCAGTTAGCAAATATGCTGGTATTCCAATTGGTATAAAAGATAATATGTGCATTACAGGCACAAAAACAACTTGTAGTTCAAAAATGTTAGAAAACTTTGTTGCTCCATATAATGCAACAGTTATAGAAAACTTAAATAAAGAAGATATGGTTTATTTAGGAAAAACAAATTTAGATGAATTTGCAATGGGAAGTTCAACTGAAAATTCAGCATTTTTTAACACAAGAAATCCTTGGGATTTAGATAGAGTACCAGGTGGTTCATCAGGAGGATCAGCGGCTGCTGTTGCAGCAGATTTAGCACCTTGGACATTAGGAAGTGATACAGGTGGATCTATCAGACAACCATCTTCATTGTGCGGTGTAGTTGGATTTAAACCAACTTATGGTTTAGTTTCAAGATACGGTTTAGTAGCTTTTGCTTCATCACTTGATCAAATCGGACCTATAACAAAAGATGTTACAGACTCAGCTTTACTTTTAAACTTATTAGCTGGACATGATGAGAAGGATTCTACATCTATGAATGTAGAGAAAAAAGATTATACGAAAGCTTTAATAAATGATGTTAAAGGAATGAAAATTGGTCTTCCAAAAGAATATATTGGAGAAGGTATAAACGAAGAAGTAAAACAAGCTATTTTAGCAGTTGCTAAAAAATATGAAGAACTTGGAGCTACTGTTGAAGAATGTTCTTTTGATGTCGGAAAATATGCTACTTCTGTTTACTACGTTATTGCTGATGCAGAAGCTAGTTCAAATTTAGGAAGATTTGATGGAATTCGTTATGGATTTAGAAGCGAAAAATATGATAATTTAAAAGATATTTATAAAAATTCAAGAAGTGAAGGCTTTGGTCCAGAAGTAAAAAGAAGAATTATGATTGGTACTTATGTACTTTCTTCTGGATATTATGATGCATATTATAAAAAAGCTCAAAAAGTAAGAACAGTAATTAAAAATTCATATAATGAATTATTTGAAAAATATGATTTATTATTAACACCAGTTTCACCAACAACAGCGTTCAAAATTGGTGAGAAATCAGATAATCCACTTGAAATGTATTTAGCAGATATTTGTACTGTACCAGTAAACATTGGTGGACTTCCAGGTATGAGTATTCCATGTGCTTTGGATAGTAATGGATTGCCAATAGGATTCCAATTAATTGGAAAAGCATTTAATGAGGAAACTATTATAAGAGCTGCTTATACTTATGAACAAAATTCAAACTTTAAAGAAAACAAACCAACATTTAAAGGAGGTAACAATTAATGGCAAGAGAAGATTATGAAATTGTTATGGGACTTGAAGTACACTGTGAATTGTCTACAAAAACAAAAATATTTTGTTCATGTCCTACTGAATTCGGTGGAGAGCCAAATACACATTGTTGCCCAATTTGTATGGCTATGCCAGGTACATTACCAGTTTTAAATGAAAAAGTTGTAGAATATGCAGTAAAAGCAGGTTTAGCAACAAATTGTAAAATAGCTAGAAATAGTAAAAATGATAGAAAAAATTATTTTTATCCAGATTTACCAAAAGCTTATCAAATTTCACAATTTGATTTACCACTTTGCTATGAAGGATATGTTAACATAGAAACTCCAGAAGGAGAGAAGAAAATAAGAATTACTCGTATTCATATAGAAGAAGATGCTGGAAAATTAAATCATGATGAATATGGTAGAGGAAGCTTTGTTGACTTAAATAGAGCTGGTGTTCCTTTAATAGAGGTTGTTTCAGAACCAGATTTAAGAACAAAGGAAGAAGTAGAAGCATATCTTAGAAAATTAAAATCTATTTTCGAATATATAGAAGTTTCAGACTGTAAAATGCAAGAAGGTTCTTTAAGAGCTGATGTTAATGTTTCTGTAAGAAAGAAAGGTACTAGCGATTTAGGTACAAGAACAGAAATGAAAAATATGAACTCATTTAGAAGTATAGTAAGAGCCATTGAATATGAAGCAAACAGACAGATTGATGTTATTGAAAATGGTGGAGAAATTACACAAGAAACTTTAAGATGGGATGATGTATCTGGAAAAACATTCTCAATGAGAGATAAAGAAGATGCACAAGATTATAGATATTTCCCAGATCCAGATTTAGTTGCAATTAAACTTTCAGAAGAATATATTGAAAATATTCAAAAAAGTTTACCAGAATTACCAGAAAGCAGAAAGAAAAGATACTTAGAAGATATGGGATTAACAGAAAAGGCAGCTAATTTTGTTACCGCATCAAAATATTATTCAAATATGTTTGAAGAAGCAACAGAAGCATGTAACAATGCAAAATCTGTTAGTAACTGGATTATGTCAGATATTGCTAGAATTTTAAATGAAAGAGAAGAAGAACCAGAAGATTTAAAATTCTCTGGAAAAGAACTTGGAGAATTAGTTTCTTTAATTGATAAAGGAACAATTAGTTCTGCAATAGCTAAAAAAGTTTTAGAAGAAATGTTTGAAAATCCAGAAATGCCAAGTAAAATAATAGAAGCAAAAGGTTGGGTTCAAATTTCTGATGAGGGTGCAATTAAAGAAGTAGTATCAAAAGTGTTAGAAGCAAATCCACAATCAATTCAAGATTATAAAGCAGGAAAAGATAAAGCGTTAGGTTTCTTAGTAGGACAAGCGATGAAAGAAACAAAAGGAAAAGCAAATCCACAAATGCTTAATAAACTTTTCTTAGAAGAACTAAATAAATAGTTTATATATGAACATTATTTATGATAAATATTTATCAACATGGAAAGCTCAGGAGACAAAAGGTAGTTTATTTTTAGAAAAAATAATGAATAAGATAAAATTTAGGTAAATTTGAATTAAATGAATTTTCAAATTTACCTACTTTTTTAATTATTGTAGTTATTAATTATTAAAGAAGACATAATTGAACTTGTAGAAATAAAAAGTCCAGTTCGAAAAACTATAATTGATATTTCATACAAATCAAATGAAACAAAATGTTTCAAAAATATATACATAAGTAAAATGCCTAATAGACATATAGCAAAAGAAAATATTAAAGTTTTATGTAATAGATTTAAAATTTTTTTGTCTTTAATAATGAATGAATTTTGTAAAGAATCTTTCATAACGAAACCTCCGAATCACACCTATGATAATAGAATATCAAAATATTTGATATAATTCAAAGGTAATATTAGGCAAAAAAATAATCTCACAACAAGTGAGATGTATTTTTTTATTTGATTGTATTTAATTTTTTAGCTAAACTTGATTTTTTTCTTGAAGCAGTATTAGCTTTGATGACACCTTTTGTACAAGCTTGATCAACTTTTTTAACTGCTGTTTTAAATGCAACCTCAGCTTTTTCTTTATTTCCTTCTTCAACAGCTGCTTCGAATGTTTTGATAGCTGTTTTATATGCAGATTTAATCATATTATTTTGTAATGTTTTTTTATCGATAACACTTACTCTTTTTATTGCTGATTTAATATTTGGCATGTTCTTTGCACCTCCCTTTAATATAAAAGTAAATTTACTTCAACCATTATACCATGTTATAATTGGAAAAATCAAGTATTTTAATAAAAAAAGTTTAACATTTTGTTAAAATATAGAAAATTCACAGAAAATTCACAAAACTTGTATATAATGTGTATTGTATAAATAGAGTTTCTATGATATATTTTAAGAAAAAATAGGAGGTACTGTTGTATGATAGCAATAGCATGTGACCACGGAGGATATGAACTTAAAGAAGAAGTTAAAAAATATTTAGATGAAAAGGAAATTAAATATAAAGATTTTGGGTGTAACTCAGATGAAAGAACAGATTATCCACTTTATGCAGAACCAGCAGTTAAAGCTGTTCAAAGTAAAGAATGTGATAAAGCAATTTTAATTTGTGGTACAGGCTTTGGTATGACAATGGTAGCAAATAAATTTAAAGGTATTAGATGTGCATCTTGTTGGAATGAAGAAGTAGCAAAATTGTTAAAAGCACATAATAATGCCAATGTAATTGCATTACCAGGAAGATTTATAAATGTTTCACAAGCAGTAGCAATTTTACGCGCTTGGCTTGGAACAGAATTTATGGGTGGCAGACATACAGATAGATTAGAAATGATAAAAGAAATTGAAGATAAAAATATGAAATAGTGAGGTTTTAAGTCTATGTGGGGAGATATAGCAATAGCATTTACAATTGCTTTTGTAACATCATTTATGGCTACACCATATACTATAAGATTTGCTAAAAAAGTAGGTGCAGTGGACTTACCACAAGATCCTAGAAGAATTAACAAAATTACTATGCCTAGACTTCGGTGGACTAGCAGTAATATTAGGATTTTTTGTATCAGTAATTTATTTATTAATAGTAATGACTATTGAGAAAAATATTGACATTTTTCAAGATAATTTGCATATAAAATTACAAGGTTTTATAGGTGGAGCAGTTATTATAGGAGTTACATGTTTTTATGATGATATAAAAGGAGCAAAAGCATTAGTTAAATTAGCAGCACAAATAATAGCTGGAATAGTTTTAGTAAATTGTGGAATACGAATAGATTATTTTGAAATGCCTTTTTTTGATATTCCAGCAAGTAATAAATTGTTTTATGATATATTTTCTATTTTATGGGTTGTAGGAATTACAAATGCTATGAATTTAATAGATGGTTTGGATGGATTATCAACAGGTATATCTATAATATCTGGTTTATCATTACTAATAATATTTGCACTTAATGATTCACCACTTATTTCAATTATTTTAATAACTGCGTTATGTGGTTCATTAATAGGATTTTTACCATACAATTTTAATCCAGCAAAAACTTTTATAGGAGATACAGGTTCAAACTTTTTGGGATATTGTTTAGCAACTATTTCAATTTTAGGTGTAGCAAAAACATATACAGCAATTGTTATCGTTGCACCACTTATTGTATTGGCAATACCAATATTTGATACAATTTCATCTATTATTAGAAGACTAATAAAAGGAAAGAATTTAAAAGCAGTAATAGAACCAGATGCAGGACATTTGCATCATAAAATGCTTCAAAAGGGATTTACTCAAAGACAAGCTGTTTTGATAATGTATGGAATCAGTGCTGTCTTTGGAATGTTTGCAATTATTTTATTAGACAGTGGAATTTGGAAAGCATTATCGTTTGCAATAATAATTGTTTTGATAATTGCTATGGGATATAAAGAGTTTTTTAAAATCAAATTATTGTCAGATGATGAGGAACATTTAGAAAATAATGAAGAACAAATAAAAGATGAAACAAGATAAAATAGACATATTTTGAAGTGCACCCCGTTTAGTATACCATAATAAAAAAGACATTATGGTATAATCTAAATGGAGGTGTATTTTTTATGGTTATTTTTATAATGTATTGAAATTTAAGATTATGTAATATTTATAAATAGATTAATAAAAATAAGAGAGAAAAATAGAGAAAATTTGTTAAAAATGGTAAAAAATGCAAATAATTAGAATACTATTGCATTTTTTATAGAAATATAGTATAATTTAAAAAGATAGTAAAAAAATGCAGAAAGGGGTAACAATATTATGTCTATTAATGCAATAAAAAAAGTTAAAATAAACAAACTTTTATATAGTAATAATGATAGAAGTGATGTTGTGCCCGCCAATACCACTTTATATAGTTATGTGCAAATTTATATTTAGATTAATTAGGAGTTAATATTTATTTTTATGCGCCGAATTAATCTTGTATTGATTTAGCGCTATTTTTTTGCACTGGAAAATTTTGGTGTTTTGAAAGGAGATAGAATGCTAGAGTATAAAAGAATAAAAAAAGAAGACAAAGAAAAGTTAAAACAATTACATGATGAAGTATATGAAAGTTTACCAAGGAAAGATTTTTTTATACCATATTCAGATGAAGTACTTGATATGATGTTTGATAATGAAAAAATAATTGCTTATGGTGCTTATGATAAAGGTAGATTAGTTGGTGCAGCACAATTATATTTAAGTGAAATGTTTGTAGAAGAAGTTAGAGAACTATTAGAGCTACATGGTAATAATCTTGCAGATTTGGGTGGCTCAATAGTTTTGAGTGAATATAGACAAAATGGTATAATGACATCATTATCAACTATTTTAGTTCAAGAAGCTAAAAAAAGAAATATTGAATATATTATTATAACAGCACATCCTGAAAATATTGCTTCTAATACTACATATGTGAGAATGGGGGCAGAAAAAGTTGTTACAACAACTTTTGGAGAATATTGGAGAAATGTATATTTAATGGATTTAACTAAGAAAAAAGCGTATATTTTGGAAAAAAGCTAGTGCTATGAAGTGCATCCCAAATGTTAGATTTTTGTTCAACATTTGGGGTGCACTTCACTATAACTAGCATTTTGTACTATTATAGGCAAGTTTATTAATCTTCTTATAATATAAAGTAGCTTATTATTGTTCTTTTATTATATACAGTATTAGCATACTACGAAAGCACTGAAAAATAAGGAAAAATTAAGATTTCAAAATTTGACAAAATATTGTTAAAATGCTATAATTGAAATACGAGGAAAATATTATGTATTATAATTGGCAAGAAAATACTAGTACAGAAGAATTAAAAGTAGTATGTAATTTAATAAAAAATGGCGAGTTAGTTATATTTCCAACGGAAACTGTATATGGAATAGGCGCTAATGCCTACAATGCAGAAGCAGTTGGAAAAATTTTTATGGCAAAAGGAAGACCATCAGATAATCCGTTGATAGTTCATGTAGCTAAAAAAGAAGATATTGATGATATTGCTACTGATATTACGGAAGTTGAAGCAAAACTTATTGATAGGTTTATGCCAGGCCCATTTACTATAATTTTAAAGAAAAAGAAGAATGTACTACCAGATATAGTAACAGCAGGTTTAGATACAGTAGCTGTAAGAATGCCAAATAATGTAATAGCACGAGCTATTATTGCATTTGCAGGTGTTCCAATAGCTGCTCCAAGTGCAAATATCTCTGGAAGGCCAAGTGGTACAAATATTGCAGACATAAAGAAAGAACTAGAAAGTAAAGTTTCTGTTGTAATAGATGGAGGAAATACACAATTTGGATTAGAATCTACTGTTGTAAAAGTTGAAGATGAAATTCCAGTTGTATTAAGACCTGGTGCTGTTACACCAGAACAAATAAAAGAATTAGTTGGTACTGTTAAGATAGACAAAAATGTTTTTGAAAAAGTCGGAGAAAATGAAGTTGTAGCTAGTCCTGGAATGAAACATAGACATTATGCTCCACAAACTAAATGCCAACTAATATATTCAGATGATGAAAAAGATTTAATCTTTGAAATGAACAAAAGAGTAAAAAAATACAGAGGCGATGTTGTTGTAATAGGCTTTACAGAACATAAAGAAGAAATAGTTGTATCAAAACACAGATATTTAGATATAGGTAGCAAAAATAATTTAGAAGAATATGCAAAGAATATTTATAGTATGCTTAGAAAAGCTGATGCAATACATCCTGAAATTATTTTGATAGAAGGAGTAAAAAAAGAAAATATAGGAATTGCTATTATGAATAGATTGCTTAGAACATGTGAATACGATTATATTGAAAAATGAAAGAGAGGTATGTATCAATTTTATTTGATATAATATTTTATGAAAAAAGAAATTAATTTTGGCATTGGATTCATTACAGGAAGACCAAATGTATGTAAGATAATTAACTCATATACAAAATTTTTAGTAGAGCAAGTTAAAGAGTTAGATGTAAAAGTAAATTTTACAATATTCGTTTTATTTGATTTAGGTTACCAATTTACAACAAGAACAGATTTCTATGGAATTTTACCAGAAGTATATAAAGATGTAAACATCAAGTATATTACGCCAGAAGCTATTGATGAAGATAAGAAGAAATTAATGTCTAAATTTGATATGACACAAGAAGAAGTTGATTTGTTTTTAGGTAAGGGATATGGTAAAGCTAGAAATACAATTCTATATTATGCTTTAAAAAGAGATATAGACTATTTGTTGTTTTGGGATGATGATGAATATCCATTAGCAAATGTAAAGAATGGCAAAGAATTAGAATGGATTAAACAGACAAATGTTTTAGAACACATTAAAAACATTGAAAATGCTGATATTACTTATGGTTATAGGTGTGGTATGATGAATCCTGTACCATATATTGAATATAATGATGAAGTTACAGAAGAAGATTACAAAGCTTTTATTGATGGTTTAGAGAATGAAGTTATTTCATGGGATGTTATTCAAAAAAGAAGAAAAGAAGACAGAACAATAGCTTATGCTGATCCAGAAATAGTTTTTGGAAATAAAAAACCAGAAGTTGTAGAAGATGTTGGAGTGAAGAACTTTGTTTTAGGTTCTGGAATATGTTTAAATTTAAGACACTTAGATAAAATACCAGCATTCTATAATCCACCAAAAGCGAGAGGAGAAGATACATTTTTCTCATGCTCTTTAAAAGATAAAGGTGCAAAAGTTTTAAGAATACCAACATATCATTTCCATGATTGTTTCTTAAAATATACAGGTTTAATGAAAGAAAAATATCCTAAAATTCTTAGAAAAATTGCTTTGGACGATAGTGGAATTGAGCAAAGATTTTTAAAAACAACAATAGGTTGGACAAAATATAAACCATTATATCATTACATTATAGATAGGGAAGATTATAAGAAAATTATTAAAGAAGCCAAAAACAATTTAGAAAGAAGTGTTGATAAAATTAATACAGCTTTTGAGACATGTGATTTTTCTTGTTTAATAAAAGAATTAGAAGAATATGATAAGAATGTAAAAAAACATTATGCAGAATATGTTAAAACTACTGAAATTTGGGATAGATTGAAATTTAAAATTAAAGAAGCAGGAGATAAATAATATGGATAATAGAAAAGCATATATTACATCATTATCAACAGAAAATTATTTGATAGGAGTTTTAGCTTTAAAAGAGTGTTTGAATAGAGTAAATGCAAAATATCCTTTATATGTAGTCGTAAATGATAGTATATCTGAAAATGCACTTGCAAAATTACAAGAAAAAGATATTAACATTATAAAAAAAGAAAGAATTAAAATACCAGAAGAAGTAAAAAAAAGAAATGATGAGAAACTTTTAAGCCGTTGGTCTAATACTTTTGATAAGTTATTAGTTTTTGGATTAACAGAATTTGACAAAATAGTCTACTTAGACAGCGATATGTATATAAGAAAAAATATTGATGAATTATTTGATAGACCAAATATGTCTGCGGCAATTGATAGAAAAAATTGCTGTATAGATTTTAATTGGAAAAAAATGACTTCTGGATTAATTGTTATAGAACCAAAAGCAGGACTTGATAAAGAATTAGCACAAACAATGACAAAGGTACAAGAGAAATACAAGGAATTTGGAGATCAAGATGTTATACAATGGCATTTTCCAGATTGGGAAAATCATGAAGAATTACATCTACCATTATTATATAACATGTTTGTTTTACATTTGGATTATTATGTAAAACATGAAAATAGTGAACCTTGTGATTGTAGAGATTATGAAATGTATAATTTGGATGATATAGCAGTATTTCATTTTATTACGAGAAATAAACCATGGATTTATTCAAAAGAAAGTATAGATGAATATGCTGATTTTCAAGATGAAATAAGAAAAATTGATTATGACATTTGCGAAGATGAAGAACAAAGAAAAATGTTTGAAGCAGCTTTCAAACTGGGAAGAGATGTTACAAAAAAAGTTACATTAGAGTATATGGAGATTCTAGAAAGTGTGAAATAGATAAAAATGGGCGATTTTGTCGCCCATTTTGCTTGTGTTTTAGAAAAAAATACAATATAATATATGTAAAATTTTTAAAGTAAGAGGAATAAAATGTATTTAATTATAGGTTTAGGAAACCCAGAGGCAGATTACGCAAATACTAGACATAATATGGGATTTAATGTTATAAATAAATTATCAGAAAAATATGATATAGAAGTAAAAAAAGATAAATTTAAAGCACTTTTTGGAAATGGAATTATTGAAGGTGAAAAAATAATTTTAGTAAAGCCACAAACATTTATGAATTTAAGTGGAGAGGCTGTTCAAGAGTTTGTTAATTTTTATAAAGTTCCATTAGAAAATGTGTTAGTAATTTATGATGATGTAGATGTTGAACCTGGAAAAATTAGAATTAGAAAAAGTGGTTCAAGTGGAAGTCATAATGGTATGAAATCTGTTATTTCTTGTTTAAGTAGCGAAAAATTTCCAAGAGTTCGTGTTGGAATAGGAAAACCACATGAACATATGGATATGATAGCTCATGTTATTGGTGGCATAGATGAAGAAGATAAAGAAAAGTTAGAAAAAGGTGTTGAGCTTGCCACAGAGGCAATAGTTGAAATACTAAAAAATAATATTGATAGTGCTATGAATAAGTATAATTAAAGTTATAGGAGCATGAATGAAAGAACTAATAATTAATAATGTTGAAGATAGAAATTTAATATTTTTGATAGAAGATGGGAAAATAGTTGAGTATTATGAAGATAATAAAGAAACTAAAAACTTAGATGGAAATATATATATAGGAAAAGTTCAGAATATAGTTCCAGGTTTAGAGGCTGCTTTTATAAATTTAGGAGAAGACAAAAATGCTTTTATTCATAAAAAAGATATTTTACCAAAGCAAGATGAAACTAAGGAAAAATTTAAGAATAAAGTTCCGATTACTCAATTAATAAAACCAGGAGATCCTTTATTAGTAGAAGTAAAAAAGGATAAAATGCAAACTAAGGGAGCAAGAGTATCAACACATATAGGACTTAGAGGAAGAATGATAGTGCTTTTACCTAATTCTCCTTATGTTACATTGTCTAGTAAAATTAAAGATGAAACAAAGAGAAAAGAATTAAAAGAATTAGTAGCTAATAATTTACCAGAAGGCATGGGGGCAATTATTAGAACAACAGCAGAGAAAGCTGATAATGAAACAATTGTGGGAGATATAAATTATCAAATTTCAAAATGGAAAAAAATACAAAGTACAGAATTCGATAAATATCCTGTAAAAATTTATGATAGTGGCGGAATTTTTAAGAAGATTATTATAGATTTAATAGATTTTGATTTAGATAGAATTATTGTAAATACAAAAGAAAATTTACAAAAAGTTGAAGATATAATATTAGAGATAGGTGGAAAAGTAAAAGTAGATTTTGAAGATACAGATTTATCTAAAATGTATGATATAGAAAAAACTACTGCTAAAATAAATACAAATAAAATTTGGTTGAAATCTGGCGGATTTATTACAATAGATAGAACAGAAGCTTTAACTGCTATTGATGTTAATACTGGAAAATTTATAGGTGATACGAGTTTAGAAGAAACGATATATAAAGTAAATGAAGAAGCAGCAAAAGAAATAGCTAGACAACTTCGATTAAGAGATATTGGTGGAATAATTGTTATTGATTTTATAGATATGCATAAAAAAGAAAACATAGAAAACATTATAAAAGCTTTACAGAATTTTTGTTTAGCCGATAGAAGTAGAGTTCAGATCGAAGAATTTACAAAACTAAATTTGCTTGAATTGACTAGAAAACAGATAAGTGGTAGAGACTAAAAAATGAAAAGGAAACTCTTATGAGTTCCTTTTTCATTTATAAATAAATAGTTGTAAATTAACTATAAATAATATATAATGTATAAAGAATTATACATACAGAAGGAGAAAATAAAAATGGGAATTTTATCATATATTATTGCAATTGTAGTGCTTTTAGCAATATTAAAAATAATGGCATTACCATTTAAAATTATTATTAAATTTATCGTTAATTCACTTGTAGCAGGTCTTTTATTAGTAGTACTTGCTTATTTTGGAATTGTGGTAATTTTAACACCATGGATAGTAATTTTAACAGGACTTTTTGGAATACCAGGATTAGTAATAGCACTTATAATATCAATGTTTATTTAATTTGTTAAAATAGTTTACAGCTTTAAATCATATATATTTTTTTTCCAGGTTAAACACTCCATAGCCGGGTCATTTCAAAAGCTGATGTCCCTTCCTAAGAAGCATGTATGCGCTTTTGAGCTAACGTGGGTCTTAGGGAACTGTCGGTCTTAACCTTACAAAATTATATATATGATATAAAACTGATAATAGTTAAAAAATAAAGAATGGAGAAAAAATGAAAGTAGGATTTGTGTCACTTCGGATGTAGTAAAAATCTAGTAGATACTGAAATGTGTATTGGAATGTTCAAAAAAGAAAAATTTGAAATTGTAACAGATCCAAAACAAGCAGATATAATTGTTGTAAATACATGCGGATTTATTCAAAGTGCAAAAGAAGAAGCTATAAATACAATTTTAGAAATGGCTGAATATAAGCAAAACGGTAATTGTAAATATTTAATAGTTATAGGATGTTTAGTTCAAAGATATAAAAAAGATTTACAAAAATCAATGCCAGAAGTTGATTTGTTCTTATCTATTAATGATTATGATAATATGTGGGAACAAATTACTAATTTAATTAATGCGAAAAAATCAATAAATACTTTGAATTATATGAATAGAATAATATCTACTGGTGAGACAACTGCATATTTAAAAATTGCAGAGGGATGCTCAAATAGATGTACATATTGTGCCATTCCATATATAAGAGGGCCATATATAAGTAGAAAGATGGAAGACATTTTAGAAGAGGCAAAAAAACTTGCTGATTCTGGAATTAAAGAACTTATTGTTATTGCACAAGATACTACAAAATATGGAATTGATTTGTATGGTGAAAGTAAGCTTGCAGAGCTTTTACAAAAACTTTGTGAAATAGATGGATTTAAGTGGATTAGATTTTTATATGCTTATCCTGAAAGTATTACAGATGAATTAATTGAAGTAGTGAAAAATAATGATAAAATATGTAAATATTTTGATATTCCACTTCAACATTTTGCTGATTCAGTTTTAAAAAGAATGAATAGACATAGTAATAGTGAAAGTATAGAAAAACTAATCGAAAAAATAAGAATAGAGATTCCAGATGTTATTTTGAGAACTACAATGATGGTTGGATTTCCAGGTGAAACAGAGGAAGATTTTTTTGAATTATATGAATTTGTAAATAGAGCTAAATTTGAGAAGATGGGAGCTTTTAAATATTCAAAAGAAGATGGTACGCCTGCTTTTAAAATTAAAGAGCAAATTCATCCGAAGACAAAAGAGGCACGATTAAATAAATTAATGAAATTAGAGCAAAAAATTGCTACAATAAAACTAGAAGAAAAAATAGGAAATATATATAATAGTTTAATTGAAGATTGCACACCAGACAATAAATATTATATAGCAAGAAGCTATATGGATATACCAGATGAAGATGGTGTTATATTTATTGAAAATACAAAGAAATTAGAAATCGGTAGCTTTGTAGATTGTATTATAACAGATGTAAAAGATTATGATTTAATTGCAAAATTAAAATAAGAAAGGCGGACAGCCTTATGGGAAAACAAATTATTAAAATGATTTTCTTAATGATTGTTGTTTTTGGAATTTGTGCTGGGATATATATTCCAATTTCTAGAAACAATGATAAAAAGCAAGAAATAAAAAAAGTTGAAGAGTTATTTGCTTCTTTACAAAGTAAAGAAGCTCAGATTGCAAAATTTTATACTTATGGTGATACTTTAAATGTTTCAGGAAGTTTAGAGAATGTAAGTAAGGAAAATTTAGAAAATGTAAAACTTGTAGTAACAGATGGCGAAAACGAGATGACTTATGATTTAGAAACAAAATTAGATAATAAATTACTTATGTTCGAAACACCACAAATTAATAAAGCAATAGAGCTCGACAAGTTAAAAGTTGGAGAATATTATGTTTTACTTAGAGTTAAGTTAAACAATAATATAAATGCTAGATATTATACATTAAAAAATATTTCTTCATATCCTAATATAGAATATTATACTGTAACTAGAAATAATACGAATAATAAAGTAAAAATTCAATTTTTAGAAAAAGAATTAACTGATAAAAAATTTAATTATTTATCATTGAAAGTTGAAAATGTTGAAAATGCAGAGTGTTATGATTTTGTTATAGATAGTGGACATGGCGGAACTGATAGTGGAGAAAAAGCAAATGGCTATACAGAGGCTAATATTACTTTGGATTATGCAAAAGATTTAAAAGTTAAACTTGAAGAATTAGGACTAAAAGTTAAACTTACGAGAGATGATGAAAATACAAGTACATATACTACTACAAATATGTACAATGATAATGGTAGAATAACAGTAGCTTGTGAAACCAAAGCAAAATATATGATATCTTTTCATGTTAATAATGGAGCAAATGGACTTTCTGGTTTAGAAATATATGCACCAACAAAAAGTAATTTAGATTTTGCAAAACTGATGGCAAATAAAATTGTTGAAAGTGGTGCAAATTCATATTCAAATAATAGTGGATATAGAAAAGCAGACGGTGTATTTGTATGGAATTTTACTAAATCAGTTATTAAACAATTTGAAAATACAGCTAATAAAAAGGGATATGAACCATATAACATAACAATAGATACACCATACCAATATACAATAAGAGAAGTTGGTGGAATTGCTACAAATGCTTATGCTGATGGAAGAAATTTGTCTTTTTCAGCAAATAGATTTTATAATTCTAATCAAGGAATTGAATGCTATCAAGTTGAACTAGGTTATATAAAAAATGATTTAGATAAAATGTTATATAATAGAGAAGCTTATATAAATTCAATAACATTAAGTATAAAAGAATATTTGAATTTATAGTAATAATAAATTTATAGTTGTCCTAAGAAAAAGTTAATTATATATTTTTTTCGTTCTCCCCATTCTAAAAATTTCATTAAAAGCTTTTTTAGCTTTTAGAAATTTTTGAACGGTCCCCACCCACCACTCAAAAATACTATAATTAACTTTTTTGTGAGTTGTTAAAATTTTATAATAATATTGATTTTTAATGTGAAATGTTATATTATAATGTAAAATTAGAAAGAATGGAGATAAAAAATGGGAAAAACACTTATTTTTGGACATAAAAATCCAGATACAGATTCAATAACATCAAGTATAGTAATGGCTAATTTAGAAAAAAAATTAGGAAATGATGTAGAAGCATGTAGATTAGGAAATATTAATAAAGAAACAGAATATGTTTTAAATTATTTAGGAATGGAAGCTCCAAAACTTATAGAAGATGCAGAAGATGGAACAGAAGTTATTTTAGTAGATACTTCAAATCCAGGAGAGTCAATTCCAAACTTAGAAAATGTACAAATAAAAAAAGTAGTAGATCATCATAGAGTTGCTCTTACAACTCCTTATCCTTTATATTTTAGAACAGAACCAGTTGGTTGTACACAAACTGTTATGTACAAATTATATAAAGAAAACAATGTAGAAATAGATAAAACTATTGCTACTCTTATGGTTTCAGCAATTATCTCTGATACATTATTATTCAAATCACCAACATGTACTGATGAAGATAAAAAAGTTGCAACAGAACTTGCAAAAATTGCAGAAATAGACATGGATGTTTATGGAATGGACATGTTAAAAGCTGGTACAGATTTGAGCTCATTTACAATCGAAGAAATATTAAAATTAGATGCTAAGGAAACAAATTTAAAAGATAAAAAATCAATAATTGCGCAAGTAAATACAGCTTCAATAGATGACGTCTTAACAATGAAATCTGAGTTAGAAGCTGGTATGCAAAAAATAATTGCAGAAAATGATTTAGATTTATTTATGTTTGTTATAACAGATATTATTGAAAGTAATTCAAAAGCAATAGTATTAGGAAATTCCGCAAATATTGCTGAAAAAGCATATAATGAAAAAATTGTAGATAATGTTATAGAATTAAAAGGTGTAGTTTCAAGAAAGAAACAAATAGTTCCTATAATGACAGAAAATGCGTAAAATACAAAAAATTCTCCTAGATTGAACACTTGGAGAATTTTTTATTGAAAAAAGACAAAAAACGTGTTATAATATATATGTATTTTTATGGGATTTACCCATTTGTTCGAAACTGACTCGTAACTCAAAAACATCAAAGATTTGACAGTAAAAAATTGCGAAAGGAGGAATAATCTTATGATGCAGATTAGAGCGTGTATTGAGTTAACAAGGCGGTATTTGTTAGAGAGACGAAAAAAAAGAGAGTGTAAGAAATCGAATCGGAAGATGAGTATCATGATGATACAGAAGTTGCGTGATAAGATGAACGTACGACATCTATGGTGAGATTTATAACCGATTTTTCTCTACATAACGCCTGAAACAGACATCGGAGAGCTAATGCCGATGTCTGTTTTCTTTTTTTAAAATAAATATATATTTTTGTCGAAAGATGTGATATAATCTAATCGAAATTATAGCAAGAGGAGGTCAGTAATGAATCCAAAAAAAGTGATAATCATAGCAATAATTATAATTGTTTGTATAGTAGGATTTTTTGTATTGAAAACTAATATGAAAACCAATGTTTCAATTGAGAAGCTTCAGCAAATTCCTTATGAATATTTTGTATTATATGCAAAAAACGATAAAACGGGTGTAGTTGATAAAACAGGAAAAATTCTAATTGAACCTAAATATACAAATATATATATTCCAAATCCTTCAAAAGATGTATTTATTTGTTCTAATGAGGATGAGAGTAAAATTTTAAATAAATCTGGTGAAGAAATATATAAAGATTATGAAGAAGTTACTTATTTGGAAACCTCAGAAGCTACTGAGTTAGTATTAGAAAGTCAAGTTTTAAAATACAAAAATGATGGACTTTATGGTGTTTTAAGCATTGATGGAGAAGTACTAACAGAACCTATTTATGAAGCTGTTACAAGCTTACCAAACAAACCAGGAGCGCTTTTAGTAAAAAAAGAAGGCTTGTATGGAGTTATAGATATAACTGGAAAAGAAATTATTCCAGTAAAGTATGATAGTATTACAGGTGATGAGTATTGTCTTCAAGATTATGGATATGCATTGGCTGGATATATAGTATCTACAAAAACAGATACTGGTGTAATGTATGGATATATAGATTATTCTGGAAAATCAGTGCTAAGTTTGCAATATGAAACAATTTCTCGTGTACTAGAATATGACAATACAGAAGATATATATTTGGTGGTAAGAAACAAAGGAAAAAGAGGAGTTTTTAAAAACGGTAAACAAATAATAGATTTTAATTATCAATCTATAAACTATTCAGACAATTCTGATGTATTTATTGTAGAAAAAACAGGAAAATATGGATTTTTTACAAATGAAGGTAAGAAAATATTAGATACTAAATACACAAAATATGGAATTGCTGGTGATTATATTTCTGTTCAAGATGGAGAAAATACAATATTATATGATTTAAATGGAAATGTGATAAATAAAGACAAATATTTATCAATGATAGAAGTTGAAAATTCTTCATATTTTATTGCTGTAAATGAAGAAGGATTTTATAATATTATTAGCAAAGATACACAAATTAATGAGAATTATACATATATAACCTATGCTTTTGATGATTATTTTATATTTACAAATACAGAAAATAAATCAGGAATACTTAATATTTGGAAAGGTACAGTTTTAGAACCGGAATATACATCTATTGTAAATATTGACGGAACGAAATTATTTGAAGTTAAAAATGAAGCTGGTGAAGTTAGCATATATGATTCAAATATAGAAAAAGTATACACAATGCATGGAGCAATTGTGGAAAAAATAGACGATAAATATGTTAGAATGTATTCAGATACACAAATTCAATTCTTTGATAATACAGGAAAATCTGTATCAAATACAGAAGTATTTAAAGAAAGAAGATTATATGCATATTCACAAGATGGAAAATGGGGCTTTAAAAATAAAGAAGGAAAAGTTGTGATTGAAGCTCAGTATGATATAGTTACAGGTGTTAATAAATATGGATTTTCTGGCGTAAAAAAAGATGGAAAATGGGGAGTAGTTGATGATACAGGAAAAGTTATAGTAGAACCAACTTATGAATTAGAAACATATTATTTTCCAGATTTTGTTGGAAAGTATCAATTAGAACTTATAGATACATTACATTGTTTAGAAGTTTAGAAATGAGGTTGAGAGTAAGTATAATATAATTTAAATTATTTCAACCAGAAACGAGATATAAAATGAAAGTTATAGTAATTGGTGGAGGACCAGCAGGAATGCTTTCTGCGATTTCTTCTGCAAGATTAAATAATAAAGTTACATTAATAGAAAAAAATAATATATTGGGCAAAAAAATGCTTATTACAGGCAAAGGAAGATGCAATATAACTAGTTCAATAGATATAGACGAATTTATTAAAAATATTCCAGGGAATGGAAAATTCTTATATAGTAGTTTTCAAAATTTTAATAATGAAGATATAATAAACTTATTAAAAAATAATGGATTAGAAGTAAAAGAAGAACGAGGAAATAGAGTTTTTCCAGTAACAGATAAAGCACAAAGTGTAGTAGATGCTTTAATAAGTGAAATAAAAAAATATAATATTGATATAAAACTTAATAAAAATGTTTCAGAAATTTTAGTAAAAAGTAATGAAGTTTGTGGAGTTAAGTTAGATAATGGAGAAGAAATTTCTGCTACAAAAGTAATTTTGGCAACAGGTGGAAAAAGTTATTCAAGTACAGGTTCTAATGGAGATGGTTATGAAATATCTAAAAAATTAGGACATACAATAGTAGAACCACGAGGTTCTTTGGTTCCAATGACAGCAGATGTAAGTTTATGTCAAAGTCTGCAAGGATTATCTTTAAGAAATGTTAAAATTTTAATAAAAGATGTAGAAAAAAATAAAAAAATATATGATGATTTTGGAGAAATGTTATTTACACATTTTGGAGTAAGTGGTCCTACAATATTATCAGCATCAGCACATTTGTTAAGATATAAAAATTTTGGTAAGAATAATATAAAATTATTTATAGATTTGAAACCAGCACTAGACAATGAAGCTTTGGATTTAAGAGTACGAAGAGATTTTGAAGAATTCAAAAATAAAGATTTTAAAAATAGTTTAGAAAAGTTATTACCACAGAAAATGATACCAGTAATTATAGAACTTTCAAAAATAAATCCTAATAAAAAAGTAAATGAAATTACAAGAGAAGAAAGACTTGACCTAGTTAAATTAATTAAAAATTTTGAAGTTACAATTACTGGTTTTAGACCAGTAGATGAAGCAATAGTAACTGCTGGTGGTATATCTATTAAAGAGATTGATCCAAAAACAATGGAATCAAAAATTATATCTGGATTGTTTTTTGCAGGTGAAATAATAGATGTAGATGCTTATACAGGTGGATTTAATTTACAAATTGCATATTCAACAGGTTTTACAGCAGGAATGTAAAAAAATATAAGGGGAATAGTTATGAATAAAATTAAAAAAATTTTTTCAGGAATGATAGATTCAGTAAAAGAAACTTTCAATAGATTTCCAGTAACAACAATATTAGTGTTTATATTAACTTTAATTACAGCTTTTTTAATTATTGATACAGATTTTTCAAAAAGCGTAGATGAATTAATTGCACATATCGTTTGCATAGGTGGATTTACAGCAGTAGCTACTTGGTTTGTTGAATCAATTTTTGAAGATAAAAAGAATGTTAAAAGAAATATAGCTTATATAATTAGTTTTATAATTGCTATTTTAATAGATAGAGCTATAAAACATGAATGGATAGAAGAATCAATATTAGCAAGATGGATTTGTGAATATGTAATTGCTTGTTTTTTAGGTGCTGTTTATGTTTTAATAAAAAAATCAGATATTAAATTTGAAAAATATATTTTGAATTTAATATTGAATTTGAAAAGAGCATCAATAATATTTGGTATAGTTTCAATTGGATTTTTAATTTTATATGCAATATTTACAGTATTAATATTAAACTCTCTAAAATTTTATATAGTTTTAAAAATAATTTGTTTATTTACTGGTTTTTATTATATTCCAGTGGTTATGAATGCTTTTGCAAACAAAGAGGCAGAAGACACCAAATTTAATAGAGCAGTTTTTTCAAAAGTATTACTACCTTTGATTGCACTTGCAATGATTATTGTTTACATGTATATAGTAAAAATATTTTTAATTACAGAAGTTCCAAAAAATGAATTATTTAGTATTTTATCTATGATTTTTGTTTTTGCATTTCCAGTATATATAGTAAATAAAAATTATGCTGAAAAAGATACAGTTCTTTATAAAGTAAATAGAGTAATACCATATTTATATATACCATTTATATTTTTACAAATGTATGCAATGGGAATTAGAATTAACGAATATGGGGTAACAACATCAAGATATATGGCAATTATACTAATCATTTATGAAATTGGTGCAATTGTATTATCAGTTGTTAAAGAAAGTGAAAAATTGAGAGAAATAGTATTATTCACTATTTTATTAAGTGTAATAATATTTGTAACTCCTATGAATTACGATACACTTCCAAAATTGAGTCAAAAAAGAATAGTAGATAAATATGTAGCAAATGGTGTTAAATTTGATGATTTAGATGAAATTAATCAAAAGAAATTTTCAGGAGCATACAAGTATATAAAATATGATGAAGAATATATCAACCCAGCTTTATCACAAGTTGAAAAAGAAAAATTATCATCATATAATACTTATAGAAATTCATATAACGATCATCAAGAAGAAAATGTATATGTAACATTAAATAAAACAGTAGATGCATTAAATATAGAAGGTTATAGTAAAATATATGAAATACCTTATAGTTATAATGATGAGGGGACAGTTGTTGAATATAAAAGATCTAAATATACATCTACTTATGGTAAGGAATATAATACGGATATAGAATTTTCTGTTGATTTAGCACAATATATTAATCAACTAATTGAATCTTATGAAATAAGTCAAGAAACAGCAGATAGAGTATTTAAAGAAATGTCTATTGTTAATATTGATGGAAACCGAGATTTATATTTAACAGAATTAGCATTTCGTTATGATAAGAGTAATAAAGAGGTAGAAAATATTAGAATAGAAGGATTCTTACTTGAAAAATAATTAAGGAGTTAATATGTTAAAAACGATAGCAGATGATGCTACAAGTGAAGTGATAGAAAAAAAATCAAGATTTATAGCTAATATATTTTATGTTGAAAGTCTTGAAGAAGCAGAAGAAAAAATAAAGCAGATAAAGAAAAAGTATTATGATGCTAGACATAATTGTTTTGCTTTTAATATATATAATGAAAATGGTAATATTTCTAGATTCAGTGATGATGGTGAGCCATCTGGTACAGCAGGTGCACCGATGCTTGCAATTTTAAATGCACAAAATTTATCAAATGTTTTAGTAGTGGTTACTAGATATTTTGGTGGAATTTTATTAGGTACAGGTGGTTTGGTAAGAGCATATAGTGAAGCTACAAAACAAGCTATTGAAAATGCAAGTATAATTGAAAAGGATTATGGAATAATTTGTAATTATACAGTTTTATATGAAGATTTGGAAAAAATTAAATATTATTTTAAGCAAGAAAACATAAAAATGGTCGATTTTAATTATGCAGAAAATGTCGAAATTACAGTTGAAATCACAGAAGAAAAGTATCAAAAAATACTTGAAAATATCGAAAATTTGAATTTTAAAATATTAAATGTTGAAAAAACCAAAAAAGCGTTCATAATATTGTCGAACAATGTAGAATAATAAAATACGAAAGTTAGCCAAAATACGGGTTATATCTTGCATTTTGGCTTTTTAAATATTATAATCGGTTTTGTGTTTAAACTAAAAAACAAAGGAGGAAATATTTTGAAAGAGAAAATTAGAATTTTTATCGCTGATGACAACAAAGACTTTGTAACTACATTAGTAACATATTTATCTAGGGAGGAGGCTTTCAATGTTGTAGGAAGTGCAACAGATGGATTAGAGGCTGTGGAGAGAATAAAAGAACTAAAACCAGATGTTGTTTTATTAGATATAATAATGTTACATTTAGACGGAATTGGAGTTTTAGAGAAATTAAAAGAAGATAATGTTCAAGTGCCAATTTGTATAATGATTTCTGCTGTTGGTCAAGATAAAGTGACATCTCGTGCTATGAATTTGGGAGCACAGTATTACATAGTAAAACCTTTCGAAATGGATATGTTAGTAAAAAGAATTAAAGAATTAACTGAAACAAGTTTACCAAACAATAATTGTTATTCAAACAAATTAAATTATATAAAAACAAATGAAAATGTTAAGCCAAATTTAGAAGCAATGGTCACAAATATTATTCATGAAGTTGGGGTTCCAGCACATATTAAAGGCTATCAATATTTAAGAGATGGAATAATGATGGTAGTTGAGAATATTGAAGTTATAAATCAAATAACTAAGCAATTATATCCTGATTTAGCTAAAAAATATAAAACTACACCTTCAAGAGTAGAAAGAGCTATCAGACATGCAATAGAAGTTGCTTGGGGGCGTGGACAATTAGATGCAGTTGAAAGTATTTTTGGATATACTGTAAATGCCAATAAGGGTAAGCCAACGAATAGTGAATTTATTGCAATGATAGCTGATAAATTGAGATTAGAATTAAAAACTGCATAAAAAACAAGCTCAATTGTTAAAAAAATAACAATTAGAGCTTTTTTTAATGGTTTTAATATACTTGATATTTCATAATATTTTCACTTTTTGTACATTGACAGTATGCTTTAAAAAATGTATAATACAAATAGATTTTAGAGGAGGAAATTATGGCTACAAAGAATAATAAAATAAAAGTAATAATTATTTGCGTATTAGTGTTTGCAATATGGGCAGGATTGTCTTTGTATAGAACTTTAAATAGAAATATGAATTGGTTTGATAAACCAAATTTGAAAGCAATAGAAAAAGAAGAACAAAGAGAAGAAATAAAAACTACTGATAAAGGACAATATACTTATGCACTTGCTTGGAGCAAATATGGAGATAATTGGGTATGTGTAAATATAGATGGATATGCTGAAATTGTTTTAGATAAAGAATATGTTGAAGTTACAGATTTTTGTAATTCAATATATGCAATGGTAAAAGATTCAATGGGAACAAAGAGCATAATAGATAGAGCAGGAGATTTAAGATTATGTGAATATAGTTATATTTGTGATGAAATTTTAACTAATGATTTTCATGCTAATTTAGTTGTTGCAACTCAAAAAGTTAAAGAAAATGGTGAAGAAAAAATTGGATATGGTTTAATAAATGAAAACTTGGGATGGTGTAAAGCTCCAAGTACAGAAAACGAATATTTAAAAGAGTTTACAAAAGGAATTGATGGTGGAGTTTTAACAAATGAAAAAGGTGATAAATTATATTTTTCAAAAACTGATACCATTGCAGAAAATATTGATCAATTTTTATTTTATGATGATCAAATCGTAATGTATAGAAAAGGTACAGATATTTATTTAATAGATAAAAGTGGAGAACATGAAAGAGTTTCTATGAAAAATATTGCCAAAGCAGGTGAATGGACAGAAGGAACAATTTATTGTGAACTTACAGATGGTAGAAAAGTTTTCAACAACATAAATGGCGAATGTATTTTAGATGTTACAAATCTAAATATAGTAAATAGTCCTAGATTTATAGATGGATATGCTGGAATTGTAATGCAAACAGAAGAAGGAACAAAATATACTGTTATTGATAATAAAGGAAATTTGATGTTTGAAGCAAGACCAGGAGATATGTGTGATACACTTACTGGAAAAGTATTTAGAATTTCATATATATCAGAAAGTTCAATAAAACCTAAAATGATTGAAGTTATAAATGAAAAAGGTGAAAAATTATTTGAAGTAGATTCAGATATAACATATTTTACAAATGGTTATGGAATTAAAGATAATGATATTTATGTAAGAACAGATGGAACTGAATTAACTATTACTAAGAAATGTGAAGAATAGGAGGAACTTGTATGGCATTACATAATGAAGCAAAAATCGGAGAGATTGCAAAGGTTGTTTTAATGCCCGGTGATCCACTTCGTGCAAAATATATTGCTGAAAATTTTTTAGAAAATTATAAATTGGTAAGTAGCGTAAGAAATATCTATGCATATACTGGTAAGTATAAAGGAAAAGAAATTAGTGTTATGGCATCTGGAATGGGAATGCCAAGCATGGGAATTTATTGCTACGAGCTATACAAATTTTATGGAGTTGAATCAATTATAAGAATTGGTTCATGTGGTGCATATAAACCAGATTTAGATTTATTAGATGTTGTTTTAATAGAAAAAAGCTATACAGAAGGAAATTTTGCAAAGGCAATGACTGGAATAGAATGTCATTCAGTAAATGCTGATAAAGAATTAAATGATTTAATTGAAAATACAGCAAAAGAAAATAATATGAAATGTATTAGAGCTAATATAGCTTGTACAGAATATTTTGACCCATATTTAGATGACCCACAAGCATTAGCTAAGAGATTACCAGATGAAGAAAATATTTTAGGATCTGAAATGGAAGCTTTTGCATTGTTCTTTACAGCTAAACAATTAAATAAAAAAGCTTCTGCACTAATAACAGTTGCAGATTCTAATTATAAGAAAGAATCAATAACAGTAGAGCAAAGGCAAGAAGCTTTGAATGAGATGATTAAATTAGCTTTGGAAAGTGCTATAAAATTATAATAGTATAATAAAAACACCCAATTTAAAAATTGGGTGTTTTATTTATTGAATATCAAAACCTAATTGTTTAGCAATTGCTTTTGGTGTTTTTACAAATAATTTATAACAAGCAATAGATAAACGTTTTTTTATTTTATAAAAAGCACCTAATCGTCTAGAACTTACTTGTAAATCATTATCTAATGCAACAAGAGCTGTTTCTTTTGCGATTGTGTTTTGTTCTTCTATATTATCAAATAAAGATTCTTCATTTTGAACATTTATTGAAGCATTGATAACTGGTTCTAACAAATCTGAAACTAAACCATCTAAATTGAAAGCAGATGTATTAAATAAAGTTTCTGATTCATCAAAATATATAGGTTTATCAATGTTTTCAAATAATTCTTCAAATAATGCAATTAATTCATTATTGTTTGAAACTTCCGTAGTTACAAAATTTTGAATATTTTGTACTTCAATTTTTTCAGGTTCACTTTGTTCTTCGAAGAATAATTCATTAAATAGAGCTTCAATTTCTGGACTAGATTCTTCTGTAATAGAGTTTAATATATCATCTACACTTTCATTATCATTAGCAATAGAATTTTGAACAGTATTACCTAAAATGTCTTCAATAATATCATCAATTGAAGCAGAATAGTCATTTCCAAATTCAATGTCATTATTAACTAGTGTTGGCTCATTCATGAATTCTTCCAAACTATCAAAACCAAAATCAAATTCTTCTGGTTCTGCAACAGTTGCTTCTGGTAAAATAGGAGAGACATAGTTAAAGGAATTATTATTATCCCAACAATTATTTTCATTAGAAAAACAGAAATTAAAAGTATCGAAATCTTTAATTTCAATTTCAGCTACAAAACCATTTTCTGTTTTTTGCATAGGAATAGTAGAAGTATAATCCCAATTTTCACCAAAACCTGAAACAAGATTAACATATTCACTACCATTTTGATAAAGTGCTCCAACATAAGTTATCTTAGCATTTTTACCAATTTTTAAACTATTGTCAAAATAAATATCCTTAGTAAATTCCATTTTTACATACTCCTATCATATTTCTATCATTATTATAATAATAAACAAGTATAAATTCAAGGAGAAAAGACAATTATTTGACAAAATAATATAAAATTTGTGTTACAATATTTCAAAAATATTACAAAGACAAAAATAACATTTTTTATCTTTGCGCATATAATATAGTAAAACCTTTTGGAGGAAGCTAGAATGATAAGATATTTTGATAATGCAGCAACAACAAAATTAGATAGTGAAGTTTTAAATGAAATGTTACCATATTTAACAGAAAATTATGCAAATCCATCTAGTATTTATTCAACTGGAAAAGAAGCAAAAGAAGCTATAACAATTGCAAGAATGAAGATTGCTGATAGTATTGGTGCAAAAGTAAATGAAATATATTTTACTAGTTGTGGGAGTGAAAGTGATAATCTTGCTATAAAAGGTATTGCTTATGCAAATTCTAGATTTGGTAATCATATAATAACTTCAAGTATTGAGCATCCAGCAGTTATAAATACTTGTAAATCATTAGAAGAAATGGGATTTAGAGTAACATATTTAAAACCTAATTCTAATGGAATTGTAAGTGTAGAGAGTGTAAGAAGAGCAATAACTAATAGAACTATTTTGATTTCAATAATGTTTGCTAATAATGAAATTGGAACTATTCAACCTATAAAAGAAATAGCTGAACTTGCAAATTATAGTAATATATATTTTCATACTGATGCTGTTCAAGCTATGGGAAATATAAGCGTAAATGTAAAAGAAGTAAAAGTATCAGCTCTTTCAATGTCTGCTCATAAGTTTTATGGACCAAAAGGGGTAGGCGTATTATATGTAAAAGAAGGTGTTCCTTTTAAAAGAATTCAAGATGGAGGACATCAAGAACGAGAAAAGCGTTCTGGTACAGAAAATGTAGCAGGAATAGTTGGAACAGGAAAGGCATTAGAATTAGCAACTAAAAATTTAGAAATAAATAGTAGAAAAATGAAAACTTTAAGAGATTATTATTTAGAAAATATAACTAGAAGAATTCAAAATATTAGAATAAATGGAGATTTAGAAAAAAGACTTCCTGGAAATTCTAATGTTTGTTTTTTGGGCGTTGATGGTGGAAAAATATTAGAAGAATTGGATAAACGCAATATATGTGCATCAAGTGGTTCGGCATGTAGTGCAGGACTTTTGCAACCATCACCAGTATTATTGGCTATTGGTGTACCGAGAAATATTGCTAAAAGTAGTTTGAGAGTTACTTTTGGAAAAAGTAATACTTTGGAAGAAGTAGACTATTTAGTAAAAAGTTTAATTGAAATAGTAAATTAGGTAATATAAAAAAGGTTTTCTGGATTAGCAGAAAACCTTTTTGAATATTAATTATTTTTTGTCATCTTTTAAAACATCTTTTACAGCACCTAAACTGCTAAGAGCAGCTGTTGCTTCGAAAGGAATGAAGATTTTATTTGCTTCACCTTTTGCAACTTCTTGTAATGCTTCTAATGATTTAATTTGAACTAATTTATCATCTGGATTTGATTTTTTAATTGCATCATATACCATTTGAATTTCTTGTGCTTTTGCTACGGCAACTTCTTTTATAGCAGCAGCCTCACCAGTAGCTCTTCTCATGCGAGCTTCTCTATCAGCTTCTGCATCTAATATAGCGGCTTCTTTTCTACCTTCTGCAAGAGTGATTGCTGATTGTCTTTCACCTTCTGCTTGAAGAATTAAAGCTCTTTTATTTCTTTCAGCATTCATTTGTTTCTCCATTGCATCACGAATATCAGCTGGTGGAGTAATATCTTTAATTTCAACTCTGTCAACTTTACATCCCCAAACATCAGTTGCTTCATCAAGTACAGTTCTTAATTTTGTATTGATAATATCTCTTGAACTAAAAGTTTCATCTAATTCCATTTTACCAACAATATCACGAATTGTTGTAATTGCTAAATATTCAATACCTTTTTTCAAACTTTGAATTTCATAAACTGCTTTTGCAGGGTCTGTGATTTTGTAGAATACCACTGTATCAATTGTTATAGTAACATTATCTGTTGTAATAACATTTTGAGGTGGTATATCCATTGTTTGTTGTTTTAAACTAACAACAGATCTTACTCTATCAATAAATGGAATGATAATTGTAAGACCAGCTCCTGCTACTTTGTGAAATTTTCCTAATCTTTCAATAATGAAAACTTCTGATTGTCTTACGACTTTAATTGTTTTGTAAGCAATGATAACAATGATTACAAATAAAACGAATAAAAATCCTAACATATTTTAAATCCTCCTAAAATTAATTTAATGGTTTGATTATTGCTTTTACACCATCTATTTTTTCAATTAAAACTTCTGTATCTTTTGGAATAACTGTATCGTTATATGATTTTGCTGACCATGTTTCGCCGTTAATTTTAATTTGCCCTTGACCTTCAACAGGGACGACATCAACTATAACTTTTGCAACTTTTCCTTCAATTGAATATGCATTAGTTTTTATTACTTCATCTTTTTTTGTAATTTTTTCAACAAAAGGTCTAGTTATGAAAAGTAATAAAGTTGATGCAATAACAAATATAGAAGCTTGTGCAATTATATTATGTATAAAGAAACTAGCAATCATTGCAATTAAAGCTGCTACTGAAAACCAAAATACAAGAAAGCCTACGGTTATAATTTCAATGATTAAAAATATACCAGCTAATATTAGCCAAAATTGCCACATAGTTGCCTCCTATCTACTCAATTTGATTAAGTTTTATTTTTTTGCTTTACTTAATAAGTATATACTAAAATCGACAAAAAATAAAGACTTTTTTACAAAATATTAAAATTTATTAATCAAGCTTTACTTTAATTTCGATTTGTGATATTAAAATATATGTAACTAAAAAAAATGGAGAACTTATGAAGAAGAAAAAGATAAATAAAAAAATGCGTAAAAAAATAATATTAATTATTTTTTTGATTTTGGCTATATTAATTGTAAAACAAATAATAAGTATGATTTTTGGTAATTCTGAACCAAATGAAATTACTTTATTGTTGAATAATAATTTAATACAAACAAAAGATGAAATAATAAAAGAAGATGATGTGATATATCTTTCTAAGGAAGATGTTGGTGCTTTGCTTGATACTAATATGTATTATAATGAAGCAGAAAAAGAGCTTATAACAACATATAATAAGCATATTGCATTACTTAAAGTTGATGAAGATTTTATGGTAATTAATGATAGTAATGCAGAGCTTACATCACCAATGATTAAGAGAAATGATAAAATATATTTACCATTTTCAGAAATGGGAATTGTATATGATTTAGAGTTTGAATATTCAGAAAATAATAAAAGATTAATAGGAGAAGATCTTTCAAAAGAAAAGAAAAAAGCAATTACTCTTAAAAATTTTAAATTAAAAAATAAACCAAGTTTATTTTCTATGGAAACTCAAAAAGTTTTACAAGGTGAATATATAACAATAATTGAAGATGCTTCTAAAAAATACTTTAAAATTAGAACTTCTGATGGAAATGTTGGATATGTAAAAAAGAAAAGAGTTTCAAATCCAGAGGTTGTTAGAGAGCATTGGGAGAATGAGAAGATTGATGTAGCTGTTATAAAAGAAGCATCAGATGTTTCAAAAGATTATTCAAAAGCAATTTTGAATAAAGAAAAACAAAATACGGTTATTCCTACATTTTTCTTTTTAGATAAAGAAGGAGAGATTTTAGATAAAACAGCAAGCACAACAGATGAATATAAATCATATATAAATTGGACAAAAGAAAATAATATTGAAATCTGGGCAACATTGGAAAATAATATAGATGTTTCAAATGTACTTTTAAATTATACAGATAGAAACAAGGTAATAAATGATTTATATAAAAAACTTGTAGATTATCAGTTTACAGGTATAAATATCAATTTTAATAAAATAGATGATGTAAATAGTTTTAATAGATTTGTAATCGAACTTACTCCTAGATTAAAAGAACTTGGAATAAAAGTTGCTATTACAAATAATAAGATGGTTGATAAAGATAAGCTTTCAAAGGTTGTCGATATGATTATAGAATAGGATGGAATAATGAAGAAATTAGTAGTAATTTTAATAATTTTATTAGTATTAGTTGTAGGAACAGGGATAGGCGCTTTTGTTTGGTATAGCAGTTCTCTTAAAGACCCATTAGCACAAGGGAATGCATCTACATTAGAGTATGGGGTTAATGAAGTAACTATTCCAGAAGGGACAGGCATTTCTGCAATTGCAGATTTGTTAGAAGAAAAACAAATAATAAAAAGTGCTTTGGCATGTAAAATATATTGCAAGATAAATGGTGTTACTAATTTACAAGCAGGAGATTATGAAATAGAATGGCATAGTGATACACCAACTGTTTTAGCCAAAATTGCTTCTGGTGATGTTATATCAAAAGAGGTAAAAATTACTTTTGTTGAAGGTAAAAACATGAGATGGTATGCAAAAGCCATTGCAGAAAAAACTAACAATACAGAAGAAGATGTTTTTGAATTGTTAAAAGATGAAGAATATATAGATTCTCTTATTGAAAAATATTGGTTTTTGACAGATGAGATAAAAGATGAAAACATATACTATCCATTAGAAGGATATTTGTTACCAGACACATATACTTTTGAAAGTGTTGATGTTAGTGTTGAAATCATTTTTAATGTGATTTTGAATTTCACAGATAAATTTTTAAGTGAGTATAAAGATGATTTTAAATATACAGTACATCAAACTTTAACTCTTGCTTCTATGGCTGAAATGGAAGGAAAAAGTTTTGAAGATCGTGAAGAAATTATAGGTGTATTTTTAAATAGAATAGATATTGGAATGAGCTTAGGAAGTGATGTTACAACATATTATGCTTTTGGAGTAGATATGGGAGAAAGTGACTTAACTAAAAAGCAAATAAACACATACAATCCTTATAATACAAGAGGACCAGATATGATTTCTAAAATTCCAATAGGTCCAATTTGTAATATGAGTAAAGATGCTATAAAAGCAACTTTAACCCCAAAAGAAACAGAAGCTCTATATTTTGTTGCAGATAAAAATGGAAAAGTCTATTTTACAAAAACAAATGAAGAACATAATGAAATAATTACTAAATTAAAAGACGAAGGATTATGGTTTACTTACTAAGATGTAGGGGGAATTTATGTATAGCATAATGAATATAATATCTGTTATATTATCGGTAGTTCTAATATTTTTAGGACTACTTTTAATAAAGAAAAATAATAAAATTATTAATAAAATAGGTAATTGGTTTGAAGAAATAGTAAAAAAATTTTATAAAGTTTTTATTCTACTTTTATTGCTTTTAACGATTTTTACATCAGTTTTTAAAATTACATCATTACCTTATGGCTTGCATGTTGATGAAGCAGGTCTTGCTTATGATGCACAAGCAATTGAAAAATATGGTGTAGATAGGTATTTGAGAAGTTATCCAATTTGGCTTAACAATTATTATGGAAGTCAAAGTTCTATGTATGCTTATCTTGTTATATTATTAATAAAAATGTTTGGATTTAGCAAATTAGTTTTAAGAATGCCAGCAGCTATTTTTAGAGTTTTAATATTTGTTTTTATGTATTGGATTTTAAGAGATGAAAAAGATAAATTCAAACCACTTTTATTTGCATTTTTATTTACAATATGTCCATATTTTATAATGCAATCAAGATGGGCATTAGATTGTAATTTATTAGTAGGATTTTTAACTATATCAGAATGTATATTAATAAAAAGCATACAAAAAGATTCTACAAAACTATTAATTTTAAGTGGAATTTGTTTTGGACTTTCACTTTATACATATGCATTGTCATTTATAATACTTCCATTAATTTTATTATTAACTTGTATATATTTATTATATATAAAGAAATTAAATTTCAAAAAACTGGTATTGTTTGGAATACCAATTGCTTTATTAGCAATACCTTTAATGATTATGCTTTTAATAAATAATGGTTTTATGGAAGAGATAAATGGATTTATTACTATACCAAAATTAGTTGGATATAGAGGTTCTGACCTTATGCTTCCAAACTTTGTGGAAAATGCATATATTTTAAAGAGCATATTTAGTGCTGATAATGAAGAAATTTTCCATAATGTATATTGGTATAATGCAGTTCCAGAGTTTGGAACAATTTACTATATGACAATTCCGTTTTTCATTATAGGATTTATATATGGAATAAAAAAATTAGTAAAATCTATAAAAGAAAAGAAATTTGACATAAATGCCATTTTTGTATTTTGGTTTATTGCAGTTTTGTTTTGTATGTTTATGGTGAAAATTCCAACAATACATAGAGCAAATGCAATATTTGCACCAATGGTATATTTCTCTGCTATGGGAATATATATTGCCTTTGAAAAAGTGAAAGCTGTAATTATTCCAATTGGATTATTATTAACTATAAATTTTGGAATGTTTATGAACTTTTATTTTACTGAGTATAATCAAAAATCAGAAGGTGTATATCTTTTTGCAACAACATATTTAACAGCATTAGATTATGTAAAAACATTAAAAAGAGAAAAAGTTTATTTAGATCAACTTTTAACAAGTGAAGAATATATATATGTGCTTTTAGATTACCAAATTTCACCTTATGACTATGATACAGAGCATATAGTTGGTGAATATGAAGGAACAGCAATTGAATATAATTTTATAGAATCTGGAAAGTGGATAGTTCTAGAAAAAGAATCTGCGTATGTTGCTGGACCAGATGAATGGATAGCTCAAAGATTTGCAAATGAAGGTTTTAAATGTGAAGAATTTGGAATTTATAGAGTTTATTATTATGAAAGTGATTAATAAAAAAATATATCCCTTATTGGGATATTATTTTTATTGAATAATCTTGTGGGATTTGTCCAGGAGTTGATGCTTTTATTGTATGATCTTTAAAAATAGAGTATTTAAACTTTAATTTTACTATACTATTTACATATAATGGTTTAGTAGAATGTATTTGATAAGTTCCAGTACAATGTCCCAATGATGAAGATTGAGGTTCAATTATAGCTGAATATGAAGAACCATAGCTATTTACACTAATCACTTTTCCAATCATATAATCTCTATTGATTTCTAAAATTGCTACAAAT
Organism: uncultured Clostridia bacterium; assembly: GCA_948678575.1. Taxonomy (GTDB): domain Bacteria; phylum Bacillota; class Clostridia; order TANB77; family CAG-508; genus Scatovivens. The sequence goes on from CAPPGO010000002.1 coordinate 119,971, forward strand.
AATATTAGTAAAATAGCGATTAGCACAATATTAGTTTTTGACATAAAAAACTCCTTTTTTATTATTTCGTAAAGTTCTTACGAACTTTACGAAATAACAAGGTTAAGTTACATATATTCGTGCGATTGCAAAGCAATCTGCACATGTGGCGAAGCCACTTTTCTTATAAATATATGTTAAGTTTATACTAAAAAATGGATAAATTCAAGTTCTTATTTATAAGATAAATAAATTAGAATAGTATTGTAAAATATTGACAAAATAGTAATAAGTGTGCTAAAATAAAATATACAATTAAAAAAATTGCTATGAAGATGAAAGTAAACTTCAATAAAGCTAAATATTAGAGAACAAATACCAAAGGCTGAAAGTATTTGATTTAGTTAAAGTTTATGAAACACATTGGAGCAAGTGTTAAAAGAGGAAAATTATTATTAATTTTCAAATTGGGTGGTACCGCGGAAGATAGAAGCTTTCGTCCCTTTACTTAGGGATGAAAGCTTTTTTGTATTAAAAATAAGTTTATAATCCTTAGGTTTTAAATAATTTATAAATGCTTTTAGTGAAAAGCATAGAGGGAGGATGAATTTATGAGAAAAAACGAGTACAGAACTTATGATTGTGGAACAATCAGAGAGAAAAATGTAGGAGAGGAAATTCGCTTAGCAGGATGGATAGACACTATTAGAGATTTAGGTGGCGTATTATTTATTGATTTAAGAGATGAACATGGAATAACTCAAATAGTAGTTTCAGGTGACGAGGAAAAAGTTGAATTTGCTCAAAGAATTCCAGTAGAATCAACAATAACGGTTTCTGGCAAAGTTCGTTTAAGAGATGATGAAACTATTAATGAAAAATTACCAACAGGAAAGGTAGAACTTTTTGCAGATGAAATTAAAGTTTTGGGCAAAAGAACTATGGGATTACCTTTTGAAATTGAAAATAGTAGAAATGTTAGAGAAGATTTAAGATTAGAATATAGATTTTTAAGTTTACGTGATAGAAAATCATTAGAAAATATTAAAATGAGAGCAAAACTTATTCAATTTTTAAGAAATGAAATGATAAAACAAGATTTTTTGGAAGTACAAACTCCAATACTTACAAGTTCTTCACCAGAGGGAGCAAGAGATTACTTAGTACCAAGTAGAGTATATCCTGGAAAGTTTTATGCTCTTCCACAAGCTCCACAACAATTTAAGCAATTACTTATGGTTTCAGGAATAGATAAATACTTTCAAATTGCTCCTTGTTTTAGAGATGAAGATTCAAGAGCTGACCGTTCACCAGGAGAATTTTATCAATTGGATATGGAAATGAGTTTTGCTACACAAGAAGATGTTTTTGAAGTTATGGAAAAAGTTATATACAATACTTTTAAAGAATTTTCTGATAAAAGAGTGGCTGAATATCCATTCCCAAGAATTCCTTATAAAGAAGCTATGCTTAAATATGGTACAGATAAACCAGATTTAAGAAATCCACTTATTATAAAAGATGTAACTAATATTTTTGAAAAATTAGATATTAAAGTTTTTAATGGAAAAATAGTAAGAACAATTACACTTCCAAATGGAGCAGAAGCAACAAGAAACTTCTATGATGGAATGACAGAATTTGCTATTGATGAATGCAAAGCAAAGGGGCTAGCATGGCTTAAAGTAAATGAAGATAGAACTTTGCAAGGTCCGATTGCTAAACTTATTCCAGATGAAGCAAGAGAAGAATTACTTACTCAAACTGATACAAAAGCAGGAGATAGTATATTCTTTATAGCTGAACATAAGGGAATTGTTGAAAAATTGGCTGGCGAAATAAGAAGAGAGATTGGTATTAGACAAGACTTACTAGAAAAAGATGTATTTAAGTTTTGTTGGATAGTAGATTTTCCAATGTATGAAATAGGCGATAATGGAAAATTAGATTTTTGTCACAATCCGTTTTCAATGCCACAAGGTGGATTAGAAGTTTTAAATACCAAAGATCCATTAGATATATATGCATATCAATATGATATTGTTTGTAATGGAATAGAACTTTCATCTGGTGCTGTAAGAAATCATGATCCAGAAACTATGATTAAAGCTTTTGAAATTGCTGGATATACAGAAAAAGATATTAAAAATAAATTTTCTGCTTTATTTAAAGCTTTTCATTACGGTGCTCCACCACATGCAGGAATTGCACCAGGTGTTGATAGAATGTTAATGTTATTAACAGAAGAAGAAAGTATTAGAGAAGTTATAGCGTTTCCAATGAATAGCAAGGCACAAGATTTACTAATGGGAGCACCTGGCGAGGTTACTGAAAAACAATTGTCAGAAGTTCATATAAAATTAGATTTAAAATAATAACAAAAATAGCATAATTTTAAATATCACTTCATATATAATTATGAGGTGATATTTTTGTTATACATAAAATTTACAAAAGATTATTTAGAATATTTTGAAGAAAAAGTTATTTTTCCAGACTTTTTGAAAAAAATAATATTTGCATATAAAAAGATTTTTGGGAAAATAACTAAAATTACAAAAGATAAAGGAGAAGTTTGGTTAATCCCTGAAAATAATTCAAAATTTAAAAAAAGTGTTATAAAAAATTTAAAAATATATCATGCCAAAACTGTTGTATTATCTAAAAAAATAGATAATTTTAAGGAAGATTTGAAAAATAATGGTATAAAAATATTAGATGGAAAGTGGTTATACCATTATTTAATTGTTGATGTTGCAAAATATATTTGCAATAGTAAAAATGAAAATTTTGCTGGACAAAATATATCTTTTGCAGTGAAAAATCCACAAGAATTGGATTTTGAAATTTTAAAGAATTTAGCTCAAAATTGTAAAAATATAAATCTTATTACAAAAGATGATTATAAATTTAAAAAATTAGAGCAAAATTTATATAAAGAAAATGGCATAATTTTAAATGTTTCGTACAATTATAAAAGAAGTTTTTTGAAAAGTGATATTGTAATAAATATTGATTTGGATGAAAAAGAATTTAATAAATTTGCTTTACCCAGAAAATCAATTGTTATAAATTTAGAAGATATAAAAATATATAATAAAGGATTTAATGGTATAAATGTATTAAATTATGAAATTGATTTACCAAAAAAATATTTAGATAATACATTTGGAATAGATGATTTTAATAAAGAAATTTTGTATGAAAGCTATATTTATAAAAAAACTGCTCCACAAAATATTTTAAAAGAAATAAAACAAGATAAAGTGAAAGTAACACAGTTACTGGGAAAAAATGGATACATAAATAAGAAAGAGTATTTAAAGGTTTAGTTTTTTTGGTTATATACTTGACAAAAGATAAAAATAACTTTATTATAGTATTAAAATTTGCCAACGGAAGGGGACTTAATAAAATGGAAGAAAAGGAATTTTTATTAACACAAGAAGGCTATGATAATTTAGAAGCAACATTAGAAGATTTAAAAACAAATAAAAGAAATGAAATAGCAGAGAGGATTAAAGTTGCATTAGGATTTGGAGATTTATCAGAAAATTCTGAATATGATGAAGCAAAAAATGCACAAGCACAAAACGAAGCTAAAATTGCAGAATTAGAAAACAAAATCAAATATGCAAAAATTATAGATGAATCTGAGATAGATACAGAAACAGTACAAGTTGGAAACAAAGTTAAAGTATTAGATATGGAATTCAAAGAAGAAATTGAATATACTATCGTTGGTTCAACAGAAGTAGATTTATCTCAAAATAAAATTTCAAATGAATCACCAATAGGAGTAGCATTGCTTGGAAAAAAAGTTAAAAATGTTGTTGAAGTTCAAGCTCCAGTTGGAACAATTAAATTTAAAATTTTAGCAATAACAAAATAAAAAATAGGGGAGCTTTTAAGCTCTCCTTATTTAGTTTTATGGAATTTCAGAAACATATTTAAAGGAGGAAGTAATATAAATGAAAAGAATTCGTTGCGCAGGATTAGTTAAAATTGATGGAAAATTTGCTTTAATGCATAGAACTAATGTAGAAAAAACAGAAGGTGAACCCAATAAACCTTATGGAGAATATTATGTATTTCCAGGAGGAGGATTAGAAGGTGAAGAAAGTATGTTTGAAGCGACAGAACGAGAACTTTTGGAAGAAATGGGCATAATAGTTAAAGCAAAAAAAGAATTGTACTATAAAGGAATTTCAGAATCACAAGATGAATATTTATTTGAATGTGACTATATTTCAGGAGAATTTGGTACAGGTACAGGACCAGAATTTTCAAATGACCCTGCATATAAACATAGAGGAAATTTTACACCTGAACTTATAGAACCAGAAAACATTGAAAATATAAGGCTTTTGCCAGTTGAATTTAGAGAGCAATTAATACAAGATATAAGAGATAAAAAACTTTAATAATTTTTTCAAAAAAGACTGTAATTTTTAAAAATATATGATAGAATATGAAAAGAATTGTAAAAAGGAGTAAGAGATATGTTGGCTTATAAAAGAGTTTTATTAAAATTAAGTGGAGAAGCATTAGCAGGAGATGAAAGTCATGGAATAGATCCAGACATAGTAAACGGAATTTGTGATAAAGTTAAAGAAATAATAGAAATGGGAGTAGAAGTATCAATTGTTGTTGGTGGTGGAAACTTTTGGAGAGGTGCTAGAAATGGTCAAAAAATGGATCGTTCAGCAGCAGATTATATGGGAATGTTAGCAACAGCTATGAATGGTTTGGCACTTCAAGATGCACTTGAAGCAAGAGGAGTTCAAACAAGAGTTCAAACAGCTATTGAAATGAGAGAAATTGCAGAACCTTATATAAAAAGAAAAGCAATTAAACATTTAGGAAGAGGAAGAGTTGTTATATTTGCTTGTGGAACTGGTCATCCATTTTTCTCAACAGATACCGCAGCAGCATTAAGAGCAGTAGAAACAGAATCAGAAGTTATTTTACTTGCAAAAACAATTGATGGAGTATATTCAGCTGATCCAAAAGTAGATAAGACAGCTGTTAAATATGATGAAATTAGCTATATAGATATATTAAATAAAGATTTAAAAGTTATGGATTCTACTGCAACATCACTTTGTAGAGATAATAAAATGCCATTATTAGTTTTTGCAATTAGTGATCCAGAAAATATCGTTAGAGCAGTTAAAGGTGAAAAAATAGGTACAGTTGTTAAATAAAAAGAATATATAATAAGGAGTAAATAAAAGAAAATGAGTGAATTAGAAGAAAGAATGAGTAAATCACTAAGTGTATTTGAAGAAAATTTATCAGAAGTGAGAGCTGGTCGTGCAAACCCAGCAATATTAAATAAAATAACAATAGAATATTATGGAGTAGCAACTCCAATAAATCAAGTTGCTGGAATTTCAGTTCCAGAAGCAAGAACTATTGTTATTCAACCATGGGATGCAAGTGCTTTAAAAGAAATTGAAAAAGCAATTTTAGCATCTGATATTGGTCTTAATCCAAATAATGATGGAAAAGTTATAAGGTTAAACTTCCCAGAACTTACAGAAGAAAGAAGAAAAGAACTAGTAAAAGATATAAGAAAAATGGCTGAGGAAGCTAGGGTTTCTGTTCGTTCAATTAGAAGAGATGGAATGGAAGATGTAAAAGCTAAACAAAAAAATGGTGATATAACAGAAGATGATAAAGCAAGAGAAGAAGAGAACATTCAAAAATTAACAGACAAATATATCGCAAACATAGATAAAGCATTAGAAAATAAAGAAAATGAAATAATGAGTATATAGCTTAAATATAAAATATAGGAGAATATTGATGAATAAATTACCTGATCATATTGCTATTATTATGGATGGCAATCGTCGTTGGGCGAAAGCACATAATCTTCCAATGCAAATGGGACATAAAGAAGGAGCAAAAACTGTTGAAAAAATAGTTAAATATGCAAACAACCTTGGAATAAAACATGTTACTGTATTTGCTTTTTCAACAGAAAATTGGAAAAGAAGTCAAGAAGAAGTTTCATGGTTAATGCAACTTTTGAAATCATATCTTGATGATTATAGTAAAAGAGCAGACACAGATAATATTAAAATTAGAGTTTTAGGAGATATGACTTCTTTTAGTCAGGATTTAAGAAAAAGTATAGAAGATGCTATTGAAAGAACTAAAAACAATACAGGTGTAAGCTTTAATATTGGTTTTAATTATGGTGGAAGAGATGAAATTGTTAAAGCAACACAAAAAATTGCAAATCAAGTAAAGAATGGAACTTTAAATGTAGAGGATATAACAGAAGATGTATTATCTAGAAATATGTATACATTTGATATTCCAGATCCAGATTTAATGATTAGAACAAGTGGTGAAATTAGAACAAGTGGATTTTTAATGTGGCAACTTGCTTATACAGAATTTTTATTTGTAGATAAATATTGGCCAGATTTTACTGAAAAAGATTTAGATGATGCAATTGAGGCTTATCAAAATAGGAAAAGAAATTTTGGAGCGAACTAAATAACAAAGGAAGTATAAATATGAGTTTAAAAAGATTTTTGACTGGAATAATAGGTTTTCCAATAGTTTTAGCAATAATGGTATTAGGAAATAAGTATTTGATAGATTTTTTAATGGCAATAGTTTCATGTATTGCTATTTATGAATATTCGAAATGTGCTAAAAAGAAAAATATAAATGTAGTTTCATGGATAGGATATTTAAGTAGTTTTATTATTGCTATATTACATATATTTCCACAGAAACTTATTCTAGTAACTATATCAATAATATTTCCATTATTGATTTTTGTTCTGCTTTTAAATGTAATAATTACAGAAATGAAAATAACTTTTAAAGATATTGTATATACACTATTCGGAATAGCTTATATTGTAGGATTTTTAATGTTTTTTGCTTTGCTATATGGAACAGAAAGCTTTGCATGGAATTTAACAGGACAAATAGCAATTTGGTATGTATTTTTCTCTGCTTGGGGAAGTGATACAGTTGCATATTTAGTCGGAAAAAATTTTGGAAAACATAAATTTAGTAAAATAAGTCCAAACAAAACAATAGAAGGTTGTATTGGAGGTGTTGTTGGAGCAATAGCATTTTGTGTAATATTTACATTAGTTTTGAATATGCATGCTAGTACAGTTATTCCAATTTTACCAATTGTTGTTATCGTTTCAGTATTAAGCGTAATAGGACAATTTGGAGATTTTGCAGCTAGTGTTATAAAAAGATCTTTTGAAGTTAAAGATTTTAGCGAATTATTTCCAGGTCATGGAGGAATGATAGATAGAATAGACAGTATAATGTTTATAGCGCCATTTGCTTATATTACATTCACTATAATTTCTTTAATTATGTAGGAGGAAAAAACTTGAATTTTATTATAGGTGCATTGAAGATTATATTTTTATTAGGATTTTTAGTGTTAATACATGAAGGTGGTCATTTTCTTGTTGCAAAACTATGTAAAATATATGTTAAAGAATTTTCTATTGGTTTTGGACCTAAAATTATTTCATGGCAAGGTAAAGAAACTAAATATTCTATAAGATGGATATTTTTTGGTGGATATGTAGATATGTTAGGAGAGACAGAAAGAAACGAATCTGAAAAAGCTTTTAATAATGCAAGTATTCCTAAAAGGTTGGCGATAGTAGCTGCTGGTGCTATTGTAAATATAATTTTTGGTTTAGTAGTATTTTTTATTTTAATTTGTATTGCTAAACATGATTTGTTTTTTTCATTAAAACAGACAGGAGTATTTATATTAGATATTTTTGATAGTTTGAAAACAATTTTTACAGGAAATCTGAATATGGATCAAATGGTTGGTCCAGTTGGTATTTCTGAAATGGTAGTAAAAACAAATGGATTATTTAATTTTGTTTATCTAATGAGTTTAATTTCTGTATCATTAGGCGTAACGAATTTATTACCTATACCAGCATTAGATGGTGGAAAAATTGTAATTTTAATTATAGAATGGATACGAAGGAAACCACTTAGCGAAGACGTGGAAATAAAAATACAAATGACGGGATTTACACTTTTATTATTATTTTCACTATATGTAACATATAAGGACATTTTAAAGATATTTTAAAATTTTAGGAGAAGATGTATTATGAGATGTAAAATTTGTGGAGCAAAACTTAGAAAAGAGGGCGATATTTGTAAAAGTTGTTATGAAGAATATTGCAAAGAAGAAGCTTTGGAGAAAGACACAAAAGAGATTTTTAAATTAAAGAGAAAATATTTACCTAAATATCAATTAACTAGATATGGAGATTGGTATGTAGTATTTATTTTTGTGTTTATAGCATTTATGTCTCAAAAACAAACCTTGACTGCTTTTGTTACTATATTAGCTGGAATTGTAGCTCTTGGTATCTCAATGTTTATTGCTAAAAGAATAGCTAAAAATACATCTTGTACTTTTTATGAGAAAAAAGTAGTTTATAAATATAAAGACAGAAAGAAAACTATCGCATATTCAGATTTGAAAAATGTCACATATTATCAAAATTTTTTCCAAAAGATATTCAATTTAGCAGATATACAATTTCATCCAGAGTCAGGAAGTTATATTTTAGGTGGATTTGAAATAAAAGATATTCCTGATATTGAAAATAATTTGACAAGAGTAAAAGAAATTATAGAAGCAAAAAAGGAAGTTTAAAATGCAAAAATATATAAAAGAAGTATTTTGTGATTACGTTGGAGATAATCCTATTATTGATGCACAGCTTGAAAATATTAATTTATATAAAAAAACAAATAAATTACAGATAAATATAGCAACTTTAAAAGCAATAGATATAACTGAAATTGAAGACTTTGAAAATTATTTAGTAAACAGGTTTAAAGTATCAAAAGCTATAATTGATATAAATTATGGTGATATGGAAATTCCACAAACGATAGAAGAAAATTGGCAAAAGATAATAAACTATGTTTCAAAAAAAGAACCTACTAGTAGAGCAATGCTTACTGGAAGTTCATTAAATATACAAGGTCAAGAAGTTACAGTTAAATTAGCTTTAAAAGGTGCTAATTTTTTGAATGATAAAAAATTTGATAAAGGTTTAGAGCATCTTTTTGAGAATTTATATAATCAAAAATTTAATGTAAAATTCGAAGAAAACTTATCTGATAATTATGAAAAAATTCTTGAAGAAAATAAGCAAAAAGAACAAAAACAGCTTTTAGAAGAAATGAAGAAAAAGGCTGATGAAGAATATTTAATTGCAAAAGAAAATGCAAGATTACAAAAATTACAAGAAGAAAAAGAAAAGCAAGAACTTCAAGAACAAAAACTAGCAGAAGTGCCAGAATTAAAAGAAGAAGGAAAAGCTCCACTTATATATGGAAGAAATATTTTAATAGATGGAAGACTTATAAAACTAGTAGATATAACTCCGGATAAAGAACTTGTATATATTGCAGGAGAATTAATTGGAGATATTGCAGTTCGTGAGTATGAAGATAAAAAAACAGGAAAGAAAAAGGTAATTGCTAAATTTGCTGTTTTTGATGGAACAAGTACTATTAGTTGTACAGGATTTTTTCAAAAAGAAAAATCTGATGAGATAATAAATAGAATTAAAACAGCAAAAGGTTTGATTGTTGATGGTGAAAAAGAATATAGTGATTTCGATAAGGAAATAATAATAAAAGTAAGAAGAATTATAGAGACCGAAGGTGTAGAAAAAATAGAAAGGGTAGATAATGCAGAAGTTAAGAGAGTAGAACTTCACATGCATACTCAAATGAGCCAAATGGATGCAGTTACGCCAGTAACAGAACTTTTAAAAAGAGCTATAAAATGGGGTTGGAAATCTATTGCTATTACAGACCATGGTGTAGTTCAAAGTTTTCCAGAAGCACACAAATTTTTAAGTAAAGCAAATAGTGATTTAAAAGTACTATATGGAGTTGAAGCGTATTTTGTTCCAGACAAAAATCCATCAGTAGTAAATTATAAAGATCAAAGCATAGACACAGAATATTGTGTTTTAGATTTAGAAACAACAGGTCTTTCTAGTAGAACTGAAAAAATTACAGAAATTGGTGTTATAAAATATAAAAATGGAGAAAAAATTGGAGAGTTTGAATACTTTGTTAATCCAGAAAAACCAATTCCAAGACAAGTTGTAGAAGTTACGCATATTACAGATGAGATGGTAAAAGATGCAGAAACAATAGATAAAGTTCTTCCAAAACTAATCGAATTTTTGGGAGAAAGTGTTTTAGTTGCTCATAATGCAGATTTTGATATGGGGTTTTTAAAATACAATTTTGAACAATATGGTTACGAATTTAACTATACATATATAGATACTTTAAGACTAGCAAAAGCAATTTTTCCAGACTATAAGAAATATAAACTAGGAATTATTGCAGATAATTTAGGAATTAAAGTAGATGTTGCCCATAGAGCATTAGATGATGTTAAAACATTACTAGAAGTGTTTAAGGTAATGATTGAAAGAGCTAAGGACAAAGGTGCAACACATATAATAGATTTTGATAATAAATTTGAAGTTGAGCATAAAAATCTTCCAGCATATCATGCTATTATTTTGGCAAAAAATTATATAGGACTTAGAAATTTATATAAACTTATATCATATTCACATTTAGATTATTTTTACAGGCATCCTAGAATTTTAAAGAGTTTATTTGCTAAGCATAGAGAAGGCTTAATTTTAGGTAGCGCATGTGAAGCAGGAGAATTATATAAAGCAGTACTTGGAAATAAGTCAGATGAAGAAATAGAAGAAATAGCTAGTTTTTATGATTATTTAGAAATTCAACCAATTGGCAATGATGAATATTTAGTTAGAGAAGGAACAGTGCCTAATGATGAGGCTTTAAGAGATATAAACAGAAAAATTGTTGCATTAGGAGAAAAATTACATAAGCCAGTTGTAGCAACTTGCGATGTTCATTTTATTGATCCACAAGATGAAGTTTATAGAAGAATTTTGCAAGCTGGGCAAGGATATGATGACGCAGATATGCAAGCACCATTATTTTTAAGAACAACAGAAGAAATGCTAGAAGAATTTGCATATTTGGGTAAAGAAAAAGCTTATGAAGTAGTTGTTACAAATACTAATTTAATTTCAGATATGTGTGAAAAAATTTCACCAATTTCTCCGGAAAAATGTCCACCACATATTCCAGGCTGTGAAGAAACAATAAAAGAAATTGCATATAGTAAGGCACATGAATTATATGGTGAAAATTTACCAGAAATAGTAGAAAATAGATTAGAAAAAGAATTAGATTCAATTATAAAAAATGGTTTCTCAGTTATGTATATTATAGCTCAGAAATTAGTTTGGAAATCTAATGAAGATGGATATTTGGTAGGTTCCAGAGGGTCTGTTGGATCTTCATTTGTAGCTAATATGACAGGAATTACAGAAGTTAATTCTTTGCAACCACATTATAGATGTCCAAATTGTAAGTATTCTGATTTTTCAGATTATGGTGTGAAAAATGGTTTTGATCTTCCAGATAAAGATTGCCCAAAATGTGGTCATAAATTAGACAAAGATGGTATGGATATTCCTTTCGAGACCTTTCTTGGTTTTAATGGAGATAAAGAACCCGATATAGATTTAAATTTTTCAGGAGAATATCAAGCAAAGGCACATAAATATACAGAAGTAATTTTTGGTAAAGGAACTACATTTAAAGCTGGAACAGTTGGTACAATAGCAGAAAAAACAGCTTTTGGATATGTAAAAAAATATTATGAAGAAAGAGAAAAGCCAATAAGTAAAGCTGAAATTGAAAGACTTTCGGTTGGATGTACAGGTATAAAAAGAACAACAGGGCAACATCCAGGTGGAATTATAGTTGTTCCAAAAGGGCGTGAAATATACGAATTTTGTCCAGTACAACATCCAGCAGATGATCCAAATTCAGATATTATAACAACTCATTTTGATTATCACTCAATAGATCAGAACTTACTTAAATTAGATATTCTGGGTCATGATGATCCTACAATGATTAGAATGCTTCAAGATATTACAGGAGTTGACCCAACTAAGATACCATTAGATGATAAAGAAACTATGAGTCTATTTAGTTCAACAAAAGCACTTGGAGTTACAGAAGAACAAATTAATTCAAAAACTGGTAGCTTTGGAGTTCCCGAATTTGGTACAAAATTTGTTAGAGGAATGCTTGAAGAAACAAGACCAACTACTTTTAATGAACTTATAAGTATTTCAGGATTATCACACGGTACTGATGTATGGCTTAATAATGCACAAGATTTAATAAATCAAGGTATTGTAAAATTAAATGACGCAATATGCTGTCGTGATGATATTATGATTTATTTAATAAAAATGGGATTAGAACCTAATCCAGCATTTAAAATTATGGAATCAGTGCGTAAAGGAAAAGGTTTAACACCAGAACAAGAAGGAATAATGAAGGCACATGATGTGCCAGAGTGGTATATAGATTCTTGTAAAAAAATTAAATACATGTTCCCTAAGGCTCATGCTGCGGCATATGTAACTATGGCTTTTAGAATTGCTTGGTTTAAAGTTCATATTCCAATGGCATATTATGCAACATATTTTTCTATTAGAGCAAAGCAATTTGATAGTGAAATAATGTGTGCGGGAAAAGGTAGAGTAAGAGCCAAAATGAAAGAAATTGATGACGCTGGAAATGATGCTTCAAACAAGGATAAAGAAATGTATCCTGTTTTAGAACTTGTACTTGAAATGTATGAAAGGGGTTTTAAATTTTTAGATATAGATTTATATAAATCTCATCATGATAAATTTATAGTAGAGGAAGATGGAATAAGACCACCCCTTAATAGTATTCCAGGTCTTGGACCAATAGATGCTGAAAATATTTATAATGCGAGACAAGAAGAGGAGTTTGAATGTGTTGATGACTTGCAAGCTCGTTCTAAAATTGGAAAAGTAGCTGTTGAAACATTACAAAAAGCTGGACTTTTAAAGGGAATGACTAAGTCTAATCAAATGAGTTTATTTTCATTTTAATTCGCATGAAAATGAAAATAAATAAAATAGTAAAGGGAATAAAAGATAATGGAATTAAAATATGTTATATTATATGTAATTTTAATAAATGCTTTTGGTTTAGCTATTATGGCACTTGATAAATTTAAGGCTGAAAAAGGCTTCTGGCGTGTTCCAGAGAAAACATTATTTGTAGTTACATTGTTAGGTGGTGGAATTGGTACCATAATAGGAATGTATGCATTTAGACATAAAACAAAAAAATTAAAATTTACAATAGGACTTCCAACAATTTTAATTTCAGAAATAGCAATTATTATATATTTATTATATAAAGGTATTTTGCAAATGATAATAATTTAAAAATAAAGGCACTACATTGAATTGTAGTGCCTTTAAACTATTGACATAAACCTAAAAAAATAATACAATAAAAGAGCTAAAAATTTGTAAAAAAGGATGTTTAAAATGAAAATATTTTTACTTTTTATTGGAGTAATTTCAGCAGTTATGGGTGTCAAATTTATTTTTGATGCAAGACCAATAGTAAAAAAATATTTTAGCTTTGGAGACAAAAATGATGCTTCTTTGGGCTTGAAAATATTTGGCTTTTTATTATTGTTAATAGGCGCATTATTGATTTATTTCAATTTCTAGAAAGGATACGAAAGATATGAAAATAAAATACAATGGAGAAGATTATTATTTCGAAGATAAAATTACTATAAGAGAAGCTTTTAAAGAGCAAATTAAAAATTCAGGAGAAATTATTGCAGCAAGATATAATAATGAAATTGCATCTTTAAAACAGATTATTGATAAAGATGGAGAAATTTCATTTATAGATAGACAAGATAGAGATGGTAGAATTATATATATAAGAGGGCTTTTATATATTGCAAGTAAAGCATTTTATGAAGTTTATCCAATGGCAATGCTTACAATAAATTATCAGCTTTCAAATGCAATGTTTGTAACAATAGATAATTTTATTATTACTGATGATGTTATAAATAACATAAAGTTAAAAATGCAGGAAATAATAGATAGAGACTTAGATATAAGAAAAGTAATGATGACACCAACAGAAGCAGATATGTTTTACGAGAAAGAAAAATCTTTAAGAGGTAGATTACAAGCTGATATAGAAAAAGATAAAGTTTCTTTATATTATTGTGAAGATTATTATAATTATTTTTATGGAGCAATGCCAGTTTCTACTGGATTTGCAAAATATTTTGATATAGAAAAATATAGAGATGGTTTTTTAATTAAATATCCAAGTATTACAGAACCAAATAAAATTCAAGATACAAAAGATAGTTTAAAATTAAAGTCAGCATTAGATGAATATGTTACTATAAATAAAGTTTTAGGATTAAATACAGTATATAAATTAAATAAAGCTATTAAAGAGGGAAAAGAAAAAGAACTTATACTTTTTTCAGAAGCTTTGCATGAAAAGAAAATTGCAGAAATTGCTCAAAAGATAAAAGAAAAAGGCAATGTTAGAATGGTATTAATTGCAGGACCATCTTCATCTGGAAAAACAACTTTTGCAGGAAAACTTGGAATGGCGCTTAGAGTAAATGGAATAAAACCAGTTACAATTTCAGTAGATAATTATTTTGTTGAAAGAAAAGACAATCCAAGAGATGAATTTGGAAACTATGATTTTGAGTGTATAGAAGCGATTGATATAGATTTGTTTAATAGTCAATTATTAGCTTTATTAAATGGTGAAGAAGTTGATCTTCCAACATTCGATTTTACTGTTGGAAGTAAGAAATATTTAGGAAATAAATTAAAATTAGAAAAAGATGAAGTATTAGTTATAGAGGGAATTCATTGTTTAAATGATAAACTTACTTCTCTAATTTCAAAAGAAGATAAATTCAAAGTATATATTAGTGATTTAACCGTATTAAATATAGATTATTATAATAGAATTTCTACAACAGATACCAGACTTATTAGGAGAATTGTAAGAGATAATCAATTTAGAGGTTATAGTGCACTTCATACATTAAAAATGTGGTATTCTGTAAACAGAGGAGAACAAAAAAATATATTCCCATATCAAGAAGAGGCAGATGTTATGTTTAATTCTTCTATTGTATATGAACTTGCAGTTCTAAAAGATTATGCGATACCATTGTTAGAACAAGTTACGCAAGATGAACCAGAATATAGTGAAGCAAGAAGATTAATTGTTCTTCTAAAATATTTTGATAGTATGAGTGGAGATAAAATTCCAAATAACTCATTAATAAAAGAATTTATTGGTGGTAGTATTTATGAGTAATTTTACAGTAATTGATGAAGAATTTGATTGTGAAAACTGTGGAAGACATGTACGAAAATTAGGATATTCTTGCAGAAATCATTGCCCATATTGTCTACATTCTAAGCATGTTGATATAAATCCAGGTGACAGAGCAGAAGATTGTAGAGGTATTTTGAAACCAATTGGTATTGAAACCGATAGTAAAAAAGGATATGTAATAATTTTCAAATGTGAGAAATGTGGAAAAATAAGGAGAAATAAAGCAGCAGAAGATGATGATATGAATTTAATAATTAAATTAAGTGTGAATAATTATTTTTAAATAAAATAGGGAGAAAGTAATGGATAAAATAAAAGTAGTAGTTAGAAAAATTTTGATAGTATTGTTAATTGCTTGGATGATATTAGTATTTTGCTTATCCAATCAAAATGGTCCAGAATCAAGCAATTTAAGTAGAAAAGTTGCAAACTTTTTTGCAAATGGAGATACTGTTAGAGCAGAAAAAATAGAACCCGTAGTAAGAAAAGCAGCTCATATGTCTGAATATGGAGTTGGTGCCATGATTTTTTATGGTATAACAATGACATATACAGGTATGTCTAGAAAAAAGAAAATAATTATATCTTTTGTTTTTGTAATTTTATATGCTTCATCTGATGAGTTGCACCAATTATTCATAAATGAAAGAAACGGAAGTGTTAAAGATGTTATTATTGATACTTGTGGTTCTGCACTAGGAATACTTGCTATGTTTATAGTAGAAAGAGCAATGATAACAATTGATAATAAAGTTCAAGAGAATTTAAAAAATCAAAAATAATAGAGAAGGTAGATAATAATGATTAATTTTAAAAATATTATAGCACAAAAAATTGCAAAAGAAGTAGAGCTTGATGCAAAAGAAATAGAAGGATTTATAGAAGTTCCACCAAATGAAGAAATGGGAGATTATGCTTTTCCATGTTTTAAACTTGCAAAAGTTTTAAAGAAAGCTCCACCAGCAATAGCAACAGAATTAAAGGAGAAAATTACAACAGATGAAAATATAGAAAAAATTGAAATTGTTGGCGGATATTTGAATTTTTATATAAATAAAAAAGTATTAACTAAAACAGTTTTAGAAGAATTAGATAAAAAACAAGAAAATTTTGGCACATATAATTCTGGTGATGGAAAAACAGTATTGGTAGAATTTTCTTCACCGAATATTGCAAAACCTTTCCATATTGGACATCTAAGAACAACAATTATTGGTAATTCATTGTACAAAATATATAAATTCATGGGCTATAATTCAATTAGTATAAATCATTTGGGAGATTATGGAACTCAATTTGGAAAATTAATTGAAGGATATAAGAGATGGGGAAGTGAATATAATATAGATGAAAATCCAATTGAAGAATTAATGAAAATTTATATAAGAATTAATGATTTATGCAAGGAAGATGAAAGTGTTTTAGATGCTTGTAGAGAAAATTTTAGATTATTAGAAGAAGGTGACCCATATTGCAAAAATCTATGGGAAAAATTTAGAGATGTTAGTCTACAAGAATTTAATAGAATTTATGATTTATTAGGAGTTAAATTTGATAGCATAAAAGGAGAAGCATCTTATGCAAATTCATGGGGCGAAGTAGTAGATATTTTGGAAAAAGCTGGAAAATTAACAGAATCAGAAGGCGCTAAAATTGTAGATTTAGAAGAACAAGGAAAAGGTGTTTGTATGATTACAAAATCTAATGGTTCTACAATTTATGCAACAAGAGATTTAGCTGCAATTAGATATAGAGCAAAAACTTACGATTTTGATAAATGTTTGTATGTTGTTGCTTATGAGCAAGCATTACATTTTAGACAAATTTTTGAAGTTGCAAAATATTTGGATATTCCAGAAAAATGTCAAAAAGGTTTAGAACATGTACAATATGGTATGGTAAGACTTTCAACAGGTAAAATGTCAACAAGAGAAGGAAATGTTGTTAAAGTTGAAGATTTACTTAATGAATCAATTGATAGAGTTAAAAAAGTTATAGAAGAAAAAAATGCTGATATGGAAAATAAAGAAGAAGAAGCTAAAAAAATTGGTATTGGTGCAGTTATTTTTAATAATTTATGTACAACAATTATTAAAGATCAAGTTTTTGATTGGGACACAGTTTTAAACTTTAATGGAGAAACAGGACCATATATTCAATATATATATGTAAGAACTAAAAGTGTTTTGGAAAAGGCTGGATATATACCAAATATTGACGAAATAAATGTAAATGTATTACAAGATAAACAAAGTTTAAATGTAATTAAAATTTTGTACAAATTTGGAGAAATTCTTGAAGCCGTAGTTCAAAAGAACGAACCATCTATTTTAGCAAGATATTTAATAGACTTAGCTGGAAGTTATAGTAATTTTTACAATGAAAACAAAATTATAGATGAAGATAAAAATGTTCAAAATGCAAGAGTATATTTAAGTAAATCTGTTGGAACAGTTCTTAAAACTGGTGCAAGCTTACTTGGAATAGAAATGCCAAATAGAATGTAGATTTCAATAAAAACTGTACTAAAAAGTGCAGTTTTTAACATTTAATATACAAAATTCGAGAAAAAAATACGTATTTTAATTATTAAACTTGATTTTTTTCGATTTTTAAGTGTATAATATGATTAGAAATTAAATATAATAAATAAAGAGGTGTATAAAATATGTTATGTCAATTTAGTGTAAAAAATTATAAATCTTATAAAGATAAAACTGTTTTAGAAATGCAAGCTGAAAATGGTAATGAATTTGAAAATTCTTTAATTATTAGTGACAAAGATAATAAAAGATTTTTACCTATTTCTACAATATATGGTCCTAATGCTGGTGGAAAAAGCAATTTTTTAGATGCTTTTGTAACTTTAAATACAAATGTAGTTGCACCTATTTCCATAATTAAGTTAAACCAAAAAATTACACCAAATCCTGTAATATCATATAAATTTTGTGAAGAAGAAATACCTACTGAATTTGAAGTTTTTTATAGAATAGAAAAAAATGAATTTAGATATAACTTATCTTTTTATAAAGGTAAAATCATATATGAAAGTTTATTTGTTTTAACAGAAAATGCCAAAAAGCCTACTAAAATTTTTATAAGAGATGCTGAACAAGTTGAATTAGGTGAAGAGTTAAAAAACAAAGTAAATACTAATAATAATTTAGAAATTCCTTTTTTATCTTTTTTATCAATTTCTTATGATATTGATATTATAAATAAAGCAATGAGCTTTTTTTTCAATACTATAATGATTAGTTTTTCAAAAGATATTAATGAAAATATTAGTTTAGAATGGGCTTTTGAGGAAGAAATAAAAATTAAAGTGATAGAATTATTTAGAAATATGGATATAGATATAGTAGATTACAGAGAGGAGAAAATTGGAGTAGACAGTTATAAAATATTCATGAAACATATTGTTGATAATAAGGAATATGAGTTAAATTTATTGGAAGAATCTAAGGGAACTCAAAAATTGTTCTCATTATTACCCAAATTAATAAGGGCTTTAAAAGAAGGAACTTTAACTATTATAGATGAAATGGATGCAAAGTTACATCCAAAATTGGTAGAATATATTATTGAAATGTATAAAAATAAAGATTTAAATATAAATGGTGCACAGTTAATTATGACTTCACATGATTTAACTACAATGACAAATGAAGTATATAGAAGAGATGAAATTTTATTTGCATCTAAAAATATTGAAAATTTTAGTGAGTTATATTCTTTATATGAAATTAGGGATACTAATGGAGAACATATAAGAAAAGATGCTTCATATAATAAACAATATATAGAGGGGAAATATGGAGCAGATCCATATTTACAAAGAATTTTATCTTGGGAGGTGAAGTAATTTATGTCACATCACCCTCTCAAAAAATCGGAAATGAACACAAATGATTGGTATAGAAAGAGTAGAAATGGTAGAGTAATAGAAGCTCCACAAAGACATTTGATTTTGTGTGAAGGAGAACAAACAGAACCAAATTACTTTGATGGTATGGCGAATAAAATAAATAGTAAACATAGAGGAAGAGTTAGTATAGAAGTTCAAGATACTGGCGAGGGAAGACTGAAATTATTAGAAACTGCTCAGGAAGTTGTAAAAAAATATGTTGATATATCCCATGTCTGGTTAGTTTTTGATAAAGATGATTTTCCAAAAGATGAATTTGATAATACTGTACATAAAGTAAAAACTTTAAATAAAAAGAGTAAAATAAAATATCATGTATTATGGTCAAATCAATGTATAGAATTTTGGTTTTTATTACATTTTATAGATTTAAAAACAGATATTGACAGAAAAGAATATATAAATAAATTGAATATAGAATTTAAAAAACATAAAATAGTAGGAAAGTATGCAAAAAATGATACGCAAATATTTGACAAACTATTGCCATATTATAAAATAGCAATAGATAGAGCGGACAAGATTATTACAGAGAATAAAGGTAAGGCTCCATCACAAATAAAACCCGGAACAAATGTATATGAAATTTTACTAATGTTAGGAAAATATTTCGAATAGAAATTTATAATAATTAATGATAACGAATTCAGAAAATAAAAATGCTTAAATATCTTAGAAAAGCAAACTTGTTTACATAAAAGAATTATGTGAACGCAATCTAAAAGTTAAAATAATCTATAAAATACAAATATTTTTATGATTTTTTTGCGTTTTTTGTTGAAAACTAATATAAAAAGGAGTATAATAAAATATGTAGGACTGTTCGTCCAACATAAATTATAATTAGTTTTTATAGGGGGATTTGTTTTGGAAGAGAATTGGATTGCTATTCCTTTTGATATTGAAAACATTAGGGAAAAAGCATTTACAAGATTTTGCAAAAAAATTAAAACAATAACTAAAAAGTTATTCATAAGAACTGTAGATATTTTAATAGCACTAATAGGTTTAATAGTATTATTACCGTTTTCTATAATCGTAATGCTTCAAAACGCCAAAAATAGAGATTATCGAATTATATTTAAAGTAGAAGATAGAATCGGAAAAAATGGTAAAATATTTAAAATGTTTAGATTTAGAGCTACTAAAAATTCTGAATTCGAAAAGTTTTTAAACGAAACTTGTTTAGATGAATTACCACAATTTATAAATTTGTTATTAGGTAATATGACATTAGTAGGTCCAAGACCTTATGAACCAAAAGAAAAAGAACTAATGGGGACATATTATTCAAGAATTTCTCAAATGAAACCAGGTCTTACAGGAGTATATCAAATTTCAGGAAAAACAAAAATGGAATTTTTAGATAGACTAGATATGGATACAAGATATTTTTATAATAGAGGTTTTTGGATAAATACAAAAATACTTTTAATAACATTTTTAATAACATTAAGAAGAAAAAAGACTTTAAGTATTGTAGATTGCACATATACAACAATAAAAGAAGCAATATCTGCAATTGTAAAAAGAATGATAGATATTTTAGGTGCTATTGTTGGAATTATAATATTAATACCTCTTACAATAGTTGTAGCAATTGTAAATTTTGTATCTGGCGATAAGGGACCAATATTCTATTCACAAGAAAGAATAGGAAAGTATGGTGAACACTTCAAAATGTATAAATTTAGAAGTATGGTTATAGATGCAGATAAAAAATTAGCAGAACTATTAGAAAATGATGAAGAAGCAAGAAAAGAATGGGAAGAAAATAGAAAATTAAAAAACGATCCTAGAATCACAAAAATTGGACATATTTTAAGAAAAACAAGTTTAGATGAATTCCCACAATTTATAAATGTGTTAAAAGGTGAAATGAGTTTAGTTGGTCCAAGGGCAGTAATAGATGGAGAAATAGAATTATTTGGACAAAGCAAAAATTTAGTTTTATCTGTAAAGCCAGGTATAACAGGATATTGGGCTGCTAATGGTAGAAGTGATACTTCTTATGATGAAAGAGTTGAAATGGAAAGCTATTATGCAAAAAACAAATCAATAGCGTTGGATATTAAAATTCTATTTAAAACAGTAGTATCAGTACTAAAAAAAGAAGGAGCTATGTAGTTATAAAAGGTCGTATGCGAAAATTATACGACCTTTTTAATAATTGTATCTTGATTTTTATATAAAATGATATAATATTGTTGGAAATTTAACTTTATTAAAATCATTTTTGTTATTATTAGCTTTGAGTTAAACTTTTAGTGATCCGACTCCAAGTGGTGAAACAGCTAGATTAAAATCAGAATTAACTGCACAATTAAAAGATGTAGAAAACAGAGTAGAGTATTTATCTAATGAATTAGAAAATATAGAAGATGTAACCCCTAATTAGTACACAATAAATTTATATAAAATTCACAAAATCTTCACCAATAAAAATAATATTAATGATAAAATCTTTTCAAGTTAAATAATTAATTAAATATAATATATAAAGAAAGGTTTTATTAGGGTGGGGTTATGGAAGAGAAAAATATTAGTGAAATCATTTTGAATGCAGGAACGATTGTTAGTTCTAGTGATTCATATTTTGATAATTAAATTAATGATACCATATTAAATTTTAAAGAAAAAAGCTTTATATTTATGAATGAATTTGATTTAGTTCATAAAATAAAAAGTTTTTTTCTTTTTATTATGTAAGAAAGTTCTAGAGAACTTTACGAAATAACAAGGCTAAGTTACATATATTCGTATGATTTCAAAGCAATCTGCACATGTGGCGAAGCCACTTTTCTTATAATAAAGTTGCTTGAATATATGTGCATAACATGATAAAATAAGCAGGAATATATGTAAAATAAGGAGAAAATATGAAAGCATTAATAGCAACAAAAAATAGTGGAAAAATTGAAGCAGCAAAGAAGGCATTAAATAGATATTTTGAAAATGTAGAAGTTGAGGGAATATCAGTTCCATCTGATGTTTCAGAGCAACCAGTAAATGAAGAAATTTATCAAGGAGCGAAGAACAGGGTTGCAAATTTAAAAAAATATGCAAAAGAAAAGCGGAATTGAAGCAGATTTATATATGTCTGCTGAGGGTGGAATTCACAACTTTTTTGGATTATGGGAGAATACAAATTTAGTTGTAGTAGAAAATAATGTTGGTGAAGAAAGTGTAGCTTTAAGTCCATCATTTCCAGTTCCAGAAAGATTAGTAAAAGAAATTGTGGAAACTGATTTTAGTCAAGTTATGAATAGACTTTTCATTAAAGATGATGAAAGACATAATAGGGGTGGAGGAATACAATTACTAAGCCAAAATCAAGTTACAAGAATAGATATAACAGAACAAGCATTTATTATGGCTTTAACAAAATTTATTAACGGAGATATATGGAAATAAACAATAAATTTTGTAATATTTTGGGTGCAAATTTTCATAAAAAAACTTAGCTTATGGGTTGATATTTTCTAAAACCTGTAATATAATTGTAACGAAAATGTAACTTGTATATGTGAAAGGATGAAGCTAAATGTTTGGACAAGATATAGGAATTGATTTAGGGACTGCGACAGTTATTGCGTATGTAAAAGGTAAGGGCATTGTTTTAAGAGAGCCTTCTGTTGTTGCTGTTAATAATTTAACTAATGAAGTTTTAGCAGTTGGTCATGAAGCTAGAAGAATGCTTGGAAGAACACCAGGCAATATTGTTGCTACTAGACCACTTAGAGATGGCGTTATTTC
This sequence comes from uncultured Clostridia bacterium, assembly GCA_948678575.1. Taxonomy (GTDB): domain Bacteria; phylum Bacillota; class Clostridia; order TANB77; family CAG-508; genus Scatovivens. Next base: position 142,997 of record CAPPGO010000002.1, read on the forward strand.
AGATTATACTGTAACAGAAAAAATGCTTAAATATTTTATTCATAAAATTGGCGGTAAATTTTTATTTTCTCCAAGAATTATGATTTGTATTCCTTCACAAGTTACAGAAGTTGAGAAAAAAGCGGTTATAGATGCTGCTTCAAATGCGGGAGCTAGAAAAGTATATTTAATAGAAGAACCTATTGCAGCAGCTATTGGAGCAGGAATAGATATATCAAAACCTTGTGGAAATATGATAGTTGATATTGGTGGTGGAACTACTGATATTGCTGTTATTTCATTAGGAGGTTCAGTAGTTAGTTCTTCAATTAAAGTTGCTGGGGACAAATTTGACGAATATATTGTAAAATATATAAAAAGACATCATAATGTTATAATTGGAGAAAGAACGGCCGAAGAGCTTAAAGTTAATGTAGGTTGCGTATTTCCAAAGTTTCAAGATATGGAAATGGATGTTAGAGGTAGAGATTTAACAACTGGATTACCTAGAACAATCACAGTTTATTCTAGTGAAATGATGGAAGCGTTAGAAGAACCTGCTATGATGATAGTTGAAGCTGTACATTCAGTTTTAGAAAAAACACCACCAGAACTTGCAGCAGATATTAGTGATAAAGGTATTTACATGACTGGTGGAGGATGTTTAATAGACGGTTTGGACAAGTTATTGCAAGATAGAATAGGAATAAATGTTATGATAGCGGAAGATGCGATTTCATGTGTTGCAATTGGAACAGGAAAGGCTTTGGATAATTTAGATAGTATAGATCGTATGAAGCGTTAGAAAAGGAATAATAAATGAAAAAAGTAGCTTTTTATACATTGCGGATGCAAAACTAACCAATATGAAACAAATGGTATGATTCAAAAGTTTGCAGAAGCAAATTATGAAATAGTAGATTTTGAAGAATTTGCAGATATATACATAATAAATACTTGTACTGTTACTAATATGAGTGACAGAAAATCAAGACAAATGCTTAGAAGAGCGAAAGAATTAAATAATAATTCAATAGTAGTAGCTGTTGGGTGTTATGCACAAGTTGCTAAATCAGATTTAGAGAAAATCGAAGAAATAGATTTGATACTTGGGACAAATGAGAAAAAAGATATTGTAAATTATATAGAACAATATCTTAATAATAATAATCTTGAAATAGAATTAGATGATGTGCTTCATAATCCTGAATATAGTGATTTTGGAGCGGTTTCTTATACAACAAAATCAAGAGCTGTTATAAAAATACAAGATGGTTGTGATAGATTTTGTTCATATTGTATAATTCCTTATGCTCGTGGTAGAGTTAGAAGTAGAAAACCAGAAAGCATATTAGAAGAAATGAAAGAACTTGCTCAAAAAGGAATTAAAGAAGTTGTAATTACTGGGATTCATATTGCATCTTATGGAAAAGATTTCAAAACAGAATACAAACTTATAGATTTGTTAGAAAATATGAATAAAATATCTGGAATAGAGAGAATTAGACTTCGGTTCAATAGAGCCTCTTTTAATTTCAGATGAATTTGTTGAAAGATTAGAAAAATTAGATAAAATGTGTCATCATTTCCATTTATCACTTCAAAGTGGTTCAACAGACACTTTAATTAGAATGAATCGCAGATATACAGCTGAGGAATTTGAAGAAGTGACAAAACGATTAAGAAAAGCATATAGTGATGTTATTCTTACAACGGATATAATAGTTGGTTTTCCTGGTGAAACTGATGAAGAATTTGAAGAAACATTTAATTTTTTAAAGAAAATAAAATTTTTCAAAATGCATGTGTTTAAATATTCTATAAGAAATGGAACTAAGGCTGCAACTATGCCAAATCAAGTGCCTGGTGACATAAAAGAGTTGCGAAGCAAGAGATTATTAGCTTTTTCAGATGAAAACGAGTTGGAATACATAAAAAATTATATAGGCAAAGAGGTAAAAGTTTTATTTGAAGAAAAAGATGGCGAATATTATAAAGGACATACAGCAAATTATATAATGGTAAAGGTTAAATCACCAATAGATATAACAGAACAAATGTTGACAGTTAAAATAAAAAATGTTCAAGGTCTAGAATTAGAAGGGGATGTAAACTAATTGTAACTCTTTTGTTGCTAAAACTTAATATACATTTTTTGCCAAAAGTATTGATAAAATAAGAAAAATATAATATAAGTATATTAAGATAATTAAGTTTGTAAACTACTAAGGAGGAAATATAAATGAAAGAGTACAATTTGAATGAAAATGCTGGAAATTTACCTGCAGAAGTTGGTGTTTGGGGAAAAGTTAAAAACTTTTTATTCCAAGAAATTGATTTAAATAAACCAATCGTTCTTGAATTAACTCCAAAAGAAGAAAAAGTATTAACAGAAGTTCATGACTTTTTATTCCAAGAAGTAAAATTCCCAGAATTACATGATTTTCTATTCCAAGAAATCACTATATTCGGAAGAAACAAATAATAAAAGAAAAAAACGCACTTCGCTTATTCTAGAAGTGCGCTTTTTTTATGTGCTTTTTATGTGTTTTAGATTGACTTTAAAAAAGTATTCTTATATAATATGCGTGAGTTAAATTTAAGTTTTATAAGGAGGAAAAGATGTCTTTTATTGATGACATAAAGAGTAAAGCCAAAAAAGATATAAAAACTATTGTGCTTCCAGAATCAGATGACGAAAGAGTGGTTCTAGGTGGCGTAAAGGTTATAGGAGAAGGATTTGCAAAAATAGTTTTTATAGGAAAAGAAGAGAAGATAAAAAACATAGCAAAAAAACATGATTTAGATGTTTCAAGAGCTACAATAATAGATCCAGAAAATTCTGAAAAAACAGAACAATATGCAAAAGCATTATATGAACTTAGAAAAGATAAAGGAATGACAGAAGAACAAGCAAAAGAACTTATATTAGATCCAGTATATTATGGTATGATGATGGTAAAATTAGATGATGCAGATGGATTAGTATCAGGAGCTAATCATTCAACAGCAGATACGTTAAGACCAGCACTTCAAATTTTGAAAACTTCATCAGATACAAAACTTGTTTCAGCATTTTTTGTAATGGTTGTTCCAGACAAAACTTATGGAGCAGATGGAGTTTTGCTTTTTGGAGATTGCGCATTAAATGAAAATCCAAATGCTTTAAGTTTAGCTGAAATTGCAAGATGTTCAAGCAATAGTTTTAAAGCTTTTGTAGGAAAAGAACCAAAAGTTGCAATGCTTTCATATTCAACTTATGGTAGTGCTGCATCTGAATCAGTAACAAAAGTTAGAGAAGCAACAAATATTATAAAAGAAAAATATCCAGAGCTAAAAATTGATGGAGAACTTCAATTAGATGCAGCTATTATTAAATCAGTTGCAGAAAAAAAAGCTCCTGGAAGTGATATAGCAGGAGAAGCAAATGTACTTATATTTCCAGACTTAAATGCAGGAAATATAGGATATAAATTAGTTCAAAGATTTGCACATGCTGAGGCTTATGGACCAATTTGCCAAGGTATTGCAAAACCAGTTAATGACTTATCAAGAGGTTGTAGTGCAGAAGATGTTGCAGGTGTTGTAGCATTTACAGCTGTACAAGCTCAAATGCAAAAATAGGAGGAATAAAATGAAAATTTTAGTAGTAAATTGTGGTAGTAGTTCACTTAAATATCAATTAATTGATATGGAAAATGAAACTTTACTTGCCAAAGGAAATTTTGAAAGAATAGGAGAGCAAGAAGCTTTTGTTACTCACAAAGTAGCAGGAGAAAAATATGTTACAAAATCTCCTGTTATGAATCATGAAGAAGCTATAAAAATTGTTTTAGAGCAATTAGTTCATAAAGATTATGGTGTAATAAAAGATTTATCAGAAATATCAGCTGTTGGACATAGATTAGTACATGGTGGAGAAATATTCAATAAATCAGTTCAAATTACAGAAGAGGTTATTGAAAAATATGCATCTTGTTCTAGTTTAGCACCACTTCATAACCCAGCAACTATTCTTGGAATTAGAGCTTGCCAAAAAGAAATGCCAAATATTCCAATGGTTGGTGTGTTTGATACAGCATTTCATCAAACAATGCCAAAAGAAAATTACCTATATCCAATTCCTTATGAATTTTATGAAAAATATGGAATTAGAAAATATGGTTTTCATGGTACATCACATCAATATGTATCAAAACGAGTTGCAGAAGTTATTGGTAAACCAATAGAAGATTTGAAAATAGTTACTTGCCATTTAGGACAAGGAGCATCAATTTGTGCAATAGATGCTGGAAAATCAGTAAATACATCTATGGGACTTTCTCCTTTGGGAGGAATTGCAATGGTTACTCGTTCTGGTGATTTAGATCCATCAGTTGTAACAGAAATTATGGAAAGAGAAAATTTAAGTGCTAAGGAAGTAAATACTTTATTAAATAAAAAATCAGGTTTATATGGAATTACAGGATTAAATCCAGATTTTAGAGAGATTGAACTTGCATCTTATGAAGCAGATAAACCAAAAGCAACAGTTGCAATTGAAATATTTACAAAAACTATTGCTGAATTTGTTGCTAAATATGCAGTTTCATTAAAAGGTATAGATGTTGTTGTATTTACTGGCGGAATTGGTGAAAACCAAGTTAATATAAGAAAGAAAATTTGCGAAAACTTAGAATGGATGGGACTAGAATTAGATGTTGCTAAAAACGAAACAAGAGGTGAAGAAGTAAAAATCTCTACTGAGAATTCAAAAATTTTAGCTTATGTTATTCCAACTGATGAAGAAATGGTTATTGCTAGGGATACGAAAGCCATTGTAGAAAATTTATAATTAGGAGAAAAAGCTTATGAAAATATTAGTTCTAAATTGTGGAAGTTCATCATTAAAATTTCAACTTATTGATATGACAAATGAGGAAAGAGTAGTAAAAGGAAATTACGAGAGAATAGGTGGAATGAAATCTGCTTTAAGACTGAATGTAAGAGGAAACAAAGAAACAATTATTCATGTTGCCAGAGATTATGATGAAGCAATTAGATTTGTTCTTCAAGTATTAATGGATGAAAAATATCAAATAATTTCAAGTTTAGATGAAATTTCTGCAATAGGACATAGAATAGTTCATGGAGGAGAAAAATTTAGTCAATCTGTTGTTATAACAGAAGAAGTTATAGAAAAGATAGAAGAATGTACAGATTTAGCCCCACTTCATAATCCAGCTGGAATTGCTGGAATAAGAGCTGCACAATCAGCAATGCCTGGAAAACCAATGGTTGCAGTATTTGATACAGCTTTCCATCAAACAATGCCAGCAAAAGCATTTATTTATCAAATACCATATAAATATTATGGAAAATACAAAATTAGAAAATATGGGTTTCATGGAACAAGTCATAGATATGTTGCAAATCGTGTAGCAGAACTTATGGGAAAAGACATAAAAGATTTGAAAATTATTAGTTGTCATTTAGGACAAGGAGCATCAATTTGTGCTATTAAAGGTGGAAATTCAGTTGATACTAGTATGGGATTAACGCCATTATCTGGTATTCCAATGGCAACAAGATGTGGAGATATAGATCCGTCTATTATTCCATATATAATGACTCTTGAAGATTTAAAACCAGATGAAGTTGAGAATATATTAAATAAGCAATCAGGAGCTTGGGGTGTTTCAGGAGTTTCAGAAGATTATAGAGATATTGAAATGGCATGCCAAGATGGTGATGAAAGATCAATATTAACATTAGATAGTCAAAGTTATAAAATTGCTCAATATATTGCCCAATATGTTGTTTCACTAAATGGTGTAGATGTTATAACATTTACTGGTGGAGTTGGAGAAAATGGCTTTGAAACAAGAGAGAGAATTTGTAATTATTTAGAATGGTTTGGAGTTGAGTTGGATAAAGAAAAAAATGCACAAAAAGGAAAAGAAATGTGCGTATCTACTGAGAATTCAAGAATTTCAGTATATGTTGTTCCAACAAATGAAGAACTTATGATTGCAAGAGATACTTACAAATTAGTAAAATAATAATAAATAATAAAAGCAAAGCAAGTATATATATAATTATATTGAGAAATTCGTGCATCAAAATTGCTGAATAGAAAATCTTAAAGCATTCAAGTAGGGAATCTCATAGCACAGTGAGCTTGCGAACAATGTGCGGTACATGAGGGCGCTACGAGAAAGCTTTTAGAATTTTCATTCTAAATTTTGCTTGTCCGAATTGTCGAAATAATATCATATATATACTTGCTTTGCTAAATATTTATATGTTTGTTTTTTATTACTTATTTTTATCTAATATATATTGTTTTATAATTTGTATAAATAACCATACCAGGTTTTGCGCCAGAAGCTTTTTTTACATATCTTGCTAAACAAAAATCGACTGGAACATTAGAAGATTTAGAAGCTTTGCTGTTTTCTTTTGCAAGTTCTGCACATTTTGTTAAAATTTCATCTGGAACATCAATATTTCCATTAGTTTTTAAAATTATATGACTTCCATGAATTTTTTGAGTATGGAACCAATAATCATTTTTATCTGCAAATTTTAAACTTAAATAGTCATTTTGTAAATTATTTTTACCAACATAAACATTGTAACCATCAATTGTGATTGGTAAAACTTCAATTTCTGTGTTTTTATTTTTCTTCTTACTAACTTTATTTTTGTTCTTTTTATTAATTTCTTTTTTAGTAACAATGTTTTCTGAAATTTCTTCAAAGACTTCATTGATATCAGATAGGCTTTTAGCATTTTCAAGAGAAAATACAATACTTTGAATATAGTCTAATTCTTTTTCAGCTTCAATTTTTTGAATAGAAACGATTTCCAAAGCGTTTTTCAATTTATTATATTTTTTGAAGTATTTATCTATATTTTTATGTATAGACATGCTTTTATCTAGTGGAATTGTTATCAAATTATTATTGTCATAGTAGTTTTCTAATTCAATTTTGTCCATATTTGGAGCATTTTTGAATTTATATAAATTAGCTGTAAGAAGTTCACCATATAATTTATATGTATCCATATGTGAACATTCTTTTAATTTGTTGTTAATATTTTCAAGCTTTTTAGAAACTTTTTTTAAGCTTCCAGATATTATTCTAAGTAAGTTATTTCTAGAACTTGTAAAATTATTAGAACTTTCTTTATTATAATAAAAATCATCAATAAAGAAGTTTATGTTTAATGGATTTTCATTTTGAGTTAAGCTTAAACAATAATCATTTTCATATTTTACACAAGATATTTTTGAAGTTCCAAAGTTTGCAATTATTTCTTTTATGTAATTATATAATTTTTCTAAATCATTTCTTGAATAATCGATATCAGAAATATTTAATTGTTTTAAAGTATTTAATATAAAAGTTTTAGAAAAACCAATCAATTGTGAAGGCATAATTTTTGATAAAGTTGTTTCTTCACTTGCACTGAAAATGTTATAAAATTCTTCAAAAGAATTCAATTTTAAAAAGCTTTCTTTATTAATAGCTGTAAATTCAAATTCATGAGCTGGAAGTAATTCACGAGTTCCAGATTCTACATGTTTTAAAGTGTCTATAATAATGTTGTTTTCATTTGTTAAAATAATATTGCTTTGTCTACTCATAATTTCAACAAAAAGTTTTCTAATTACTAAATCATTAAGTTCATTATAAGCTTCAAATTTGATTTGAACTGTTCTTTCTAAATCCATAGTAGAAATGTCTATGATTTTACTACCAATTAAATATTTTCTAAGTAGCATACAAAAATTTGGAGCAACTTGTGGGTTGGGTTTTGAGTATGTAGTAAGTCCAATTCTACAAGTTTCTGGATTACTAGATAAAGCTAGTGCATAGTTGTTGCCATTAGAATAAATACTAAGAACAATATCGTTTTTAGTAGGTTCAAATACTTTATTTACTTTTCCACCAATCAAATGTGGTTTTAATTCTTCAATTATAGATTTTGTTATAAATCCATCAAAAGCCATTTTAAATACTCCTTAACTGCATAAATACCATAAAATTATATATTTTTTTTGATGATTTTACAATAGGAGATAGTTAAAAAATTGAATAAATTAACATAATATGGTATAATATACATAGATTTGCTTTTGTATATGCACAAATGTTGTAAATAAAGTGCAAGATATGATTGTTTGGGTATAAGGGTTGTGGCTTTACAAGGAGGACATCTTTATGAAAAAGAGATTACAGACATTAGTACTTGTCCTGTTGGTTGTAGTCATGTTTCTTGCTGGATGTGGAAGCACTGAACCTGAATATACAGTCGAAATTGGCGACATTATTTTTGAAAATGATACTGTTAAAATCACAGCAGTGGATACAGATGAGTATTTGGAAGTCTTTAAGACTGAAGAAATTTGTCTACCATATTTTGCGAGTGATGGGGTTCCAGTAATTTTAAACTTAGGTGGAACAACCCTCAGTGTTATTCAAAGTGATGATAAGCTGTATGACGAGCTGTATCGGTCAATACTTACAGTATATGAAAATGGCGAGGAAAAGGAGATAACCAACATGCTTGAAGAGTTCTTTGTGGCTCGAATGGCAGATGGAACTTTTATGGTGTATTATGAGGTGTACAATGAATATGCTGAAACGGGAGATGAAAAGACAATTACCAAGTATCTAAATTTGAAGGCATTTAAGATTGAATTCAAAAAATACATTGAAGATTTAGAGGAACAGTTAGAGTTTATCTAAATCTACTGTAAAAGCAAATCTCGAAAATAATACCATATACCCTACCCAAAAACGAGTAATAGCGAGGCACTATGCCATGCGAACTGCTCGTTTTTTTATTATGATGATTGCACAAAAATTTCACATAAAAAACATACTTATTTGAAAAAATATATGATATAATGATGCCAACATAAAAACGGGAGGAATTTAATATGTTAAAATTCAATTTTGAAAATTCAAGTATTACAGACAAAATGGTAAATGCTTATACAGAAAAAGTGGTTGAGATCCATAAAGAATTAAATAAAGTTGCAAATGATGAGAAAGAATATGTTGGATGGTTAGAACTTCCTACAAATTATGATAAAGAAGAATTTGCAAGAATTAAAAAAGCAGCTAAAAAAATTCAAAAAGATTCAGATGTTTTAGTTGTAATTGGAATCGGAGGCTCTTATTTAGGTGCAAGAGCAGTTATAGAAGCATTATCACATTCTTTCTATAATTCTATGCCAAATTCAAAAAGAAAAACACCACAAATAGTATATGCAGGAAATAATTTAAGCCCAGTATATATGAATGATTTATTAGAATTTGTTAGTGATAAAGATATTTCTATAAATGTAATTTCTAAATCTGGAACTACTACTGAACCAGCTATTGCTTTTAGAATTTTTAGAGAAGTATTAGAAACAAAATATGGTGTAAAAGAAGCTAGAAAAAGAATTTATGTTACAACAGATAAAGCAAGAGGTGCTTTAAAAACTTTATCAAATGAAGAAAAATATGAAACTTTTGTTATACCAGATAATGTAGGAGGTAGATTTTCTGTATTAACAGCAGTAGGGCTTTTACCAATTGCCACTGCTGGAATTGATATAGACAAATTAATGGTGGGAGCAAAGTCAGCACAAGATAAATACGGAGATGAAAATGTAAAATATAATGATTGCTATAAATATGCTGTTGTTAGAAATTTATTATATAATTCAAATAAATCAATAGAAATTTTAGCAAATTATGAGCCAAAACTTCATTATTTTACAGAATGGTGGAAACAACTTTATGGTGAGAGTGAAGGTAAAGATAAAACAGGAATATTCCCAGCAGGTGTTGATTTAACAACAGATTTACATTCAATGGGACAATATATCCAAGATGGAAGAAGAGACTTATTTGAAACAGTTATAAAAGTTAAAGAAAATTCATCTGAAATTACAATTCAAACAGATGGACAAAATCTAGATGGTTTAAATTATTTAGCAGACAAAACATTAGGATATGTTAATTCAAAAGCTATGGAAGGAACTGTTCAAGCACATGTTACTGGAAATGTTCCAAACTTAATGATTGAAATAGATAAATTAGACGAAGAAAACATTGGAGAATTAATTTATTTCTTTGAAAAAGCTTGTGCAATTTCTGGAAAGATATTAGGAGTAAATCCATTTAATCAACCAGGTGTTGAAGAATATAAGAAAAATATGTTCAAATTATTAGAAAAACCAGGATATTAAAATATAAAAGACTTGGCAAATTTTTACCAAGTCTTTATTTTTTTATTGTGAAATTTCTTTTTTTATATCTTTTGCAACCTTTTTAGCTGTTTGAATTTGATTAGGATTAGAAGTATCTAAATTTTCCAAAGCATCTAATTTTTTTGAAATAACAGTAAGTTTTCTTAAAACAGCCATTTTCCAGTAACCTTCTTGAACATCTCTACCAACATTTGCAGTTATTAAAAGAGATATTCCAAAAAATAGTAGAGTAGATGCAACAATTATTATTGTTTTAAATACACCATTTAAAACAAGTAAAATATCTACTAAAAATTGACTTAAAACAACACCTACAACAGCACCAATAATTGTAAGTAGAACTATTAGAAAAATTCTTTTTACTTTAAGCCAAAATATATAATTTTGAAATGTACTTTCATCATACATAGTAAAATCCTCCTAGATAATTATAATACTATTATATAATTTTGATTTTTTTTAGTCAAGAATATATTGACTTTTATTGGAAAAAGTGTTTAATTAGATATATACGAATTATATTGGGGTATCGCCAAGCGGTAAGGCATCGGACTCTGACTCCGACATTCCTGTGTTCGAATCACAGTACCCCAGCCAAATAGTTATAGTACAACCCAAAATTGTTCTAATATATAATAATTTTGAACAGAAAATATGGTCAAGGAGAAGTATGAATTTAATTGAATTTCTAAACAATAAACCAGCTGCAAAAAAATATGTAGAACAAAATAATTGTAATTTTGGAGAAATGACGCCAATACCAAATCAATTTCTAAAAACATTACCAGATAATCAAGTAATAATAAATGAAGATGTATTTAGACAATTAGTGGATATTGCAGATAAAACAAATAATACAGGTTGTGAACATACATTTTTTTTATGTTGCCCTAGTAGTTGTGTAAACAAAAATAAGATTGAAATTACTAATTTTTTAGCACATAATTCAGATGTTCAAAGAAGAGTAGCTATATATGATAGTACAATGGTAGGGGCTTTGGAGAGAATTGCGAATAGAGTGCAAGAGGGTACACTTAATGAAGGTGTAGTTGTATTGATTGGTCATACTCATCCAGCAGAGGGAAGATGGTATGATAATTTTTCTTTTGGTGATTTGAATGGCTATTCACAGGGGATTAGAAATAATGTAGTTTACGAGAGTAGAAAAATTGAAACAGGTGGTTGCATGTTGACTGCTGATGGAAAAATAAGAATGGTTTTTTATGACCCAGAAGCTAAAGATTTCTATAAATTTACTAATATTAAAGTTCGAACAAAGGAAAAGGAATTAGTAGATTTTGAAAAAATTTTCAAAAGATATAAAGAGAATGAAAGAACTCAAAGTAGAAATCAAAGATTTTCTGAAAATAGCGATAGAAACGATATAGCAGAGTTGATATTAGAAAATTTTGCAATACTTCCACTGGAAGAAAGAGTGGAACTATATGCAAAATTATATAATATACATGAAGAAGGCAAAATGCTTTTAAACCAATTTGTACAGTTACCAGTAGATGCTCAAAAAGAAATGTATGAAAAATTTCAGGAACATATTAGAGAACAGGAAAGAAATATATAAAACATTAATACTGAAATATTTTAAACAAATTATGTTAAGAAGAAAATTAAATTTTTCTTGATTTTAAAATAAAAGTGTGTTAATATATTAGATATACATAAAAACTATGAAAAAGAGGAGTAAGTTTACACTGCTAGATAAGAGAAAAGAAGTAATTTGCTGAAAGCTTCTTATAGAAAAGATAAACTGAATGTAGCTTTGGAGTTGATATATTGAAATTATAGTAGATATATTCGTGTAAGATGCGTTAAATTTGTTAGAGATATTTATTAGAAATAATAAATAAGTAAGGTGGTACCGTGAAACTACAAGCTTTGCCCTTATAAGTGGCAGAGCTTTTTTGTTTGTATATAAAATTAATATAAGGGGGACATATTATGGAAAATCACAAATTAAATGATAAGTTTAACCCAAAAGATTTTGAGGATAGACTTTATAAAGAGTGGGAAGAAAAAGGATATTTTAAACCATCAGAAGACAAATCAAAGGAAACTTTTTGTGTTATGATGCCACCACCAAATGTAACTGGAAAATTGCATATGGGACATGCCTTAGATGATACACTTCAAGATATTTTAATTAGATATAAGAGAATGCAAGGTTTTAGAACTTTATGGGTTCCAGGAACAGATCATTCTTCAATATCTACTGAAATGAAAGTAGTTCAAAAATTAGCATCAGAAGGAAAAACAAAATATGATTTAGGTAGAGAAAAATTTATAGAAGAGGCTTGGGACTGGACAAAGCTTTATGGTGGTACAATTGAAAATCAACAACGAAAATTAGGATGTTCTTGTGATTGGAGCAAAAAAAGATTTACATTAGATGAAGGTTTATCTGATGCTGTTCTTGAACAATTTGTTAATTTGTATAATAAAAAGCTTATCTATAAGGGAAAAAGAATGGTAAACTGGTGTACAAGTTGTAATACTTCAATTTCTGATGCAGAGGTTGAATACCATGAAGAAGCATCTCATTTATGGCATATTAGATATAAAATATCTGGTACACAGGATGAGTATGTAGTAGTAGCAACAACAAGACCAGAAACAATGCTTGGAGATACAGCAGTTGCAGTTCACCCAGAAGATGAGAGATATAAAGATATAGTTGGAAAAACTTGTATATTACCAATTATGAATAAGGAAATTCCAATAATTGCAGATAGTTTTGTTGAAAAAGATTTTGGAACTGGTTGTGTTAAAATTACACCTGCACATGATATAAATGACTATAATGCTGGTTTAAGACATAATTTGGATATTATTGAAGTATTTGATGAAAACTTTAAAATGGGCAATTTAGTACCAGAATATAAAGGCATGGATTTACTAGAAGCTAGAAAGAAAATTGTAGAAAAATTAAAAGAAATAGGTAGCTTAGTAAAAGAGGAAGACTATACTCATAATGTTGCAAAATGTGAAAGATGTAAAAATACAATAGAACCAAAAATTTCTGAGCAATGGTTTGTAAAAATGAAACCATTAGCAGAACCAGCAATTGAAGCAGTAAGAAATGATGATATTAGATTTGTTCCAAAAAGATATGAAAAAACATATTTTAATTGGTTAGAAAATATTCAAGATTGGTGTATTTCAAGACAATTATGGTGGGGACATAGAATTCCAGCATATTATTGTGAAGAATGTAATCATATTAATGTTTCAAAAACAGTCCCAGAAAAATGTGAAAAATGTGGAAGCACACATTTACATCAAGATGAAGATACTTTGGACACATGGTTTAGTTCAGCATTATGGCCTTTTTCAACACTTGGATGGCCTAATAAAACAGAAGATTTAAAAGATTTTTATCCAACAAATGTGTTAGTTACAGGTTATGATATTATATTCTTCTGGGTTGCAAGAATGGTATTTTCAGGAATTGAACTTATGGGAGAAAAGCCATTTAGTGATGTTTTAATTCATGGAATAGTAAGAGATAGTCAAGGCAGAAAAATGAGTAAAACTCTTGGAAATGGTATTGATCCAATAGAAATAATAGAAAAATATGGTACAGATGCTTTAAGATTTTCTTTAATTAGTGGAACAACAGCTGGTAATGATATTAGATATATGCCTGAGAAATTAGATCAAGCTTCAAATTTTGCAAATAAAATATGGAATGCTTCTAAATTCATTATAAATAATTTAGCTAGTAAAGAAGATATAATGGAATTTGATAGTAAAGCAAAAGATGAAAAAACAGGTATGTATAAATCTGAAATGCTAAAAATTGAGGATAGATGGATATTAAATAAATTAGACAATTTAATTGAAACAGTTACTAAAAATATTGAAGATTATGATTTAGGAATTGCTCTTGATAATATATATAGTTTTATTTGGAATGAATTTTGTGATTGGTATATAGAAATGGTAAAACCAAGATTATATAGTGAAAACAAAGACGAAAAAATAGCAGTAAGTTTTGTATTAAATTATGTATTTGGAGATAGCTTAAAATTATTACATCCATTTATGCCATTTGTAACATCAGAAATTTATGATTGTTTAGTAAATTATACTGATGAAGATTTAATGATGACACATTTCCCAAAAATAAAAAAACGAGTAGAATATAATGAAAGTGATAATATCGTTGAAAAATTAAAAGAGATGATAGTTGGAATAAGAAATGTAAGAGCAAATATGAACATACATCCATCTAAAAAAGCTAAACTGATATTTGTTACTACAAAGTATAAAAACGAAGTTAATGAAGCAAAAGAATTCTTATTAAAATTAGGTTTTGGAAGTGAAATAAAAATTCAAAATAATAAGGAAGGAATTGGACAAGACGCAATTAGTATTATTCAAGATGATATAGAATTATATATGCCACTTGAAGATTTGGTTGATATTAAAGAAGAAATTGCAAGACTTGAAGGTGAAAAGAAAAAATTAGAAGCAGAAGTTCAAAGAGGAGAAAAGATGCTTTCAAATCCTGGTTTTGTAAATAAAGCACCAGAAAAGAAGATAAATGAAGAAAAAGAAAAGTTAGCAAATTATAAAAAAATGCTTGAAGCAGTAACAGAAAGATTAGAAGGTTTAAAATAAGTAATTAACACTAGGAAATATAATTTCCTAGTGTTTTATGGTATATTATGTACTATTTTTGTACATTTTACAATAAATAAATTTTAATTATAAAAAAGTGCTGTTTTTTCCCTAATTTTCTTGAATAATATAATGGTGTATGTTATAATTATATATGAATATTGTGAAATCGAAAAGTGACTAAGGTTTTGCGATTGTTTATTATAAGATAATAAATGTTTTCAATAAAAAAGAGCATTTATATGCAATTGATAATAGTATTTTATTTAGAATAGTAATAAAAAAGGGAGTAATATGGCTAATGAAAAAAATTCTTGAATATTCAGTGCTAATGAGTGTTTATAGAAAAGATAATCCAACATGGCTAAAAACAAGTATTGATAGTATGCTTAATCAAACTATTAAAACGAATGACTTTGTTTTAATAGAAGATGGTGAATTAGAAAAAGAATTAGAAGAAGTTATATTAGAATATGAAAAAAAATATTCTAGTATATTTCATGTTGTAAGAAATGCTGAAAATCAAGGATTAGGAGTAGTTTTAGCACAGGGCGTATTAGAATGTAAAAATGATTGGATTGCACGTATGGATTCTGATGATTATGCCAAAGAGGATAGAATTGAAAAACAATTAAATATAATAGAACAATTTAATGAAGATATTGATATTGTAGGTTCTAATATAGCAGAATTTATTGACAATATAGATAATGTTATATCTTATAGAGTTTTACCAAAAAGTGATGAAGAAATTAAAAAGTTTGCAAGAAGAAGAAATCCTTTTGGACATCCTTCTGTTATGTTAAAGAAAGAAACAGTTTTAAAAGCTAGTAATTTTAGAACATATTATTTATGTGAAGATTATGATATGTGGATTAGAATGTTCCAAAATAATGCCAAAGCATATAATATTCAAGAATGTTTAGTGTATATGAGAATAAATGAAGATTTTTATAAAAGAAGAGGTGGAATTAAATATTTAAGATCAATTTTAAAGTTTAAGACAGAACAATTAAAGAACGGATTTTATGGAATTACAGATTTTATTATAAGTTCATTTGCAAGTATTGTTACTTGTCTAATGCCAAATTTTATAAGAGATTGCATATACAAGAATTTTTTAAGGAATAGATATAATAATGATTAATATACTTTTTACAATAAATTTTTTAACTAATGGTGGTCCAACACGTGTTCTAGAAAATATTATAAGTAGTTTAAATAAAGAAGAATACAAGATAACAATTTTGACATTAATTGATGAAAACAATCCAAAATTAGTTGAAAAATTAGAAAAAGATGGAATAAAAATAGTCCAATTAAATTATTCAAAAAGTTTAGGTTGTATATTGAAAAATAGAAAAGAAATTCAAAAAGTTATACAAGAAATTAAACCAGACATTATTCATACACATGGTATAGTTTCAAGTTTAATACTTTATATGATAAAAATAGATGCTTATAAAATAACTACTATACATAATAATATGTTTGAGGATTACAAATATACTTATGGAAAATACAAAGGAAAAATATTTGCGTTTGTACATATTTGGACTTTAAGAAAATATAATGATGTTATTTGTTGTTCTAAAACTTCTTATGAAGCTTTAAAGGGAAAATGCAAAAATCTTTCTTATATAAGAAATGGAATTGATTGTAATATCAATATAAAAGATAAAAATGAAATAAGAAGAGAATTAAAAATTCCAGAAAAAGATACTGTTTTTATCTATGTTGGAGTTATTAATGCAAGAAAAAGAGTAGTAGAATTAGTAAAAATGTTTTCAACTACTTTGAAAAATGATGAATGGCTTTTAATAGTGGGTGATGGTGAATTATTAGAGGAAGCTAAAAAATATAAAAATGATAGAATAATTTTTTTAGGTTTTAAGGAAAATGTTTTGGATTATATAAATGCTTCAAATGTATATACATCAAATTCTTTTTCAGAAGGCTTTTCTATTTCTGTTATTGAAGCTTTATATTGTAATTTATATTGTTTCTTATCGGATATTCCATCACATAAAGAATGTTTTGAGATTGATAAAGAATTTTACATTGGAGAATATTTTAATAAGCAAAATTTTGCAGAACAAAAAGAGAAGTTAATGTATACTATTAAGAATATAAGATTTAGTAATAATTCAAATTTTCAAGAAAAATATTTATCTTCTAAGGCTATGACCAATGAATATGAAAAATATTATCAAATATATGAAGTTGGAAGGAAAAATAGATGACACTAATTTTTTATATGATTATTGATTTTCTTGCAATTTTATTTTTTAAAGTTGCAGAAGTTGGAAGAAGAAAAGTAGAAAAAAATAATATAGTTCATACTAAGGGAAAAATATACACTTACAACTTTTGTTTGTTTTTTGTTTTTATAATATTATCTTTGATTTTAGGACTAAGACATTATAGTGTTGGTGTAGATACGGATAATTATAGAAAAGTATTTTTTAGAATTATTGATGGTACAATCACAGTTTCTGATAAAAAATGGATACCATTTGGTTTTCTAATATTAAACAAAGTAGTTGGTGCTTTTTTTGGAAAGAATTATGTTATTTTAAATTGTATTATAGGATTTTTAAGCATATTTTTCTTATTGAAAAGTATATGGAATAATAGTGATAAACCTACTTTGAGTTTATATATTTTTATAGCTATGTGTTTATATTATCAAATGATGAACCAAGCGAGACAAATGCTTGCATTGGTAATTGTAATGTATAGTTATAAGTATTTAAAAGAACGAAATTTTATAAAATATGCTATTTTTATAGGCTTTGCATCATTAATGCATAGTTCAGCGATAATAATGTTACCGTTTTACTTTATTGCTAATTTTAAAGTAAATAATAAGTTTTTATTGTTATATTTAATTACAACAATAGCGATTATTCTTTCATATGACTATATTGTATTATTAATATCAAAAACAAGTTATGGTTTAATATATAGTCAAACAGGATATTTCCAAGCTAAGGATTCTAGTAAATTAAATTTAATAATACGATTACTTATGCTGTTTGGTGTTTTAATATTTAAAAAGAAATTATTAAAAGAGAATCCAGAAAGTAAATTTTTATATAACTTAGTAATATGGTGTACATTATTTCAAATTATAACTATAAAAGTATATATATTAGGAAGAATTACAAGTTATTTCTTTGTATTTTATATTTTCTTAATTCCTAAGATTATACACAGTTTTCCAGTAAAAAAACGAATATATATATCTGCATTAGTAGTTATATTATTCTTTATATATCATTTAGTATATTTTAAATATTCAAGTGTAACAGCTGGATATGATGTATATAAATTGTTCATGTTATAATATAAAAAATAGTAAGGAGAAAAAATATGAAAAAATCAATTAAATCAATGTTAAAAAAGAATACATATATACATTTCTTTTTATATAAAATGTATTGGCCAATAAAAATGATAAAAAATCAAAAATTTTTTGAAAAATCTTTAAATATATCTAAGGAAAAATTATTAGAAAATAAAAATAATAAAAAGATAATTTTTGTAGGTGTTCCTGTACATAATAATATGGGAGATCAAGCACAATATTATTGTATTATGCGATGGTTAAAAGAAAATTATGCAGATTATAAAATAGTAGAATTTATTGATGGAGTAATTGCTAATAATTACAAAAATGCTATAAATATTATTAAAGAAAATATTAATGAGAATGATATTTTTGTTTTTCAAAGTGGATATAGAACAACTGATGTAGCAAATTTTGGTGGAGAGTATGCACATCAAAAAATTTTAAAAAACTTTAAAAATAATGTTTTAGTCTTTCCACAGACAGTTAATTTTAAAAATAAAAATGAAATTAAAAAGAGTGAAAATGCATATAGAGGTCATGAAAAATTTTTATTTCTTGCGAGGGATGAGATTTCTTTTGAAACAGCCAAAAAAATGTATGGTGAATCAAAAGTTTTGCTTTATCCAGATATTGTTACTAGTTTGATTGGAAATTTCGAGTTTGAAAGAAAAAAAGAGCGAGATGGTATTTTGTTTTGTTTAAGAAATGATGAAGAAAAACTATATACAGATGAAATGTATAATGACTTAATAAATGAATTGAAGGATTTAACAAATAATATTCAAACTACTGATACTAATTCAGATAAGAATTTTGCTTTTGATAGAAGTATTGCAGAGGAAGAGCTTAGAAAGAAAATTAATCAATTTGCTAAATTTAAAGTTATTGTAACAGATAGATACCATGGAACAATTTTTAGTTTAATTTCAAATACTCCTGTAATTGTTTTAAATTCAACAGATCACAAATTATCTTCTGGCGTAAAATGGTTTAAAGGTGTATATGATGATTATGTATTTTATGCAGATTCATTAGACAAAGTTCCCGAGCTAGTGAAAAAAATATATAATGATAAATATGAATATAGTTTAAATCAATATTTTAATGAGAAATATTATAAAGTTTTAAATCAAAAGTTTATAGATATTATAGGAGATAAGAATGTTTAAAGAAAAAGTAAGAGAATTTTTAAAAATTCAATATTATAGAATGTTTGTATTTAGCGAATTTTGTAAAGAAAGTATATATTATTCTAAAAATTTTATGTTGTCTAGTGTAACTGAAAATAAATTAAATTATAGAATGCTTATGCTTATTCATAGTATAGAAAAAGGATTATGTAATAAAGATAATGCTAGACCATTTGCAAAAGCAAAGGTTCAAGAATTGATAAAACTTGTAGAATTATTTGAAACAAAAAATTGTAATAAAAATTTTGCATATAATTTAGCACTTTCAATATTAGAAGAATATCATAAGTTTTATGAAAAAAATTCTTTTACAAGTGAAAAAGAATATAGCATAGTAGGTGAATTTATAGTTAATAGAAAATATACAAAGCTAAATTGTGGAATGTTGGAATATAAACCTAATATAAAAAATGTAGATTATTTAGAATTAGTTCAATCAAGACATTCTGTTAGAAATTTTTCTAATGAAAAAGTTAGTTTAGATGAAATTAAATATGCTATTAGTGCTGCAATTTCTTCTCCTAGTGCTTGTAATCGACAAATGATTAAAACATATTATTATCCTAATTCTACTAAAAAAAATGAAATTATATCACAATATGCACAGGGATTAAGTGGATTTGATAAAGAAAATATTAATTATTGTATTATCACATATGATGAAAATTCTTTATGTATTCCAGGAGAAAAAAATCAAGGTATGCTCAATTCAGGTTTGTTTTCAATGAATTTTGTAAATGCGTTGCATAGCAAAAATATTGGTAGTTGTTTTATTCAATTTGGAAATAAAATGAATGAAGAGAAAAAGTTAAAAGAAAAATTAGAGATTAAAAACAATGAAAGAGTAGCAGTAATTATTGCTTTGGGAAAATATAGAGAAGTTAATTATGTTCCAATTAGTTGTAGAAAAGATGTTGAAGATATATTAGTAGTTGAGGAATAATACATGAATGTAAAAAATAAGGAATTAATAAAGAATTCAGTTATTTTAATAGTAGGTAAATTTTGTACACAATTTATTACATTTTTATTACTACCATTATATACTTTTAAACTTTCAACTAGCGAATATGGAATAGTTGATTTAATAACAACTTACGTAGCTTTATTAGTGCCTGTAATTACTTTTCAACTTGAAATGGCTATTTTTAGATTCTTAATTGATTTTAGAAATGATTCAGAAAAGAAAAAAGAATATATAACTAATTCGTATGTTTTTTTAAGCTTACTTACAGTTTTATTTTCGGTATTATATTATATAGTATTTCAACTCATAAATTATGAATATAGTCTGGAAATTTATTTTATGATATTAGTTACTATATATTCTAATATTTTATTGCAAACATGTAGAGGAATAGGAGAAAATATTTCCTACTCGATAGCTTGTATTATTACTGGAATATCTACTTTAATGTTAAATCTAATTTTCTTATTGGGATTGGATTTAGGAATTAGAAGTGTTTTAATATCGGTTATAACATCAAATTTAATGTGTGTATTGTTTTTGGTAATAAGGCTAAAATTATTCAAATACATTCAATTAAATAAATTAAATAAAAAAACATGTGTAGATTTAATAAAATATTCATTCCCATTAGTACCAAATGGATTAATTTGGTGGGTAATCAATACTTCTGATAGAACAATAATAACTTTATTATTAGGAAGTGCTGAAAATGGTTTATATTCAGTAAGTAATAAATTTTCTAATATTATAAACAGCTTATATAGTATTTTTAATATGTCTTGGACAGAAAGTATATCATTACATATTGATGAGAATGATACTTTTATAAGTGATACTTTCAATAGAATAGTGATTTTTATTTTTAGTATTGTTATTTTATTAATTAATTCTATGTTTATAATTTTTCCAATACTAATTAGTGAAAATTATAGGGAAGCATATGATTATATTCCAATTTTAATTGTTTCATCAATTTTTAGTATGTTATCGGCTAATTTAAGTGCTGTTTATATAGCTAAAAAGAAAACAAAAGAAATTGCAAAAACTACAATATTGTCAGGAATGTTAAATGTAGTTATTAATTTAATGTTCATAAAAAGAATAAAATTATATGCTGCGGCAATTTCAACTTTATTATCATTCTTTATTGTATTTTTGATAAGATATAATGGAACAAAGAAAATGATATATTTTAAATTAAATTTAAAAACATTTTTAATCTTTTCAATAATAACTATAATATCAATGTATGTATATAATATTAACAATACTATATTGAATATTATTATGTTATTAGTAAGTATTATAATAGTAATATATTATAATAAAGACATTATTCAAAAGATTTTAAATAAATTAAAAAGATAGAGATTAATTATAACTAGGGGCAAGGAAGGAAAATGTTATGTTTTTTGAAAAAGCCCTTAGTTTTTTATTTCCGAAAAAATGTATTTTGTGTCAAAAATATGGTGAAGTAATTTGTGATAAATGTATAAAAAGAGTAGAAAAATATGAAACTATAAAAGTAATAAAATGGAGAAATAAGAAATTAGATTATTTGATATATTTTTTTAAATATGAAAAAATAATAAGAAAATTAATTTTACAATATAAGTTTTTTGATAGACCAATAATTTCAGAAATGTTTTCAAAAATAATCTTAAAAAATAAAAAAATATGTGGAATTTTGAAATTTTATGATATAATAATTCCAGTTCCTATGCATAAAAATAAAAAACGTGCAAGAGGATATAATCAAACTGAACTATTTTCTAAACAGATAGCAGATAAATTGTGGATAACTTATAATGAAAATGTATTAATAAAAATAAAAGATAATACAAGACAAAGCTCTCTAAATTTAGAAGGTAGAACAACCAATGTAAAAAATGTATTTAAAATTATAGATGAAAATACAGTTAAAGGCAAAAATATAATTTTAATAGATGATATATATACAACTGGTGTAACGCTTGAAGAATGTACAAAAGAACTAAAAAGAGCAGGTGCTAAAACTGTTCTTGGTTTAGTTATTGCAAAAGATTAGAAAGGATAAGTAAATGGAAGAATTAGTTGAAAGTATTTTAGATTATGTTAGAGCAGATTACACAGACTATGCTATTATGATAAATGGTGAATGGGGTAGTGGAAAAACTTATTTTTGGAATCATAAAGTAAGAAATAAAATAGAGTCATTACAATTAAATGGTAGAAAATATACTACAATTTATATGTCTTTGTATGGTATTTCTAATTTGGAAGATATAAGCAAAAAGATATTTATTGAAACTACACAACTTATGGATAAAAATTTGAAAAAATATATGGGAGCTCATGGTCAAACTAATATACCAGAATATGCAAAAACTGGTCTTGATATGGCTAACTTTTTCGGAGTTACACAAAATGGTGATAAAATAGATTATGGAAATTTCTTTGCAACAGATGACAAAGTTTTGTGCTTTGATGACTTAGAGAGAGCTAATGTAGATGTTATAGATATTTTAGGATATATTAATAATTTCGTAGAGCATGACCATATAAAAACGATTATTATATGTAATGAAAAAGAGCTTTCTACAAAATTAAAAAGTTCAAATTTGGAAATGAAAACTTTTATTGCAACATATTTACTAGACAAAGAAGGTAATTTATTAAAAGCAGATAAACCAATGGTTGAAAAGATTAGCGAAAAAATAGAATATGTTTTTGATAAAGCTAATGATTATGAAAGAATTAAAGAAAAATTAATTGGTGAAACTTTTGAATATGCACCTAAATTCAACTATATTATTAATGGTTTGCTTATGAGATATGAAAACAATCCAGATTTAATTAGATTTTTAAGAGAGCATACTAATTTAATTACTAGTACATTCATAAAAAGTGGAACAAGAAATTTAAGAATTTTAAAACATGCTTTGAATGACTTTAAAAAAGTATTTGAAACAGTAAATCGTTGTTATCCAAATACTAATTTAAGAGTTTTACAAACAATGCTTATATTTACAATAGCTGTTTCTTTTGAAATTAAAGCAGGTAAAATTACTAAGGATAAATTTATAAATATTAATAGTAATGAAGAGTATAAGGCTATACTTGTTTCTTCAAGAGTTTTAATGGATAATAGACAGTTTTATATTAAAGAATTCGATAATAACTATTATTTCAATTTTAAATCAGATTATAGATTCTTTAAATTTATTGAAATATATGTGCGTACTAGAATTTTTGATATGAAAGCTTTTAAAAATGATATGGAAGTTATTATAAATACAATAGATACAGAAAAACTACCAGGTCATAAAAGATTGCTTACAGAAGAATATTGGAAAATTTCTGATGATCAATTTCCAGGAATTATAGAAGAAGTTTTGGAAGATATTAGAAATGCTAGACTTCAACTTATAGATTTAGTAAAATTATTTGCATATTTCAGTTATTTTAGTAGACGTGGATTAATTGATTATGATATGAAATTTATAAAATCTATTTTCTTAGAAGGTATGGCAGATGCAGCAAAGAAATCTGTATTTTGTGATAATATTGACGAACAATTGTCACGAATTGGTATTGATGTTGGAGAGGATATGGAAGAAGTTTTAGAACATTTCCATGAGCTTAATAGAAAATTGGAAGACAAGATGTATCGTGAAAAGGCAGATAGCATTTTCAGATGTATACCAATGAAAATGGAATTGTTTTATGATAAATTTGCAAGTGAATGTATGGATAAACCAATATTAAATCATTATGATCCATATCAAATGTTCCAAAGAATTACATGTGCAAGTAACGAAGACATTGTTTTAATTAAAGAAATGCTTATTGATAGAGCAATAAAACATAAAGACGAACTTAAAGAAGAAGCTAAATTTATATTCAAATTAAAAAGAGTTTTAGATGATTATTGCAAAGGAAAAGATATAAATATAAAGATTGTTATGCTTAAAGAGTTTGCAAAAGATTTAGACGAAATTATTAATTTATATGATGATGTTGATTTTTCAGTTGAAGAAACACCAATGGAAAATGAATTAGTTGAAGATACATCAGAATTATCAGATGAAGAAATTCTTGCTAGAATGTATGCAGAAGAGGAAGCAGATAAAGAAGATGATGAATATACAGAAGAGGTAGATATAGATATAGGAATTTTGGAGGATGATGATTAAAATGGAGAATATAATCAAAAAAATAAAAGATTTTAGAATCAAATCACCAGAAGAAGCCTTAAAAGGCTTCGGAGAGTGGTTCGATTCTAATAAAAAAATGACTATTACAATTGCTTTGATAGTAGGTTTAATTACTCATATTGTTCTATTATCAGTTATGATAGTTAGTCCAGATGGATTATGGAATTATATTACATATTCAGCAGGACAAGTAGAAACTGAATCTGGTAGATGGATGATTAATATAATAGATACATTAAGAAAAAATCTAGCGATTCCTACTATTACAACAATTATAAGTATTGTTATAACAGCAATAACCTCAGTGTTTATAGTAGATTTGTTGAAATTAAAATCAAAAATATCTTGTGCTATAACAGCAATATTTTTGGAAGTTTCACCATGTTTAACAATGACATTGTTATATTCATATACAGCAGATGCTTATTGTTATGCATTTCTTTTTGGAACACTTGCAGTATGGTGCATATATAGAGAAAAACATAAAGTGCTAGGTGCTTGTTTTGGCAGTATATTTACAATGCTTACACTTGCTTTATACCAAAGTTATATAGGAGTAATAATTGGTCTTTGCATAATAAGACCAATAGTAGAAGTATTTAATAATAAAGATTACAAAAAATTATTTATAGATATTGGAATAAGTATATTATCGGTAATAGTAGGTTTAGGATTATATTGGGTAACAGAACAGATTGCTTTAAGTATTTATGGAACCAAACTTAGCTCTTATGGTGGTGCAAGTGATGTTAGCTTAATGAATACTTTGGAAAATTTACCACAATCAATACTTAAAATATATGGATATTTTATTAATTTCTTTATTGGTGGAGATATTGTAAATAATCCTTGTATGTCTAGAAATATTTTTTATAAAATTTTATATCTTGTAGTTGGAATAGCTGGAATTTTTGTATTGACATTTAGAAAAGTAGATGACAAAAAGAAAAAAATAATTGATGCAATTTTAATTTGTGCTATGACAGTAGTTTTACCAATAGGTTTGAATTTTGTAATATTAATAGCACCAGAAACAATTTGTTATCCTTTAAATACAGCTGGTCTTATTCTAATGATACCATTCATGATGGTGGTTTTAGAGAATTTTGAATTAAATAAAGGTGCAATCTTCAAATGGATTAGCATTGTATTATTATTTATAATTGCAGTAACATATTTCTTAGCAGCAAATGCTACTTATACAGGCGTAAGAATGAAATATAATCAAGCATATTCTATTGCACTTAGAATGGTAGATAGAATAGAAAATTGTGAAGGATATACGCCAGATAAACAATGGCTAATTTGTGGAATTGTTGACGAAACTAACACGCAACCTGTATCAGATTTATATTATTTGACTTTGGGTGGTTTTGCAAATGGACCAATTTTTCATGGAAATTATTGGGGAATGACAGAAACTTGGAGAAAATTTATGCAAGTATATTTAGGAATTCAACCAAATTTCTGCTCAGTAGAAGATTATTTTAAAGTATGTGGAACTCAATATTTTAAAGATATGCCAATATTCCCAGCACAAGGTTCAGTTGCAGAAATAGATGGAATAATGGTAGTAAAAATGACTAATAATGTTCCAATGAATTAAGAATTTATGTGCAAGTTTAGCGACAGATTAAGATTTGAAGAAAAATATATCACTATCATAAAAAAAGATACTAATTTATTAAAACTAGTATCTTTATTTTTTTATATTAAATTTCTAAATGATTTCCAAGAAAACCAGCAGCAGATTGTGCAACCTTATTGTCTGATTCATCCATTTGTTTAGTAGGTTCTTTTGCCATTAATATAACGCTTCCAATAACATCTCCGTCTGAGATTATAGGGTAGATAACTTGTGAATTATAAATTCTTTCTCTACCTTCATTTTGTGTTACAGGAATTGCTATTTCATTATTTTCTTTACTTTTAAATATTTCTTTATTTTCCATAACTTCTTCAAGTTCTTTGCTTAAAGTTTTCTCTAAAAAATCCTTTTTTGAACCACCAGAAACAGCGATAACAGTATCTGTATCAGTAATACAAGCAATATGACCAGTTGTTTTTGCAATTGTTTCAGCATAACTTGAAGCAAATTCTGTAAGTTCTCCAATTGGAGAATATTTCTTTAAAATGATTTCTCCTTCTTTATCAGTAAATATTTCCAAAGGTGCACCTTCCTTAATTCGTAAAACTTTTCGTATTTCTTTTGGAATTACAACCCTACCTAAATCATCTATTCTTCTTACAACACCAGTTGATTTCAATTTATGTTCCTCCTTTAAATTTACATATTTTCGTATTTATATTCTTATTATGACAATTTAGGAAAAAATTATGCGTAAAACTTGAAATATTATGTAAAATATAATATAATTTAAAAGTCAAAAATTATGTGAGGGAGAATTTTTTTAATGAAAGCAATTGAAATTAGAAATAAATATTTAAAATTTTTTGAAAATCATGGACATAAAGTTATTCCGTCAGCACCAGTAATTCCAGAAAATGATCCATCTGTTTTATTTACTACTGCTGGAATGCAACCATTAGTGCCATATCTTTTAGGCGAAAAACACCCAGCTGGAACAAGACTTACAGATTTTCAAAAATGTGTTAGAACAAATGATATTGATGAAGTTGGAGACAATCGTCATTTAACATATTTTGAAATGCTTGGAAATTGGTCTTTGGGAGATTATTTTAAAGAAGAATCAATAGCAATGAGTTATGAATTTTTAACAAAAGAGCTACAAATACCAAATGAAAAATTATCTGTAACATGTTTTGCAGGAGACGAAGACTGTGATAGAGACAATGTTGCTTTTGAAGCATGGAAAAAAGCAGGAATACCAGAAGAAAGAATATATTTCTTTGGAAAAGATGATAATTGGTGGATAGCAGGAGAAGAAGGACCTTGTGGACCGGATACAGAAATGTTTTATGATACAGGAAAAGAGAAATGTTCTCCTGAATGTAATCCATCTTGTGGTTGTGGTAAATATGTAGAAATTTGGAACAATGTATTCATGGAATTTTACAAAGATAAAAATGGATATTCTAAATTAAAACAACAAAATGTTGATACTGGTCTTGGATTAGAAAGAATGGCAATGCTTTTACAAGGTAAAAAAACACCTTTTGAAATTGAACTTTTTGCTCCTGTAATGGAAAAATTAGTGAATCTTCAAAAAGTAGATTTAATTCAAAGTAGAAGAATTGTTGCTGAACATTTGCGTTCAAGTATGATGATTATTGAAGATGGTGGAAGACCAAGTAATGTAGATAGAGGTTATATACTTCGTAGATTACTTCGTAGAATGACAAGACATTTAAATAAATTAGAAATAGATTTGAGTGTATTACCAGAAATTATAGATGTTTCTATTGATAGTTTGAAAGAATTATATCCAGAATTAGATGCTAATAGAGATATTATAAAAACAGTTATAATAGAAGAAAAAGATAAATTTGTTAAAACTCTTCAAAATGGTGAAAAAGAGTTTGAAAAAGTAGCTAATAGAGCAAAAAATGCTGGAAAGAAAGTTATTGAAACAGAAGCAGTATTTAATTTATATGAAACTTATGGATTCCCACCAGAGATGACAGAAGAACTTGCAAAAGAACAAGGTTTGGAAGTTGATATGTCAGATTATCAAAGATTATTTGCAGAACATCAAGCAAAATCTAGAATGGGAAGTGAACAAAAATTTAAAGGTGGACTTGCTTCAACTGGTGAAGTTGAAACAAAATATCATACAGCAACACATCTTTTAAATGCAGCATTAAAGGTAGTATTAGGAGAACATGTTCATCAAAAAGGAAGTAACATAACAGCAGATAGAATGAGATTCGATTTTTCACATGGTGCTAAAATGACTGATGAAGAAAAACAAAAAACAGAAGATTTGGTAAACGAATATATTAGTCAAAACATACCAGTTGAAAAATTAGAAATGAAAAAAGAAGAAGCAATTGAACTTGGAGCTGAGGCTATGTTTTTAGACAAGTATGGAGATATAGTTACAGTCTATAAAATTGGAGATGTTTCTTTGGAATTGTGTGGAGGACCTCATGTAAAATCTACTGGTGAATTAGGTCATTTTAAAATTAAGAAAGAAGAAGCATCATCTGCCGGAGTTAGAAGAATTAAAGCTATATTAGAATAAATTTGAAATTTTTGTCAAAGTATGCTATAATATAATTATGTAAAGAAGTTTTTTAGTTATGTAAATTTTCTTATGAACGGAGGAAAAAGTTATGTTTAAAAAAGCAGGGAATAAGTATGGTGATATATTAACAATGCTATTAGTTGTATTAATAGTTGTTATATTAGGTATTGTAGGATATTTTGGATATGATATTTACAACAAAAATACAAAGACAAATAATGCTCAATCAGCAATGGCAGAATTTGAAGAAGCAACAAAAAGCGTAAGAAAGAAAAAAGTTACGAATACTGTTGCTGAGGAGAATCCAGATGTTGAAGAACTTGAAATAATAGAAAGAGAGAATGTTCCTAATGAATCAGCTTCTGGAACAGAAGTTGTAGCGGATGAAAACACAGAAAATACTGAAACTCCAAAAGTAATGTATGAAGGTTATGAAATGCTTGGTAAAATAAATATTCCTAAAACTAAATGTGAATATCCAATTTTAGATCAAGTTACAAAACATTCAATAGAAGTTGCAGTTGCAGTTCTTTATGGACCAGGATTAAACCAACCAGGTAATACAGTTATTGTAGGTCATAATTATAGAAATGGAATGTTTTTCTCAAATAATAAGAAATTACAAAAAGGAGATACAATTTACATAACAAGTGCAACAGAAACTGTTGTATATGAAATATATAATATATATCAAACAACACCAGACGATGCTGAATATATGAGAAGAGATACAGGTGGAGCAAGAGAAATTTCATTATCAACATGTACAGATGATTCTAGTGCAAGATTAATCATTTGGGCAAAAGAAAAAATATAAATTAAAAATTCTCACTACATAAGTAGTGAGAATTTTTTGTTTCAAAAAAAGAGCTTTAAGCTCTTTTTTTCATTAAGATATTATATTAACGATATATATTAATATTATATTTGTTTACAGTACTAATTGTTTCCTTTGTTTTGATAGTAGTTTAAATTTAAAAAAACATAATATAAAAAATATTCTGTAAAGTCTTGACTTATTAGAAAATTATATGTATTATTATTTTGTAATATATCGTTAATATAATATTTTAACGAAAATTATTATGTACACAAAATACGGTAATGGCTATAAATAGCTATAAAAACTGAATAATATTTGAACATGCAATAATTAGTGATTATTGTAATATAAGGTTCTGTATTTGCATGTTTTGCGAGTGGTTTTCCTCGCTTATAAGAGTACACTATCCTATGTACTTTTGTTTTTGTAGATATGGACTTTTTGTTATTCAAGGTCCATATCATTCTAAATAAAAATAAACGAAGGGAGAAAAATCGTGAAGGGACAAATGAAAAAACAAAAAGGTATTACGCTTATAGCACTAGTAATCACAATAATTGTAATGCTAATATTAGCAGGGGTAACTATTGGTATGGTAGTTGGAGAAAATGGAATTTTAAAAAGAGCAGAAGATGCAGCTGTTATAAGCAAAAGAGCTTCAATTGAAGAAACAATTCAATTGGAATATTTAGGAGCTTTTGGAACCGATGGAAAGGTAAATATGAGCGACTTAGCAGATGGATTAATACAGCAAGGAGCAACAGCAGTTTTAGAAAATGGAAATGGTTTAGTAGCTACATTTGATGGAAATAATTATTATATTGATGAAGAAGGAAACGTAGCAGTATTAGGTAGTGCTGATAATGAAGTTGATAAAATTGTAACAGCAAATGAGCCAAAGTTAGTATCTGGTATGATACCGATAAAATATAATGGAAAAAACTGGGTAATATGTTCAAATACAGATAGCGATTGGTATAGTTATACAAAAAATAAAAAACAATGGGCAAATGTTATGCTAAGTGATGGAAAATATGATTCTACTGCAACAGTAGGAACAGTAGTAGAAAATGATGAATTAGGATCAACATTTGTATGGATACCAAGATATGCATATAAAATAACAAGTGGATATAAAGGACAAAAAGGTTCATTGGATATAGTATGGTTAAATAACGATACTAATGAATATAGTTGTATAGAAAATGGAAAAATGAAAACAAAAAACGCTACTAAGACAGCAGTATTAAATGAAACGTTTACTGCATATAAAGATTATGTTGTTCATCCATGTTTCCAAAATGGAAATGGAAATTATGCAAATGGTGAATGGGATTCAGAATTATCAGGTATATGGGTAGCAAAATTTGAAGGTGGCTATCCAATGGAAGATAATGTGAATGATAGTAAAGCTGCCAAAAAAATATCAGTTGAGAGCGAAGAAGTTTATTATCCAGTATTTAAAGGTCAAAGATATTCATATAATTATTTAACAATATCACAAATATATAGTATGTTAAAAGAAATAGATGGAGCATCAAATCCTTATGGATTAACTGCAACAGCAGATAGTCACTTTATAAAAAATAGTGAATGGGGTGCAGTAGCTTATTTGAGTTATAGTGCATATGGAATAGGAAATAATACAGAAGCAAAAGAAATATCATTAAATAATGTTAATTTAAACGGAAAAGTAAACTCAATATCAACAAAAGGTGTATGGGCAGTAACAGGATATGCTGGTGAGCATGAAGCATCATCAACTAATTCAATGGCAACAAATACTTTCTCAGTTGCGCCAGAAGCAGGTTTAACAGAAGAATTAAGTAATGGAACAATAACTTCTTATGCTTGGTATACAAGTAAAGGTGTTTCTGCGAGTACAACAGGAAATATTTATGGTATATATGACATAGCAGGTGGTCAAAATGAAATGACAGCAGCATATGTTGACTATGATAAAACAAAAGCATCATATTTAACTACTTATGGTTCATCATTTACAAATGATGGAAATACAAAATATGCAACTGCATATAAAGCATATGCTTCTGCAACTAATTATGGAACAAATGATTCTTTTAGAGAATGGACATTAGAGAATGGATATTTTGGAGATGGATTATTTGAAGTTTCAACAGTAGATGATTTAACAACAGGTGGATATTGTGCATGGTATGGAGATTGGCAAGAAGCAGATGCAACACACGAGCCGTTTTTCTTGCGTGGTGGTAATTACGCCCACACGACCTACGCAGGTACGTTCTACTTGGCTGACGGTGTTGGTTACAGCAGCCTCTACAATAGGGGCTTCCGTGCGGTGTTGGTTGGTGAGTAGCACTTTGAATTCTTTCCTTGCCCTTTGATTTTTATAGTGTCTTTTGATAATAATCGGGTAAGCAGAAAACACAAAATAAATAATTAAGATATATTATTTGATTTTCAATTAATATATAGGGATTTAACTGTAAATTCAGCCGTTTTTCTTGCGTGGTGGTAATTACAACAACACGACAAACGCAGGTACGTTCTACTTGGCTGACGATAATGGTAACAGCAACAACAACAATAGGGGCTTCCGTGCGGTGTTGGTTGGTGAGTAGCACTCTGATACACAAAGATTCATAAAGGAATCTATCCCAGCGGGGTACATTTCAAGGAATGTATCGAGGATTATATAATCAATAGGATTTGTATCAAAGAAGTTAAATTCCTGTGGTATAGACTTAGTTTCTATATTTCATAAACACATAAACCTTAAATTTGATTAAGTAGCAAAATGGCGAACATTCAAAGTTAAACAGGAAAACTCGATAATGATACATCATTTCGAGTTTTTCTTGTTATTTTTTAAATAATTATTTATATCATCTATTAAATTTTGTTCTAAAATTGTATTAGTCTTAGTATTTACTAAGAAATTACAATTATTTAAAATTTTTTGTTGAAATTTATATGAATTACAATGTGATGAATGACCAATCCAAGCATTGATAGATAACAAGGCATGTTTAATGTTTAAATTGTTTTTCTCATAGGATTTATTCCATTTTTTTACATTGTTTTTAATTTTGGTTTTAGAAGAATTGCGTAGTAATCTATGTGTGGTAAAAATTCTATACCCACAGAAGTTTATTCCCATTTTAGCAGGATAGTATCGAGATTTAGCGTTCAGTTCTAAATGCAAATGTTCTTTTAGAAAATTTGATATAGTATTATAAATTGAAATGCATTCTTTTTTAGAGTTTAAAATAAATAAAAAATCATCCATGTATCTACAATAGTATTTGATTTTTAAAGTATGCTTTACATATTGGTCTAATTCATTCATATAGATATTGGCAAAGTATTGTGAAGTATAATTTCCAATTGGAATACCAACTTCATGAATACTTTGTTTTCCACTAAATATTAATCTATATGTGAATTTTAATAGTAGTTTATCACTAATATTTTTTCTCATAATATTCATTAAAATAAGTGGATCAATATTATAGAAAAACTTTTTTATATCACATTTTAAAACCCAGAAATTAGGATTATTTTTTTGTGCTTGTCGCATCATTGATTGGCAATAATCAACTGCTTTATGTACACCTCTATTTTCAATACAAGCAAAAGTAGAATTAATAAATCTGGGAATAAAATGAGGCTTAATAAATTCTTCAACATACCACTGATGAACAATTCTATCTTCATAAGGAAGTGCATGGATAATGCGTTCTTTGGGTTCAAAAACTTTAAAAGCATAATATTTGCCAACTCTATAAGTATTAGTTTTTATTTTTTGCATTAAATTAATGATATTATTTTCTAAATTAAGTTCATACATAATTACATCTTTTTTATAACTTTTATTCTTTTTTGCTCTTTGATGTGCTTGAATAAATTTTTCAAATCTTAGTGCATTTTTGAAAGAATTTTTTATCGTTTTTGACATGAATTTAACCAACCTCCAAGCATATTACATATATCAGTAATAATATTGCACCAACTGTTATAATTTTGAGTAGATATATATTTATATCTATGTGCTAATCTAATGTGAACTTTAAGAAGACATAAATTAGTATCAAGTTCTTCTAAATATTTTACTTTATTATTTGGTGGGTATGCTTTTATTGCATACATTAGCAATCTTAATCCAGTATATATGGTTTTTTTGATTTCTTCTGCTAATACAAATCGTTCAGATTTTGGAAATTTTCTAACAATATCATTTGTATAGTAAATTAATTCTGTGTATTTTTGATAAATAGCAAGATTATCACGCTTGCTTTGATTTGACATAATTTTCTCCTTTGTACTTTGTTTATATAAAAATTATACGATAAAAGAATAAAAAATTCAATTGAATGTATATATAAAAAATAATTAAAAGAAAGAGGTTAAAAATGAATATAGAAAATGAAATAAAAATTTTAAAAAATTATAATCCAGATACTTTAATTATGATAAAGATAGGTGTTTTTTATCATGTTTATGGTAAAGATGCAAGTATTATATCATACCTTTTTGGCTATCAGATAAAAAAAGTATCCAAATTGAATACTTGTGGATTTCCAATTTCTGTTTTAGAAAAAATCTTATCAAGATTAGAGGAAGAGAAAGTCTTTTTTAAAGTTTTCAACAACAATTTTGATGTTGAAAACGAAAATAAACAGAAAATGCAAAATACTTATGAAAAAATATATAATGATTCATATAAGTATTTATTGAAGAAAAATAGAATAGAAGAGATAAATGTATATTTAATGGAAAACATTAATACTGATTATATAAATAAAAAGATAGAAGCTATTGAGAAAATTATAAATGATGTGTAAAAATCATTGACAAAAAATTCATTTTAATAGATAATTATTATATCGAATTGTACGTATGAATATTATAAATTTACAAAGGAGGAATATATAAAATGTATATATTCAATAGAGTTACAGTAGTTCCTCAACTACCCAAAAGAATTGCAAAATTAACAGAAATTTCAAACAATTTATGGTGGTCTTGGAACACAGAATTTTTGAAATTGTTTAAAACAATCGATAGAGATTTATGGGAAAGTGTTGACAAAAATCCAAGTAAATTCTTAAAATTGGTAAGCCAAGAAAAAATTGAAAAAATATCAACTGATAGTAATTTCCTTACTGAATATGATAAAGTAGTTGAAAATTTTGATAATTACATGAATAGTAAAGACACTTGGTTTAATAAAAATTATCCAAATAGTAAAGACGACTTAATTGCATATTTTTCAGCAGAATATGGTTTAGATGAAATTTTACCTATTTATTCTGGTGGACTTGGTATTTTATCAGGAGATCATTTAAAATCAGCAAGTGATTTAGGATTACCTTTTGTTGCTGTTGGTTTATTATATAAAAATGGATATTTTCATCAAAAAATTAATGGATATGGAGATCAACTTTCAGAATATCATAATATAGATTTATACAATCTTCCAATTTTACCAGTAAAGGATAAAATGGATGATGATGTTATTATAGATGTTGAACTTGAAAATAGAATCTTACATTTGAAAGTTTGGCAAATAAATGTTGGAAGAATAAAACTTTATTTAATGGATTCAGATATTGAACAAAATGATGAAGATTTAAGAAATATTACACTTCGCTTATATGGTGGAGACAAAGAAATGAGAATTCGTCAAGAAATAGTTTTAGGTATGGCAGGTGTAAAATTAGTAAAAGCATTAGGATATAAACCAAATTTATATCATATGAATGAAGGACATTCATCATTTTTAACATTAGAATTAATAAAAGATATAATGCAAGAAAAACAAGTTTCTTTTGCTATTGCAAAAGAATATGCTACAACGCAAACTGTATTTACAACACATACACCAGTACCAGCTGGAAATGATATATTTGATTTATGGCTTGTTGAAAAATATTTTTCTAAATTCTGGGAGAAATTAGGAATTTCAAGAGAAGAATTTTTAAAACTAGGAATGAAAGAATGCGATGAATTAGAGCAAGGATTTAATATGGGAATTTTAGCTCTTAAAATTGCTGGAAAGAAAAATGGTGTAAGTAAATTACATGGTGAAGTTTCAAGAGAATTATTTAGTGAAGTATGGCCTAATATTGCAGAAGATGAATCACCAATTACTTATGTAACAAATGGTATTCATACATGCTCATGGCTTGCCCCAAACTTGAAAAACTTGTATAATGAATATTTACCAGCATATTGGCAAGATAAAATTCATATTCCTGCAACTTGGGAAAGAATAGACAATATACCAAATGAAAAATTATGGTCAGCACATATTGCAAGAAAAGAAAAATTAATGCAAGTAATTAGACAAAATGTTACTGAAAGATATGTAAAAGCTGGGGTTGGTTATGATCAAATTGCAGAAATTGTAAATAACTTAAATCAAAAAGCATTAACAATTGGATTTGCCAGAAGATTTGCAACATATAAAAGAGCAACTTTAATTTTTAAAGATATAGGCAGATTAACTCAAATATTAAATGATGAGCAACGACCAGTTCAAATAGTATTTGCTGGTAAGGCGCATCCTGCGGATAAAGAAGGACAAGATTTAATAAGATATATACATGAAATTTCTCAAATGCCACAATTTAAAGGAAAAATATTTATATTAGAAAATTATAATATAGGTATGGCAAGATATTTAGTAAGTGGTGTTGATGTATGGCTTAATAATCCTAGACGACCAATGGAAGCATCTGGAACAAGTGGAGAGAAAGCATCTGCAAATGGTGTTGTAAATTTCAGCATTTTAGATGGCTGGTGGGCAGAAGGCTATGATGGTACAAATGGATGGGCAATAGGGACAAATGCAACTTATTCATCTTATGAAGAACAAGACAAAGCTGATAGTAATAGTATGTATCATATTTTAGAAAACAAAATTATTCCAGCATATTATAATCAAGATAAAAATGGAATTTCAAAAGATTGGTTAACACTTATGAAAAATTCTATAAAAACTACTGCTGGTCAATATAGTATGTCAAGACAAGTTGTAGACTATACTGAAAAATTATATATGCCACTTTGTGAATTAGGAAATAAATATTTTAAAGATATGGACAAGGTTATGGAATTTGCTTCTTGGAAAAGAACAGCAAAAAATAACTGGAATAATATCAAAATTATTCAAGATAGAAATGTAGATAATGCAAGAATGAATGCAGGAAGCATGATAACTGTTAATTGTGAAGTTGAATTCCCACCAGAAATTGACGAAGCAAATACAGAAGTTCAAGTATATTTTGGACAAATATTAGAGAGTGGAACAATTAGAAATGTATATACTAGGGAAATGAAAAAAATTAGTGAAAATAAAGAAGAACATAAAGCTTATTATGAAGCAAATTTAGATTTAATTACTGGTGGAAATTTTGGTTATACATTTAGAGTTCTTCCAAAACATGAAATGTTAATGGATGCAGAAAACATGGACTTAATTAAATGGTCAGAAAAATAATATAATTTTTTTAAAGAGATACTAACGAAAGTTAGTATCTCTTGTGTATTATGGATAATAGTTTTACACAAAAAATGTGTTTGCGACAGGTATCGACAAAAAAGCGTGTAAAGCTTGCAAATACTGTCGAAAACGGTAGTGCGAAACTCGGATAAATTATATAAAAAGTATAGACACTTTTGTTTCTTTAATATAAAATACATTCATGTAAAACATAAGAAGAATAAAAATAATAGGAGGAAAAAGAAATGGAAGTTTTAAAAATTTCATCAAAATCAAACCCAAATTCAGTTGCAGGAGCAATAGCAGGATTGGTAAAAGAAAGTACAAGAGCAGAAATGCAAGCAATAGGTGCAGGAGCTTTAAATCAAGCAATAAAAGCAGTTGCAATAGCAAGAGGATTTGTAGCACCTGCTGGTGTAGATTTGGTTTGCATACCAGCATTTGCAGAAGTTCAAGTTGAAGGAGAAGATAGAACTGGAATAAAGTTAATTATAGAATCAAGAAAATAGATAAATGTTCGCCCAAGAGGGCGATTTTTTATTATGTAAGGAAGTTCAGCACAACTTTTCGAAATAACAAGATTAAATTACATATATTCGTGCGATTACAAATCAATTTGCACATGTGGCGAAGCCACTTTTTCTTATATATAAAATTTACTTTTTTGTAATTTTATAAAGTTTATAACTAATTATTGACAATAAGGAAAAAGCATGCTAATATTGTGTTACTTAATTTCTATTATTTAAAATCAATTACAGTCAAATCTAGACTGGGAAAATCAAAAAAATATTTATAAAAATTATTGAAACTTTAATAAAAATGATATATATTTTGAAAAGAGGAATGAGGTTGAAAATGGGAAAAGGAATTTTTAAATATATATTTGTTATAGTTGTAATAAGTTTAGCAATTTATACTGGTTTTAAGCTTATTAAAGACGATAGTTTATCGAATGAAGAAAATTTGGATCAAACTTCAAAAGTAAGTACAATTCAAAAAGATTTAAGATTGTCTATTGCAGAATTAGATACATTAAATCCAATTTTAAGTAACAATAGAAATGTTCATGAAGTTTCAAAAGTTATTTATGAACCTTTGGTTACTTTGAATGAAAATTATAAGTTAGAATATTGTTTGGCAAAAGAAGTTGTTAAGCAAGACGATACTACTTATATAGTAAAACTTAGACAGGGAATTTTATGGCATGATGGTAGCAATTTTACTCAATCTGATGTTCATTATACAATAGATAAAATAAAAGATCCTAATATTTCTTCTGTATATAAAGATAATTTAAGATATGTTGCTCAATATGAAGAAATAGATGATTACACTTTCAAATTATATCTTACACAAGCAGTTCCATTTTTTGAGTATAGTTTAACTTTTCCAATATTATCTGCTAATTATTATGGTGAAGACGATTTTGCAAATACAGACAAAAATGCTGCTCCGATAGGAACTGGTATGTTTAAAATAGAAAATGTGGATGGAGCCAATATCAAATTAGCTAAGAATGATACTTATTGGGATAATTCAAAAAAGCCAATGGTAGAGGAAATTGTAATAAAATTATATTCATCTATGGGTGAAGTTTATAATGCTTTTAAATCAGGAGAATTGGATATAATTACAGTAACTGCCAATAATGTAGAAGAATATATTGGAACACTAGGTTATAATAGAATTGAATATAAATCTAGACAATATGATTTTATGTCATTTAATACTTCATCAGAGATGTTTGCAGATGCTTCTATAAGACAAGCTATTAGTAAAATAATCGATAAAGATGCTATGGTAGCTACTTGTTTAGGTGCAGGATATGTAAGTTCCAATTTTAGTTTGGATATGGGAAATTGGTTATATACTAAGGACTTAACAGTTATTCCTAATTTAGATGAAGCAAGGCTTATTTTGGAAAATGCAGGTTGGAGTTATAGAAATAATTCTTGGATAAAAGATGGAAGAAAATTAGATATAAATATTATAGTAAATGCAAATAACGAAAGTAGAGTTCGTGTGACAGAAAATATAGCAGAACAGCTTGAAAATTTTGGAATTAGAGTTTCTGTTTTGCAATATTCTCCTGAGAGATATGCAGATGCAATAAATAATAGAAATTATGAGTGTATTATAACAGGAATAGAATGTTCGTTTAGTCCCAATATAAGCACATATTTTGGCGAAAATAATTTAGCAAATTATTCTAATGATGAAATTTTTGATTTAATGAATAAAATTGAAAATACAACAGATGATGTTGTTTTATATGATAGTTATAAAACAATATTTGATAAATATTTAGAAGATGTACCATATATAGGATTGTATAGAAATACTGATATTGTAGTATATAACCAGGGTCTAGTAGGCAATATTTCGCCAAATGCGTTTAATTTATATCACAATATATATAAATGGTATAGACAGTAAAAATTTTTGATTTATATCTTGACAAAACAAAAATTTAAGATATAATAATACCAAACACAAGTTTTACAAACAAACATTTAGGAGGAAGAAATAAAAATGGGAGACAATTCAGAAAAAAGAAAAGCATTAGATGCTGCAATGAGTCAAATAGAAAAACAATTTGGTAAAGGTTCAGTTATGAAACTTGGCGAGTTTAAATCAATGAATGTTGAGGCAATTTCAACTGGGGCTTTAAATTTAGATATAGCGTTAGGAATAGGTGGTATTCCAAAAGGTAGAATTATAGAAATATATGGACCAGAATCTTCTGGTAAAACAACACTTGCATTACATGCTGTTGCAGAATCACAAAAAAATGGTGGAGAAGCAGCTTTTATAGATGCAGAGCATGCTTTGGATCCAGGTTATGCTAAAAAAATAGGTGTAGACATAGATAATTTAATAGTATCTCAACCAGATACAGGAGAACAAGCTTTGGAAATAGCAGAAGCATTAATTAGAAGTGGAGCAATTGATATTGTGGTTGTCGATTCAGTTGCAGCTTTGGTTCCAAAAGCTGAAATTGATGGAGATATGGGAGATGCTCATGTTGGTCTTCAAGCTAGACTTATGTCACAAGCTTTAAGAAAATTAGCTGGTACAATTAATAAAACAAATGCAACAATTATATTTATAAACCAATTAAGAGAAAAAGTTGGTGTTATGTTTGGAAATCCAGAAACAACACCTGGTGGTAGAGCTTTAAAATTCTATTCATCAGTTAGAATGGATATAAGAAGAATTGAAAATATTAAACAAGATGGTAATGTTGTTGGAAGTAGAACAAGAGTAAAAGTTGTAAAAAACAAAGTAGCTCCACCATTTAGAGAAGCTGAATTTGATATAGTTTATGGAAAAGGTATATCAAAAGAAGGTACTATATTAGATTTAGCTGTTGAGTTAAATATTATTGAAAAAAGTGGTTCATGGTTTAGCTATAATGGCGAACGAATTGGTCAAGGTAGAGAAAATATAAAAACATATTTAAGTGAAAATCCAAAATTAATGACAGAAGTTGAAAAGAAAATTAGAGATAATTTCTCAAAAGCTTTTGAAAATGCATTAGTTGATGGAGAAACTGATGATGAAGAAGAAGTTGAACCAGAAGAATAAAATTTAGGAGAATATTTTGAAAAAAATAGACAATATAGAAGATATAAATAAAATTTTAAATAATAGTGAAGAAATAGAGGAAAACTCTATTTCTTCTAATATTAAAGGCTGTAAGGCTGGTTTTAAAGTTACTGATGAAATTCTTGAATTAGATAAATTAAAGTCAAAAGTTTTTAAATTTGTAACTTATAAAAAAAGAACTTCTAACGAAATAAGAAAAAAATTTGAAAATGAGAATCAAGATATGTTAGAAGAAATAATTGAGTATTTTAAAGCTCAAAATTATATTAATGAAGAAGAATATATAGAAAGAAGCATAAATGAGTTTATTGCATTAAAAAGTTTATCTATAAAAGAAATTACATATAAATTAGTACAGAAAGGTGTAGATCGAAATTTATTAGACAAATAT
Organism: uncultured Clostridia bacterium; assembly: GCA_948678575.1. GTDB lineage: Bacteria > Bacillota > Clostridia > TANB77 > CAG-508 > Scatovivens. Next base: position 184,064 of record CAPPGO010000002.1, read on the forward strand.
GTATGTAATAACAAAGAGAAATTATTAGAATTTGAAATCAATTCGACTAAAAAACTTATAGTTAAAAATAAAGGTAAAAAAGAATTAGAAGATATAAAAAAGTATTTATATCAAAAAGGATATATGTCTGAAAGCATTAGTATAGCAATAGATGAAATTGATGAAACTTGACTTTTTGAATAATTAAATATATACTAAGCAAGGTAAAGTAAATAATTGAAAGGAAAGATATGAACAATATATTATCACTTGAAACAAATAAATATGCTTTAAGACTTGATAATTTTGAAGGTCCATTAGATTTATTATGTTATTTAATAGATAAAAATAAAATGGACATTTATGAAGTTAAAATTAGTGATATTGCAGAGCAATATGTAGCATACTTAAATGAACAAGAAAAATTAAATTTAGAAGTTGCAAGTGAATTTGTTGTTATGGCAACTACTCTTATTTTAATAAAATCAAAGAGTTTATTACCAAAAGAAGTTGAAGATGAAGCTGAACTTACAGAAGAAGAACTTTTGAGAAGAATCATTGAATATAAAAAATATAAAGAAATTAGCAAGTTATTTAGAGAGAATATAAATGAATTTTCCAAAAGATTTTATAAACTTCCTGATAAAGTTGAACTTCCAAAACAAACAATTGAGAAAGAATATAGCCAAGAAGATATTGTTGAAAAATATAAATTATTAGTAGAGCGAAACGAAAATAAAAAGAATGAGAATGCTAAAAATATTGAAAAAATTGCTGTATATGATACATTTACAGTTGCAGATAAAGTAAAAGACATTTTTAGAGAACTTGCCAAACGACCTAAATTTGTTTTTAATTCATTATTTAAGTTATCAGAAAAACCAAAAGCAGAAGTTGTTACAGCATTTTCTGGCGTGCTAGAACTAAGTAGAAGAAACAAAGTATTTGCAGAACAAGAAAAACTTTTTGGTGATATAATTGTTTCAAAAAGAAAAAAAGAAGAAAAATAAAATTGAATAAAAAATTTGTAAAAGATAAAACTATAATTGTTAGGAGATTAATATGATAGTTTTATCTTTTTTTGTTGTATTTCTAATTTTTTTTATTTTAGGAATTTATTTTAGTAAATTAAAAATTGTAGTAAATAAAATGGAATTTGAAATGAATGGAAATGTAAAATCAAAAGAAGATTATGAAATTAAAATTGGAATATATTTGTTTGGAATAATTAAAATTTTTGGTATAGTATTAGCAGAAAATAGTTTGAGATTTTTAAATATAAAAATTCCTTATAGAAAAATTAAAAGAACGAAAATATATAATGAAATGATAAAAAAAGATGCCATAGATTTTGATAGAAAGTTACTAAAAGATAAAATAAAAAATTTAAGTATGAAATTTGAAAAAATAAACTTGAATATGAAATTTGGAACAGATAGTACATTAATTACTTCTTTTTTAACTTTTATTGTTTCTACATTGATAAGTTTTCTAATTCAAAAAAGTGTTACTAAATATAAGCCTAACAAACATAAATTTATAATAACTCCTATGTATGAAAATAGAAACAGTATTAAAATTTTTTTGGAGTTGATTGCAAGTTTTAAATTAAGAAATATTATAAAAGTTTTGTATGACTTGAATAATTTATCGAAAAATGAACATATTAAACATAAAATTAAATTTAAGGAGATAAAGATATGAGTGAACATCCAATAGAAGGTCTTATGAAAACAGCTATGAATAGCATTCAAGATATGGTTGATGTAAATACAATTATTGGAGAACCAATAGAAACATCTAATAATATGGTTATAATACCAATTTCAAAAGTATGTTTTAGTTTTGCAGCTGGTGGAAGTGAATTTCGTGGTGAAACGATAGATGAGTATAAGAAAAAGGATAAAGAAGAACAAGTGCAATATAGACTTCCATTTGGTGGAGGAAGTGGAGCAGGAGTTTCAATTAATCCAGTAGCATTTTTGGTAGTAACTTCTGATGGCGTAAAACTTATGCCAATTAATCATGCTTCAACTGTTGATAAACTTATGGATTATGTGCCAGATATAATAGAAAAGGCAAATAAGTTAATGAACAAAAAAATGGAAAATAAAGATAAACGAGAAGAAGGTTTAGAAAGCAAAATACAAAATCAAAAAGATGTGAAAATAAAAACAGAAGAAAAATTTAAACCTGGAACAAGAACAAAAGAAAAAACTATTAATATTGAATATGATGAAAATAATCCAACAGAATATTTAGAAGATGAGTAGTTTTATAAAACAAAGACTTGTATTTCAAGTGAACATGTATCAGTTCATTTAAAATGCAAGTCTTTTTAGATACAAAAAAAGCTCTAAAAAGAGCAAGTTTTTCGTTAAGATATACATTTAACGAATTATTATAAGACAATGATACACATAAATTTCTAAGAAGTCAAGATTTCCATAATAATTTTTTTAAGTAATTTTTACTTGCTTTTTTAAATTAAGCAAAAGTGCCGTACTATATGATACTCTAAGAAAGTATTGAAAATATATTTTTCGTTAAATGTATATATTAACGAAAAATATTATGTAAAATAGAATAATAATTAGAGGTGGTTTTCCTTCATTATTATAAAATAAAAGTGAGTAACTCACTTTTGTATTTTGTGTACGGAGGGAAGCTATTTTTTTGCTTTCCTCAAAAATAAAAATAGGAGGAGAACAAAAGAAATGAAAAAACAAAAAAAGAGTGCAACGAAACAAAATGTTTCAAAGTTGAAAAACAGTATAAATCAAAAAAACAAAAGACAAATTATTAATTTTAAAAAAAGTACTCGGAATAACATTAATAGCATTGGTAATTACCATAATAGTAATGCTTATTTTAGCAGGTGTTTCAATAAATGCAATACTTGGTGACGATGGAATATTAGCGAAAGCGACAAATGCTAAACTTATTTCAGAAGAGGCTGCAAGAAGAGAAGCATTAGATATGATATTGCTTGACTATAATTTTAGTGAGTTCTTAGGTGAAGTAGAAGGAATGAATAAATTCTTATCTAAAATACAAGGTGAAGGACGAATAGGAAATTATGCAATAACTACTGATGAAGATTATGCAATTATAAAATATGATAATAAGAGCTATGAAATAGTAAGAGAAAGCGAAGGCAGTGCATATTACAAAATATCAGACGAAGTAGATGGAACTATCTTAGAAGATGGAGATAATATTATATTAACTCAAAAAACATTAGATACAGAAGACGGTTTTACTTTTGAGAATGGAAAATCATATATAGTATTAGATGAAAAATTAACAGCAGATGAATTCGATTTCAATATTCAAGCAGGTGCCCCAGTAACAATAAAAATAATGCATGATATGGATATTGATAATAAAGATGTACCTAATAGAAGTGCTATAAATCTAGAAGATGGAGCAATATTAAATTTATATGTTTATGGAAAGGTAAATGTAAATTCTAGTTATGGAGTTGCTGGAACAACTTCTGATGCAAATAATCAAACTTATGCAGAAGGTGGTACAGGAGCTAGTGCCGGAATACATGTTGGAAAAAATTCTGTTTTGAATTTATATGGAACAGGAACTTTAACAGCCATAGGTGGTGTAGCAGGAGAAGGTGGTGGAACTTCAAATGGTAGAAAAGGTGGCGGAGGCGGTGGTGGTGCTGGCGCAGGTATAGGCGGAAACGGTGGAAAAGGTGGAAATGGCAATTCAAATCTGGAAGTAATACAAGGAGATAGTGGATACAATACTGCTTTTCATGGTGACGAAGGAGAAAGTTGTGGAACTGTAAATATATATAATATTCTTACAGTTTATGCTTATGGTGGAGGTGGAGGAGCTGGTGGAGTTAGTAGTGCATCATCTGGCGGAGGCGGTGGAGGATATCCCGCAGCAGGAATAGGTGGTGGTGGTGCTGGTCGGAGGCGGTGGTGACCATATAAGCGGCGGTGGCGGTTATACTGGTGGAAATGAACAAACAGCATTGGATAAACCACATAATGGATTAGGAGGCAATAAATCAGAAACTGAATCAGAAAAAGCTTGTGATTTTGGTCCAGGTGGTGGTTATTTTGAAGAAGTAAAAGATGATCAAAGATCAGGAGATGTGCCATTGGATATGTATGGTGGATTGTTAGGTGGAGGTGGTGGATGGACCTCTTATAGAGCTTGGGGATACACTTATGGTGGAGATGGTGGAATTGCTGGAAAAGGTGGTCAAATAACAGTAAGTTCAAATGCAACTGTAAAAGCTTTTAATGGAAACAAATATACAGATGGAACAGCATATAATAATGGCGAAAATGCAGTAGAAATTTATGCACAAAAAGGAAATTTATTAAAAATTGAAAAGACATTAGGATGGTGGGATGATGATATGAATGCTTATTATACTAATCAATTAGGATTTGCAGTAAATTATACAAGATGCTGGGATAGAAATCAAAATGAAAAAATAACATTAAGAGCAGGAGGAAAGTGTGATACTTTATCTTATGGTCAAGGAGTAGGTTCAGGAGCTGGATATATAGAAGTATCTAATGGAACATATAAAATTGATTCAAATATGAATTAATAAAAACAAGAAAGTTTGCTAATAATTTAGCAAACTTTTTTGCATAAAAAAAGCTCTAAAAAGAGCAATTTTTTCGTTAAAATAGCATATTAACGATATATTATAAAATAATAATACACATAAATTTGTAAGAAGTCAAGCTTTCCATAATAAATATTTAAAGCAAATTATTTGCTCTTTTTTTATTAATCAAAAATAATGAAAGCTTTGTTACTACTGATGTATATTGATTTTATTGTTTTCGTTAATATGCTATTTTAACGAAAAATATTATGTACACAAAATGCTAAAAATTGGAAAAGATTTTTAAAATGTAATGAAATTTTGTCATTACATCTTAATAGTATTGGAATATAATTTCTAAGAAGTTCTTTGTGTACATGAAAAAGGTGAGTGGTTTCCCTCACATTCGGATAAAATCCGTGTTTTTGTGTATGAGGGGAACTTTTTTGTATAAAAAATCCCCTCTAAAAATAAAAGAGGAGGAAAACATAAGAAATGAAAAAACAGAAGAAAAATGGCGTTAAGAAAATACTAAGACAATCCAAGCGGAATAACATTAATAGCATTAGTAATAACAATAATTATAATGCTAATTTTAGCAGGTGTTTCTATTAATACAATAGTAGGCGAAAATGGAATACTATCAAGAGCAACTAGTGCAACAGAAACACATAAAAAAGCAAGTATATTAGAAGAATTGAATATGCAACTTGCAGGATACAATATGAATACTTTTACAGACAAAGAAGTAGGAATACAAACAATATTAAAAGGATTACTGGAAAATGGATATATAGATGGAGTATTGAATTCTAGTGGAGACTATGTACAAAATGAAACTGAGGCATTACCAGTACCAAGATTTGATGAAAACAATAATTATATGGATGAAGTAGGATATGGTGTACAAAAGGATGGTTATTCAATAAGTATATTTACTGGAAATGATGGTATATATATGGCAGAATACGGAGAAATCAGTTTTTCATCAGGAGGAAGTGTTCAAGGAGGAACAGTATTAGTAACAGAAGAAAGCTTTAATAATGTAACAGATACTAATGAAGATGAAAAAGGAAAATATGTAATAGATAAGGATTCTAATTTAATATTTATAGATAAAATAGATGGAGAATTATCTATATATGTAAAATCAGGAACACATTCTAAGATAAATGTACTAAAAGATATGACATTAACAAATACAGGAATGGCAAGAAGCGCAATAGATATAGAGCCAGGTGGAATTTTAGATTTATATGTAGCTAATAGTGTTATATTAAATGTAAATTCAGGATTTGGTGAAAGTGGAGAAGTTTCAGGTGAACTTGGAAAAAGAGCAGAAGGTGGACCTGGTGGATATGCTGGCATACATGTTCCAGAGAATGCAGAATTTAATTTATATGGAAATGGTACTATAATAGCAGTAGGAGGAAATGCAGGAAATGGTGGAGAATGTGTTTCTGGAAATGTTGGTGGTGGAGGCGGAGGTGGCGCTGGTGCTGGAATAGGTGGAAATGGTGGAAATGGGGGTAGTGCTAATACTACTATTTTAGGTCAATTAGGAGTGAAAGTGGGCGATAATCCATTAAATAATACTAATAGTGGATTTGATGGAGAAAATGGTGAGAATGCAGGAAAAATAGGGATTTTTGATAAAGCGATTGTGTATGCTTATGGTGGCGATGGTGGCGCAGGTGGAACAGATAATTCCACAAGTGCAGGTGGAGGCGGTGGTGGATATCCCGCAGCAGGAATTGGCGGAGGAGGAGCTGGTGGCCGGTGGTGGAAATCATGTAGATGGAGCTGGCGGATTTTCTGGTGGTGGTGCAGAAAAAAATGCTTTAAGAGGTGAAAATGGATTAGGTGGTGGTTATGATGATGAGAATTCAAGAACAGGATGCGGTGGCGGTGGATATTATGCAAGAGGAAAAGGATGCAGCAATTTAAGAATAGGAACTGGTGTAATTGGAGGAATGGCAGGGTATCCATGGAGTGGTGACTATCCAAATGGAATTAATTTTTATCTTGATATATCAGGAAATGGCGGAAAAGCTGGAAGCGGTGGCAATGTAAGATATACAGCAGAGAGTCAAATATTTGCATATAATGGAGATATGATTACTAATAATGATTATGATACTTTATATTATGAATATAATGAGGATGGAAGTATAACCAATAAAGTTTTAAAAGTTTGTGAAAAACCATCTATTAAAAACGAAAATGGAATTAATCAAATAGTAAACAGAAAGTTTATTCCTTCTAAAATATTTGCTCAGAGTGGTGTTATAAGAGCTACTTATACAACTAATTCAGGTGATTGGACTTTATCAAAAGTTAAAACTGGTGTAGCACTACCTAATAAAGCAAATAATTATTCAGAATTGACTTTAATTACTGCAACTAATCGTGTTAATACAGCAGTTACAGGCTATACAAATGGATATATGGAAAACCAAGGAATAGGCTCAGGAGCAGGATACTTAGAAGCTGAAAATGGAAAATTTGAACTTATTAAATAATAAATGAAAGTTTGCTAATATATTTAGCAAACTTTTTTTGCATAAAAAAGCTCTGAAAAGAGCAAATTTTTCGTTAATATAGAATATTAACGACCTATTACAAAACTATAATACACATAAATTTCTAAGAAGTCAAGCTTTCCATAATAAATTTTTAGAGCAAGTTTTATGCTCTTTTTTTATTGTCACTAACTCGCGAAACTATTGCTACTGATAAGATATATTGATTTTGATGTTTTCGTTAATATTCTATATTAACGAAAAATATTATGTCAATAATCAGAGGTGGTTTTCCTTCTGATTATACCAATAAAAGTGTTAGACACTTTTAAATTTTGTGTACAGAGTGGTTGAAAAGTAATTACAATTTTATCTGTGTGCAGTGGCAATTTTCATTAAAAACGCGGTTACATACTTTTGTATGCGCCCTTGCCTTTTTAATAAAACTTTCCTTGCTAAAATTTAATTACTTTCCAATCCAACTATTTTTAAAAGAAAGGAAAAGAAAAATGTGTAAACAAAAGAGAAGCAGAAGGAAAACAAAGAATGATTTTTTTAAACAATCAAAACGGAATAACATTAATTGCATTAGTTATTTCAATAATAGTAATGTTAATTTTAGCTGGTGTTTCTATTAATGCAATAATAGGTGATGATGGAATAATAAGCAGAACGCAATATTCAACATTTCTAAGTGAAATGACAGCAATAGAAGAAGCAGTGCAAATGTGGAGAGCTGGTGAAGCAATAGGACAAATTGGAGAAGAAACAAAAGCAATACCATCTATTGGACTTTGTCAAGTAAGTGATTTAACTAAAACAGAAAGATTAGTTGGAGAAGTAGGATATTATAGAATATGGAGTATGAAAGAAACAGAACCAGAAACAAGTATATATAGTAGTAGCTCTGAATTTAATAGTGAATTTGAAAGTGAAATGATATTTTTTCCAGCAGGAGTGCAAGACTTGTTTTATTTGAATAATGAAGCTCTTGGAATAAAAAGCGATAAAACATATGTAATAGATGCAGCAACAGGAATGATATATTCGATAGCAGGAGTAAAGCTAAAAGGAATAAGTTGTTATAGTGCAAATATGGCAACAGCAGTAATGAGTGGAAGTTCAAATGCACCAGTATTTGCGGAATCAGAAGTAAGTGGAACAGGTACTGGTGATAAATTAGCTGGAAATGTACAAGATGAATTATTAGAAGATGGAACTAAAAATCCAAATTATAATCCTTATGGATTTCAAATTATATCTGATTCAGAATCAAATAATGTATATAAATTATATAATAACGGTGATTTATATGGGAAGGGAATTAAAAATTTTTCATTAAATCTTAGTGAAAAAGAAATGGCAGATTGTGATACAAAAGTATGGCAAAATTTTACAATTCCAGAAAATATAGGTGGCTATAAAAAATTATATCAAGGTTCAAATACTTTTTATGTTATAGATAATGACGATTATTTATGGGCATGGGGCTCTAATGAAAGTAATAAGTTAGGATTAACACAAGAACAACAAGTAGATTATACAGGAAGAGAAGCTGTAAAATTAGATGTTGATGGAAAAAAAGTAAAAAAAGTTTTTTCAACATATCCAAATAGCACTTTTTGTATAACCGAAGATAATTCTTTATATGTGGCTGGTTCAAATGTAAATTATAATCTAGGCTTAGGTAATAATGAAACTATATATAAATTTACTAAGGTTGATATAAAAGATGTAAATGGTCAAACAATATTAGGTGACAAAATATATAAAATAATATCAGCTTACAGATATACAATAATTTGGGTAAATGCTTCTAATTATGAGGTAGAGAGTACTGATTGGTATAATAATAATGAATTTTATATTGTAGGACACAATATTGATGGTCAATTTAGTAATGGAAATATAAATGATTTTTATTATTACTATACCAAAGTTTGGGATGGATATTTATATAAATTTGATACAGAACAACAAAAATCAGTGAGAATTAACAATACTTATAATGCATCAATAGATGTTCAGCATAAGGTAAAAGAGATAATAACGGGAAATGCAACAACCATTTTAACAACTGATAATAGAGTTTTAGTTACTGGTAGTGGATATCATGGCTATCAATGGTTTGATATGAAAGAGCAAAATGAATTATCTAGTACAAAGAATTTTTTACCACTCACAACAAATGTTAAAGAGAATTTAGAAATTGGTACAAATGTGCAAAAAATTGCTTCATATGATAATACTAGTGTACTTATTTGGAGAAAAAACAATGGAAATGATGAAATTTTTGGTTCAAGAGTAGGAATAACAGTTGGAATTGCAGCAGATAAATCTGAGAGTGGATATTTTTATAAAATAACATTACCATCAACTTTAATTTCAGAAGGAATAAAAGATATTGCTGTAAATTCAACTAGTGCATACATTTTATCAAATGCAGGAAAAGTATATGGAACAGGTGGAAATAGTGGATTAGGTTTAGGAAAAGAAAATACATCAAATATAGGAGATGGATTTGTTGAATTGAATCTTTCTAAAAAAGTAATTTCTATGAATGAATTGTCTGGTAGAAACACTGATCAATTTATGATTTTATCTTGCGAAGACGGAACAATGTTTGCTATTGGAAATGAACGAATTATTTTTAGAGATAAAGTATTACAAAAATCTTGGAAAAAGATTGCGAGTAATGTAAGGAATTTTACTGTTACTGATAATTCAGCAGCTTATGTTACAAAAGATAATAATATTTTTGTTTCAGGAACAGATTCTTATATATTAGGCTTAGGAGCAGATTCGAGTTATGTACTTAATGAGTATGTAAAAGTGTCAGACTTTTCTAACAATGTATTAGAAGCTAAAATTGCAAATGGTATGTTGGGAATTAAGACGCTAGATAACAAATTATATGTTTGTGGATATAATAAACCAGAAAATGATCAATTTAATGGATTAGAGCATTCAACTAATAGATTTGAATTATTGAAAGATGAAATAAGTGTATGGAATATTAAAGGGATGAGTAGATTTTTTGTTTCTAATAATGAATTTTACGAATGGGGACAAACTGGTGATGGTTGTTTGCTAATTGCAGGAAATAAAAATAATCCAGATATTGTACCAACCAAAGTTAATATAACACAATTTAAAGTTGAAGAATTAGATAGCATTGATACTAATGGAAAAAGAAAAACTACATTTATAGTAAAGGGAAAATTATATACTTGTAGTGGTAATAGTGGAAGGTGGGAAATTGTAGGTGTTGGTGGTGGTGGATTGAGACCTTTTACATATACTTTTGGTGAAAATATTATAAAATGTGCACATGCAAATGATGTATCAAGTATGTATTTGACAGAAAGTGGTAAAGCATATAGTGTAGGAACAAAATCATTATTGGGAATAGGTGAAACAGATAGTACAACATATATTTTAGATTTACAGCAATCCAAAATTGAAAATGTAATAGATATTGTTGCGGGTAATGGATTTTATATAGCAGTTACAAAAGATGGAAAAGTGTATGGAACAGGAAGTAATACTTATGGAGTTCTAGGTCGTTGGATAGGAATAGATAGAAAGCAACCAAATAGCAGATACAAAACAGCATTTGAATGGGTAGAATGTCCAGAACTTGAAATTTAATTATTTTATATAGAAAAAATGAATATAAAAAAACGCGGGCGAGTGCTCGCGTTTTTGCTCTACCGTTTGCGATGAGCATGTTTTTTGTAAGCCATTTTATCAATCAGAATCAGCATATATGAAATCATTAAAATACCTAAAAATATTACAATCAACCATTTTGCAACACCAGAAATTCCAAGCTCAATATAATCCAAGAAAAAATACCCAAATTTTTTTGAACCACCAATGCTGAAAAATGTGCCTCCATTAGCGCTATAAGTGTACACATACAGTGCATAATTTGATGGAATAATAATCCAAATAAAAGGATAGTACCATTTGAATTTTCCCTTTCGATCAAATAGGAAATAATCAAGTACAACTAAAATTGGTGACAAAGTGTGCACAAGAAAATCTGCGACAATCTTGTTAGATACAGCACTTTGCAAATTATCCATCTGAAATCCTACGGGGGCAAGAGCTATTCTGTAAACAATTGCTGTGATAGCGATTGCAACAATTATAGCACCTTTCAGTAAATAGTAGATATTGTTCTTGTATCGTTTTCCCCGAATTTCAAGTACAATTAATATGGAGAAAAATACAAGGCAAAGAATATTACTTTGCAAGGTATAATATGATAATAATGCTGTGACTGATTTGGTATTAGATAAGTTGAGATAAATACCTAATAAAAGGCTAATCAAAACCAAAGACTTATAACCTAAAGAAAGTTTCTTCGTGGTCATAAAGCACCTCCTTCTAAAATAACAAACAGTCTGGCTCTACTTATATTATATCAAATTTTTAAGCTTTTGTAAAAATTGATATAAATGCCTTGAAATAAATAAAAAATCTAATTGTTAGCCTTGACAAACAATTTAAAAAATAGTATAATGTTAGCCTAGATTAACATTTTTAAATAGGAGAAAATTATGATATCAAAATCATTAGAAGAATATTTAAAAACAATGTATGTTTTAAAAAAACAGAATGGAAATATTCGTGTTACAGACATTGCTGAAAAAATGAATTGTACAAAACCAAGTGTTAATAAAGCTTTGAATAATCTAAAAACAGCTAACTTAGTTAATTATGAAACTTATGGAACTATTGAAATTACGGAAAAAGGTGAAGATTTAGCTAAAAAAGTTTTAGAAGCTTATGACATTGTATATGTTTTTTTGAAAGATGTTTTAAATTTGGAAAAAAACGAAGCAGAAGTTGAAGCAGAGAAAATAAAATCGGCAATAAATGATAATACTATAAATAGTTTAGCAAAATATGTTCATAAAGTATTAGATATGACAGATTTAGATTGTGGTTATGATATTAATAAAGAAAAATGTAGAAGCTGTAAAAGAAGAACAGTAAAAATAAATAGTGAGGAAAGTTATGGAAAATAATTTATTAGAATTGAAAAATTTATATGTAAATGCTGAAAATAAAGAAATTTTAAAAGGTATCAATTTAAAAATAAACAAAGGTGAAATACATGTTATTATGGGGCCAAATGGTTCTGGAAAAACAACAACAGCAAATGCAATTTTAAATAATCCATCATACCAAAAAACATCTGGTGAGGTTATATTTTTAGGTGAAAATATTAACAACTTAAAAACTGATGAAATTGCTAGAAAAGGTGTTTTCATGTCTTTTCAATTGCCAGAAGAAATTCCTGGTGTATCAGTAACAAATTTTCTAAAATATGCAAAAAATAAGATAAGTGGAGAACCAGTAAAAATTTTTAAATTTAAAGAAGAATTAAAAAAACACATGGAACAATTAAATATGAATCCTAAAAATATGGAAAGAAGTTTAAATGTCGGTTTTTCAGGTGGAGAGAAAAAGAAAAATGAAATTTTGCAAATGCTTGTATTAAATCCAAAACTTGCTATATTAGATGAAACAGATTCTGGACTAGATGTTGATGCAATAAAAACTGTATCAAAAGGTATTGAAATGTTTAAAAATGATGATAATGCAGTTTTAATAATTACACATAATACTAAAATTTTAAATAGCTTAAAAGTAGATTATGTACATGTATTAGTAGATGGAAAAATTGTCGCAACTGGCTCACAAGAATTAGCTTCGGAAATTGAACAAAATGGTTATTCTAAATTTAGAAAGGATGCTAACATTAATGAAAACTAATGTTGAAGAAATAAATAGAAATATTTATGACATAAAAAATAAAGATGATTATGATTTCAAAATAAAAAAAGGTTTAACAAGAGAAATTATAGAAGAAATTTCTAAGCAAAAGAATGATCCAGAATGGATGAAAGAAATTCGTTTAAATGCGTTAGAAGTTTACAATAGCTTAGAATTACCAACTTGGGGACCAGATTTATCTGAACTTGATATGAATGAAATTGCAACTTATGTTAGACCAAAATCAAAATTAAATTCTTCTTGGGAAGATGTGCCAGAAGAAATTAAAAATACCTTTGATAAACTAGGCATTCCAGATGCTGAAAAAAGTTCTCTTGCAGGAGTAGGAGCACAATATGATTCAGAGGTTGTTTATCATAGCATAAAAGAAGATTTAATAAAACAGGGTGTAATCTATACAGATATGGAAACTGCTGTTAGAGAATATCCAGAAATAGTAAAAAATCATTTTATGAAATGTGTACCAGTGAACGACCATAAATTTGTTGCACTTCATGCAGCTGTTTGGTCTGGTGGTTCATTTGTGTATGTACCAAAAGGAGTGAAAGTAGATATTCCACTTCAATCATATTTTAGATTAAATTCACCAGAATCAGGACAATTTGAACATACTTTAATTATTGTAGATGAAGAAGCAAGTTTACATTTTATAGAGGGTTGTAGCGCACCAAAATACAATAAAGTAAATCTTCATGCTGGTTGTGTAGAATTATATGTTAAAGATAATGCATATCTAAGATATTCAACAATTGAAAATTGGTCTAAAAATATGCTTAACTTAAATACTAAAAAAGCAATAGTTGGGAAAAATGCTGGAATGGACTGGGTTTCTGGATCTTTTGGCTCAAAAATTTCAATGTTATATCCAATGAGTATTTTAAATGGAGAAGGAGCAAAAACTGAATTTACAGGAATATCTTTTGCAGGTGGTGGACAAGACTTAGACAATGGCTTTAAAGTGGTTCATAATGCAAAAAATACATCTAGTGTTGTAAATGCAAAATCTATTTCAAAAAATGGAGGAAAGTGCACATATCGTTCATTAGTTAGAATAAATGAAAATGCAAAAAATTCAAAATGTTCTGTTTCTTGCGAATCTCTTATGTTAGATGATATTTCTATATCAGATACAATACCAACTGCTGATGTTAAAACAGACGAAGTGGAGTTTTCTCATGAAGCTAAAATAGGAAAAATAAGTGATCAAACTATTTTTTATTTAATGAGTAGAGGTTTATCAGAAGAAGATGCAAAAGCAATGATAGTTAGAGGTTTTGCATATCCTATATCAAAAGAACTTCCTGTTGAATATGCAGTTGAAATGAACAATTTAATTAATCTTGAACTAGAAGGAGCGATAGGATAATTTTTAAAATGAGTTTGCTTATTTTAAAAATTAGTAAAGGAGAAAAAATATAAATGATAAAATTAAATGAAACTCCGCTTAGAACGGCAAGGAATTTTAATATAAATAACATAAAAATTGAAGATATAGAATTTCCAGAAAATATAAAGAAATTTAACAATGCAAATTTATATCTTGAAAGTTCAAAGGATAAAGCAGAATTTTTAAAGCATGATACAACTTTAACTTATGGTTTAAGTGAAACTTTTTACAAGCAAGTTACAAACAATTCAAATTATGAACTTAAAATTGATATAAATAGTAAGATGAAGAATTCAATAACACTAGATTTCAATTTTGATGAAAATAATACAAATCTAGTAGAAAATATTTATATACATGCTATGGAAAATACTAAATCTAATATTGCTATAAAATACAAAACACCAGAGAATTTAAAGTGTTTTCATAATGGTATTATTAAAATAAAAGCGGAGAAAAATTCAGAAGTAAATATAATATTTGTTAATTTTTTAAATACTAATTCTAACAATTTTTTATCCATAGAAAATGAGATTTTAGAAGATGCTAAAATAAATTCTACAATTATAGATATGGGTGGAAAAAATAGTATTTCAAATTATTATTCAAATATTGTAGGAAATAGAGCTGATAATAAATTAAATACTATTTATCTTGGAAAAGAAAATCAAATTTTTGATTTGAATTATATTGCTGAACTTAAAGGAGAAAAAAGCAATGTGAACTTTGAAATTCAAGGAGCTTTAAAAGATAATAGTAAAAAGCATTTTAAAGGAACTATAAATTTCAAGCGAGGTGCAAAAAAAGCAACTGGAAATGAAAATGAGGCATGTATGCTTTTATCAAATACTGCAAGATCATTATCACTTCCAATGTTATTATGTTCAGAAGAAGATGTTGAGGGAAATCATTCTACAAGTAGTGGAAAAATTGGTGATAAAGAATTATTTTACATTATGAGTAGAGGATTTGATGAAAAATCGGCTATGAAACTTATAGTAAGAGCGAAGTTTAATAAAATATTAGAAACAATTAAACTTCAAGAATTAAAAAACGAAATTTTATATGACATTGATAAGAGGTTAGATTAATGAACTATAAACAAGATTTTCCAATATTAAATAATAAAGATATTGTATATTTAGATAGTGGTGCAACAACACAAAAACCACAATATGTACTTGAAAAAGTGGATGAATTTTATGAAAAATATAATGCAAATCCACACAGAGGTGCATATAGTTTAAGCATGGAAGCAACAGAAGTTTACGAAAATGTAAGAGATAAAATTGCTAAGTTTATAAATGCAGAACATAGAGAAGAAATAATTTTTTCTAAAAATGCTACTGAGAGTTTAAATTTAGTAGCCTATTCTTATGGATTAGAAAATGTAAAAGAAAATGATGAAATAGTAATTTCTATAATGGAACATCATTCTAATTTAGTACCTTGGCAAAAAGTTGCAAAAAACACAGGTGCAAAATTAAAATATATGTATTTAGATGGAAATTTTGAAATTTCAGATGATGAAATAGAAAGTAAAATTACAGAAAACACTAAAATAGTTGGTATAACACATGTTTCAAATGTATTAGGAACTATTAACAATGTAAAGAAAATTATTGATATTGCTCATAAAAAAGGTGCAATCGTAATAGTAGATGCATCTCAAAGTATTCCTCATAAAAGAATTGATGTTCAAGATTTGAACTGCGATTTCTTAGTGTTCTCAGGACATAAAATGTTAGCACCACTTGGAATAGGTGTACTTTATGGAAAAAAAGAATTACTAAATAAAATGACACCTTTTTTAATGGGTGGAGATATGATAGAATATGTTTATGAACAAGAGACAAGTTTTGCAACACTTCCAAATAAATTTGAAGCAGGAACGCAAAATGTTGGTGGAGTAGTAGGTTTAGGTGCTGCTATTGATTATATTGAAAAAATAGGATATGAAAATATAGAAAAACAAGAAAAAGAAGTTGTAACTTATGCAATACAAGAATTAAAAAAATTAAAGTATTTAGACTTATATTTAACTTCTAATTTAGAAAATCATTCTGGGGTAATATCATTTAATATAAAAGGAGTTCATCCTCATGATATTGCAAGTATATTAGATAGTCAAAATGTTTGTGTGCGTTCTGGAAATCATTGTGCACAGCCACTTATGAGATATTTAGGAATAGATTCAACATGTAGAGCAAGTTTTTATTTTTACAATACAAAAGAAGATGTAGATGCACTTGTAAATGCTCTTAATAAAGCATATAATATGTTTGAAAAATATATAAATAAAGGAAACTAATATGGATGATAATGAATTAAATGATTTATATAATGAACTTATAATGGAACATAGTATGAATTCATATAATAAAAAGAAATTGAAAGATCCAAGCTTTTCGCAATTAGGTCATAATCCAAATTGTGGTGATGAAATAACTTTGGAAATAAAATTCAATGGAAATATTATTGAAGATATGGCATTTGAAGGACATGGGTGTGCAATTTCTATGAGTTCTACTTCTATAATGATAGACACATTAAAAGGTAAAACGGTTGAAGAAGCGAAAGAAATTGTAAAAACTTTTATTGAAATGATAAAAAGAGAAACTAAAAGTGAAGAGGAACTTGCAAAATTAGAAGATGCGATTGCTTTTAAAAATGTTTCTAATATGCCAGCTAGGGTTAAATGTGCACTTCTTGCTTGGCATACTGTTAATGATTTAATAAATTTAAACGAAGCAGAGAAAGGAACTTTATGATAGATATAGTAAATGCTAAAAAAGAATTTAAAAAATATGTATCTAATTATAATCCAGAACATCCAAGAGTAGCTTTAAAAATAGCTCATATAGGCAGAGTTACAGAAAATTGTAAAATGATAGCAGAAAATTTAGGATTGTTAGACGAAGAAATTAAACTTGCACAATTACTAGGACTCTTTCATGATTTAGGAAGATTTGAACAAGTTAGACAAGCAGATACTTTTAGCGATAAAGATAGTCGGAATTAATCATGGTGAGTATAGTGTAAAAGTACTTTTTGAAGATGGTTTAATTAGAAACTTTATACAAGAAGAATGTTATGATGAAATTATAAGAAAAGCTGTATATAATCATAATAGAGCACATATTGAACCAAATCTTACAGAAAAAGAAGAATTATTTTGTAAAATTATTAGAGATGCAGATAAGTTAGATATTTTCTATGTTACAACTTTTGAAGAATTTTTGCCATTATTTTGGTATAAAGATTTTAATCAAGAAGAAATTGGACAATCAGTGATAGAAGATATTGAAAATAGAAGATTAGTAGATTATGCAAATGTTAAGAATAATGCTGATCAAATAACAATATTTTTTGCTTACATATTTGATTTGTATTTTGATGTTACATTGAAGAAATTAGCCGAAAATAAATACTTAGAACAATATAATGAAAAAGTAAAGCAAAATTTTGCATCTAAAAAAATACATAAACAATCAGATTATTTATTAGGAATATGTAATGAATTTATAAATGAAAAATTAAAGGATAAGAACTAATGAAAAGTTTTTTGAAGATTATTTTTGTTATAATAATTTGCATAGGTATTTTAGTTATGTCTGGTATGAGAGTTAAAGATATTCATGAAAACAATAACAAATATACAACCACTAATATAGCTATGCTAGAAAAAGTAGTTAAAGTAAATACAATAACTAATAATAATGTAGAAGAAAATTCTACAATTCTTTTGAATGTTGAAAAACCAATAAAAACTAATAGACAAGTAAATGATTGGAAATTAGTTTTAGTAAATTTCGAACATGCGCTTCCAGAAAATTTTGAAATTGAGCTTGCTAATATTGATAATTCAAGACAATTTGATAAAAGAGCCATAGATGAACTAAATCAGCTCTTGAAAGATGCTAAAAATGCTAAGATAGGAAATTTATGGGTACAGTCTTCTTATAGAAGTCCAGAAAGACAAGAAGAATTATTCAATAATAAAGTAAAACAGTATATGAGTTATGGAAAAACTAGGGAAGAGGCAGAAAAACTTACTAGACAATTTATTAATGAATCAAATACAAGTGAGCACAATTTAGGATTAGCAGTTGATTTTAATAATGTAAAAAAGGATTTTGAAAAAACAAAAGCTTTTGAATGGTTAAGAGCAAATGCCGAAAATTATGGATTTGTATTGCGATATGCACAAGAAAAAGAAGATATAACAAAAGTATCTTATGAACCTTGGCATTGGAGATATGTAGGTGTAGAACATGCACAAAAAATGAATGAAATGGGGATATGTTTAGAAGAATATATAGAATTTTTAGAAAATAATAATTAAAGCAGGAGGAAAAGATGAAGAAAGAAGAAAACATTTTAGGAACAGAAAAAATAGGTAAATTAATGATTAAATTTGCGATTCCATGTATTATATCAATGCTTGTGAATTCACTATATAATATAGTAGATCAAATTTTTATAGGACAAGGAGTTGGATATCTAGGAAATGGTGCAACAAATGTAGTCTTTCCGCTTACTATGATATGTCTAGCTTTTGCATTAATGTTAGGTGATGGTTCATCAGCATTTTTAAGTTTAAAATTAGGAGAAAAAAAGAAAGAAGAGGCTGAAAAGGGTGTTGCAAATGGTCTTATTGCAGTAATAATTATTGCAATATTATTTTGTGTTTGCACATTAGCTTTTTTACCACAATTATTAAATTTATTTGGTTGTACAGATAATTTAAGACAATATGCCTTAGATTATGGATACATAATAGCTTTGGGTTTACCATTTACTATGATAGGAGTATCTTTAAACTCAATTATAAGAGCTGATGGAAATCCAAAATATTCTATGATATCAATGGTTACAGGTGCTATTTTAAATACAATATTAGACCCAATATTTATATTTATTTTACATATGGGAGTAAAAGGTGCTGCCATAGCAACAGTTATTAGTCAGTTTGTTACTTTTATTTTGAATATTTTATATGTTAGAAAATTCCAAACAATAACAATTTCTAAATCAACTTTAAAAATAGATTTTGCAATGATGAGAAGAATTGCAATGCTTGGTGTTAGCAGCTTTATAACACAAATGAGCTTTGTAGCTGTTGTAGCTGTTGAAAATAATTTGTTAAAGAAATATGGAACTATTTCAAAATTCGGAGCAGATATTCCTATTACAGTTCTTGGAATTGTTATGAAAGTAAATCAAATATTAACAAGCGTAGTATTAGGAATTGGAGTTGGCAGTCAACCAATTTTAGGATATAATTATGGAGCTGAAAAATATGATAGAGTTAAAAGTACTTTAAAAAGAATATTAACTTTAAGTGTTTTAGTAAGTGCAGTTGCATTTATATTATTCCAAACAATACCAGAAAAATTAATTTCAATTTTTGGTAGTAGTGATGATCCATTATATTCTGAATTTGCATGTTTATCATTTAGAATATATTTAGCACTTTGTATTTTAAATGGAGTTCAAATTCCATCTGGTATATTCTTCCAAGCAATTGGAAAGAGCGTAAAGAGTGCAATTTTATCATTGTCTAGACAAATTATATTATTAATTCCAGCAATGATTATTTTAAGCAATATCTTTGGAATTAAAGGTGTGTTATATAGTGGTCCTTGTGCTGACGCAATAGCATTTTTAATATCTGTAACACTTTTAGTTTTGGAAATTAAAAATTTAGGTAAGAAACACACAGCAAGTTCAGCTTTAATAGATGATACAAGTACAGATAATAAATTAAATAAACAAGTTGTAATTACTATATCAAGACAATATGGTTCTGGTGGAAGATATGTAGGAAGATTAATTGCAGACAAATTAGGAATAAAACTTTATGACAAAGATTTTATTATAAAACTTGCAGAAGAAACTGGTTTATCAGAAGAATATATTGAAAAAAATGAACAAAAAAGAGATACTTTGGCAGCACTTAATAATGGATATTATAATGGTTTAGATAATAGTGATGAGCTATTTGTTAAAGAAGCTGAATTAATTAAAGAAGTAGCAGATAAAGAATCTTGTGTAATTATCGGAAGATGTGCAGATTTTATTTTAAAAGATAAAGAAAATGTTATAAAAGTATTTATTTATGGAACTATGGAAAATAGAATAAAAAGAGCAACTGAGATTTATGGATTTAATAAAGATAAAGCACAAAAGGAAATAAAAAGAATTGACAAATTAAGAGCAAATCATTATAAATTTTATACAAATAGAGAGTGGGATGACTACTCAAATTATGATTTGACTATAAATAGTGATTATTTAGGTGTTGAAAAGTCAGCAGAATTAATCTGTGAAGTGGTTAAAGAGAAAGAAAAAATATTAAAGTAGAGGTTAATATGGAAAATAAAGATTTTGAAGAATTTTTGAGTAAAAAGACATGTAGAGGTTGTTTTAACCATTGTCCATTGGATAATCCTAATTGCAATAGAAGTAAAATTTTCATTAAAGATGCAAAAGAAGAATTTGAAAAATTAAGTGGAGATATAAAATGAAAGCAAACAAAGAAAAAATATTAATAGCAATAATTTTATTAATACAAACGATAATTTTTATAATAGCAGGAATAAGTAAATCTTATATACATATGGATGAAGCTTTTTCTATGGGACTTACTAATTATCCTGAAATAAATATCAGAAATAACGAAGATTTTTATAATAAATGGCATGATAAAGATTATTATAAAGATTATTTAGTCATAAACGAAGATGAAAAAAATGATTTTCTTCCAGTGTATGAAAATCAAAAAAATGATGTTCACCCACCATTGTACTATTTATTGCTTAGAATTGCAATGGGATTTCATATAGATGAATTTTCTAAATGGTCTGGAATAATAATTAATATTATTATTTACATATTTATAACATTATTTATGTATTTAATTATACAGAAGTTATTAGAGGGAAAAACAAGATATAAAGAAAAATCAGCAATTTTAGCTTCAATTTCAAGTTTAACAATAGCTTCTATAAATAATGCTATGTATATAAGAATGTATGCTTTATCAACTTTAAATATAGCTATAACAACATATTTACATTTAAAATTATTAGATAGCAAAGAGAGTAATAAAAAATTGCTTGTAGCAATTGGTATTTCAGCATTAGCAGGTTCATTAACACATTATTATTATTTGTTCTATTTAGCAATGCTATTTATAATGTTTACAGTAAAATATTTGAAGGAAGAGCAATATAAAGAATTTGGTAAATACTTTTTGACAATGGTAATTAGTGGAATTATATCAATTATAATATTTCCATTTTCAATTAAACACATGTTTTTTGGATACAGAGGACAAGGTGCTATGAGTAGCTTGTTAAATATATCAGAATCTATTAAGAGTATAGGTATATATCTTTGGAACTTAAATTTATATGCTTTCAATAATATATTATTTTTAATAATTATTGCAATGTTAATAATTTGTATATATAAGAAAAGAAAAAATATAAAATTAATAGAACAAAAAAATAAATATATAAATTATCTGCTTTTTCCAAGTTTATTGTATTTTATACTAGTTGCATTGTCTTCACCTTGGAAAGAATTAAGATACATAATGCCAATTTGTGGAATAGTTTTTATTATAGTAATGTTCTATTTAGAAGAATTATTTTGTAATTTTATAAAAGAGAAAAAACTGATTATAACTTTTGTTTCTATTTTTATAATAATGTTTGCTATGCCAAGTGTATCAAATTTTGTTTACAATAATATATTTAAACAACATCATTCAATCAAAGTAGAAGTTTTATATAAGGATAAAAAAGAAATTGTAAGCAAATTAAAAAATGAATTAAATTTACCCACTATATATTTTGCTCATAGTAAAGGTTTTAGATTTTTAGATGATATATTATTATTTGCAAATTTAGATAATTCTTATATATATTATGGAGTTAAGTTTAATGAAGAGGATATAAGAGAAGTTTTCAAAAATCAAAATACTCAAAATGGAATAATAGTTTTTATAAATGAAAAAGAAGAAAATAAAAAATTATTAGAAATTGTTAAAAATTCTTTGAATTTAGAAGAGATAACATATCTTCAAAGAATGAATGCTTGTGATATATATTATATTAAATAACTATTGTAAAAAATTTTCTTATATTATATAATGAAAAAATGGAGGTATAATATTATGAAATATAAATGTACAATATGTGGTTATGTTTATGATGAAGAAGCAGAAGGAACAAAATTTGAAGATTTACCAGCTGATTGGACTTGTCCAATGTGTGGCGTTGGAAAAGATTTATTTGAAAAAGTAGAAGACTAATTTCAAAGGTGAATAATATTTTATTCACCTTGTTTTTATGGAGATTAATTATGAAAACTGAACAAAAAATTTTAATTTTATTTATTTTATTTTTAAGCTTGTTTTCTATTTCTGTATATGCAGGAGAACAAGAATGGAATTCATTAAATTATGATGTTACACTAAATGAAGATGGTAGCGTAGATATAATTGAAACTTGGGATGTTGATATTAGTGAAACTAATACAATGTTTAAAGAATTTGATTTGTCTGTTGGTAGTTATTTTATAGAAAATGTAAAAGTTACAGAGGTTATAGACAATGAAGAAATACCATTAGATCAAATATATGAAGAACAATATCATGTTCAATCTGGGTGCTATTATGGTTTAATGAAAAGTTATAATACTTTTGAGATTGCTTGGAATGTAGGACTAGATAATTCTTCTGATAGAAGAGTATATAAAATGTATTACACAGTAAGAAATGCAGTTACAACATATTCTGATTGTTCTGAATTTTATTGGCAATTCATATCAAAAGAAAATACTATGACTGGTGACAATATTACAGGAAATATACATCTTCCAGCTGGTATTACAAATATTGAAAAACTTCATATATGGGGACATGGTGATTTTTCTGGAAATACAGAAATAATAAATAAGCAAGAATTAGCATTTAATATAAAACATTTAAGATCTAATGCTATGATAGAAATAAGAGTTGTAACAGAAGATAACCTTTTTGAGCTTTCAAATAATGTTAATTACACAGAAAAACTTTCATTAATTCTTGATGAAGAGGCTAGATGGGCAGAAGAGGCTAACAGAGAGAAAGCTATGTATAAAGCAACAATGTTAGTAATTTTTGCAGTGTCTTTCATTTTATTTATAATATATTTTAGAAAGATATTAAAATATATTAGAGCTGGAAAAGAATTAAAAATGCAAAAATATAATGTGAACGAATTAAAATATTTTAGAGATATTCCTGATGAAAAGAATGCAACTCCGACAAGAGCAGCATATATGTATTATTTTTATAAAACTAATTCTAGTTTTGAAACATACACATCGAATATTTTTTCAGCAACTTTGCTACAACTAACTTTAAAAAAATTTATATCATTACAGCCAATAGATAATAAAAATGTAAAAATAAATATATTAGAAAATACTAATAAATCAACATTAACGGCAGATGAAGAGATTATATATGATTTTCTTGTATCAGTTAGTGATAAAACAACAAACAGTGTTGAAACAAACGATTTGCAAAAGTATGCTAAAAAGAATTATGAAAAATTTTTTAAGTTGATGCACAATGTTTGTGTAGCTGGTAAAAATTATGAAGAAAATAGAGGAATTATAGATCAAAAGAGAAAAGCAATTTCAAATATGTGGTCTGGAAAAGGTGTAGCGTATTTAATAGCTTGTATATTTGGTATATCAAGTTTAGTATTTATATTACCACTTTTGCCAGTACTAATAGAATTTATAATATGTACAATACTATGCTTCAAAAATTCAGGATATATAACAGCTTTAACACAAGAGGGATATGAAGAAGTTAATCAATGGAAAGCATTAAAAAAGTATATGGAAGATTTTTCTCTATTAAAAGAAAAACAAGTACCAGATTTAATTTTATGGGAGAAATACTTGGTATATGCAACAACTTTTGGTATTTCTAAAAAGGTATTAGAGCAATTAATAAAAGTATATCCTCAAATGACATCAGAAGAATATTATAGTTCTGGTCATTATACTTACTTATATATAGCTTCAAATTCAGGCTTTGATACTTTAAACAATTTAGATAAATCATTTAGCGACATATGTAGAACAGCAAATTCAGCATATTCTGCTGCACATTCATCTAGCAGTGGAAGTGGTGGAGGATTCTCTGGTGGCGGTGGTGGCCGGAGGCGGAGGAGGAAGCTGTGGTGGCAGATAACTCTTAAATAAAAGAAAAAATGCATCTTAAATTTAAAAGATGCATTTTTTGTACTAAAATTATGTAATTATTGCAGTGCTTGACATAATGTTGTATAATATAATTCTATGAAAATTTTATAATTTTCGTAAAAAATAATTTTTTTGAAAAGGAGGGTAGTAATAATTTTGTAACTGTAAACCTAACCTTTCGTGTAAACGGAAGGAACCACCTATGCAAAAAGAGGAATGAGAGAGTATGGAAAACGAAATAATTACTAGCAAAGAAGTGGAATGTGGAACAGGGGAAGAATACGAAATGGAAAATGTATTTGAACCATTAGTTATCAAATCTCAGGAAGAATATGATGACATGATTTCAAAGAATGCAAGAAAAGTGGCAAGAGAAATGATTGCAAAAGAAAAAGAGAGGAAAAGACGCACATCAAAAATCAGGCGTAGAAAGTTCTTGAAATTTGTGTTTGTAGCAATGGTATTATGTGTGGTTGGGATTTATTTTTCTCATCAGTATCCGATACCGAAATATGACAAGGAAACACAGACCATTTGCAGGAATTTGGATCATGCATACAGTTTAATTCCAGTATTACCTGAGTTACCAGAAATGGCATGGTCTGAGGAGTTACCTTCATTTATCGAAAAAGATTTAGATAAAGTGATGGATGAAGGATGGCGAATTGAATATGACTTTGCTGGGCATACCATAAATATCAAAAGAGAAGAGGATATTTGGGAAGACGGTTATTACCTTACAATGACTGTTGACAAGATAGACGATCAAGATGATGTTTATGTGTATCGGTTCAATAATTCATCTATCTACATGGATGATGGAATGTTGAAATGGTATTGTTGGAGCGGAGATAACAAGTTTGATGTTGTAAAGATAAGTGGTACAATGGTCAAACAGGAAACTCTATCAAATAATGCCAAGGATGTACCAATAACGGTTGATGATGCAAATTCATGGAAATTTGGCGATTATGTGTTAGTTCAAAATGAAAATGAGCTGAGCCTTTGGAGAGATGGATATGAAAAAGCATCAATAACCAGTGAAATTGGTGATATAGAATGTATTTATGATCGTTATGCATTGTTATTAACAACTGATCATAAAATGTATGGAATTGATATATATGCATCAAAAAGTACAGACTATTCACCACAAATCTATTTGTCGTATATTGATAAAATAGATGATATTTCGGATGTGAAATTTTATTATCCAGAGAACGAATTTATCTTTGAATTTCCAAGAGAAAGCGAATATGCTTTTCCTATTGTAAAAAGCAATGATGAGAGCTATGTAGTTTTGCCAGAAGATATAAGCAATTATGTATCATATAGTTTGGCTAATAAAGGCAAAATAGTATGGGCGAGAGAAAAAGTAAATTTGAAAAGAAGCATGGTAAAGATTGCGGATTTGAATTTTGTTTCAGCAAATATACATTATGATTATAGTAGTTATATATACGAAGGATTTGGTTGGTTAGCTGATGTCGAAGTCGAGTATAATGGAGTTACATATCATTATAAAGATTATCCAATATATGGATACGATAGACAGTTTTACTTAACAGATGCAGAGGAAGAAAAACTTACTACAACAGTGTATAGTGTTGAAGAATATTGGCTTGCAGTAGAGGAGATTCGTGAAACGTATCAGAATTATTACGAAAGGCAGGGGGGCTGACCCCCAGCCTTCCTTTTTTTATAGAATATATAAATTAACATACTATTGATTTTTTAATAAAAATAGAATATATTATAAATACAAATAAGTACAAGGAGAAAAAAATGTTTACAGAAATTTTATTATTAATTATATTGATAGGTTTAAATGCTTTTTTTGCGGCTACTGAGATTGCATTTATTTCTTTAAATGATACCAAAATTGAAAAAGAAGCAAAAGAAGGAAATAAAAAAGCTAAGGCTATAAAAAATATGCTTGTAAATCCAAGTAAATTTTTAGCTACTATTCAAATAGGAATTACATTAGCTGGATTTTTATCAAGTGCTTTTGCATCAGAAGCTTTCGCTAGTGAACTTGCACCAATATTATACAAATGGGTTCCAGCAATTAGTTTGAATTCTTGGAATACTATTGCAATTATAATTATTACTTTAATTTTATCTTACTTTACTTTGGTTTTTGGAGAATTAGTTCCTAAAAGAGTCGCGATGAAGTATTCAGAAAAATTAGCTTTTGCAAGTATTGGAATTATTAGAACAATTGCAATATTTACAGCACCTTTTGTTAAATTTTTAACTGTATCTACTAACGTTATTTCTAAATTTTTGGGAGTTGGCGAAACAGATGAAGAAACTGTTACCGAAGAAGAAATTAGGATGATGGTAGATGTTGGTGAAGAAAAAGGCGCAATAGATAGTGAAGAAAAAGAAATGATAAATAATATTTTTGAATTTAATGATAAATCTGTATCAGAGATTATGGTACCTAGAAAAGATGTATTTGCGTTAGATATGAATTTATCAATTTCAAAAGTAATAGAAGAACTAACAGAAGATTTTAGATATAGTAGAGTGCCTGTATATGATGAAACAATTGACGATATAAAAGGTATTGTTTATATAAAAGATATTTTATTATCTACAAAAAACAAAAATGTAAAAATAAAAAATTTAATTAAAGATGCATATTTTGTACCAGAAACAAAACCAGTAAACGAGCTTTTTGAAGAACTTAGAAAAAATAGAAAACAAATAGCCATTATTTTGGACGAATATGGTGGCACAGCTGGTATTGTAACAATGGAAGATATTCTAGAAGAAATAGTTGGTGAAATTTATGATGAATATGATGAAGTAGAAAATAGATATGAAAAAATAGATGAAAATACTTATATTATTTCTGGAAGTATGTCAACTTATGATTTAGAAAAATTTCTTGATACAAAGATACCAGAAGGTGATTATGATACTTTGTCAGGATATTTACTAGAATTACTTGGAAGAATTCCAAATGAAAAAGAAAAACCTGTTGTAGAAACAGAAACAGTAGTATATAAAATCGAAAAGGTATATGAAAAAAGAATTGTTAAAGTTAAGGCGTGCAAAGTAATTCAAGAGGAAGAAGAAAAAAATAAATAATGTTAAAAAACTACTCCTTAGAATATTATAGGAGTAGTTTTTTTGAAAAAATTTAAAAAATTTTCAAAAAACACTTTACAAAATAAAAATACCATGTTATAATCCAAAACAAGTTAAATGATTTTTAACAAATTTTATTCAAAATTTTAATCGAAATAGTTTTCTTTGTTCTTAAAGAAAATTAAATTTCCAAAAAATTACAATTTAATATATTAAAAAGAGATTTTTTTGTATGCCCTTTTTTCTTAATTTATAATGCCCCTAAGTTATAATTATAGAATTCAAAATGGTTTGTTAAAAAATCATTTAACTGTTTTAATATAAGGGAGGTGATACATTGCAAAAAAAGAAAAGTTATCTAGCAATAATTGCAATAGTTGCTTTAATTATTTTATTAGCAACAGGTTACACTTTTTCAAAATTTTATCAATCTGTAAAAGGAAAAGGTACTATGAATATTGCAACATGGGCTTTTAAAGCAACTACAAATGATAATAGACCACTTTCAGAAATTATTTTACAAGAAGATAATGGTGGGCCAGTATTACCAGGTAGCAAAGGTAGTTTTGATATTACAGTAGATGCGACTGGATCAGCAGTAGATATTGCATATAGTACAGAAGTTACAGACGAAAATTTACCTGAGAGCATGATTTTTTATATGGAAAATGATAAGGCTCTTAGATATCAAGATTTTAGAGACTTAGCATTAGATAAAATAAAAGGAACTTTGTCTCCAACACTTGGAACAACAGCTACATATAAAGTATGTTGGGAATGGCCATTTGATGGTAATGATTTAATAGATAATTCTTCTAGTAATAACTATAATTTCAATATTGAGATTATAGGAGAACAAGTAAAAAAATAGGTATATTCCTATGTATAAAGTAAAAAAATTGTAAAAACAACCAATCTTTAAGAGAGCATATAGCTCTCTGCTAAATGTATAAACATTGTATGTTTAGTAGAAAGCTATATGAGAAGGAGGAAAATATAAAAAAGTTTTTAAAAAATTTAATGATTATATTGTTAATATTATTACTTTTGTATGTTATAATTTCAAAATTTTATTATAATGAACAAATAGTTAAAATAGGTGGGATAGGATCTTTGATTGTAATAACTGATAGTATGAAGCCAACTATCAATTCAAAAGAAATGATAATAATTAGAGAACAAAGCGAATATTCTAAAAATGATATTATTACATATAAAGATTTCTTTGGTAGATTAATAACACACAGAATTGTAGATATAGATGGAGATAATGTTATTACAAAAGGTGACAATAATAATGCAAAAGATGATGTTATAAAAAAATCAAATATACAAGGAAAAGTAATTTTTCATTCAAAAATACTTGGAACAATTTACATTTATGTTTTGAAACCATTAATAATTATAATATGCTTAGGATATTTATTTAATTTTTTGAAATATATTTTATTCGCAAAAATATTATTAAAAATAGGTAAGTATTGTTAAAAAGAACTTTAAGTGATATAATATTAAAAGTTGATTGAAATCATTTTATATATAAAGAGAGGGATATTATGTTTGAACATAAAATGAAAACCTATGCATTTGTAGGTCCATCTGGAACAGGTAAAAGTTATAGAGCCCAAATGGTAGCAAACGAAAATGGAATTAAGTATATAATTGATGATGGTCTTCTTATTAGCGAAAATGAAGTGTTAGCAGGAATATCTGCTAAAAAAGCTCCAACAAAAATTGAAACAGTTAGAAATGCTTTGTTTTCTACTGAGGAGCAAAGAAAAGAAATAAAAAAAGTTATAAAAAAACATAAACCAGAAAGCATTTTAATTTTAGGAACTTCTGATGAAATGGTTAGAAGAATTGCTGAAAATCTTGAATTTCCTGAAATTTGTAAAACGATTTATATAAAAGATGTTGCAACAGAAGAAGAAATGGAAATGGCAAGAAAAATAAGAGTAACACAAGGAAAACATGTTATTCCAGTTCCAACATTTGCAATAAAAAAAGACTTTTCAGGATATTTATTAGATCCTTTGCAGATATTCAAATCAACTGGAAAAGGTAAAGCACCATATATTTCAGAAAAATCCATCATAAGACCAACATTTAGTTATTTAGGAAATTTTGAAATTTCAGATATAGTATTTAAGCAAATTATAGAATGTGTTGTAGCAAAATTTGAAGGAATATATAAAATATCAAGAGTTATTATAAAAAAACATGAAGGTTATAACGATGGTTTATACATATATATAGAACCTATTATCGAGTTTGGGTATAATATCAATGAAACAATGT
The DNA here is from genome assembly GCA_948678575.1 of uncultured Clostridia bacterium. Taxonomy (GTDB): domain Bacteria; phylum Bacillota; class Clostridia; order TANB77; family CAG-508; genus Scatovivens. The sequence continues at coordinate 214,026 of CAPPGO010000002.1, forward strand.
CAAGATTAAAAAGTTTGATAATAAAAGAAATAGAAAATTTAACAGCAATGAATGTGCTTAGTATGGAAATAACAGTAAAAGGTGTTCATTACGAGAAAAAATAGGAGGAAACTATGATTGTAGCAATAGATGGACCAGCAGGTTCTGGAAAAGGAACAGTAACAAAAATTATTGCTGAAAAAATGAATTTGCAATATATAGACACAGGTGCAATGTATAGATGTGTAGCCCTAAAAATGCTTGAAGAAAAAGTTTCATTAGAAGAAAAAGAAAAAATTAAGCAAATTTTAGATAATATAGAAATTGATTTAAAAGGTACAGCAGTATTTTTGAATGGAAAAGAAGTTACAAAAGAAATAAGAAGTGTAGAAGTTTCAAATTTTAGTTCACCAGTATCTACAATATCATTTGTTAGAGAAAAAATGGTAGAACTACAAAGAGCATTAGCAAATGGAAAAAATATTATAATGGAAGGTCGAGATATAGGTACAGTGGTTTTTCCAAATGCTGATGTTAAAATATATTTAGATGCAACATCAGAGGAAAGAGCTAAACGAAGAGTGGAGCAAAATGAAAAAAATGGTCTAGAATCTAATTATAATCAAATTCTAAAAGATATTATTGAAAGAGATAATAGAGATATGAATAGAGAAATTTCTCCATTAAGAAAAGCAGATGATGCAATTTTAGTTGATACAACAAGTTTAAGTATTGATAAAGTGGTAGAAAAAATTTCAGATATTATATATAATCAAATATAGTTTTGAAAGGATTAATAATTATGAAAAAAGATAATATATTTAGAAAAGCTGGAAAATGTATTATATCAAGTGTAATATATGCATATTGTAAAGTAGTATATAAAGTACAAATTATAGGAAAAGAAAATGTACCACAAGAAGGACCACTTATATTTTGTGGAAATCACAGAACATATTTAGATCCACCTCTAATAGTAGTTACAGCTGGCAGAGATATGAGATTTTTTGCAAAAGAAGAACTTAGAAAGAACCCATTATTTGCTTTCTTAGGTTTTGTATATAGAGGAATATATGTAAGAAGAGATAGTAGAGATATAGGACCTTTAAAAGACGGGCTAAGAGAACTAAGAGATGGTGGATGTGTTGGACTATTTCCAGAAGGTACAAGAAACGGAATGGAAAAAAATGAAGGTGGAAAATTAAAAAATGGTGCTGCATATATGGCTATTAAAACAGGAGCTAAAATTGTTCCAATAGGAATCGTAGGACCTGCAAAACCTTTTACTAAAAATGCAATTGTTTATGGTAAACCAATCGATTTAGCTGAACACAATTTATTAGAAAAAGGTTCAGAAGAAAAAGCAAGTGAATTATTGAAAGCAGAAATTGTAAAACTTTCAGAAACAAATATATAAAGTGAAAAAAGCATTTGACAATAAAAAACAAATGTTATATAATATTTAGGTTAAATCCATATTTACATAATGTCGATTTAACCTATTATTTTTGTTAAGGTAATTAATATTTATATATAAAAGGGGTAATAAAATGAATAACGAAAAAATCAGAAATGTAGCAATTATAGCTCACGTTGACCATGGTAAAACAACATTAGTAGACAGTATGCTTAGACAAAGTGGTATTTTTAGAGTAAATGAACAAGTTGAAGAAAGAGTTATGGACTCAAATGATTTGGAAAAAGAAAGAGGAATTACAATTCTTTCTAAAAATACATCTGTACAATATGGAGACATAAAAATTAATATTGTTGATACACCAGGACACGCAGATTTCGGTGGAGAAGTTGAACGTGTACTTAAAATGGTAGATGGTGTTGTTTTATTAGTAGATTCTTTTGAAGGTGCAATGCCTCAAACAAGAGAAGTTTTGAAAAAATCTTTGGCACTTAATTTAAAACCAATTGTTGTTATTAATAAAATTGATAGACCAGGTGCAAGACCAACTCAAATTGTTGATGATGTTATTGGATTATTTATTGAACTTGATGCAACAGATGAGCAATTAGATTTTCCAGTTGTATATGCTTCTGGAAAACAAGGTATAGCATCTATGGACTTAAATACTCCTGGTGAAAATTTAAAACCTTTATTTGATACAATAGTAAATACAATTGAACCTCCAAAATGTGATTTAGATGGAACAGCTCAAATGCTAGTTTCAAATATAGATTATGATGATTATATAGGTAGAATTTCAATTGGTAGAATTGAAAGAGGTCATATAGAACTTGGAATGCCAGTTGCAATTTGTAAACAAGATGACAAAATTGAAAATGCAAGAGTAACAAAATTATATACTTATGATGGTTTGAAAAAAGTTGAAGTTGAGAAAGCTGATGCTGGTGACATAGTAGCATTAGCTGGAATTTCTAATATTAATATAGGTGATACAATTTGTGACTATAATAATCCAGAAAAAATTCCTTTTGTTGATATAGATGAGCCAACGGTTTCAATGACGTTTAGTGTTAATAATGGACCATTTGCTGGTAGAGAAGGAGAATTTGTTACATCAAGACATATTAGAGATAGATTATTTAAAGAATTAGATAGAAATGTATCTTTAAGAGTAAGAGAAACAGAATCACCAGATAGTTTCGAAGTTTCAGGTAGAGGAGAATTACACTTATCTGTACTTATTGAAAATATGAGAAGAGAAGGATTTGAATTATTAGTTTCAAGACCAAAAGTTATTATAAAAGAAATCGATGGCGTAAAATGTGAACCAATTGAAAGATTAGTTGTAAATGTGCCAGATGATTCTGTTGGTACTGTTATTGAAAAATTAGGTAGAAGAAAAGCAGAAATGATTAATATGGAACCAGCAGAAGAGGGACACACAAAAATAGAATTTAGAATTCCAGCAAGAGGAATAATTGGATATAGAACAGAATTCCTTACAGATACAAAAGGTGAAGGTACAATGAACCATATTTTTGATAGTTATGAACCTTTTAAAGGTGAAATTCAATCAAGAACTAGGGGAACAATAATTGCATTTGAAGCTGGAAAATCTATAACTTATGGTTTATATAATGCACAAGACAAAGGTGAATTATTTATAGGACCTGGTGTAGAAGTATATGAAGGAATGATAGTTGGACTTAATTCAAGAGGCGAAGATTTAGCTATAAATGTATGTAAAGAAAAACATTTAACAAATACAAGAGCTTCTGGTTCAGATGATGCATTAAGATTAGTACCACCACTTCAAATGAGTTTAGAGAAAGCAATTGAATTTATTGCAGAAGATGAACTTGTTGAAATTACACCTAAAAATATTCGTTTAAGAAAGAAAATTTTAAATAACAAAGATAGAGAAAGAGCAGCAAGAAGTTCTGCAAAATAGAAATATAAAAAACAAAAACTGACTGTCATATAGATTCTGACAGTCAGTTTTTGTTTCATAAATAAACTTTTTGAAAATGTTGGTACAGGAGCCAGAGCTCCTTAGGTATTACATCTCATCTGTTGAAACATTTGATGAAATGATGTACTGTGGTGCTCCTAATTCACTTATTCCGAACGCTGTAACAACCCAGAAAATTTCTGTTTTGTCAATATCGGAGAGGTGTTTAAAGTAGCGACCATTCTGAATGAAAATGTTATTTTAATTTGAATTCAGTACAATCTGCTGTGCAACTTTCATCTGAGAACGGTGAGATGATTTGCGTCGACTTATGCTGACAATCATACTGGCGTTTTCTTCTGAAATCGGTTTACCAGCTAATTCTTCTAAGCTCCGTAAAATCTCTTTCTCGTGATGTTGCATGTTTTTTGCCTTTATCATAGCATTACCTCCAAACGAATATTTATTTTGTTTATAAATTTATTATACCATAAATTGGAATAAAGTTCAAAAAATAAAGATATGGTGGAATTTATAAAATAAATATGGTACAATAATAAAAGTTAAAATTTTAAATAATGAATGGAGAAAAAGAAATATCATGTTTAATGATGAAGAATTATTAAAAGTGAAAGAAAAAGCTTTAAATGAGCATATACCAATCATAATGGATGATACTTTAAATGTTATAAAAGATATTTTAGAAAAAGAAAATCCAAAAAGAATATTAGAAATAGGTACAGCAGTTGGTTATTCTGCAAGTATGTTTGCAAAATATGCTGAGCAAGCTGTAATAGATACAATAGAATTAAATGAAGAAAGATACGAAGAAGCAAAAATAAATGTTGAGAAAATAGGAGTAGCTGATAGAATAAATTTATATTTAGGAAATGCAGTAGAGATATTACCAACACTTAATTTTGAATATGATATTGTCTTTATAGATGCCAATAAAGGAAAGTATCCAGTTTTTTTACAAGAAGGAATTAGACTTGTAAAGCCAGAAGGTATAATAATTGCAGACAATGTTTTATATAAAGGATATGTTATGAGTGATTATAATAAACATAAGCAACGCACAGCAGTAAGACATTTGAGAGAATACATAAAAGAAGCGATGGAAAATGAAATTTTAGAAAGTGAAATTTTAGAAGTCGGTGATGGAATTGCAATTACAAAAGTTCATAAATAATATGTAGTAAAATATTGACTAAAAGAAAATATTGTAATACAATAGCGAAAAAGTGAGTAAAGAAAATAGAATAAAAATGTAATTTCTAAATAAATATATAGTGCAAGTTGTTTAAAAGAAAGGTTAAGAAAATGGAATTTAACGATTATGAAGAATATGTTATTACAATAATTATGGCAGCTGGTAAAGGGACAAGAATGAATTCAGCTAAATCAAAACTTGTTCATAAAATATATGGAAAAGAGCTTGTAAAAAGAGTTGTTGAATTAGCTCAAAAAATTGGTTCTGATGAAATAGTTGCAGTTGTAGGACATTTGAGAGAACAAGTTCAAGAAGTATTAGGAGATAGTGTAAAATATGCTTATCAAGATGAACTTTTAGGAACTGGTCATGCTGTTATGCAAGCTAAAAAATACTTAAAAGGAAAAAAAGGTAAAGTTGTAATTCTATATGGAGATGTTCCAATTATAAGACCAGAAACTTTAAAGAACTTAATAAATAAAAGTATAAAAAATAAAGAGTATGCTACTCTTTTAACAGCAAAATATGAAAATCCAACTGGATATGGTAGAATTATTCGTGATGAAGGTGGAAATATTAAAGCAATTGTAGAAGAAAAAGATGCAGATCCACTTCAAAAGAAAATAAAAGAAATCAACTCAGGTATTTATTGTTTTGATATAGAAGAATTACTTAATGCATTAGAAAAAGTAAATAATAATAATTCACAAGGAGAATATTATCTTACAGATGTTATCAAAATAATGAATGATGAAGGATTGAAAACAGGTGCTGTTATTGTAGAAGATAATACAGAAATTCTTGGTGTAAACGATCGTTCACAATTAGAACTTTTAACAAGAGTTTTAAGAATGAGGATAAATTCAGAACACATGAGAAATGGTGTTACAATAGAAGACTCAAATTCAACATATATATATGATGATGTTGAAATTGGTATGGATACTGTAATTCATCCAAATACAATTATAAAAAATAATGTTATAATAGGGGAAAATTGTGAAATTGGTCCAAACTCATATATTAGAGAAAATTGCAATATTGCCAATAAAGTAAAAGTTGGAAGCTTTGTAGAATTAAAAAAAGTTACAGTAGGAGATGGTACGAAAATTCCACATCTTTCATATTTGGGGGATTGTGAAATCGGAAAAAATGGAAATGTTGGTTGTGGTACAATTACTTGCAATTATGATGGAAAAAATAAGAATAAAACAATAATAGGAGATAATGCTTTTATAGGTTCGAATGTAAATTTGGTTGCACCAGTAGCATTAGGAGATGATGTTTTAATTGCAGCAGGATCAACAATTACAGACGATGTTGAAACAGGAAAAATGGGAATTGCAAGAGAGCGCCAAACAAATAAAGATAGAAAGAAAAAATAAATGAAAAAATCAGTTAGCAATGCTAACTGATTTTTTTAGCTACTAAACTACATACCTTGTTCGCCAGGCATTATATAATCTATTACACCATAAATCAATGCTCCAACAATAGCAGCAAACCAAGATATAGAATAACCGCTAACGAAATATTGTGTAGCATACAAAGTTACTACTGCTAAAACAAAACCTACAAATCCTTTTCCAAAAGCCATAGCTTGAAGACCTGTAAATTTTACAATTAAATAATCCATAACAGTTAAAACGATAGCTGCAATTCCTAATGACCAGATACTATTTATAGAAAAACCTGGTGTAAAGAATGCAGTTATACCAAGTATAATAGCGGCTACGATAAATCTTCCAACCATTTGCCCAAAAGCACCCATTCCGGAGCTACTAGCATTTGAGTTATTACCTTCCATATTGTAACCTCCTTAAAATATAAAAACGATTTATTAAAAATAAATCTTATAAGTATATTTTAATAATTTTTGCAAAAAATATACATAAAAAGAATTAGAAAGGTTTTTATATGTTGTTAATTTTTTGCAGAAGTATAATTTTATATGTTTTTGTTTTAATTATAATGAGAATAATGGGTAAACGAGAAATTAGTCAGTTACAACCATTTGAATTTGTTATTTCAATGATGATAGCAAATTTAGCTACAATACCAATGGAAGAAGTTGGAATTCCATTATTGTATGGATTAATTCCTATTTTAGGTTTACTTATTACTCATATTATATTATCTATTGCAAACTTAAAAAGTATGCGTTTAAGAGGATTAATTTGTGGTATTCCTAGAATTGTAATTCATAGAGGAAAAATTGTAGAAGAAGCTTTAAGAAAAGAAAGTATGTCTTTAAATGAACTAGAAGAAAGATTAAGAGCGTATGGTATTACTAATATTGGTGATGTAGAATATGCTATTTTAGAAACTAATGGACAACTTAGTATAATAGAAAAGCCAGAAAAGAGACAAGTTAGAACAGAAGATTTAAATATAGATGCAGAATATGAAGGAATAGCTTATGATTTAGTATTAGATGGAAAAGTGATGTATGATAATTTGAAAAAAATAGGAAAAGATTATAATTGGTTAAGAAAAGAAGTTTCAAAATTTAATATGAGTCCAGAAGAAGCCTTGATTGTTATACAAAATGGAGATAAAAGTATGTTTTGTCAGAAAAAGGAGAAAAAACAATGAGTAATAAAGTAAAAATAATGTTAGTAATATGCTTTACAGCTATTATAGTAATATTAGAAATTATACTTGGAAATTGTACAGATGAATTTATAGATAAAACATCAAAACAATTAGAAGATTTGAAGATTGCTTTATTAGAAGAAAATAGTGAAGAAACTAAGAAAAAAAGTAAAGAGTTAAGTAATGTTTGGGATGAAAGTGAAAATAAATTATGCTATTTTATAGAACATGACGAATTAGAAAAAATAAGTTCTAAAATTGCTATTATTTCAGAGAATTCTACTAATAGTGAATATAAACTAGCATTGGAAGATGCAATTGAAACAAGATATTTATTAGAGCATGTAAAAGATAAATTGAAATTAAAAATGAAAAATGTGTTTTAAAATTTTATATATAAAAATATGATATATGTTATTATTGGGAAAAATTTTGATGACAGATAAATTTTGTAAAAATAATAACATATATCATATTATATAAAACATATAAAATTAATCCATATTTTCTTCTTTAACAATATATATAGGTCTTCTTTTAACTTCTAAATAAGTTTTTGATAAATATTGTCCAATAATTCCTAATGAGAATAATTGAATTCCACTAACCATAAATATAATACAAACTAGTGATGGCCAACCACTTGTAGGATCACCAAAGCATAATGTTCTAACTATAATTAATAGAATTAATAAAAACGCTAGTAAACAAAATAATAGTCCTATAAAAGAAGAGAAGATAAGTGGCTTTGTAGAAAAAGCAGTAATTCCTTCAAGAGCATACATAAATAATTTCCAGAAAGACCATTTAGTTTCACCAGCTACTCTTTGTACATTTTCAAATTCTATCCATTTAACTTTGAATCCAACAAAACTAAATAAACCTTTTGAATATCTATTATATTCTTTTAATGAAAGAATAGAGTTTACTACTTGTCTTGACATTAAAACATAATCCCTAGCACCATCTACCATTTCAATTTTAGACATTTTATTTATTAACTTATAAAATATTCTTGCAAAAAAGCTTCTAATTACTGGTTCACCTTTTCTTGTGACTCTACGAGTTCCAACAGCATCATAACCTTCTTCAATAACAGCTTTATACATATCTTTAAGAAGAAAAGGAGGATCTTGAAGATCAGCATCCATAAGTGTAACATAGTCGCCAGTAGCATGTTCCAATCCAGCATAAATAGCAGCTTCTTTACCAAAGTTTCTTGAAAAAGACACATATTTTACCTTGTTGTCTTTGTTTTTCAAATCTTTTATAACAGAAAGTGTATTATCTGTTGAACCATCATTTATAAAAATATATTCAAATTCAGTATTTTCAAAATCTTTAATATTTTTTTCGATTTCTTCATAAAATAAAGGTATGGCTTTTTCTTCATTATAACAAGAAATGATAACTGAAATCTTAGACATATCATATTACTCCTTTTAATAAAAACTATTCCTATTATAGCATAGAACAGCAAATATAACAATAGTTTTTTGAGGTATAACTTTTTTAAAGAAACCACTTGAAAAATTAAATAATATGGTATAAAATGGAAAAGGTCAAAAAGACTAAAATTTTTAAAGATACTTATTTCTTATTAAATACAGTATCAGAAGTGGAGGATTTTACTATGGCAGTAAAAGTAGCAATCAATGGTTTTGGACGTATTGGACGTCTAGCATTTAGACAAATGTTTGGAGCAGAAGGATATGAGGTAGTTGCTATCAACGACTTAACAAGTCCTAAAATGTTAGCACATTTATTGAAATATGATTCAGCTCAAGGAAGATATGCAAAAGCTGAAACAGTTACAGCAGGAGAAGACTCAATTACTGTAGATGGAAAAGAAATTAAAATATATGCAAAAGCAAATGCAGAAGAATTACCATGGGGAGAAATAGGAGTAGATGTTGTTTTAGAATGTACAGGTTTCTATACATCTAAGGAAAAAGCATCAGCTCATATAAAAGCAGGAGCTAAAAAAGTTGTTATTTCAGCACCAGCTGGAAACGATTTACCAACAATAGTATATAATGTAAATCATACAATTTTAAAACCAGAAGACACTATTATTTCAGCAGCTTCTTGTACAACAAACTGCTTAGCACCAATGGCAAAAGCATTAAATGATTATGCACCTATTCAATCAGGTATCATGACAACAGTTCATGCTTATACAGGAGACCAAATGATATTAGATGGTCCACAAAGAAAAGGTGATTTAAGAAGAAGCCGTGCAGGAGCTGTAAATATAGTTCCAAATAGCACAGGAGCTGCAAAAGCTATTGGATTAGTTATTCCAGAATTAAATGGAAAATTAATTGGTTCAGCACAAAGAGTTCCTACACCAACAGGTTCTACAACAATATTAGTTGCAGTTGTTAAAGGCGAAGTTACAGTTGATGGTATCAATTCAGCTATGAAAGCTGTTGCTAATGAATCTTATGGATATAATGAAGATTTAATAGTATCAAGTGATGTTATTGGTATGACTTATGGTTCTTTATTTGATAGTACACAAACAATGGTAACACCAATTGGAGATGGAAATTCACAAGTTCAAGTTGTATCTTGGTATGATAATGAAAATTCTTATGTAAGCCAAATGGTTAGAACTATTAAATATTTTGCAGAATTAGGATAAAACAAATTTTAATTGGAGGTGGCTGGTTTACGCTATCTCCTTATTTTTTAAATAGAAAGGATATAATATGAGTAAAAAAACAGTTAGAGATATTGATGTTCAAGGAAAAAAAGTTTTAGTTAGATGTGATTTTAATGTTCCTATGGATGAAAATAAAAACATTACAGACAACAGAAGAATTGTTGCTGCATTAGATACAATTAAGTATTTATTAGAAAATAATAGTAAAATAATTCTTTGCTCTCATTTAGGAAGACCAAAGGGAGAAGTAAATCCTAAGTATTCTTTATTACCTGTTGCAAAAGAACTTTCTAGATTATTAGGAAAAGAAGTAAAACTTGCAAAAGATGTTGTTGGAGAAGATGCAACTAATCTTACAAACAACATGGCAGAAGGTGATATTGTTTTATTAGAAAATGTTAGATTTGAAGCAGGAGAAGAAAAAAATGATGAAGAATTATCTAAAAAATTTGCTTCTTTTGCGGAAGTTTATGTAAATGATGCTTTTGGTACAGCACATAGAGCACACAGTTCAACAACTGGTGTTGCAAGTTATTTACCAGCAGTATCAGGTTTTCTAATTGAAAAAGAATTAAAATTCTTAGGTTCAAGTCTAGAAAATCCAGAAAGACCTTTTGTTGCTATATTAGGTGGAGCAAAAGTTTCTGATAAAATAGGGGTAATAGATAGCTTACTTGAAAAAGTAGATACTCTAATTATTGGTGGTGGAATGGCTTATACATTCTTTAAATCAATGGGATATCAAGTAGGAAATTCACTTTGTGAATTAGATAAATTAGATTTAGCTAAAAGTTTAATGGAAAAAGCAGAAGCTAAGGGTGTAAAATTAATGCTTCCAATAGATAATAAAGTTGGAAAAGAATTTAGTAATGATACAGAAAGTAAATTCGTAAATAGTACAGAAATTCCAGCAGATTGGGAAGGATTAGATATAGGACCAAAAACAATAGAAATGTATGCAGAAGAATTAAGAAATGCAAAAACTGTTGTATGGAATGGACCACTTGGTGCTTTTGAAATGGAACAATTTGCAAATGGCACAAATAGTATTGCAAAAATATTATCAGAAGTTGATGCTACAACAATAGTTGGTGGTGGAGATTCTGCTGCTGCTGTTGAGAAAGCAGGTTTAGCATCTAAATTTACACATATTTCAACTGGTGGTGGAGCATCACTAGAATTCTTAGAAGGTAAAAAATTACCAGGAATTGAAGCTTTATTAGAAAAATAATTTTAGGAGGATTTGTAATTATGCGTAGAAAAGTAATTGCTGGAAACTGGAAAATGAATATGCTTCCAAACGAAGCTATTGAATATATACAAGCATTTGAACCAATGGTAAAAGATGCTAATGCAGAGGTTATTCTTTGTGTTCCATATATAGATTTGTTTTATTGTTTAATGAATGCACAAGGAACAAATATAAAAATTGGTGCACAAAATATGCATTTTGCTGAAAATGGAGCATATACAGGAGAAATCTCACCTAAAATGCTAAAATCAATCGGAGTAGAATATGTAATCATAGGACATTCTGAAAGAAGAGCATATTATGGTGAAACAGATGAATCTGTTAATAAAAAAATCAAAGCTGCTTTTGAAAACGAATTAAAACCAATTGTATGTGTTGGAGAAACTTTGGAAGAAAGAGAAGCTGGAAAAACAGAAGAAATTATAACAACACAAACTCGTTTAGCTTTGGAAGGATTAGATAAAGAGCAAGTTAAAGCTACAATAATTGCTTATGAACCAATTTGGGCAATAGGTACTGGTAAAACAGCTACTTCTGATGATGCTAATAATAGTATTAAATCTATTAGAGCAGAAATTGCAAAAATCTATGGAGAAGATGTAGCAAGTGAAGTTATTATTCAATATGGAGGAAGTGTAAAATCTTCAAATGCCAAAGAACTATTTGAAACATCAGATATTGATGGAGGATTAGTTGGAGGCGCAAGTTTAAAACCAGAGGAATTTAGTAAAATAGTAAATTTTGACAAATAATAATAGCAACGGAATCAGCTTAAAAAATGGAAAGGATGATAAAAATAATGGGAAAAAAAGTAACTATGCTTATGATTCTAGATGGATATGGAATTAATGAGAAAGAAGAAGGAAATGCAGTAAAATTAGCTAATATTCCTTATTTAAGAAATTTGTTACAAGAAAATCCAAATACAATAGTGCATACAAGTGGATTAGATGTTGGACTTCCAGATGGACAAATGGGAAATTCAGAAGTAGGGCATACTAATATTGGTGCAGGTAGAATAATATATCAAGACTTAGCTAAAATTACTAAGGAAATTGAAGATGGAGACTTTTTCAGTAAATCAGAATTAGTAGCAGCAATAGAAAATTGTAAGAAAAATAATACAAATTTACACATAATGGGATTAGTGTCAGATGGTGGAGTTCACAGTCATAATAGACATTTGTATGCTATATTAGAATTAGCTAAAAGAAAAGATTTTGAAAATGTATTCATTCATTGCTTTATGGATGGAAGAGATACACCACCAGCATCTGGTGAATCATATTTAACAGAATTGGAAGAAAAAATTGCAGAAAAAGGTGTTGGAAAAATAGCAACTATTTCTGGTAGATTTTATGCTATGGATAGAGATAAAAGATGGGAAAGAGTAAATAAAGCATATGATGCCATAGTTAAAGGTGAAGGTAAAAAAGCTGTATCTGCAATAGAAGCTATTGAAGAATCTTATAGACAAGAATTATTTGATGAATTTGTTGTTCCAACAGTTATTTGCAATAAAAATAAAGAACCAATTGCTACATTAGGTGAAAATGATTCTGTTATATTCTTTAATTTTAGACCAGATAGAGCAAGAGAAATTACAAGAGCTATTGTAGATCCTGAATTTGATGGATTTAAAACAGAATATAAGCCAACATATTTTGTATGTATGACACCTTATGATGCAACACTTCCAAATGTAAAAATTGCATATCCAAAAGAGGAAATTCATAATACTTTTGGTGAATATATTAGTAAAAAAGGTTTAAAACAACTTCGTATTGCAGAAACAGAAAAGTATGCACATGTTACATTTTTCTTCAATGGTGGAGAAGAGAAACAATACGAAGGAGAAAGTAGAATTTTAGTGCCTTCTCCAAAAGTAGAAACTTATGATATGAAACCAGAAATGAGTGCTTATGAAGTTGCAGATAAAGTTGTAGAAGCGATAAATTCAGAAGAATTTGATTCTATTATTTTAAATTTTGCAAATCCAGATATGGTAGGACATACAGGAAGTATTGAAGCAGCTATTAAAGCATTAGAAGCAATTGATGAATGTGTACAAAAAGTAGTAAAAGCTATAAATGAACATAATGGAGTTTTATTAATTACAGCAGATCATGGAAACTGTGAGCAAATGATAGATTATACAACAGGTGAACCACAAACAGCTCATACAACAAATCCAGTTCCACTTGCTATAATAGGATTACCACATACTAAAAAATTAAAAGAAGGATGTTTAGCTGATTTAGCTCCAACAATGTTAGATATTATGGGACTTGAAAAGCCAGAAGAAATGACAGGCGAAAGTTTAATAATAGACTAGGAGTAGTATATGATAAACTTACCAGAAGAAAAAGTATTGTATTCTGAAATTCAGAAAAAATTATTTTATATAATTCCAGAAAAGTGGGAAAGTATATATTTATATACTTCTATTATTGATGTCCCTGGACAAAAATCAAGAGGTGAATTATTCTTTTATTATATTCCAAAAGGAATTATAAAAAAGAAACCAGTAAATTGTTATGAAATTCCAAACTTATTTGATATAGATGAAGAAGAATATTCTGAATTTATTACAGAATTATATAAAATAATGAAGTCTTTAAGATTAGCTTATGGTAAAAGAAAAGGTAGATTATGGTCAAATGCTAATATATCTATTGAAAATTTTCAATTTAAAGTAGAATATGGATTTGAGGATTTATCAAAATCAGAATACGATTCTTATGAGAGACATGTAATTTGGAGATACAAATATCTAAAAACAGACATAGATGCATCTTCAAGAAAAGATAAAAAAATAATTCAAAAATATCTAGAAGATTTACATTTACATGGTGAATTGAAAAAAGATATGTATATTGAAGGTATTTATAAAGTAGCTATGAAGAATATTGTAGATTTTGAAAAAACTCTTACTGTTGATGAAGCTATTGCACAGTCAAAACCAGAACTAAAAAAGAAGGCAAAGATTTTGAAGAAAAAAGAAGTTCAAGAAGAGGAAGAAGATAAATCTATAAATAATCAAATATTAAATTTTGGAAATAAACCTATAAAAAGAGATTAATTTTAATCTCTTTTTTCTTGAAAAAAATAACTGAATAAAGTAAAATAAAAGATAGAAAATAAACATAAAAGGAGTTTTTTATGGGCAATTTAGGAATAGTTTTATTTTTTATTGGATGTTTGCTAATAATTGGTGTAATATTAATATTTAATAATTGTATGTCAATGAGAAATAAAGTAAGACAATCAAAATCTACAATAGATATCTATTTAACGCAAAGATTTGATTTAATACCTAATTTAGTTGAGTGTGTAAAAGCATATACTAGCTATGAAGAGGCTACTTTAAAAGGAATAACAGAATTAAGAGAAATTTATAATAGTGATAAAAGTATAACAACAGCAAATAATTTGGTAGGTAAAATGAATAATCTTATTGCTAAGGCAGAGGAAATGGCAGATTTAAAAGCCAGTGAGCAATTTATTATTCTTCAAAAAAGTTTAACTAAAATAGAAAGTCAGCTTCAAGCTGCAAGAAGAATATATAATGGAGATGTAACTTTGTATAATACATCAATACAAGTTTTTCCTAACAATATAATTGCATCGATTTTCAATATGAAATCAGCTGAATTATTTGTAATAGATGAATATAAAGCTCAAAATATAGAGGTAAAAGTTTAGATGAAAAGAAATTTTAATGAAATATATCAAGAAATATATATAAACGGTGTTAAAGAATTAACTATGCTAAAAAGAAATCATAATGTGAGTATATTAGTATTTTTTGCTTTGTTTATATTAACTATAATTATATTTATATCTCAAAAAAGATTTACTCCTATATTAATGGTTTCTATTGTTACTGCAATTGTATCATTAGTTATTTTAATGAGAGAGCAATATAATTATAAAAAAGGTTTTAAAGAATTAGTAATAAAAAGACTTGTTTATTTATATAATCCAAAATTTGTATATATACCTTCTAGTGGAGTTACAAGAAATGAATATATTGAATCATTTTTCGATTCACACTTTGATAGATTTTACACAGAAGATTTAATAAAAGGTGCAATAAATGATGAATATTCTTTTAAAATTGCACAAGTAAAAACGCAAGTTGAAGAAGTAGAAACAGATAGTAATGGCAATTCAGAGATAGAAACTCATACTTTATTTTCTGGGCTTTTTGGAATTGTAGAAATTAAAGATAGTATGATTATGAAAATGGATATTACTTCAAATAACATTTTAAATAAATATCATAAAAGTAGAATTGAAGTAGATTCTAGTGAATTTGAGAAAAAATATGATATGTTTTCAACCGATAAAGTGCGTACAATGGAAATTTTTACTTCTGATATTATAGAAGAATTTAATAAATTTGAAGAAGAAACTGGCTATGTTATGCAAATAAAAGTAGTTCCAAACAGATTATATTTTAGAATATCATGTGGTGAATCTTTTGAGGCACCTATGATAAAGGATGCTTTATCTTATGATTATCTATATAAAAATTTTAGAATGATAGATTTTCCAATAGATATTATTACTAAGATGATTAATAATGCTTTGGAAACTAGAAGATAAATGGTAAATCTTTTAATTTCTTTAAAAACCTCTTTTATTCTCACTTAATCTATGATATAATACTAACTATTAATAGTATTTAGAGTTAAGGAGAATACTTTGAGAAAATTTTTTGTTGAATCAAATCAAATTCAAAACAATAAAATTGAAATTATTGATGAAGATGTTAATCATATAAAAAATGTGTTAAGATTAGAAATTGGTGAAAAAATAAAAATTGGAAATAAACTTTCTGGTGAAAATTATATTTGTGAAATTTCAAATATTTTTAAAGACAATGTAGTTTGTAAAATTCTTGAAGAAACTGGAAAAAATGTTGAAAGCAATATTGAAATTACTGCTTTTCAAGGATTACCCAAGGCTGATAAAATGGAACTTATAATTCAAAAAGGTACAGAACTTGGAGTTACAAATTTTATACCAGTTAGTTTTAAAAGAAGTATTGTAAAATTATCTCGGAAAAGATGAAATAAAAAAAATAGAGAGATGGCAAAAAATTGCTGAAATGGCATCAAAACAATCTGGTAGAGACATAATACCTAAAATAGAGAATATACATAATGTTAAAACATTATGTGAAAATATGAATAATTATGACTTAGTTCTTCTTGCTTATGAAAATGAAGAAGAACATACCTTGAAAGAAGAATTGAAAAGAATTAAAAATACTAAGGATAAACTAAGAATTGCAATAATTATTGGACCTGAGGGTGGAATTGAACAAGAAGAAGTTACTACCTTAGAAAAAGCAGGAGCAAAAGTAATTAGTTTAGGTAAAAGAATTTTAAGAACGGAAACTGTTGCTTTGGTTATGACATCAATAATTATGTACGAATTAGAGCAATAATAAGAATTCTTGTTATTGAAACATAGGAGGAAATGGTTTGGATAAAGCAGATAGAGCCACTGAAATAATTGCAGAAAAGAGAAAATTACCAGAGAAAATAAAAGATAAACTTGATAGTTATACTTTTATAAATTTATTAATTTCAATTGCATTAATGATATATATGATTGTAATAAATGTTTTGTACTTAAATGAAAGCACAGAATTTTTTACGACTAGTATAAAGATTTTTTCAATGTTACTTATTGTTATAGATATAGCTATTTTTGAAATTGGATATAGAAAAGATAATATTTCAATATGGATACATGCAGTTGAATTATTAATATGCAGTACTTTGATATTAAGTCTTCAATATATATATTTATATGGAAGTTTTGTTGTTAGAAATATTTTTATGTTACTTCCTGTATTTTTTTCAATATATTATGTTGCCAAAGTAATTGTTGGACATGTTGTTGAAACAAAAAAATATCAAAATAATTTAAGTGATATAAAAGAATTGGTAAAAGAAGAAGAAGAAGGTTACTTAGATGATGTTGTTGATGAAATTGGAAATGAAATAAAAAATATTGAAGAGATGAAAAATAAAGAAAAAGAAATTATAAAAAAAGCAAAGAAAGACAAGAAAAAACAGGAGGCAAAAAAGCAATGATAAGAAGTATGACAGGCTTTGGTCGAGGTATATATGAAATAGATGGAAGAACATATACAGTTGAAATAAAATCCGTTAATCATAAATACAATGATATAAATGTTAGATTACCTAGATTCTTGAATATTTTAGAAGATGATGTAAGAAAGCAAATTCAAAATAGTATTTCAAGAGGAAAAATAGATGTATTTATAGGTTTTGAAAATTACAGTGATAAAGGTATAAATATAAAGATAAATAAACCACTTGCCAAAGAATATTTGCAAGAATTAAAAAGTTTATCAGAAGAAACTGGTGTACCTTATGAATTAAGCATCATAGATGTTTCTAAATTGCCAGATATTCTAAAAATGGAAGAAAATGGCGATGAAGAACTTATATCAAGTGAATTAAAAATAGCTTTAACAGAGGCTATAAATAATTTTGTTGGTATGAGAGTTAAAGAAGGCGAAAAACTTGCAGAGGACATGAAAAAGAGAATAGATTGGATAGAAACAAAGATTGATGAAATATCAAAATATTCATCAACATTGGTTGAAGAGTATATTGAAAAATTACAAGCAAGAGTTAAAGAACTTATGCAAAACGATGTCGTTGATGAAACTCGTTTAGCACAAGAAATTGTAATCTATTCAGACAAATGTTCAATAGAAGAAGAACTTACTAGATTAAAAAGCCATATAAATCAATTTAACGATTTATTAAAAGGGTCATCACCAATTGGAAAGAAGTTTGACTTTTTAGTTCAAGAAATGAATAGAGAAGTAAATACAATTGGTTCAAAGGCAAATTGCTTAGAAATAACTAATAGAGTTATTGATATAAAAACAGAAATTGAGAATGTAAGAGAACAAATTCAAAATATAGAGTAAAGGGAAGGTGATAAAAATGCAACTTATAAATATAGGATTTGGAAATATTGTTTCGGCAGAAAGGATTATTTCAATTGTAAGTCCAGAATCTGCACCAATAAAAAGAATAGTACAAGAGGCAAAAGATTCTAAAATGGCTATTGATGCTACTTATGGAAGAAGAACAAGAAGTGTTCTTATAATGGATTCAGGACATGTTATATTATCTGCTGTACAACCAGAAACAGTAGCAGGTAGAGTAGATAATGATACAAATGAAGAAGAGGAATAAATGAAAAATAGGAGGAATAAAAAATGATAGTAGAACCAACAGTAACAGATTTATTAAAATTAGTTGACGATAGATATGAATTAGTTATCGTTACATCAAAAAGAGCAAGACAACTTGCAGTAGGAGCACCTAAATTAACAGACGCAAAGGAAAAATCAGTAGTAACTATTGCATCAAAAGAAATTGCAGAAGGTAAGGTAAAAAAAGTATGTTAGTTATATTAGCTGGTGTAGCAGGTGCTGGAAAAGATACAATTGCAAAAGCTATTATTCAAAGAATGGAAAATGTAATTAGTATTCCATCTTTTACAAGTCGTGCACCAAGAGCAGATGATGTTCCAGGTGTAAGCTATAATTTTGTTTCAAAAGAAGAATTTGAAAGAATGATAGCAGATGGTGAATTGTATGAATATGATGTTCATCATGAAAATTATTATGGAACATCTCGTAAATTATTAAATGAAAGAATTGAAAGTGGAAAAATAATAATAAAAGACATTGATGTAAATGGAACAGAAGCATTGGTAGAATTATTAAAGGAAGATACAAAAGTTGTTACCATTTTTTTAAGAGTGCCAAAAGATGAATTAAAACGCAGACTAGAAAATAGAATTGACCATTTAAGTCCAAAAGAAATTCAATTAAGACTTAATAGATTTGATTATGAAGAATCTAAAATTGGTATATATGACTATGTTATAAAAAATGATAATTTAGAAAAAACACTTTCAATAATTGAAACAATAATTGAAAAAGAATATAAACTATATAAAGCAAAATAGGCGATAATTTTATCGTCTATTTTAGATACATGGGGAAAAATGATAGCTGAAATTATTATAAATAGTAATGCGAAAGCTTTAAATAGAATATTTGATTATGTGGTTCCAAAAGAAATGGAAAAAGAAATTTTTGTTGGAGCTAGAATTTATGCGCCTTTTGGTAGGGGAGATAAATTAGAAGATGGATTTGTTATAGGTTTAAAGGATAAATCAGAATTTGCTAATAAAGAGTTAGCAAAAATAATATATGAAATGAGTATTCCAGAAGAAAAAATGCAACTTGCAAAACTTATGGCAAGAAAGTATTTTTGTAATATTTCAGATTGTATTAAACTTATGTTACCACCAGGAACTGCTGGTAAAGAACCGGAAAGTTGGGCAAAAGAAAAAACAGGTAAATTTGTTTGTTTAGCAAGAGATTCGGAAGAAATACAGGACAGCATAAATAGTGGAGAAATAAGTAGTAGTAAACATAAGAAAGTTTTGGAGTTTTTACTTGATAATGATGATATATATCTTCCTGATTTAGAAAAAATATTAGAAATATCATCTTCTGTATGCAAAACATTAGAAAAAAAAGGATATGTTGAAATTCAAGAAAAACAAATTGAAAGAAATCCATTTGTAAATAAAAATATTGAAAAAGATGAACCTAAAATTTTAAATAGTGAACAACAACGAGCTTATGATGCTATTAGTTTTAATATAGAAAATGAAGAAGTAATAACTTCATTAATATATGGAATTACAGGTTCAGGAAAAACAGAAATATATATGCAGTTAATCGGGAAAGCAATATCCTTAGGAAAAACAGCAATAATGCTAGTTCCAGAAATTTCATTAACACCCCAAATGGTAGATAGATTTTTAGCGAGATTCGGAAATGAAATTGCTATTTTACATAGTAAATTATCTATTGGAGAAAGATATGACGAATGGCAAAAAATATCAGAAGGTAAAGCTAAAATTGTAATCGGAGCAAGATCAGCAATATTTGCACCAGTAAAGAATTTAGGAATAATAATTATAGATGAAGAGCATGACATGTCATATAAATCTGATATGTCACCAAGATATCATGCAAGAGATTTAGCAAAATACATAACAAAACAAGCAAAATGTCCATTAGTATTAGGTAGTGCGACACCAGATATTTCAACATATAAACAAGCATTAGATGAAGAAATTGAGATGTTTACACTAACTAAACGAGCAAATGATGCTTCACTTCCAGAAATACAAATTGTAGATTTAAGGCAAGAACTTTCTTATGGAAATAGATCCATGCTAAGTGGAAAATTGCAAAAAGAAATTAGAGAAAATATAAAAAACAAAAAACAAACAATTTTGTTTTTAAATAGAAGAGGTTATTCAACATTTGTACTTTGCAGAGAATGTGGAGAACCAGTAAAATGTCCAAATTGTAGTATTAGTTTAACCTATCACAAATATGAAAACATTTTGAAATGTCATTATTGCGGTTTGCAAATGCCAGTAGTTAAAAAATGTCCAAATTGTGAGAGTGACAAAGTAAAATATTTTGGAACAGGTACTCAAAAATTAGAAGATGAAATACACAAATTATTTCCAGAAGCTAGCACAATAAGAATGGATATTGATACAGTTTCAAAGAAAAATTCACATGAAAAAATTTTAAATACTTTTAAAAATGAAAATATAGATATTTTAATAGGAACACAAATGATTGTAAAAGGACATCATTTTCCTAATGTTACTTTGGTTGGAGTAATTGTAGCAGACGGTGCGCTTAATATGGAGGATTATAATGCTTCACAAAAAACTTTTCAAACTTTGGTTCAGGTCTCTGGTAGAGCTGGTAGAGAAAGCGAAAAAGGTAGAGTTATAATTCAAACTTACAATCCAGATCATTATGCAATAATTTATTCAGCAAAACAAGATTATGAACTTTTTTATAATGCAGAGATCAATTTGAGAAAAATGTTGAAATATCCACCGTTTTGCGATATAATAATGATTAGGTTTGTTGGAAAAAATGTAAATGATATTGAAAAATTATCAAATGAGGTTTATAGCAATTTGCAAAACTTAATAGATAAGCAAAATACTTTTGTATATAAACCAGTTCCATCACCAGTAGACAAAATAAAAAATAAATATAGATGGAGAATTATTCTAAAAGGTAAAGTAAATAATAAAACTTTAAATATAATATATAAGGCATTGGAAATTAAACAAATTGAGGGAGTTTCAATTAGTGTTGATATTAATCCAAATAGTATGATATAGGGGGTAACAAATGGCTATAAGAAATCTAAGATATGAAGGAGATGAAATTTTATCAAAAAAATCAAGAGATATTGATGTAATAGATGATAAAATTTTAGAATTAGCAAATGATATGTTTGACACAATGCATAAATTTGAAGGTGTTGGTTTAGCTGGACCACAAGTTGGAATATTGAAAAGAATAATTGTAATTGATTTATATGAAGAGGGAGAGCAATATGCTTTAATAAATCCGGTAATCATTTCACAAAAGGGTGAGCAAATTGTTGATGAAGGTTGTTTAAGTTTTCCAAATCAATTTGCAAAAGTAAGAAGAGCAAAAGAAATTGTAGTTGAAGCTTTGGATTTAAAAGGTAAAAAAGTCAAAATTAAAGGAAAAGATTTACTTGCACAAGCTTTACAACATGAAATCGATCACTTAAATGGAGAAGTTTTTGTTAATAAATGTGAAGCTGGAACTTTGGAAACAATAACAGCAGAAGATAAAGCAAAGAAAAATAAATAGATAATAGGAAGGATTTATATGAAAATTGTTTTTTGGGGAACACCAGATATTGCAAAAGATTGCTTAGAAGCAATATATAATGCTGGACATGAAATTGTATGTGTAATTACAGTTCCAGATAAACCTAATAGTAGGGGAAAGAAAATAGTTTATTCAGAAGTAAAAGAATTTGCTATACAACATAACTTAAAATTAATACAACCTGAAAAACTTAGTTATAATGAAGAGCTAAAAGAAGAAATAAAAAAATTAAATCCAGATATCTTTTGTGTAGTAGCATATGGAAAATATATGCCAAAATCATATTTAAAAATGTGTAAATATGAACCAGTAAATATACATCCTTCATTATTACCAAAATATAGAGGCTCTTCTCCAATTCAATGGGCAGTTTTAAATGGAGATAAAGAGACTGGTGTTACATCAATGTATATTTCAGAAAAGATGGATGCCGGAGATATAATTCTTCAAAAAAGTGTTCAAATTGGTGAGTATGAAACAACAGGAGAATTATGGGATAGATTATCAAAAATAGGTGGAGAGCTTTTAGTAGAAACTTTAAAACAAATAGAATTAGGTATAGCACCGAGAATTCCACAAGGTGATAATTGTACTGAGGTTTCAATGATTTCAAAAGAAATGGCAAAAATAGATTTTGAAAAATCAGCGGAAGAAATAAAAAACTTAGTTAGAGGTTTAAATCCATTTTTGGGAGCTTATGGTTTTGTAGATGGTAAAAAATTAAAATTATGGAAAGTTGAAATTAAAGAATTAGTAGAAGAATATCAAAACAAACAAAATGGAGAGATTGTTTTATCATCTGATAAAACAGGTTTGTATATAAAAGTAAGAGATGGTTTGCTTTCAGTTTTGGAAATTCAAGGTGAAAATGCAAAGCGAATGAATATATTAGATTATTTAAGAGGAAATAAGATAAATGTAGGCAATAAATTTGAATAATTACTTGTAAAATAATTGTAATATTGATATACTTTATATGTGAAAATTTTGAGAAGGAGGATTGCTAAATGGAGGAAAATAAAAATCCAGAGCAAGAAGAAGTTGAAATAGTAGAAACTAGTATTGATGGATTAAAAATATCTAATGATGCAGTTGCTACTTATGCAGGAATTGCAATTTCGGAAGTCCAAGGTGTTTATGGAATGTCTGGTGGATTTGCAGGAATTACAGAAGCAATTAGTGGAAAGAAAAATTTTTCAAAAGGAATTAAAGTAGAAGTTACAGAAAAAAGTGCAAAAATAGATGTTAATATTGTCGTAGAATATGGAGCTAGAATTCCAGATGTAGCATTTGAAATTCAAAATATAGTAAAAAAATCAGTTGAATCTATGACTGGTCTTAAAGTATCAGAAGTAAATGTGCATGTAAATGGTGTTCATATGGCAAATGTAGAAGATAAAGAAGAAAGTGAAGAAAATATCGAAGAATAATTGGAGGAATAGAAATGAAATTTTTAGAAAGATTTATCTTAACAATATTTTCAATAATAATTTTAGTAATATCAATAGCAATGCTTAGTATAATGTTTGGATTAGCAGATATTACAATATTTACAAAATTGATTTATTATATAATGGAAGATGTTATTGCATTTAGAACTGCATTAGTAGTTTGTGCAATTTGTATATTATGTGCAATTAAAGGTATTTTCTTTAAAAGCAAAAAAGAAAATTTAGGAAAAGACGGAATTGTTTTAGAAAATACTAGTGGTAAACTTGTTATTTCAAAGGAAAGTTTAGAAAACTTAGTTTCTAGTGTTGCAAAAGAAATACCAGGTGCAGAAGCTGTATCTAGTAGAACAATATTAGATAAGGATAGAAACTTAAAAGTATATGTTACAACAACAGTATCAAGAGATATGATGCTTAAAGAAGTTTCAACAACACTTCAAGAAAAAATAAAAGAAGCAATGAAACAAACAGCAGATTTAGATGTTAAAGAAGTTAATATTAGAATTAAAAATATCAGTTCTAAAAAAGTAAAATCAAAAGGTACAAAGCAAACACAAGTAGTAAATGAAATAGAAACAAAAGAAGAAAATCAAGAAGAGGTAGTTGTAGATGTAGAAAAAAACGAAGGAGAGGAGTAATGTATTATGAATGAAAATGATCCAAAAAATTTTGCTTGGTATGTAAAAGAATATAAGGGAGCTATAATAGGTGCTGTAATTGCTCTTTTATTTGTAGCAACAGGATTATCTAAATTGGTAATTGCTTTACTTGTAATTGTTGCTGGAATGTTTTTAGGGTACTATGTACAAAATAATAAAGAAAGCGTAAAAGAAATTTTAAGGAATTTTATAGATAAATTTTAGGAGGAAATGATGCAAAGAACTGCAATGAGAGAATTAGCTTTCAAGCTAGTTTATGAAATTGAAGTGCAAAAAGAAAATAATGAAGAACATATTCAAATTTTCTTAGAAAATAATGAAATAACAGATGAAAAAGTAATAGAATATTTAACTAATGTAATTAATGGTTTAAAAGCTAATGAAGTTGAAATTGATGAACTAATTTCTAAAAACTTAAAAGAAAATTGGAGTTTGAGCAGGATTCCTAAAATTACTTTGAGTTTATTAAAACTTGCAATTTTTGAAATGGTATATGCAAAAATACCATATAAAGTAGCAATAAATGAAGTCGTAGAACTTGCTAAGAAATATGCAGATGAAGTAGCGCCAACTTTTATTAATGGAATACTGGCAAGTATTGTAAAAGAAAAATGTTTAGATAAAGAGGATTAGATGGAGCTTAAACCAATCACAGTAACAGAATTAAATAAATATATGAAAGATAAAGTAGCAACTGATGAATTCCTTAATAATGTTTTTATAAAAGGAGAAATTTCGAATTTTAAACATCATTATACAGGACACATGTATTTTACTTTAAAAGATGAAAATTCTTTAATAAAATGTATAATGTTTAAATCTTCCACAGCTACTTTAAAATTTGTGCCAAAAGATGGAACGAAAGTTGTAGCTTATGGTACAGTTTCTGTTTATGAAAAAGATGGGATATATCAGCTATACTGTAAATCCATGAAAGAAGACGGCATAGGCGATTTATACACGGCTTATGAAGAATTAAAAAGAAAATTATCATTAGAAGGATTATTTGATGAAAAACATAAAAAGAAGATACCATTTATGCCAAAAATAATTGGTGTTCTTACATCAAATACAGGAGCAGTAATTAGAGATATAATAAATGTATCAACAAGAAGAAATCCTAATGTGTATATAAGGCTATTTCCAGTACCTGTTCAAGGTGAGGGTGCAGGAGAAAAAATTGCAGAAGCAATTGAGTTTATGAATACCGAAAAATTGGCAGAGGTTTTAATAGTTGGTCGAGGTGGAGGTTCATTAGAAGATTTGTGGCCTTTTAATGAAGAAATAGTTGCAAGAGCAATATACAATTCTGAAATTCCAATAATTTCAGCAGTAGGACATGAAACAGATTTTACAATTGCAGATTTTGTTGCAGATTTGAGAGCACCAACTCCATCTGCCGCGGCAGAACTTGCAGTTACTAATATAGAGGATTTAGAAAATACAATTATTTTATATAGAAATAGATTAAAAATAGCTCTTCGTAAAAAAACAGAAGTAATGAGATTAAGATACGAAAAAAGTATAAATTCTGTTGTATTTAAAAATCCTTATCAAAAATTAAATGATTATTATATTTTAATTGATAGAAAAGTAAAAAGTCTAGAAAATTTTGCTCTCCAAAATCTTAAAGATTGTAAATTAAAGGCAACAAAAGCAATAACTCGATTAGATACTTTAAGTCCATTAAAAACTTTAACAAGAGGTTATTCAATGGTAGAAGTTGACGGAGAAGTTGTAAGCAGTAGTAAAGATTTAAAAAAAGGAGACATGATAAATTTACTTTTTGCTGATGGAAATACAAAGGCGAAAGTAGAGTAATGGAGGTACAGATATGAGTAGAAGAAGTAAAAATCAAAATAAAAGAAAAATTAATATTAAAATTTTATTACCAATAATTTGTATAATTATTGTTGTTATCACTTTTGTTTTATTATTTGATATGAAGAGAAAAACAAACGAAGTATCTAATTCTAGTGAAAATAGTGTAAAAACAGAAAATATAATTGATACCACAAATACTAATACAAATATAAGTTTAGAAAATATGGTAGATGAAAATACTGTTACTAATGAAGTTGATGAAATTAATGTTGAAAATACAGTAGAAACCAATACAGTTCAAGATAATATTACTTCTAATTCAGAAGATAGATATTCAGAAAATAGACAGCAAAAAGCAATTGAGATTGCAGAAAAATATTGGGGAGAAGATAAATCAATATATTTTACAAATGAAAGTGTAAAATCAGATGATGAATATATTGTTGCAGCAAGAGAAAAGAGTTCAACAGAAGTAAAAGAATATTTTAAAGTAAATATAAAAACAAAAAGCGTAGAAGTATATTATTAGTTAGTAAAGGGAGTATAAAATGTCAAAAAACGAAGAAAATTTTGAAGAGTTGATGGAAAAATTAGAAGAAATCACTGGAAAATTAGAAGCAGATAAATTAACTCTTGATGAATCTGTAAAGCTATTTGAAGAAGGAATGCAAATTTCAAAAAAATGCAATGAGAAATTGGAAGATGCTGAAAAAAGAATTACAATATTATTAAAAACAAATGATGAAGTAAAGGAGGAAAACTTCGTACCAGAAGGATAGATAGATGAATATATTTAGTGAAATAATTGGTAACAAATGTATAGTAGTTCCGTTTTGCTTATGGATTACAATTCAAGTTTTTAAATTTGTATATGAATTAGTTATTAATAAACGAATAGATTTTAAAAGATTATTTGGAGCAGGAGGAATGCCTAGTTCTCATTCAGCAGTAGTATGTTCAGCAGCAACTTTAATAGGTAAAGCTCTTGGATTTGATAGCCCAGAATTTGCATTGGCACTTGTTCTTGCAGGTGTTGTTATGTATGATGCTGCTGGGGTTAGAAGAGCAGCTGGAAAACAGGCTAGAATTTTAAATAAACTTATATCAACACCAGGCTTAACAAAAGAACAAGTAAATGAAAAATTGACAGAAGCATTAGGACATTCACCACTTCAAGTTATTGTTGGTGCATTAATAGGTGTTGTAGCAGGAGTAGTAATATAATTAATAAGAAAGGAAACAGATAAAATGAATGATATTGAAATTGCAAAAAGTATTAAGTTAGAAAAAATTAGTGAGGTGGCTAAAAGATTTGGAATTGATGAAGAGTATATTGACCAATATGGAAAATATAAAGCAAAAGTTTCAAATAATTTAACAAAAGATTTAAAAGATAAAAAAGATGGAAAATTAATATTAGTTACATCAATTAATCCAACTCCATTAGGAGAAGGAAAAACAACAATAGCAATAGGATTATCAGAGGCTATAAATAGACTTGGAAAAAAATCTGTTTTAACATTAAGAGAGCCATCATTAGGACCAGTTTTTGGAATAAAAGGTGGAGCAACTGGTGGTGGATATTCACAAGTAGCACCAATGGAAGAAATTAATTTACACTTTACAGGAGATATCCATGCAATTACAACTGCAAATAATTTAATTTCAGCAACAATAGATAATCATATTTTTCATGGAAATGAATTAAAATTTAAAGAAGTTATTTGGAAAAGATGCGTAGATTTAAATGATAGATCATTAAGAAAAGTTCAAATAGGACTTTCAAAAGAAAAAAATATGGTATCTCGTGAAGATGGATTTGATATTACAGTAGCATCTGAAATAATGGCTGTATTCTGCTTAGCCGAAACATTAGATGATTTAAAAGAGAAACTTTCACAAATAGTTGTTGGATATAATGAAGAAGGAAATCCAATAAGAGTAAAAGATTTAAAAATTGAAGGTGCATTAACAGTTCTTTTAAAAGATGCGTTTAATCCAAATATTGTTCAAACATTGGAACATAATATGGCAATTATTCATGGAGGACCATTTGCTAATATTGCTCATGGTTGCAATAGTGTTGTAGCAACTAGAATGGGATTAAAATTAGGTGATTATGTAGTTACAGAAGCTGGTTTCGGAGCTGATTTAGGAGCTGAAAAATTTATTGATATTAAATGTAGAAAAGCAAGCTTAAATCCTGCTTGTGCAGTATGTGTTGCTACTCTTAAAGCATTAAAATATCATGGTGGTGCTTCTATTGATGAGTGTAAAGAAGAAAATCCAGAAGCATTAGAAGTTGGAATTGAAAACTTATTAAAACATGTAAGTAATATAAAAAATGTATTAGGAATGAATGTAATTGTTGCAATTAATAAATTCCAAAATGATACAGATAAAGAAATTGAAATGTTATCTAATAAATTAAAAGAAGTAGGCGTTGAATTAAGCTTAGCAGAAGTATGGGCAAAAGGTGGAGAAGGCGCTCTTGATTTAGCTAATAAAGTAATGGCACTTGCTGAAAAAGAAAAACCAGCAACACCAATATATAGTTTAGATGAAAGCATAAAAGAAAAAATAGAAAAAGTTGCAAAAAATCTTTATGGTGCAGAAGGAGTAGAATATTCAGAAGAAGCTGAAAAAGAAATTGAAAGAATAGAAAAATTAGGTTATAAAAATTATCCTGTTTGCATAGCAAAAACACAATATTCATTCTCAGATGATGCTAAAAATTTACTTTGCAAAGATCCATTTAAGATACATGTAAAGGAAATAGTTTTAAAAGCTGGTGCAGAATTTGTTGTAGCTAAGGCTGGAAAAATTATGACAATGCCAGGGCTTCCAAAAGTACCATCAGCTGAAAATATATATTTAGATGATAATGGAGAAGTAGTAGGTATTTTCTAATGGAGAAATTTAAAATACTAAATATATTAGATACATATTATGATTTAACAAAATTAAAGAATAAGAAAAGACAAGGTTGGATTTATTGGAATGTAACTGCTGATAGAATTGAGAGTATAGCAGAGCATATTTTTGGAGCTGAACAGCTTGCTTGGCTTATTTATTCAGAAGCAGAATTAGATTTAGATATATATAAAGTAATTTCGATGTTATCATTGCATGAAACAGAAGAAATTACTATTGGAGATATTACACCTTTTGATCAAGTAAGTCGCGAAGAGAAAAAAAGGCGTGGACATATTGCAATAGAAGAAACCTTTAAAAATTTATTTCAAAATGAGATGATGATAAATTTAATAAAAGAATTTGATGCAGGAGAAACCAAAGAAGCCAAATTTGCTGTTATGTGTGATAAACTCGAATGCGATTTACAAGTAAAGAAATACTATGAACAAGGATTTGTTAGTATAGATAACTCAACAGATATTGTTAAGAAAAATGAAACTACAATAAACTATCAAAATGCTGGTATTACAGATGTAGGAGAGATTTTCCTAAAAAACGATAAAGGTTATTATGAAGGAACAGTTTTTGAAGAAATAGCAAGTTTTATAAAAGAATATAGAATACAAAACAAGAACTCATAAACGAGTTCTTGTTTTTTTGTATAAAGATTTTTATTAATCTATTTTTTACGAACTCTTGTTTTTTATTAAAAAGTATTATATAATGCTAAATGAATGAAGAAACCATAAAAGAGGGAAAAAATGATAGATTTAAACAAAGATATAAGATATGTAAAAGGTGTTGGCACAGCAAGAGCAGAGCTTTTAAATAAAATTGGAATTTTTACTTTGGGAGATGCAATTAGATATTTTCCGAGAGGACATGAAGATAGAGGAAAAGAAAAAAATATAGCAGAGCTTGTTGATGGAGAAGAAGCTCTTATTTCTGCTTTTGCAGTTACTAGAATAACTGAATTTAAAGTAAATCCAAGATTAACTTTATGCAAACTTACTGTTAGAGATGAAACAGGTTCTTGCCAAATTACTTGGTATAATCAAAAATATTTAAAAAATTCTATCAAATTAAATCAAAGATATAAGTTTTATGGAAAAGTTTCAAAAAAAGGTAGTAGAGCAGATATGCAATCACCAGTTTTTGAAACAGCAGATAGTGCAAAAAATACTGGTAGAATTGTTCCAATATATCCACTTACATATAATCTTACACAAAATACAATTAGAAATATTATTGAGAATGCAATAAATTCTTTAAATGGAGAACTTGAAGAAACATTACCACAATATTTAATAGATAAATATAAACTATTAGGAAATAATGATGCAATAAGACAAATACATTTTCCAGATAATTTTGAGATGTTTAACAAAGCTAGAACTAGGCTTGTTTTTGAAGAATTATTAGCAATGCAACTTGCTCTTTTAAGTTTAAAGAATAAGTATGAAGTAAATAAGCCTGGAATACAATTTGATAAAAATGCTAGAATGTTTGATATTATAGACAAATTGCCTTTCAAATTGACTGGTGCACAATTAAGAGTTTTAGAAGAAATTGATAGAGATATGGAAAGACCAAAACCAATGAATAGATTGTTACAAGGTGATGTTGGTTCTGGAAAAACTATTGTCGCATTAATTTCTGCATATAAAGCAGTTAAAAGTGGATATCAAGCTACCATTATGGCTCCTACTGCTATACTTGCAACACAGCATTTAGAAAGTTTTTCAGAAATTTTACAAGATATGGGAATAAGATGTGAATTATTAGTGAGTGGAATTACTAAAAAGAGGAAAAATGAAATTTTAGAGAAACTTGCTAATGGAGAAATTGATATTTTAATAGGGACACATGCTATTTTAGAAGAAAATGTTGTGTTTAAAAATTTAGGCTTGGTAGTAACTGATGAACAACATAGATTTGGTGTGCGTCAAAGAAGTATTATTGCCGATAAAGGAAATAATCCAGATGTATTGGTTATGACGGCAACTCCTATACCAAGAACTCTTGCTCTAATTTTATATGGTGATTTGGATATTTCAATCATAGATGAATTACCTCCTAATAGAAAGAAAATAGAAACTTATGCTGTTGGAAAGCAAATGGAAGCGCGTGTAAATGCGTTTATTGCAAAAAATATTGATGAAGGTAGACAATGTTATATTGTTTGCCCATTAGTAGAAGAAAACGAAGAAATAAATGCAAAATCTGTTATGGAACTTGCAGAAGAATATAAAAATAAAGTTTTTAGTCAATATAGAGTAGAATACTTACATGGAAAAATGAAAGCAAAAGAAAAAGATGAAATCATGGAAAGATTCAAAAATGGAGATATTGATATACTTATTTCAACTACTGTTATTGAGGTTGGAGTAAATGTTCCTAATGCGAGTGTTATGGTAATTCAAAATGCTGAAAGATTTGGTTTAGCGCAACTTCATCAATTAAGAGGTCGTGTAGGTAGAGGAGAATATCAATCATATTGTATTTTAAAATACCAAGGAAATTCAGAAATAATAAGAGAAAGAATGAAAGTAATATCTAGTACCAATGATGGTTTTGTTATTTCTGAAAAAGATTTAGAATTAAGAGGTTCAGGAGAATTTTTTGGTACTAGACAACATGGAATTCCAGAATTTAGAATAGCAAATTTATTTGAAGACATTGGCATATTAAAAACAGTTCAAAGCATTGCATTAGAGATTATAAACAAAGATAAAACTTTGGAAAGCAAAGAGAATATTACTTTGAAAAAAATGGTTGAGGATAAATTTAAAAATAGAATTGAAATTTAAACCCTAAAACTATTGATTTTTAAGGCATTTAATGATATAAGATATAAAGGAATAAAACTATATGAAGAAGGGTGAAAAATGGGATTTTTTGATAAATTAAAAAGTGGTTTAGGAAAAACTAGGGATTCAATAAATGATAAATTCAATAATGTTTTTAGTTCTTTTAGAAAAGTAGATGAAGAAATGCTTGAAGAATTAGAAGAAGCATTAATTACTTCTGATATTGGAATGGAAACATCTGTTGAAATGATTGATAAATTAAGAAATAAAATTAAAAAAGAAAAAATTGAAGATGAGCAAGATGTAAGAAAAGCTTTGAAAGAAATTATGAAAGAGACTTTGGATGTAGCTGAACCTACTCTTAATCTCAATACGAAGCCATCTATAATTCTTGTTGTAGGAGTTAATGGCGTTGGAAAAACAACTTCAATTGGAAAAATTGCAAATCGTTTAGCAAAAGATGGAAAAAAAGTAATTTTAGCAGCAGCAGATACATTCAGAGCAGCGGCTGTGGAACAATTGGAAATATGGTCTGATAGAGCTAATGTAGAAATAGTAAAAAAACCAGAAGGGACAGACCCAGCATCAGTTGTATTTGATGCAATTACAAGAGCAAAAGAAACAAATGCAGATGTTCTAATTTGTGATACTGCTGGTAGATTACACAATAAAAAATATTTAATGGATGAACTTTTAAAAATAAATAAAGTTATTGAAAGAGAATTACCAGAAGCTGATAAAGAAGTCTTAATGGTATTAGATGCAGAAACAGGTCAAAATGCTATCTTACAAGTAAAAGCATTTAAAGAAACAACAGATATTACAGGAATAGTTCTTACAAAATTAGATGGAACAGCAAAAGGTGGTGTAGTTTTAGGAATTGTTTCTGAAAATCAAATACCAGTTAAATTTATTGGTGTTGGAGAGCAAATAGATGATATGGAAGTATTTAATAGCGATGAATTTTTAGATGCAATAATTTAGGAGGAAAAAATGGAAGAGGTAAAGAAAGAAGTAAAGAATATTACAAAAGAGAAAAGTAAAAAATTTACACTTAGAACACTTCTAGTTTTAGTAGCAATAGCTATGTTTGCTATTATTGCGATTATTACATTTAGAGCAGAATATCTTAATATAAATGAAATTGGAGAAGAATATGTTGTGGTATTTAAGCAAAATGTTAAAAATAAAATATATGTTGGCATTGTGGCTTTTATTATAGCATATATACTTGTTTACATTTCAAATAGATTTATAAAAAAAGGTTTAAAAAGTTTTTTTGAAGATGAGAAAAAACAAATGCCAAAATTCCCAAATAAAAGTTTAGCCTTTGTTATTGCTTTGGCAACTGCTGGAATTTGTGCATTTGCATTGTCAAAAGATTTCGCTATTTTTGCTAATTCAGCAGTTTTTGGAAAAAGTGATGGCGTATTTGGATTTGACATATCTTATTATATGTTTAGTTTTCCTTTCATTCAAAGTTTAATTATGACTACAATAATATTTTTTATTATACTTATAGCTTATGTAGCACTTTATTATGTAATTACATTTAATGTATATTTTGATGGTGTAGAAGGAGAAACAATAAAGAAAAGTATATTTTTAAGACAACTTATAACATATCTTATGATAATTGTTATATTGTTTGCTGGTTATATAATTATTAATTCACAAAATATTTTAACTGGTGATATGCTTTCAATACAAGATGAAGAAGAAACTAAACTTGCTGGTGCAGGACTTACAGACATAACAATAAAATTGTGGGGATATAGAATATTTGCAGTTGTTATAATTTTAGCTATTTTAAGATTTTTTAAATATTTAAAAAATAAGAGTTTTAATCAATGTGTTGCTTCAATTGCTATTGTACCAGTTTATTTAGTAGGTATGTTTTTAGTAATGGTGTATTTTCAAGGCATATATGTAGGTTCGAACGAATTAGATAGAGAAAAAGATTATATTAGACAAAATATTGAAAAAACAAAAGAAGCTTATGGAATAAATATAAACCAAACAGATATTGCGTCTTATAGTACAATAACATCAGAGGAAGTTGCAAATAACAGCGATGTAATTAAAAATATACCTTTAATTTCAGAAGATGTTACTTTAAGTATGGTAGAAGAACATCAAGAAACAACTGGATATTATAATTATGATAGAACTATGATTGCAAATTATAATGACAAATTAGTATATATTACACCAAGAGAAATTTCAAATGATAATGGAATTAGTTATAATAATAAAACATTAAAATATACTCATGGTTATTCAGTAATTGTAAGTACAGCATCAGATTCAAATGAAGATGGATATGCTGAATATTTACTTTCAGATTATGCAAATAATTTTGATGGAATAGAAATAAAAGAACCAAGAATTTATTTTGGTTTAGAAACAAATAGTGTAATTGCAACAAATACAGATTTTGGAAATGAGTATGATTATCCACTTTCAGCAACTAAATATGAAGAAAATGTTTATGCTGGTAAAGCAGGACAAACTTTAAACTTTTGGGATAGACTTGTATTAGGAATAAGCAATAAAGATTTAAAATTAGCATTTTCATCATATATTAATGAAAATACAAAAATTATTACTAAGAGAAATATTTTAGATAGAGTAGAAACAGTTTTACCTAATATTAGATATGACGATAATCCATATTTAGTTATTTCTAAGGAGGGTAGATTAGTATGGGTAATTGATGGATATACAACATCAAATCAATATCCATATTCACAAATGACTGTTTTAGTTGATAAAGTAGATGGTTCAAAAGAAAAAATAAATTATATTAGAAATTCAGTAAAAGTATTAGTTGATGCTTATGATGGAACAACAACTTTCTATATTACAGATAGAACAGATCCAATTATAATGACTTATGATAAAATATATTCTGGACTATTTTCTGATACAGAAATTCCAGAAGATATATCTGAACATTTTATCTATCCTGAATTCTTGTATCAAATACAAGCACAAATGGTAGGTATGTATCATGAGGTTAGCGAAGATACTCTATATAGAGGTGATGATGTATGGAAAATAACTCCAATAACATCAAGTACATCTGGAACACCAATGCAACCATATTATACAATGTTAAAAACAATTGATAAAAAAGAAGCGGAACTTGGATTAGTTGTAACTTTTAATAAAGAAAAGAAACAAAGTATTATTTCATATTTAGTGGGAACATATAGAGATGGAAAAACAGAACTTAGTTTGTATAAGTTTAATTCTAATAGTAATGTAGCAGGAATTGCTGGTTTAAATAATCAAATAGAACAAGATACTACTATTTCTGCTGAACTTGAAAGCTTAAATAGTTCAGGTGTTAGATTAATAAAAGACATGAAAATAATACCAATAGAGGATACATTCCTTTATGTAGAGCCTATATATCAAGTAATGCTTAATGAAGAAGAGGAAATTCCAGTATTGAAAAAAGTTGTAGTTGCATCAGGAAATACTGTTGCAATAGGAAACAATTTATCAGAGGCTATTGAAAATTTATTTACAGATTATGCTGTTGATTTTGAATTTGTAGATACAGAAGATATTAACAATTTAATCGATGCTATAATTAGAGCAAATAATAATTTAGAACAATCAATGAATTCTAATGATTTAGAAATGATGGGAAAAGATTTAAGTAAATTAGAAAGTTTAATCAAACAATTAGAAGCAACAAGAAAAAAAGAACTAGAAGAGGAAGAAAAACTTGCTAATGAACAAGCAACAACCCCAGTAGAAGAATTAATTGATAAAGTAGAAAATATTTTGGATAGCAACAGAGAAGAAGAAACGAATAGTGTGCAAAATGTGAATAATGTTGTTGTAAATAGCAATAATATTGTAGAAAATAGAGCTGTTATTAGATAGATGAAAGGAATTGGAAAAAATGAAAATGAATTTACCAAATAAATTAACACTTTTTAGAGTAATATTAGTACCAATATTTGTAATTATTGGATATTGCTCAATACCAGGAGAATTTCTTGGAGTAGAAAGCAAATATTGGATAATGAACATAATTTTTGCGATAGCATCTTTTACAGATTTTTTAGATGGATATATTGCTCGTAAAAATAACATAGTTACTACATTTGGAAAATTTTTAGATCCATTAGCAGATAAAATCTTAGTTTTATCTGCTCTTGTAATGCTTGTAGAATTTGGAAGAATACCAGCTTGGATACCAGCAATAGTTTTAACTAGGGAATTCTTAGTATCAGGTTATAGATTAATTGCTGTTGAAAAAGGTGGAAAAGTAATAGCTGCTTCAATTTGGGGAAAGATAAAAACAGTTACTCAAATGATAGCTATTATATTAGCTTTTGCTAGCCCATTTTCATTTTGCCAATTTATACAATTAACAACAAATGCAGAAAGTGTTATTGAATCTAGTTTTTTAATACTAGCAACACCAATACAATATGGAATAAATTTATTAGCTAGCATATTTATGTTAGTTTCAGTTGTTGCAACTGTATTTTCAGGTTGGAACTATTTAAAAGGTGGAAAAGAATTGTTTAAAGATTAAATAATATTATGTGATTTATATACTATATATATTAAATAAACAAGTAAAGGACGGAATGCAGTGAGTACATTTAGAACCTTTAAGAAAGAGGTTAGGGAATCTCATAACACAACGAGCTTGCGAGTTAGTGTGGTGCATGAGGGCGCTGACCGAATGATATAAAGGTTCTGTACAAACGCAATGACAGAGCTGAGCGAGTGAATTTAATATATATAATATATAAAATAATACTAATTTTTTACAAAGGGAAAAAATAATGAAAAAAGAACAAGCTAAACAAAGAATTGAAGAACTTAATAAATTAACTGCTAAATATGCAAAAGCATACTATGATGACGATAATCCTGAGATTAGTGATTTTGAATATGATATGCTTATGTTAGAACTTAGAGAGTTAGAAAAACAATATCCTGAATTTGTAACATCAGATTCACTTACACAACATGTAGGAGGAACAGTAAAAGAAGGCTTTGAAAAAGTTGAACATGAAGTTCCACTTTTAAGTTTACAAGATATATTTAATTTTGATGAATTAGTTAGTTTTGATGAAAGAGTTACAAAAGCGTTAGAAACAAAACCAACCTATGTTGTTGAAACTAAAATAGATGGTTTATCTGTAAGTTTAGAGTACAAAAATGGTGAATTTGTTAGAGGAGCAACAAGAGGAAATGGTTTAATAGGAGAAGATATTACAGAAAATTTAAAAA
The DNA here is from genome assembly GCA_948678575.1 of uncultured Clostridia bacterium. Lineage (GTDB taxonomy): Bacteria > Bacillota > Clostridia > TANB77 > CAG-508 > Scatovivens. The sequence continues at coordinate 250,863 of CAPPGO010000002.1, forward strand.
CTATAAAACATATTCCTAAAAAATTAAAAGAAAATATAGATATTATAGTTAGAGGCGAAGTATTTATTGGCAAAAACGAATTTGAAGAAATGAACAGAGAAAGAGAAGAAAATGAACAGACATTATTCGCAAATGCAAGAAATGCAGCAGCAGGTTCACTTCGACAATTAGATAGTAAAATAACAGCTTCTAGACCATTAGACATTTTTATATTTAATGTTCAAAAAAGTGACGATATAAAATTTGTTTCACATTTTGAATCATTAGAGTATTTAAAAAAACTTGGTTTTAATGTAAATCAAGTAGTTGTACCATGTAATACAATTGATGAAGTTATTAAAGAAATAGAAAAAATAGGTGAAAATAGAGAAGAATTAAGCTTTGGTATAGATGGTGCTGTTGTAAAAGTTGATAACTTGGAATATAGAGAATTTTTAGGCGCAAATTATAAAACTCCAAAATGGGCAATAGCTTATAAATATCCACCAGAAGCAAAGGAAACATATTTAAAAGATATAGTTTGCCAAGTTGGAAGAACAGGTGCAATTACTCCTATGGCAATATTAGAGCCTGTTAAAGTTGCTGGTTCTACTATTTCAAAAACAACACTTCATAATGAAGATTTTATTAAAGAAAAGGATTTAAGAATTGGCGATAGAGTTATTATTCAAAAAGCAGGTGATGTTATTCCAGAAGTTGTACGAAGTGTATTTGAGAAAAGAACAGGAAATGAAATAGTTTTTGAAATGCCACGAGTTTGTCCAGTATGTGGAGCAATAGCAGTTAGAGAAGAAGGCGAAGCAGTAGTTAGATGTATGGGAATAGAATGTCCAGCTAAACAATATAGAAACATTATTCATTTTTCATCAAGAGAAGCTATGAATATAAAAGGATTAGGTGATAGTATAATTGATGAATTATTATCAAGAGATTTAATATCAAATATCGCAGACTTATATACTATGAAATTAGAAGATTTTGCATCATTAAAACAAAATGGAAAGAAATTTGCACAAAACTTGATTGACAGTATCAATGCAAGTAAAAACAATGAATTTTATAGAGTATTAAATGGTTTAGGAATTAGACATATTGGAGCTAAATCTGCAAAAGGATTAGCTAAAAAATATAAAAATATTGATAATTTAATAAATGCTAGTTTAGAAGATTTAAAAGAAACAGAAGATGTTGGAGATATTATGGCAGAAAGTGTGTATAATTTCTTTAAACAAGAGCAAACATTAGATTTAATTTCAAAATTAAAAGATGCTGGAATTAATTTTGAACAAGTAGAAGAAGAAAATTCAGATAATAGATTTGAAGGAAAAATATTTGTTTTAACAGGTGCATTAGAAAAGTATTCTAGAAAAGAAGCAGAAGAAATTATAGAAAAATTTGGAGGAAAGACTTCAAGTTCAGTTTCTAAAAAAACTAGTTATGTACTTGCAGGAGAAGAAAGCGGTAGTAAACTTGTAAAAGCAAATGAATTAGGAATAACAATTATATCAGAGAATGATTTTGAGGAAATGATAAAATAAGGAGATACTATTTTGGATAAAAAATATACTTTTGAAATGTTTTGGGAAGATTTAGATAATGGATTTCAAATATATTATACTTACATGGATTGTAAATATTTAATTTATAAAATGCAAAAAAATTGTTATAAAAATGAACTTATTGAAGCACCACCTAAATGTCCGCATCAAAGAAGCGCAATATATACGCTAAAAAGAGTTAAAGAATTGTTTGAATTTATGGAAGATTTTGAATATAAAGTCTTATAGATAGAAAAGGAAAAAACTATGGATGAAGAAAATTTACTAGTTCCAACTATTCATGATGAAGAAGAAGATATGGCTGAAATTTCACTTAGACCAAAAACTTTGAGTGAATATATAGGACAAGATAAAGTAAAAGAAAATATGAAAATATATATAGAAGCTGCTAAAAAAAGAGGCGAAGCATTAGACCATGTTTTATTATATGGACCTCCTGGACTTGGAAAAACAACACTTTCTAATATTATTGCGAATGAAATGAATTCAAATATTAGAATTACATCTGGACCAGCAATAGAAAAACCAGGAGATTTAGCTGCATTGCTTACTAATTTATCAGAATATGATGTTTTATTTATTGATGAAATACATAGAATGAATAAAAGTGTAGAAGAAATATTATATCCAGCACTTGAAGATTATAGTTTAGATATAATAATAGGTAAAGGTCCAAGTGCGAGATCAATTAGATTAGATCTTCCAAAGTTTACTTTAATAGGTGCAACAACGAGAGCTGGTTCACTTTCAACACCACTTAGAGATAGATTTGGAATTGTATCAAGACTAGAATTATATTCTGAAAAAGATTTAACAACAATAGTCACAAGGTCTAGTCAAATTTTAGAAATAAAAATAGATAAATCAGCAGCTATTGAGATTGCAAAGCGTTCAAGAGGTACGCCTAGAATTGCCAATAGATTATTAAAACGAGTTAGAGATTATGCACTTGTTTTAGGAGATGGAAATATTACTTTGGATATTGCTAAGGTGGCTTTAAATAAATTGGAAATAGATGATTTAGGCTTAGATAGCACAGATAAAAGAATTTTAGAAACAATCATTTTCAAATATACAGGAGGACCAGTTGGAGTAGAAACATTAGCAGCTACTGTTAATGAAGAAGTTGAAACAATAGAAGATGTATATGAGCCATATTTAATGCAAATTGGCTTTTTGGCTAGAACTCCACGTGGAAGAACTGCGACGCCACTAGCTTATGAACATTTAGGTTTAGAATATAATAATTAAGGAACAAATAATGAAAAAACATTTTTTTATTTTGTTAATAGTATTAATTTTAGAAACTACATTATTTAATATAAATTCATATAGAATTTTTAATGATAGTTCAAAAAAAGAATACACTCAAAACGATTTTGAATATATAGAAACAGAAGAAAATATTACATATATTGAGATTAAAAATATTGACACAGAAGTAAAAACTGTAAAACTTGAATTAGATACAATGGAAAGCATAGACTATGAAGTTTTATATACTGATGCTACAAGTTCAAATTTTAGAGAATTGCCAATTAAGAGATATATTGATGATTATGAAAATAGTAAATATATAGCTACTTATTTATCAGGCGAAAGTGAAAGTATTGGAATAAAAGTATATTCAAATTTAGTAAATATAGAAAAAGTAATTATTAATACTAAAATTCCATTTCATTTTAGTATTGCACGAGTACTTATAGTATATGGTATTGTAACTTTTATATATTTATTAAAAACGAAAGAAATATTTAAAATTCCATATTCAAAAAAGAATTTTGTTCAAGAATTAATCTTGCTTTTGGTTTTATTTACTTTTATATTTATAATTTATTTTATTTCAGAATATAGTCGAAATCCAGCAGAAGAATATGATTTTTATTCTAAGGATTTTGTACATGCTTTATCTAAGGGACAAGTGCATTTAGAAACTCAGCCAAGTCAAAAATTAATGAATTTGGATAATCCTTATGATGATGGTGAAAGAACTCAAAAAGGATTAGTTAGAGTTAAAGACTTTTTATGGGATGTAGCCTATTATGAAGGAAAATATTATGTTTATTTTGGAATTCTACCAGCTATTTTAATGTTACCATATCATCTTATAACAGGAGAATATGTAAGTACAGTTTCAGCAGTTTTAATATTTTCGATATTAACAGCTATTAGTTTAAAAGAATTAATTGTAAATGTATTTTATAGATTTTTTAAAGAAATTCATTTTAAATTTATGGTATTTAGTTTAATTATATTGTTATTTGGAAGTCAAATTCTATGGCTAAATGGAGTACCTAGATTTTATGAATTATCAGTTATATCAGCTTTATTTTTTGCTGTTACTGGAATTAATTTTATGTTTTATGCAACTGATGAAAATAGCAAATATAAATATTTGAAGATGTTTATTTCAGCATTATGTTTAAGTTTATCAGTTGCATGTAGACCTACTCAATTACTTTCATCAATTATCATATTACCAGTTATTATAAAGATATTTATAAAAAATGTGAGAGAGAAAAAAAATATAATAAAAAATATATTTGCAATTGCAATTCCATATTTAACTGTTGGTGTACTAATGATGTATTATAATTATATAAGATTTGAAAATATTTTTGAATTTGGTTCATCATATCAACTTACAATAAATGATATGTCAAATTTAAGAAATAGATTTATGACAATAGGAATGGGAATTGTATGTAGTTTGTTTAGTATTCCTACATTTTTACCTAATTTTCCATTTATGCAGTATCATAATAACTTATTAACTTTTAATGGATATTATTATATAGAAAATGTTATGGGTGGCTTATTTGCAATGGTGCCAATTTGTTTGTTTATTTTTGGAATTTTTAAAGTTTGGAAAAGAACAGATAAAAAAAGACTTATAAATTTTACTATAACTTTTATAATAGTTCGGTATAGTAATGTGTTTATTAAGTATAATGATGGGTGGAAGTATGCAAAGATATATTGCAGACTATGCTTGGATACTAATAATTGCAGGAATTTGTGTATATAACGAATTGGTAGATTTATATAAAAGTGAAGAAGCAAAGAACATTATGAGAAAATTGCTAGGAGTTATGACAATATATATAGTATTTGTAAATTTATTTAGTGGTATAGTTTCAGAAAAATCATATATGATGCAAAATTCAACAAATGAATATTATAAATTGAAATACACTATTGATTTTTGGGAATAAAAATAAGGAGAAATAAAATGAAAAAAGTAGTAATAATTGGAGCTGGACCAGCTGGTTTAACTGCTGGATATGAGTTGTTAAAAGATGAAAATAATGAATATGAAGTTGTTATTTTAGAAGCAGATAATCGTATTGGTGGAATTTCTAAAACTGTAAATGTAGATGGTAATAGAATGGATTTAGGAGGACATAGATTTTTTTCAAAAGATGATAATGTTATGAGATTTTGGGAAGAATTAATGCCAATTCAAGGTGAAAAATCTTTTGATGATAAAAAACTTGAAAGAGAAAAGCCTTTAAAAGAAGGTGGACCAAATCCAGAAACAGAAAATAGAGTTATGTTAGTAAGAGATAGAGTTTCAAGAATTTATTATTTAAAGAAATTTTTTGATTATCCAATAAGTTTAAAATTAGAAACTTTTACAAATATGGGATTAGTTCGTACAATAAAATCTGGTTTTAGTTATTTAAAAAGTATTTTTGTGAAAAAACCAGAAGATTCATTAGAAAATTTTTATATAAATAGATTTGGAAAAGTTTTATATAGTATGTTTTTTGAAAAATATACTGAAAAATTATGGGGAAGACATCCATCACAAATATCAGCAGATTGGGGTGCTCAAAGAGTTAAAGGTGTATCTATTTCAGCTGTTTTAAAAGATGGTTTTAAAAGATTATTTAGAATAAATAGTAAAGAAGTTGAAACTTCACTTATAGAACAATTTTGGTATCCTAAATTTGGTCCAGGACAATTATGGGAAACATTAGCTTCTGAATTTGAAAAGCTTGGCGGAAAAATAGAAAAAGATTATGAAGTTACTGGAATAAATATTAAAGATGGTAAAATAGTATCAGTAGAATGTATAGTAAAAGATGTGATTAAAGAAATAGAAGGAGATATTTTTATTTCTTCAATGCCAGTTAAAGATTTAGTTATAGCTATGAATTCAAAACAACCAATCGATAAAGAAGCATTAGAGATTGCACAAGGGTTACCATATAGAGATTTTATTACAGCTGGTTTATTAATTAAAAAATTAAACTTGAAAAATAAAACAAAAATGAAAACGCTTGGCAATATAGTGCCAGATTGTTGGATATATGTACAAGAACCAGAAGTAAAAATGGGAAGAATTCAAATTTTTAATAACTGGTCTCCATATTTAGTAAAAGATGTTGAAAATACAGTATGGATAGGCGTAGAATATTTTGCAAATGAAGGCGATGAACTATGGAAAATGACAGAAAAAGAATTTACTGCTTTTGCTGCTGATGAATTAGTTTCTATGGGAATAATTGAAAAATCAGATGTTATATCATCACATCAAGAAAAAGTAAAAAAAGCATATCCAGCATATTTTGATACATACAAAGATATGGACAAGCTTATTGAATACTTAAATACTTATGAAAATTTATATTGTGTTGGAAGAAATGGTCAACATAGATATAATAATATGGATCATTCAATGGCAACAGCAATTGAAGCTGTTAAAAATATAAGATCTGGCGAGAAATCAAAAGATAATATTTGGAATGTAAATACAGAAAAGGAATATCATGAAACAAAATAACAAAACAAAAATTATATTGATAGCAATAGTTTTGCTACGGAATTTTTATAAGATTATTTTATATGTTAGACACAAAAATATATCAGATTCAATATGATATTGGTCTTGAAAATATGAGTTCTGATATAAATTATGATAAATTTTTTGAATTAGATAGAAAGTATGTAAAAGAAAATGGAAATATGGAATATCTAATTAGAATTTATCAAACTGGAAAAATGCTAGAAACCAATACAAATCAAGGATATCATCCACCACTTCATCATTATATTGCAGCTGGTGTTATGAGAATTTGTGATTTGTTTGGAGCTAGTAATGAATTTAAACTAGAAGCAGCTGAATTTCCAGCTTTTGTATATTCCATACTTATAATTTTTATAATGTATAGAATCACAAAAGAACTAGAATTAAAAGATAATGCAACTATTTTAGTAATGATATTTGTAGCTTTTAATCCACTTCTAATATTTTTATCAAGACATATAAACAATGATCCGTTAGTTACTTTATGTATTTGTGCTAGTGTATTATATTTAATTAAATGGTATAAAACACCTAATATGAAAAATACTATTGGATTGTCTTTGGCAATAGGGCTTGGAGCATCAAGTAAAATATCAATTGTAGTTATGGTATTACCAGCATTGATTACTTATTTAGTAAAAATGAATGATGTTATTGATGATTTTAATGAAGTTAAGAAAATATTGATATATGGATTAGTTTTTGGAATTATTGCTACACCATTAGTATTTTGGTATCCAATTAGAAATGCTATAAAATTTGAACAACCACCTTTTGGTATTGCTGCTGCATCAAAAGAGTTCATAATACAACATACAGATTTTGTAAATCGTTGGTTAATAAATAATGAATTTTTTGCTAATAAATTAGAACTTAATGCAAGTAATGTTTGGTGTTATGTAATAAATTCAGCAGTAATATTTATGCTAGATGTAGCTTTTTTACCAAATATAGTTTTAAATATTAGTAGAGTAGTAGTTGTATTTTTAATAATAATTGCATTAATAGGAATGATTAAACATTTTAGAGAAAATTATTTGTATAAAATGTTATTTATAACATTTATAACTTGGCTTGTAAGTTTCATTTCGTTTAATATATCACTTCCATATAGTTGTACAATGCATTCAAGATATATAACAATTATGTACTTAATTGGAATGTTATTTATAGGAAAATTTTATGAAACAACAGATAAAAAATGGCTTAAAATATTGATAAGTATATTAACAATTTTATATGTTTTGGAAACTATTGTAACTTTTGGAAGAATATTTACAATAAATTAAATGTGAAAGGAATAAATAAAATGAAATTACTTATGCATACTTGTTGTGCACCATGTAGTGTATATTGTATAGATAGTTTAAGAGCAGAAGGCATTGAACCTGTTTCATATTGGTATAATCCTAATATCCATCCATATATAGAATATAAAACTAGAAGAGATACATTAATAGAATATAGCAATATGATTAATTTTGACTTGATTATAGATGAGAATTATGGTTTAGTTGAATTTTGTAAAAATACAATTAACAACTTAGAAAACAGATGTAAAGATTATTGCTATAAAGTACGTTTAGAACAAACAGCAAAATATGCCAAAGAAAATGGATATGATGCTTTTACAACAACACTTTTAGTAAGTCCATATCAAAATCATGAAGCATTACAAGAGGTTGCTTATGAAATGGCAAATAAATATAATATAGAATTTTTATATAGAGATTTTAGAGTTGGTTTTAGAGAAGGGCAAAATAAAGCTCGCGAATTAGGTCTTTATATGCAAAAATATTGTGGTTGCATTTTTAGCGAACGGTGAACGATATGCTAGGCAAATAGAGAAAGATAAGGAAAAATATTTCAAAAAATAAAAAACAGATTAGGGAGATAGATATGGAAAATAATAAATTTTTAGAAGATTCAATTTACAATTTGTTAAACAAAATAAATGATAATAATAGAATAATGCTTCCTGCTATACAAAGAAAATTTGTATGGAATGAAGAAAAAATTTTAAAATTTGTTGATTCAATATTATTAGGTTATCCAATAGGAATATTTTTGTTTTGGGAATTAACAGGAGAATATTTAAATGATAATAGAAAGACATTTAAGTTTTATGAATTTATAAATTATTTTAATGATAGAATTGTTATTAAAAATAGAAGAATAGAAAGTTTTAAGAAAGATATAGTTGATTATAATGCTGTTCTTGATGGACAACAAAGATTGACTGCGCTAAATATATCTATAAATGGCTATATCGAGACAAAAAAGAATAAATATGGAAAAAATTCTGATGTAACCAAGAAATATTTATATGTAAATCTTTTAACTAAGTCAAAAAAAGAAAAAACAGAAGATGAATTATATTATGATTTAATTTTTGTTAAAGATGAAGAAAGAGAAGAATATGAAAAAAATTTTTGGAGACCACTTAGCGAAATAGTAAACAATATAAATAATATCGAGGAAATAGAAAATTATGTAGAAAAGTTAAATATTAAGGATTCTGAAAAATTTAAGGTTTCTTCTAATATAAGAGTAATATATGATTCTTTTAAAGATATACATAAAATTCCATATTATTTAATAAAAAATGCAGATATAGATACAGTTTTAGAATTATTTGTTAGAGTAAATAGTGGAGGACAAATTCTTCAAAAATCAGATTTATTGTTCTCAACAATTATATCATCTTGGGTTGGAGGAAGAGAAAAAATAGATGATTTAATTGATGTATTAAATAGAAAAGATAAAGGGGGAATATATAAATTTGATGTTGATTATATTATGAGGACATGTTTATATTTATTAGATAAACCATTAGATATGAAGGTAAATAACTTTAAGAAAGATAATGCTATTCAAAGGATACAAAATGAGTGGGATAACATTGAAACTGCATTAAAAAATACAGTTGATTTACTTGAAGAGCGACATTTTAATGATAATAATATTACTTCATACAATGCAATAATGCCTATTGTTTACTATATATATAAAAAAGGAAATTATAAAAAGGAAGATATAAAAGAAGAGTTATTCAAATATTTTATAATAGCTCAAATTAAACAAGTTTTTGGTGGGTCTAGTAATACAATATTAAAAGATATTAGAAGTACATTAGTAGATGAAAATTATAACCTTAAAGATAAAGAATTTAGTCTAAAACAATTTGATAATTTTGAAAGTGGAAATAAGAATTTTAAAATAACTGAGGATGAGATTGATAGTTGGTTTAGATTAACAAAGGGACAATATACATATTTAGTACTTTCTTTAATTAAGGAAGGAATGGATAATGGAGTAGCTTTTCATCAAGATCATATGCATCCCAATGCTATATTAAGAGAAAATGAAGATTTTAAACCATATAAAGATAAGCTTGCAAATATTCAACTAATTCCAGCATCTAAAAACTTAAGAAAAAATAAGGAAGAACTTAAAGAGTGGATAAATAATGATAGAAAAAATAATGTGCCACAGGAATGTCCAAAGAATAGCAAAGGTGAATATATCTATGTTGAATCAAAAGATTTCATAGATTTTTATATTGCAAGGAGAAAGCTTTTGAAAGAAAAACTGTATAAAATTTTTGGATTTAAATATGATGAAAAGGAAGAAATAGATATAAAAAATGATATTAACTATTAATGATAATAAATAATATAATTATATAAGGAGAGTCACATGAATTTTAAAGTTACAGATACAATAGAGTATATAGGAGTTAATGATAAAAAAATAGATTTATTTGAAAGCCAATATGTTGTGCCTAATGGAATATCTTATAATTCATATCTTATTAAAGATGAAAAGAATGTGGTAATGGATACAGTTGATAAAGTGGCAAAAGATGAATGGTTTGATAATTTAGATAAAGTTTTATGTAAAGAAAATATTGATTATTTAGTAATTTCACATTTAGAGCCAGATCATTCAGCTAATATACAAGGACTAGCTGAAAAATATCCTAATATGAAAATTATTTTAAATTCCAGAACAGAAGTAATGATGAAGCAATTTGTAGATTTAGATTTAACTGATAGATATGTTATTGTAGATGAAGGTGATGTTATTGATGTTGGAAAGCATAAATTACAATTCTTTATGGCACCAATGGTACATTGGCCAGAAGTTATGGTAACTTATGAACAAACAGAGAAGCTTCTATTTACAGCAGATGCTTTTGGAAAATTTGGTACTTTGGATACAGATGAGGACTGGGATTGTGAAGCCAGAAGATATTATTTTAATATTGTAGGAAGATATGGTGCACAAGTACAACAATTATTAAAAAAAGTTTCAAATTTAGATGTATCAATAATTTGTCCTTTACATGGTCCTATATTAAAAGAAAATTTAAGTTATTATATTAATAAATATGATATATGGAGTAGCTATAAACCAGAAGACGAAGGAGTTTTAATAGCATATAATTCTATTCATGGAAATACACGAAATGCAATTGAAGTGTTAGAAAAAATGCTAATTACAAATGGAGCAAAAAAAGTAATAGTTTCTGATTTAGCAAGAGAAGATATGGCAGAAATTATAGAAGATGCTTTTCGTTATGATAAATTAATAATAGCTTCACCAACTTATGATATGGGTTTGTTTCCAACTACAGAAACTTTTTTAAGAAAATTGAAACATAAGAATTATCAAAATAGAAAAATAGGAATAATAGAAAATGGTTCATGGGCACCTATGTCTGCAAAGCTTATGCAAGATATTATTAAAGATATGAAAAACATAGAATTGTGTAATACAATAGTTACTATAAAAACAAGATTAAATAATGATTCAAAAGAAAGTCTTGAAAGTTTAGTAAAAGAAATTTTATCATAATATAAAAAAACACTAGACATAATAGAAAATATATGTTAATATAAAAATAATTTATAAAGATTGGAGAGAAAATTGAAAATGAATAACAGTTATGCAAAATATCAATTTTTTTATTTCGACTTTGGTTTCTTTTTTAAACTAAGGTCTATTTTGCATACTTCTGTTTTTTGTAAATAAGGTTTTCTATAAAAAATATAAGAAATATGTAAAGTAGATTTCATTAATAATGAAGTCTACTTTTTTGTTTGACCAATCGATAATTAGAAAGGAGATTTAAAATGGAAAATTTTAATAATGTAAATTTTAAAAGACAATTACCAAGCCCAGAAGAATTAAAAAAAGAAATACCACTTTCAGAAGAGGGAAAGAAAATTAAAGAAAACATGGATAATGAAATTGCCAAAATATTCAAAGGAGAAAGCCATAAATTTATTCTTATAATCGGACCATGTTCAGCAGATAGAAAAGATGCAGTATTAGATTATGTTAGTAGATTAGCTAAAGTACAAGAAGATGTTAAAGATAAATTAGTTATTATTCCAAGAGTATATACGGGCAAACCAAGAACAAATGGAATGGGATATAAGGGAATGTTACATCAGCCAGACCCGAATAAAGAACCAGATATGTATGAAGGAATAAAAGCAATTAGATTATTGTTCAAAGAAGTTATTGAAAAAACTGGATTATGTCCAGCAGATGAAATGCTTTATCCAGAAAACTATACATATTTTTCTGATCTTTTATCTTATATTGCAGTAGGAGCTCGTTCAGTAGAAAATCAACAACATCGTTTAGTATCATCTGGTATGGATATTCCTGTTGGTATGAAAAATCCAACAAGTGGAGATGCTACAATTATGTTAAATTCAATTAAAGCAGCACAAAGTGCACATACATTTATTTATAGAGGTTGGGAAGTGGAATCTACTGGAAATGATATGGTTCATGCTATTTTAAGAGGAAGTGTAGATAAATTTGGAAAAAATCATCCTAATTATCATTATGAAGATTTAAAAAATTTATATGATTTATATTATAACGAAGGTTATAAAAATCCAGCACTTATAGTAGACACAAATCATTCAAATAGTGGTAAAAAGTATTTAGAGCAACCTAGAATAGCAAATGAGGTTCTTCATGCAATGAGACATAGTGAAGATATTAAGAAAATGGTAAAAGGACTTATGATAGAATCTTACATAGAAGATGGTTCACAAAAAGTTGAAGAAGGTATATATGGAAAATCTATTACAGATCCTTGCTTAGGTTGGGAAAAAACAAAAGAATTAATCTATATGATATCAAATCAAATTAAATAGTATAATATTTAAACTTTTATAACATCATAATAATAAATATATAATTTTAAGAGGTGTTATGAAAAGTATTTGGAATAATCAAGAAAAACTTAAATTTAGTGATTTAAGCGAGAATATTGAAACTGATGTATGTATTATTGGTGGAGGAATTACTGGAATTTCTACGGCATATAATTTAATACAATCTAAAAAGAATGTGGTTGTTTTAGAAAAGAATTGTATTAGTTCACATACAACTGGTGGAAGTACAGGAAAAATAACTAGTCAGCATGGATTAATATATAAATATTTATATGAAAGCAATGGTAAGGAATATGTACGAAAGTATTTTGAAGCAAATGAAGAAGCAATAAAGAACATTGAGGAAATAATACAAAAAGAAAATATTGAATGTGATTTTGAAAAAAGAGATTCCTATGTTTTTACTGAGCAAGGAATTAAAATGGATAATATAAAGCAAGAAGTTGAATATGCAAAGAAAATTGGTATAAATGCAAAGTTAATAACAGAGATTGATTTACCAATAAATATAGTTGGAGGCATAAAATTTGAAAATCAAGCACAATTTAATCCAGTGAAATATGTGCTTGGTTTAGTAAATAGTATAATTAGTAAAGGTGGAAAAATATTTGAAAATTCAAAGGTTATTGATATAGAAGAAAAAAATGATAGATATATTGTAAGTACAAATAAAGGTACTGTAAGTGCTAAATATGTAATATTAGCTACAAGATATCCAATAATGAATTTTCCAGGTTATTATTTTTTGAAAATGTATCAATCTACATCTTATGCAATGGTATTTGATACAAATACTCAATTAGATACAACAGGATTTTATATTAATGCTGAACAACCAACAATATCATTAAGGACAATAAAATATAAGAATAAAAATATGTTATTAATTGTAGGATGTGATTATAAAACAGGTTCTAAAATTGCTGGAAATCCATTTAAATATTTAGAGAATAAAGTAATGAGCATGTATCCAAATTCCAAAAAAATAATAGAATGGACTGCTGAGGATTGTATTAGTTTAGACAAAATTCCATATATAGGTAATTTTTCTAATGTTATGAAAAATATGTACGTGGCAACAGGATTTAACAAATGGGGAATTACAACTTCTAATATATCTGCTGAGATTATTTCAGATCAAATTTTAGGAATAAAAAATAAATATGAAGATATTTTTAAAAGTTCAAGATTAAATCCAATAAAAAATAAGGAAGAAATGATGAATATGATAAAGGAATCTGGAAATGGAATTGTATTAAAAAAAATAAAAGATACTCCAAATCCAACATGTTCTCATTTAGGTTGTACATTGTCTTGGAATGCAATTGAAGAAACTTGGGATTGTCCATGTCATGGTTCACGATTTACGAAGGAACGGAAAAGCAATTGAAGGTCCAGCTATAAAAGATATAGAAATGAAGCAAACTCATCATAATTGATGAGTTTATTAAATGTAACATGATTTTTATGGAAAAAATAGATTATATGTGATAAAATGTCCTAGTAAATAATTCTAAGGAGGAATATTTTGGATAAATTAGTAGTTATAGATGGAAATAGTATTTTAAACAGAGCATTTTATGGAATTATGGGAAGTAAAATGTTGCAAACATCAGATGGAACATATACAAATGCAGTGTATGGCTTTTTGACAATTATGTTTAAATTAATTGAAGATTTAGAGCCTAAATATATGGTAGTAGCATTTGATTTAAAAGCACCAACCAAAAGACATGAATTATATAAAGAATATAAAGGTACAAGACATGGTATGCCAGATGAACTTGCGAGTCAAATGCCAATAATAAAAGAGGTATTATCTGCTATGAATATAACTGTTATTACAAAAGAAGGTTATGAGGCTGATGATATTTTAGGTACACTTTCAAGATATGGAGAAGCTAATGGTTTAGAAGTAGTTTTACTTACAGGAGATAGAGATTCTTTCCAACTTGCTACTAATCAAACAATTATAAGAATTCCTAGAACAAAACAAGGAAAAACAGAAACTGAAAATTTTGATAGAGAAAAGATAATTGAAACTTATGGGGTTGAACCAATACAACTTATAGAAGTAAAAGGATTAATGGGAGATACATCAGACAATATTCCAGGAGTTCCTGGTGTTGGAGAAAAAACAGCTTTAAACTTAATAAAAGAATATGGTAATATAGATAATTTATATGAAAAAATAGAAAATGGAGAAGCTCAGTTAAAAGGAAAACTACTTGAAAACTTAGTTAACAATAAAGAACTTGCATATCTTTCAAGAGAGCTTGGCAGAATAGACATAGATAGTCCAATAGAAAAAGATTTAGATAAATTTAAAATTGTTGAGTGGGATAAGGAGAAAGTTTTAGAATTATTTAAAACTTTAAGATTTAACAAATTTATCGAAAGATTTAATTTAGAAACAGATGGAGAAAAAGAAATTCAAGAATTGTTTGAGATTGTTGATATTACTGCTAAGGAAGCAAGAGATATTTTGGAAAATGATGAAAAAATTTATTATTATTTTGAAAAAATAGAAACTTCAAAGAAATTAATTATAAAAAAAGAAATAAAAAATCTTTATTTATCTAAGGAAAATAAAGTATATGTATTAGATTTTGAATTGAATAAAGATTATATAAAAGAAATTTTCGAAGATAAAAACCTTTTAAAAGTAGGATATGAGCAGAAAGTTGATTACATTATTTTAAAGGAAAATGGCATAAATCCGGAAAATCTTATGTATGATATTCGTATTGCTGGATATTTACTAAATTCAGTTTCTAATGCATATAGTATAGAAGAATTAGCTAGATTATATTTGAATATAGATTTTTCTAGTTATTCTTCAAAAGAAAGTGTTGGAGAGCAAACTAGTTTGTTTGATGAACCAACAGAAGATAAGAAAAATGACTTTAATTCTGCTATGTATGCAAATGTAATTTTTAGATTAGAAAAAGTGCTTACAGATGAATTAGAAAAAATTGATAGTTTAGAATTGTTTAAAAATATAGAAATGCCGGCAGCAGAAGTTTTAGCAGATATGCAATATCAAGGTGTATATGTTGATCAAAGAGAAATTGTTAAATTTGGCGAGAAATTAAAAAAAAGTTTAGAAGAATTAAAAATAGACATTTGTAAAATGGCTGGCGAAGAATTTAACATTAATTCTACTAAACAACTTGGTGAAATATTATTTGAAAAATTAGGACTAACAATAGCTAAGAAAACTAAAAGTGGATATAGTACAGATGTAGAAACTTTGGAAAAAATAAAGGATGAACATCCTATTATAGAAAAAATATTAGAATATAGAAAACTTATGAAACTAAATTCTACTTATGTAGAAGGGATGATTCCGTTTATAAATGAAAAAACAGGCAGGGTTCATACATATTTTCATCAAACAGTTACAGCAACAGGCAGAATTAGTAGTACAGAACCAAATTTGCAAAATATTCCAACAAGAACAGAATTAGGTAAAAAAATAAGAAAATTTTTTAAAGTTGATAGTAAAGATAAAATATTTGTTGATGCTGATTATTCACAAATCGAACTTAGAGTTTTAGCACATATGTCAAAAGATGAAATCATGGTAGATGCATTTAATCAAGATGCTGATATTCATGCAATTTGCGCATCACAAGTTTTTGATGTGCCACTTGAAAAAGTTTCAAAACAATTAAGAAGTAGAGCAAAAGCTGTTAATTTTGGTATTGTATATGGAATTAGCGAATTTGGTTTAGCAGAACAGATTGATATAAAAAGAAATGAAGCTAAAAAATATATAGATCAATATTTAACTAAATATTCAGGCATAAAACAATTTATGGATGATATAGTAGAAGAAGCAAAAGAAAAAGGATATGTAGAGACTATATATCATAGAAGAAGATATATTCCAGAATTAAAATCTAATAATTATATGGTTAGAAAATTTGGAGATAGGGCTGCCATGAATACTCCTATTCAAGGTACTGCTGCGGATATAATGAAAATTGCTATGATTAAAGTATATAATGAATTGAAAACAAGACATTTAAAATCTAAAATTGTTTTACAAATACATGATGAACTTTTAATTGAAACTTATTTAGATGAAAAAGATGAAGTAAAAGAAGTACTAAAAAATTCTATGGAAAGTGCAGCAAAACTTTTAGTACCATTAGTTGTTGATGTAGAAGAAGGTATAAGCTGGTATCAAACAAAATAATATACAAAGGAGAAATTTTAATTTGAAATATATAAAAAAAGTAGTTTTAATTTTTATTATTACAATAATATTGTTATTTATATTTTTAAATTTTAAAAAAGTTATTTTAAAACAGTTGTATCCAAAGATTTATAGTGAATATGTTGAGGAATATGCAAGAGAGTACAATTTAGATGTTAATATAGTATTTGCTATTATTAAAAATGAAAGCAATTTTGATAAGGATGTAAGCTCTAATAAAGGTGCTATTGGACTTATGCAAATAATGCAAGAGACAGGAAACGAAGTTGCAAATAAATTAAATATTTCAAATGCAAACTTATCAGATGCCAAAACTAATATACAAATAGGAACTAAGTATTTTTCTGAATTATATAAAAAGTATAATAATACAGAACTAGCTTTGGCAGCGTATAATGCTGGCACAGGAAATGTAGATAAATGGGTAGAAAAAGGAATCATAAATAGTTCTGGTGATAATGTTGAAAATATACCATTTAAAGAGACTAATATGTATGTTAGAAGAGTTATTCAATCTGAAAAGATTTATGAATCTTTATATGAATAATACGCTTGAAAAAAAATATTATTTGATATATAATAAAAATCTATGTTGATTTTAAAAATATATATCTAAAAGGTGGTATTATGGTAGTTAGTATAATATTAATAATTGTAGGTTTTATACTACTTATAAAAGGTGCAGATTTTTTAGTAGATGGAGCAAGTAATATAGCTCAAAAATTTCATATTCCAGAAATTATAATTGGTCTTACTATTGTTTCAATAGGAACATCAATGCCAGAATTAGTAGTTAGTGTTAATTCTGCGTTACATGGTCATTCAGATATTGCAATTGGCAATGTTGTAGGAAGTAATTTAGCTAATGTAATGTTAATTTTAGGTTTGTGTGCAGCTATAAAACCATTATTGATGAAAAAACAAAGTAGAATTTTTGAAAGTCCTATGGCTTTATTTGCAACCGTTATGTTTTTTATAATGTGTAATACAGGTAAAGAAAATATTGAAACAGTTTCAAGAGCAGAAGGATTTATTTTACTTATTTGTTGTGTTTTATTTATTGTATATAATATAATAATGGCTAAAAGAGGAGAGGCTTTTGATAAAGAAGAAGGTGCAGAAGAACAAGTAAGTCATGAGATAATGCCAACATGGAAGTCATTATTGTTTGTTGTAATAGGAATTGTTGCTTTAAAGTTTGGTGGTGATTTAGTTGTTGATAACTCTGTTAATATTGCTACATTATTAAATATAAGCGAAACTTTAATTAGTTTAACTATTGTTGCAATAAGCACAAGTTTACCAGAACTCATAACTTCTGTTACTGCAACAATAAAAGGCGAAACTGATATGGCAATAGGAAATATCCTAGGCTCACAATTATTTAATATACTTTTAATAATAGGAACTTCTGCTGTTCTTTCACCTATAACTTATAAAACTTCATATAATACAGAAATGATGTTATTAGTTATTGCATCATTATTCCTTGTAATATGTCCATATATAGGACATAAAAATCATTTAGGTAGATGGCAAGGTGTAATATATGTACTTTCATATTTTGCTTATATGGTAAGATTAGTTTATATGAATATAGCTTAAAAAATGATAGATTTATTTCTATCATTTTTTATAGAATATTTTTTTATGAAAGCTTTAATTTAACTTTGAAATAAAGTATTGAAAAATGAAATAACTTGTGATAGAATGAATTCGTTCGGGGAAAAATTCCTAATGGACAAGTATATGAAACATATCATGGGAGGTTTTAACATGAAAGATTATTTAGCAATCGAAAGCGTTAGCGCTTTGGAAATTTTGGATTCAAGAGGAAATCCAACAGTACAAGTTGAAGTAACAACAGTTGGAGGATTTAGTGCAATAGCTATGGTTCCATCTGGTGCATCAACAGGAAGCTTTGAAGCTGTTGAACTAAGAGATGGGGACAAATCAAGATATATGGGTAAAGGTGTTTTAAAAGCAGTTGAAAATGTAAACAAAATAGTTGCACCTGCTATCGAAGGCATGAATGTATATGATCAAGTTGCAATAGATAAAGCTCTTATCGAATTAGACGGAACAGAAAACAAAGGAAAATTAGGAGCAAATGCTACTTTGGGTGTATCTTTGGCAGTAGCAAAAGCAGCAGCTGCTTCATTAGGAATGGAATTATATAACTACATTGGTGGAGTAAACGCAAAAGAATTACCAGTACCAATGATGAACATTATGAATGGTGGTAAACACGCTGACAGTACATTAAGTGTACAAGAATTTATGATTATGCCAGTTGGAGCAAAAACTTTCTCAGAATGTTTAAGAATGTGTGCTGAAATTTATCATAACTTAAAGAAAGTTTTAAATGCAAAAGGATTAGCTACTGGTGTTGGAGACGAAGGTGGATTTGCACCAAATGTTAAAGACGAAGATGAAGCTTTATCTTTAATTATGGAAGCTATCGAAAAAGCTGGATATAAAGCAGGTGAAGAAGTTTGCTTAGCATTAGACGTAGCAGCTACTGAAATGTATGATGAAGCTAAAAAAATAGGTAAAGATGGAATGTATCATTTCTGGAAAATCGGTGTTACAAAAACAACAGAAGAAATGATTGCTTTCTATGAAGATTTAGTAAATAGATATCCAATTATTTCAATCGAAGATGGTTTAGCAGAAGAAGATTGGGATGGATGGAAAGTATTAACAGAAAGATTAGGAAACAAAATCCAATTAGTTGGAGACGATTTATTTGTTACAAATATTAAAAGATTACAAAAAGGTATC
This sequence comes from uncultured Clostridia bacterium, assembly GCA_948678575.1. Taxonomy (GTDB): domain Bacteria; phylum Bacillota; class Clostridia; order TANB77; family CAG-508; genus Scatovivens. The sequence goes on from CAPPGO010000002.1 coordinate 270,447, forward strand.
GATTTAGGAGTATCTAATAGTATTTTAATTAAATTAAATCAAATTGGTACTTTAACAGAAACTTTAGATGCAATCGAACTTGCTCATAAAAATGGTATGACAGCTGTTGTTTCTCACAGAAGTGGTGAAACAGAAGATACAACATTAGCTGATGTTGCTGTTGCTACAAATGCAGGACAAATTAAAACAGGTGCACCATGTAGAACAGATAGAGTTGCTAAATATAATAGATTATTAAATATCGAAAATCAATTAGGAGATGTAGCTACATATTCAGGTCGTAAAGCATTAAAAAGATAATTGATGTATATTGTATAAAAAAGAAAGCTTATTAATAAGCTTTCTTTTTTAGCTATTTATATAATAAATAATATATATTTTAAGTAATATAATATAAATGTAAAAAAATTGTTAAAAATGTTAAAAAAGTTATTGACTTTTTTGAATCAAAGTGATAGACTATAAAAAGTCGCTGAGAGGTGGCAAATTTATATGAAGTTGATACAAAAAAATATTTTAAAAAGTTTTAAAAATGTGTTGACAACATATAACAAAATATGTTAAAATAAATCTCGTTGACGACGAGAAATCGATTGTCAAAAAGAAGAAAAGTACATTGAAAAATAAACAATAAAATATCCTTTAAGAGAAACCAAGCGGTAGGAAGTAGAAATACTTAAACTACCACAAAATTTAAAAAAAATGAGCTTATGCTCAAACTTAATTTAGATATATATTAAAGAACATATATATACCATAAACAAGAGAGTTTGATCCTGGCTCAGGATAAACGCTGGCGGCGCACATAAGACATGCAAGTCGAACGAACTTAATTCATTCTTTTAGATTGGAAGCGGTTAGTGGCGGACTGGTGAGTAACGCGTGAGCAACCTGCCTATTAGAGGGGAATAACAGTGAGAAATCATTGCTAATACCGCATATGCTTACACTATTGCATGATAGAGTAAGGAAAGGAGCAATCCGCTAATAGATGGGCTCGCGTCTGATTAGCTAGTTGGTGGGGTAGAAGCCTACCAAGGCGACGATCAGTAGCCGGACTGAGAGGTTGAACGGCCACATTGGGACTGAGATACGGCCCAGACTCCTACGGGAGGCAGCAGTCGGGAATATTGCGCAATGGAGGGAACTCTGACGCAGTGACGCCGCGTATAGGAAGAAGGTTTTCGGATTGTAAACTATTGTCGTTAGGGAAGAAAAAAGACAGTACCTAAGGAGGAAGCCCCGGCTAACTATGTGCCAGCAGCCGCGGTAATACATAGGGGGCAAGCGTTATCCGGAATTATTGGGTGTAAAGGGTGCGTAGACGGGTGTTTAAGTTGGTTGTGAAATCCCTCGGCTCAACTGAGGAACTGCAACCAAAACTGGATATCTTGAGTGTCGGAGAGGAAAGTGGAATTCCTAGTGTAGCGGTGAAATGCGTAGATATTAGGAGGAACACCAGTGGCGAAGGCGACTTTCTGGACGATAACTGACGTTGAGGCACGAAAGTGTGGGGAGCAAACAGGATTAGATACCCTGGTAGTCCACACTGTAAACGATGGATACTAGGTGTAGGGTGTATTAAACATTCTGTGCCGCCGCAAACGCATTAAGTATCCCACCTGGGGAGTACGACCGCAAGGTTGAAACTCAAAGGAATTGACGGGGGCCCGCACAAGCAGTGGAGTATGTGGTTTAATTCGAAGCAACGCGAAGAACCTTACCAGGGCTTGACATATACAGGAATAAGTAAGAGATTACTTAGCTCTTCGGAGTCTGTATACAGGTGGTGCATGGTTGTCGTCAGCTCGTGTCGTGAGATGTTGGGTTAAGTCCCGCAACGAGCGCAACCCCTGTCCTTAGTTGCCAGCACGTAAAGGTGGGAACTCTAAGGAGACTGCCGGTGATAAATCGGAGGAAGGTGGGGATGACGTCAAATCATCATGCCCTTTATGTCCTGGGCTACACACGTACTACAATGGCCGTGACAGAGAGAAACGAAGTAGTGATGCAGAGTAAAACTCAAAAAACGGTCTCAGTTCGGATTGAAGGCTGAAATTCGCCTTCATGAAGCTGGAATTGCTAGTAATGGCAGGTCAGCATACTGCCGTGAATACGTTCCCGGGCCTTGTACACACCGCCCGTCACACCATGAGAGTTGGAAATACCCGAAGCCTGTGAGCTAACTTATAGAGGCAGCAGTCGAAGGTAGAGCCAATGATTGGGGTGAAGTCGTAACAAGGTAGCCGTATCGGAAGGTGCGGCTGGATCACCTCCTTTCTAAGGAGACTTTAAAGAAGGATAAGTTTATTGTTTATTTTTCAGTGTACTAACTGTACATTGAAAGCTTGTAAAAATTTGGGGGTATAGCTCAGTTTGGCTAGAGCGCCTGCCTTGCAAGCAGGAGGTCAGGAGTTCGACTCTCCTTACCTCCACCAGAGTTGTTTAAAAGAAGAATAATCAAAGTAATCTATTAAACAACAAAAAGCACATTGAAAAATATATAGATAAATGCGAAAAAAATTGATAGGTAAAACTAGCATACTTTAAAATAAGTATGTAAAACAATTAAACCGAATGCATTATGAAAATGAAAATTTTTGTAAACATTAGAAATAATTAACCAAATTAGGTTAAGCTACTAAGAGCATAGGGTGAATGCCTAGGCACCAAGAGCCGAAGAAGGACGTGATAAGCTGCGAAAAGCTATGGTAAGGAGCAAATATCCATCGACCCATAGATATCCGAATGAGGGAACTCAGCTAGTGAAAATAGACTAGTTACTCATACAT
>CAPPGO010000003.1 GCA_948678575.1 uncultured Clostridia bacterium
TCCCATATCGTAAGGTAGTAAGATTCCAGGAAGACGACCTGGTAGATAGGCTGGGGGTGGAAGTGTAGTGATACATGTAGCTAACCAGTACTAATAGATCGAGGGCTTAACCACGAGTTTTGCCTAGGAAGAATAAGTATTTATCTATGTATTTTTGAGTGCGCTTAAAGAAAAGCACACGAAACATTTCTGGTGATAATGACGGAGAGGAAATACCCGTACCCATGCCGAACACGGAAGTCAAGCTCTCTGGTGCCGAAGATACTTGCGAGTTACCTTGCTGGGAAAATAGGGAGTCGCCAGATTTTTTTATTTTTAAAAAATGTATATAGATAAATACTTTAAAAGAAGATATATGTTGATATATCTTTTTTTATTATGTTGGAAACTTCGTGAAAACTTTACGAAATAACAAGGTTAAGTTACATAAATTCGTGTGATTGCAAAGCAATCTTCAAATGTGGCAAAACAACTTTTCTTATTTTGTATTTAAACAAATATATTTACTGGCTATTGAAAAAATATTGAAAAAAATTGGGGGTTAATATATAATGTAAATATTAAAGACAAAGGAGAAAGATATGGGGGCAAATTCATTTCCAATATTAGGTGTAAATCCATTAATAGATGGACTAGAATTGGAGCAAATTTTATATAATTATAAAAGAGAAATGTCTAGCTTACATAATAAATATTCAGATTATTTTTCAAAGCTTAGCAAAGTGAGAGCTACAATGAATATCGGACAAAAGGTAGAAACATTATTAGCTATAAGATTTGCATTAGGTTTAAAATTAGATAGAATTGTAATGGAAAAAAATGAAGTGGACTTTTTAGATGAGTTAAATGAACAAGAAAAAACATCATCTACTAAGCAAGAGGAAGCCACAAAAGTTTCATTACAGCTTGAAGATAAAGAAAATAGTAGTGAACCTGAAATTAATGAAGAACAAAAAGAAAAATATAATAGAATGTACCTAATATCTACAATAGTACTTAGTGATATGATTCAAAAAATAGATAAGGCAAGACATGATTTCTTTAAAGATACTAATGAACCAAGAGATATTTCAAAAATGTTGGATGTATTTATAGAAATAAAATATAAAGAAAAAGTATTAGAACTTGCTGGAATGTTAGCTCAGACCATGAGAGAAAGTGGAAAAGCTTATACAGAAGAGCAATTTCAAACAGCTTTAACAACTAGTAAACCATATACACAATTAGCAGAATTGTATGAGGAAGTAAGTACACAAGATAAAAGAAATATGTTAATTCCTGAGCATTTTGTTAATTCTTCAATGTCAAATTCGCATGAACTTAAAATTGGCAATCCTAAGAGAATAGAACAATTATTGAAAAGAGAAGAAAAACATGAATTGGAATATATGCAAAATGTAAGAAGAATAAAAAAAGATTCATCATTAATGGAAAAAGAAAAAATTGCTGTTAATCAAAATCATGATTATTCTTGGGGAATTGTTTTACAAAAGCCACAATATATGCTATTAAATGAACCAGTAGATACTCCAATTTTCAAAGGGCATATTACAGTTGAAAATATAGGTTCTTTTTCAGAATTATCATTATTCAGAAAAAGAAAATTTGAATATGAAAAAAAGAAAGCTATATCATCAAAAGGTGATATTAGAAGAAAACAAGAAAATTTTCCAAGGTTAAGAATGAAAAGAAATGAAGTATCAACTGAAAATAGAACTATGAGAAGTTACTTATATAAGCATGAAGCTAGTAAAGTTTTAGCTGACAATCTTTTGAAAGTAACAAAAGTAGATACAGATGGTAGAATATCCAAAAGAATAATTATTTCACCTGTACAATATACTGGAAGAGAGGGTTCTGAATATAAAGAATTTTTGAAAAATGTATATTTTTCAGATTATGTATTAGATGTAGCTGCAAGTAATGGTGGATATGCAGGTAGAATTGAACATAATCCAAATGGATTTTTTGTGTCTAATAAGTATAATGAAGATGAAATTTCATCTGCTTATTTATTTGCTACTGGAAAAGCTGGAACTATATTAGATAACAGAGATAGAAATAATAGAGTGAGATATGTGGATGCTACTAGTAGTACATTATTAGAGCTCTTAAATAGTAGAGGAAGGGAAAGAAATTTTAATGAGTAAAGTTATGTGGAAACCTGGTACATTTGTGTACCCAATACCTGCTGTTATGGTAACATCAGGAGACATGGAGAAGTCAAATATAATGACAGTAGCTTGGACTGGTATAATAAATACTAATCCAGCATTAGTATATATTTCTGTAAGACCAGAAAGATATTCTTATAATTTAATAAAGGAAAATAAAGAATTTGTAATTAATTTAACAACTGAAAAATTGGCATTTGCAACAGATTGGTGTGGAGTTAGAAGTGGAGCAAAATTCGATAAATTTAAAGAAATGAATTTAACAAAAGAAAAGGCTAATTTTGTTAAATGCCCAATTATAAAAGAAAGCCCAGTTGCAATTGAATGTAAGGTCATAGAAGAAAGAGATAATGGAAGTCATACAATGTTTTTAGCAGAGGTTTTATCAATAGATGCAGATGATAAATATATTGACGAAAATGGAGCTTTTGACATAAGCAAATGTGATTTAATAGCTTATGCAAATGGCGGATATTATAAATTGGATAAGAAAATAGGTAAATTTGGATTTTCTGTTCAAAAAAAACAAAAAAAATAGGAAAAAATTACTAAAATTATTGACTTATGAACTTATTTGTGGTAAAGTATTATAGCATGTACAGAAACATGTAAGTCACATCGTTAAATAAAATATTCATTAAAAGTAAAATGGAGGTGTAGTAAAATGGCAGCAAAAGGACCAAGAGAAAACATTACATTAGAATGTACAGAATGTAAAAGAAGAAATTACATGACATCAAAAAATAAAAGAAACAATACAGAAAGATTAGAAGTAGTTAAGTATTGTAAATTCTGCAAAAAGCGTACAACTCATAAAGAGACAAAATAGTAATATCCTTTAGGAGGAAGAAAATATGGCAAAAGAAGTTAATAAAGAAAAGAAACAAGAAAAAAAAGTAAAAAATGAAAAAGACAAAAAAAGCTTCGCAAAAGATTTTAAAGCAGAATTAAAGAAAGTTAGTTGGCCAACTCCAAAACAATTAGTAAACAATACTGCAATAGTTATTGTAATTGTTTTAATTACAGCAGCTATCGTATTTGTTTTAGATGTTGTTTTTGAATCTTTAAATAATTATGGAATTGAAAAACTAAAAGCCATGGTTACATCTAATACATCTGAAAATGTAGATAATAGCACAGATGGAGCAACTGTTGTAGATAATTCAAATACTACTAATACAGAAAATACATCTGTTGAAGCAGGTACAGAAAATACAGTTGCAAACGAAAGTGTTGAACAAACAAACACAACAGGTGAAGAAGTAGTGTCTGAACAATAATAATACTTTTAAATGAAAATATATAAAGGGGGCTAAAAAATGTCTCAATATGCAAACGAACCAAAATGGTATGTAGTACATACATATTCTGGTTATGAAAATAAAGTTAAGACAGATTTAGAGAAAACTATAAAAAATAGAGAACTTGAAGATTTCTTCTTTAATATAGTTGTTCCTATGGAAGAACAAGTTGAAATTAAAGATGGAAAAAGAAAGAGTAATCTAAAAAAAGTTTTTCCTGGTTATGTATTGATTAAAATGATAGTAACAGAAGAATCTTGGTATATAGTTAGAAATACAAGAGGCGTTACAGGTTTCGTTGGTTCTGGTACAGATCCAATTCCACTTACTGATGAAGAAATCAGAAATATGGGATTTGATGAAGTTCCAATCAATGTAGACTATGATGTAAATGATACTGTACAAGTTGTAAACGGACCATTAGAAGGTTTTGTTGGAGCAGTACAAGAAATAAATAAAGAAAAACAAAAAGTAAAAGTTTTAGTTTCTATGTTTGGAAGGGAAACCCCAGTAGAATTAGAATTTTCACAAGTTCAAAAAGTTAATTAAAGGAGGCGATAAGAAATGGCAGAGAAGGAAGTTGTAAATGTTATCAAATTACAAATAGAAGCTGGAAAAGCAACACCAGCACCACCAGTAGGACCAGCATTAGGTTCATCAGGTGTTAATATCATGCAATTCGTTAAAGAATTTAATGATAAAACAGCTAACCAACCTGGAATGATAATCCCAGTTGTTATTACTGTTTATAAAGATAAATCATTTACTTTTATAACAAAAGTTCCACCAGTTGCAGTTCTTATTAAAAAGGCAATAGGATTACAAAAAGGTTCTGGAAAACCAAATAAAGATAAAGTTGCTAAAATAACAAAAGAACAAGTTAAAGCAATTGCAGAACAAAAAATGGATGATTTGAATGCAGCATCAGTAGAAGCTGCAATGAGTATGGTTGCTGGTACAGCTAGATCAATGGGTGTAGTTGTAGAAGACTAATAAAAAATAAATGTGGGAGAGTAAAAAACTCGTTTGTACCAAAGGAGGAAAAAAATGAAACAAGGAAAAAGATATGCAGAAGCTGCTAAATTAGTAGATTCTACAAAACTTTATGATGCAAAAGAAGCTTTTGAAGTTATTGAAAAAATGCCAAAAGCTAAATTTGATGAAACAGTAGAATTACATGTTAAATTAGGTGTTGATTCAAAACATGCTGATCAACAAGTTAGAGGTACAGTAGTATTACCAAATGGTACTGGTAAATCTTTAAGAGTATTAGTATTTGCAAAAGGAGATAAAGCAAAAGAAGCAGAAGCTGCTGGTGCTGATTTCGTTGGAGCAGAAGAATTAATACCAAAAATTGAAAAAGAAAACTGGTTTGAGTATGATGTTATCGTTGCTACACCAGATATGATGGGTGTAATTGGTAGATTAGGTAAAGTATTAGGACCAAAAGGATTAATGCCAAACCCAAAATCAGGAACAGTAACAATGGATGTTACAAAGGCTGTATCAGAAATTAAATCTGGTAAAGTTGAATATAGATTAGATAAAACTAATATTGTTCACTTAGGTATTGGAAAAGTATCTTTTGGAACAGAAAAATTAGTTGAAAACTATCAAACAATTATCGATGCTATAATTAAAGCTAAACCAGCTGCTGCAAAAGGACAATACATTAAGAGTGTTGCTCTTACAACAACAATGGGACCAAGCTTATACATCAACCAAAAATAATTAACATATAACTATTAACCGTAGACAGTAGGTACAAAATAAATCCTACCGAGGTAAATTTATAAAGAGAGAAATAGAACTTTCTTTGATTTATCTTGTATGCGGTTAAATCAAAGAAAGTTTTTAATTTAAAATAAATATATACGGAGGTGAAAGTAAATTGGCTAGTGAAAAAATAATCAAACAAAAAGAAGAAGAAGTAAAAAAATTAGCTGAAAAAATGAAAAGCGCTAGTTTAGTACTTTTAACAGATTACAGAGGAATTAATGTTGCTGATGTAACAAATTTAAGAAAATCTGTAAGAGCTGCAAATGGAGAGTACTGTGTTATTAAAAATAATATCACAAGAAGAGCATTAAAAGAATGTGGAATTGAAGATTTAAATGACGCATTAGTTGGACCAACAGCAGTTATTATTGCAGATGAAAATTACTTACCAGTTCTTAAAGCAGTTTATTCTTATGCTAAAACAACAGATTTTTATAAAATAAAAGCTGGTGTTCTAGAAGGAAAATCAACAACAGCAGAAGAACTTACAGTACTTGCACAACTTCCATCAAGAGAAGAACTTATCGCAAAACTTGCTGGATGCTTACTTGCAAATGTTTCAAAACTTGCTGCTACACTTGATGCAGTTAGAGTAAAAAAAGAATCAGAAGAAGCAAAATAATTTAATTGGGAGATTTCCAAAAGATTCACTTAAAAATAATGATAGTAAACTATCAAAAATATAAAATAAATAGGAGGATTTTAAAATGAGTGAAAAAATAGAAAAAATGTTAGAAGAAATCGATAGCTTAACAGTTGTTGAATTATCAGAATTAGTAAAAGGAATTGAAGAAAAATACGGAGTAACAGCAGCAGCTGTTGCAGCACCAGCTGCTGGTGGAGCTGCCGGATCAGCAGAAGAAAAATCTTCATTCAATGTTGTATTAAAAGATGCAGGAGCAAACAAAATTGCTGTAATTAAAGTTGTAAGAGATGTTACAGGATTAGGATTAAAAGAAGCAAAAGAATTAGTTGACGGAGCTCCTAAAACAGTTAAAGAAGGTGCTTCAAAAGAAGAATCAGAAGAAATTAAAGCTAAATTCTCAGAAGCAGGAGCAGTTATTGAATTACAATAATTTATTAATGACTATTCATATACCACTTCATAACACGATACATGTAAATTGTATCGTGTTTTTTTTATAAAAATCTTGCACATATATAAATTATAAGTTATCATAGTAATATAGAGGTGAAAAAGATGAAATCACAAAAAGGTATAACAATGATAAGTTTAATATTATATGTAGCTAGTTTTGTTGCTGTTGCAGCAGTTGTAGCTGGTGTTACAACATTTTTTTATAGCAATATGCAAGTTATGAATACAAGTGTTGGAAATAATAGTTCATATAATAAAATGAATTTATATTTAGTAAATGAATGTAAAAAACCTGGGGTACAATTATATGCAATAAAAGGGCATAACGGTAGCAATGAAATTAAAGAAATTAATAATGTAGGAAGTAGTGCAGAAAATGGATTTGATTTCATGACATTTAAAGCTGATGATTCTATTAACTCATTTATATACGATAATCAAAATGGAAATTTATATTATAATTCAATAAAATTGTGTGAAAAAGTAGAAGATTTCCAATTGCAATTGGATAAAAGTACAGGAAAAGATGTAATAACAGTACTAATTAATATAGATGGTACAGCATTTAAAACAAAATATGTTGTTGGGTCATAAAGGAGTTTCAAATGAAAAAGTTTTTAGTTGTATTAAATATTATGTGGGAACACTTAAAAAGTATTTTAATAGCTGTATTAATAGGAATGGCAATAATTATTTCTTTGTCATCAATAATACATAATGTTTTAAAAATAAGAGAGATATATGCAGAAGATACTACTGGCTATAAAAATTTAGTAACAGTAGGTAAGACAAGATTAAATGTTAGAGTTGAAGGTGAAGGAGAGCAAACAGTTGTAATATTACCAGATTTTGCTGAATGTTCACCAATTGTAAAATATAAAACATATTCTAATAGATTATCAGAATTAAATTGTAAAGTTGTTACAATAGAATATTTTGGATATGGGTATAGTTTATCAAGCAAAGATGAAAGAACTAATATAAAGTTAGCTCAGGAAATAAAAAGTGCTCTAACATCAGCAAATGTTGATAGTCCATATACTTTTGTAGCAAATGGAACTTCTAGTTTGTATGCATATATGTATTCTAATTTATATCCAGAAGATTTACAAAAATTAGTAGTTATAGACGGTGTATATCCAAGCTCTATTAAAGATAAATATACCGAAAAATATGTAGATGATTTAACTACAAATGCAGTTATCACTTCATATGCAGAATTAAGTGGATATGCTAGAATTTTAAGCTATATAAATCCAGCAGTTTTTCATATAGATCAAATGAAAGAAATAGGATTTGATAAAGTTGATATAAAAACATATAGAAAAATGATAGCTAATAGATATTATACTGGAACTATGAAGAGAGAAATTAAAGAATTAAAAACTAATATGCAAAATTTACAATCATATCAATATCCATCTTTTTTAACTGTAAATCAAGTGCTTTCAACAGGATATATTGATGAAGTTAAGCAATTAGTAAAAGAAAATAAAACAAAAACAAACTTAGAAAAATATGCTAATGATATGATTACAAATGCTGATATTCAAGATGTTGTTACTGTCGAAGGAAAAAAATCGAATTTATCATTAGATAATCCAGACAAAGTTATTGAAGCTATATTAAATTAAAAATTAAAATGAGCTCAAATTATTGATTTTATTAATAATATGAGTTCATTTTTAGTTGACAAAAAGTGCAAAAAGTAGTAAACTACTAAGGTATACATAAAGTTGAAACAAGGAGTTTTATGAGAAGAAGATTAGTATTTATAATAGATATTTTAATTCTAATATTAGTAGTTAATTTGCTAATATTTTTTGCCTCACCAGACATATCAAAAAAAGATACAGATAAGATACAAGTAATTACTACAATATTTCCAAACTATGATTTTGCTAAACAAATTGGTAAAGATAAAGTTGAAGTAAAATTATTGCTTAAATCTGGTGTGGAAAGTCATACTTATGAACCTACTCCAAAAGATATGATAGATATGGAAAATTCTGATGTATTTGTTTATACAGGAAGTGAATTTGAACCATGGGCAGAAAATATTTTAGAAAGTATAAATTCTGAAATTAAAATAGTTGATACATCTAAAAATGTAAAATTAATAAATAAGGAAGAGTTTGAAGAGCATTATGAAAATGCTGAAATATTAGAAGAAAAACATGAAGAACATCATGATGAAAGTAGCTATGATAGTCATATTTGGTTAAATCCAGAAAATGCAATGATTATGATTGATGAGATAGCATCTAATTTCTGCGAGATTGACCCCAAAAATGCTAAATATTATACAGATAATGCAAATGATTATAAAAAACAAATAATGGCTTTAAATTCAAAATATGAAGAAATGATAAAAAATTCTGCAAGAAAAGAAATAGCTTTTGCTGGTGATTTTTCATATTCATATTTTATAGAAAAGTATGGACTAAAATTTGTTAGTGTTTATAACAATTGTGGAGAGGGAGAAGATCCTAGCATTGCAAAAGTAAAATCAGTGATTGATTATATTAATAATCATAATTTACCAGTTGTATTTTATGAAGAGTTAAGTGAAGGTACAGTTGCTAAAATGATAGGAGATGAAACAACTGCAAAATCTATGATATTTTATACAATACATAATGGAAATTTAGAAAAAGATACTTATGTAAGTTTAATGAGTGAAAATTTTGAAAATTTAAAAGAAGCTTTAAATTAAGAAAGGAAAAGAGTTTTGAGCATTTTAGAAGTTAAAAATTTAAAAGTTTTATATTCTAACCATGTTGCTATTGAAAATATAAATTTTAAAATAGAATCAGGAGAATATGTTTGTTTAATGGGGGAAAATGGTTCACGGAAAAAGTACATTAATTAAAACAATAGTAGGATTAATTAAACCAGAAGATGGTGAAGTAAAAATAAATATTCCATTAGATGAAGTTGCATATCTTTCACAAACTAATTTAAAAGATTTAGATTTTCCAGCAACAGCAAAAGAAGTTGTTATGCTAGGAAGACAAAAGCATAAAACTTTACCTTTTTATACTAATAAAGATAAGGAAATTTATAAAGAGGTTATAAAACAGCTAAAAATAGAAGAAATACAAGATAAAAGAATTGGTGATTTATCTGGTGGACAGAAACAAAGAGTTCTTATTGCAAGAGCTTTAATAAAAAAACCAAAACTTTTGATTTTGGATGAACCAGCAACAGGTTTAGATTATAACATAACAAAAGAATTGTATGATATATTAGAAAAGCAAAATAAAGAAGAAAAAATGACAATTATTATGGCAACACATGATTTAGATGAAGTAGAACATATTAAACCTCGTATAATTTGTTTATCAAAAACAATAAAATATGATGGCGAAATAGAAGGGTGGAAAGGAATTTAATGCAAGATATAATTAGTTTATTATCATATCCATTTATACAAAGAGCGTTAATTTGTGGAATTGCAGTGTCTTTTTCAGCTGCACTTATTGGAGTAATATTAGTTTTAAAAAATTATTCAATGATTGGACATGGACTTGGCGAAGTAGGTTTTGCAGCTTTATCACTTGCTATGGCACTTAACTTACCAGCACTTACAGTATCTATTCCAATTGTTATTATAGCATCGATAATAATAATGATTATAAGCCAGAAAAAAGGAGAACAGGGAGATGTAACAATAGCACTAGTTGCGAGTGGAGCTTTGGCAATAGGTGTTATAATTACAGCTTTTACAAGTGGTTTTGGCGCAGATAGTTATAATTATATGTTTGGTAGTATATTAGCTATGACAACTAATGATGTTATTTTAAGCATAGTTCTTACTTTTTTATCAATAGGAATATATATAATTTTTTATAATAGATTATTTTTAATTACTTTTGATGAAAAATTTGCAAAGTCATCTGGAATTAATGTTACTGTATATCAATTCTTAATTGCACTTCTTACAGCTTTTATAGTAGTAATTGGTATGCGAATGATGGGAACACTTTTAATATCTAGTTTAATAGTTTTTCCAGCAATCATTGCAAAAAAAACTACTGTAAGTTTTAAGGGGTTAGTAATTATGTCTGGAATTATTTCGGTAGTATGTTTTATTTTAGGAATGATGATATCTTTCTTCCTAGATATGCCTACTGGTGCGGGAATTGTAGCAATATATTTGTTATTAATGTTAATTACAAATATAACAACAAAAATAGCAAAAATTTAACACAAATGAAATATTAAATCCTGCTATTTAATGATATAATATTTAAGATTATTGAATGGAGAGGAAAATGGTAGAAGAATATTTAAGAAAATTTGAACTTAATAATGCTGTTTTAGAAGACTTTGATAGCTTAATGGAAAAGCATTTGGACCAAATAGAAGAACTTATTATAAGTGAAATTGATCCAAAATCAAAACTTTTAAATATAATTGGGTTATGTATAAATGTAAAAACTCTTATAATTGAAGGCGACCAAAGAACAAATGTAAATGCTATTATTGCTAATATTTGTAAACCAGAATTACTCCAAAATTTAATTTTGGATAGTGTTAAAATACCATCAAATTTCTCATTTAAAAAATTGACAAATTTAAAAATGATTTCATTAAATAATATTAGATTTTGTAGTGTTAGAAGTTGTTTAGATGAAATTATTAATCCAGAAAAAATAGAAGCTTTGAATTTTGATCAAGTAGACTTTACTAAAAATTCTATTGAAATAGTTTCAAAATTTAAAAATCTAAAATATTTAAACTTAACAAAAGTATTAAATTGTAAATTAGATAATTTAGAATTTTTAGAAGAAATGCCAAAGCTAGAAAAAATAAATATAGAAGATAATGTATTAGATTTTAAAGAAATAAATAATTTAGTAAAGGGAACATTCCATAAAGAAATTACGGCAGAGTTGAATTCTGACAAAAAGAATATTGTTACAAACTCATTAGAAATAAAAGAAAATGGAAATGTTTCAATTACAGTAAATGGCGAAGATTTAGAACAACTTGTTGAGGCAATAGATTTATCAAAATTAAATAATATTTTAATAATAGATACAGGAAATTGTGACTTAATTGATTATATAGACAGTTTGAGAAAAATTAAAGGAAAAATTACAATTGCAATAAAAGATATTTCTTGTATTAATGTAGAAGAAGCAGAAGAATTAAAAGAAGAATTAAATTTACAATATATAAATGTTATAGATTTTGATGGAGTTCTTCAATACGAAAAAAATAGATTTTGCTATAAAATAGATACTTATATTAAAATTAGAACTGCAATAGATGAAATACTTGAAAATGTCGATAGAGAAGCTGATGAACTTTGTAAAGTTTTAGAAGTATATAAAATATTAGGTACAACTATTATGTATGATAATATTTTAGAAGATGAAATAAAAGATTATTCAGATGCTAACTTAGCAAAATCAAGTAATTTAGAAAATGGTTTGTTAGAAAAGAAATGTATAGACATAGGTTTTGCAGAAATATTTAAAAATGCTCTTTCAATTTTAGGAATTAATTCTAAAATGGTGAGAGGAAATTATGCAGGTATATCAGAAGAACATGTTTGGAATCAAGTGCAAATATGCGGTAAATGGTATAATGCTGATATTGGATTAGATAGTAAAAAGATGTCAAATTCTAATAAATTCAAATCTAAACCAATATATTGTTTATTGAGTGATAAAGAATTTAGAAAAACACATACTCCAAATGCTGGAAATAACGAATATTGTCCAGAAAGTATTCATCCAAAGATAATATCACATTATTTTAGAAATGAACCAGCAATAAAAGTATATATTAATAATTTTATGCAAAAAATAAAAGCGACATTATTATATAATAAGCAATTATTACTTCCAACTGGAAAACATGCAGAAGAGGTAAAGAAAGATAGAAATGAAGATTAATTTTTTAAGTAATGATTTTGAAAATTATTTATTAAAAAAATTAAATGTTTCTGAACTTACAGAAGAAATTTTAAAAGAAGTAAAAGAAATCTCAATTAATGCCATTGGTAACAATGGCATTAAAAATAATTATGATTTTAGAGATTTTGAAAAATTAGAAAACTTAAAATTTGTCAGTTTACAAAATTTTGAGATAAATAATTATCAAACAAATGAAATGAATAGATGCAATAATTTAGAAGGTGTACAATTTTCTAATTGTATTATCAAATCAAAATCCAGACTTCAAGGAAATATACAAATTGTAACTTTTGATAATTGTAGAAAATTTCATTTCAAATATATTTCACTTTTGAAAAATTTAAAAGTAGTTAAATTTTCAAATATTAGATTTTTAAATTTGAAAAATATAGAAATACTTAAAAGTTTACAGAAAATATATTTTGAAAATGGAATAATTTTACATTTTAAGAATTTAGCATATTTGCAAAATTTGAATTATATTAGAATTACAAAATGTAGATGGAATAAATTACATGAGAAATACTTAAATAATAATATAGAAATAGAAAAATAAGTAAAGGAACAATTAAAATTATGAAAGAAGAATTTATCAATTTATTAAAAACAGTAAAAAGAGATGGAATGGATGAACTATTAAATTTTTTAGAAAAAACAGATTTTTATAAAGCACCAGCTAGCACTAGATTTCATGGAGATTATGAAGGCGGATTAGTAGAACATAGTATGAAAGTGTATGAAATATTAGCAGAAAAAATAAAGCATACACCAATGAAATTTGAAGTTTCAGAGGATACTGTAAAAATAGTTGCTTTACTTCATGATATTTGTAAAGCAAATTTTTATAAAGTAGATTATAGAAATGCTAAAAATGAATTAGGAGTATGGGAGAAAGTTCCATATTATACAATTGATGATACCATACCTTATGGACATGGCGAAAAATCTGTTATGATGATTACAGAATATATGAAGTTAACAAGTGAAGAAAAATATGCTATAAGATGGCATATGGGATTTACTGAACCAAAAGAGCAATATACAACTTTGGGATTAGCTTTTAAAAAATATCCATTAGCACTTTTAATGCATGAAGCAGATTTAGAAGCAACATATTTTTTCGATATTTAATTTTTGTACACGAACAATTAGGTGCAGACTGAACTCTATATGAAAATAATAATGTTCTATTACCCTCAATACGCGAATACAATTAACAAAAAGTATTTGAGTATGGGGGTTTTATTTATGAGAGAAAAGTCAATTGAAGAAAGAGCCGTCAAGCTTGCTGAATATATTATAGATTCAAAAGACACTGTTAGAGGTGCAGCAAAAAAATTTGGAATAAGTAAAAGCACAGTACATAAAGATATTGCTTTTAGACTTCTTCACATAAACAATAGTTTAGCTAAGGAGGTTAGAAAAGTGTTAGATGAGAATAAAGCTGAGAGACATATTAGAGGAGGTCAGGCAACAAAATTGAAATACGAAAAAGAGCATGAAAAAGAAATTTGTAACAAACAAGAAATTAAATTGTAACGCAAATGATATATTGAAAGCTGAACACGCATAAGCATTGAAAATAGTGAATTACAGGCTTTTACAATCAGAATTAGGATTTTGACAACATTACTAAACCGTGATATAAAATACTTATCAAAATAAGCAAATATATGAAGGATTAGTAGGTGATAATTATGGGAATTTACAGGTCTGAAATAGCAGATTTAAGAAAAAATTTAGAAGATAACATAGGAAAAAAAATTATTGTAAAAGAATCACCAGGAAAAAGAAGTAAGCCACAAGAGAAAGTTGCAGTAATTGAAAATACTTATCCTAAGTATTTTAGAGTAAAATTTGAGGAGGTAGACAGGGTTGGTTCTTATAATTACACAGATTTATTTACAAAAACAGTAGAAGTAAAATTCTGTGATGGAGCACCAATAGCGCCAGTATTACAAAACCATGTCGAATTAAAAAAACACATAAAACAAGAAGCATATATGGAAAATTCCTAATTTTAGGAATTTTTCTTTTTTTTATCCATATAAATAATATAACAAAGGAATATTTTTAAGGAGGATTGTTTATATGGAAAAACAAAAACTGAAAATAAATCGCAAAGTAATGCAAAAAGAAAAGGAGTTTGAAGTAAAAGCAGATATAATAGTTCCAGATATAAAACCAGATATGGTTGCTATTAAAGATACTAATGCAAATTCATATATTTGCAAAGAAGAAATTACAAGAGGAAAAATGAGATTAGAAGGAAATGTTGATGGATATGTTACGTATTTATCAGAAAGTGGAGAAACAAGAAGTTTAGAAATTACATTAGATTATATAGAAAATATAGAAGATGATTTAATAGAAGAAACTTTTCAAGCAAAAGAAAAATTAGAATTAAAAAATATTGAAACAAAAATTTTAAATGAAAGAAAAATTTGTGTTACTGCTTCATTGGTTATGACAGTAGAATTTTTTGAAAAGAAAGAAGTAGAATTTATAAAAAATATCGAAGATGAAAAAATTCAAGTAAAAGAAGAAAATTGTAAAATTAAAAAAATCGTAGGCGAGGGAAAAGGCAATAGTGTTGTAAGAGAAAGCCTAGAAACAGAAAATCAAACTGCAATAACTGAAATTACAAAAGTTGATTTAGATGTTGCTAATATAGAAAATAAAGTAAGTTTTAATAAAGTTCTTTCAAAAGCTGACTTAAATGTAAAAATAACTTACCAAACAGAGGAATTAAAAGAAGAGAGTATAACATCAATTTACCCAGTTACAAGTTTTATTGATGTTGAAAATGTAAAAGACAATTGTTTATGTGAAAGTGATTTTGTTTTAAGAAATATGCTATTTAAAGTTGATTCAGTGGTAAATAGTAAAATTACTTTTGAAGTAGATATGAGTGTTAATTTAGAAGTATATGAGGAAGAAGAGATATCTATTATTCAAGATATGTATAGTTTAGATAAAGAATTAGAGCTTAAACAAAAAGAAGTTGAAATGTGTGTAAATGGTGAAGATAGGAAAATAAATTTTATTGAAGAAATTGAGGAAAAAGAATGTACAAAGAAAAATGAATATAGTATGGTAGTTTATTTTGTTAAACCAAGTGATACTGTTTGGAAAATTGCAAAAATGTTTAAAGTAACAATGGAATCTATTATACAAGCTAATAATTTGGAGAATCCAGATAAAATAAATGTTGGAGAGAAATTATATATTGTAAAATAGAAGAGGAAAAAGATGGAAAAAATATATTCAAGAAGAAGAATTAAAATTCCAAAGATAAATCTTTTTCAATGTATTATTATATTAGTAATTATTATATTTTTAGGTTCAATTATTAGTTTTGTTTTGGCAGCATATCCTATTTTTGAATCATCATGTAAAAATCGAGCGTCTAGTATAGCAATAAATGTGTCATCCGAGGAAGTTAATAAAGTTATGAGTGATTATGAATATGAGGATTTGATTGATATTCAGAAAAATGAAGATGGAAGTATAACTATGATAAAAGCTAGAATTGTTCCTATAAATGAAATGATTTCTAAAATAACTTCTAATATAAAAAATGAAATAGATAAGAAGGAACAGGTGCAAGTTGGAATTAACTTAGGAGCAATTACAGGATTTTCAAAACTTTCTGCAATTGGTCCGAAGTTTAATATAAAAATGGAAGCATCTGGTCGGAGTAACAGCAAAACTTAATTCCGAATTTACATCAGTTCGGAATTAATCAAACTTTACATAGAATATATTTAGATGTAAATACTAAGACTAGCATTCTAACACCTTTTAATGTAATCAGAAATAATTATGAAAGCAGAGTTTTACTTACAGAAAGCATTATAGTAGGTAAAGTTCCAGAAACTTATTACTATTATGATAATTTAAGTACAGGAGATTTACTAGATGCAAATTAAATTCACTAGGAGAGCATGAATTTTGACTAAAAGCCTATTTTGTGATATAAAATATGAGTAATAGATATTGTTGAAATATTATATAATTTTTAAAAAAATGCTTGACTTTTCTAGATGGGTTGTATTATAATAATATAGCATTATATCGAAATATGTAAATTTGGTAAATTAAAGTTTCTCCCCGGTAACTTGAAATACTAAATTTGTATATATAAATAAAAATTAGGAATTTAGAATGGAGGATTACCATGAACAATACTACATATAGCCCTAAAAAAGCTGAAATTGAAAGAAAATGGTATATATTAGATGCAACAGATAAATCATTAGGTAGAGTTGCAACTGAAGCAGCTAAATTATTAAGAGGAAAACACAAACCAACTTACTCAACAAATGTTGATACAGGTGATTTTGTAATTATAATAAATTGTAAAGATGCAGTTTTAACTGGACACAAATTAGATCAAAAAGTTTATAGACATCATTCAGGATATATTGGAGGAATGAAAGAAGTTTCTGCCAGAGTAATGATGGAAAAAACTCCTGAAAAAGCTATGATGCATGCAGTTAAAGGAATGCTTCCTCACAACAGATTAGGAAGAAAAATGATTAAAAAATTAAGAGTATATGCAGGAAGCGAACATGAAAATGCAGCTCAAAAACCAGAAGTTTGGGAGGTAAAATAATTATGGCAAAGAAATCTGAAAATATAGTATTCCTTGGAACAGGAAGAAGAAAAGAATCAATAGCTAGGGTTAGATTAACAGCTGGTAAAGGTGAAATAACAGTTAACGGAAAAAAATTAGATGAATATTTCGGAACAGAAATATTAAAAGTTATTGTTAATCAACCATTTACAGTTACTAACACAGTTGGAAAATATGATGTTGTAGTTAAAGTTACAGGTGGAGGATACACAGGTCAAGCAGGTGCTATAAGACATGGTATCGCAAGAGCTTTATTACAAGCAAATAGCGAATTTAGACCAGCTTTAAAACAAAACGGATTCTTAACAAGAGATCCAAGAATGAAAGAAAGAAAGAAATATGGTCTTAAAAAAGCTAGAAAAGCTCCACAATTCAGCAAACGTTAATATTTTAATAAAGAAAAATCTCGATTTATATCGAGATTTTTTGTTTATTATTTCGTAAAGTTCCCGTGAACTTTACGAAATAATAAGGTTAAGTTACATAAATTTGTGCGATTGCAAAGCAATCTGCATACGTAGCGAAGTTACTTTTCTTGTATAAAAGGGAAAAACCCCTGGCTTAGCCGCCAAGGGATTTACTTTCCTTAGAACAATTTGTGTTGAAAAACTCGACCTCTTTTAAGAAGTCATCAAGATGTTTCTTTGCATCTACATACAATGCATCCGAGTCCTCTTTTGAAATCGGCTCAATGTTCACTCCGAAGCTCTGATCGCGCTTTTTACCTGCAATTGTCTGATTCAGCGCGCAATCTTTACTGACATAGTCCTGTGTTGCGGATATTGAGCTACTCACATACCTGCACATTGGGCTTAAAAACTTTTCCTCGGTTTGTGACATCATAGTCAGATATTCTCCGTTATAACTGGTTGCCCGATGAAATGTTCCCTGAGAATAAAGCAATATATCAGGAATTTCCAGCTCTTCCAGTTCTGCCACAGAAATGTCAAAAGCATTCAAAACAATGTTCAGCAAATCTCCAAATTTGAAGGCACGACCTTCTTCAAAAATCTGAGAAATCTCGCTTAACATATTTTCACAGGCTTCCATATACCTAAGCATCGGTAATTTGGTATAAACATGTTTAAATTCAACTGTTATACCTTCAAACAAAGGCTTATATGGGAATGTGATGTCCCGTGGCAATGTTTTTGGACCAGAACAAGAGATGTAAAAAAAGAACCCCTTGTTGTGCCATCTCTTTGTCTGAACCAGCTGCTTTTTTGCAGCCAGAGTAGAGAACTTATGCTCTGTGATGGAAGTAAAAATATAATCAGTACATTCAAACCATGGACGCTCAAAAGTAATAGAGTAATCGTCCTGTTCGAATTTTACACTTTTAATTCCGCAGAGATGTTCTTCAACCGTTACTTCATAGGGAAGCTCGATGGGAAAATATTTCCGATAATTCTCGCTGATGCTCAGCAATAACGGATAATATTTCTTTCCCCGACCAAACTTTCTTATAAAATGATACCGGCTTTTAATCTTGATATTGCATTTTTTTGTTCTTGACATATGATTTCCTCCAATCTGAAATAAAATCAAAACTATGTTTCCTACAACATATATATTATAACATATTTTGAAAGAAAAAGCAATTTTATGTAAAGTAGATTGCTAAGTTAAATAAAATACTATATAATAATAAAAAAATTAAGGAGAAAAATATGATATATATAAATTCTGAAAAAGCAAGTAAAATTCAATTAAATAGTGAAAATTTTTATGTACTAAGTGATTTTGATAGAACTTTAACGAGAGGAGGAAGTATTAGTGCTTGGAGAATTTTGCATGAAACTAAGTTATTAGGAGAAGAATTCTCAATTATGTATGATACTATTCATGATAGAACAGATATTGATAAAAATAATTCTGATGATAGAAATTCTGAATTATATAAAGAGCGATTTAAAGATTATATGAAATTATTAAAGGATTGCAATTTTAATGAAGATATTGCAAGACAAAGTGCTTTAAAAACCAATTTGCAACTACGAGAAGGTGCAAAGGAATTTTTGAAAGAAATGTTTGCGTTAAAAGTGCCAGTTATAATTATATCTTGTAGTATAAAAAACACTATTAAAGAATATTTGAAAGCACAAAATTGCTATTATGATAATATTTACATATATTCTAATGAATACTGTGAAGAATTAGAAGAATGTATTTATGATATTACACCATATAATAAAAGTAAAATTAAGTTTTCAGAAAAAGTAAATAATCTAATAAAAAATAGACAATATTCTTTATTATTTGGAGATATTGTAGATGATGTGAAAATGGCAAGAGATAAAGAGAAAACTATTACAATTGGATTTTTGGACAAAAAAATTGATGAAAATTTAGAAAAATATAATAAAAATTTTGATATTGTTTTAAGTAATCATGGAAGCTTTGAAGAAATAAAAAGATATATAAAATTAAGTTGACATAAGTATTGCAAAAGAAATTTAATGGTGCTATAATATATCAGATGCAAAAAGGTATTTTGATTCATGCTTTGTAAAGCAAGGAGGGAAAATGAACAATTTTAGAGTGTGTGCTCAGAGTGCAGTAAGGTTCAAACGCATATCAGGTAAGAGGATACGGAAAAAATGCGCAAGCATAGTGACAGGTGCGTTGAACTCAAACTTGCTTGCTCTGAATTATCCAGAAGTAGGGGTTGATGGAAGCATTGAAAAGAATGAAGTGATTATTCTGAAAGTTACTAATCACGTAACAGAAGAATATATGGAATTCAGTATGCCAGAGATTGACAGCAATGGGATTTTTACTTATAAGTCGGTGAAATTCGTTTTTAAATCAAACAGCGACGGCTTATGGAATGTATGTTTTGAGAATTACAGTTTTTCGAGTAATCTTTGTAATATACGTTCAGAAGAATCTATTGTAAAAGATCTTGCAGTTTCAGGATGTTTTGCGGGCGTTAGTATTGCGAGTAAAATGCGATTAATTTGCAGTATGGTCAAAAAGTTAGAATTCTTTTTCTTATACAGTGTGGAGCATTCACCCAAAAAGCTCTTGGATATAATATGTCAAGCACTTTGTATCGCACCTAACAATTTGAATCGATTTGTTGTTAAGATTGGCGAAGATATGATTTTAAAAATTGTAGATGGCGAAATAAAGGCAGCAATGGGGCAAAAAAAAGACTTTAAAGTTAAGGTAAAAGATACCAGAGTAATAACTTACTTGGAAAAAAATTTTGAGTTTATTTGCAACCCAATCCAAGAGTGGAATAAGGTAAGATTTGAGGGGCAGTTTCAGAAAGAATTTGATGTAAATAGCATTGATTCTAAAATCAAGACAGCAAAGAAGGAAATCAATAATTTGCTTGAAGAAATAGAATTATGCAATCAGAAAATGTTAGTTACTGTAAAACGAATATAGCAATTGACATTACACATCTTGATAGAAATAAAGTTGCATTTTTAATCACATCTAAAATTCAATTCTAAAAAGGTCTAGCTGGTTAGTAAGCTAGGCTTTTGTCTTTTATTTATAGCTACTATTGATAATTAGAAAGAGATATTGTATAATTTTAGTTGTTTATTATATAAAAAGAGGGAGTATTTATTGTTATGTTATTAGCGATTGATATAGGGAATACAAGTATATATTTTGGAGAAATATGTAATAAAGAAATAAAAAAGACATTTCGAATAACTACCAAAAAGGATATAACATCAGATGAATATACTGTTATTATTAGAAATGTTTTAAATGATAATATAAATATTAAAGATATTGAAGCAATTATTATGTCATCTGTTGTGCCTGAGATAGTAACAGATGTAGAAAAAGCATTATTTAATATTACTTCAATAAAAACTATTTTGTTAAAAAGAGATATAATAAATTCATTTGAATTACCAGAAGAATTTTTTAGAGATTTAGGAGCAGATTTAATAGCTGATGCAACAGGAGTAATTGCAAAATATAAATTACCAGCAATTGTTTTTGATATGGGAACTGCAACTACTTGTTCTGTTATAGATAAAAATGGAGTGTTTTGCGGAGGAATGATTTGCCCTGGACTAAAAACAAGTGTTGATGCTCTAATAGGAAAAGCATCACAATTATCTGAATTTAAGCTAGGAAATCCAAAGCAAACTGTTGGAACAGATACTTCTGAATGTATAAATGCAGGAGCAATTTATGGTCATAGTGAAATGATAAATGGTTTAAGAAAAAGAGTAGAAAATGAACGAGGAGAGAAGTGTACAGTAGTACTTACAGGTGGAAATTCAGACTATATTTCAAAATATGTAGATAGTGATATTATTCATGATAAAAATTTAATATTTTATGGTTTAAATGAATTATATGAAAAATATAAAAATATAAAAATATAAAAATATAGGAGAAAAGTTATGTTAGAGGATATTGAAAAAGAGAGTAAAAAAATTATAGAAGAGCTATTTGAAAAAGTTAGTGAAAAATCTGAAATAGAAAGGGGAAGCTTGTTAGTAATTGGTTGTTCAACCAGCGAAGTTATTGGAGGAGATATAGGAAAAAATTCTAGCGAAGAGGTTGCAGATGCGATATACAAAGGAATACATGAAGAATTAGAAAAAAGAGAAGTTGAACTTGTAGCTCAATGCTGTGAACATTTGAATAGAGCGTTAGTTATAGAAAGAGAAGTAGCTGAAAAATTAGGGCTAGAAATAGTAAATGCAGTTCCACAAGTCCATGCTGGTGGTTCTTTTGCAACAGTAGTTTATAAGAAGATGAAAAATCCAGTTTTAGTTGAAGAAATAAGAGCTAATATAGGTTTAGATATTGGAAATACATTAATAGGAATGCACTTGAAAAATGTTGCAGTTCCTATTAGATTAAGTGTATCTAAATTATACAAAGCAAATATTACTTGTGCATATACAAGACCTAAGTATATAGGTGGAGTAAGAGCAAAGTACAACTAGTTTCCATAAGTTGATTAATTATGTAAAATATGCTATAATATTGATTGTAGTATGGTGTTTAGATTTTTGATTCAATGTATAGGAGGAATCGACATGAATAGTTTTACAATCACAACTCCTAATTTGGAGAAAATCGACTGCAACGAAAAGTACAAACCAATATTAAAAGAAGTGTTGGAAAGATGTTTTCGGAGCAGTTGGTATTATCCAATAGAAATGGAGATGGACGAATCAGGAAAGAATAACGAATTCTATTCGGAAATCAAATTTTCTTTTAAAGGTGTTGATTTAAAAGTTTTGTTAGTTCTTACACCGGAAAAAGATGATTTCAAAATGGACACACTGAGAATGAATATTCCAGCTTCTAATGACGAAGCAGCAATGAAGTTGGAAATCATTAAAGATGCATTTTCGTGTGTTTATTGTAAAACTGATGAAGAAGACAGCGAAGGCAAAGTAAGTTTAGCTGGCGAATTCGTGAATGTTTCTGAGGGACTTACCAAAATATTTGATTTGTTCGAAATAGTGAAAGGAGCCCAAAAAATCGCATCAAGGAAATATTATCACTATAAGGAATTTTTAAAAGTCGCTTTGAAGATTTTGAAAATTCCAAATCTGACTGAATTATTCAGAGATTTTAGCATGAGTGATGATATGTTCAGGATGTATGAAGGCGAGATCAGAGAAGCAAAAATCGCAACCAAAGATTATACGCTGGCATTAGATTACTGGAACAATGTGAGTTATACTACCTGTAAATTTAAGTACGAAATATGTTCAGAAAATCAAACATGTTCCATAGATTATCAAAATTTTGCAGGTGGGATTAATCACATGAAGGTCATGCTTGACGAAGCGGATGATAAGATGATGGATTTTTTGCAGGAAATCGCACGGTTTAACATGGATTAAGCTATTCGAGAAACGTACGGGACACATCTAGCAATTTCATTAGAGGTTTGGTGTAGACAATATACGCCAAACCTCCATTTCTTTTAAAAAATATTGTAATAAAATTAAAAAAGTGTTGACATTAGTGAGAAATCGTAGTAAAATATATATGTTTTAAGAAGAAGTATCCACTTCTCACCTTATGTCAAAGGCGATTGTAAGGTTGAAAATATCATTATTTATGCAAATAGTTATAAGATATTTATGTGGATTTGACTTTTTAAAATAAGTCAAATTTTTTTTTTGGAGGTGTTTTATTATAAAACAAGAATTGCCTATTAACAGACAAATTAGAGAAAAGGAAGTTCAAGTTATTGATGAAAATGGCGAAAAAATAGGAGTATTAGCAACAGATAAAGCAATAGCTATGGCAGAAGAAAAAGATTTAGATTTAGTTTTAGTGGCACCAAATGCTACACCAGTAGTTTGCAAAATTATGGACTATGGTAAGTATAAATTTGATCAAGCTAAAAAAGAAAAAGAATCTAGAAAAAATCAAAAAGCTGTTGAAATTAAGGAAATCAGAGTTTCAAGTAATATTGGAGAACATGATTTTAATTTTAAAAGCAAAAATGCAAGAAGTTTTTTAGAAAGTGGAAACAAAGTAAAATTCACTTTAAGATTCAGAGGTAGAGAGCTTAATAATGTTAAGGCGGGAGAAAACATTTTAAATAAATTTGTAGAATCTTTGGAAGATATTGCAACTGTTGAAAAGAAGCCATTTTTAGAAGGTAAAACAATGTTTGTAATATTAACAAAAAAAGTATAAATTATGAAGGGAGCTATGAAAAATGCCAAAATTAAAGACAAACAAAGCAGCTAAGAAAAGATATTCTTATACTGCAACAGGAAAAGTAAAAAGAACAAAAGCTAATAGAAGACATCGTTTAGCTACAAAAACAAAGAGAGTTAGAATGACAGCAAGAGTACAAGATGGTTTAGCAGATAAAACATGCGAATCACAAATTAAAAAATTATTACCTTATGGTAACTAGAATTAAATTAAGAGGTAAAGGAGTGAAAACAAATGGCAAGAGTAAAAACAGCTAGAACAACAAGAGCAAGACATAAAAAAGTTTTAAAACAAGCAAAAGGTTACTATGGAGCAAAACATTACAGATATAGAAATGCAAAACAAGCAGTTATGAAATCAGGAATGTATGCTTATGTAGGAAGAAAAGATAAAAAAAGTAATTTTAGAAAATTATGGATAGTAAGAATTAATGCAGCAGCAAGAATGAATGGATTAACATACAGCAAATTAATCGCTGGATTAAAAAAAGCAAATGTTACTATCAACAGAAAAATGCTTGCAGAATTAGCAGTATCTGATAGCCAAGCATTTGCAGAACTTGCAGAAATAGCAAAAAAAGCATAGAAAAAATATAGTTAAAAGCATAAACTGCATAACATTGGTTCATAAATGCCAATAAATGGCTACCAATTATGAAAGTTAGCGAGTATTATGAAAGGAAGGTGCAATTAATGTACGCAATTATTGAAGCTTGTGGTAGACAATACAAAGTAGAAGAAGGAATGACAGTATACTTCGAAAAATTAAACGAAGAAGAAGGAAAAAAAGTTACTTTTGATAAAGTAGTTTTAATTTCTAATAATGGTAAAGTAGAAGTAGGAAGTCCTGTTATTGCCGGAGCAAAAGTAGAAGGAAAAGTAGTTTCTAATGGTAGAGGAAAGAAGATTTTAGTTTTTAAATATAAAGCTAAAAAGAATGAAAGAAAAACAAGAGGACATAGACAAAATTATACTAAGGTAGAAATTACATCTATTAAAACAGCAGCTAAAAAAGCTACAAAAGCAGCAGATAAAGCTGAAAAAGTAGAAGCTTAGTTAAATAAATAATAAATGAGAATATAAAATTTATAAAGCGAGAGGAGTGAATCTTTAATGGCACACAAAAAAGGTCAAGGTAGTGTTAAAAACGGAAGAGACAGTGAGTCAAAGAGACTTGGTGTAAAAAAATCTGATGGACAAATAGTTAAAGCTGGAAATATTATAATTAGACAAAGAGGAACAAATGTACATCCAGGAACTAATGTTGGAATTGGTAGTGATGACACTTTATTTGCTTTAACAGATGGAAAAGTTAAATTTGAAAGAAAAGGAAAAGATAAAAAACAAGTTAGTGTTTATCCAGCTGAATAAAGTAAAAATAAATAATAGATAGAAAACTTTTAGATTTCTAAAAGTTTTTTATTTTTTTTATTGAAAAAAAATTTTGGTTATGTTTTAATTATATATAGGATAAAACCTTTTTAGGAGGAAAATATGAGAGATAATAAACTTTTACCAGTAATTATAGCACTTTTATGTATTATACTTGTTGCTATAATAATATTTGGAATTACATTATTTAGTAAAGATAAGAATGGAAAAGGTAATAATGGAGGAGGCATATTAGGCAATGAAGGAGAAGTTGTTGTTCCGGTTATCGATTTGAACTTAAATACAGAGGAAGAAGAGCAGGAAGAAGTAACAATTGAAGTAAAAGCAACAACAGATGACGAAGGAGGAATTGAATATATTGAACTTCCAGATAAAACAAAAATTTATTCAGATACAAAAGAATATGTAGTTAAGGAAAATGGAAATTACAAATTTAAAGCTGTTGGTGTAAACGGTGGAGAAAGTAGTTTATCAATTGAAGTAACTAATATTAGAGAAATATCTTCAAATAATCCATATATACCAGAAGGATTTGAACATATTGGTGGAGAAGTAGATACTGGATTTGTAATTCAAGATAGTTTTGGAAATCAATATGTATGGGTTCCAGTACCATCAGGAATTTTAACTCGTTCAACAATGATGAGTACAGATTATGAAGAATCTAATTCTTATGCAACAGCATTAGTAAATAGTGTTGCTAAAAATTATGGATTTTATATTGCAAGATTTGAAGCAAGTTCATATGAAGCAGATGGAAAAAGAGTTGCAGCTAGCGTAGCTGAAAAAATGCCATGGACAGATATTAATTTTAGAGAAGCAGAAGAAGCAGCATCTTTAACAGCAGAAGCTTTTGGATATGAAAATGTAGCAACATCATTAATAAGCAGTTATGCTTGGGATACAACACTTGAATGGATTGATAAAACAGTAACAAATTATTCTACAAATACAAGTTATGGAAATTATTCAGGAACAATTTATACTACTGGTTCAACAGAAAGTGACCAAATGAATTATATATGTGATTTAGCTGGAAATGTTAGAGAATGGACAACAGAAGAATATAATCCTATTACATCATCCGATGGAAAGAAAAAAAGTTCAAAGAAAAACAATACACCAGATACAGTAAAAAGTAGAGTTGTTCGTGGAGGAAGTGCTAGCTTAAATAAAATTGCTAATAGTAGAAATGGATATCCAGAAGATTTAACAGATGAATATTGGGGATTTAGAATTGTTTTATATCAAAATACTTAAAATATAATGATAAAAGCTCTAAGTTATTACTTAGAGCTTTTATTTATTATGTAGGAAAGTTCGTAAGAACTTTACGAAATAACAAGGTTAAGTTACATAAATGCGTGCGATTGCAAAGCAATCTGCACATGTAGCAAAGCCACTTTTCTTATAAAATATTATAATAAAATAAGTTGCATAATACTTTATAAAACTACTATTGCAAAAGTTTTTAAAAGAGTATATAATATAGAAATCAATTAAAATAAAAGGGAGAGATGCAGAATGAGCTATAATTTTAAAGAAGTAGAAAAAAAATGGCAAGAAAAATGGTACAGAGAAGGTACGTTTAATGCAAAAGAAGATCACACAATGAAAAAATGGTATGGACTTATAGAATTTCCATATCCATCTGGTCAAGGATTACATGTTGGACATCCAAGAAGTTATACAGCACTTGACATTATTGCAAGAAAGAAAAGAATGGAAGGATATAATGTTTTATATCCAATAGGCTTTGATGCATTTGGACTCCCTGCCGAAAATTATGCTATAAAAAATCATGTTCACCCAAAGATTACAACAGAAAATAATATAAATCATTTTAGAGAACAATTACAAGCATTAGGTTTTTCTTTTGATTGGTCAAGAGAAGTAAATACAACTGATCCAGATTATTATAAATGGACACAATGGATTTTTATTCAATTATATAAAAAAGGACTTGCATACAAAGCAACAATGCCTATAAATTTCTGCACAGGATGTAAAGTAGGTTTAGCTAATGAAGAAGTTGTAAATGGTGTTTGTGAAAGATGTGGTAGTCCAGTTGTTCAAAAAGAAAAATCTCAATGGATGCTAGGAATTACAAAATATGCACAAAGATTAATCGATGACTTAGATGATATAGATTTCTTAGATAAAATTAAAGCACAACAGATAAATTGGATAGGTAGAAGTGAAGGTGCAGAAGTTAAGTTCAAGATGATGGTTGAAGGCAAAGAAATAGTCAATGCAGACGATTATTTACAAATATATACAACAAGACCAGATACTATCTTTGGAGCAACATATATGGTAATTGCACCAGAACATTCATTAATTGAAAAATATGCTGACCAAATTACTAATTTAGATGAAGTTAAAGCATATAAAGAAAAAGCAGCTTTAAAATCAGATTTCGAAAGAGCTGAAATGAACAAAGAAAAAACTGGTGTTGAAATAAAAGGAATAAAAGCTATAAACCCTTTAACTAATGAAACAATACCAATTTGGATTTCAGACTATGTTTTAATAACTTATGGAACAGGTGCTATTATGGCTGTTCCAGCACATGATGATAGAGATTTTGAATTTGCTACAAAATTTAATTTACCAATAAAACAAGTTATAAAGCCAAAAGATGTTAATGAAGTATCTGATAAATTGGAAGAATCATATACATATGTAGAAAATGGTGTTGCAATTAATTCTGGATTTTTAGATGGATTAAATAGCAAAGATGCTATACAAAAAGCTATTGAATATATAGAAGAAAATAAATTGGGAA
The DNA here is from genome assembly GCA_948678575.1 of uncultured Clostridia bacterium. Classification (GTDB taxonomy): domain Bacteria; phylum Bacillota; class Clostridia; order TANB77; family CAG-508; genus Scatovivens. Next base: position 27,777 of record CAPPGO010000003.1, read on the forward strand.
CTAGAAAAGTAAATTATAAACTTCGTGATTGGGTATTTTCTCGTCAAAGATATTGGGGAGAACCAATACCAATGGTATATTGTGAAGACTGTGGTTGGAACCCAATTTCAGAAGAAGAATTACCACTTAGATTACCTGAAATAGAAGATTATGAACCAGGTGAAAATGGAGAATCTCCATTAGCTAAGCAAGAAGAATGGATAAAAACAAAGTGTCCTTGCTGTGGAAAAGATGCAAGAAGAGAAACAGATACAATGCCTCAATGGGCTGGTTCTTCTTGGTATTTCCTAAGATATATGGATGCACATAATGATAAAGCGTTAGCTTCAAGAGAAGCAATGGAATACTGGGGTCCAGTTGATTGGTATAATGGTGGAATGGAACATACTACACTTCATTTATTATATTCAAGATTTTGGCACAAATTCTTATATGACATTGGAATTGTTCCTACAAAAGAGCCATATCAAAAAAGAACTTCACATGGTATGATACTTGGAACAAATGGTGAAAAGATGTCTAAGTCAAAAGGAAATGTTGTAAATCCAGATGATATTATAAAAGAGTTTGGAGCAGATACATTTAGAGTATATGAAATGTTTATGGGACCATTTGATCAAACAGCACCATGGTCTATGGAAAGTATTCGTGGTTGCGGAAAATTCTTAGATAGAGTATGGAATATGCAAGATATGTTAATAGATGGTGAAGAATATTCTAGCAAACATGAAAAAATGATGCACAAAGCAATTAAAAAAGTTACTTCTGATATTGAAGAAATGAAATTTAATACTTCTGTTGCAACATTTATGACAATGGTAAATGAATTCTATAAAGATAAAGAAATAAATAAAGCGGAATATAAAACATTTTTACAATTATTAAATCCATTTGCACCACACATGACAGAAGAAATATATCAAATTTTAGGTGAAACTAAAACAATTGCAGAAACAGCATGGCCTAAATATGATGAAACAAAAACTATTGACGATGAGATTGAAATTCCAGTTCAAGTAAATGGAAAAGTAAAAGATGTTATAAAAGTTCCAAAAGATGCAGAAGAGGAAGAAGTAAAAGAAAAATCTCATATAAGCGAACTTGTTTCAAAAGCATTAGAAGGAAAAACAGTTGTTAAAGAAATATATGTAAAAGGCAAAATTTATAATATAGTAGTAAAATAAAAATATAAATATAAAAACGATATGTTCATTAAATAAAATTGAGAAATTCGTGAATCAAAATTGCGAATAGAAAATCTTAAAGTATTCAAGTAGGGAATCTCATAGCACAGCGAGTTTACGAGCGTTGTGCGGTGCATGAGGTCGCTACGAGAATACTTTTAGAATTTTCATTTTAGATTTTGCTTGTCCGAATTGTCGAAAGTGATTTAATCGAACATATCGTTTTATAATTATCTAGTATTTTATTATTGTTTTTTGATGTGTGGTTTAGATACTAATGAAGCAATATATCCAAAGAAGATTGCAGTTGCAATTCCACCAGCGGCAGCAGATATTCCACCTGTAAAAGCTCCAAGAAATCCAGTTTCTTTTACAGCTTCAATAGTACCAGTAGATAGTAAATTACCAAAACCAGTAAGAGGAACAGTAGCACCACAACCAGCAAAATCTATTAAAGGTTTATACCATCCAAAACCACCGAAGTATAGCACCAATTGTTACATAAGCTACTAAAATTCTTGCAGGTGTTAATTTTGTTTTATCAATTAGTATTTGAGCTATAATACATAGTATTCCACCTATTACGAAAGCTCTTAATATCATCATCCAATCTATATTCATAATTCCTCCTTATATTTCAATACTTATAGCATGCGCAATACCAGGAATAGATTCGCCTTGTTGACTAGAAGTAGAATTCATTAAAGCACCAGTTGCAACAAGTAAAACTTTTTTAAATTTTTGTTCTGTAAGCATTTTATAAATATATCCAGAAAATACTGATGCAACGCATCCACATCCTGAACCACCAGAATGAGTGTCTTGTTTATCTTTATCAAAAATAAGAATACCACAATCATTATGAATATTTTTTATATTATATCCATCACCTTTTACTAAATCGATTAAAAGATCTCTACCAATATAACCTAAATCACCAGTAAATATTGCATCATAATAATTTTCATCTCTGCCAGTATCTTTTAAATGTGTTACAATTGTATCTTGTGCAGCACCAGCCATAGCAGCCCCCATGTTGTTTGCATCTTTTATACCCATGTCCACAATTTTTCCGTGGAGTAAAAGAAGTAATAAAAGGTCCTGTTCCAGATGCAGTCAAAATCATACTTCCAGCACCTGTTACAGTCCATTGACTAGTTGGTGGCCTTTGATTTCCAAGTTCTAGTGGAAAACGAAATTGTTTTTCAGCACTGCAAAAATGACTTGAACTTGCACAAACAACATTAGTTGCAAATCTTCCGTCAATTGTCATAGATGCTAATATTGAACTTTCTACAAAAGTAGAACAAGCTCCAAATACTCCAAAAAATGGAATATTAGTTTCTCTAAGTCCAAATGATGAAGAAATACATTGATTTAATAAATCTCCTGCGAAACAAAAATCTATATCATTACTAGCAATTCCAGATTTTGCAATTGCCATATTTACAGTTTCTTTTATAATCTTACTTTCAGCTTTTTCCCAAGATTTTTCGCCCCAAAATTCGTCATCTAAGGTTTGATCAAAATATTTATATAGTGGTCCAGCTTTTTCTTTTGGACCAACTATACATGCAGTTGAAGCAATATTGACAGGATTTTGTAACATATATGTTTGATTTCCAACTTTTTTCATATTTCCCTCCTTAAACTAAAATTATACTTTGGGTATTAAATAGCATATATACAAGTCCAACAATGATACTAGTAGATATTCCATAAACAAGGACTGGACCTGCAACAGTAAACATTTTTGCACCTACTCCCATTACATAACCCTCAGATTTGTATTCTATAGCAGGTGATACAATAGAATTGGCAAAACCAGTGATAGGAATAAGAGAACCAGCACCAGCAAATTTTCCAATGCGATTAAATACATTTAAAGCAGTAAAAAAAGCACTTAAAAATATTAGTGACATAGATACACCAGTATAGCATAATTTTTCTTCTAAGCCACGATATTTAAAAAATTCGAATAAAATTTGTCCGAATTGCACAAATTAAACCACCAACCCAAAATGCGTTAAAACAATTTTTTAAAATAGGGGAGTTAGGTGATTTGTCTTCGACAATTTTTTGATAATCTTCTTTGTTCATAAAAATTTCCTTTCTTATTAGTTAGTGTAATAATTGAAAATAAATTTTATAAGCTATCTTGCTCGTCATTATTTTGAATTAAATTGGGTACATTATCTATTTGGAACGAAATGTCTAAATCTACAAGATATTCTGAAATTTTTCCAGCTTGAATATTTGCTCTTTGTTCTAAAACAGTAATACCAGTTAAATGATTTAATGTCTTAGAAGCTTCTTCAATGCTTTTTACAATAGCATCTTTCCATGATAAATTTGAGTAACCAGTTATTTTGATATGTTTTTCTGATTTCATAAAAACCTCCTTAAATTTTAAAATTTGTTTATTGGTAATTTTCCCTAAAAAACATAATTTATTCATATAAAATACACAAATAGTAAATAGAATAATAGAGAATAATATTAAGGAGGATTTTATGAACGCAGAAAAACAAAAATATTTAGAGCTTTTAAGTAAAAAGTATAAAAATACACAGGAGGTTGCTGAGGAGATAATTAATCTTCAAGCGATTTTAAATTTGCCAAAAGGTACTGAATTGTTTTTAAGTGATATTCATGGAGAATATGAAGCTTTTATTCATATTTTGAATAATGGTTCTGGAATTATAAAAAATAAAATAGAGGATAATTATAAAAATTCTTTGCCAGAAGATGAAAGAAAAAACTTGGCTACTTTAATATATTATCCAGAAGAAAAATTAAAAAGTATAAAAAAAGAAGTTAAAAATATTGAAGAATTTTACAAAATAACATTATATAGATTAATTCAAGTAGGAAGAGCAGTAAGTTCAAAATATACTCGTTCCAAAGTTAGAAAAGCTATTCCACAAGGATTTGATTATATTATAGATGAATTGTTGCATATTCAAGGAGATGATGTTAATAAAGAAGAATATAATAAACAAATTATAGATAGTATTATTGATTTGAAAAAAGCAGATGAATTTATAGTAGTTATGTCAAATTTTATTAAAAGAATGGCAATAGATCATCTTCATATTATAGGAGATATTTATGATAGAGGACCAGGAGCACCAATTATTATGGATAAACTTATGGATTTTCACAGTGTGGATATTCAATGGGGAAATCACGACATATTATGGATGGGAGCTGCATGTGGAAATGAAGCTTGTATAACAAATGTTGTTAGAATTTGTAGCAGGTATGATAATTTAGCAACATTAGAAGAACAATATGGAATAAATATTAGACCACTTTCAATGTTTGCTACAAAAATGTACAAAGATGATGACTGTACATTGTTTTATCCTAAAAATAAAGAATATTCAAGCAGGCATAGTAATAGCGATAAGCTTTTAATGGCAAAAATACAAAAAGCAATTGCAATTATTCAATTTAAAGTAGAAGGAAATCTTATAAGAAAACACCCAGAGTACAAAATGAAAGATAGGCTTTTATTAGATAAAATTAATTTTGAAAATGGAACAGTACATATTGATGGGAAAGATTATAAAATGAAAGACTGTAACTTTCCAAGTGTTGATCCTAAAAATCCATATAAATTGACTGATGAAGAAAAAGAAATTATGGAAAGATTAAAAATTTCTTTTATGAATAGTGAAAAATTAGCAAGACATGTTAATTTCTTATATTCACAAGGTGGAGTGTATGAAAATTATAATAACAATGTTTTATTCCATGGTTGTATTCCAATGCTTGAAAATGGAGAATTTGAAGCAGTTGAATTTATGGGAAAAAAATTCAAAGGGAAAGAATTAATGGATAATATAGAAAACATTGCACATAAAGCCTTTTTTGGAAATAAAGAAGAAAATAGTGAAGCAGTAGATTTAATGTGGTATTTTTGGTGTGGTGCAAAATCTCCATTATTCGGAAAAGATAAAGCAGCTACTTTTGAGCGAAATTTATTGGAAGAAAAAGCCTTGCATAAAGAGAACAAAAATCCATACTATAAACTTATAGAAAACGAAGAAATTTGTGACAAAATATTAGAAAATTTCGGTGCTAATATAAAAGAAGGTCATATTATAAATGGACACATGCCAGTAAAAGCAAAAGATGGAGAATCACCAATCAGAGCAAATGGAAAGTATATTGTAATAGATGGAGGATTTTCAAAAGCATATCAACCAACTACTGGTATTGCAGGATATACACTAAGTTATAATTCAAATGGCTTAGTTCTTGCAGTAAATGAACCATTTGAATCTAAGCAAAAAGCAATAGAAGAGGGAAGCGATATAAAAAGTGAGATTATTTTAAAGGAGCATGTTGAAAAAAGAAAACGAGTTGCAGATACAGATAATGGACAAAAATTGCAAAATGAAATAGCAGATTTAAAACAATTATTGGCAGCATTTAGAGAAGGTATTATAAAAGAAAAAAAGTAAAATTACAAACGTGTTACATTTCAATTACTATTAAGTAAAACCTATTGACCTTTTTCGCAAAAAAATATATAACTATTGTATATTAAAGTTCCATATTATGGCGATTTGAGAAACAAAGGAGAAAAAGGAATGCCAAGCAGTTTAGGAATTTATATTGAAAATAACCTAATTAAATATGCAAAAGTAGTTAAAGAGAAAGATTCAATAAAGGTTGAAGCTTTTAATGTCGTATTTTATGAAAATAATTTATCAGATGTTTTAAATAAAGTAATTAGTGAGACTTATAGCTTCAAAACTCCTATATGTATTAATGTTTCAAATGAACTTTATAACTACTATGATGTGTTCGCAATGTTAAATAAAAATGATATCAAAAAATCAATTGATATTGAATTTGAGATGTTATGCAATGAGAAAAATTATAATAGAAATTCATTAGAGACAAGATATGTTTTAATGAATAACAAAGAAGATAATGAGAAATTAAAAACTCTTCACATTGCAGTTAATAAAACAGATATCAACAAAAAAACACAAGCTTTTGGAAATGTTAGAGTATCATCAATGACTCCAATTTCAACTAGTATAACAAATTTGGTTGATGTTAATCCGAAAGAAAATATTGCGATTATAAATATTGAAGATGAGACTAAAATCACAACAATAGTAGATGGTCAAATTAGTAGGGTAGATACTATTGAATATGGAATGGGACAAATTTTAGATAATATAAATAGAACAGAAAATTCTATGCAAAAATCTTATGATGTTTGCAAGAATATAACAATATATACACAAGAAACACAAGCATTACAATCAGATGAAAATGAACACTTAGAAGATGTAATGCCAACTCTTTACAAAATAGCTACTGAAAGCAAGAAAATTATTGATAGTTCTTTAGCAAATTTATCAAGAGTATATATAACAGGACTTGGAACAGCAATAAATAATATAGATTTGTATTTCCAAGAATATATGGTTAGTGTAAAATGTGAAATATTAAAACCATATTTTGTAGAAAGTTCTTCTGTAAAAATATCAGTCAAAGATTATATCGAAGTAAACTCAGCTATTGCTCTTGCAATGAATGGTATAGGATTTGAAAATAAAGAATTAAACTTTATGAGTGGAAAAGCGTTAAGCGGTGGAAACTTAGATTTAAAAGTATTAACAAGTAATTTATTTGCTGGTGGATTAACAGGACCATTAGATATAGTTGAAAAAATGTTAATTCGTTTAACAGCTGTCGCATTAATGGGAACAGCAGTTTATATAGGATTTTCTATGTCAACAATGAAACAAATTGAAGCAAAAACTGATGAAATAAATTCAGCAATCTCTGTTGCAAGAGGTGAAGTTAGTAAGATAGATAGTGAATATTCTACAATTAGTGGTAGAACAAGTTCATATACATCACTTATAAATAGTGTAAACAATTTAACAGATTCATCTGATGATATGACTCAGGCTAGAATTGTTCCTGTAAAGGCAGTGCCGAATTTACTAGAAAGAATTATGTTTGTAATTCCACAAAAAGTACAAATTACATCAATAGACAATACACAAGGAACACATATTACAATACAAGCACAATCAGAAAAATATGAACAACTTGGATATTTCAAGGCAATGCTTTCTTCAAAAGGAATACTTACAGATGTAAAATCAACAAGTGGTATGAAAGATGGTGGAGTTGTTAAAGTTACAATAGAAGGAGATTTGCCATGAGAAAAATATTATTAATACTAGTTTTAGCACTTTCAATTTTCTTATGCTATACAACTGTTGTAAATGGTCTAGAAATAGGAGATACATTTGAAGTAGCAAACTATAAACAAGTTGAAGTTGCTAGTAAAGAAATAGACACACTAATTAGTCAGTTAGTTAATATAAACGATATGGAATACAAATCTAAACAATCAAATTTACAAACAGCAATAAAATCTTATCAAGATGCAAAAGAAGAATATGAAACAATGGCAGAAATGATGAATGCTGCTAATGCTGAAAATGAAGCTGATGTAGATATGAGCATGGTAGATATCTATGATGTAGATTTCTTATGGACTGTTATAGGAAATTATGGTACAGAAGAAGGAATTGCATTAAAATTTGATGTTGCAAAAAGTGCAAGTTCAGTTTTGGATTCTAACGAATATACAATGTGCGATTTGAAATTCACAGTTTCAGGAGATTATATTCCAATTACAGAATTTATTTATCATATAGAAGAAGATAGTAAATTAGGTTTTGAAATTTCTGATTTCAAAATGGCAAAAGGTGGAGAAAATCTACAAGCAACATTTACAATTAGAAATGTTCCAGTTAATAATAAAAACTTAACTGAATTACAAACATCTGTTGATTCAATTTCATCAGATTCAAATACAACAGATAGTAATACATCAATTAGTGATGCAACACAAAACACATTAGAACAAGCAGGTTCTTCATTAGGTGGAGGACATAGAATAGACAATTCTAATACAAATACTGTAAATTAGTTAGAAAGGAAAAAATAAATGAAATCTTTATCAAAAGAATTATTTATAATGGCATTATTGCTTATGGTAGTGGTATTTATGATAGGTATAATATTCTATCAATATATGCCAAATAATAAAACAGTTCCAGAGCCAGTATCATATAGAGCAGATAGCTCAACAACATCTATACTTCAAGAAATTGCTTCTACTAGTACAGATAATGAAAATAGTTCTACTAGTTCAGATACACAAAGCATTATAAAATCTTATAGTATAGGTTCAAAAGAATTGTCAACAGCTGCGTCAAAACAGTCATTTACAAGTGGAAAAACAGATCCATTTGCTGAATATATAGAGCCAACACCTACGACAGATGGAAATACAACAAACACAAATACAACAAATGGCTCAAATACTACAAAAACAAATACAAGTACAACACAAGGCTCAACATCACATTCAAATAGTACAGGCACTTTTTTTGAAAAGCCAAACTCAAAATAGGATATATTTAAAATAAAAATATATACAAATTTTTAAAAAAAACAAAGGAGGAAAAATTATGTTTAAGGAAGAAAAAGGTATTACATTAGTAGCATTAGTAATTACAATCATTGTGCTATTAATCTTAGCTGGTGTATCAATTGCATTAGTAGTAGGTAATAATGGTATCTTAGGAAGAGCAACAGGAGCTGTTGAAAAAAGTGAGTTAGCAACAGCAGAACAAGAAATCAAAATAGCAATAGCAGATGCACAAATGGCAGCTTATACAGCAAGTGCAACAAGTCCAGATTTTAAAACACACTATACAAACAAAGATTACTATGATAATAACTGTACATCAGGTACTGTTTCAGAACCAACATATGATGAGTCAACACAAAAAGTAACATTAGAATATACAGCCAAAAAATCAGGAACTGTATATACAGCTACATTTTCAGTTTCAGCACCACAAGACTTAACAGTAAATTAAAAATAATTTTAAGATTTCAAATGAGAAATAATAAAGGAATCACTTTTGTAGGATTAGTAGTTACTATTATTGTTCTACTAGTCTTAGCAGGTGTATCAATATCATTATTTGTTGGTAATAATGGTATTTTGAAAAGAACAAAATCTGCTGCTAGTGTTAAAGAAAAAACAACAGCAGAGCAAGAAGTGAAAATATCTATAATGGATGCACAAATGGCATACTATACTGAATCGACTGCTAATGGTAATGTTGGAAAAGGAAAATTTCTTGGAAATACAAGTTATTATATAAATAATTGTACAAGTTCTGATAAAGATGGTATAATAGTAACAAGAGGTTCAGGTGTAGATGATACTTCTAATTCTGGTGAAATTACAGTTAAATATAAAGCAAAATCTGGTAATTTTTACACTTTTGTATTTGATTTAGCTAATCCAGAAGAATTCAAATTTGTTACAGGACCAACAGATTCTTAACATAAGAAAAATTAAAATAAAAGGAGAAATTAAAAATGAAAAATCAAAAAGGTATTACATTAGTAGCATTAGTAATTACAATTATCGTGCTATTAATCTTAGCAGGTGTATCAATTGCACTAGTTGTAGGAAATAACGGAATTTTAGGAAGAGCAACAGGAGCTGTTGCAACAAGTGAATTAGCAACAGCAGAACAAGAAATTAAAGTTTCAATAGCAGATGCACAAATGGATGCATATACAAAAAGTGCAACAAGTCCAGATTTTGAAGCAGCCTATACAAATAGATCTTTTTATGATAACAACTGCACATCAGGTACAATTACTACTGCTCCAATAGCATCAGCTGGAAAAGTAACATTAGAATATAAAGCTAAAAAATCAGGAACTGTATATACAGCTACATTTTCAATATCTGCACCACAAGATTTAGAAGTAGCTAAAAAAAATCAATAGAAATAAAATAATTAACAATAATAAGGCATATGCATATATGAATGTATATGCCTATTATTAAATAAAGGGGAAAAAAGTGGACATATTTTATTACATAATGATATTTATAATGGGAACAGTATTTGGAAGCTTTTTCACATTAGCTGTTTACAGAATTCCTTTAAAAAAAGATATAACACATGAAAGATCATTTTGTCCTAACTGCAATCATAAACTAGGATTTTGGGATATGATACCTATTTTAAGTTATATTTTTGCAAAAGGTAAATGTAGATATTGTGGAGAAAAAATAAGAATAAGATATCTTATTTTAGAAGCATTATCAGGTATAGTATTTTTAACTCAATATTTAGCTTTAAATATGCATTTTCCATATCTAGAAATTAGTAAAATTGCATTTTTTATTGCGTTTGTTTTTATGTATATAACGATTGCAATAATTTCTGGTATAGATAAAGAATATAGAAAGATACATATTGGATTAATTTTATTTGGTTTTATAATGCAAGGCTTATATATCTTATATCTATATATAATGGAAAGAACTAGTATGTATAGATATGGCATGTATTTATGTATGATGTTAGTATTATGCATAGTAGATATAGTTTCTATAAAAAAATTAGGAGAGAGTAAATATCCTATTCAATGTTTGATGTTATGTTCATACATTGGAGCTTGCTTAGGCTCAGAATTATTATTATTAATAGTTCTATTATCATTAATTTTGATATTTTTAAATTTTATTTATGCAAAAATTAAAAATCAAATAAATGATAAACCAGATATTTTACAAAATAATGAAATTCCCAAAGTTAGAATTGGTTTCTTTTTAGGAATAACTACAATTACTGTAACTATAATAGAAACTTTTATTACATATATGTAAATGAGGAAAAAATCGTATGAAAAATTTTTTTAAAAAATTGAGAAGTGAAAGAGGAGCAACAGGTACAGATGTACTTATTTCTGCAACTATGATAGTTGTTACAATAGGTATAGTTTCTATGTTGTATGTTAATACTTCAATACAATCAAGAAATATAACAAGAACATCTGGTGCTACTAGAATAGCAACAAATTTAATGGAAAATATTGAAGCAATGTCTTATGCTGACTTTGTAAATGCAGTTGGAGCTAGCAATAAATTAGAATGTGGAGCTGATAGTGAAACACAAGTTTTTAATACCAAAATTCCGACAGGCTATTCAGCAATAATAGAGGCTATGCCAGTTTATGGTTCACATACTATACCATCTGAGCAATTTGATTTAGTAAGACAAGTTAGAATTACAATTGGATATAAAGCAGGAAAACTTGATGAAAAAATTGACTTTTCTACTGTTAAGCAAAGAGAATTAATTGAAGAATGCAATAGTCCAGCAGTATCAGATTTAAGAAATGATGTATTAGAAGAAGGCATGAATTTTTATCCAATTAAATATCTTCAAAATGCAAAAGCTTATATAAGAACAACAGAAGATGATCCAGAATGGTATAATTATACCAATAAAAACTGGGCGACAGTAATAGTATCTAAAAAAAGTGAAGATAATTTATTTGATGTAAATGGAAAATTAGTAGCTAATATAAACACATCCAAAACAAGTAATGATTATACTCAAAAAGTTGTATGGGTACCGAAATATTTTAAAAGTACTTCTAATTCTAATGTGCTTTTTGCTTTTTATGCAAGTCAAAGTCAAGGAATTACACAAAGTAATTTAGTGGCAAAAGATAATACTTCAAAATTTTTATGTAATGTAGCTACAAACATTGGTGGAGGTTGGGATAGCGTAAATGTGAATTTTAACTTTGGAAATGCAAATATAACAGGCAAATGGGCATTAATAAATTCTGACAATACTTTTAATACAAATGACAATTTTGCAAATACATTAAATAGTTCACAATATGGACCATGTAATATGCATTAAATCACAGAAAATTACAAAATTTTACAAAAATGTTAAGTTTATGTAACTTTATAAAAACTATTTATTTTACAGAAAAAATAATATATAATAGATATAGTTGAACCAATGATGAAAGGAGTAATTCAAATGGCATTAAACGGAAAAGCGCCAATAGGCGTGGAATTAGTTAAAAGAGGAGTTGTTACAGAAAACGACATTCAGGCTGCTATTGAATACCAAAAAGAACATCCAGATAAAAAAATAGGTGATATATTAAATATACTAAATCTATGTCCTCAAAGGGATTTGATTAGAGCTATGGGAGATATCCTTGGCGAAAAAGTAATGGTTTTAAGAGTTGATTCTATTAATGTTAATGTTAATGATTATATGTCAATAGATGTTTGTAGAGCTTGTAAGGCTGTTGTTTTTGATGTCTTAGGTGGTAAAGCAAAAGTATGCTTTGCAGATACAGCAAATAAAAGAGCTATTGAACAAGTAAGACTTTTATTATTAAATCGTGGTTTAGTAATGGAAAAATATCTTACTTTCGAATCATCAATTGATACAGTAATTGAATCATTAGAGGGGTCAGCTGATGGTAATATCACAACTGCTGGTGATGTTACAGGTTTAATTGATACAATTATTAAAACTGCTATGGAAAAAAGAGCAAGTGATATACATGTTGAACCACTTGAAAATACAATAAGAGTTAGATATAGAATAGATGGTGAATTAGTTACAGTAGCAAGTATAGATAAACAAAGACTTACACAAGTTGTAGGTAGATTAAAAGCTATTTCTAATATGCACCAAGAAAAACAAGAATCACAAGATGGTAGAATTTTATTATATAATGATTATAATATTCGTGTGTCTTCACAAAAAACAGTAAATGGTGAAAAATTCTGTTTGCGTTTGTTGAAAAAGAATGCAGGAATTAAAAATATTTTCGATTTAGGTTTCCCAAATGATGAAGAAATACTAAAAAAATCTTTTGATAAAAGAAATAGTATTACAGTTATTGCGGCACCTACTGGTGAAGGAAAAACAACAACACTATATAGTGTATTAGATTACTTAAATAAACCAGAAATAAATGTTACTACTGTTGAAGATCCAGTTGAAATTCGTGTTTCCGGAATAAATCAAATTGAAATAGATGCTAAATCAAACTTTGCTTCATCTTTAAGAACAATATTAAGACAAGATCCAGATATAATTCTTATAGGTGAGATTCGTGATTTAGAAACAGCAGAAATAGCGTTTCAAGCTGGTCAAACTGGACATTATGTATTATCTACAATACATACAATAAATGCAATAGAAGTTATTACAAGACTTCGTAAATTAGGAATTTCTGATTACGATATTTCAAGTACTCTTGCAACATCAGTTTCACAAAGATTAGTAAGAAGAATTTGTCCACATTGTGCTGTTAAGAGAAAATTTACTGCACAAGAAAAAAGTATTATGAACAAATTAGTTGAAAAATACGGTGATACATTAGATTTTACAGATAAATTTACATATGATACAAAAGGTTGCAAAGAATGTAATTATACTGGTTACTTAAATAGAATTGCAGTATTTGAAATTTTAGAAGTTACAGAACCAATTAGAGAATTAATTTCTGCTGGTGCATCAAGTTTAAAAGTTAGAGAGCAAGCTATCCAAGATGGGTATAGACCACTACTTGTTGATGCTCTTCAAAAAGTTGTTGATGGTTATGTTACACTTGAAGAAGTTAATAAAAAATTAGTTTTATTCTAATGATAAAATCAAAAGCGAGGGAAAAATATGTTATTGATAGAAAGTATTATAAAAGAGGCTATACTTAAAGATGCTTCTGACATACACTTAATGAGAGGATTAAAGCCTATTTTAAGAATAAATAGATCTTTAATAGAAATATCAGATACTGATCCACTTGATGAAGCTGAATTATATGATATATATGATTATATAATTCGTGGAAATGTTGATAAAGATACTATATATAAAACTGAAAGAAAATTAGATACATCACTTGTATATGATGACATTCGTTTAAGGGTAAATTGTTCATATTCTGATGATGTTCCTGTTTTTACAATGCGTATTATAAAAAATGAACTTCCAAAATTTGAAGATTTAGGATTACCAGATATAGTAAAAGCAATGACATATCAACCACAAGGTTTGATTTTAGTAACAGGAAAAACAAACTCAGGTAAATCTACAACATTAAACTGTTTAATAGATGAAGTAAATAGAAAACAAAATAAAAAAATTCTAACACTTGAAAGTCCAGTTGAATATAAACATACAAGTAAAAAATCTATAATAGTTCAAAAAGAAGTTGGTCCTGGAAAAGATTCATCTACATTTAGTGAAGGATCAAAAAATGCTCTTCGTGAAGACTGTGATATACTAGTAATAGGAGAGATTAGAGATAAAATTACTATGGAAGCTGCTATTGATATGGCAGAATCTGGACATTTAGTTATAGGAACATTGCATACTAAATCTTGTGCAGAGACTATCGATAGAATGATTAACTTCTATGAAGTGAGAGATCAAGCTACTGTTAAAAACTTATTATCATCACTTTTGAAATTAGTTGTTTCACAAAGATTGTTAAAATCACCATCTAACGATTCATTAGTTTTAGTACCAGAAATAATGGTTGTTGATAATACAGTTGCAGCTTGTATTAGAAAAGAAAAATTTAGTGTTTCTGAAATTGAAGATGCAATTCAAGGAAACTTAGATAAAGGAAGTATAGGTTTAATAAATTCATTAGCTAACTTATATGTTACTGGAAAATTATCATTAGAACAAGTTAAATCTCAAATTGAAGAAAAGAATTATGAAACTTTAAATAGAACAATAATGCAATTAAACCTAAAAAAAGGTCCAATGTCAAAATAAAGGAGGTAAAAGATGCCAACTTTTGCATACAAAGCAATTACTCCACAAGGGCAAGTTGTAAAGTCTAAAATGGATGATGCTTCAAAATTAAGTTGTGTAAGAAAGTTAAAGCGAAATGGTTTAACACCTATAAGTGTTTCACAAATAGTTACTATTTCAAGAAAAAAATCAGTTGGAAATGGAAAAAATGGAGCAACAAAAGCTGAAAAACCAAAATACCAAACAACAGCAACGGTACATTCTAAAAATGCACGAAAAGAATCAGTTATAGAAAAGTTAGATAAAGCTTTGATTTCAACAGAAAGAATTACATATAGGGATATTAGAGTATTTTCACAAAATTTCTATCTATTGAAGAAAGCTAATTTTAATAACATTCATGCTTTATCAACAGTTATAGATACTACTGAAAATCCAAAATTAAGAGCTATTCTAGAAGATATTTTGGCTGGTGTAGAATCTGGTGAATTTATGTACACAACAATGGAGTATTATGATAATGTATTCCCTTATATATATATAAACATGATAAAAGTAGGTGAACTTTCTGGTTCACTAGAAACTTCACTTCAACAAGGTGTAAAATACTTAGATGATACAGCTGCTTTAAATACAAAATTAAAAAGAATTTTATTGCCAAACTTATTTATGTTTATTGGAATTATTGTTATGTTATTCATAGCAGTAATATTTGGATTGCCAATGCTAGAAGGAGTATTCCAATCTTTGGGAGCTGCTGCTAACTTACCAGCAATAACTCTTTGGTTTGCTGATTTCGTGCATTTGGTACTGCAATATTGGTATATACCAGTTGGAATTGTTATTGCATTAGTATTCCTGTTCTTTACATATATTAGCACGCCAAGAGGTAGATATAATTTTGATTATTTTAAATATACAATGCCTATATTTGGAAAACTTATATATTTATTAGATTTTTCAAGATTAATGAAAGCGATTTTATTAAATCTTCAAAATGGTATGAGAATTCAGGATGCATTAGAAGTTAGTAAAAATGTTGTAAAAAATACAGTTATGTTATCTATGATAGAGACATCAATTAACAATATATTTGTTGGACAGTCTTGGATTGAACCTTTTGAAAATGCAAAACTTTCAACATCAATGACAACTGAGATGTTGAAGATAGGTATGCAAACAGATCTAACTGAAATGATTGAAAAATTAGTAGAATACATAGAACAAGATATTGAAAACACTATGGAAAAGATTATAAAAGTATTACCAGAAGTATCTTATTTATTTGTTGGTATAGTTTTAATTTTCTTCGTTGTAGTAGTACTTGTACCAGTTATTCAATTATACATGGGTAACTTCTTGTTTGATGCTTACGGAGTATAACATCATAAAAAACTCATCTAGCAGTGTAATTAGTGCTTGATGAGCTTTTTTATTATGTAGGAAAGTTCTACAGAACTTTTCGAAATAACAAGGTTAAGTTACATATATGATTATTATAATTTTATAAAGGAGAAAAATAGATGAAAATTGGTGTAGATTTAGGTGGAAGTCATATAGGAGTTGGAATTATAAAGGATGCAACAATTATAGATTCAAAAGACAAAATTTTAACTCGTGAAGATAGAGTAAAGATAGAAGAAACAATAGTAAATAGTATTACTATTATGATTAAAGATTTATGCAACGAAAATAATGTAAAAGTAGAGGAATTAGAGATAATAGGTATTGCATCACCACGGTACTATTTCAAATGGTAAAATAGTAAAAGCAGGAAATCTAGGTGTTAAAGGTTTTGATTTGGTAGGAGCATTAAAGAAAGAATTTTCAAATTCTATAATAATTAGAAATGATGCTAAATGTGCTGCTATGGCAGAAAAAGTATATGGAACGATGAAAGATTATAGTGATGGAGTATTTTTATGCTTAGGAACTGGTATAGGTGGAGCAGTTTTTATAAATGGTAAATTGCTAGAACCTAAACGATATTCTGGATTTGAAATGGGACATATAGTTTTAAATAAAGGTGGTAGATTATGTACTTGTGGTAAAAGAGGATGCTTTGAAACTTATGCTTCTATAAAAGCTTTAAAAACAAAAGTTACAGAAACTTTGGATATAGATAGTGATATATCTGGTGAATATTTGAGAGAAGTTATTTTAAAAGAAGAAGTTTTTGAAAAACATAATGAAGCTGTAATTCAAGATGTAGAAACATTTTTAGATTATTTGCAAACTGGAATTTGTAATTTTATAGATATTTTTGAACCAGAAATTGTAGTATTAGGAGGAAGTTTTTCTTATTATGAAAACAATCCAATTTTTAAAATGTTGGTAGATAAAATTAATGCTCCAAAAACTACATTTAATGAAGGGGAGAAGCCTAAAATTGTTACAGCTCAATTTAAAAATGATGCAGGAATTATAGGTGCAACTTTAATATAAAAAAGATATAAAATAAAAACAGAAGTGAAGAAAAATTTTCACTTCTGTTTTTTAATATATAATATTTATACTTCCATTATAATTGGTAAAATCATTGGGTTACGCTTTGTTTCTCTGTATATATAATCTCTAAGATTGTCTTTTATTATAGATTTTATAGTTGCCCAATCTGAAATTCCACTATTTACACATTCATTAATTTTTAAAGAGATTAATGCTTTAACATCATCCATTAAATTTTCTGATTCTCTAACATAAACGAAACCTCTTGAAATCATATCTGGTCCAGCAATTACTTCGCCAGTAGCAGAATCCATTGTAAGTACTACTATAATTAATCCATCCTGAGATAAGTGTTGTCTATCTCTTAAAACAATGTTTCCAACATCTCCAACACCTAAACCATCAACCATAACTTTTCCAAATGGAACAGTAGTAGTAAGTTTTCCTTCATTTTCATTAAGTTCTAAAACTCTACCATTTGTCATTATAAAAATATCTTTATCAACATATCCTAATTTTTTTGCAGTTTCCTTATGAGAGATAAGTTGTCTATATTCACCATGTACTGGTATAAAGAATTTTGGTCTTACTAATGTAAGCATTAATTTTTGTTCTTCTTGGCAAGCATGTCCTGAAACATGGATGTCTGCTAGTGAGCTATAAATAACTTCGCTACCAATTTGCATTAATTCATCAATTACTCTTGATATATATTTTTCATTGCCTGGAATTGGATTAGCAGAGATAATAACTAAATCATTTGCGGTTAAAGTTACTTTTTTATGTTCTCCGTTTGCCATTCTAGTTAGGGCAGACATTGGTTCACCTTGGCTACCAGTCGTGATAATTACAAGTTGGTCATCAGGATAATTTTTTATCATATCAATATCTATAAAAACATTTTTTGGAACATCAATGTATCCAAGTTCAATAGAAGTTTCAATAACATTTATCATACTTCTTCCACAAACTGCAATTTTTCTCTTGTTTTTAACAGCTAAGTCTACAATTTGTTGAATTCTGTGTACATTTGAAGCAAAAGTTGCAACAATAATTCTTTTTGTACAATTAAAAAATAGTTTTTCAAATACTTCTCCAACAGAACTTTCTGACATTGTAAATCCTTTTCTTTCAGCATTTGTACTGTCTGAAAGTAGAGCTAAAACACCTTTGTTTCCAAGTTCTGCTAGTCTTCCTAAATCATTTGGCAATTCACCAATTGGAGTATAGTCAATTTTGAAATCGCCTGTATGAACTACTGTTCCAACAGGAGTATGGATTGCCAAAGCAACAGAATCTGGAATACTATGACAACTTCTAATAAATTCAACTCTCATTTTACCAAGTACAATAGTTTGACCTTGTTTTACTATATTTAATTTTGTACTTTCTTTTAATTTATGTTCTTCAAGTTTATTTTCAATTAAACCAGCTGTTAATTTTGTAGCATAAATTGGAATATTAATTTCTTTTAATAAATATGGAATAGAACCAATATGATCTTCATGACCATGTGTTACTACTAAACCTCTAATTTTTTCTTTGTTTTTTACAAGATAAGTAAAATCTGGTATAACTAAGTCTATACCAAGCATCTCATCTTCTGGAAAGGCTACACCACAATCTACAAGAACGATATCATTTCCATATTCAAAAACAGTAATGTTTTTTCCAATTTCATGAAGTCCACCTAATGGAATAATTTTTAAATTCTCTTTTTTAAACTTGAAATCTTCCTTTTTTTCAGCTTTTACAGTAATATTTTTAGATACTGCTTGTCTAGGTTTTCTTCTTTTTTGATTTTTAACTTCTTTTGTAAAGTTATTCTCTGTATTCAATTTTGCTTTTGTTTCTTTTTTGTTTTCCATAAATTCTCCTTTTCTTTAATTTTACATACAAGAAAAGTGCCTCACATATTTTTTAAAACACAAAAAATACGCAAGAATGTTCATTCCTACTAAAACTATTATATAAAATTTTCCGATCACTTTTTTATTTAATTTTCCGAACACTTTTTACTTATATATAAAAATCTCATTAATAATAAAACTATTATACAGGAAATTTACATAAATGTCAAATCATAGCATAGAAAACATAATTTTTTTTATAGAAAAATTCGTTGAAAAAACTAATAAAATATGATATTATTGAAATCAATAGTTTGTTAGTGAAATGAGGAGATAAAAATGGATAGTAAAGATTTAGCAAATTTAATTTTTCCAGATGCAAAAGATGTATCTTTTTATGAGAAAAAATATAAAGAAAGACAATTAGAAGAAGGAGCTATTGTTACAAGATTTGCTCCAAGTCCAACAGGATTTGTTCATATTGGAGGTTTATACCAAGCTGAAATTGCTAGAAAACTTGCAAATCAAACAAATGGTGTATTTTTTGTAAGAATTGAAGATACAGACCAAAAAAGAGAAATTGAAAATGGTAGTGAACAAATAATTGAAGCATTAAGAGATTATGATTTAATGCCGGATGAAACAATTATAGATGGTAAAGACATGGGAGATTATGGACCATATAAACAAAGTCAAAGAAAAGATATTTATCAAGCTTATGCAAAAAGTTTAATTGAAAAAGGTTTAGCATATCCTTGTTTTTGTGCACCAGAAACTTTAAATGCTATTAGAGAAGATCAGGAAAAAGCAAAAGAAAGAACTGGATATTATGGAAAATGGACAAAATGTAGAAATATGCCAATAGATATGGCTTATGAGAAAATAAAAAATGGAGATTCTTATATAATTAGATTAAAATCACCAGGAAATCCAGATAAAAAAATAAAACATAGAGATGTTATTAAAGGCAATGTAGATATGCCAGAAAATGACCAAGATATTGTAATTATTAAATCAGATGGACTTCCAACATATCATTTTGCACATGCAGTAGATGATCATTTAATGGGAACAACACATGTTATAAGAGGTGATGAATGGCTTCCATCAGTTCCATTGCATTTACAACTATTTTATGTATTAGGATTTAAAGCACCTAAATATGCACATATTGCTCCTATGATGAAAGTAGATGGAGAAGGAAAAAGAAAATTAAGTAAAAGAAAAGATCCAGAAGCTGCTGTTTCATATTACACAGAACAAGGTATTCCAAAACAAGCTGTTAAAGAATATTTAATGAATATTGCTAATTCAAATTTTGAAATTTGGAGAAAACAAAATCCAGACAAATCAATGGAAGAATTCGATTTACAATTAAATAAAATGGGTGTAAGTGGTGCATTATTTGATATGGTTAAAATGTTAGATGTATCGAAAAATGTAATTTCAAAATATTCAGCTGATGAAGTTTATGCTGAAAGTTATAAATGGGCTGAAACTTATGACAATGAATTGAAAGAAATGCTAGATAATAAAGAATATGCACTTAAAGTTTTGGGAATTGAAAGAGGAAATGTAAAACCTAGAAAAGATATAGCAAAATGGTCAGATGTAAAAGAAAGCATTACATATATGTATGATGACAAATTTGCCAAAGTAGACAATTTTGAATATCAAAAAATAAAAGATAAAGAAGAAATTGAAAAAGTAGTAAAAGAATATTTTGAAAAATATTATGATGAATCAGATGACAAAGAAGTTTGGTTTAACAAAATGAAAGACTTAGCTGAAAGCATGGGATATGCAAGAGAAGTAAAAGAATATAAAGCAAATCCAGATTCATATAAGGGACATGTTGGAGATATTAGTACAGTAATTCGTGTTAAAGTTACTGGAAGATGCAATACACCAGATTTATATGAAATATTAAAAATACTTGGAAAAGAGCGTATTTTAAAAAGAATTTAGTAGAAAGCATATCAAAAGATGATTAAAAAGATAAAAAATAATCTTAATAAGAAAAGTAATTATATATTAGTAGTTTGTTTAATTATATTTTCTATTTCTTTAACTACTAAAACTCTTCAAAATGATACTTTTTATAGTATTGCAATAGGTAAACATATATCAGAATATCGAATAGACAATATAGATGTTTTTTCATGGCATAATTTAACATACACTTATCCACATTGGTTGTACGATTTGGGGATAAGTGTACTGTATAACTTAGCTGGAATGAATGGTATATATTTATCTACAATTATATTATCGTGTATATTAGGTATAACTATATATTTTGTTGGACGCAAAATAACGAAAAATGAAATTACATCATTTGTTTCTACAATTGCTACAATGGTCATATTAAGAGCTTTTATTACTGCAAGAGCACAATTAGTAACTTTTATTTTATTTACATTAGAAATATTGTTTATAGAATTGTTTATACAAAGTGATACTAAGAAAAGTAAGGTGTTAAACGCAATAGCATTATTTGCAATAGGCGCTTTTATTGCTAATATTCATACAGCAGTATGGCCATTTTTCTTTATACTATTTATGCCATATATAGGAGAATATATTGTAAGTGTTTTAGTACCCGAAAAAATAGAAACTATTTTAGAAAGAATTACTTTAAGTAGAAATAACAATCAAAAATTTTTAATTTTAGTTATGATAATATGTATATTTAGTGGATTACTAACACCAATAGGTGATGCACCATATACATATTTATATAAAACGTTAATAGGGAATTCTACAACCTACATACAAGAACATTTACCAATGGTTTTATCAGAAAATATTTATGCAATGATTATTTTTGCTATATATTTTGCATTATTAATTTTTACTAAAATAAAAATTAGATTAAAAGATATGTTTATGACCATAGGTTTAATGATATTATCATTATTTTCATTAAGACAATTTTCAATATTTGTTTTAATAGGTGGTTTATCTATAAATTTAATGTTTAGCAATTGGTGGAATGAAAAATCACCACAAGATTATGAATTTGTTCTTAAAAAATTAACAACTAAAACTGGAACAATATTTATAATAATAGCAACAATATTATATTCTTTAATATTTTTTATATATAATGGAAATAGACCATATATAGATGAAATATTATATCCTAAAAAGGCTACTAAATGGTTAAAGCAAAATTTAGATGTAGAAAACATTAAATTATATAATGAATACGATTTTGGAAGTTATTTATTATATGAGGGAGTGCCAGTATTTATAGATTCGAGAGCCGATTTATATACTCCTGAATTTAATGAAGGACAAGATGTTTTTTCAGATTTTTTTGCAACATCTGGTTTAACAACATACTATGAAGATACTTTTGAAAAATATAATATAACACATATTATGATATACAATAATTCTATGTTGAGTGTTTTTTTATCGAAAGATGAAAATTATAAAACTATATATGTAGATGAATGTGTTGTTATATATGAAAGGTTGGAAAAATAATGGAATATGAAATCGGTGATAAAGTTAGAACAAAAAAAACACATCCTTGTGGTTCAAAAGACTGGGAAATTACAAGGGTTGGAGTAGATTTTAAATTAAAATGCTTGGGCTGTGGGCATATAATAATTTTACCTCGTGAAAAAGCTTTAAAAAGTATTGTTAAGAAAATAGAAAATTAATATATAAGGAGGATAACATGGAAATACAAGTTGGAAAAGTTTACAGACATTTTAAAGGAAATTATTACTATATTCAAGAAGTGGCATTAGACTCGGAAACAAAGGAAAGAATGGTAATTTATAGACCTTTATATGAAAGACAAGATAGTAAGGTTTGGGTAAGAAGAGAAGCTATGTTTTTTGAAGAAGTACCAGAAGGAAGACAAGATAACATAACAGGTCAAAAACTTAGATTTGAGCTTTGCGAAGAACTATCCTCCGATATAGCAGGAGCAGTAAAAAAATAATAATTAGACGAGAGAGGTAAAAGAAATGATTGATATAAAAATAATTAGAGAAAATCCAGAAATGGTAAAAGAAAATATAAAGAAAAAATTTCAAGATCATAAATTAGTTTTAGTAGATGAAGTAGTAGAGTTAGATAAAGAAAGCAGAGAGCTTACACTTATGTGTGATGAACTTCGTATGCAAAGAAATACTAAGAGTAAAGAAATTGGAAATTTGATGGGACAAGGAAAAAAAGAAGAGGCAGAAAAAATTAAAGCAGAAGTTTCAGAAATAAACAGCAAACTTGAAGCAAATGAAGGTAGAGAAGAAGAGTTAAAAGAAGAAATCAAACAAAGAATGATGAAAATTCCTAATATTATGGATGCTTCTGTACCAATAGGAAAAGATGACAGTGAAAATGTAGAAAATGAAAAATTCGGAGAGCCAGTTGTTCCAAATTATGAAATTCCATATCATGCAGATATTATTGAAAATTTAAGTGGATTAGACAAAGAAAGTGCAGGAAGAACATCTGGAAATGGTTTCTATTACTTGATAGGAGATGTAGCAAGACTTCATGAAGCAATGATAGCTTATGCAAGAGATTTTATGATAGATAAAGGTTTTACTTATGCAATTCCACCTTTTATGATTAGATCTGATGTAGTAAATGGTGTTATGAGTTTTGAAGAATTAGAAGCTATGATGTACAAAATTGAAGGTGAAGATTTGTATTTAATTGGTACAAGTGAACATTCTATGATAGGAAAATTCAAAGGACAAATAGTAAAAGAAGAGGAATTACCTATTTGTATGACTTCATATTCTCCTTGTTTTAGAAAAGAAGTTGGCTCTCATGGTTTAGAAGAAAGAGGATTATATAGAGTACATCAATTTGAAAAAGAAGAAATGATAGTTCTATGCAAAGAAGAAGATGCTATGGAATGGTATAATAAGATGTGGAAAATTACAGTAGATTTTTTCAGAAATTTAGATGTACCAGTTAGAACATTAGAATGTTGTAGCGGTGATTTAGCAGATTTAAAAGTTAAATCTTGTGATGTTGAAGCTTGGAGTCCTCGTCAAAAAAAATACTTTGAAGTAGGAAGTTGCTCAACATTAGGAACAGCACAAGCTAGAAGATTATCTATTCGTGCAAAAGGGGATAAAGGAAATTATCTAGTTGCAACTTTAAATAATACAGTTGTTGCTAGTCCTCGTGGTTTAATAGCGGTAATTGAAAACAATTATCAAGAAGATGGAAGTGTAAAAATTCCAGAGGTATTATGGCCATATATGGGTGGAAAGAAAGTTATTACTCCAAAAAAATAATTTATAACTTATAAGGAGTTTTGTATGATAGTAAAAAATGCACAATTTGAGATTTCAGCAGTAGGTCCAAAACAATATCCAAAAGGAGATTTATCTGAGGTTGTATTAGTAGGAAAATCTAATGTAGGAAAATCATCTTTCGTAAATACTTTATGTAACAGAAAAAATTTAGCTAGGACAAGTAATACCCCAGGAAAAACAAGACAAATTAATTTTTACAATATAGATGAAAAATTCTATTTAGTAGATTTGCCTGGATATGGTTTTAGTAAGATGTCAAAAGAAGAAAAAGTTACTTCTGGTAGATTTATTGAAGAATATTTAGCTAAAAGAGAGAACATTGCTCTTATTGTATTAGTATTAGATATTAGACATAAACCAACAGAAGATGATTTGCTTATGTATAAATTTATTGCAAGTTCTAATTTACCTTTTATGGTAGTTACAAACAAAGCAGATAAAATTGCTATTACAAAAGTTGAAACAGCAGTAAATGAAATTAAAGAATATTTAGGAATTTCATATAGTACAATTATTCCTTTTTCAGCAGAAAGAAAAATATATACAGAAAAAGCTTGGGAAAATATAGAAAAATTTTTAAATTTATAGAATAAATATAATTCTTCTCGTATAAAATATTTATGGTGATTTTATGCGAGAAGAATTTATTAAAGAATCTAAAATTGTTGATAAATCTGATGATGAAAAAGAATTAGATTTATATGAAGAAATTGAAATTTCTAAAAAGAAATTAAAAGCTTATTATGAAAATATGAATTTTGCAACTGGAAATTTGATAGACTATTTTAGCTATCAAATAAAAGCAGAACAAGCAAAATTTGCTTATTTAATGAAAGAAGTAAAAGCAAAGATGGAGAAAGAAAATGGAGAAAAAGTTTGAGTTATGTCTTATCTTAGGCAGATATAATCATTTTCATAATGGACATAAAATGTTAGTAGATATAGCAAGAATTTTAAGCAAAAAAACACTTATTTTAATAGGATCTAGTAATATAAGTGGAACATCTAGAAATCCATACACATTAGAACTTAGAAAAAAAATAATAAATGAAATATATGGAGAATATGATGATGTTATAATTAGTGATTTAGAAGACTTGACTAATGAAAATGATATAAGTTTTGAATGGGGAGATTATCTACTAGAAAATGCTACTAAAAAAGCTAATCAAAAACCAGATCTTATGATATATGGAAAAGATGAGAGTAGAAAAGGATGGTTTAGAGAAGAAGCAGTAAAAGACATAACTGAATTGGTAGTATCTAGAAATAAAATAAAAGTTTCAGCTACATATTTAAGAGAATTAATAGAAAAAGATGATTTTGAAAATTGGAGCCAGTTTGTGCCAAAAGAAATACATAAATTTTATCCTGAATTAAGTCAGGAATTGTTGAAAATTGTCAAACATACTACACATAATTAAGTTGACATAAATTAAAGACCATTATATAATTAATCTTTGAAATTCATTAATAAGAAGGAGGATTAATTATGTTAATGACGCAAAAATTAGCACAAAAGAAGAAAATTTATTTTGGTGATATGGCAAATAGTTGGCTATTGTATAAAAAACTGACAGTTAAAATGTCGACTTATTATAATTACAAATACATAGTAGACAATTATTTGAATAAAAAGTTTAAGGATTATAGATTAGAAGAATTCTTAGATTTTAACATAAATCCAACAATTTTAGAACTTTCAGAGAAGTTATCTCCAAAGACGATAAAGGGGATTGTTTCGACACTTGTTTCAATCTTAAATTATGCAGAAGAAAAATATAAAGTAAGATTTCACTTAGAACCGGTGGCAATGCCAAAACCTAAAATATATGAACTACAAGTTTTAACGCCAAGAGAACAAGTAAAGTTAGAACAATTTTGCTTAAACAGTTATGAACAAAAATATATAGGCATAGTGATAGCTTTATATACAGGTATGCGAATTGGCGAGTTATGTGCACTTACCTGGGGAAATATTGATCTGAAAAATAAAAGAATTCAAGTAACAAAAACTCTTCAAAGAATCTATTTACAAAAAAGTAAAACTCAAATACTTATTGACAGTCCAAAATCTAGTAAATCTATAAGAAAAATTCCAATGAATGACAAGGTTTTTGAAATTTTAAAAAATCTTAAAAATAAAAATGAAGATACAGATTTCTTATTAACAGGAGATAAGAGATATATTGAACCAAGAAGATACCAATATTCATTTAGTAAGGTATTAAAAGAACTTGGGTTAAAAGATTACAATTTTCATATATTAAGACATACTTTTGCAACGAATTGTATAAAAGTAGGTATGGATCCTAAATCTTTGAGTGAAATTTTAGGTCATTCTACTGTTAATATAACTTTAAATAAATATGTACATTCATCAGATAAAATAAAGAAAAAATTTCTTCAAAAATTATAGACTTTTATTTTGTTTTTATATATAATATGGTATAGTAAGTCGAATTATGGAGGAATGTTCTTATGTACGAGAGAAGCGCAATAGTGTTAGAGAGATATTTTGAAAATTTGTTTGGTATTAATAAACCAAGTAATTTAGTTCAAAATTATAAGAATTATTGTGAATTATTTGAAAAATTTAATAATTTTCAAATTGCTAATAATGCAGAATTTACGGCACTAGAAGAATTTCAAGCTTCTGAAACAGCAATTGAAGATATACAATCACAAGAAGAGAAATTGTATAAGAAAAATGCTAAGTATGAGTACAGTAGAGATTTAATATTTAATGATATTTCTCAAAAACCAGACGAAATTGAAAAATGTATGGAGAAAATAGAAGGAGACATTGCAAAAACACAAAATTCGCTAGTTACTTTAAGAGAAAAGTTTATAGAGGCAGTTAGAAATTACAATGAAAAAAAATCAATGTTGTCAAAATGTAAAAAAAATAGAAAGAATGCAGAAGCCGAATACAATGCTATTTTTGAAGTAACAAAACAAAATATTGAAAATATACCAGAAGAATACATAGCTGTTGCAAAAGCTTTTTCAGCAGAAGAAGGACAAGAACATTTAATTGATGTAATGATTGAAAATGGTAAAGACGAAAAAATACCTTTTAATAATTCAGTAGTTAGAAATGCTGTTAAAGTTGCTTTTGATATTCAACAAAGATTTATTGAAACTTATATTGATACATATAATAAAACAAACAAATTAATATCAGAGCTTTTAGAAGGTGCTGTTAGTGTAGAATTACACGAAAAAACAGTTAGAAATACAGCAGTAAAGTTTAATTTTTTAAATGCAGAAAAGGACTATTTAGTTCAATTTTTAGACTATGAAAGAATAATGGTTATACATGGAAAAAGAATGCATAGAAATTTAATGCTAGAAGCATGTGATAATTTCAATACAGATATTGCTCAAATAGATAATTTATATACTCTTCTAAGCAAAGAAATAGCTAATAAATCTACTAAAAAAGCTTACAAAGAATTGTATAACAAATCATATTTAATAGATATTGAAGAAAACGACGAAAAATTCAAAAAAGAAAAGAATAAAATTAATTTATCAACTGCAACAATTATGAATACTAATTATTGGAGAATAGAAGGTATAAAGAATATTTATACAGTATTTTATAAAGATGTTGTTGAAGTTTTTGGAAAAACACTTGATGAATTTGAAGTTCCAAAAAATCCAGATGAATTAGAAAATGAAGAATCTTTATTTGAAAGTAGTATAGAAAAAGAGGAAGCAATTGCTGAGAAAGTTATACCTGAGGAAAAGGCAGTAGTTATTGAACAAGTTTCAGAAGATGCACCAGCTCTTCCTGGCATGGCAGAGGCAATCGAAGAAAGCGAAAAGGAAACAGCTAAAAAAACAAAAAGCAAAGAAAAATCTTCAAAGAAAAAAGAAGATAAAATTCAAGTAGTAGAAGAAGTTGAAATTGAAGAAAAAGAAACTGCAATTCAAGAAATAGAAATTGAACCTGAGGTTGCGCCAAAGAAGAAAAAAGCTAAAAAGGTTAAAAGATATACTAGAAAAAAAGAGCCAAAAGAAAATATTATTAATGCAGTAATCGAAAAAGCAAAAGTGCCAATAATCGAAGAACAATTTAATGAAGAACCATCAGCAGTAGAATCAGTTATTGAAGATACATCTTATAATGATGTTTTTGATGAAATTGAAACTGAACCAGATATATTTGGAGAAAAATATAGAGATATAGAAAAACAAATAGCTGAATTAGATGATTTAGATGACATAGATGAAATGGTAAATGCTAAGGTAGAAGCTCTTAAAGCTAATAGTATTCAAAAAGCAGATAAAAAAGAAGATATACAAGAAATAGAGTTAGATAATCTTGATGAATTAGGTGAAGATATGCCTTATGAAGATGAGGACATACCTTACGAAGAAGAATCAATTTTTGAAAACATCGATAATGAAGATTATGAAGAATTAAACTTGAAAAAAATTGAAACAAAAGAATCTAAGAAAACAAGTAAAAAAACTACTAAACAAAAGAAAAATGGACTATTAAAAAATATTATGAAGTTGAATGCAAAAGATAATAAAAAAGTAACAGCAAATTAGGAGAATAGAATGGATAAATTATCAATTGTAGTACCTTGTTATAATGAAGAAAATGTTATTGAGACTTTTTATAATAAACTTATGGAAATAACTGAAAAAATTTCAGACAAGTATGATTACGAAGTTATATTTGTTGATGATGGAAGTAAAGATGAAACTTTTCCAAAAATGAAAAATTTAAGAGCAAAAAATGATAAAATCAAAATTATTAGTTTTTCTAGAAATTTTGGAAAAGAAGCTGGAATTCATGCTGGACTAAGTAATAGTACAGGAGAACTTACAGTTGTTATGGATGCTGATCTTCAACATCCACCAGAAATTATTTTAGAAATGCTTAAATACATTGAAGAAGGATATGATACAGTAGCAACAAGAAGAAAAAATAGAAAAGGTGAACCAGTATTCAAAAGTTTTTGTGCTAGAATGTTTTACAAATTAATTAATAATTTTATGGAAGTAAAATTAGAAGAGGGTGCACAAGATTTTAGAATGATGAAAAGAAATGTTGTAGATGCAATTCTTTCACTTGATGAATATAACAGATTTTCAAAAGGTATATTTAATTGGGTAGGTTTTAAATGCAAATATATTGAAATTGATAATGTAAAAAGAGTAGCTGGTAAAACAAAATGGAGTTTTAGCTCATTATGGAAATATGCAATGGAAGGTATAACTTCATTTACTACTGCACCATTAAAAATAGCAATATTTATTGGAATTTTTGTATTTATAGTATCAACAATATTTGCTTTTACAATAATTGTACAAACATTAATAATGGGAAAAGATGTACCAGGTTATGCTTCAACAATAGTTTCTGTATTATTTATGGGAGCTATACAATTACTTTGCATTGGAATTCTTAGTGAGTATATCTCAAAAATGTATATGGAAATAAAAAATAGACCAAAATACATTATAAGAGATAAAATTGATAATGAAAAATAGTAAAAAGGAATGTTTTTAACATTCCTTTTTTATTTTATGGATTTGAAATTTTTTATTCAAAATCATTTAAACTTGCGAATTCATAACCCATATTTCTAGCTTCATTTATAAAATCTTCTAGTAAAACCATGTTGTCTTTTGAAGTAGAATGTACTAAAAGTACAGCTCCATTGTGAAGATTATCTAAAAGTTTTTTCTTTCCATATTCAAAGCGACCTTGATTTGCAGTATTCCAATCGTCATAGGCATTAGACCAAAGAACTGTTGTATATCCCAAATTTTTTACAAAATTAACTGTGTAGTCATTAAATTCTCCCTTTGGTGGTCTAAAATATTTCATTTCATATCCTGTTTTTTCTTGGACAGCGATGTGTAAATTCATAATTTCATTTTTTAATTCTTCATCTGTAAGAGAAGTAATATCTTTATGATTTACTGTATGATTTCCAACTTCGTGACCATCTTTTATCATTTGCATAACTAAATCTTCCGCAGTATTTAGATAATGTGCAGTAATAAAAAAAGTTGCTTTGACATTTGTTTTTTTCAAAGTATCTAGGATATTTTGAGTATAACCAGCTTCATATCCAGAATCAAAAGTAAGATAAATTTTTTTGCTATCTTTATTACCCATTGCAATTCCGATTATATTTTTCTAATACTTTTAAAGGTTTAATATCTAAATTAGGTTGCTCGTGATTTTTGCCACGGCAGAATCCCCAAGCATATTTTTCATCATTAGTATTTGCAAAAGTGGACAAAGAAAATTGAAGTAATACTGCTAGAATAACAACAGAAATATATAATATTTTTGTAAGTTTACTGTTCATACATAACCTCCATAAAATTATTGATACTATTATATTGAGTATTTACAAAAAATATGATAAAATAACTAAGTAAAATTTTAAAAGGGGATAGACTATGAAATTTTTAGATAAAATAATAAATGCTGAATTAGAAGAAAAATTTTTCAAAAGAGTAGTTTTTGCTTCTATAATTATTATTTTGCTATTTTTATTTATTGTATTTCTAAATTTTGGAATAATGCCAAATTATATTGTTGACCAAGATGCAGATACTAAAAATGATGGTAAAGTTGAATATAGAATTGATAGTATTTCGACAGGCAGAAAATATATTGAGATAACAGGTTGGGCATATAGAAAAGGACAAAATTTAGGATATTTTGATAATAGATTTGTTATTAGAAATGAGGAAACACATAAATATAAAGTATTAAATACAGAAATGCAAATAGTAGATGAATTCTTTTCAATAGATGGAAAATATGATTGTAGACGAGCAGGAATGTATGCAAAGTCATTAGCTTTTGGTTTGTCAAAAGGTTTATATCAAATCTTTATAGAATACAAGAGTGATGATGAAAACATATTGTTTGACACAGGAATTTTATTCAATTATGGACAATAACTAATGGGGTATTAGAATATGAAATTTATAAAAAACTTAAATGAGAAAGTAAAGAAAATATTTGATGGCGATTATAGAGGTATTGCAATATTATTTATCTTGCAATTTATTCTATTTATTTCTATTAAACCAATCAGATATGATGATGCTTTTTATATACAATCTATAACAGGAGTTCCAGTTATAAGCTTTGTTTGTGCAAGATATCAAAGCTGGACTTCAAGAGTGCTTATTGAAGCAACTCTTGGTATAATATTTAGAAGTTCAAAGTTTATCTGGACTTTTGGAACAATATTTTTTATGACTTTGATAGGATATTCAATGTCAAAATTATTTGTTAAAAAAGATAATAAAAAAGAACTTATTATGATGATTTTGTGGCTAGTTATATTATATCCAGTAGAAAGAATGTCTAGTGCTGGATGGGCGGCAACAACAGTTAATTATATTTGGCCATTATCACTAGCATTATTTTCATTAATATCAATCAGAAAAGCTTATGATAAAGAAAAAATAAAAATATTACCAGGCTTAATGTATGCAGTTGCAACAATATATGCTTGTAACCAAGAGCAAATGTGTGCAGTTTTAGTAGTAACATATCTTTTATTTACAATAATTTTAACAGTTAGAGATAAAAGAAAAGTTAGTCCATTTATGTATTTGCAAACATTTCTTGCAATAGCAAGTTTTATATTTATAGTAACAACTCCTGGAAATGCAATTAGACAACATGAAGAAGTTGTTAATTATTTTCCAGAATTTACAGATATGACATCAATTGAAAAAGTAATATTAGGCATTACTACAACAATGGGAGAAATGCTTTCTAAGTATTGTATAACATTTACAATATTCACACTTGTTCTTCTAATTTATATTTGGGATAATTACAAAGACAGACTAATTAGAGGAATATCAGCTGTGCCATTTACGATAGCAATAGTACTAGGCTTTGCAAGTCCAATTACAGAAAAACTTTCAGTAACAATTTCTTGGATAAGAGAAAATTTTGTTAAAGAAACTAACTTAATTAATCCATCATCATATACTTATTTAGGAAGTTATGTAGAATTATTAATATCAGTAATAGTAATTATGTGTATATTTATTAGTTTATTTTTAATATTTAAGAGACTAAAAAATAATATTGCATTTTATGTATTTGGATGTGGTTTAGTTACAAGACTTGTTTTAGGATTTTCACCAACAGTGTTTGTTTCAACTAATAGAACTTGTGTGTTTTTAGAATTTGCTTGTCTAATTTGTACACTTTTAATTTGGCAAGAATTTATAAAAAAAGCCGAGAAAAAGAGTAAAACAAGAGTATATAATGTTGTAGTTTGGACATCAATTGTACAATATATAGTATCACTAGCATTCATATATATTTCGCATATAAATGTTTAAAATTTAGGAGGACAAAGGATGAATATTCAGAAATTTACTGAAAAATCAAAGGATGTAATTGCAAATGCCAGTAATATAGCAGTGCAAAATCGAAATGCTGAAATCACAGATTTACATTTGTTTTTATCAATGATAGAAAATCAGCAAAATTTAATTTATCAATTATTAACAACGCATATGAATATTAATATTGATAATATGAAAATATTAATCCAAGAGCAAATTGATAAAGAGCCAAAAGTAACTGGTTCAGTTGCTATGAGATTTTCTGAAAATACAGATGAAATTCTTAATTATTCCGAAAAACAAGCAACTGCTATGAAAGATGAATTTGTTTCTGTTGAACATATTATGCTTGCAATAATTGATAAAGCGAGTCCTAGCTTAGCAAAAATTTTTAAAATTTTTAGAATTTCAAAAAATTCATTTTTAGTAGCATTAAAAGCTGTTAGGGGAAATGTAAAGGTAAGTTCTGATAATCCAGAGGAAAGTTATGATGTTTTAAATAAATTCGGTAAAGATGTTACAGCACTTGCTCGTCAAAATAAGCTTGATCCAGTAATTGGTAGAGATGATGAAATTAGAAATGTTATGAGAATTTTAAGTCGTAAGACAAAAAATAATCCATGTCTTATTGGTGAACCAGGTGTTGGTAAAACAGCGATAGTTGAAGGACTAGCCCAAAGAATAGTTAGAGGAGATGTTCCAACAAGTTTAAAAGGAAAGACAATCTATTCTTTGGATTTAGGATTACTTATTGCTGGTGCTAAATATAGAGGAGAATTTGAAGAGAGATTAAAAAGTATATTAGATGAATTAGAAGCAGCAAATGGAAATATACTTTTATTTATAGATGAAATTCATCAATTGGTTGGAGCTGGAAAAACAGATGGTGCAATGGATGCAAGTAATTTATTAAAGCCAAAACTTGCAAGAGGAGAGCTTCATTGTATGGGAGCTACAACATTAGATGAGTATAGAGAATATATAGAAAAAGATCCTGCTTTGGCTAGAAGATTTCAATCAGTTATAGTTGAAGAACCATCTGTTGAAGATGCGATTACAATTTTACGTGGTATTCAAGAAAAATTTGAAATTTTTCATGGTGTTAAAATACAAGATCAAGCTTTAATACAAGCAGCAACACTTGCAGATAGATATATTACAGATAGATTTTTACCAGATAAGGCAATAGATTTAATAGATGAGGCTTGTGCTATGATTAGAACAGAAATGGAATCTATGCCAACAGAAGTTGATGAAATTTCTAGAAAAATTATGCAACATGAAATCGAAGAAGCAGCATTATCAAGAGAAGATGATGAAAAATCAAAAGAAAGATTGGGAAAAGTACAAAAAGAATTAGCTTTATTAAGAGAAAAATTTAAAGAAATGAAGCAAAAATGGGAAGAAGAAAAGAAAGCTATTTTAAAAGTACAAAAATTAAAAACTAAAATAGATGAAGTAAATGCTCAAATTGCACAAGCAGAAAGAGTATATGATCTTAATAAAGCAGCTGAACTTAAATATTCTACATTACCACAATTACAACAAGTATTAGCTCAAGAAGAAAAAGAAGTTGAAAAAAGTCAAGGCAAAAGTAAATTGCTTAGAAATAAAGTTACAGCTGATGAAATTTCACAAGTAGTAGCAAAATGGACAGGAATACCAGTTACTAAACTTGTTGAAGGTGAAAGAAAAAAATTACTAGAACTTGAAGATACACTTCATAAGAATGTTGTTGGTCAAGATGAAGCAGTTAAAAAAGTTAGCGAAGCAATTCTTCGTTCAAGAGCTGGTATTGCAAACCCAAATAGACCAATTGGTTCATTTTTATTCTTAGGTCCTACTGGTGTTGGTAAAACAGAACTTGCAAAAACACTTGCTAAAAATTTATTTGATGATGAAAAGAATATGATTAGATTTGACATGTCTGAGTATATGGAGAAATTTAGTGTTACTAGATTAATCGGTGCGCCTCCTGGATATGTAGGATATGAAGAAGGGGGACAACTTACAGAAGCTGTTAGAAGAAAACCATATTCAGTTATATTATTTGATGAAGTTGAAAAAGCACATCCAGATGTATTTAATATTTTCTTACAAATATTAGATGACGGTAGGGTTACAGACAGTCAAGGTAGAACAGTAGATTTCAAAAATAGTATTATAATATTAACATCAAATTTAGGTGCTCATATTATATTAGAAAGTATAGAAAAGCACAAGAAAATTACTGATGAAGCAAGAGAAGAAATTGATACTGCTTTAAAAGGGCATTTTAGACCAGAATTTTTAAATAGACTAGATGAAATTGTATATTTCAAAGCATTGGAGAAAAAACAAGTTTACGGAATTGTGGAACTTATGCTTGCAGATTTACGTAATAGAATTGCTTTGCAAGGATTTGATTTAAGTGTTACATCAGAAGCAATAGATTATATTATTGAAATAGGATATGATATTAATTTTGGTGCTAGACCACTTAAAAGAACAATTCAAGGAGAGATTGAAACTTTAATAAGTAGAAAAATTATTGCAAATGATATTAAACCAGGTGCATTAATACAAGTTTATTATGATGAGGAAACAAAGGAACTTGGAATAAAAGAGATATAGTAGGAGGAAAAAAGCAGAAATGCCAATAGCAAAAGAAGTATTAGAGGCACAAGAAAAGAAAGATGATTTAGAATTTTTTAAAGAACGAGTTAAAACAATGCCTTTACTTATAGAATGGGCAAACGACGAAATTAGAAATAACAAAGAAGTTGTACTGAGTGCTGTTAAAGTTGATGGAGGAGCACTGGAATTTGCGAGTGATAAGCTTAAAGACGATAAAGATGTATTAGTTACAGCAGTATCACAAGCTGGATGGACAGGATGTTACGCAAGTGAAAGATTAAAAGATGATAAGGATGTTATAAAAACAGCAGTAGAGCATGATGGACAAATACTTTATTTTGCAAGTGAAAGATTAAGAGATGATGAGGAAATTGTTAAAATTGCAGTAACAAATAAACCATTAATTATAAAGTATGCAAGTTTAAGACTTAGAAAAGATAAAGAAATTGCAAAATTGGCACTTTCAAATACAACTAGTGAGAAGAAAAATGTACTAGCATTTATAGATACTGACCTTCAAAAAGATGAAGAGATATTAAATTTATTATAGAATAAAACCCTTTTTTTAGAATATATATTTTTAAAGAAAGGGTGTTTTTTATGAGAAAGATAAATGATATTTTAGATATTCCAGAAGAGGTTTGGGGTAAAGCACCAAAGATTACTATTACTGGATTTGAAGAAATTTTAATAGAAAATTTTAAAGGAATTTTAGAGTATGAAGATTTTTTTGCTAGAATTAGTACACATATAGGAGTTATAAATATAAATGGCTTTAATTTAAAGTTAAATCAAATGACAGAAGATGATATTTTGGTTACTGGAAGAATTGAATCAATTGATTTTGAAAGTAAAAAATAGGGGGATTTTAACTTGAATATTAGAAATGTTTATATGTATTGCACAGGCTTTGTAAATATTAGCGTGGAAGGTTTTTTTACAGAGAGATTTATAAATAGTTGCTTTTCCAATGCAATATTTTTATGGGATTTGAAAAGAGAAAATAGTACATATTTGAAAGTGAAAATAAGTGTAAAAGACTTTAAGAAAATAAAGAAAATTGCAAGAATAACAAAATGTAAAGTAAAAATTGAAAACAAAAAAGGATTACCTATTTTAATGCATAAATATAGAAAAAGAAAAATATTTTTGATTGCAATACTAGTTATTGCAATTTTTATATTTGCATTAAGTAGATTTATATGGAACATCGAAATTATAGGTGGAAATAATATAAAAGAAGATGAAATAAGAAGTTTGCTATCTGAAAATGGAATTGAAATTGGAAAACGAAAAGGAGATTTTAATTTAGAAAAGGCAATAAATAAAATTCGTATGGCAAGAGAAGATATTTCTTGGATAGGAATTGATATTAAAGGTACAAATTTAATTGTAAAAATTAATGAAGCAGATAAATCACCAGAAATAATTGATGTAAATCAAGTGTGTAATATTATAGCAGATAAAGAAGGAGAAATTTCAAAATTAATTGTTAAGCAAGGAACTGCAAGAGTAACTGTTGGAGATAAAGTTAAAATAGGAGACTTACTTGTTGAAGGTGTTATGGAAGGAAAGTATACAGGAAATCGTGAAGTGGCTGCTATGGCTGACATTGAAGTTAAAAAAAGAGCTGAAAAAGAAGAAAAACAAAAACTTGTGCAAGATATTGAAGTAAAAACTGGAAATGAGGAAAAAAAGATAGAAATAAAATTTCATAAATTTAAAATAAATTTTAATAAAAGGGTTTCAAATTTTGAAAAATATGATACAATAATAACAGCGAAGAAATTAAAGTTTTTTTCTAATTATTATTTGCCAATTGAGGTGTCAAAAATAACTAATTTAGAAACAAAACAAGAACATAAAAAATATACAGTATCGGAACTTACAGACAAAATAAAATTAGAATTAGAGCAAAAATTATGTGAAGAACTAGGTTTAGAAAATTTAGATGAAAAACACGAAAATTTTGAGGTCGAGGTTCAGGGCGAAGAGGTTTATGTTAAACTAATTTATGATATGTGTGAAAAAATCGGTACAAAAGAAATTTTATAAGAGAGAGGGTGTGGATTAATGGAAGAGAGAAGCTTAAAAGTTTTACCAGCAGAGACAACTTTTTTTAATAAATTATCAAGTACTTTAACAAAATTACTTATACCAACAAAAATCGGATTAAATGGTGTAATGATAACAATAAAAAGAAATAGCACATTAAAAAGTTATGAAGCTTATAAAGAAGCAGAAGCATCTGGTGCAGTAGATAAAAAAGAAAGCTTATTACAAAGATATGAAGAAAGTTATGCATTATATTTAGAATCTATTGATAAATTTATTATGGATTCTGTTTATAAAAAAGTAAAAAATGGAGCTGCAACAAATTTTGAAAAAAATGCTTTATCTACATACTATACTATTGTTAGTTTAAAAGATAATGAATATTTAGAATATAAGTATAGAAAACAAAAATTTTTATTGGAATTAGATTATGAAGGAATTGCAAGTTCTGGAAAAGAAAAGAACCTTCAAAGGTATCAAGGATTATACATAGAAAAAATAGATGCTTTATATAAGGGTATTTTGAAAAATTATTCTGTAAAATTAGCGGATGGTCAAAGAGAAAAAAGAGCTGAAAATGTAGAAATTTATAAAAACATTTTTTCAACATTAGAAGAATATATTAGAAATGTTTTACCAATAAAAATCAAAATTGATGAAAATAATAGTTATTCAAAAATAATTCAAGAGTATGAAGAATTTGATAAATTTACAGTCGGAAAATTAGATGAAAAAGAATTTCTAGAAAAAAACATGATATTGCTTGGATTAAGTCGTTCTTTGTTTACACACAGTTTACCACTTGTAGCAGCAGAACAATGCTATGAAAAACTTTTAAAAGATACAAGAAATTTAATTATGAGTGTTAAAACAGAGAGAAAACAAGAAGAGGCTTACAAAATGCTTTTAAAATTGGTTGAAGATTATAATGTAAAACTTCTTTCAACCAAAGTATATTGGGACAAGCCAGAAGAAAGAGAAGCTTACAAAAAGTTTTGGAATGCATATAGCAAATCTAATTCATCAGAAGAGAAAGAAATTTTATCTATTCAAAGAGAATTGTATGAGTTAAATAATAAGGAAGCAAAATGGGAGCCAATTCGTATGTTTTATAGACATAAACTTGTTGAGTTCGGTGTAATGCGTGCAATGCCAAATAAATGTAAATCATTAGATGGGAAATATATAAAAAAATAAGTTGAGGTATAAATGGAAAATTTTACTGAAATAGAATTTTTAGATATTGAAGAAAATAATACATATTCAGAGTTAATTGATAGAGTAATTACTAAATGCTTTGAAGTTGAAAACTTACAAAAAACTAAAATGTATATTAGTGTTACTCTAACAACACCTGAGCAAATTAGAAAAATAAATAATGAGTTTAGACAAGTTGATAAAGAAACTGATGTACTTTCTTTTCCAATGTTTGAAAAAGAGGAAATATTAGAAATTAAGAAAAAAACATCAAAATTTGAAGAAGCTCTTGGCGATATAATTGTGTCAGTAGACAGAGTAAAAGAGCAAGCAAAAGAATATGGACATAGTTTTGAAAGAGAACTTGCATATATGATAGTTCATGGATTTTATCATTTAATGGGTGAAGACCACATGAAAGAAGATGAGAAAGCACAAATGAGAGCAAAAGAAGAAAATGTGCTTAAATTATTAGATATAACAAGAGAGTAATTTCATAATTTGGATTGAGAAAGAATTAAATTTAATACAGAAAAATTGTAATTATTTTTCAATTTGAAAGGGATAATAAAATGAAAAAAACAAAATGGCAAACAGAAAATTTTGGAAAATCATTTAAGTATGCTGTTAGTGGAATTATATATTGTATAAAGACACAAAGAAATATTTTAATTCAACTTTTTTTTGCAATAATAGCAATTTGTCTTGGCATATTTTTGAAAATCTCTAAATTTGAATGGGCAATAATAATATTTACTATAATGTTTGTAATTTTTGCTGAAATGTTAAATACAGCGGTAGAAACTGTTGTAGATTTAGTTACAGAAGAATTTAATGAAAAAGCAAAAATTGCAAAGGATGTTGCTGCTGGAGCAGTATTAATTTCTGCAATAAATGCAATTTGTATGGGATTAATAATATTTTTAGATAAGTTAATAATTTATTTTAACTAGGAGGTTTTTATGGATAAAAAAATTGTTATGGGAATTGTTGTGGCTATAACAATATTATTAGCAGTTGTTTGTGGAGTTTTTATTTCAAAAAAAGATTCAGTTGAAACATCTGGTGATATTGAAAACAACAAACAAGTAGAAGAGCAAAAGACTGAACAAGATGCAGAAGAAACACAACCAGGAAGAAACAAAAATATAAAAATTTATTCTGGAAATGAAAGACCAATTGCACTTATGGTAGACAATAATGTTAATGCTCAACCACAATCTGGAATAAATTCAGCATATATGGTATATGAGATTATTGTTGAAGGAAATGAAACAAGACTTATGCCTATATTTAAAGGGGTTAGTGAGGATTTAACTGTTGGACCTGTTCGTAGTGTAAGACATTATTATTTAGATTATATGAAAGAAAATGATGCAATTTGTAGCCATTTAGGTCAAAGTCCGCAAGCACAAAGTGATATAAAAATTTTAGGCATGGATGACATTAATGGACAAGATTATGACACAGGTAAAGCTAGAACAAATACATCATTGTTTTGGAGAGAATCTCCTCATGGAAATAAAGCTCCACATAATGCTTATACAAGCATAGGTAGTTTAAAACAAATAGCAAAAACAAAAGGCTTTAAACTTACATCAACAGCTGAAAGTGTTTTAAAATATACAGATAAAGAAATAAATTTAGAAAGTGTTATAACAGCAAATACAGTTACACTTCCTTATGCATCTAAACATATTGTAAAGTATGTTTATGACAATACAACTGGTAGATATACTAGATACTCAAAAGGAAGACTTCAAAAAGATGGAGCTACTGGTGAAGATATAACAACTAAAAACATAATTGTAACATTAGTATATAATTATGAGTTAGATGATGGAGAAGGAAAAGGAAGACAAACATTAAATAATGTTGGACAAGCAAATGGTTATTATATAACAAATGGAAAAGCTTCTCCTATACTATGTCAAAAAGATAGTAGAACAGGAAAAACAAAATACATAAATCATGATGGAACAGAATTGGAAGTTAATGATGGTAATACATTTGTTAATATAGTTCCTATTAATGCAGATGTTAAGTTTGAATAAAATGTTAATATCCATTCGAAATGTGTTTTAGTATAATTCCAAAAATTACTACGTTATCGATAATGAAAACGCAGTTATATACTACTTGTATGCGCCTTTGCCTTTTCATTATCTGCTGCCTTGTAATTTTTGTTTTATACTAAAACAGGATATAAATATAATGATTAAATGCATTTTACTATAAAGGAGCAAAATTGGGAGAAACAAAAAAATTTAAATCTGGTTTTGTAAGTTTAGTTGGTCGTACTAATGTTGGAAAATCAACTTTGTTAAATAGTTTAGCAAAAGAAAAAATTGCGATAACAACTAATAAAACACAAACCACAAGAACAGCAATAAAAGCAATAATAACTAATGAAAATCATCAAATAATAATTACAGATACACCAGGTATTCATAAGCCTAAGACAAAACTTGGAGAAACAATGATAGAAACAGCGTTTTCTATGATTACAGAAGTGGATTGTATATTATTTTTGATAGAAGCTACATCTACTGAAATTGGTAGAGGTGATAGCAGAATTTTAGAAAAAATTAAAGAAGCAGGAAAACCATGTATATTAGTTATTAATAAAATTGATTTAGTAAACAAAGAAGAATTGGCTAAAATAATTGCATTATATAATAAAGAATATAATTTTACAGCAGTTGTTCCTATTTCAGCATATAAATCAAAGGGAACAGAGGAATTACTTGAAGAAATTGAAAAATTATTACCATATGGACCAAAATATTATGATGAAGAAGAATATACGGATCAAACATCAAGACAATTGGTGGAAGAATTAATAAGAGAAAAAGCTTTAAAATTTTTGAATGAAGAAGTTCCACATGGTATATATGTAGAAGTTGAAGAATTTAAGTTTAGACAAACTTCCAAAAAAGAAGATATATATGACATTGAAGCTACTATTTATTGCCTAAGAGAATCTCACAAGGGAATTATAATAGGCA
The DNA here is from genome assembly GCA_948678575.1 of uncultured Clostridia bacterium. Lineage (GTDB taxonomy): Bacteria > Bacillota > Clostridia > TANB77 > CAG-508 > Scatovivens. Next base: position 69,472 of record CAPPGO010000003.1, read on the forward strand.
AAGGTGGAGCAATGCTTAAAAGAATTTCAACTTATGCAAGACAAGATGCTGAAAATATGCTTGGCACAAAAGTTAACCTAAAAGTATGGGTTAAAGTTAAAGAAGATTGGCAAGAAAAAGATAATATAGTTAATAAGTTCAAATTAAAATAATTCCAGTATAAATCTTCTAAAATTTACAAAAGATAAACCTTAAAGGAGATGATTTATATGATTAAGCAATTAGCATGGAATACATTTAAGGAAACAGGAGATATAAAAACATATTTAGAATTTAAGGAAGTAAAAAATATAGAAGAAAAAATGAAGGAAAGTTTTAAATGAAACAATTAAAAGTTAGTGGAGTAATAATTGCAGAAAACAATATGGGTGATTATGACAAGATGGTTACTTTGCTTACACCAAATTTAGGAAAGATATCATGTAGTGCTAGGGGAGCAAGAAGGTCAAAAAGCCTTTTGCTCAGTGGCACTCAATTTTTATGTTTTGGAGAATATCAACTTTTTAGAGGTTCAGATACATATAAGATAAATTCTTGTGAAACTATTGAGATGTTTTATAATATTAGAACTGATTTAGATAAACTTATGTATGCTTCATACATAACAAAAATAGTAAATGATGTTACTACTGAAAATCAAAATTCATATAATACTTTAAAATTATTTTTAAACACACTATATGCAATTTCTGAAACTGACAAATCATTAGATTTAATTACATCAGTTTTTAAATTAAGATTACTTAAAATTTTAGGTTTTGCACCAAATACTAAAAACTGTGTAAGTTGTAAAACAGAAGAAGATTTAACACATTTTAGTATAAAAGATAATGGCTTTAAATGTAAAAATTGCAGTAAACAAGATACAGGTGCAATTGAAATGAAAGATCCAACTAAAAATGCTATAAAATATATTATGATAGCAGACCCAAAGAAAATTTTCGGATTTTCTTTGTCAGAAGAATGTATGAAAGAATTAGAACTTATTAGTAACATTTATCTAAATGACAAACTAGAAAAAGAGTATAAGTTTGAAAAATTATTTTAATTTATCACTTCAAAATATATAATTAATCTTCAAATGAAAGAGAAACAGGACACAAAAAATTTACTTGATTTTTCTTATTCTAATATGTATAATGAAGTTGCAAAAAGAAATAAAAAATGATAGGAGTGATTTTTATGAATATTACTATTACTGGAAAAGATTTACAAGCTACTGATGCTATTAAAGATTATGTTGCTAAAAAAGTTGAAAGAATAGAAAAATATTTTGCAGATGATTTGGACAATATGGAGGTAAATGTTACTATTAAATTAGAAAAAACAGCACAAGTTGCTGAAATGTATTTATCAATTAGAAGCGATGTATATAAAGCTGTTACAGAAGATAGAGATTTATATGCTTCAATAGATAAAGATATTGATATTTTGGAAGGACAAATTAGAAAGGTGAAAACTAAAAAAGAAAAAATGCAAAAAGATTCTTCAATTAAACAAATTGCAATAGATGGTTCAGAAACATCACATTCAGTTGAAAACGAAATAGTTAAAACAATGTATTATGATGTAAAACCAATGACAGCAGAAGATGCAATTTTAAAATTACAAGAAAGACCAACAAGCCAATTTTTAACTTTTATAAACGTAGAAAATGGTAAAGTAAATGTAATTTTCAAATTAAAAGATGGAAAGAATTATGGTATCGTAGAACCAGAAGCTTAATTTATAAATAATTAATGAGCCATTCTATATTTAGAATGGCAATTTATTTTTTGAAAAGAGAAATGTTATGAATATAATTAGTGAATCTGAAAAACTTGGAAGAATGCAGGATGGAATTAGCACAATTTTAAAACTAGACGATAAGCAGTTTGATAAAGTTATAGAAAGGTTAAGTGTAGATGGACAGAATTTAGAAACATTCCATTTTTATTATAAAAATGATGGTTGTGAAATAAATTCTAATCCAATTCAAATAGGATTAGAAGAAGAAAATAAAGATGGAAAAATAATAAAAAGAGCATATTATGCCAATAATTCTAAAATGAGACTACCAGTACTTTTTGGACATTTAAAAAGATTAACAGCTGGATTTCCCGAGAATTCAAGAGAATGTGAAAGAATATATAGATTATTAGAAGCCAGAGATTTAGAAGCTTATAAAAACAGATATTTAAAATTAAATAATGGAGAAGAACGAGTAGTTGTTGATAAAGCTTTTGAAATAATATCTAATCCAGAACTTTTGGAAAAATTTTTAGATTTTGATAATAATAAAGAAGAGTTTGTTGTGGGTGGAAAACAATTACAATCTAAGCAAATGTTAAAAGTCATTGGTGAAAGTTTTGGCGCAATTGGTTATAGCGGAAGTTTTATGGGAGATACTAGTTTTTATCAAGACTTTTATATACCAGAGATGGAGCAATACGAAAATAGTGTAAGAAAGATATATAGTAGCTACAATATGGATAGATATATAGATCCGAAATATGAATTTAGAAGATCATCTTTTTATGAAACAATTATAAGAAAAGATGATGAACCAGATTTTGCTATAAATCCAGAATTACAAGCTTCAATAATGGATGAAATGCCAGAAGATTTATCTTTGGAAGAACAAGCAATTTATATTTATTGTAAATTGTGCAAAGAGCTTACTTACGATGAAGGATATATGTACAAGAATAAATTAAATCGCGAAAGATATGATAGTATATTTTCAAGAGAATATTTGGAAAGTATAAAACCACGGTTCAAAAGTTACTTGTTATGATTTTTCGAGAATATTTGCAAAAATTGTAAATAATTTAGATGGAGATATAGAAGCAGTAGTTATATCGGAAGGTGTTGAACATGGACATTTTTCTACTGGATTTTTTACAGATAAAGTATCAACAAGACTAGAAGCAATAAATATAGAACCAGGCAAAGATCCTACTAATGACTTGATGAAAGCAAAAACGGGAGTAAAACTTAGAGGAATAATGCCAATTTCAGATAAAGCACAAATATTAAATAATGCATTAGATAAAATTTATCCACAAGTATGCAAGGTAAAACCTATTACGATGCAACAATATATAGATAAACTAAAAGACATACCACAAGAAGAAAGAAAAGTTGATTTAACTGAGAAAATAAATTCTTTTATAGAAGTTTTAAAATCAAAGGGAATAAAAGGAAATGAATTTGTTCAGACATTGTCTGTTGTAATGAAAACAGGATACTTTGATGAAATGATAGATAAAGCATATTTAGGTAGGGCAGAAACCAAAAATGGAGAAAAGAATTTTACCAGAATGGTATTACTACGAGTTCCATATGCTAAACCAGCAATAGATATGTTTTTAATAGACTCAGATTCATTAGATTGTTCAAGATGTACAAAATCAGATGTGATACAAAAATTAAGCTCTGGTGAATTGGTTTATGAAGATGCAAGACATAGGATGCTTGGAATAGATAGGGAGGTCAAGTAATGATACACATAGATGAAATTAAAATTATGAATGAAACAACAATAGCATATTTAAAAAAAATGGGACAAAATATTGAGCGAAATGAAATTATTAATGAAATTTTAAAAGATGAAGCTTGTTTTTTCAAAATGGATAAAGAAGATGTTATAATGATTTTAATATCAATTGGTATTTCAGCTGAAAAAGTAGAACAAACTTATTCAGATTTAGTATCGAGTGAAGAATATTATTCTTTATATCAAAAGGGAAAAATAGATGAAAATGATGAAGATTTAAAGATAAAATATAAAAAATATGATTCAAAAGATTTATTTAATTAAAATTTCCAAAAATTTCATGTTTAAAAAATTCATCTCGTGGAACTATATATATTGAAAATACATTTACATGTTTTTTCAAACAATAAATTCGGAGGTGAATTATAATGACAAATACAAACAAAAAAGTAGTTCCAGAAGCTAGAGAATCATTAGAAAAATTCAAATATGAAGTTGCTAATGAAGTTGGAGTTAATTTAAAAAATGGTTACAACGGTAACATTTCTGCAAGAGATGCTGGTAAAATCGGTGGTAACATGGTTAGAAAATTAATAGAACAAGCTGAAAATCAAATGATTAACAAATAGTTTGTTATAGAATATAAAAGGTAGGATATTATTTCCTACCTTTTTACATTTTTTGACATTGAAAATATTGAATTAAAATGTGATAATGATATAATGAAAAGGAAATTTTAATAAAAAGAAAAGGGGAATTGAAAATGTACAAAATAGTAGCAATTGATTTAGATGGTACGCTTTTAAATTCATTTGGAGAAATTACAATCAGAACCAAAGAAGTGCTAAAAAAGGCGATAGATAAAGGAGTGAAAATTGTTTTAGCTTCTGGAAGACCAGTCAGTGCGATTGAAAACATTGCTAGCGAAATTGGAAGTGAAGAATATCTTATTTCTGGTAATGGTGCTTTGGTGTATGATATAAAGCAAAAAGAAATAGTATATGATAAATTCCTAAGTAAGGAACAAGTATTAGAAATTGTTGATATTTGTGAAGAAAATAGTATTTATTGTAATGTTTATACAGAATTAGAAGTTATCGCAAAATCACTTAATTATAATGTTCTTTTTTATCACAAGGAAAATTCTAAAAAACCAGAGGGAAAGAGAACCAATATAAATATTGTATCTAATTTAAGAAAATACATAGAAGAGTTAGACGAAAATTCTAAGTTTTTAAAGGTAACAGTTTGTGACCCTAATAGACTTATTTTTAATGGGATTATTAGAAAACTGAGAAATATTGAAACTATTGATGTTTTAGATGTTTCTCATATGTCAAGGAAAACTATAAAAGATGGAACTGATGATGTACAAATTGAATATTTTTATACAGAAATAACAAATAAAAATGTAAATAAATGGTCTGCAATAGAATATTTATTAGAAAAAGAACATATAATGTCAGAAGAAGTTATGGCGATAGGAGATAATATTAATGATAAAGAAATGATAGAAAATGCTGGATTACGGAGTCGTTATGGGAAATAGCAGTCCTCAAATGAAAGAAATAGCAGATATTGTTGTATCTGATAATAATTCAGATGGAATTGTAGAGGCTATTGAAAAGTTTATATTAAGCTAAAATTACAGGAATATTAAGTTTGTATTACATGTTGCTTTTTTTGTTGTTTTTAGCAAGAAAAAAGAGTAAAATAAAATAAAATGATATATTTAGGGAGGAAATTTGATATGGCAATGAATCCAATGCAAAGAAGAGCAAGAAACTCATTTTTAACAGGTATGTTAGTTACGCTAGTAGTTATGGCTGTTGTAGTTATAGCCCTTCTTTATAAAATTAATAAATTAAATGAAGATGTAGAAAATTTACTAGCACTTCAACAAAAAATATATGTTACAGCTGAGGATATACCATCAGGAGGAGAAATTACAGAAGATCTTTTGAAACAAGAAATAGTACAAACTACTGTACCAAAGGATATGATGTTTACACCAACAGATTTTGTTGAGGTAGATGATGATGGAAATGAATTTGCTTTGGAATTTGTTAGTAAGGTAGAATTACCAGCAGGTACAATTGTTACAAAAGATATGGTAGCAGAAGCAGGTAATGAAGTTACTGACGATCAAAGAATTCAAGAATATAATATGTTAATGCTTCCATCTGAATTAAAAAATGGACAATATATTGATATAAGATATAAATTACCAAGTGGTGCAGATTACATAGTAGCGGCTAAGAAAAAAGTTTTACAATGTACAGCAGATACAGTTTGGCTAAAAGTTGATGAAGCTGAAATTTTATCAATAGGATGCTCAATAGTAGAAGCATATCAAACTAATGGTTCAAAACTATATGCAACAGTTTATTCAGAAGCTGGAATGCAAGCAGAAGCATCTACTACATATACACCATCTAATGATGTGTGGGATTTAATAAACAGAAATCCTAATATAATTCAAGAAAGAAAAAATGCTTTGGCAGCTAAATTTAATAGTGAAGATCAAGGTAATGGAAGAGTTAAAATTGATAGTGCAATTTTAACGGATCCATCAGCAGTTGAAACTGGTGTTCAAAGCGAAAATTCAGCATTACAAACAGCAAGACAAGCCTTTGTCGCTGAACTAGAAGGAACAGGAGAAGTTGGCTCTTCAACTGTAACTGCAACACCATCAAATTAATACAAAAACAAATCTACGGAGGACAAGAATGAAAAAATATGTTTTTTTAGGTGGATATGATAAGACAGATTTAATATTGTTCTTAGCTAAAATGGCTGTGTTATCAGATAAAACAGTATTGTTTATAGATACAACTGCATCACAAAAAGCAAGATATACAGTACCGGCTATGGCACCTACACAAAAGTATATAACAACATTTGAAGGTATTGATGTTGCAGTCGGTTTTTCAAGTATGGAAGATATTATAGGGTACACTTATGATGGTACAATAGATTATGATATGGTGATACTAGATGTTGATTCACTTATGGCATATCAAAATTTTGGGATAGAGCCACTTGATGAACATTGTTTTGTAACAGGATTTGATTTATATTCAATTAGGAGAGGTTTGGAAGTTTTAGAAGGGCTTCCAGCTCCTACAAGAGTATCAAAAATATATTTTACAAAAGATATGTTGCCAGATGAAGATGAATATGTAATGTATTTAAGTCAAGGATTAAAAGTTATTTGGAATGAAGACATAATATATTTTCCTTTTGAAAGAGGAGATCAAAATGTTATAAATACTAACCAAAGATTTGGTAAAATAAAAATTAAAGGTTTAAGCAAAGATTATATAGATGCTTTGGAATTTATAGCAGAAGAAAATTTAGGACTTACAGATGGAGAAGTCAGAAAAGCTATAAAGATTATGGAAAAAGCTTAGAATATACTTTGGAGGAAATAAAATGGCAATAATAAGTTTTTGGAGTGGAGATAAAAAAGAAGCTGGACAAACATTGTCTATGGTTGCAATAGCTACTCAAATGTGTATTGAACATAATATGAGAACACTTATGATTGATGCAACATTTGATGATGATACTTTGGAAAGATGTTTTTGGAAAGTAGGAAGACAAAATATTGCAAGACAATTAAATGCTGGAAAAATAGACTTAGCATCAGGAGCAGAGGGATTAGTTAGTGCAGTAGCAAGTAATAAAACTTCACCAGAAATAATTTCAAATTATACAAAAATAGTTTTTAAAAATAGATTAGATGTTTTACCAGGTTTGAAGACAAAAATTATGGAAGAGCATGAAAAATCTTTGATGTTATATAAAGATTTATTAACAGCAGCTAATAAATATTATGATTTAGTATTTATAGATTTATCTAAAACATTAAGAAGAGAAACTACAAAAGCACTTCTAGATACATCTGCTGTTATAATGTACACAATGCCACCTAATTTAAAGAAAATAGACTATTATATAAAATTAAGAGCAGAGCATCCAATTTTAAGAAAAGGAAATGTTATTCCGGTTCTTACAAATTCAGATGCAGAATCTAAATATAATTTAAAAAATGCTCAAAAATACATTGGAGAAAAAACATTAGTAACAGTTCCATATAATACTTTACTTATGGAAGCAGCATCAGAAGCAGGAGTTGCTAATATGTTTTTACAATTAAGACTTTCAAAATCAGCTAATGATAAAAATACTCAATTTTTAAATTCAGTTTCTGATTGTGGAAAGCAATTAATATATAAATTACAAGAATTACAATATAAAGTTTAAAGGAAGGAGCCCTTTAATGAATATTCCAAATTTAATGTTGATGTTCGTAGTACTAGTTACAGTTGTTGTTATTATCGTACATTTTATCAAAAAGAATAAAAACGAATTAGTTGAACAAGCGGTTGATGTTGATGATAAAACATATACTTTAGACAAAATAATCAAATTCGTTAAGAAAAGACTAGATGAAATCACAAAAGTAAACCTTTATGATATTGGTCTTTCAGAAGAAGAGTTAAAAAGAAGAAAGAGCAAAAAGTATGAATTAAAGAAAGCTTTAAAAGGTTGTACTTATGGTGATGTTAATGATAAAAAGTATGTTAAAGAATTAATATATGATTTGCTTTCAAAAGAATATGGTGTTGATGAAACTAATATTTCAAGAATTATTCCTTTTGATACACCATCACTTTTAACAGCACAAGACAAATTTGATATTTTAATTCACGAATATAAAAAGTATTTTGCTTATGAGGCATTAACAGAAATAATTAAAAAATATAACTTAGCTGTATTAAAATATATAGAAGGAGAGTCTAAACCTTGTTATGTTATTACAAATGAAGAAATAGATAACATATATGAACAAGAAAACCTAGAACTTTCTTTTGCAGATAAACTTGAAATTGTTGTACAAAGAATTTATCAACAATATAAAGGATATAGTAGTATAGACGAAGTTAGAGATATGAATATAGATGGTGTATCTGGTGGTGTATCTGGTCTTCCAGAATCATTTTTAAGCCAAGTTGCACAAACTGATGGAGACTATTTAAAACAAGCTATGGAAGCAAAAATTCCAAGAGCTTGCGATAGTATTTGGATATTCTTCCAAGGTAAATCAATTCGTTTAGCATTCCTTTCTTTTGGAACAGAAGCAGAATTAAAAAGAGTATGTCAAAATATTTATAAATATAATAACCCAGGTCAATTATCTGATACAAATGGTTATAAAATCAACGAAATGAAAGATGGTTCTCGTGTCGTTGTTGTTCGTCCAAGTATGTCTGAAACATGGGCATTCTTTGTAAGAAAGTTCGATGTTAAGCGTGCTACACTTGAACAAATTGTTAAATTTGATGGTAAAGAAGAAACTATCGAATTACTAAAATTCCTTGTAAAAGGTGCAAGAATTATAGCTCTTACAGGAGAGCAAGGTTGTGGTAAAACAACAATGCTTATGGCTATGATTGAAAATATATATGAAACAATGAACCTTCGTATCACAGAAACTGCATTCGAGCTTCATTTAAGAAAAATTTATCCAACAAGAAATATCTTGTCAATGCGTGAAACTGAAACAATTTCTGGTCAAGAGTGTTTGGACGTTCAAAAGAAAACTGACGGTTCTGTTAATATCATCGGTGAGGTTGCAACTGACCCCGTAGCATCTTGGATGATTCAATCTGCACAGGTTGCATCTAAATTTACATTATTTACTCACCATGCTAAGACATTTCCAAACTTAATAACAGCACTAAGAAACTCAATGTTAAGAGCTGGTACTTTTAAAGATGAAAAAACAGCCGAAGAACAAGTTGTTCAAGTTTTGAACTTTGATATTCACTTACTAAAAGATTTTAGAGGTAGAAGATACATAGAAAGAATTACAGAGTGTATTCCTGTTGAAGAAAAAAATGAATACACATTTGATCATAGAAAAGAAAAAACATTAGAAGGTAAACTTACAAAGTTTATGGATAATGCTACAATTTATTTCTCAAAAACAACAAATAGAGAATTATACAAATATCGTAATATTCTTGAATTTGCTGATGATAGTTATGTTTTAGTAAATCCAATTTCAGAATATAACATCAGAGAAATGAGAAACAACATGGAAGAAAACGATGTTGTTGCATTTGATGCATTCTTAGAGAGAAATTGGGGAATTAAACCACCTAAAATGCCAAATGCTGTTGATAATGAAGCAGATTTAGAGTTAAATACAGAAGAAAATAAAAATGTTATAAACATTGAAAAAGATGAAGAAGAGAATATTCCACAAATAAAATCACCAGTTCAAGAAGTGGAAAGAAGACCAGTACAAAAAACTGTTGAACCCAAAATAGCTCCAACGAGACAAGCCACAAGACCAGTAGGAGCACAAGGTGGAATTTCAAAAGATGCAATTAAACGAAATGTTGGAATTAAGAAGCCAGCAGGAGTAGCACCTACAAAACCAGCTACTCAACAACCTACTGAAAGACCAGTAAGAAGACCAGCACCAGAAAAAACAGTAGAAGATAACCCTTATAAAACAGATTTAAGTAGTTTAAATGATGAAACGGAATAATAAAACGAAAGGTGGTGTGCTTAAAAAGTTATGTCTGAACAAATGCTATTTTATTTTATGCTAGGAACAGGTGGTATATTTCTTGCTATCATATTTGCATATGTCTTACTTCGTAAGAAAATGATGAACAAAGAGACTATGTATGTAGCTTCTTTGGTTGAAGGTACCAAAGAAAGTAATTTTAGTATGGAAATTTTTTACCAGAAATTTTATGTATTCTGTACAAAAATTCCAGGTATAAGAAGATATACTTTAAAAATTAGAAGAAGAGTTGAAATTGTAAACCTAGAAGACGAATATTTAACAAGAAAACAAGTTGCACAAGTAATGTTTAAAGCATTCTTAACAATTATACCACTTACAATTGTTATTATATTGATGACAAAAACAGATATGATTTTAATGAGTACATTGTTATTATTTGAGTTATTCTTTATTGAATCTATTATATCAGGTATGGTAGATAAAATAGATAATCAAATATTAAGAGAGCAAATTAATTTCTTTGCTGAAATTAGGCATGCTTATCATGAGTATAACATGGTTGAAGAAGCAATTTATGAAGTTGCTCAAAATGATGAACTTGAAGTTTCAAGACAAGCAGAAAAAATTCATGAAGTTTTAATTTCTGATGATCCTGAAACAGAATTAGAAAAATATTATGATATTGCTCCAAATAGTTTCTTGAAAGAATTTGCCGGAGTATCATATTTAACAAAAGAATTTGGTGATAGAAAAGATAAAGATGGTGCATCTTTGTACCTTAAAAACTTAAATAATATCACACAAGAGATGCAAATTGAAATTTTAAAAAGAGATAAATTGGATTATGTATTCCAATCATTATCAATGATTTCAGCTATTCCAATTTTATTTATTGAAGTTGTAAAAAATTGGGCTATAAGTCAGTTCTCTTTTACATCTCAATTTTACAATGGGACACTTGGATTTTATATGCAAGTAGCATTAATTATTATTACCTTCTTATGCTATATGCTTACTCGTAAATTAAAGGATAATGGAAGTGTAAATACTTCTGCTAATGTTGAGCATCCATGGCAAGAAAAATTATATAATAAAAAATGGGCGAAAAAAATTGTAGATTACTTTATTCCTAAAACAGGAACAAAAGAATATAGAAAAATGACTTTATTACTTAAAGATTCAGCATCGCCATTAAAACTTGAATGGTTTTACATAAACAGGCTTACAGTTGCTTTAATATCTTTTATTGTATCATTAGTTATATTAATTGTTGCACATTATATGGCAATAGATTATGTATATACTGAGCCAACAGCTGATTATAACTTGTTAGGTCAAATGAATGAATCACAAGAGAAAAAAGCAAGAGCTCTAACTGAATCTGATAATGTTTATTTGGACAAATATAAAAATGACTTATCAATGACAAAAGATCAATTGAAAAAAGAACTTTCAAAAACAGAAGAATATGGTCATGTTTCAGAAGAAGAATTAGATTCAGCTAATGAAAGAATTTGGGAAAAATTACAAACAGTGCAATCAAGCTATTTGAAATGGTATGAGCTTTTACTTTCATGTGTAATTTGTGTACTTGGTTACTATGGTCCAGTTTGGTTATTGATGTTTTTAAAGAAAATGCGTCAAATGGAAATGGAAAACGAAGTAATGCAATTCCAAACAATTATACTTATGCTTATGAAAATTGAGAGAGTAAATGTTGAGATGATATTAGAATGGTTAGAAAGATATTCTAATATATTTAGAGAACCAATTTCAAAATGCGTAAATAACTTTGAAAGTGGTGCTTGGGAAGCACTAGAAGAATTAAAAAATGATATATCTTTTGAACAGTTAATTAGAATTGTAGAAAGTTTACAAGCAGCTGTTGAAAAGATTCCAATTAGAGAAGCTTTTGATGAGCTAGATACAGAAAGAGCATATCATCAAGAAAAAAGAAAAGAATCAAATGAAAGATTAATTTCTAGAAAATCAATGATAGGTAAGGTAGTAGGTTTTGCACCAATGGTTATATTATTTGTTGGTTACCTAATTGTACCACTTTGTGTAATTGGTATGACAAGTATGACAGAAGCATTTGCTGAAATGTCTAGTATGATGTAGAGGAGAAGTCTAAATGGAGCATGCTAATAAAGCTTTTATAATGGCAGCTGGAATGTTATTTGCACTTATGATATTAAGTTTAGTAGCATTTGTTTTTGGAAGGTTGACATCTCTTCCAGTTGAAGAAGATGTTAATTTAGAGGCAAGTCAAATTGCTGCTTTTAACAACGAATATACAGCTTATGATAAAAAAATAATGTATGGTGTAGATATCATTTCTGTTTTAAATAAAGCAAAAAGCAATAATGATAAATATGTACAAGAATTGTTTGTTGCTGGTGGAGGATATAATACAGATTTTGTTATAGATATTCAAGTTACGTTAAAACATAGCAACTTAGAAGAAAGTATGGTAGTTAGTTTTATACAACAAACAAATAGAGGAGTTTCAGAAGTAGATTATACTGGCGCAATAAATATGAACAGCCAATTAGGTCCATATAAAGATGAATCGCACCAATATTATTATAAACTTTCAGAAATATCACAATTAAAGGCTCCATCAGAAAACTATCAAGATATGATATATCCAAGTGGTACTAAGTGGAATAATTTAGAATTCAAAACTCAAACTATTTCAACTAATGTAGCACCAGGAACATATCATATAATTGGTGCAGATGGAGAAGATCCAGATCCAAATGATAGTGTTACAACTAAAAATAGACAATTAAAAGAAGATAATACATTGAAACAATTACTTAGTCAATCTACGGTTATGTCACAAACAATAAAGAATAGAAGTGATGATACTTTCTATCCTTTTGGTTGGTCACAAGCTGTATGGAAACCAGCAACTTATGATTTAAAAACCAGAAAATTTAGATGTGTTTCAGATGAAACTATAATAAGTGAAAAAACAGGTAGAATTGTAAAAATGGTTTTTGAAGAAATATAAAATAGGAGAGATTTATGGAAAATGCAGTAAAAGCTATGTATATAGCAGCTGGTACTTTAATTGCTCTTATGATTTTGTCAGCATGGGTATATTTATTCCGTAATGGTGCAAGATTAGGACAAGGATATGAACAAACTCAAATGACTGCACAGGTAATAAAATTTAATGGACAATTTGATGCCTATGCAAAAATTACTAATCAACTTACATCATCAGCTTATGGATATTCATTTATTGTAAAAGGTAGTACAGCTTCTGATATTATAACTTGTGCTAACTTAGCAATGAGCGTAAATGAACAAAACGATTATGATGAAGTAAATAGCTTACAACTTATAGTAGTTTGCGGTGGAGATAAATATGCAGTTTATCCAATACCAAATCAACCTAAGAATAAATTTATAAAAAATACATCTATGGATAGTGCAAGAACAAAAACACATTTTAATGATAATGAAGTATTAGATTTTAATGAATTTTTGAAAATGTATAATAATGTTAGAATTGTTGATATTGTAAGTGATAGCTTTAATTCAACAGGTGAATCAATATATGAATATTATTTTGATGTAGACAAAGATGAAAATGGAAATAATCCAGGTCAAGGAATGACATATTCAGAAGTTACAGGAAAAGTGAACAAAATAGTATTTACAAGAGTTAAAACAGAACATTTTGATAACACAGAATATTGGAAATAAACACTAACATTTTTATAATAAAAATATTGAAAAAAAATATTAGATAATATATAATATAGAATACGGTGGTAGTATGAAAAAAACATTACTAGTAATTTGTACAGTTTTTCTAATTATAATGCTAATTCTATTTTGGAATTTTAGACAAGTTCAAGCTGAAAATAGAGCAATACAAAAATTTAATTATGAGTATGAATTCTATAATAGAGAAGGAATTTGTGGAATAGATATTACAACAGTTATTAATAAAGCAACAGATAATAATGAAAAATGTGAAGTTAAAAAAGATGAAAATGGATATTATATTCCAAATGATGAAGATAGCATAAATATAGATATAAAACTGATAAATAATGATAAAACATATAGAATGGAAAAAATTAAAGAAGTCGGGTTAGAAGGTTTTGTAGAATTCTTTGGTGAAGTAGAATTCAAATGTACTAATATAGAATATCATGAAAAAACAGGAAAAATTTCTAAAATGACTTTTGAATCTTTACAAAAATAGTCTTTAATGTTGATATATTGAAATATATATATCGTTATACATAAAATTAAAAGAAAAAACTAAGGAGGAAAAATTTATGGAGAACGCTTCAAAAGCACTTATTATTGCAGGTGCAATATTACTATCTATACTTATCATAGCTATTGGTATGTATATTTATAACAGTTCAACAAATTCAATTTATGGAGCAGCAACACAAATTTCACAACAAGATATCGCTGCATTTAATAACCAACTTGATATGTATATTGATAGACAAGTTGGTACAAATGTTAGAGCTTTAATTACAGTTATGGCATCTATCTGTAAAGAAAATGCTGAGGAGGAAACAAAACTACCTGACTTATATCTTGAACCAAAAAGTGGTGCATCAGTAGTTGAAGTTTTACCAACAGTTGCTGATGGAAGTATGCAAATCGAATTTAACAAAGCAAAATCACAAGTTGAAGCAAGACATTATTATAATGTAGTTTTCAATACATGTCCTACAACAGGTTTAATTGACTGTGTTGTAATTGAATATGAAAAAGGAAATATAGCTGGTGCCGATTTAGGTTCATTACCAGAAGGTAACGATCACTAAACTATGCTTTTGTAGGTAAAATATGAAACATTCATTTAAATTAATATATTTAATTGTAATAATAGTAGTAATAGCGATAATAGTAACCTTGGGACTTTTTGTAATGAAAAGTTCCCAAGAATTTACTAGTTCTACGGATTTAAGTCTATCAGATACAAATGAATTTAATAACCTTTGGTTGTCTTATAAAGGAAAACAAAAGGGCTCAACAGTTAAAAGAATGGTACAAAAGGTTATATCAAATGCAGAAGAAAATGAAAATAATCCTGCAATGCTAATAGATATAGCTTATAAAATTCATGCCAGTGATGATTTTACAGTTATTAATTCTACAAAGAAATCAATTAATGTAGAAGAAATGCAAGAATTGGCAAATGAAATAGATGGTAAACATTATTTTACAGTTGAATTTGTATATGCTAAATCTAAACAAATTTCTGGAATTATTATAAAATATAGTCAAAGCGATAAGTTTGAAGAATTTGTTCCAGATGAACATTAGAAGTTAGAATATAAAGTAGGAGGAAGTATGGAGAACGCAATTGATGCCATGAAAATGGCTTTCGGTATGATAGTTTTTATAATAGCAATATCTGCTTCAATGTATTTACTAAATACAGCGACTTCAACTTCTAGAATACTTTTGTATTATGCAGATGAAACAAATTATTTAGATAATATCAATGTAGATGAAAGTACAGATATTACTAAAAGAATTGTTAATGTAGAAACTATTATTCCAACTTTGTATAGATATTACAAAGAAAATTTTGCTGTGCAAATTTATAATAAAGATGGCAAATTAATTCAAATATTCGATGTAAATATTGAAGGTAAAGTTAGAAGAGCAGCTGGTACAACAACAGTAAAAAGAACCGGAGAACAAAAGGCATTAATGTCTTTATATGGTGTGCCTAATAGTGTAACTGGTACCCCAGATGAAAATAACCCATATTTATTTGAAGCACCATGGATTGGGAATACAAGTAAGGACATTAAAACAAGAATAGATTTATTTGTTAAAGGTGAATGTGCTTATATAAACGGTACAAAAGTTGATTATAGAGAAAATAATTTATTAAAGAAACATGGAAATTCACAATTTGAAGAAGAATTTATAGAATATGCATACAAAGGAGATACTATTAGTGTAGGCGAAGGTGATGGAACCGAAACAATTACTGGAAATTCAAAACCTGAAACAAAAATAGTAATAATTTATAGAGAATTAGAACCATAATAAGGAGGAAAGTATGAGTGATACTTTAATTACCATCGTAGCAATATTACTTGCTGCAATATTAATGTTTGTATTCCCACTAATGTCAGTAGCAGAAAGAACAGATGATATGTCTTCACTTTCAGTACAAACAGCAACAACAGAATTTGTAGATAATTCAAGAGCTGTTGGAAAAATAACTTTGGATAACTACCAAAAATTAGTTAGTACATTACAAGCTACTGGAAATACTTATGATATTGAAATAGAAGTAAAAATATTAGATGAAAATGTTGGAAAAAAATCAGCATGGACAACAGGAACTGTTATCGGTGAAAATATTTATTACTCTGTTTATACTGCACAAATTATGGAAGTTCTTACAGCTGATAATGGAACATCTACATATAATATGTCAGAGGGAGACATTATATCTGTAAGTGTAAAAAATACAAATAAAACAATGGCACAAACAATTAGAGGAGCTTTCTATTCAATTTCAGGAAATGACACATATCAAATTTCTGCTCAACATTCAGGAATTGTTACAGCAACAGGATCAAACTAATAAAAAATTAAGGGTGGAAAAAATTCCACCTTTATTATTATATAAAAAGGAAAAAAGTGAATGAAAATACAAAGTTTGGCAGTAATATTTGCAATTATTGTTCTTCCAATTATTATAATACTTTCTTATTATATTCATGGAGAAATAGATACAATTGCACTTCAAATTGCTTATGATACTAAGTTAATAGATTCAACACATGATGCAATGGCGTCTTTTGAGATTAACACTGCAAATGAGAATTTATCTTCTGTTGCAGATTCTTTAAGAAGTATAATAGAAGCATCAACTAATGTTTTTTTCAATACATTAGCAACTAATTTTGGTATTTCTAATGCTGGAAATTCAGCAGTAGACTCTTATATACCTGCTATTTTATATACTTTGTATGATGGATATTATATTTATTCTCCTACAAGAAACCCAACAATACTTACATATAATGGAGATGATATTGTATATGTAGGTGATAGAGGCGTAACTTTCCAAGGAGAACAAAGCTATGTAAATGAAAATGGAAAGACTGTAAATTTTGGAGTATATTCATTTGACCAAAATGAATATGCAAAAGAAAAAGATGATGATATTACTAATAATGAATCAGAAGATGCAAGAAATATAAGACAAAAAACTTTATATGATAGTTTACCAAATTCTATAAAATATGAATTTGGACAAATGTTATATCAAAACGAAGATGGCTCATATAGTGCAATGATTCATACTAATAGGAATAATCCAGGAGCAGGAAATAATACTAAGTATAAGCAAGACCATGTATTAAAATCATATATGCCATATTCTGCAAGATATACAAGAGCAGGTGTTTTTGATGTAACAATAAATTACACATTAGATAATTATTTAACTGTTGAAGGAAATATTGGTTCAAGTGGTAATGAAGTTTATTTTTCAAAAACTGGATATTTAATTTCAAAAGATACTGTTACTTCAATAGATGTTGGAGGAATTACAGATATTTTAACTTATAATGAGCATACTGCGGAAGAAATGATTTTATCAGGACAAAATGATATAACTTTAAAAATAAATCCAATTATGGAAAACAATCAAAGAATGACTACAACAGGACATGATATTACAATAACTTATAATACAGCTGATGCAGATGGGCTAAATTACACAAAAATAAGAGAAAGACTAACTAAATTATATGAAGATCAAGATGCTAATTTAGATGAAATTAGAAGATTAGAATACGCTGCACAAACTTTAAGTTCAATATGCTATTATGTAAAAGCACAAATTTTCTCAAATTGGATATATGATAATTTAGGTGGAACAGAATCATTACCAGGAAATGGAATAAGAGCATCAGATATTTCAGATGAGATTGCTTCATTAAATGATACAGTATATACAACAGATAGTAATTTTGATGTATTTCACAAATTTAAAATGTATGATTCATCTGGAAATTTGGAATACGAAGATAGGACTATAATTTTTGATACATCTGCAAATCCAGAACTAGAAGACTCTCCATTTTATACACATAAATTAGATGTAGTAAGAAATAATATTCAATATAACTTAAACTTAGCAATTTCTAATTATAATCAAATGTTAAGAGTAAGAAATGTTCAAATGCCAGTTATAGCAGATAACCAATGGGAACAAATTCTTACAAGAGTTTCAATAGTTTCATTTATGCAAGGGTTAAATTGTGGAATGAAAAACTATAATAATTACGCAATTGCTTCAAGCACAAATAATGAGATTTCAGTTATTCCATCTGAAATGTATTACACATACCAAGAACAATACAATTCAGCAGAGATAACAGATGAATATCATAGAATTGATTGTGATAAATTGCTTGATATAGATGATGCAGGAAATGAAAAGAAATTTATTTCTTTTAAATCAAAAGAAGTAAAATATGATAAAATTTTTGATAAAGTATCAAAGAGATATTTATATGACCACAGAAATGTAGGATGTTATAGATGTGCTATTGCAAGTAATTATGAAAAAGATGTATATGATACAGATGGAAATCCAGCACGAGGATATAGTGATGATGTACAAATTTCATTATTAAGTCCAGTTAAGCAAAAAGCATATTATATTGCAGTAGGAAAAGAAAGACAAAATTTATATAAAACAAATGCAATTACTGATTCAAATGGATATGAAGTTATATACAATTCAGCAGCAGTAAATGGAGAAGATATATCTTTACCAGGAAATGGTTCAAGAGCAACAATTGTAAGTGGTGTAAATTCTAAACGACCAATATCTGAAATTAGAGAAATTGAAGTGACACTTGGCAGTTTAAAAGGTAGTGATAGTGCAACATCTACTGTTAATTTGAGATTAATTGTAAATGGACAGACAATAGATTATCCAGTTGTATTTAATTTAGATCAAGAAAAACCACAAACAATGGTTGTTCCAATTCACTTAAATACTAATGTAAACTTAAATACAATTGAAGTTATGAAAATAGACACAAATGATAGTGTAACAGCTAAAAAGTTAAATGCAAGAATAGTTTATGAGTAAAATATAGAAAAATGGCAATAATAATCTTATGAAAAAAATAAGAGATTATATAGCCATTTTCTTTTTATTTATACTTTATTCATATTTTGTATGTATTTCAAATATTCCGAATGAAGTTATATTATTATCTGGCGAAGAATTGAATATAAAAACTCTTTTGGGAATTGAAACCACAGAAATTAGTAAAGTTTCAAACGAAAATGTGAACAAAACTAATATAGAAGTAAGTCTTTTTGGTTTAGCTCCTATCAAAAACATAGATGCTACCATTTTAGAAGATTATGAAATTATGCCATTAGGCAAAGTTATTGGACTAAAATTATATACAAATGGAATTTTAATTGTTGGCATGTCCGAAATAGAAGATGAAAGTCATTCATTAGTGAAACCCTTTGACAAATTAGATATAAAAGAAGGTGATACAATTATAAAAGTAAATGAAACAGAAATATCTTCTATTGAAAATTTAAAAACAGAAGTAAATAAATCAAAAGGCAGAAATTTGGATTTAACTTTATTAAGGGATGGAACTATACTTACTGCTAATATAAAACCCGTCAGAACTAAAAATAATGAATATAAACTAGGTTTATGGGTGAAGGATGCAGCAACAGGAGTTGGAACTGCTAGTTTCTATGAACCAAAGTCTCAAAAATTTGCGGCGTTAGGACATGGAATTACAGATAATGATACTGGAAAATTAATAAATATCGATTTTGGAGAAGTAGTAACCTCTAAAATTGTTTCTATAACAAAATCTGAGCATGGCAAAGCAGGAGAAATAAAAGGTGCAATAGGTAGGCAACCAACAATTGGAGAAGTAACAAAAAATACAGATTTTGGAATTTATGGAAAAATAAATAATATGTCTTTGCTTAATATGGGAAGTAGACAAAGTGTAAAAGTTGCATTAAGAAATGAAATACAAAGAGGAGAAGCAGAAATGTTATGTACTTTGGAAGATGGGATTACAAAAAGTTATAAAATTAAAATTGAAGAAATTTATTATGATAATGATTTTAATAACAAAAGTATGTTAATTGAAGTGGATGATGAAGAACTATTAAAAAAGACTGGTGGAATAGTAAGAGGACTTTCTGGTTCTCCAATTATTCAAAATGGTAAATTTATTCGGTGCAGTTACCAATGTTTTAGTAAGTGAACCCAAAAAAGGTTATGCTATTTTTGGAGATATTATGATAAAAGAAATATTAGAATAGAAATAAAAAATCCTATTTGTGAATTAATTCATAAATAGGATTTAATTTTAATTTGCATTTGTTATTGGTGTTTTTACAATTTGAGAAGCTAAGTTTGTTATTGTTCCTGCACCAAGTGTTAAGACTAAATCATTAGGCTGTGCATTTTTTCTAATATATTGTGCAACATCTTCAAAATTTGGCATATAAAGTGCTTGTTTTCCATTTGCAATTATTTTATTAACTAAGTCTTTTGAAGAGATATTTATAGTGTTTTGTTCACGAGCTGCATATATATCTACAAGAATGATATTATCAAAGTTTTCTAAAACTTTTGCAAAAGCATCTAAATGTGTTTTTGTTCTACTATATGTATGTGGTTGAAAGATTACCCATGATTTATTGTATTTTTTATTTTTAATTGCATTTGCAGTTGCTAAGATTTCAGTAGGGTGATGACCATAATCATCAAATACAGAAAAATCATTATACGAACCCTTATATTCTAAACGGCGTTCTGCACCAGTAAAATTTTTTAATGCATGTGCAATTGTTTTTGTATCAACATTATAAAAATCGCATACAGCAGTACAAGCAAGAGCATTTAAGATATTATGTTTTCCAGCGACTGACAAAGAAATTGTTTCAAAAAATTCTTTATTTTTATATATATCAAAAGTAGGAAAACCATTATTATCAAAAATAATATTTTTTGCAATATAATTTGCATTTTTATTTTCTATTCCAAAAGTTACAAATTGACCACGAGTGACTTTTTGTAGACTTAAACAATTTTTATCATCAGCATTTGTAACTACTAATTCACTTTCAGAAGGAATTGAAGCAAATTCTTTAAATGCCTTTAAAATATTGTCAAAACTTTTGTAAAAATCTAAATGATCATTATCAATGTTTAATATTACTTCTGTATTAGGAACAAATTTTAAAAAATTTGCTTTATATTCACAAGATTCTAGTATAAAATAATCACTATTTCCAACACGATAATTGCCGTTAATATTTTTTAAAATAGCACCAACTTGAATAGTAGGATCTTTTTCAGCTTCTACAAAACATACAGAAATCATAGAAGTTGTAGTTGTTTTTCCATGAGTTCCTGATATACAAATAGTTTGTTTATAAAGTTTTGTAAGCCAACCGACAAATTCTCCACGACCAACTAATTGTATATTGTTTTCGTTAGCTAAAATTATTTCTGGATCATCATCTTTTATAGCGGCAGAGTAAACAATTAAATCTGCTTTTTTAGAATTTTTGAAATCATGACCAATTGTGATTTCTGCACCATGAGAAATTAATCTATCAGTAATTTCACTGGAAGTGGCATCAGAACCAGTAACAGTAAACCCCCAATTTAGTAATGTTTCGGCAATTGCACTCATACTAATTCCACCAATACCAATTAGGTGAATATGTTTATATTTTTTTAAATCGTTTAATGTAATATCCAATTTTTGCCTCCAAGCTGTAATATTTCTTTGATATTATATACTTTTCCAACTGGTTTTTCAACCAAAAAACATAAAAAAGTTATAATAATACATTATATTATTATAGAAAAAATATATGCAAAAAAATTTTTAGAAAATTTTTAAAAATATTGTAAAAAATAGAAGGAAAAAAAATATTTTTGGCGAATATATTATATGTACATAATAAAAAATATATGTATAAAAATACGATAAGAAAGAGGTGCTTAATACAATGCAAATAACAGATGTACGTTTAAGAAAAGTAAATTCAGAAAACAGAATGAAAGCTGTTGCTTCTGTAACATTCGATGACGAATTCGTAATTCACGATATTAAAGTTATCGAAAGCCAAAATGGATTATTCATAGCTATGCCAAGTAGAAAAACTCCAAACGGAGAATTCAAAGATATAGCTCATCCAATCAACGCTGATACTAGAGAAAAAATTCAAAAAGCTATTTTAGAAGCTTATGAAGCTCCAGAAACAGAATCAGCAGAATAATATAGATTTAAAATATGTTATTAAAAAAGAGCATTTGTAAAAATGCTCTTTTTTTTCTTTTATTTAAGAATATCTAATTTCATGATAAGTTTTATATACTTTTTGTATTACAGAAAGTATCATACAAACAATAAGATATACAATGCCACTAAGTTCCATATTCCAGAAAAATTCAGAAAGACCAAATTTAATTTCTTCACTATTAGCAATAGCTGTATATACATCTGATAACATTAATAATATACAAACCACAATTAATCCTAAGAATAGAGAAATTGCAAGTTTAACAGTTTTAAATTCAGATATAAAAATGAAAAATATAATATTACCAAGTGCAAATCCAGCAATTAATGAAAAAAGAAAATTCTGAATTATTGAAACGCTTGAATAGTGTGATATAGCTTTGTAATATAAAATGCCAAGTGCAGGATATTCGTTACCATTTTTGCTTTTTAAATCAGTTATTTGAGTTTCTAAATTAGTTTCTAATTGTTTTCCAACAGAAACAACCGATTCAGCAGTAGGGTTTGCATTTATTTGTGCTTGTGCAAGATAAGAATGGTTATATTTAAAAAATCCAATAATACTAACTATAAAATTTATAGCTAAAATACTAAAAAATATACATAATAAATATTTAAAAAATTTATTCATATTAAATAATCTCCTTAAAAATAAGATATTTTCAATTATATCATTTATGAAAAAAAAGTCAATTAATAGAGATTGTAATATGTTTTGTAAACTTAGAGGCACTTGCAAAAATTGCTTTATTTATAATAATATGGTATAATAAAATTAGGATTTTTGTTCTTATAAAAAAATACATTGCATAGATTATATATGCAATTTGAAAAAAGGAGAGTTTTTATGACAGAAAAGTACAAAGTACATCGGGTGCTGAGGAGAAGAAACTTGACGTTCAAGCAAAGGAAAGCAAGACGGCGTAGAAGACGTATAATAAAATTATGGTGTGCCAGAATAATTGCTTGTACTATGTTAATAGGGGCAATTGGTACTATCATTTTATTATTGTGCAGGATAAAATCGCTTATTGCACCAAATGAGCCAAAAGTTGAGAAGATTGCGTTATATGTTCCAACTATACCAGTTTCAAGTGCATCAATCGAGATCCAAATCGATGATATGATATCAAGAAAGGAAATCGAGAAGGTGTATGAGGAAGAGACAAGTGAGCAAATTACAGAGGAGGAAATCATTGAAGAAGTAGAGCAAATTGTAGCTTGCATTTCACCTTATGAACCTGGTGCTGTGTATTATTATAATCTTACTTATGAGGAAAAGGTGTACATAGCAAAAGTAGTATATGCAGAATCACGTGGTGAATGTTTTGAAGGTCAGGTTGCTGTGGCATGTGTCATATTGAATCGGTATTATTCAGATGATCCATTCTTTGAAAATGACAGTATTTATAGTGTTGTGACACAAGGATCGCAATTTGCACCGATTGATGATGTTACAGATGAAGATTTGGCAGCGTATCCGAATTGTATGGAAGCCGTCGAACAAGCATGTTTAGGATGGGATCCTACAAGACAAAAATTTGAGGAAGGAGCTTTATATTTTTTCGAACCCAATGGAGTTGAGGGTTACCAAAAAGAGATTAGAGAGAATATCGATATCTTACAAATAGGTAATCATTATTTTCATTTCGACTTTGAGAAGGTAGAGAAATAAAAATCGAATTTTTGAAAAATAAGTTAAGTATTTATACCAAATAGTATGCTTAGCTTATTTTTTTTGTAAAAAAATAAAAAAGTAGTTGACAAATAAAAATATAAATTGTATAATAGCTTATGTCAGTTGAAGAACTGACATGCCAGTAAATGCAGATGTGGCGGAACTGGCAGACGCACAGGACTTAAAATCCTGCGGTTGAATAAACCGTGCCGGTTCGATTCCGGCCATCTGCACCAAAACCATTGAAATTTAACCAATTTCAGTGGTTTTTATTTTTATCTAAAAGTATTTGTAAACATTGATATTACTGCATTTTATCATTTTTCGTTATTCAACCTATTTTCAAAATTATTCAAAAATATTCGTTGTTTTTTCACTTCTGCACACAATATGCACACACGATTTGCACACAAAATAATCTTTGAAACTATATTGAAATATACTGTTACAAATTTCGGTCAAAAAATTTCGTGCACACACAATTTTATAATATGCACACATAAAATATGCTATAAAAATTGATAAATAATTGAATATATGATACTATGTAATTGTTAGACAAATAGTAATTTTTTGTTTAGATTGGAGAAAGAAAATATGAAAGAATCAAAAGTTATAACATTTATAGGAGGATTTTATATATTTGGAGGAATTATTGTATTGTTGTCATTGATATTTAATGGTAGTGGACTCAATATGATATTTGGTGTACCCAATATTCCAGATTATATTGTAAAATTATTAGTAGGTATTATATATATACCATTAGGTTATTTGTATATAAATAGGATAAAAAATTCAAACTGGATAATATTAGCATTGGCTATTATATTCTTTTGCATTAGTGCTTCTTTGACAACAGAATTTAATACACAACCATTTATAGGGAATTTAATATATTCTTTGTTTGTTATAATTGCAACCATTGTGAGAAGAAAAGAATTTATAAATAGTTTGAATACAATAATGAAAAAATAATAGCTAACTATAAAATTACAAGTTTTTAAGGAGAACGAAAATATGGATATATCAATTAGAAAATGGAAAATAGAAGATGCAGAACAATTAAAAAATGCAATAAATAATGAAAAAATTTTAGATAATTTACGAGATGGAATACCATATCCATATACAATAGAAAATGCACAAGAATTTATCACACAAACTTTAAATGCTCCTAAAGATAGTCAATATTCTTGGGCGATATTAGTAGATAATAAAGTGATTGGAAGTGTTGGTGTATTCAGAAAAGATAATATTCATTACCAAACAGCAGAAATCGGATACTATATAGCAGAAGAATATTGGGGAAATGGTATTATGACAAAAGTTATAACAGAAGTATGTAATTATATATTTAATGAAACTGATATAATTAGAATATTTGCAGAGCCATTTGCTTACAATGTAGCTTCTTGTAAAGTTTTAGAAAAAGCAGGTTTTGAATTTGAAGGTACATTAAGAAATAATGCAGTTAAAAATAATAAAATACTAGATATGAAAATGTACTCTATTATTAAAAGGTAAACACAAAATTACAATTTAGGAGTACGATTATGGATAATCTATATATAAGAGAGCTCAAAGAAAATGAATACAAGATACTTGATAATTTTTTATATGAGGCAATATTTATTCCAAAAGGAACGGAAAAGCCACCAAGAGAAATAATCAATAATGAAAAGTTACAAGTATATGTAAAAGACTTTGGCAATTATAAAGATGATAATTGCTTTGTAGCAGAACATAATAATAAAATTGTTGGTGCTTGTTGGACTAGAATAATGAATGATTATGGGCATATTGATGATAATACTCCATCTTTTGCAATTTCATTATATGAAGAATATAGAGGCAAAGGCATTGGAACAGAATTAATGAAAACTATGTTAAAACTTTTAAAAAATAAAGGTTATAAAAAGACATCATTAGCAGTTCAAAAAGATAATTATGCTGTAAAGATGTATAAAAATGTGGGTTTTAGAATTGTTGATGAAAATGAACAAGAATATATAATGATATGTGATTTGTAAATTACAATTTGAAAGGAACGGAAATGATACAACTATTAAAATATGGAAATACAAATTGTTATTATATAAAAGGTAAAAATGGTAGTATATTAGTAGATACAGACTGGGCAGGAACACTACAAGCCTTTTATAGAAAAATGAAAGAATTGGATATCGAAAAAATTGATTATCTTTTAATAACACATTACCACCCAGACCACATAGGAATAGCACAAGATATAATTGATATGGGAACAAAACTATTATTAGTAGATGTTCAAAAAGATTATATTAATAGTTCAGATACAATTTTGCAAAAAGATAAAAATATTCAGTTTAAGCCTATAAATACAGAGCCTGTAATTATATCGTGTGATCAAAGTAGAGAGTTTTTAAATGATTTAGGGATAGATGGAGAAATAATATATACACCAGGACATAGTGAAGATAGTATTTCTCTAATTTTAGATAATGGTAGTGCTTTTGTAGGAGATTTATACGATTTAAAATCTGCAATAACATTTAATGATGAAAAGATAAATAATAGTTGGAATAAAATATTAAGCCATAATATATCAAAAATATACTATGGTCATCACGAACAAACTATTAGCAATATAAAAAAGATAGAAGATACACTAATCAATTAGTGCGAAAAATTACAATTTATATTTATGATTATATATAATTATTTGCCATTATAATTTTTCCTAGATTTTCTCCTAGACTATATGTAAGAATATTTAGTATTACTAATACTTTGCAGATTTTAGCGAGGTTCACCTCGACCAATTAGGTAATCGTTGAAGCTGTGAGGTTTTAGCGATTTTTGCTTTTTATCAATAAATACTGTTAGACAGCAATAACTATTCTTGAATAAGATTATATATTCTGGAAATTATATACAATATGAATAAATTATTATTAATAAAAAATGCTGAATTATTTCAAGGAGAAAAATATCTTAAAAAGAAAAATTACTTTGAAGGTTGGTATTTCAAAAACACAAATTTTCAAAATGGAATTGCTTTTATTCCTGGAATTAATATTGATAATAGTGAAACCAAAGCCTTTATACAAATTATTACAAATAACATGTCTTATTTTGTAGACTATGATATAAAAGATTTTAAATTTAATCATAGCCCTTTTTATATTCAAATTGGTAACAATACTTTCTCAAAAGAAAATATTAATATAAACATAATAGATAAAAATCAAAATCTTAAAATTTCTGGTAATCTAAAATACTCTAATAATAAAAAGATTAACACTAATATTTTTGCACCAAACATAATGGGACCTTTTTCATATATCCCATTTATGGAATGCAATCATGCTATTATTAGTATGAAAAACACAATAAATGGATGTATTAATATAAACAATGAAATTATTCAATTCAATAATGATAATGGTTATATTGAAAAAGATTGGGGATGCTCATTTCCAAAATCGTACATTTGGTGCCAATGCAATCACTTTCAAAAATCAAATGCTAGTTTTATGTTTTCAATAGCCGATATACCTTTTCAATTATTTCATTTTAAAGGTCTTATATGTGTTTTATTAATAAATGACAAAGAACTTAAATTCACAACTTATAACAATGCTAAAATAGTACAATGTGATATCAAAAACAATTCTTTAAATATAGTATTAAAAAAAGGAAATTACATTTTAAATATTGAATCAACATTCAACAAAGGTTTAAAACTAAGTGCACCAGTTCAAGGAAAAATGATAAAAGATATTTTTGAAAGTATATCAACCATAGTTACTATAACTTTAAAACATAATCAAGAAATTATTTTTCATGATACAAGTACTATGTGTGGTTTAGAAATAGTTCAAAACAATAAATAAAAGACTTGAAATAAGCAAATATTTCAAGTCTTTTAAACTATTACAATTAATTCCTTTCAATTATTATATCTGCAACAGTTAAAGTATTATAGCTAGTAATATTATCTATAATCACCATAGCTACATCTTTTGGATTCATAAAAGAATTAGATTTTTCCTCTGATACGTAATCCCTACTATCATTCCAAAATTCTGTATTCATTCCACCTGGATAAACACCTATAACCTTAACTGATGTTCCTTTATATGCCACTTTTAAACTTTCTGTATAACCTCTTTCTCCCCATTTGGTTGCACAATACAAAGCTTCTTGTTGGTTTCCTTTCAAAGCAGCAGAAGACATTATATTTATTATCTTTAAATTTTTTTCATTCTTTACTTTCAAAGTTTCAGTTGAACATAACATCATTATAATATGAAAATATTTTAGTGCCACAGCTTCACAATAAAATTAAAAATACACCATAAAAATTAGAATTTAATCTAACTTTTATAGTGCATTTAATTTATTTATTTTTAATTAATCTATTCTAATAATTATTTTAAATCTCTTAAACCAATTAATACTAATTTCATTAAAGCTAAATCATTTATATTAGTTTCTTCGTCTTTATTAACATTTGCTGCTAATAAATTAATTCCTGTTAATGTTTCTTTTTCTATTAGATGTAATTTTAATTTTGCAAGATCTTTTACATCCATTTTAGCATCTTCATTTATATCTCCTAATACTACAATTGTGTATTCTCTATTTTCTTTTTCAACTGTTAATTTCATTCCTGTTGCTACTAAATCATTTCCAGTTTGTTCTTTTCCAGCTTTATTTACAACATGTGTTGTTCTATTAGCTGTTATATGTTTGTTAAATTCTGTTACATTTGAATTTGGCAATACATGAGAAATCATAGTATCAGAAATTTTATATATATCTGATGAAATTTTAAATGGATCAACTACTTCTTCTATCCATGTAACTGTTGCTGTTGCAGACCCTTTATTTCCTAAATCATCTACATAATTGAATGTATAACTTCCGTTTTTTTCAAAAACATGTGTGTTTCCACCCTCTACTACAACTCCTTCTTCATTGAAGCTTATTGTTGCTGTTACGCTTTTTGTTGTAGATTCAGTTGTACTATATGTAATTTTTCCTTTTGGAGCTTCTTTATCTATCCAAGTTACTTTTGCAACTTTTGTTCTTATTTTTCCATCTGTATCTAAATATCTAAATGTATATTCTCCATTTCTTTTAAATACATATTTATTTCCATTTACAATTTCTTTGCCTTGTTCATCTACTATTTTAATTCCAGATTTGTCAAAGCTTATTGTTGCTGTTACATCTTTATTTGTTCTTGTTGATATATCATATCCAATTGTTGCTTTTGCTAATGATTCATCTTCTTTTCCTATATGTAATGCCACTTCTGCATCTTTTGCTAACACAATATATTCTGCATTACTTGCTTCTAATTCTTTTAATTTAAAGACTGTATCTATTGCCTTTGTTGCATCTACACTTTCTAGAACTTTCATATTTATTTTTAAAGCAACACTATCTGATGTTATATATTGTCCATTTTCTGTTACAAATTTTAAGTTTTCTTCATTAAGTGAATTAACATCAAAATTCCATTTATTTTCGCCAGTAACACTTACTAATTTGAATAGTTTTGCATCATATTCCATTTTTCCTGCCATTACTATTAAGCCTTTTTCAACATTCTTAATGTTTGCAATATTGACAGTTACTACGAAATCATCTCCTGGATTTAATACTTCTTTTGATGTTTCTAATATAACATCAAAAGTTGGATTTTTAGCTTCATTATCAACATTCGCTAATTCCTTATATTGTATAACTTCTGCATAAGGTGTGTTATCTTCTGTTTTAAATACTGTATTAGTATAATTTTTTGTAGCGTAAGCATTAACTGCAAATAAGCCTATACTAATCATTACAATTAATAAAATTGATAGTAAAAATTTTTTTTGTCTTTTCATAAATACCTTCCTTTTCTTAATTTTTTTTGCAATATTCTTAAAGAGTATAACACTTTTTTCAACATTTGTAAACAATTTTTAAGTCTATCTTCTATAATTTTACATTTTGAGTCTATCTTCTACAATTTTAAAACCTTGTATACATCAAAATATAGGCAATTTTTTATATCTACCTCTGTTATTAAATTATTTCCGTAGTATTAAAATCTAATTCATTTCTATTACATTTTGATAAAATATATTAAACAATTATATTTTACTATTGCTTTATTTATAATATAAAAATATAATTATTATATTATAAGGAGTATAAAATGGAAAACTTTGAATTAAATTACGAAGAGCTAGACAATAAGCTAATTAAAAATAGAGAATTAGAAAAATACATACAGTTTAAACTAGGAAAAGAAAATTTTACCTTAGAAGATTTAAACCTAATTACAGAAATATTCTTAACTTCAAAAACATTTTCTGGTGAATTAAATTTAGTGCTTTTTGAAGAGATAACTCTTTTTAAAAATTTGGAAAAAATTCGCTTTGATAATTTAGGAATTACACCAAATGTTATTGAAATAATTAGTAACTCTAATGCAAAAAATATTAGTTTTGAAAATTGCGAAATAATTGATTTTAACGGTCTTGAAAATATAGAAACTTTAAATATTAGTAATTGCGAAATTGAAGACTTTTCTACTATTTCCAATCTAAACAATTTAAAAAAATTATATTTTTGTTTTATGACTCAAAAACAATTAGCTACATTACCTTCGTTAGAAAACTTAGAATTTCTGAGCATTATAGGTATAGATAACTTTTCAATAGAAGATATCTTAAAATTCAAAAATTTAAAATATCTATCAATAGGCAAACAAGATTTAGAGCAATTTAAAAGTATTCTTGAAAATACAAATTTAGAAATTATAATAGAGGATAGTTACGATGAATTATAATAATGTAATTGTAGTTAAAAACACAAAAGAATTGGAAATGATGGATTTATCTCGTATTCCCGATAATGCAGAAATACGAGTTATTGGTGGTTTATATGAAAAGCAAAAATATGCTACCAAAGATCATTATAGAGCAAGAACAACATATCCATTATGTCAATTAAAACAAATAATGTCAACTATGCGTGAAATAGAATCTAATATAAATCCTAATTGGTCTGAACTAGCAAAAGCACGATACATATATGAAGTATTGGGAAATAACATTGGTTATGATTTGAATAGAGCAAATTACTCAAATCAACAAGCTTCTAATTTAAGTATTTTACTTTCCAGAGAAGGTATTTGTGCTGGATATTCTTTACTATTTAAAGAAATGATGGATAGACAAGGAATTGAATGTGACTATGTTCGTGGTGATGCTTTTAATTCCCGTGGTGGTAAAGAAAAACATGCTTGGAATGTATTAAAAATAAATGGTAAAAACATTCCAATAGATTTAACTTGGGATGCACCAAATATTAAAAATGGAAAAGGTTTACATCAATTTGGAAATAACTATCAATTTACTAATAATCATTTTCTTGATTATGATGAAGTTCAATATCAATATGATTATTTAAGTCCAGCAGAGCTTGCAAATTCTGATTTTAGGAACTATAAACCTCAACAAGCACCAAATAGAGATATAAAAAAAGAAACATATTCAAATGCTTTGCGTGAAACTTATGTAAAATATTCTAGATTAGAAGATCCAAATAAAGCATTAAATAGAATTCAAAATGCTATGTATTCATATATAACTACTGGTAATTCTCATGGTTTTACTAGAGATGGTTTTGCTCGTGAAAACTTAGAGAAAAATGTAAGTAAAGAAGAATTTCTAGACTATTTGGTAAATGATTATGTTCAAAAATTTACAAATAAAACAGATCCTATAACTGTACGACAATCATTAAGAGAACAACATTTAGCAAATGCTATAACAGAAACTATGATGGCATATTCACCAGAACAAGCCAAAGCTGCAATAAAAGAATTTATTGCTACTGGTAAAACTAATATGTTTACAAATCAAGGCAATAGTAAAGCCAGAACAACTCTTGCCCATAATGTTTCAAATGTAGAAGTCTTGAACTTTTTAATTAATAACACTATTAAACATGAATTATTTAAGCAACATAACATTGATATACACGCATCGATAAGAGCTGAACAAATTGGACAAGCCTTCTCTGGTCAAGAATTCGAGCTTGTAAGTGCTCCACAAG
Source organism: uncultured Clostridia bacterium (assembly GCA_948678575.1). GTDB lineage: Bacteria > Bacillota > Clostridia > TANB77 > CAG-508 > Scatovivens. Next base: position 101,625 of record CAPPGO010000003.1, read on the forward strand.
ATAAAAACATTTTTAGAAAAGCAATAGATTGGATAAAAAGCAAAACAAAAACTTTAACAAAATCTCATGATAATTCTGCACAAAATGGACAATCTTTGAAAACAAATAAAAACAATAATTCTTACGAAAGATAGAGGGATTACTATGAATTATGAAAAAGCATGTTCTGAAATGAATTTTATATTAAATAATTTAAATTTAGATGATTTAGAAAAAATTCCAAAAAGTTTTATACAATTCTTTGCTAACAACATGGATACTGAATATCCAGTAAATATCGATATAAACAAACCACTATATGAACAAGATTTATTAGAAGAAACAAAAGCTTTTATTAAAATAATTCAAATAAATTATTTCACATCAGAAGAAAATCGTGCAAAAATTATTTCCGAATTAGGATTAGACGATATAAACAATAATGATAACTATGCAGATTTATTTCAAAATAGCACAACCATGGTTGGTAATACCACAACAGATGCTAATATTTACCAATCAACAACCGCTTTAATTGAATATAAGAAAGAAAATGCATTCATTAAATTTATAAAAAATTTAATGAATAAAGTTTTCAAGAAAAATTAACAAAAAGAGATATACTTTTGGCATATCTCTTTAAATATATCTTATATTTATATGTTTGTAACAATATCAGCAATTTTCTCAAACATTTCGTAATGTGGAACTATATCATTTGCTTCACAATTTTTTATTAATTTTTTAAATTCTTCTAACTGAACCCAATGGACATCTGAAACTTCCTCTTTTTGCAATTTGAATTCATTTAATTCCATATCTCTTTTTATTAAATATACATCTACTACTTCACGATCTATTAGATTTTCATGTTTTCCTTCCTCATAAATTGTAAATAAATATTTAAGTTCCTCTTCATTTGCTTTAACACCAATTTCTTCATATAGTTCTCTAACAGCACCTTCTCTACTCTCATCTCCTGCTGATAAATGACCAGATGCAGATGTTGTCCATTTATTTGGATTTGTCTTTTTTTCTAAACTCCTTTTTTGCATTAAAATATCTTTTTTATTATTAATTACAAAAATATGTACTGTTTTATGTAACAAACCTTTTTCATGCACTTCTTCCCTACTCTTAACTTCACCAGTTTTATTACCTAATTCATCTACAATATCTATATTTTCCAATTATATCACTCCTCTGTTCTGTTCTCTTATATTTTTGCTTGGTCTATAACCTAAAACGCCTGCAAATTGAAGTAACAATTCCTTTTCGTCATTTGCATATACTAAACATCTATCATACAAACCAATATTGTTTATATAGTCATAATATTCTTGTCTAAATGATTTCATTCTTTCTTGTATATATTGACCATTGCTACCTTCTTGACTTTCCATTCTAGCATACTCTTCTGGTGTTATGTCTGAATGCACATATAATGGAACTACTGCTTTACCAAAAATATTCTTCAATTTTCTTATTGTACTAATATCACTACATGTTAAAATTTGATTTCTATTTTCAAAAACATAATTTCTTAGAATTCTATCCTTTTCAATTCCATACTTTGTTCCATTAAACTTTTCATAAGTTAAATCACAATTTTCTAAATCGAAATTTGGATCACCATCACAAATCATTTCTTCACCATCATTTGGATTTTTTAATCTCGAAGTATGTTTTGGAACTACTATACAATTTAACTTACGAGCAGATCTAATCAAAAAATCTTTACCAGAGCTAGAATTTCCTGATAATACATAAATTTTCTTATCACCAGAAATATTATGTCTTTCAGGTGATGAATTTACATTATTAACTACTTGTTGAACAATTTTATGAGTTTCTTCTAAATCACCAATATTTAAAATTATACTATCAAATAATCTTATGTTATTTGTATACATTTTATATATATTTTTAGCAACTTCAAATCTTGAATTTATTACATTAGGATCTGTTACTCCTCTGCCATTACATATTTCTATAAGCTTAGTCAAACTTGGTTTTCCTCTATGCACGAAAAAAGATTTAACATTTTCACCATAATTGCTATGTAATTTTCTAAGTACTTCTTCATCATTTACTATAATAACTGGCTTTTTACCTTTTGCAATGATATCATAAATAGCTTGTGAAGAAAAGCCATATTCTTCGCCATATTGTTTATATCTGTAATCGCAATTTTCAGGTAATTGGTCAACATTTATAATACTACTATCGTCATCTTTTCTTCTTGCCCTAGTAGTATATTTAGGTAAAATAACATAATCATCATCAATTGCGGACATTATTTTTAATATTTCACTTTTTCCAGAACCAGAAGGTCCTGTTAAGGTAATAATATTTAACATTTTTACATCTCCATAAACATTTTATAAAATACTTATTTATTTTAACACACTTTTATGTAAAAATGAACCCTTTTTTGCTAATTTTTAGCATTTTAGGGTTCATTTATATCAAAATTATAAATCTTGCATAAAATCTTCTAAAAGTGTATCAGCAGAAATTTTAAAAACTTTGGCAAATCCTGCAAGTTCATAATCTTTTATAATTCTATTTCCTTTTTCTATTCTTTGTAGAGAATTTTTAGGAATATCTACTCCAACTAATTGCAATTTATTTACTAAACCTTGTTGAGACAAATTCCCCTTTTCTCTATAAAATTTAATCTTTTTACCTATGACATTAAGTTTTCCATTATACTTGGTACTATTATTCATATTTTTCACCACTTTTCTATTTTATATGACATGATTTTACAATAATTTTCGCTTATTATTGATTGCACACGCGTTGCTTTTAGATATTTTTGACAAGCACATAATAATTTATACATCATTACAACAACCATTAAACCCCAAGTTTCGCTTTTTTTCTTTACATCACTTCATATTTATGCTATAATAAAAAAGAATGTATTAATTATAAATATAATTTGAAGGAGAAGATGAAAATTTATGAAAAAATTATTAAAATTAATATTTGTTGTAGTAACAATTATTTGTATTGCTTTAACTGGAAAAGTTTATGCTACTTCACTTGATTGTAATATGGAAATTCAAACAGAAAAAGCAACTTATGCAAAAGGTGAAGAATTTATAGCAAATGTGTATATATCTAACATTAACTCTGACAAAGGTGTTATAGCCCTTCAAGCAATTTTAGACTATAATAAAAATGATTTAACAATTCTTGAAATGAATGGAAAAAATGGCTGGGATACACCAGCAGAAGATATTTCTTATAATTCTGCAAATGGAAAAATGGCACTTACAAGAAATGCTTTGGGAAAAAATAATGAAGTAGTTTTTGAAATAAAATTTAAAGTAAATGGCAACAGTGCTTCAACAACTTCTATCAATTTAAAAGATATTATCGTTACAAATGGTGATGATTCAAAAGATATCAATGTTATAACAAAAGCTTTAACAATTGGAACATCTGGTGGAAATCAAGGTGGCAACAACAATAACCAAGGCGGTAATAATAACAATCAAGGTGGCAACAATAATAACCAAGGCGGTAATAATAACAATCAAGGTAACAACAATAATAACCAAGGCGGTAATAATAACAATCAAGGTAACAATAACAATAACCAAGGTGGTAATAATAACAATCAAGGAAATAATAGCAACCAAGGTAATAATAATCAAAATGGATCAAATGGCACAACTGGAAGTACTTCTAAAAACCAAGTTGACAACCAATCTACAAACAATATGCCAAAAACAGGTGTTACTAAACACCCAGTATTATTTATCTTAATCATAACAGCTGTTGGTACATGTGCATATTTCTATGTAAACATGAAATATGCTTACAGTAAACCTTATGGAAAACCATTTACCAAAAAATAAAAAATGAAATTCGTTTTAATAAACTCAAATCGTTCGACATAGTTCAACAATTTGAGTTTATTTTTTGTCACTAAAATTCATATAATCTTAATATTTTTTATTTGTAATCTCCATAAATCTGTGATATAGTATATCTATTGTTTTAAGGAGGAACAAAATTGGATAAAAAACTTGACAATAAACTTAGTGTTCAATCAAAAACTCAAACATTCCAAAAATTTTCTGCCTCTGGCATTATGCTTACTGTTGGAATTATAACTGCAACCATTGGATTACTAGCAATATTTATTACAGTTTATTTTGATCTTGTAATAAATTTCGCTTCTGAAAAGTGTCAATTTAAAATTGATAATATTTTTCTTAATATTGCTTTTTCAGTTATAAGTTTGGGAGTATTGTATCTTTTTTATAGAATTTTACCTAAAATAAATAAATATATTCTACTTGCCATAGCCTTAGCTTTTACTTTAATACTTGGACTTTGGTGGGTAAACCTTATAGGTTTTAAACCAATATCAGATCAATCTATGGTTATATATTGTGGAGAGAAACTAGTTGAAAATGATTTATCTACAATTTTAAGTCCTGGAGAATACTTAAATAGGAATCCTCATCAGCTAGGTTTTTCTTTATATATTATGACAATTTTTAGATTCTTGGGAGAAAATAGTGTTCTTACATTACAGATATTAAATGTTATATATTCTACTGTTTCTACATTTTTACTTTACTTAATTTGTAAAGAAATTTTTAAAGAAGAAACTGTGCAAAAAATTTGTCTATTACTTATATCATTTTTCTCTATATATTGGGCTATATTTAGTGTTCATGTATATGGAAATATTCCAGGTTTAATGTTTGGACTTATTGCTTTTTTATTTACTTTAAAATTTTTGGATAATAACAAAATATATTATCTTGCTATAACTGGCATGTCAATTGCCTTAGCATATTTATTAAAAAGTAATTATGAAATTTTTGCTTGTGCCGTTATTATTGTTTTATTCTTATATTTCTTACAAACATATAAAAAACAAGCTATTGCTGGAACTTTATTAGTTTTATTATGTATATTTACTTTTAAAACTTATGTATATAAACATGTAGAAAATGGTACTGGATATTCACTTAGTGAAGGTGTTCCTATGATTTCATATATTTATATGGGAATTGCAGAACCTGTAACACTTACTCCTGGATGGTATACAGCAGATGTAGAAACAATATATAATCAAAGTGGATTTAATAAAGAAGAATCTGCAAAAATTACAAGCGAATTATTAAAAAATAGATTAATTTTCTTTACTGAAAATCCTAGATATGTTTGGAATTTCTTTACTAGTAAGTTACAAACAACTTGGTTAAATCCTACATTTCAAGTATTTTGGTGTTCAACTCCAAGCACTATGATGACTCTTGACGCAGAATATAATTTAAGAATTGTATCTAATCCTATTATAGCTGATGTAATTTGTGGTGATATTCAAAAAAATTTAGAACAATCTATGGATATATTCCAAATAATTACTTTTATGAGTGCTGGATTTGCCTTATTTAGTCTGTTTAAAACAGGTAGTTTAAAAGAAACTTTATTACCACTTACTTTTTTAGGTGGATTTATATTCCATATAATTTGGGAAACCAAGTCAATTTATGTAATACAATATTTCTACATAATGCTTCCTTTCTCTGCTTATGGAATTTATAAATTATTCACAATTCTTGATAAAAAAATTAACGAGATATTAGAAAAATCAAAAACAGCTTAATACTTGCTAATAAGTATTAAGTTGTTTTTCTTATAACCATATTAAATATTGACTTTTTTACTTAAATGTCTTATAATAGTTTTTATGTGATGCGTTTGTAGCTTAGCTGGATAGAGCGTTCGGCTACGAACCGGAAGGTCGGGGGTTCGAATCCCTCCAGACGCACCAAGTACACTTAGCAATAGGTGTACTTTTTTATTTCTTTATACATTATAATTTAATTTTATATCCACTTCAAAATCTTTAAATTTTCTATGCACTATTAATTTCACGGTATCTCCTGGATTTTTAGAATAAATATATTTTTTTAATTCACTCATTTTATTTATTTCTACATTATCTATTTTTGTAATTATATCACCAACTATAATTCCAGAATTATATACAGGTCCATCTAATGCAATACTATCTATATATATACCACTTTCCAAATCTACACTTGAATTAAGATATGGTATTACTTCTTTATCATAACCATATATTCCTAAATATGGTTCATCAAATTTTCCAGTTTCAGATAATTTTTCAATTATAGGTTTTACAATATTTACTGGAACTGCAAAGCCTATTCCATGTGCATCTGTTATTTTAATTGTATTTATTCCCAACAATTCACCAGATAAATTTATTAAGGCTCCACCACTATTTCCATTATTAATGGTACTATCTGTTTGAATTAAATCTTCCATATATACAGATTTATCATTTTCTTGTACTTTTATAGTTCTATTTAGTCCACTTATTATTCCTTTTGTTACAGTTCTTTGAAATTCAAAACCTATTGGATTTCCAATTGCATATACATCTTCTCCCAAATCAATTTTATCTGAATCACCTAAACGCATATAATCTGATTTTGCAATCGAAATTTTTACTATCGCTAAATCAATATTTTTATCTGCCCATACAACATTTCCATCATATACTTTCCCACTTTCCAAAGTAACATAGCAACTACTATATTTGTTTCCAGCTACATGATGATTAGTTAAAATATATCCGTTTTCTGTTACTATAACACCACTACCTGATTCAATTCCACCGTTTTCATCATCACTAAGTATTCCAGTTTGTTTCATCTTAGATATTCCAACAATCGATTTTGTTGCTTCTTTTATAAATGCATAGTCCTTTTTTCCCTCTTCTGGCTCTTGCTTTTCTTCTACCTCATTTTTTAGTTTTTCAGTAGAATAATTCTGCTCATTTGAGTTTTGTATTCCTTCTAATCTTAAATTTAAAGCTACCAAAAGAACTATAATAACAAGCATTGCTAGAAAAACGAGTAGACCTCTTCCTCGCTTTTCTCCCCTATTTTCATAATACATATTCACTCCTTTTTATTTTATATTTTCCACTTTTTCCCTTTATATTCAAACATTTGTAACATTTATATTAAATTTATCTCAAATTGATTGATTTTTAAGTACATTATTATATAATAAGCGTATAAAATTCTAAATTTTAGAGGATGTAAAAATGGGAAAAAAATTATATGATTTAAGTAATCCACAACTTTCAATTTGGGCCACTGAACAATTTTATTCTGGCACAAATGTAAATAATATTTGTGGAACAGTACTAATATCAGATACTTTAAATGCTAATATTTTAAAACAAGCTATCATCAATGTTATAAACAATAATGATAATTTTAAAATTCGTTTTGAAAAAGATAAAAATACATTAAAACAATATATAGATCAAAATATTCCAATTGATATTGAAATTGTAAATTTAAAAAATAAAAATGAAATTACAGATTTAGAAAACAAGCTTGCATCTCAAATTTTCAAAATAACAAAAGAACCACTATTTAAAATTCAAGTCTTTAAATTAGAAAATAATGCTGGTGGATTTGTAATTAATATTCATCATCTAATTTCTGATAGTTGGACTCTTGGATTAATTGGTAAAAAGATTGTACATGAATATGCTATGCTTATTTCTAAAAATGAAGACAATAAAACAAATGTAACTTCTTATATAAATTATCTTGAAGCTGAAAAAGAATATACAAACAGTAACAGATATCAAAAAGATAAAGCTTATTGGGAAAAAACATTTGCAAATATCCCAAATATAGCAACAATTCCTAGTAAAAATTCCTATAACAATCCTTTCTCTTGTGAAGGTAATAGGGATTTATTTATAATTCCAAAAAAATTTGTATCTCAAATTAATAATTTCTGTAAAATTCATAAAATTTCTATATTTAATTTTTTTACAGCAATTTTATCTATTTATATTAATAAAATTAACAACATTGATAATTTTGTTATAGGAACACCTATTTTAAATAGATCTTCTTTTAATGAAAAAAACACAAATGGTATGTTTGTAAACATGACACCTCTATTAATCAATGTTGAAAACAACAAAACTTTTGGACAGTTTTTAGAAAATGTTTCTAAAAGCTCTATTGCTATGCTAAGACATCAGAAATATCCTTATCAAAAAATATTAGATTTTGTTAGAGAAAAAGATAATACTATTCCAAACTTATATAATATTGTTCTTTCATATCAGATAACTTCTGTTTTTATACAGGAAAACTTAAAATATGAATCTCGTTGGGCTTTTAATGGAACATCTGCTGATGATTTAACAATACAATTATATGACCTAAATGAAACTGGAAATTTGAATATTGCTTATGATTACAAAAAATCTAAATACAGCTCTGATGAAATTAAAACTTTACACAGCAGACTTTTAAATATAATCTCACAAGTATTTGATGCAAGCGATATCGAAATTTCTAAAATCAAAATTTTAACTAAGCAAGAAGAAAAAGAAATTCTAAACTTTAATAAAACTAATATTAGATATAATAAAAATATACCAATTATAAAACACTTTGAAAATCAAGCAAAAAAAACGCCAAACAATATTGCTCTCACTTTTAAAGGAAGTCTTTTAACTTATAAAGAACTAAATGAAAAATCTAATTCATTAGCACACTATTTAAGAGAAAATGGTGTTACTAATAATGTTATTGTTGGTATTATGGTAAATCGTTCTATTGAAATGATAATTGGAATTTTAGCGATATTAAAAGCTGGTGGAGCTTATTTACCAATAGATCCAGAATATCCAAAAGATAGAATTTCTTACATGTTACAAGATAGTCAAGCTGAAATTTTATTATCTCACAAAGGGTTAGCAAAGGATATTAAATGCAAAAAAATTATAAATATAGATCTTAATAATAATCTATATTTTGAGAATAAAAATAATTTAAAAAACATATCTAAACCTAATGATTTAGCATATATTATCTATACCTCTGGTTCTACTGGAAAACCAAAAGGTGTTATGCTTATGCAAAAAAATTATTCAAACTTTTTAGCATCTATGATTGACAAAATTAAATATTTAAAACAGGGTCACAAATACTCTATAATTTCAATAACTACTGTTTCTTTTGATATTTTTAGTTTTGAAACCATAATATCACTTACTTGTGGACTTCATTTATATTTAACTGATTATTTTGAGCAAAAATATACAGACAATTTAGAACAATTAATAAAAACTGAAAAAATTGATATTATTCAAACTACACCTTCTGTTATGCGCTTTCACATAGATAACGCAAAAAATTTAGACAATTTTTCAAAATTAAAATATATTGTACTTGCAGGTGAACAACTACCAGAAGATTTAGTTTTGAAATTAAAAGAAATTGCCCCAAATGTTACAATTATTAATGGCTATGGTCCTTCTGAAACTACTATTTTTTCTAGTGTTAATGATGTAACTAATTTAGAAAAAGTAACAATTGGAAAACCAATTGGCAATACTTATTTTTATATCTTAGATAAAGACTTAAATCTCCTTCCTAAAAATAATATTGGAGAAATATATATTGGCGGTGATGGAGTTGGAAAAGGATATTTATTTAATGAAGCTTTAACAAAAGAAAAATTTTTACCAAATCCTTTTGGAAAAGGAATAATATATAAAACTGGTGACTTAGGTTCTTGGAATAACGATGGAACTATTTCTTGTAATGGAAGAATTGACCATCAAGTTAAGCTTCGTGGTCTTCGTATTGAATTAGAAGAAATTGAAAATAAAATAAATAAATTTAACCGTAATAGCAAAACAAAATCAGTTGTAATTTTGAAAGGAACATCTACAAATAGTTATTTACACGCTTTTATATGTTCAGATGAAAATATTAATTTACCAGATTTAAAAAATTATCTACAAAAAAATTTACCAAATTATATGATACCTTCTAGCTATTCATTTTTAGACGAATTTCCTACCACACCAAACGGAAAAATTGATAGAAAAGCATTAAATGCTATACAAAGTACAACAATTTCTGAAAACATTGTAAAGCCAGAAACTCCAACTGAAAAAATAATTTACAGAGAAGTTAGCAATATCATACAAAATTCTAATTTTGGTATTTTAGATGATTTTTTCAGCATTGGTTTAGATTCTTTAAAAATAATAAATTTATCCCTAAATTTAGGTGATAAATTAAATACTAAACTTGCTATTGCAGATTTTTACAAATTAGCAAATATACAAAAATTAGCTAAATTTATTGATGATTGCAAGGATAATAAAATATATGAATTAACTCACACAGAGAAAAAACAAGAAGCTTATCCTCTTTCATCAGCACAAGAAAGAATTTTCTACGCTCAAAAATTAAATGAAAATTCTACTACATATAATTTAACTGGTGGAATCATTATACATAAAAAAGTTTCTAAAAATAAAATTATAGATATATTTAATACTTTAATTAACAGACATTCAGCATTTAGAACATCTTTCATTTGGAAAGATAATACTTTAATGCAACATATTAATGAAAAATGTGAAATAAATATCGAATTTATAAAAGATAAACAAAACAATATTCAAAAACTTGTTGACAATTTTGCTAAGCCTTTTGATTTAACCTCTGCCCCATTACTTAGAGCAGAAGTACATTATACAAAATCAAAAGACACATTAATTTTAATTGACACTCATCATATTATAGTTGATGGTACATCACTTTCTATTTTAATTAATGAATTTATAAAATTATTAAATGATACAAACTTAGACACAAATGAATTCGAATATTTAGATTATGCTATTTGGGAAAATAATTTTAAGAACACAGAAAAATTTAAAAATTTGAAAAATTACTGGGAAAATAAATTCACGGGTAAAGAAATTCCAGCAATTAATTTACCTTATGATTGTTCACCTAATGAAACAAAAGATTTTAAAGGAAATACTATATCAAAATCACTAGATGATAAAATATTTTCTAGTCTTCAAACCATTAGTCAAACTTATAATGTTTCAACATATATGCTTTTACTTAGTGCATTTTATGTATTACTTAACAAATACACTGGTCAAGAAAATATTATTGTAGGAAGTCCTACTTCTGCCAGAGAATTACATGGAATTCAAAATTTAATTGGTATGTTTGTAAACAATATGATATTAGAAAATGAAATAGATTCTTCTACTTCTTTTACTGATTTTATACAAAACACAAAAAACTTAGTTTTGGAAACTATGGCAAATGAACCATATCCTTATGAATTAATAACTAGAAAATTTAATAATAATTTTTTTGATGTTATGTTTACATATCAAAATAAATTCGACTTCTTTAATAACGATAATATTAAAAACAATAGCTATGACATTTTATTTGCAAAAAGCAAAACTTCAAAATTTAATCTTTCTCTTGAAATAATTGAAGCTACAAAAACTATAAATTTAGAATATAGTACTTCTTTATTTAAAGATGAAACAGCTATGCAAATATTAAATCATTATATAAATATTTTAAAAGAAATTATAAAAAATCCAAATCGTACAATTGCTGATATTTCTGCTCTTGACGAATTAGAGCAAAATAAAATTTTATATGGTTTGAATAATACTTATTTACAATATCCAAAAGAAAAAACAATTGCCGAATTAATAGAAGATCAAGCTTTAAAAACACCAGAAAAAATTGCTATTACTTTTGAAAACAGCTCTTTAACATTTAAAGAACTAAACGACAAATCTAACATACTTGCGCATTACTTGCGCTCTAAAAACATACAAAGAAATGATATTGTAGGTATTATACTTGAAAGAAGTTTAGAACTTATTGTAGCAATACTTGCTGTTTTAAAAAGTGGTGCTTGCTATATTCCAATAGACCCTACTTTCCCAAAAAGTAGAATTAACTATATGCTTACAAATAGCAATAGCAAACTTCTAATAGTAGATAAATTTACAATCAAAAAAATGAATTTTGAAAATGAACTCTTAATAAATTTAGATAATATAGAAAATCTATCAAAAGATATTTCTAGATTAGAACATATTAATTTACCTGATGATAATTCTTATATTATCTATACATCTGGTTCTACTGGCGCACCAAAAGGAGTTGTTTTAAAACATAAATCTCTAACTAATTTAACTTATCATCTAAATAATTATGTAGAATTTTTAAAAAATCCTCATAACAATGAATGTATGGCATCTGTTACTACTTCTAGCTTTGATATATTTATTTTTGAAACTCTAATATGTCTTCAAAAAGGTATTAAAGTTGCTATTTCTAATAAAGATGAACAAGTAATTCCAGAAAAATTAAATAATTTGATTGAAAATAATAATGTTACAGCTATACAAATGACACCATCAAGAATGCAATTATTTATTGATAATATTAATGATGTGCCAGCTCTAAAAAAATTAAAATATGTTACTTTGGCTGGTGAACCATTACCTTTATACTTAGTAAAAAGTTTAAAAGAATTAGGAATAAAAAAAGTTTATAATGGTTATGGGCCATCTGAAACTACTGTATTTTCAAGTTTCACAGATGTAACAGAAAAAACAGAAATAACTATTGGAACTCCATTATCAAACACTTACTTTTATGTGCTTGATAATAATTTGAATCCTGTACCTAATGGTGTTGCTGGTGAACTTTATATTGCTGGTGATGGTGTTGGAAATGGTTATTTAAACAAGCCAAACCTTACTAACGCAAGCTTTATAAAAAATCCATTTATAGATAATTCTTTAATGTATAAAACAGGAGATTTGTGCAAATTTTTACCAAATGGAGAATTATGCTATCTTGGCAGAATAGATAATCAAATTAAAATTCGTGGTTTGCGTATCGAATTAGACGAAATAGAAAACAGAATCTTAACTTTTCCTTTTATACAAAAAGCAAAAGTTATTAAGCAAACAATAAATGAAAGAGAATTTTTATCTGCATATTTTATAGCTGAACAACGAATAAATATAGCTAATTTAAGAAGCTATTTATTAGAATTTTTACCAAGCTACATGATACCAACATATTTTACTGCTTTGGATTGCTTCCCTTACACTCCTAATGGAAAAATTGATAAGAAAGCTCTACCATTACCAAAAACTGATTTAAAAAATACTAGTGAAAAATATACACCACCCAAAACTGATTTAGAAATTAAATTAGTAAAAATTTTTGAGGAAATTTTAAATATAAAACCAATTGGAATTAACGATAATTTCTTTGAACTTGGTGGAGATTCTATTCTAGCAATGAGATTAAATATTGAACTACTTAATATTAGTAATAAAATTAAATATTCTGATATATTTAATTCACCTACAATTTCTGGATTAATTAAATTAATTCAAAATGATAAAAAAGAGAAAAATAATGAAGAAATTTCACTTAGTACAGATGCTTTTTCTAATATTTTGAAAAACAATTTAGAATTGCCTTCTAAAATTTTAGAATTCGAGCCTAAAAATATACTTTTAACTGGAAGCACTGGATTTTTAGGAATCCATATTCTAAGTTCTTTATTAGAAAATACAAATTCTATTATATATTGTTTGATTAGAAGAGAACCTAATATTTCACCAGATAATAAGCTTTCTCAAAAACTTAACTATTATTTTGGAGACAAATATAATAATGAATTAAATAATAGAATTAAAATAATCGAAGGTGATATTGTAGATATTGATTTATCTAATTTTGAAAATTCAATTGATTTAGTAATAAACAGTGCTGCAAAGGTTTCTCACTTTGGAATTTATCAAGACTTTTATAAAATAAATGTACTTGGCGTTAAACATTTATTATATTTTTGCAAAAAATATAACAAGAAATTTTACCAAATATCTACTTTAAGTGTATCTGGAAATTCCTTTGTAGATAGTTCTGCAAGTTATCAAAATTTTAACGAAGAAGTTAATTTTGATGAGAGCAATTTCTTCATTGGACAAAATCTTGATAATGTTTATGTAAAAAGTAAATTTGAAGCTGAACAATTAATTTTAAATGAAATAGAACATGGTCTTGAAGCTTATATTTTAAGAGTTGGAAATTTAATGCCAAGATTTTCTGATGGAAAATTTCAAGAAAATGTTTCTGAAAATGCTTACATAAACAGATTAAGTGCTTTTCTAAAATTAAAGACAATACCAGAAAATATAAAAAATGGATATGTTGAATTTACGCCAATTGATTTTGTAGCAAATGCAATTATAAAAATTGTTACACATCCAAGTAAAGCTAATTGTATTTATCATTTATATAATCATAATCATATTTATATAAATAAACTATTGAAAATTTTGAATAGTTACGATTATAATATAAATATAGTTAAGACAGAAAACTTCAAAAAAATGATAAAAGAAATTTTAAACGATAGCAATAATAAAAACATTTTAAATCATTTAATCAATGATTTTAATCAGAATTTAGATTTAGATTATGAAGGCAAAATAAAATTAAAATCAGATTTTACAGTAGATTTTCTTGAAAAACTAAATTTTAAATGGCCTGAAATTAACCGTAATTATATAGGCTATATTATATCCATTATAGAGGAGTGTTAATATGTCTTCTACTACACTAATATTTTTAGTATTACCATTAATATTTTCTTTTTTGATGATAGCATGGATTTCAAGTAATAGGAAAAATTCTCAAATGAAGAATATTTTCTTAGTTACTCTTATTTTGCTTTCACTATGGTTTACTAATTTAATACTTCAAGTTTTATTTTCAACTTATTATAATGTAGATCCTGCTATATTTGAAAATATTACTTACATTTCTGCGTGTTTGGCACCAATATTTATTTATTTTATCTCATTAGCTTTTAAAAATCCAAATATGCAGTTTGGCAAAAAACACTTAATGTATTTTATAGTTCCAGTAATAACTTTACTAGTTTTATGGACTAATAAATATCATCATTTGTTTTATATTAAATATTCTATTGACATAAATGAAACTATTTTTGGAGCTTATTTTTACATACATTCAGCTTATACTTATACAATATTAGTATTAGGACTTGCAAATTTAATAATACACTCTATAAAAACTTCTGGTATTTTTTCAAAACAGTCAATTCTATTTTTTATGGGAACTGCAATACCTGTATTACTAAACTTTTTAGGTACTTTTAAAGTTATCACAATGTCAATATATATTACACCTATTTCTTTTTCAGTAGCATTATTGCTTTATGCAATATCAATATTTAAGTACGATTTTTTAAATCTCACTCCTATTGCGTTAGAATTAATTGTAAATACTATATCTGATGGATACCTTGTATTAGATGAAAATAATATCATAATAAATAATAATACTGCATTTTTAAACTTTTTCGATTTATCTAAAAATAATATAAAAAATAAACATATCTTTGAATTAAAGAATTTTATTAAAATTTTTAATTCAAAAAACTCTTTGCTAAAAGCACTTGGAAAATGTAAATCTGGTAATAAAGTGGAATTTGAGCAAATATACAAAGATAAATATTTTATGACCACAATTTCTCCGATATATAAAGATAAACAATATATAGGAACTTTAATATTTGTAAGTGATATAACACAACATAAAAAAGATATGCAAATAATTCAAAATAATCAAACAATGCTTATTGAAAAAGAGCGTTTAGCTTCTCTTGGTCAAATGATTGGTGGTATTGCTCACAACTTAAAAACACCTATATTCTCTATATCAGGTGGTTTAGAAGGTTTAAATGATTTAATAGAAGAATTTGATACATCTATTGAAGACCCAACTGTTAATAATCAAGATATGCATGATATTGCAACAGATATGAAAAATTGGATAGACAAATTAAAAACTCATGTATCTTATATGTCAGATGTAATTACCGCAGTAAAAGGACAAGCTGTTACTCTTTCAGAAGAAAATTCTATCGATTTTTCTGTTGAAGAATTATTTAAACATATTGATATTTTAATGAAACACGAAATTAAAAACGCATTAATAACTTTAAATATAGAAAACAATGTTAATAACACTAAACTTATAAAAGGTAATATAAATAGCTTAGTTCAAGTAATCAACAATATTATTTCAAATGCTATTGAAGCTTATAATGGTAAACCTAACCAAAAAATAGACTTAACTGCCGACCTTGAAAATAACAATATCGTAATTTCCATTACAGATTATGGACCAGGAATACCATTAGAAATTAGAGAAAAATTATTTAAAGAAATGATTACCACAAAAGGAAAAGATGGAACTGGACTTGGTTTATTTATGTCTTATTCAACAATTAAAGCTCATTTCCATGGTAATATGACATTACAATCCGAATTGGATAAAGGAACAAAATTTACTATTAGCATACCATGTTAATTTACTTAGCCATACTTATAAAAGTATGGCTTTTTTGTTTAATTTTATTGACTTATTTTCAAATTAAAGAGATAATAATATATAGTAAATTATTTTGATACATAGGATAAATGGGAGGAAATATAGAATGAATGCATTATTCTATTCTTTTACAGTAGCAGTATTTTTAGCAATTTTAGTTGCATTTTTAATTTATTTACTTAAAAAAATTTCGAAAACACAACTGCAACAAATTTTTGCAGTCAATTTAATATTATTAGTGGTTTCATTCTTTTTTATGTTTTTGCAAATGCAATTTAGTTCTCGACTTAATATTGCCCCAATATATTTTGATTATTTTTCATATATTGGTATTATATTTTTACCGATATCATTATATTTTACAGCACTTATTTTTACAAATACAAAAATAAGATTTAAAGCTAAATATTTATTACTTTTTATTGTTCCTATAATATCTTTATTTGCACTATGGACAAATGATGCTCATCATTTATTCTTTAAAGAATATAACATAAATCTTGAAAACTGTTCATTTGGTCCATTTTTCATAATACATGAGTTGTATTCATATTTTATATATGCGTTAGCAATCATGCATTTATTGAATTATTTTAGGAAAAATTCTGGACTATTCTCTCAACAACTTAATTTAGTAGTTGTTGGTACAGTTTTTCCATTCGTAATAAATTTATTAGGAACTCTTGGAATTATAAAAGTTACAATTTATGTTACCCCTATTGCACTTGCTATTTCAATTATTTGTTTTGCACTTGCTTTATTCAAATTTCAACTTTTGAATTCTTTGCCAGTTGCTCTTACAAAAATTGTTAATAGAATTTCAGATGGTTACATAGTATTAAATGACAAGAATATTGTAACAGATTATAACAATCCATTCCTAAAAATATTTAATATAGACACTTTTGATTTAAGACAAATGCACATTTTTGATGTTTTAGCTCTTGAAGAATTTAAAGGTTTAGATGAAGAAACACTTATCAAAGCTTTACAAGCTGTTGTTGATTCTAATGAAACATTAATATTTGAACTTGAATTTGAAAACATACATAAATATTTAAGATTAGAAATAAACAGTATTAAGACTGATGGAATATTCATTGGTGCATTAATACTTGTAAAAGACCTTACACAACACTTTAATGATTTACAAACAATTCAATCTAACCAATCTATGCTTATTGAAAAAGAACGTTTAGCTTCTCTTGGTCAAATGATTGGTGGTATCGCTCACAACTTAAAAACACCTATTTTTTCTATATCTGGTGCAACAGAAGGAATGCAAGACTTAGTAAAAGAATATAAAGAATCTATTACTGATGAAACAGTAACTATTCAAGATCACTTAGATATTGCAAAAGATATGGAAGAATGGATTTCAAAAATTAAAAATTACACAGCATATATGTCAGATGTTATTACGGCTGTTCGTGGTCAAGCAGTTGCATTCGCTGATAGAAGCAATGAATCCTTCACAATAGAAGATTTAACAAAACGTGTTTCTATACTTATGAAACATGAACTTCAACAATCTTTAAATTCACTTACTACTTCTATACAAGTGGATAAAGACTTAGAAATAAAAGGAAATATAAATTCACTAGTACAAGTTATAAATAATTTAATATCTAACTCAATTCAAGCATATAATGGAGAACCGAACAATATTATTGAGTTTAACATATACAAAGATACTAAAAATGTTATTTTTAGCGTAAAAGATTATGCTTCTGGAATGAATAAAGAAGTACAAGAAAAATTATTTAAAGAAATGATTACTACAAAAGGAAAAAATGGAACTGGACTTGGTTTATTCATGTCTGCTTCTAATATAAAAGCACAATTTAATGGAGATATTAAATTTACATCAGATGAAGGTAGAGGTACAACCTTTAATGTAATTATACCTATCAAAAAATAAAGGAGATAAAATATGAGACATTCAGAATCCCAAAGTTCAATTAGTCCTTACAAAATTATTGCATGTGATGATGAAAATGGAATAATAGATTCACTTTCTGTATTTTTAAAGCGTTCTGGTTACCAATTAACTGGTGTTACAGACCCTTATGAAGCAATTGAAAAAGTCCGTAACGAGCATTTTGATTTAATGTTGCTAGATTTCATCATGACTCCAATACACGGTGATAAAGTTGTTGAAGAAATAAGAAAATTTAACCAAGAATTATATATATTATTACTTACAGGTCATAAGGATTTAGCTCCACCACTTGAAACTATTAAGAGATTATCAATTCAAGGATACTGTGAAAAAAGTGACAAATTTGATCAATTATTGCTTTTAATTGAATCTGCACTTCGTTCAGTAGAACAAATGAAAATTATTACAAAAATAAACCAAGAATTAAAAGATAAAAATCAAGAACTAGAAAATGCTTACTTAGAAAGCATCCAAACTTTAAGATATACTGTTGAAGCAAAAGATAGCTATACAAGAGGTCATTCAGACAGAGTTGCAGATTTTTCTGTTTTAATTGGTAAATATTTAAACCTTTCAGAAGAAGATTTAAAAGTTCTTCGTATTGGTGGACTTTTCCACGATATTGGAAAAATCGGTGTACCTGACAGTATTTTATTAAAAGAAGCGAAACTTACATCAGAAGAATATTCAGAAATTAAAAATCATCCAAGTATTGGAAAACAAATTCTTTCTAATGCTTCTATATTTAAAGATATGATACCTATTGTATATCATCATCATGAGCGCTTTGATGGTACTGGATACCCCGCTGGTTTAGCTGGTGAAAATATTCCATTATTTGCTAGAATAGCTGCTGTGGCTGATACTTTTGATGCTATGACAACAAAACGTTCATATAGAAATGCTCTTCCATTAGATATTGTAAGAGCAGAAATTGAAAAATGTTCTAGTACACAATTTGACCCTGCTATTACAAAAGTATTCTTAGATATCTTAGATCATCATTATGATGAAATACTAGATATTCAAAATAAATATTAATAGGAGATCTTATTATGATAAAATCTAGTGAAATAAAAAAGACAGCTTTAAACAAATTAGATTGGAAAAAATCTTTTCTAGTTTCTATATTGTTTGTTTTAACAAATCTTGCATTAAGCTATGCTTTACAATATGCAAATAATTTAACAGCAAATATACCAATATTTCAAGTTGCTTTTAATTTAATATATTTAGCTTTATTTTTGCCTCTTTCTTTTGGATTTGTTTCAGTAATATCCAAACTATACAAATCTCAAATAGTAAATGCAACAACATTATTTAATGAAGCTATTTTAAACTTTACAAAAACAATTAAAATATTTCTAAGAACTCTTTTAAAAATGATTGTTCCATCAATTATAATTATTGTAGCTGGAATAGGAATTTTGTTTTTAACTTTACAAAACTTACCAATAACAACTGAAAATTTAGCTAGTTATTCTTTATACATTTTCTTTATATATTTTGTAGTTTTAATTTCTATTTCATTATCTGCCATTCCTTACGTTTTATCAAGTTATATATTAGCAGATAATAATAATTTAACTTCAAAAGAAATAATTGAACAAAGTGCTTCTTTAATGGAAAATCAAAAATGGAACTTTATAAAACTTATAATATCATTCTTAGGCTGGTTCATATTACTTGCAATTATAGTAACTATTGCTAATATGTCACTTAATGAAACTATTGCAAATATTGTAAACTCTATTGGTTTAATATTACTTATGCCTTATCTTATAACTTCCATCAGAGTATTTTATGAAGAAGCCCAAGATGTTGTTATTACAGAAAATGAAAACAATAATTAAATATAAAATTAATAAGCTATATTATATTAAAATAGTGAACAAATTCGTGCATCAAAATCGCGAATAGAAAATCTTAAATATTCGTATAGGGAATCTCATAGCACTGTGAGCTTGCGAACAAAGTGCGGTACATGAGGGCGCTACTAAGAATATTTTAGAATTTTCATTTTAGATTTTGCTTGTCCGAATTATGTGAACATCTTTAATATAATATAGCTATTTATATATTACATTACAATTTCATTGATAATTTTACTTTTTGTTTTTCTCTATCAATTCCGATAACTTTTACTTTAACTATATCTCCAACAGAAACTACTTCTGATGGATTTTTTATATATCTATCTGCCATTTCTGAAATATGTACTAATCCATCATGTTTTACACCAATATCTACAAAAGCTCCGAAATCAATTACATTTCTAACTGTTCCTGTAAGTTCCATTCCTTCTTGCAAATCATCAAATTTTAAAACATCACTTCTTAAAATAGGTTTTGGTAAACTTTCTCTTGGATCACGACCTGGTTTTGAAAGTTCTTCTATAATATCTTTTAAGGTTAACGAACCTACATTCAATTCTTCTGCTGTTTTACTAACATCTATTTTTGATAAAGCATTTTTTATTTCTTCTAATTTTGATTTTTCTTTAAGGTTTTCCACAGAGTATCCCAATTTTGTTAATAACTTTTCAGCTACCTCATAACTTTCTGGGTGAACTGCTGTAACTTCTAATGCATTTTTTCCATCAAAAATTCTAATAAATCCAGCACATTGTTTAAAAGCACTTGGACCAAGCTTTGGAACTTTAAGTAATTCTTTTCTTTGTTTTAATTCACCATTTTCATCTCTATAATTTACTATGTTTTTAGCTATTGTCATATTTATACCAGAAACATAAGAAAGTAATGATGGTGTTGCAGTATTTACATCAACTCCTACTGAATTAACTGCATCTTCAACTACACCAGTTAAACTCTCACTTAATCTCTTTTGATTTACATCGTGTTGATATTGTCCTACTCCAATCGCTTTTGGATCTATTTTTACAAGCTCTGATAATGGATCTTGTAAACGCCTTGCAATAGAAATTGCACCTCTTAACGAAACATTTATGTCTGGATATTCCTCAGTAGCTAATTTTGAAGCAGAATATACAGAAGCCCCTGCTTCACTTACTATTGCATAATATATCTCTCCATCTATTTCTTTTATCATATCAGATACAAACATCTCAGATTCGCGTGAAGCTGTTCCATTTCCAATTGCAATCATATTAATGTGGAATTTATTTATTAAGTCTTTTAAGACCTTTTTTGCCCCATCTACATCGTTCTGAGGCTCTGTTGGATAAACTGTTGTTGTTGCTAATAATTTTCCAGTTTTATCAATAACCGCAATTTTACAACCAGTTCTATATGCTGGGTCAAATCCCATAACAGTCATATTTTTAATTGGTGGTTGCATTAAAAGTTGTTTAGCATTTTTTCCAAATACTTTAATAGCCTTTTCCTCTGCTTTTTCTGTTAAATCATTTCTTATTTCTCTTTCAATAGATGGTTCTATTAATCTTTTATAGGAATCTAATATAGTATTTTCTAAAAGTTCTGCAAATTGACTTTTATAATCTCTTATAATTTGTTTTTTCAAATAATCTATAATTTTTTCTTCTGGTTTTTCAAGCTTAACTTTTAAAAACTCTTCTTTTTCTCCCCTATTTATTGCTAAAATTCTATGACTAGGTATTTTCAAAATTCCTTCTTGAAAATCATAATACATATCATAAGCTGATTTTTCCTCTTCTTTTGTAGCTTTTGTTGAAATAACAGCTTCTCTAAAACAGAAAGACTTTATCTTCTTTCTATAATCTGCATCATCAGCAATATTTTCTGCAATAATATCTAATGCTCCTGCAATTGCTTCATCTTCATTGCTAACTCCTTTTTCTTCGTTAATATATTCCTTAGCAATTTCATATATACTTCTTTTTTCCATTTGCAAATAAATTATTTGACTAAGTGGCTCTAATCCTTTTTCTTTTGCTATTGTAGCTTTTGTTCTTTTCTTTGGTCTAAATGGTCTATAAATATCTTCAAGCTCTGATAAAATCATTGTACTTGCAATTTTAATAGTAAGCTCATCTGTAAGTTTTCCTTGTTCATCAATAAGTCTAATTATTTCTTCTTTTCTAGCTTCTAAATTTCTAAGATATTTTAATCTTTCATCTAGTTCTCTTAAAGTTTCATCACTCAAATTTCCCGTAACTTCTTTTCTGTAACGAGCGATAAATGGAATTGTATTACCATCATCAATAAGTTTAACTGTTGCCTCAACTTGTGTTTCTCTTATGTTTAATTCTTCTGCAATTTTCTTAAAAATTTTTTCCATTTTCTATCTATTCCCTTTCTTTTATCTTGCAAAACATAGAACGCAACAATATACAATTATTGCGTTCTTTTTATCATTAGTAAATTTATATTTATTAGTTAAAATCCAATTGTACCATCATCTTCATCACGATTTTGAGATTTTTTATCAACACTTGCAATTTTTTCTGTATTAGCTGATTTTATAAGTGCTTCTTTTTCCATGTTTTTATTAACAGTAACAGCCCAAGGATTATCATCCATTTTTTTACCTTGTTGTTCCTCTTCTTGTACAAAATCCATTTGCTGTTGTTGCGTTGGATTTAACTTCATATTATTAATTTGTTGTTCTTCAACTGCTCTTTCGTTTGTTTTTTCTTCTGATTTTATTATCGTAGGTCTATTTATAGGAATATCTGTATTTTCTTTATCTGATGTTCCTGTAACACGACCAATAGCTTCCATAACATTACTACCTAAGTTTATTGCAAAATTTCTAGCTCGTACTGTCAAAGGTTCTAATGAACCATTACCAAAATATGAAGTTTGTTTTATACCATCTTCTCTTGTCACTTCTGGTTTGCCAGCACCTAAGCGTTCTTGTTTATTTGTCCTTGCGAAAAGTCCTTGAATAGCTGGAATATTCTGTATAAAACTTTTAACCTTAGAAAATAAACCTGCTAAACCTGTTTTTTCCTCTACTTCTATTTCATAATCTTTTAATTCTGATTCCGCTTGTATTTCTTCTTGTGCTACATCTTGTGCCATTGCTTCTTGCATTGGAATTTCATCTTGTTCTGGTTGTTCTTCTTGTACAAAAAATTTTTTATCATCTCCAAGTTCAGTAGATTGTTCTTTTTTTAGAGTTTCAGCATAATCTATTGCTTCACTCATTTGATCATCTATTGCAAGTTCCGCTACTTCTTGCATTTGTTGAATATCTTCTACCGCACCCACTTCATTTAATTCTTCTTGTAAATCAAATTCAGCTAATGCATCTGCAAATTCTTCTAAAAAATCCATTCCAACATCTTCTTTTTGTTGCTCAGTAGTTCCTATACTTTCTGTTTTCATTGCTTGTGTCTCTAATGAATCAAATTCTGCTAATCCATCAGAAAACTCGGCTTCCATCCCTGAAAAATTTAATTCATTCATCTCAGAATTTTCTACACTTTGCCCGTGTGCTGTTCTTGTAAAATTCAAATTTGGACTATAATCTATCCTAGAATACTGTTTGTTTTGCTGATTTTGTTTATATAAATTTTCAAAACTATTACCTATAACATACTCTGCAAATATATTATTTTCAGACTCTATATATCCTTTTCTTAAATTTTGAAAAGCATTTTCTGCACTTTCTATACTCCTGAACCCATTTTCTACATCTCTTGTTAAATTCTGAACTTGTATGTTCATAATAGCTTGAGTTTCTACTAAAGAAATTAATATTTCTTCAGATTTTTTTAATTCTGAAAAATAACAATTATTTTTATCTAATCCAACCATATCTGCTATTTCATCTGGTATAGTTCTAGCAAAATCTATATCTCCTTTTGTAGGTTTATAATCTTGCTTTTGCATTCTTTTACATAATTTTTGTAACTCAGTAATGACTTCTTGAGTTCCTAATCGCTCTCCTAAAGCATCAACTACTTTATCATAATCTTCTTCATTTAAATCTTTAACAATTTCTGTTGAATGATCTCTTAAAAATTCTAAATCTTCAATTTTTAAATTCTTAAAATCTATTTTATCTATTCTTTCCTTTACTTCTTTTGGCGTCATTTGTTCTACAATTTCATCTATATCTTGTTGCCTTTTAGTTTCAGTTTTTCTTTTTTCTTCTTCTGCTGCCCTTTTAATAATACATTTTTTTTTTATTTTTTTATATATATTTTGAATATAGCCAGTTCCTAAATTTCCATCTTTATCAATCAATTTATTAATATCCTGATTTTCACTAGTACTTAAATAACCAAAAATTTCAGCATAAAAAGATGGCACTTCTTCTCCCATCTCTTTTTCTAAATTATGCTTACTAGTAGCAAGCTGTTCAATTACACTATTCACTTTTTTACTATCTGGAAGCTTTTTACTCAAAAACATTTCTAACTCAACCAGACCAATTTCTTTTTCTTGACCAGCCATAATTAATCCTTCATAAATAAAATTTTACATAAATATTATATTATTTTATTGTTTGCGGTTCAATTACATATATATTACTTTTTATTTACAAAAAATTGACTTTTTTATGTAAACATGTTATAATTTTAATTAGATTTTAAATTTAGGGGGAAATTATAAATGTCAGAAGTAATACCAAGAAAACTAAGTAAGGAAACCTTAGATATTCTTTTTAAAGAATTAGCACCATATAATGAAAAAACTACGGCTCAAAAAATTCCATATACTTACGCTGATGGAACTACTACTAATGTAGCACCTGCACTATTAACTGGTGCTTCTACACCTTTTCAATTCTTAATTACACAAACATATCCTTATCATGATAAGAGTCAAACATATCATCCAATCACAGACTTAATGTTTATATTAACTGAAAATGGTAAAAAAGTGCCTTGGACTCGTGATGTAAAAGATATGCAATTTTTTATGCAAGCAGCACAAGCATGTATGGGACTTCACACAACCAAGGGTGCTGATGGCAAAACACAATTTGTAGCAGGACTTCTTAAACCAACTTTTTATAATGAAAAAACAGGACAATTTGAACATAAAAGTAAAATCAAAGAACATGATCCTAGATAATGGAAAGATAGCTATAATAGCTATCTTTTTTATGTAACAGAAAATATGAACCAGCTCATTATTGTTCTTACAAAAGCTTGAAAAAACAATCCATTTACGGTATAATAGTATAGTTAGAAAATTTTAGGAGGTTTATATAATGTTAATTTCAAGTGGAGTTACACTTAGATTTGGAAAAAGAGTATTATTTGAAGATGTAAATATTAAATTTACAAAAGGAAATTGTTACGGTTTAATCGGTGCAAACGGCGCTGGAAAATCAACATTTTTGAAGATTTTATCTGGTGAAATTGAACCAAATAAAGGTGAAGTTATACTAGATAAAGGTGAAAGATTATCAGTTTTAAAACAAGATCACTATGCTTTTGAAGGTTATACAGTTTTAGATACTGTTATGATGGGTAATAGTGAACTATACAAAATCATGAAAGAAAAAGATAGCATCTATGCAAAACCAGATTTCTCAGAAGAAGATGGAATGAAAGCAGCAAAACTTGAAGAAAGATTTGCTGAATTAGATGGATGGAATGCTGAATCTGATGCTGCAAAAATGCTTAATGATTTAGGTATTGATGTAGATTTACACTACAAATATATGAGCGAAATTGAAGCAAAAGACAAAGTTAAAGTTTTACTTGCTCAGGCTTTATTTGGAAACCCTGATGTTCTTTTACTAGATGAACCTACTAACGACTTAGATATTAAGACTATTAACTGGCTTCAAGATTTTCTTATAGATTTTGAAAATACAGTTATTGTTGTATCTCATGATAGATATTTCTTAAATAAAGTCTGTACACATATTGCAGATGTTGACTTTGGTAAAATTAAAGTTTATCCAGGTAACTACGATTTCTGGTATGAATCAAGTCAACTTGCTTTAAAGCAAATGCGTGATGCAAATAAGAAAAAAGAAGAAAGAATCAAAGAATTACAAGAATTTATTGCTAGATTTAGTGCTAATGCTTCAAAATCTAAACAAGCTACTTCTAGAAAAAAATCTTTGGAAAAAATTGAGCTTGATGAAATTAAACCATCAAATAGAAAATATCCATATATTGATTTTAAACCAGATAGAGAACAAGGAAAAGAAGTTCTTGAAATTAAAAACATTTCTAAAACAATAAATGGTGAAAAAATACTTGACAATATTAGTTTTACTGTAAAAAGAGAAGATAAAATTGCACTTTTATCTGATAATGAAATTGCTAAAACTACACTATTCCAAATATTAGCTGGTGAATTAGAACCGGACAGTGGAGAACTAGTTTGGGGAACAACTATAACAAAAGATTATTTTCCAAAAGATACTAATTATTTATTTGAAAACAAAATGAGCATTGTAGATTGGCTTAGACAATATTCAAAAGATCCAGATGAAACTTATGTAAGAAGCTTTTTAGGAAGAATGTTATTCTCTGGTGAAGAAGCACTTAAAGATGT
This sequence comes from uncultured Clostridia bacterium, assembly GCA_948678575.1. Taxonomy (GTDB): domain Bacteria; phylum Bacillota; class Clostridia; order TANB77; family CAG-508; genus Scatovivens. The sequence continues at coordinate 128,318 of CAPPGO010000003.1, forward strand.
TGATGTATTGTCTGGTGGAGAAAAAGTTAGATGTGTACTTTCAAAACTAATGCTTTCTGGTGCAAACTTCTTAATGTTTGATGAACCAACTAACCACTTAGATATGGAAAGTATTACAGCATTAAATGAAGGAATGCAAAAATACAAAGGAATTATGCTTTTCACATCTCATGACCACCAATTAACTCAAACAGTTGCAAATAAAATTGTTGATATTTCAAATAATAATGTAATTATTAGAGAATGTTCTTATGACGAATACTTACAAGAACAAGTAGAAAATAATTAAATAATACTTGATTTTTTCAAAAATTTATATTAAATTATATATGTAGCCTTATTTCCCACCAAAAGATATGGCTACATATCGTAAGAGAAACCACCACTCTCTTACGAACACCACAAAAAGGACGAACTCCACCAGTTCGTCCTTTCCCTTTTAATTTAAAAATTTATTCAATAATTTCTAATCCAGCAAATTTTGCCATTAATCTCTTATGTCCTACTTTTTCAAAGTTTATATCTACTTTTAAGTCTTCTCCCTCAGCTTCTACCATACTGATAATTCCTTCTCCAAACTTCTTATGGAATACTTTAACTCCTGATTTATATTCTGATAAATCAACATCATTTCCTTTTTTAGATTTGTTTAAATTTTGTAAAAAGCTATCTGCTGTTCTAAATTGAAAACTAGAATTACCAACTGCACTTTTAGCAACAACTGTTGTATCTCTATATGAAGTAACTTGTGAATTATGAAAACTATTTCTTGAATTTCCATAACTCCATTCATATCTATCATTTGAAGAAAACATATCATTACTGTTTCCACTACTTAAAGCTTCTTCTGAACCATCTAACATATTTACCGGAATTTCTTTTAAAAATCTTGACACATTATTGCAACTTGTTGAACCATATATTGTTCTTTGCCTTGCACATGTTAAATGCAATTTTTCTTTTGCTCTTGTTATCCCAACATAGCAAAGTCTTCTTTCTTCTTCTAATTCTTGTGGTTCATCTATTGATTTGTAACCTGGAAAAATTCCTTCTTCCATTCCAACTAAAAATACTACTGGAAATTCCAAACCTTTTGCACTGTGTAAAGTCATTAATGTAACAGAATTCTCTGTTTCTTCCATACTATCTAAGTCTGAACTTAGTGCCATTCCTTCTAGGAAATCTCCCAAACTATTTTCTGCTGATTCATCTTCAAATTCTATTGCTACTGTTAAAAATTCGTCTAAGTTAGCTAATCTATTTTCAGCTTCAATAGTAGTTTCAAGTTCTAATGCTTTTGTATAACCAGATTGAGTTAAAGTTTGCTTTACTAAATCTGAAATTTTCATATTATCTTTTTTATTTCTTAAATCTTCAATAGTTTCTACGAATTCTCTGGTATTTGCATATACTCTTCCAAGTCCGTATTTATCAGCATTTTTTATAATGTCAAACATAGAAATACCTTCTGTATCAGAAAGTTCTGCAACTTTATCTAAACTTGTTTTTCCTACTCCTCTTTTTGGTTCATTTATAATTCTTGTCAAACTTAAATTATCTGATGTATTTTGAATTAATCTTAAATATGCAATAAGGTCTTTAATCTCTTTTCTTTCATAGAATTTCAAACCACCAACAATTTTATATGCAATACCTTCTCTTCTTAAAATATCTTCTATACTACGAGATTGTGTATTCATTCTATATAAAATTGCAAAATCTGAATATTTATAATATTCTTCCCTTTTTAATGAATTAATTTGTTCTACAATATAATTTGCTTCATCATATTCATCAGAACCTCTATATACTTTTGGTAATGTTCCTTCATCATTTTTCGTCCACAAAACTTTTTCATATTTTGTTTCATTGTTTTTTATTACTGCATTAGCTACATTTAATATACTTTGAGTACATCTATAATTTTGCTCTAATTTGATAATTCTAGTACCCGGAAAGTCTTTTTCAAAATTCAATATATTAGAAATATCTGCACCTCTAAATGAATAAATGCCTTGGTCGTTATCTCCAACAACAGTAATATTTCCAAATTTACTAGCTAATAAAGTAATTAATGTAAATTGAGATTTATTTGTATCTTGATACTCATCTACTAAAACATATTTAAACTTATTAGAATAATATTCTAATATATCTGGATTTTCTGTTAATATTTTTATTGTAAAATTAATAATATCATCAAAATCTATGGCATTATTTTCTTTTAATTTCTTTTGATATATTTTATATAATTCAGCAATTTGCTCTTTTCTATAATCACCTTTATATTTAATAGCATATTTTTCTGGTTCTAGCATTTCATTTTTTGCATTACTTATTTCATATAAAACACTTCTATCCGAAAATAATTTATCATCTATGTTTTGTGCTTTTAAAATTTGTTTCATTAAAGTTTTTTGATCTGATGTATCAAAAATAACAAAAGATGTTTCAAATCCTACTCTATCTATAAACTTTCTTAAAATTCTAACACAAATTGAGTGAAATGTTCCAATCCACATATCATTTGCAATCTCGCCTACTAAATTTGTAACTCTTTCTTTCATTTCATTAGCTGCTTTATTAGTAAAAGTAATTGCTAAAATATCCCAAGGTTTAATATTCTTTTCATCTATTAAATAAGCTATTTTATGAGTTAATACCTTAGTTTTTCCACTTCCAGCTCCTGCTATAATTAAACAAGGTCCTTCTGTTTGGACAACTGCTTCATATTGTTTTTCATTTAATTCATCTAATAATCCCATTTATATCTCCTTCATCCTTTGAGATATTATTATATCAAATATTAATCAAAAAACAAGCGAACATTAAAAATTTTATTAAATAAATGTTTGCACAAAAATTCTTAGGAATAATAAAGATTTTTTAGAATATAAATTAATGTATAGTTTTGTGAAAAGGGTGAAAAAATGGATAATTTAACAAGAGTTAGTTTACTAGGTTTAGCATTTGGAATGTTAGGAACCACCATTGGTGGAATAATTGGTTCAATTGTAAAAATTAATTCACCTAAGTTTTTAGGATTTATTTTAGAATTTGCAGGTCGGACTTATGACTGCTATAATTTGTTTTGATTTAATACCTGATGCCTTAGAATTAGGAAATATCAGCATTTCACTTATTGGAATTATTATTGGAATAGTTAGTATGATTTTTTGCGATAATAGTATAAAAAGCACAAATTCAATTAAACATACCAATAAATTATTTAAAACTGGAATGATTGTTTTTTTAGGCCTTACAATCCACAATTTTCCAGAAGGATTAGCAATTGGTAGTGGTTTTTCAGCTTCTGAAAGCTTGGGATTATCATTAGCTATTGCAATATGTATTCACGATATACCAGAAGGACTTTCAATTGCATTACCTTTAAAAAAAGGTGGAATGAATACTACAAAAGCAATATTAATTACTGCTATTTCTGGTATAACTACTGGTATTGGTGCTTTTATTGGAAGTTTAATTTCTAATATCTCTCCTAATTTTATATCTATATCATTAGGTTTTGCCGCAGGAGCAATGCTTTATATTGTTTCTTGTGAACTAATACCAGAATCTAAACACATATATAAAGGACGTTTTCCTGCTCTTGGCAACATAATTGGTGTAGTATGTGGTGCAATTGCTCATTCGTTAATATAATATTTAAAAAAATCCCCACTTCTTATCAGATAAGAAATGGGGTATTTATTAAAATTCATTTAATTCTGTAATTAATTTCTTTTGAAGTGGTATTGCTGAAAATAATGAAACTACTATTCCTAACTCTAAAATAATAGTTGACACTATTTTATGATTTCTTTCTACTGCAAACTCTTCTAACATATCATTTGTTAAATCTGCTGCAAACTCTTCAGAATGTATTGTTTTATATTGATAAGAAGAAACCACTATTGATTTTTCCTCACTATTCAAATTAAGAATTAAAATTCCAACTGAACCAACTACAAATACTGCAATTGTTATCATAATAAATAAATTTAATCTAGCAGTAATTCTAGATATATTTTCTGGATTTGTTTTACATTTTCTAAAAACATCATGAATGCTTAAACTACATATTCCTCTAACAATAAAACATAAGAAAATTACTTCTAAAAGTGGAACTGTTACTGATATTACATTCATATTTGTATTTGGTAATGAGTTCAAACACCAATTTATAATTATTCCTAATATGTATGCTACAAATCCAATTAAAACACCATAAGCAACATATCCTGTTATTATAGCCTTTGCCGTTGTACCTATCGATATTTCTTTTTTATCTTCCTTTTTCATAGGCTTCCTCCTTAGTACATATTCAATTCATATAAGAACCATGTTGTTATTATAATAAAAATCATATCATAAACAACAAAATTAAACAATATTTTTCAAAAATATATTTTTTATTCTTCGTCGCCTTTTAATTTTTCTGCTCTATCTGTCGCAATTAAGTTATCAATCATTTCATCTAAGTTTCCATTTAAGAAGTCTTCAAATTGATATATACTTAAACCAATTCTATGATCTGTAATTCTACCTTGTGGATAATTATATGTTCTTATTTTTTCACTTCTATCTCCTGAACCTACTTGACTTTTTCTCTCACTTGCAACAGCATTTTCTTGTTTTGCTTTTTCAATATCATAAATTCTAGAACGCAATAATCTCATTGCATATTCTCTATTTTGAAGTTGTGATCTTTCTGTTTGACATTCAGCAACAATTCCAGTTGGTTCATGAATTAATCTAACAGCAGAAGATGTTTTATTAACATGTTGTCCTCCTGCACCTGATGCTCTAAACACTTCCATTCTAATATCAGCTGGATTTAGTTCAATTTCTACCTCTCCAACTTCTGGAAGTACTGCAACTGTTGCTGTTGAAGTGTGAATTCTACCACTGCTTTCAGTATCTGGAACTCTTTGTACTCTGTGTACACCACTTTCGAACTTAAATCTACTATATGCACCTTTACCTGTAATCATAAAAGATATTTCTTTATATCCACCAAGTTCAGTTGCATTTTCATTTAATATATCTATTTTCCAATGTTTCTTTTCTGCATACATTGAATACATTCTAAATAAAGTTCCTGCAAATAAAGCTGCTTCTTCTCCACCAGCTCCACCCCTAATTTCACAAATAACATTATTATCATCATTTGGATCTTTTGGAATCAATAAAATTTTAAGTTCTTCTTCAATTTTGGGAAGTTTCTCTTTTGCTTCCTCCATTTCCATTTCAGCAAGTTCCTTCATTTCTGGATCTGAAAGCATTTCTTTTGCTTCCTCTAAATTTTTAGAAACTGTTTTATATTCTCTATACTTGAAAACAATTTCTTCTATGTCACTATGCTCTTTCATAAGCTTTTTCCATTCATTCTGTCTAGAAATAACTTCTGGATCTGCAATTAATCCATTAAGCTCCTCATATCTTTTTTCAACATCTTCTAATTTTTGAAACATAAAAACTCTTCCTTTTCTTTAATTTGCCATAATATTATATCACAATAACTTATTATATACAATAGTTTGGCTCTTTTCTTACTAACAATTATGTAATGTATAATCAATATTTAAAGACTTCAAAGTAGCTTCTTCACGATTTGAACAAGTAAAAATTAAAATTTGATGATTATTATATTCTTTTGCTAAGTATTCTAATATGTTTTTTAATCTTTCATTATCAAAATATGCAAAAGCTTCATCTAAAATAATTGGCATATTTTCTACTGATAATTCTTTTAAACTACTTAATCTTAAAGATAAATACATTTGATCAATAGTTCCAATGCTAAGTCTATCAACAGGTACATAATTTCCATTATCTATTTGTACTACCAATCCATCTTCATCACTAACTTTTATAACATTATATTTATTATTTGAAACTGCTGATATTGTTTTGCATAAATTTTCAGTAAATTTAGGACTTATGTTTTTCTTTACCTCATCATAAGCCAATTCCATACATTCCTTAGCTATATTATATGAATTATTTAAACTATTTAATTCCTCTTGCATTTCATATAAACTATCTAATTTTTCTATTACACTTGGAAGTTCTTCTAATTGTTTATTATCTGTTTTATTATTAAATTCAATTTCGTGGATATTATGTTTCATTTTTTCAATATTTTTTTCTTGCATAATAATTGCTTTTGGCAATTCATCAATATCTTTATCAAAGGCTTTTTCAATAAAACTCATATCTAAAATTTCTTTATAATTTCTATATATTTTTTCCTTTTGTATATCAACTTCTCTATCTAATTCATTCAAATTTTCATTTATTTCTTTGCTTTTTTCTTCATTATTTTTCTTTAATAAATTTATTTCTTTTAAAATATCTTCCTGATTTTTATTTTCTTGCTCTTTTATTTGTTTTTTTATATTTTTATCTTTTATAAATATGTAAGCAATATTTAATATACTCAAAAGCAATGCTACTATTCCAAAAATCTTGTTGGAAACCAATACAAATAGCAATATTGATATGAAAATTAAAACCCCTTCTAATATCCAGAAAAATTTTAAATTTTTATTATCTGTTCTTTCTTCTATTTTATCATCTTGTAATCGTTCTCTTAGCTTTTCTATTTTTTTATTATTTTCACTTTCTATTTTTTTATTAAATTCTACTTCTGCATATTTTAATTTGTAATTATCATGCAATTCTTTAAGTTCATTTAATAATTTCAATTCGTTATCTTTTATAGTTATTTCTTTTTGAAAATTCTCAAATTCATTATTGTTAGAAACTTGAATTTCTTTTATTTCTTCTAGGTATTTTCTTTTCTCTTCTAATTTTTTTATATCAGCATTTACAATATTTATAGGTTTATTTTGAGTTCTATCAGTTCCCACCTTTTCGCCTTGTAATTTTGTTAATGTAGCCAAAGTTTTCTTAAATGATAAATTATCATCACCAGAAGATACTTTATTACTTATTTTTTGAATAATAACATTTTGACTTCCTTGTGCTAACTTTACTTCTTCTTGCTCTATTATTGCAGTATTCATATATGTATCTTCATCAATTCCAGTTTGTTCTTCAACAAAAGCAATTCCTTTTGTTTTATTCTCTTTAAAAGTTTTAGAAATATCTTCTTTTTCCGAATTATATACACTAGCATTTTTCTTTTTGAATTCTCTATAAACTTCAAATTCTTCTCCATTATCTAAAATGTATTCTAAACTTCCAGAAAATTCTTCTGTTTTCCAAGGTTTATATTTATCAAAATCAGATATATTTTTTCCATTTTTATTTTTAGAAGCACCATATAACATACTAGTTAAAAATTTAAGTAAGCTTGATTTTCCTGCTTCATTATCACCATATATAATGTTTATTTTAGGTTTTAAATCTAATTCTTTTTGAACTAATTTTCCAAATCCATTTACTTTTAAATGACTAAATCTCATTTTATTATTCCTTCCAATTTATATCTAATTTGACATTGCATCTAAGCCTATCTCTATTGCCTTTATTATTTCTTCTTCGCTGTATTCTTCTAATTCAAGTTTTTTTAATGCTTCTTTTACAAAAATTCCTCTTAGATTATTTTCCTTAGAAATTTCTTCTAAATTGTAATTTGTTTTCGTTTTATCTTTTACTTTGAATATATTGTTTCTATTTATAAGTTTTAATATTTCTCTTGTGTCAATTTCAAAGTTCCTTTTTCCATCTAATACAATCTTATAAATATTGTTTTCATCTAAATTAAGTTCTACTATATGTTCTATTAAATCTTCCTTTGATAGAAATGGCTCTACATTTAGATAAAATTCTATAAATTCTCTATCATCTAATTTTATAAATTCTGTAAGAACTTTATTTTTAGTAATTTCACCAACTATCATTCCATGTTCTCCAAGTTCATCAAAGCCAAAAGAAATAGGAGAACCTGGATATACAATTTTATTTTCTTTGCCTTTTATAAAATTATTTTTATGAATATGTCCCATTGCGATATAATCAAAATTTAAGCTCTTTAATTTTGATTCAGTAATAGGATTATACTCAAATCCTTCTTTGTCTTTTGAGCCATTTACATCACAATGAACCACAAATATATCTAATTTACTAGAAATTGGTAAAATAAAATTCGAAATATCTGAATTTGACATAGAAAATGAATTAAATCCCATACCATAAATATTGCAATCTTCTGTTTCAATCTTTTCAATTCCATCTTTAAAAATATATACATTATCTGCAAATTCAAAATTTTGATAATAACTATCTTTAATATATGGATCATGATTTCCAGGTGCAATAAAAATTTTAGTATTTGGAATTTCTTTAAATAAGTTATTTATATATTCAATTGTAGATAATCTAACATAATTATGTTCATATAAATCACCAGAAATAAAAAAATATTCTATTTCATTTTCTTTTATAAAATCTATTGCTTTTTTGAAAATTTTTCTTTGTTCTAATCTTCTAACATCACCTAAATTTTCTACACTATTTAAGCTTGAAAAAGGTGCATCAAAATGCATATCTGCTATATGTACAAAATTCATAAGATTCTCTTCTTTCTTTATTTTTGTGCCTAAATTTTATCACAACTAATATTTTTAGTCAATGAATTCAAAGAAATTTTGTTCGTATTTTGTTGTTCTATATATTTCTTTTCAATAATTTAAGCCAAAAAATTCCCATTTTTACAATGGGAATTTTTTATTATGGCTCTATTGAACCAAATAATTCATCAAATTTTGCTTCTAATTCTTTTTGAATATCTGATAACTCTTCTTGGCGTTTTTCTTCTGCTTTTGTTGCTTTCTCTTCTGCTGTTGGTTGATTTGTTTCAAGTGGTGTTTGGTGCTTATCATCAGCATTATCAATATCCGCAAATAATTGATCTAATGATTCCAAAGATTGTTGTGCTCCTCCACCTTTTCCAGAGTTTTCATCACCTTCTTGATAAGGATTATATGGATTATATTTTCTCCATTTTCCTCTTTCTATTTCAACATCATTATGGTCTACTTTATATTTTGTTATACTCTTTCCAATTGGATATTTAAAGTAATAATATTTATTGGCTTTAACTGGCTTGATACCTTTTTCATATATGATACAAAGATCTGTATCCATTCTACGAAGCTCATCTGGTGTCATAAGTGCTCTACCCATAATTTGGTCAGATTCACTCTTACCTTGTTTCCAATCTTCTCTATCTTTGTTTACTGAAACATTGTCTCTTGTGATTGTCTTTTCACCTAATGCCTTAGAAAAATATTCAACAGTTTTTTGTGAGTTTGAACCTAAGAAAAGGTGAGTATCACAGTTACCAATGATTGTTTCATAAGCTTCTTTATAAACTGCCTCTAATTGGTCTAAGTTTTGTAAAATAACACTAAATGATATTTTTCTACTTCTTGAAGTTGAAATCTTTTTATCAAAATCTGGTATTTGACCAATGTTTGCAAACTCATCTAGTATAAAATATGTAGGCACTGGAAGTGCTCCACCATTTGCATCAGCAAAGTCATATAACTGTTGTATCATTTGCGAAAAGAATATTGTAAGCAAGAAGTCATACGCTGTATGTGTATCAGAAGATATAACATACACTGCTGTTTTTTGACTACCTATTTTTGTAAAGTCTATTGTATCTGTTGATGTAACTTCTGCAATGTCTCTTGAATCAAACTTACCAAGTTTTGATTGCAATGAGCTTAAAATAGAACTAAATGTTTTTTCAGGAGCTAATTCAATAGATTTATAAAACATTCTAGCAGGATGATCATAAGGTAATTGATTAATTAAATTTGTAAGTAAATTATCTCCATTATTATTATTTGCTGCTCTAATTAATTCAGAACAACTTGCTAAATTTTGTTCTTCTGGTGGTCTTACAGCTTTTAGGTAATAAATTAAAGCTTTAAGTAACATCTCAGACATATCATCCCAGAATGGGTCTTGTGCTTTTCCATCACCTTGACCTTTAACAATTGTATTAGCAATAACATCGACATCTATTTCATTATTTATGTGATGTAATGGGTTATAACCATCACTGTTTTTAGGATTTACTAAGTTTAAAACTTTTATATCATAGCCTTTTGATTTAAAAAATCCAGCTGTTTTATCATATAATTCACCTTTTGGATCTGTAAATACATAAGAACCCAAAAGTTGTGTAGCATTTGGAATAACGTAAGAAGCTGATTTACCAGCACCAGAACCTCCGTACAACAAGGACATTTACATTGCCTCGTTTATCTGTTGGCAAGTAATTTTTTTCAGCTAATATAATACCTTTATTTCTACTTAAAATTTGATATTGCTCTCCGTTTTCACTCCAATCACTTGAACCATTTTCAATATTCTCATATTCGTGCTTTGGAAATGCTTTAATAACACCTACTAAAACAAAAGTACCATAGAAAATAACAAACCATTTGCAAACATACATATATGAACCAAAAAACTCTGTAAAACATCTTGATACTGAGCCAATTGGATTTCTTAAACCATATCCTATTTTTTTACCATCTTCTGTTTCTTGTATTAATTCTTTACCTTCTTCATCAACACCTAGTAGTGCTTCAAAAAAAACACTCCAATCAAATTGCTCTTTAATGCTTCCATCATTTTCTCTAACAAACTCTTGTGTTTCTTGATCTATTACAGGTACCCATGCAACATTGATAGCTACAGTAAATGGTGCAATTCCCCATAAAAGAACTGCTATTATCAAAACTGTAGCTACAATTATTTTTCCTTTTATTTTTTTTAAGGCCATTTTTAATTTTTCAAAAAATCCCATACTCTACTTCACCTTTTCCTATGTAAAATCTAGCCTCTATTCTCTTTCTGCTATATCTTTATCTTGTGCTTCTTTAATTGCTTTTGATTTTTCTGCTTTTGCCTTTATAGCGGCTTTCTTTTTATCATCTAATTCATTTCCTGGAATTTCCATAGATGGATCTGTTTTTACATGATGTACAGCTACACCATCTAAAACAAATTTAATATTATTATTAACAGGTTTTCCGCTATCCGTTGTAGCATCTCCACCACCATTTGAAGTAGATGCATTATCATTTTCTTTGTGAAAATCTATTTCAAAAGTTCTACCACCTGGTGAAAATACTACCACTGCTATATCAAAACCTAATTCTTTTGCTAAATCTTGTTCTATCTCAACAGCTTCTATTTCTTCTGAATCCGAATTATTATTAGCCATAACTTTTTCCTCCTACTATTTATCCTTGTGTTCGCGGATTTCGAACGCAAAGTATTGTTTATGTGGTTTTAATTTACATTTTCCCTTAACCTCATTTGTTTCGTCATCAAAATACAAAGTTGGTTTGATTTCTTCAGTAGTTTCTGGATCGATTATTGAAATCGGTCTTTTCATATTTGGTGTGTATGCAAATTCCTTATACTCTGTTTCTTCTTCATTATATATTGAAGTACATTTTAAAGGCATTGGCTTTTTTGAAATTTTTACAATATCATAATCTAAAAATCCCATATTAACAACAACTCTCTCTTTGGCAAAAGAAAGAATAACTAGTGGATTTCCATCAGGTGCTGGATTTTCAACAAAAAATGTTTTCTTTTTGTTTCGTCCAACAAATTCTTCTGCATACTCTAATCTCTCAACTGTATATTTTGGAGAAGTTTTTAAATATTCTTTTTCTGTTCTGTTTACTTGATAAATAACAGTACTAGTTCCTTGTGGCTCTGTTATACTGAAATATTTTCCATGTAAATTGTTTTCTTCTTCCATTCGCTAAAACACACCCCTCTATACATTATTTTGTAATGCATGTCTTTCGTATAATATTACTAAAATATTATATCGCACCACACATTATATGTCAACTATTTTCAAAGTTTATGTCAACTTTTCTAGGATTAAATTTTGAAATCTTTTTTAGTTCCGTAAATAACTCTTTTTCTTTTGCTGAATATTCCTTTGGTATTAATATCCTTGCTTCTAAAACAAGATTTCCTCTACCACCTTTTCCATCTTTATATCCTTTATTTTCTATACTTATAATCTCTCCTGAACATATACCAGCTGGTATATACACAGAAATATCTTCATTTATTCCATTTATTTTTATCTTTGTTCCTAGTGCTGCTTCCCAAGGTGATAAATATAATAATTTTCTAATATTATAACCTTCTAATGAAAATTCATCATCATTTTTAATTTTTATTTTAATAAGTAAATCACCATTTTTTCCACCATTAGTGCCTGGTTTACCTTGACCCATAAGTCTAATTTTTTCATTATTTCTAATACCTGCTGGAACATCTACCTTTAAAGTTTTCATACTACCTTCAACCGTACGAAGTGATATACTTTTTGTTACACCACGAAATGCCTCTTCTAGTCTAAGTTTCAACTCAGTTTCAACATTTTCGCCTTTTGCTGGTGCTTTAACATCTTTTTTTACACCTTTTTCTTCGCTAACATTTCCAAAGAAAATAGTAAAGAAATCTCCTTTGGGTATATTTTGATATGTAGCTTTTTTACTTCCTACATTTCTATTCCAAATTCTATCATATTTCTTTTTTGTAGAAGCTTCTGATAAAATTTTATATGCTTCATTTATGTCTTTAAAACGCTCTTCACAATTTCTATTTCCAACATTTACATCAGGATGATATTTTTTTGCTTGTTCACGATACGCATTTTTTATTTCATTTATATTCACTTTATTAGTATCTAAATTCAATATTTTATAATAATCTTTGAAAATCATTTAAACATCCTCCGAACTTTGTTAAAATTCATTGTTATTATATCATGTTCACTTAAATTTGTGAAGTAAAAAATATTTTTTTAGAAATAAAAAAGCTATTTAGAAATTTTCTAAATAACTTTTTCTTTTTTATTATTTACTTTTTAATTTCAAGAAATATTAATTTGTGCTAAATCTGTTATTGAAATTTTTCCATCACCATTTACATCTCCTGCAATATCTTCAATTCCTGTTAAAGTATTTTTTTCTATAAGATGTAATTTAACTTTTGCAACATCTACTACTGAAATCTTTCCATCTCTATTAATATCTCCTATAACTATTAATGTATATTCTACATTTTCTCCAATTTTTATTGTCATTCCTGTACATATAATACTATCATCTTACACTTTGTTGCCATTACTATCTAAAATTGTTATTTCTTTATTTGTTTCTATATTTTTCTTAAATTCAGTTACTGTTGTTTTTTGTGATATTCTTGATATATATGTTCCTTCAATTTTATATATATTTGAAGAAATCTCTGACTGTTCTTTTTCTAGAATTCTTAATAGTAATTGTACATCACTTGTAGATATATCATTTGTTCCATTACTTCCTTCAATAGATACTAACTTGAATATAGTTTCACTTGGAACTTGTATTGTTTCTTTTACTTTTAATTTTACTTTAAATATTGTTTCTTCTTCAGTTATGTATTTATCACTTTCTGTTACAAATTTAAAGTTATCATCATTAAATGAATTTTCATCTAAATTCCAATTGTTTTGTTCTAAAATTTCTATAACTTCCAATTTTTCTTTATCATATTCAAATTTTCCTGTTAATGCTATTAATCCTTTTTTGAAGTTTTTCATATTTTTTACTTTTACATTTACTTCAAATTGCTCTCCTGAATTTAATGTTTCTTTTGGAGTTTCTAAACTTAAATTAAAACTTGGAAGTGTTGGAACATCTGGATTTTCCTCACCTTTTATCCATGCAACTACTGCTTTTGCTGTTCCTGTATTTCCTGCTGCATCTACATATTCAAAAGTGCTTTCTCCGTTTTCTTTAAATGTATGTGTCATTTTTCCATCGTTATTCGTAACTGTAATATTTCTTATTGGATTAATTAATTCTGCTACTACATCTTTATTAGTTGGAGTAGTAATATTATAATTTACATCTGCTCTCGGTGTCTCATTTACTAGAACATTTTCATATAGTTTTATAACAGATGCGGTAAACACTTTATACTTAGTAGCTGAATCCATTGGTGTGTAAATGCTTTCACATTCAAATTTAACATACAAAGCTTTTTTTGCTCTGGAAAATCAATATGTTTTAGAGAAACATTATTTCCTAAATTATCTTTACTTCCTGCTAATTCCCAATTAGTACCATCCATACTTACATAAATATTAACTTTTTTGGCTACACCATAAGGTACTTTAACAATATTTACAGCACTTTTATCAGGTATAAAGTCTAATCCTGATATATATCTTGGTTGATCTAATTTAATTGTTATATAAGCAGGAAACATACCAGCTTTAGAACGCCAATAAGTATTAACATTTCCATCAATAACATTATTAAAGTTTCCTGCACCAGTTGCATTTTTTCAAATTCTTAGATTGAATATACCATTTTGTATCATCAGAATTATTTTCTTTAAAAGTAAAATATACTGGATCACTAGCAACTTGGGTTCCCGAAGCAGTTACTCTAACATAAACTCTTGTATTTCCATTAAACACTGGATTAGTATTAGCAAATGAATTCCATTCTCCACTAGGATCTAATGTCCATTCCATATCATTAGTTGTATTTTATATACAATTTTCTTCATCATTACTTGAAACTACTCCACCTGGAAATGCTCTTTTTGTAATATCAATTGTATAAATATTTGCCTCAGTCATAGGCAATCCAGATATATGAATTTTAATATCATCATTTACATTAATACTTGCAATTTCCTCATTTGTAAGTTGTACAGAATGATCATAACATTCTTTCCATGTATTACCAGCATCTAAACTATAACTCCATGTTACTTGTGCACTTTGTAGTTGTTTAGATAAAATTATTTTACCTGCATATTTTCCATCAAATGAAAATGTTGCAAGTTCTGATTGTGGTTTACCTAATAATGTTGTAGCTACCCCTCTGCGTATATTATTGGCACTCACTTCAGCCCATTGTAATGTATTTGTTCTTAATGCTACTGCCTCTGCATTTAATGTAGGATTACTAATTTTTCCAATAATCATTCCAAATAAATCGTAAAATGCAAGAGGTCTTGTTTTATATATAACCTGAAATTCTTTTATAAGATTTAAACAATCTTCTTCTGTAAATACACTGTTATTTTTATATAATTATACTAAACTATACCAAGCATCAACATTTATTTTTTGTGCATTTATAACTTTACGATAAAACTCATTTTGTTTTAATGGATCGCCTTCATAAGCATGTGCAAGCATTATATACTTTTCTGCTATTTTATAATTGCTATAATCATTAACTGCTTCTTGAGCAATTGCTAAATAACTTAGATTTGAACATCCAGTAGAATATTGTTGTCCCCATCCTAATAATGCTCTATAACCAATACCACTTTGCATAAGAGGAGACCTTTTAGTTGCAAAATCAAAAGTAGTTGTACCATATGATGAATCTCCCCATGTCCAACCTGAATAAATGTCCCCCAAGAAGCATCTCCATTACTATTATAATTTGCAACTGCATAAGCAAGGTGTATTGGCTGACTAACTGGATATGCTGGTACTCCTGTTGAATTATACACATTAGTACTTGTTTGACCAAAACCAACACATTGGGTTCCAGCTGTAAAAACTATCCATTGTGGTACTAAATATTTTTGATAAGGTATACCATATTCTAAAAAGTGAAATTTATTATTCCACATAGTTTTATTTTCTTCACTATAATATTTATCATCAAAATATTGATAATATCTATTATATCTTAACCAAGCATGAGAATATCCTCCTCCTCTACTCATAACATAATCCCTTAGCCATTCAATCTCATTATCTGATATGGAAGCTTTCATAACAGATTTCATTTCCTCAACTTCTAGTTTTGGAAATACTGAATTTAATTTATTTGCTAAGTACATTTTTTTATAAACTGCATAACGTCTTACTGGATCAGATACATGTGAACTATTTGGATCATTACGTTTTGAATTATCATATCCATCTTCTGCAACGTTTGGCATAAAAGAACGAACTAATGCAGAGTGTGTATGAGAAATAGCCATAATCATTTTTTAAATACATCGCCATTACGATAACCATTTGCTCCATTATCATTTACATATAATCTTAAATATCTAGCACCTTCTATAGGCACTCTACATTCTACTGCATTTTGGTTTGGTGATACTGGTGCTCTATATTTTTCCGTCCAATTTTGACCATCATTTGATGTTGAAATAACAAATGTTACACCATTTCTAGCAGTTGATGTAGTATTTAATCCTAAATATGCATAAAAATAATCATATTCTGAGAAATTTCTTAAATCATAATATAAATCTGAAGTTGCATGAGCCCAAATACCTTTATCAAAACTTGTCGCTGTTCCACCAATTTTTACTGTTATTTTTGTATTTGTTGATGTTTTATCATTAAGAATACTACCATATTTTGTACTTGATTTACTCATACGTGGTATGTCTGATAAATATGTAAGTTTACCTGTTGCTCTTGTTTCAGAAGAATATGTTGTTGGTACAGCTTTAACTTTTATTGCATTTTTTTATTCTTGTGCTACTTCAAATGTTTCTAAATACCCATTTGTACTTTCCTTTATAGATGAATTTTGCTTATCTTCTACAATTTGCTCAGTAAATAAAACTCTATTTTTACCTACTACTTGCAACAATGTTGATTTCGTATTTACTGCATTTGTGTTCGCAAAAAGATAAGTTCCCATTGCTAATGAACATGCTGTAAAAGCTGTTATTGCAATTTTCTTTTGAAAATCCTTCATAATTTACTTTCACCTTTACTTTTTATTTATAGTTTTCCTATTATATCATCTTTTTCAAGCAATTTTAACATTTTTATAATAATAGCATATAATTATATTCTAGATTTTATGATATAACCTTCATAAAAAATACAAAAAACAACCTCAAGCATCCATTTTATATTGGATTTTACTTGAGGTTGTAATACATTTTTACTTAGCTTTTTATTATGTATTTTTATGAAATTTAATTAATTTCTTTTAAACCTATTATTACTAATTTCATTATTGCTAAATCATTTATATTTACTTCTCCGTCTTTATTTACATCTGCTGCTATTAGATTTATTCCTGTTAAAATTTCTTTATCTATTAAATGTAATTTTATTTTTGCTAAGTCTATTATATCCATTCTTCCATCTTCTTTAATGTCTCCTAATACAACTATTGTATATTCTTTATTTTCCTTTTCTACTTTCAATTTCATTCCAGTTTTTAATATTGCTTCTGCTGTTTGTTCATTGTTCTCTTTATCTACTACTTTTGTTGTTCTATTTACTGTTATATTTTTATTGAAGTTTGCTACTGTTGTATTTGGTAAAACATATTTTATAATGTTATCTGAAATTTCATATTTTTCAGATGAAATTTTAAATGGTTCTATTGGTTCTTCTTTCTTTGCTATTTGCAATTTTAATGCTACATCATTTGCTACTATGTCTATTTCTCCATTGCTTCCTTCTAAGTTTCTTATTCTAAAGTTTGTTTCTATTATGTTTTCTGGTTTTAATGTCTCTTTTACTTTCATGTTTATTCTAAATGCAACACCATCTGATAATACATATTGACCATTTTCTGTTATGAATTTTAAATTATCTTCATTAAATGAATTCTCATCAAAATTCCATTTATTCTCTCCTACAATATCTATTAGTTCTAATACATCTTTATTGTATTCTATTCTTCCTGCAATAGCTATCAAACCTTTTTCGATATTCTTTATATTGCAAATACTTACTATTACTTCAAAGTTGTCTCCTGGATTTAATTTTTCTTTTGGAGTTGATAAAACAGCTTTAAATCTTGGTGCTGTATTTTCTTCTATTACAATTTGTATTTTTAAGATTTCTTTATTACCATCTGCATCTGTTACTTCATAACTTACATCATATGTTCCTGCTTTTTCTGTATCTAAGTTTGTTGTAATTTTTACTGTATCTTTATTTGGTATAATATTTCCATCTTCATTATCTTTTATTGTAATTAAAGAATATAAATCTAAGTCGTCTCCTTCTTTATATTTTAAAGTTTTAGCAATATTTGTAATTACTGGTTTTCCACCAGCTTTTACTTTATTAATAAATTCTACATAAGGTGCTTTATCTTCTTCTCTTAATTTATTATATGCTTCTATAACTGCTTTCTTTTCTTCAACGTTTACTTTCTTGTTACTTAATTCTTCCTCTGTCACTTTTGCTTGATAATCAGTTATTGTTTTTATTGCTTGTGCTTTTATTTCTTGATATTTTTCTTCTGCTGTTTTTATCCATGTTACTTCTGCTTTTGCTGTTCCTTTATTTCCTGCCTTGTCTACAAATTCAAATGTAAAACTTCCATTTGCTGCAAAGGTATGTTTATTTCCACCTTCACTAGTTATTGTAATTTCTTCACTTGCATTACCTAATGTTGCTACTACGTTTCCTTCTGTTTCTGTTGTAACATCATATGTTACTGTTGCAGTAGGAACTGTTTTGTCTATCCAGTTTACTGATACTGACTTCATTCCAGTATTTCCTGCTTCATCCACATATTCAAAAATATATTCCCCATTTTCTGTAAATGTATGAGTATTTCCACCTGCTACTGTAACATTATCTAATTTCACGCCATTTTTTGTAAAGTTTATTGTTGCTATTACATCTTGATTTGTTAATTTTGTAGTATTATATGTTACTTCTGCTATTGGTAATAGTTTATCTATCCAATTTACTGCTGCTTTTGCAACGCCTTTATTTCCTACTCTATCTACAAACTCAAATGTAAATTCTCCATTCTCTGTAAATGTATGGGTATTTCCACCTTCACTATTGATTGTTATTTCTTCACTTTCTTCTACTAATGTTGCTACTACATTTCCATTTGTTGCTTTTGTAACATCATATATTACTTTTGCTGTTGGTGCTACCTTGTCAATACAATTTACAACTGCATCTACACTTCCTTTATTTCCTGCTCTATCTCTAAATTCGAACGTAAAGTTTCCATTTTCTGTAAATGTATATGAATTCTTACCGTCATTATTAGTTATAGTTACTTCGCCTTCTTCTTCTTCAAAAAGCACCAATACAGTTACATCTTTATTTGTTGGTGTTACTGTATCACCAAATAAGGTTGGAACTGGTACATCCTTATCAATCCAATTAACAACTGCTTTTGCAACACCTTTATTTCCTGCTGGTCCTATAAATTGGAATTCATACTCTCCATTTTCTGTAAATGTATGAGTATTTCCACCTTCTACTGTTACTCCTTCTAATTCTTCTCCATTCTTTGTAAAACTTATTGTGGCTACTACATCTTTATTTGTCATTTCTGTTGTATTATAAGTTATTTTTGCCACTGGTAAAGTTTTATCAATCCAGTTTACTTCTGCTTTTGCTGTTCCTTCATTTCCGTATTCATCTACAAATTCAAATGTAAATTCTTTGTTTTCTGTAAATGTATATGTATCTTTTCCGTCATTATTTTTTATTCTTACATTTTGTTTATCAAATTTTATTGTTGCTATTACTGGCTGATTTGTTGCTTGCATTATGTTATATGAAATATTTCCTGTTGGAACTTTTTTATCTATCCAATTTACTGTTGCAGTAGCTGTTCCTTTATTTCCAAGCTCATTGGTAAATTCAAATGTAAAGCTTCCATTTTCTGTAAAAGTATATGTATCTTTTCCGTCATTATTTGTTATTGTTAAATTCTTATCTTTTTTATCTAATGTAGCCACTACATTTTTATTTGTTTTATCTGTTATATCATATTTTACAGTAGCTGTTGGAATTGTATTATCAATCCAAGTTACCTTGGCTGTTGCTTCTCCTTCATTTCCATAAGGTCCTCTAAATTTAAATTTAAATTCCCCATTTTCATTAAAGGTATATTTATTGCTACCATCATTATTTAGTATAGTTACATTTTCATTAAATTCTCCTTTAACTTTAAACTTAACTGTTACTGTTACAGGTTGATTTGTTATTTCCTCTGTACTATACTCAAATATTGCCTCTGGTAATGTCTTGCATATCCAATCCACATTTGCTGTTGCTGTTCCTTCATTTCCATAAGGCCCTCTAAATTCAAATGTAAAGTTTCCATTTTCTGTAAATGTATGCTTGTTATTACCTTCATTATTTAATATTGTTACTTTATCACTAGGCTCTCCATTCACCTTAAATTTAACTGTTACTGTTACATCTTTATTGGTTGGAGTTGGTATATCATACTCAAATATTGCTTCTGGTAATGTCTTGCATATCCAATCTACTGTTGCTGTTGTACTTCCTTTATTTCCTTCACTGTCTTCAAATTGGAAAGTAAAGCTTCCATTTTCTGTAAATGTATATTCTGTACTTCCATTATTATTTAATACTGTTATTTCTGTACTAGGATTAATTAATGTTACTACTACATCCTGATTAGTTAATTCTTTATTGCTATATTTTACTTCTGCTGTTGGAATAACTACATCTTTCTTTGTTATATCTTCATAGAAATTAAACATCCTAGCTCCAACATGTCTTTTCGCACTTGTATAAGAAGTGTTTGTACCTGTTATTTTTACATATCTTACTTTAATTGGTTCATCAAAATCTATTGTTTTTGTATTTTGGTCGTTTGCCCAACCTGTTATTGTTGCAATATCAGTAAAGTTTTCACCATCCATACTTCCTTGTATTGTACCACCAAGTATTTTTCCATTTTCAGTATGTGGTACATAATCCATTGCACTTAGATACACTGCACTGTCAAATTTTACTATTATATATTTTTCAGTATCTGTACCTGCTGCTGAGTTTAACCATCTTGTATTATAGTTACCATCTATTGCATTTGCTGCTGCACCATTTTGTGCTTTATCCTCTGCTGAAACTCCTGCCACTTCTAATTTTGATACTGGTATATATTTTCTTGTATCTTCTTGATTGTCTGCTGTAAAGTTAAATTCTACTACATCACTTGGTGCAAATATACCCCTCGCTTTTTTTCTAATTAAAAGTTTTGCATCGCCTTCTACTATTGGCTCTTCTGTTGAATAATCAGTCCATCCATTAATACTTCTAGCTCTTGATTCATTTCTTTCAATTTTCCATTCTAGTACATCTGTACCTTCCATACCTATTAATCTATTTTCTAAATCATTTAAGTATGCTGATATCACAGGTGTAAGTGATTTTTGAATACCTATTGTATATTCTTTGTTGTTAATTCTTATTTTAATTTTGTCATCACCATTTACTGTTTCTACTTCTTCTAATGTTAGTGTATGTGTATCTGCTATTCCATGTTTCCATGTAGTTCCACTATTCAAACTATACTCCCAATTTGAACCTTTAAATTCATCTGTTAAAATTATCTTATTAGCTTCTTCTCCATCAAATGAGAATGATGCTACTTTTTTAACTGTTATATCTTCATACAAGTTAACCATTGCAAGTGAAGCAAATATACCATATCCTTCCATTTCAATTTTTACATACTGTCCTACTATACTCTCATTAAATGTAATATTCTTTAAATTTTCGTCTTGTATAGCATTTTCTATTCTTCCTGCTTCTATCCAATCCTGACCATTTTCGCTTACATATACATAAGCATTTTTTATAATACAAGGATCTTCACTTCTATATTTTTTTTGTTTATACTCTAATGCAGATATGTACTTGCTAGTATCAAGTTTTATTGTATATGTTGCTCTCTTACCTTCTATTGAATATCTAAAATCTGTATGCCACAAAGTATTAATATTTCCATCTATTGCATTTTGTGCATAATATGGTCTAGTACTATCTATTGATTGACTTGAATACTCATGTACTGATAAATGTGATATTGGTATATATTTTCTATTATCTGGTTGATTATCTACTGTAAACTGATATTCTGCTATATCACTTGCTACATATTCTCCTTCTGCTTTTGTTCTAACATAAAGTGTTCCTTCACTATCTTCTGTTAAGTTTGGCTCTTCCTCTGCATATGCTTTCCAACTTCCATCATTAAACTTCCATTCAAGTTTAGTTGCATCTTTTAATCCAATTAGTCTGTTCTCTAAATCATTTACATATGGTGTTTCATTATATGCTTTTTTATCTAAATCTATTAAATATTCCGTAGTATCTTCAGCAAATCTTATCTTAATATCATTTTCTGCTGTTAACACTTTTAATTCTTCATTATTTAATTGATGTACCTCTAATGTACCATTTTTCCAATTTACACCACCATCTATACTATATTGCCAATTTAAATTTTTATATTGATCTCTAATTTTAATCTTTCCTGCTTCTTCTCCATCTAGTCTAAAATCAGCAACACATACCTTTGTTATGTCTTCATAAAAATTAAACATTTTTGCTGCTATGAAAGTTCTTCCATCCCCATAATTCGATGTAGCTTGGAACTTTACATATTTAGCTTCTTTTGATTTTGAAAAATTAACAGTTTTGATATTAGCATTATTTCCCCATCCACTAAACGTTTCAACTTCCGTCCAATTTGTTCCATCAAGGCTTATAAATACTTTTCCTGCACTTACGCATCCATTTCCACTTCCTGCTGGTACATATTCTACTGCTGATATAAAAGTGGTTTTGTCTAACTCTATTGATATAAATCTTTCACTATCGCCTCCACTATAATTTGAATGCCATCTTGTATTTATATTTCCATCTAATGCATTAGCAATATGCCCATTCTGTCCTCCACCTGTTGCTTCACTTGAGAATGTATGTAACTTTATTCTTGATAATGGGATATATTTTCTAGTATCTGGTTGATTATCTGCTGTAAATGTATATCTTCTAGAATCACTTGAAATCGCTGTTCCTGTTGCTATCTTTCTAATTTCTACAGTTTTGTCTCCCGTTAAATCTGGTTCTGCTGTTTTATATGAAGTCCATGCATCTGTATCATTCAAACGCCATTCTAAAGTTTCATTTGCGCATATAATACGGTTTTCTAAGTCATTATTATATAAATTATTAGGAAGAGTTCCTTTTGTAATATCAATTGTATATATTATACTTTCTAATCCCATGAATTTAATTAATATGTCTTTTTCTGGTGTTATACTTGCAATCTCTTCTGCTGTTAAAGTTGTTGTTGGTTCAGTTTTAAAGTCTGCTACCCATGTTTCTCCATTATCTAAGCTATATTTATAAGCATTTTCATAATTAGAATTTCTAACTAGTTTACCTGCATTTTCTCCATCAAATGAAAATGCCATTGGTGGATCTTGTGCTTGATTTAAAAGTTGTCTTGCATGAACTCTAGTTGGTTCTGCATGATCTGCTTCATCATTAGAAGTATACGAACATGCTCTTGTTAGTACTTCTCTTTCTAATCCATCTATTTCTATTCTATCTGCACCCTCTAAATATGGTCTTATAACTTTTATTAAGTCAAATAATGCTACTGGATGATGTTCATAAGCTGTAATAATTTTTCTAGCTAAAGTTGCCCAATCATTACTTGTTATTGTTCCACCTTGATTTTTCACACTCATATTTTTATAAAGACTAATCATATAATCATAAGTATCCAAATTTAAATCATTAATTTCTAATGATTTAAAATAAGTTTCTATTTTCTGATTATTGTCTGTATATGAGTTAGCAACTAAATCATAATATAATGATTTTCTATATGCTTCTAAGTTATTTAGGTTATCTTGACCTAAATATAAATAACCTGTACTTGATGCAATTTTGTTACCACTAATTTTTTGATCAGCAAAATATTTATTTCCCCAATTAAATAATAATCTTACACGTTGACCACCACCCCAAGTTGTACCAGCACCACTCCAGTTTCCATACCTTGTAGACCAAAATCCTTTTCCGTCATTTGTTTGATAATATGTTATATATAATTCGTGTCCTACTTGATATGCTCCAACTGCTGGAAGTCCATTAACACGATTCATACTTTGTCCAGCTCTTGATGCATTCCAACATATTCCACCATTTTCTAGTGTCATCCAAAAACGAACTGCTCCATCTCCATAAGGAACTTTATATTTTTCTCCTAAAACTTCATCTTCTAGCATATATTTTTTTACATATTTTTCTCTGTTTGCTTCATCTCTATATGCTGGTCTATTATAAACTGGCGAAACATAGGCATACCAGTAAAAATTATATCCTGTCTGATTTCCTTGACCATTGGGTTTTGCTATAGGTGTATTACAGTATTCATTAAGCCATACAAATTCGTCATTTCTTACTGGTTCTTTCATTAATAAACGCATTAATGCAACATGATAGTCTTTTACCCAGTCATTATGTACCATTGTACCTGTCATTCCAGTGTTGTTTACTCTTCTAAATTTATTATTGTCAAATAAATACTTTAATATTTCAAAACGTTCTATATAATCATAAGTTGCTGTTTGTTCCCCAAAGTTTAAAGGTCCTATTAGTGCATCAGTTGAATATGATGCTGCTAACGATATTATCATTTTTTGATATACATATCCATTTTCTGTTTTAAGATCTTCTTTGTAAGTACAATATAAGTTTGACAAAACTTCAATAAATCTTACAGTATTTAGTTCTCCAACTTCTACTACTTGTTCAAGAGTATCATCTTTACTAAATAACCAATCAAAAGTTTCACGAGCCTTATTATCATAATTAGCATAGCTTACAATTGTATTATAGTCAAATTTTCTTACAAATTCTCTTTCAAGAATAAGTCTATAATTGTTATTATAATTATAATCTGCATCATGACTTCCTAATATCTCATCATAATACTCTAATTTATGTATTTTATCATAAGTTTCTTCTTTATCAACATAATCACTCTTAACGAGTTTTGCTCCTCCTAATACAGCATGGTCTGCTGCATTACTACCATTTGGATCAACATATATACGTAAGTATTTATATCCTTCAATATTAACATCTATATTTAATGCATCACTTACACCAGTTACTACTGAAGATTTAGCAATTAAATTAGTCCATTTATTACCATCATTAGATACTAATACCCTAAACCATACACCATTACTATTGTTACCACGTGATGCATCTACACCAGCTTTTGTAATAAATCTTGTGTATTCTCCAGATAGTTCAGATATATCATAAGTTATTTGTGCTTTTGCATGAATACCTAAACCTTTGAAAAAAATCTTGTTTTTTCCATTTTCTTTTAAGGTAATCTTTGAACCTTCTGGTGGTGCATCTTTTTTGATGCTACCCCAACTGACATAAGACCAGTTATTGGTAGTAATATAGTCTAAGTCAGATAAGTATTTAACTTCTTCGTCTGAACTGGCTAATACTTCATTGCCAAAACAACTAAGAATAGTTAAAATCATAAAACAGCAAGCAATTAATATAAAAATTGCTTGTTTTCTTTGTGTTTGTTTCATGTTTTTCCTCCCCCATATTTTAATTTTTATAACTTTTATTAACATAACATTTACTTTATTATACTATCATTGGCAGTTATTGTCAATTCCTTAATGACAATAAAATAGCTATATTAGATTATTTTGTCCCTTCCGTAGCTTTTTAATATATATTTTTTTTACATAACATTAATATTACATTTATTGAAAATATGAAGTATAAACTTCATATTTTCTTATTAAAATTATTTACTTACTACATAATTATATGCATCAATTGAATCTTGATGTATTTCAATTCTATCATCCAACATATATTTTATCTTTCCAACTAGTGCGTATAAATATGCTTTATCTAAATCTTTTTTTGCTATTTTATAAACTTCTATTGCTTCTGGAAAATCTCTACTTTCCTCTGAAAAATCTGATATATACAAAATTTTATCCAAAGTAGACATATTTGCTTTTGCTGTTGTGTGATAACTAATAGCTTCACACATATCATCTGTAAATCCGAACTCTTTTTTACAAATTACGGCTCCATGTTTTGCATGAATTAAAGCTTTATTATTTTTCTCAAATTCATCTAATAAAACGCCAACTTTTTCTGCTTCTTCTATTCTTTTTTCTCTCGGAATTTCTTTTGCTATATCATGTGCAATTCCTATTAACTTGGCTTTTTCTATATCTTCACCATATAGAGTAGCAAATTCAATACATCTATCCATAACACATTTACAATGATGAAATCTTCTTTCAGATAAAGTTTGTTTAACTACTTTTTCTACTTCTTCAAAACTCTTCATTATTTTTTCATTCCTTTGGTTCCTTTTACACCACATTGCATTGCTAAAATATTTTGGTCATAAGAGAAAGTTAAATTCTCTCTTTCACGATGTCTTTTTAATGCTATATCTATTGCTTGATCTAATTTTTCTTCAAAAGACTTGCCACTAGCTTCCCATAAATAGAATGATAATGCACCTGGAATTGTGTTTATTTCATTTATGTACACTTTTCCTGTTTTATTATCCATTAAAAAATCTACTCTTGAAAATCCACTGCAACCTAATGTTTTAAATGTTTCTTTGGTTAATTTTTGAATTTCCTCAGATTTTTCTTTACTAATATCGGCTGGAATTTTTTTGTTTGCAAAATTCTCATTAGAATTTCCAGTTTTTGCACCTGATTTCATTACATTAGTTTTAACTGCTGAAACTTTACCTCCACCTATTGTTCCACCTTTTGTTTTTCCATCTCCAATATATTTATCTGTATAACTTAAAATCTCATCTGTAAATATAGGTTCTTCACAAATTGATGTTTCACTTTCTGATAAATTACCTATAACAGCACAATTTATTTCTTTTAAATCTGTAACTGCCTGTTCTACAATAACCCTATCCGCAAATTCCATCGCAAAATCTATGCTTTCTTCAAGTTCAGCTTTATTCGAAGCCTTTTTTATTCCAACACTTGAACCTAAATTACCTGGTTTTACAATAACTGGATATTCAAGTTTTTCTTCAATTTGTTTTATTATTTTTTCTTCATCTTTTATATAATCCATTGAATAAAAATCTACAAATTCTACTACGGGAAGTCCACTTTCTCTTAAAACTTTCTTTTGCATAATTTTATCCATTCCTATACTTGAACCCATAATGTCAGGACCTACATAAGGAATCCCTAGCAAATTAATAAATCCTGCAATTGTTCCATCTTCACAATTCGTTCCATGAACTATTGGAAAAGCAACATCTATTGTATTTAGAACTTTTTTTCCTATAACTGGTGCGGGACATCTTACAACTTGAACTTCTTTTCCAGTATTTACTACCGCAACTTTATAACATCTTTTTAGTAATACTTCCATATCTCTAAAAGAATATAAATCTAATAAATCATCTCCTGTATACATTACTCCATTTTTAGCAATGTATATAGGAATAATCTCATATTTTTTTGGATTCAAACTATTTATAGCTTGATTCATTGTAATTACTGATATTTCGTGTTCTACTGATTTTCCACCAAAAAACACACCAACTTTTATCATTTTAAGTTCCTCCTCTATAAATAATTATCTGGTAAATCATTCTCTAATAAAATAACACTTGTTGCATCCATAATTTTACTCATTTTTGCTAAAGCTTCTTCTAAATTTTTAGCAATAAAAATTTGCCCTTCTGGATATTTTTCTTCTTTTAATCCTGCATAAATTGGCTCTGCTTGTTTTTCTCCAACAAGTATTGCAAAATCGCAAGATGATGCAGCTGATTTTCCTAATTCTTTATTTATTTCAAAAGATTTTTCTCCTAAATCAACTATACCTGGTGTTATTAAAATTCTTTGTCTACCTTTAAAATTTTTAAGTACCTCAAGAGCCATTTTAGCTCCTCTTATATTTGAATTATAAGCATCATCAATTATAATACTTCCATTTGAACTTGGCTTTAATTCTAATCTGTGAGTAACTGGTTTAATATATTTAGCGCCAGTTTTTATCTGTTCTGCGGTTAAACCTAGCTTATCAGCTATTGCTACAGCTCCTACAATATTCAAAATATTTAAACTTCCTAATAATTTTGTTTTTATTGAAATTGGTTCTTTTCCTGGTATAACTACATCAAAATTTGAACCTCTTTCTGTAATTTCAATATTTGTAGCATAATAATCTGCATCTTTGCTTAAACCATATTTAACCATATTTTTTGAAATTTTTGAATTTCTAATATTTTCATCTTCCCAATTTACAAAAGCAATACCTTTATCATCTGGTAAACTATCTACTAATTCTAATTTTGTTTTTCTAATATTATCTAAACTTTTAAATGTTTCTAAATGTTGTTCACCAATTGCTGTAACTATCCCATAAGTAGGATTTACAATATCACAAATCTCTTTTATATCACCTACATATTTAGCTCCCATTTCACAAACAAATAAATTATCTGTTCTTGACAACTTTTCATTTACTGTTCTTACAACACCCATTGTTGTATTATAACTTTCCGGTGTCATTAAAGTATTATATTTTTGAGAAAGTATTGTATTTACAATATGTTTTGTGCTTGTTTTGCCATAGCTTCCAGTAATACCAACTACTTTTAAACCATTTATACTCTTTAAATTTTGACTTGCTTTTCTACAAAATTTAGCTCTTATTGCTTTTTCAATTGGTCTATTTATTAAATTTACAACATATACAAATACGTAAGCAAAAATTGAAACAAAGTTTAATAACAGTATTTCTCCTAAATATTGTGACACAAAGCAAAATAATACAATTAAAATTAAATATGTTATTGCCATTCTATTTATTCTTGATGTAACTACAAATGGCTTTTTCTCTTTTGGTCTTTTTGATGTAAAAATAAGTGTTAAATATGCAATACAATTGAGTAAAATTCCCAAATTGCTGTTTATAAAAAACATAACAAAAACTGGAATTAATAATAATCCTATTGATTTTACATCAAAAACTGTTTTTATGTTATTTTTCATCCATGCTAAGTATCTATCATTATAATAATTTTCTAATTGTAATATATGTAAACCATGGCGATTTTTCTTATAAAAATATATTGCAAAAAGAATAAAAGTAATTATAATCCACATTTGGTATTCAAATCTAGTATGTGTAAACATTTTAATCCTTTCCTACTCAAGTTATTTACTTGATATATCATTTTTAAAAAATTCATTTAATACTGCATTTACATTTTGAATATTCTCTAAATATGCAAAATGACTTCCACTAACATATTTTACAAGTCCACAATCTGGAATTAATTTTTCCATTTTTAGCGCATCTGAAAGTGGTGTTGCAGTATCTAAAGTGCCCCAAATTAAAAGCGTTGGTGCTTTTATATTTGGAAGTAATTTCGTTGAATCTTCATTTACTATTATTTTCATAGTTTCTTTTAAAACTGTTGGTGATGCTTTATAATCACTAGATCCAACTTTATTTAAAAGTTTTTCTTTAAATTCTTTTACTTTTGAAATATTAGGTAACAAATTTAAAAAGAATTTTCCAGTTTTAAAAAAACCAACTTTTGTATAATAACTGAAACTACGTTTTGGTTTTAAACCTGCACTATCTATAAGTACAACTTTTCTTGGTGTAACTAACCCTCTACCGAACTGCATTTATAATAATTCTTCCACCATTTGAATGACCTATTAAAATAGGATTTTCAGCTTTTAATTTTTTCACAAGTTCTGCTAAAAAGTCGCCAAAATCATTACTGTTTAATGGATGTTCTGGTAAATCACTTTTTCCAAAACCTACAACATCAACCAAGTATACTTTAAAATTTTCTTGCAAACTTTTTGCCATTGGTCTCATTGTTTCTAAATCTGTAAGCCATCCATGTAAAAGAATTACTGGTGTTCCGTTTCCATAAACTTCATAATTTATGTTCCAGTCTTTTACTTTTATTTGCACTCTTTTTCTCCTTTTTCTATGTATAATTATCCACTTTTTGAAAACAAAAAGTGAATAACATTACTACAATTTATTCAAATTCTTAGTTTTTGTTACCATATATAATATAACATTTACCTATGCTTTGCAAGTCTTTAAGTCAATTTTACATTGTTAGAGTTCCACCTGGTGTTTCTAAAATAACAAGTATATTTTCTTCTTTTCCTGTTTTCACATTTACATATACTAAAAATTCTTTATCATCAACTTTTCCTTGAAATTCATAGCATAAAATTTCAGTTTTCCATTTGGTTGGAATTATAGCTTTTCTTTCAGAAGTAATTTTTAATTTATCATTTATTTTTTCTTTTGCTTCTTCTAATGTTATTTTTGCTTCTTCCAATTTTCTCTCTGTATGCGAATTTAGATATCCAGTAGTTTCTATGCCCAATATATCTCCATTATCTAACGCAATTTTTACTTTTATTAAATCTGGATAAATTATTGTTCCATTTTGTTCATAAGCATAATTAACAGTAACAATATTTCCTTCTTTTATATAGTAGGTTTCTCTCATATTTTTGAAACCTTTTTTATCCAAAAACTCTTTTCCTTTTTTATCTGCCTCTGCTTCTGAAAGTTTATCTTCCTTCACATCTCTATTCAATGATGCATATATTACATGCCCACCTTTTTTGGAAACTGCAATACTAGCTGCCTGTTTATTTTTATAATCTATTGAAATATCATAATATGGAATTGACGCTTTTTCTATAAAATTACTAATAACCTCATTTACCTCTCCATCAAAAAAGTCTTTGGCTATCTGTTTAGCCTTTTCTTCATCTATATCTTCACCTGTTAAACCTTTTTTATCTGCTTTTTCTACATGATTAGAATATGCACCATCATAAATTAATCCCTCATATTCGTTTAAATTACTATCTATATTTCCAAACATATCAACATTAGATACCGCTTGAGCAAACTGATTTACTGGTTTTATATTATTCCAAGACCACTCTTTAGAATTTAATTCATTTCCTAAAGTATTTAATGTATTTTCCAATTCTAAAGAATATTTATGCAATGTTTGTAAATTTTCAAAATCTTCATCTGTTAGTCTTTCTTGTCTTATATTTTTCTTAGACATTGTATAAGAATAATCGCTTACTTGGTTTAAAAACTTAGAAGTTTGCATAAGTGTTTCATTAGTAAGTGGAATTTGTGCTAAATAGCTATTTGCTAAACTGCTATCTCTCCAAATTTGAACCAAAGTATCAGCAGAATATTCTGGACTTTTTGAAATCATTGCTTTTGCTAAATAATTTTCTACATTATTCACATAGTTTACAACGTTTGAAAAAGCTTCATTATAAGTATTAAGCCTTGTGTTAATATACTGTTCCCTTAATGTATAAGCATAATAACCTGTAATTAACATTAATAAAAATAAAACAATTAAAATAACTGTTTTTATATTTTCTTTTAAAAATTTCTTCATATCTTCTCTCCTTTTTTAATATTTTTTCCTTTTTATCTTAAAATATACTTAATTTTCCAATGACTATTTATTTATTTTTCATTTCATGATATAATTCGCATAGTATATAAAGAGGTATCTTATGAAAAAAATTTTAATTTTTTATGGTTCTTATGGTGGAGGACATTTATCTGCTGCGAAATCAATAAGAAGTTATTTAGAAGAAAACTATTCTGATATTAAAATAGAGATGGTTGACTGTATTGAATATATAAATAAATATGTAAATAAAGTTACAACAAGTGCTTATAAAGAACTCGCCAAAAAAGCTCCATGGGCTTGGAAAAGAGTTTATAATGATTCTAAAGATGGTGCTTTGGCAAAAATTTCTACAACATCTAATAAAGTTATGGCACACAAACTTAATATGTATATACAAGAATTTGCACCAGATTTAATTATTTCTACACATCCATTTAGTACTCAAATGTGTGGTTTTTTAAAGAAAAAAGAAAAAATAACTTGTGAAATTGCTACAATTCTTACAGATTATCAAATGCACGAACAATGGTTAGAATTTTCAGAATATCAAGATTATTTCTTTGTTTCAAATGATAAAATGAAGCAAGACATGTGTAAAAAAGGAGTTTCTGAAAATAAGATTTTTGTTACTGGAATACCTGTATCTAACAGATTTTTAAAAAAATATAATCGTGAAGAAGTTTGTAAATTATTCGATTTAACTCCAAATAATGAAGTAGTATTATTTTTTGCTGGTGGAGAATTTGGACTTGGTAGAAACACAACTGTTATTATGTTAAAAGCATTAATTAGACTTTTCTCTAAATTACAAGTTGTTGCAATTTCTGGTAGAAATCCAAAAATTAATGCAAAATTTAAACAATTAGTAGAATCAACTGAAAGTAGTGATAGAATTAAAATTGTAGAATTTACTGATAAAGTCCCAGAACTTATGTCTATTGCAAAATTTGTTATTACAAAACCTGGCGGACTTACTATTACAGAATCTTTAACTTCTCATTTACCAATACTTATTATAAATCCTATTCCTGGTCAAGAAGAAGAAAATGCTACATTTATTGAAGAAAATGGTGCTGGCATTTGGATAAAAAGCCATGATAATATCGCAAGACATTTAAAAAGTTTATACAGAAATCCAGATTTACTTATAAATATGAAAAAATCCGCTGAAACTTTGGCTAAACCAAATTCAACAGAAAATATATGTAAAACGCTACTAAAATAGTAGCGTTTTTATACTTTATTACATTTCACTTCTACCTTCTAATGCTTTGCTTAAAGTTACTTCATCTGTATATTCTAAATCTCCTCCTATTGGAATACCACGAGCAATTCTTGTAACTTTTACTCCTAATGGTTTAACAAGCTTTGATATATACATTGAAGTTGCCTCTCCTTCAACTCTGGGATTAGTCGCCAAAATAATTTCTTTAACTTCTCCTCCCATTATTCTAGAAAGCAATTCTTTAATTTTTATATCATCTGGCCCTACTCCATTCATTGGAGATATTGAACCATGAAGTACATGATAAACACCATTAAATTCATGTGTTCTTTCCATTGCTAAAACATCTCTAACATCTTCTACAACACATATTGTACTTTCATCTCTTTTTGGATTTGAGCAAATATTACAAGGTTCTGTATCAGATATATTAAAACATTTTGAACAAAATTTTAAATTCTTTTTTGCATTTATAATTGAATCTGTAAATTCTTTTACTTCTTCATTACTTAAATCTAACATATAGAAAGCTAATCTTTGAGCTGTTTTATGACCAATACTTGGTAACTTTTCAAAGCTTTCAATTAACTTTTCTATTGATGGTGCATAAAGTGACATTTTTACTTCCTCTTTATCTTACATTAATCCTGGTATATTATATTTTCCCATTTGTGCTGCTTGAGCTTCATCAACTTTTCTTAAAGCTTCATTTGTAGCTGTTAAAATTAAATCTTGTAGCATTTCTACATCATCTGGATCAACAACATCTTTATCTAATTTAATTTCTTTTATAAATTTTGCTCCACTTACTTTTACAGATACTGCTCCTCCACCAGCTGTTGCATCAAATTCTTTGCTAGCAAGTTCATTTTGTGAATTTTCAATATCAGCTTGCATTTTTTTAGCTTCTTTCATAAGTTGGTTGATGTTCATTCCACCAAAACCTCCCATACCTCCTGGGAAACCTCCTCTTTTTGCCATTAGTTTATCCTCCTTATTCTATTATATTTATATCTATACCTAGCTCTTGCAAAGGTAATTTTTTTTCTTTTTCTTCTGGCATTTTAACCTTACTATCTTTTAATTTTATATTCATTTGATTTCCTGTAATTGCAAATATTGCTTTCATTAAATCGTTTCTATTATTTGGATCATTTATAACTTTTTCATTAAATGGTGTAAGTCCATTTGGAAATTCAATTTCTATATTTAAGTCATCAATTTGGACTGCTCTACTGTTTAAAAGTGTTGTATATAGCATCATTTTCTTACTTTGTTTTAAATTATCTATAACTTTTCTCCAAAAATCACTTTGATTAATTTTATTTGATGTTGTAACACTTCTTTTTGGTGCTATCTCTGCATTTGCAACTTTGGATTGCTTATCAGATGTATAATTATTTTGTGAACTTTGCACATTTTCTAATGAATTTATATTATTAATTTTACTCTCTAATTTATCTATTCTATTTTGTAATTCTTGAACATCTCCTGATGTCATATTTACTGACATACAAGCTTTTATAATTCCTGTTTGAAACATTATAGTTTTTTGATTTGACCATTTTAAATTATTTTCTAATTCTGACAAACCATATATAATTCCTAAAAGCCTATCTTTATTAGCAGTTTCTGCTAAACTTTTTATATCTTCCAATTCTTCTATTGAATACAATGATAAATTTCCCGTTGCTTTATAAACTAAAATATCTTTTATATATTTAATTATTTCCCATAAGAAATTATATAAATCTTTTCCTTCATTTATGACTTCATCTACTGCACTTAATGCATCTATTTCATTGTTTTGAAGAATTGCTTTTGATATTTTATTTATATATTGTAAATTTGGAATTCCAACTAAATCTTTAACTACATTAGCTGTAATTTCTTCTGTACTTTCTTGGCTACATCTTTCTAAAATACTGATAGCATCTCTCATTGCGCCTTCTGATAATACTGCAATAATATTTAATGCTTCTTCATTTATTTTTATATTAGCTTCATTACAAATAATTTTTAATCTTTTTATAACATCTTCATTTGATATTTTTTTAAAATCAAATCTTTGACATCTTGAAAGAATTGTTGTTGGTAATTTTTGTGGTTCTGTTGTAGCTAAAATAAATTTAACATGTTCTGGTGGTTCTTCTAAAGTTTTTAATAAAGCATTAAAAGCACCAACTGACAACATGTGAACCTCATCTATTATATATACCCTATACTTTGCTTTTGTTGGCAAAAAGTTTACTTCATCTCTAATTGTTCTAATATCTTCTACACTATTGTTTGATGCAGCATCCATTTCAACAACATCTGTTAATGAACCATTTAAAATCTCTTTACATATTTCACATTCATTGCAAGGTTCTCCATCTTGGAGATTTAAACAATTTACTGCTCTTGCAAGAATTTTAGCAGATGATGTTTTTCCTGTTCCACGTCCACCATTAAATAAATATGCATGTCCCACTCTTTCTGCCATAATCTGATTTTTTAAAGTTTTTGTAATATGATCTTGTCCAACCATATCTGCAAATTTGATTGGTCTAAATGTTCTATATAATGCTGTATATGCCATTTTTACCTCCTAAAACTTAAAAGGCTTTCCTTTGGGAAGGCATGCAAACTCACATAAATACACTACTTATCGCTGCTTTCTTCCGAACCTGACGAGATTCATAGCTTTTTATTGAAGCATACCTTCCCAAAGAAAAGCCGTCTTAAATTCATTAATGATTATATAATGGAAATTTTCTTTTTGCAATACCTTTTTAAATTCTTTTAAATATTACATTAGAAAAATCTGTTAATTCTATTTGTGAAGAACCTTTTTCTATTATTTCATCTGTTGGCATTTCCATACTTAAAGTACCTTTATAACTTACATTTGAATTTGTTTCTATTATAATGTCAAAACTTAATTGCAATTTAATTTCTTCCAAAGATACTCCTAAATTTTGAAGTAATCTTCCATCATATATGATTTCTGTATCCTCATTGGATAAATATCTTCCCAAATCTTCTAATGCTAATCTAAAACCTAGAACTCCTCCATTATTTGCAATTTCAAGTGATTTCATGTCATCTAATTTACCACCAGTATATACAATTTTATCATGCAAATAATCTTGTTCACTATATGTATATAAATTATCTAAATCTGCTGTTGGTCTATATATTTTTACATTTCCCTTTTGTGGTGATTTTACTAAATTAAAATTCTCGATAGTAATTTGTTTAATTGTTTCATCTGTTTCTTCTTTTGCATCTACATAAATATATAAATCATTTATTTCAGTAACATTTATATTCCAAATGTGTTCTGGATCATCACTAAATTCACCATCTACTGTACTAATCATAAGTATTTTATCAATTTCATAAGGCAAAGATTTTTCACCTTCTACTTCATATCTAAGCATAATAGCAATGCCAATAGTTATTAAAATAATAACTACTGCTATAAATATACACCTTTTAAATAATTGATTTTTTTTCATTTTTATTCCTCTCTCTTAAAAATTTGAAAAAATCTTTTAAAACTTTCTCACAATCTTTTTGTAATATATCTCTTTCAATTTCGATTGTATGATTAAATTTTACATCTTCTAATAAATTTATTTTAGAACCACAAGCACCAGTTTTAGGATCATTTGTACCAATATACAATTTTCTAATTCGTGCATTAATTAAAGCTCCTGTACACATAGTACATGGCTCTAATGTAACATACATATCACAATCTGTTAATCTCCAACTACCAAGCTTTTTACAAGCTTTTTGAATTGCTAAAATTTCAGCGTGTGAAATTGCACTTGAACTTGTCTCCTTCAAATTGTGTGCTCTTGCTATTACTTTATTATCTTTTACAATTATAGCTCCAACTGGTACTTCTTCTTTATCGTATGCTTTATTTGCTTCTTTTAGAGCTAATTTCATAAATTTTTCTTTATTTTCCATACCTAAATAATACCATATATCGACAAAAAACACAATAAAAGTTTTTTGGGGCAAAAAAAAACAGAGGTCGGACAGTATCACTATGATACGCCCTATTTTACCTCTTTGAACTCAAACCAGCATTTAACTACTTAATAACTAATAACTCTCATTCAAATTTTCAGCTACAATACTTGCAACATAACAAAACTATTTGGTAAATTTTTTCCACTTTCCATTAGCTTTGTATTTGTTTACTCTGCCTGCTTTGTCCGTTTTGATGGCTGTAACTTTACTTGCGAACGATTTAACTGATTTTCCATCATAATAATAGCCTTTTTGATTTGGTAAGAACCAAACTGACGATCCCTTTGCAGAAACACCAAAGTCCTTTGCCCCAATGCTTTTTGAAAGCTTTTTATTCTTCCAATATAAGCAATTGTTTTTAGCTACTAAACTTCCGATAAGTGTTTTTCCGTTGTAAGCCATTGACTTATTGGAAAAATTTTTCACTTTGGAAACTTTTTTTGATGAAACTTTCTTAGGCTCCTTAATCACTTCTGATACAGGATGTCTTTTCTTGTCAGTTACGATTTCTTTAATAAAGCCATTATCATTTTTATCAAACGAATATACAACTTCATCATTCAAAATCTCATACGCTGTTGAATAACCATCTGCATACGTAAACTCATAAAGTTTTCCGCTCAAATCATAGACATATACAGAATACTGCGCCGTATAGCCTACAAATTTGCCACCTTTACAGGTTTTGGATAAAGTTTTTTTGAATTGTTTTACATACACACTGGAATTGTAGCATTCAGTTGTTGCAGTCAGTTTATTCTTAAAGTAGGCATCATAACCTATCTTTTCAGCATTTCCACCTACTGCATACTGATGAACATAGCTACCAGTTGTTACAGTGGCATCCTCATGTCGTGAATAACTTCCAGAGAATACCAGTTCTGATAAACTTTTTACGGTTCCATCAGATAACATTACTTTTACAGCAAAATCTTCATTGTCCAAAACAAAATATTTGCCTGTAACGCTACTAACGCTCTGATATGCATTACTTAATGATTCTTCCAACCGACGAATTTCTCCGCCATTTGATATTGCAAAAAACATTCCCGCTTTGTTTGTAGCCACTGTCGGCTCTTTCAAAGAGAAATTTGCAATGTCCTTCATACTAAGCACTCCTGACTGATCGTATAACTCTGCACCTTTCAATGCCATTCTGTCATCGATCTTGTAGGCATTTGCTTTGCCGTCAAAATCATAATGCTGTACATGAAACATACCGTTTTTATCATCTTTCCACTGATAGCCATAAGGCTCATTTGTGGACGCCTGAACGGTAATATTTGGAACAAATCCTAATAATGCAACTACTATTGCCAAACACAAACTCTTTAATGCTTTACTCATAATGAATCCCCCTTCTAATAAGAAAAAAATGGTTCTTGGTTTGGCTGGTTTGAGTTCTTTCGCGGTAACCCCGCAAAAAAAATTATATAAAAGTTGTAATGCGAAAAGCATTATAACTACTCTTATTATACCATATTTTTGAAAAATAGTAAAATTGTTATGTAAATGTAATAAAAAAGCCAAACTGAGGATGCCATTATGACATTCCCCAGTTTGGTTGAACCCAAGCTAGCTTATTATTTCATTCTGCTATGAAAAATTTATGCGATTAAAACTTCTGAAATGCTTAAAATATGCTCAGTCTATATTATGCCACACACCATCAGAAGACTTGTACTGCATTACTCTTCCGTTGTCATCATATTTCAGACGAAGTGCATTTGACGCAATAAACTGGCCATTTACATACAAGTCATCATTGCCATTGATCCAGACAGGACGGCAACTTGCTGTAACACCGAACTCACTGCTCTCGTAGCTGTTTGCCTGTTCAACGCCCTTCCAGTACAACTTCTTAGACTTCAAGGAAAGCGTACCCAAATGGGTTGCTCCATCATAAGCCATAGATTTGCTCTGAAAGTTTTTTACTTCGGTTACATTGCCAACAGGCGTAGTGTTGTTTCCACCGTTGTTGCCCGGAACCTGTGATGCTGGAAAATTAATAGTTTCGTCCACACCATAAGTCCCCTTGTCTGTCACTATTCCATTTATGAATCCATACGCATTCTTCGTGAAATAGTACACAATCACATTGGACACAACAGGATGAGCAGTCAAAAAGCCCTCCTTGTACCAGAATTCATAAACCGTTAAGTTTGTGAAATCGTACAGAAGTACGCTATATTGACCATTGTAGCCTACAAACTTGCCGCCTTTGCATGTATCCGACAGCAAACGCTGAACTGTCTCCACCCAGACATTGCTGTCTTTCGCATAGGTGGTGACAATGATGTTACCATTATAATAAGCATCATATCCTATCTTCTCGGGATCACCCTCGACAGCATACATTTTAACCATGCTATTGGTAACAGCAGGATCAGTGTGGCGAAGATAACTGCCCGAAAAAGTCAAACTTGACAATTTCTTGCTGCTATTCTTGCCGATGGCCTTTTCGCCCAGTCCTTCTACATCTGTGGTAAAATACTTGCTGACAAAGGAACTCACTTTATATGTGTTGTTAATGGATTCAGACATATACCGGGTCTCCCCAGCATTGGATACAAAATGTAATCCATCTTCATCAAAAACAACAGTCTGCTTTTCCTCGGAAAATTCCGCCAAATCGCTAACGATCAAGGTCCCCGCCATATCATACAGCAGATTATCTTTAATCACCACGCGATCGCTTATGCGATATGCTCCTGCACGCGAATCATATTCATAGTACTGAACATGCCATACATGAGCGTTATCATCGTACCAAGTAAAGCCATAAGGTGAGTTATCCTCTGCGTTTGCTGCAAAAGCCGTTGTGCTCATCATTCCAAGCACAAGTACTACCATCAAGAACATGCTAACAATTTTCTTCATGATAAACTCCTTTCAAAAAACAATTTTTTGGGTGTCTTGCTAGCTGGGTTCTTGTCACGATACACTCGCAACAAAAATATAGATAACTGTTGAATACGCAAAGCGCATTCCCAGTACTTATATTATACCACTTTTGGTAATTTAAGTAAACTAGTTTATGTTTACCTAAATTATCAAAAAAATAGATGTTTATTAGTAATTTTCGCCAAAAAACATCTATTTCTAATATTTATTTACACTTATTCTAGTCTTTACTCTCTATTGCTATTAATATGCCTGATTTAATTTCGACACTTGCTTTATTTCCAACAATTTCATTACTTATGCCTAAGCTTTTACCTATACTTAGATTATAATTCTCCAAAGGATATTTAAAGCCTTTTAAACTAATTCCTTGAACTTCGCTAGTAAGTGGAATTATAGAAAAAAACTTTCTATAACTTTTTTCTCTTTCTATTTCTTTTTTATGATTAATTAAATATATTTTGTTATATAAATCTACAATCTCACACTCTATATTCTTTTCTAGACATTTTGTTAATATATGTACATTCGCTAATGTATGGTCAAATCTTGTTCCAATTGCTCCAACTATTGTTATTTTATTTGGATTCAAATTAATTGCTAACTCCAATCCTAATTCTGTATCTGTAAAATCTTTTTCTGAATTATATTCATTTATTGGAATATTTTTATTTTTATAAAATTCTAGAGCTTCCTTAGATACAGAATCAAAATCACCTACAATGTAATCAGGAATTTTATTTAATTTATACAAAGCTTCTAAACCTTTATCAACTGCTATAATACTATTATAATTACTTTCTAAAATTTTTTCTAGAAACTTTATATCTATCTTACCACCAGATATTATTAATATATCCATTTGTACTCCTTAATTATTTTTCAATTTTAATATTAATATAATACTAATATACATTAAACTAATTGTTAAAATCTGCTTATTTTACAAATTCATTTAGATTTTCAAATTTATCACTAAATTCTTTGTTATATTTTTTCAAATTTACTGGTTTTAAACTTTTATCAGTAAAACAGTGTTTTGTTTCTCCTGTCAATACTATTTTTCTAGTAGCTTTGTCTGTAACTTCATACCCTATTATCATCTTTACACCAGTAAATTCTTTAACATATGGTTTAATAATTATAGTATCACCAAATGTTACATGATATTTGTAAGAACAATTTATTGCTAATACTGGTATTGTAATTCCATTTTCTTCTAAAATTTCAAAAGGCATATCTATTTGTTTTAACCACTCACATCTTGCTTCTTCTAAATATCTTATATAATTTGAATGGTGTACTACACCCATTTTATCTGTTTCATAATAATTTATATTTCTTTCATAAATAAAATTCATATATTTTACCTCTATTATATATTTTATTTTTTAACATTTAATACTCTCAAAGCATTTATAATAGCTATTACTGACACTCCAACATCAGCAAATACAGCTTCCCACATTGTAGACAATCCAAGAGCTGAAAGCATTAGCACTGCTATTTTAACAAATATTGCAAATATAATATTTTCATTAACGATTCTCATCGTTTTTTTAGATAATTTTATTGCATTTACTATTTTTGATGGTTCATCTGTCATAATTACTATATCTGCTGCTTCTATTGCACTATCTGCACCAAGACCTCCCATAGCAATTCCTATATCTGCCAAAGCCAAAACTGGCGCATCGTTAATTCCATCACCTACAAAAGCTACTTTTCCTTTATCAGATTTTTCTTTAAGCAATTCTTCAACTTTTTGAACCTTTCCATCTGGTAATAATTCTGTATATACATTATCTATATTAAGTTTTTGACTTACAGCTTCACCTACTTTTTTTCTATCTCCTGTAAGCATTACTGTTCTTTTTATATTCATTTTCTTTAAGTCTTTTATTGCTTTTTCACTGTCTTCTTTTATTTTATCTGCAATTAATATATATCCTGCATATTTTTTATTTATAGCTACATATAAAACAGTTCCTACTTCTTCACATCTTGTAAATTTAATTTGATTTTCATTCATCAATTTTTCATTTCCTATAAGAACCTCTTTTTCTTCAATTTTAGCAAAAATTCCAAGTCCTGATAATTCTTTTGTTTCTATAATCTGCTTTTCATCTATTTCTTTACCATAAGCTTTTTTTACTGATTTAGAAATTGGATGATTTGAATAGTATTCACTATATGCTGATATTTTTAACAATTCTTCTTGTGATATACCTATTGCTTCAACTTTTTGAACTTCAAATACACCTTCTGTTAAAGTTCCAGTCTTATCAAATACTACTGTTTCTGTTTTTGATAAAGCTTCTAAATAATTACTACCTTTTATTAAAATTCCCATTTTAGATGCTCCACCAATACCTCCAAAAAAACTTAGTGGAATTGAAATTACCAAAGCACAAGGACAAGATACAACTAAAAATGATAAAGCCCTATATAGCCAATCTATAAAGCTTGCATCCTTTATAATAATTGGTGGTATAATTGCAATTATTACTGCTATAATTACAACAATTGGAGTGTAATACTTTGCAAATTTCGTGATAAAATTTTCTGATTTTGATTTTTTACTACTTGCATTTTCAACTAAATCTAATATTTTGCTTACTGTTGATTCTCCAAATTGTTTTGTAACTTGAAGTTTAATAACTCCACTCAAATTTATTGAACCACTTAAAATCTCATCATTTTCCTCTACTTCTCTTGGTAAACTTTCACCAGTTAAAGCTTTTGTATCTAAATTTGTTTTTCCTTCAATTAAATATCCATCTAATGGTACTTTTTCACCAGGTTTTATAATAATGATTTCTCCAATTTGTACTTCATCTGGATCAACTTTTTCTTCTTTACCATTTCTATACACATTTGCATAGTCTGGTCTTATATCCATTAAACTTGTAATTGATTTTCTTGATTTATCTACTGCATAACTTTGAAATAATTCGCCTATTTGATAAAATAGCATAACTGCAACAGCTTCTGGAAATTCTCCTATTCCAAAAGCACCAATAGTTGCTACTGACATCAAGAAATTCTCATCAAAAACTTTTCCTCTAAGAATATTTCTTACAGCTTTTCTTAATATTTCATACCCCACAATTATATAACTTATAAAAAATAATATATTATTTATAAAAATATTGTCGAATTTCACACACATAGAAAAAAGATATAAAATAGCCGAAAAGATTATTTTTCTAAGTCTTTTTTTCATAATGTTCCTCCTACATTTCTTCTATTATTACATCTGGTTCTTCTTTCTTTATAACTTTTTTTATTTTATCAATAATTTCTTCTCTATGATTTTCATCAAATTCTAATTCCATTCTTTGCATCATAAAATTGATATTTGCATTTTCTACTCCACTTACTTTTTGAATTGCTCTTTCCAATTCTGCTGCACAATTTGCACAATCTAATCCAATAATTTTAAATTTTATACTCATTTTTTTATCCTCCACATTACATTTTATGTTCTATATGCTCACTTGCGATTTCAAATACTTGTTTAACATGTTCATCGTCTAGCATATAATATACTTCTTTACCTTGCTTTCTACACTTAACAATTCCACTTCTTCTCAAAGTACCTAATTGGTGAGATATTGATGATTTACTCATATTTAATACATTGGCAATATCACACACACACATTTCGTTCTGATCTAACGCAAATAGAATTTTTACTCTTGTAGAATCTCCTACAATTTTAAAAAATTCTGCCATTTTATAAAATACATCTTCATTTTTCATTTGTTTTAACGTTTTATCTACTATATCTTGATGTATTACGTTACAATCACATATAAATTCATTTTTTGCCATCTTACGCCCCCTTTTTTGTTATCTTAATTGAGTAATTGTTCAATTATACTTATATTATAGTTGAATGTATATTCATTTGTCAATGGTTTTAAAAAAAAGATTATGAATATTTCATAATCTTTCTGTATTTATAATTAAAATTTGAATAAATTTAAACCAATATCTTCATCTTTATATCTATCTACTTCTCCATTAATAACATATATAATCATTTCACAAGTTGCACTAACTATTGCTTTATTTAAGTGTCCGCCAAATACTTTGCCTTCTATATCTCCTGCTGACATATGTAAATGACTATAAAACTCTCCATTCATTGTATTAATTGTACCAGTTAATGATACTATTTCAAAATCACCTTTAAATTCATTAGCATAATACTTTTTCTCACCTGTTTTAAATACTCCAACTGTAAATTCTCCTACTGCACCCAAAGCATTAATATTAGCCAATTTTATATTT
Source organism: uncultured Clostridia bacterium (assembly GCA_948678575.1). Taxonomy (GTDB): domain Bacteria; phylum Bacillota; class Clostridia; order TANB77; family CAG-508; genus Scatovivens. The sequence continues at coordinate 172,109 of CAPPGO010000003.1, forward strand.
TCTTTTAATGCTATATTTTTTACTTGTTCAAGAATTTCTTCACCTTTATCTATTCTTGCAATAATTTTATCATCAAATTTTCTATATTCCATATTTTCCTCCACATATCCAATATCTTTGCTTGGTGTCCCCAGGCGGACTCGAACCACCATCGGTCGCTTAGGAGGCGACTGCTCTATCCTGCTGAGCTATGAGGACATAAAAGCTAATTTTCATTAGCTTCTTTTTATTCTTTTATATCTGCGTTTAATGTTTCAACTAATTCATCAACATCTATTCCATGTACTTCACAAGCTTCTTCCAAAGTTTCCATTTGTGATGCAGGACAACCTAAACAATGCATTCCAGCTTCTAATAATATATCTGCTTTATCTGGATATTCTTGTAATAAATCACCAATTTTTGTTGTTTTTTCAATCACTTTAAGCACCTCCTTAAAAGTATTTCTAAAATATTTTAACATAAATTTTAAAAAAAGTATAGACAAACCAAAAAAAATATTGTATTATAGTCCAAACAGAAAGAAGGTGATACTATTACATTTTTAACTCATCTGTTTTTTATTAGTTTTTTACTTTATATTTTTATTATTTCATTTACTTTTTATTATCTATTTGAGTTATTCTTTACTCAAAATCAGCAAGGTTCAAAATTAAAATTAAAACAAAAATTACATTAGGAGGAATTTTGAAAAAAATTATTTATACAATTATTAACTTTTGTTTACCCTGTATAATTCTGCTCTTTTTACTTTTTATTGTATTTTTTCCTATATTAACTGCAAATTCATTTATTTTTCCTTATGCCATTAATCCATTTGACATCTGTTTACAATATCCCGAGGTTTGGAATTTTTTAAAACTATCATATTTTATTAGCTTTATTCTATGCTATTTAATAGTATATATTTATATTATGAATAATATTCACAAGTATAAAACTATGAAAGAAATATCACAAGATGAATGTGAAATAGTTGATAATTCTAAACTTTACTTAAAAATTGGAAAAACAGAAAATGGAAACATAAAATATATTCATGAAAATCGGTTTATATCAAAATATTCTTATCACTGGCACTATTGGAAGTGGTAAAACCTCTTCTGCTATGTATCCTTTTACCAAGCAACTTATCTCATACTCAGCTAGTAATCAAAATGAAAAACTCGCACTTTTAATTTTAGATGTTAAAGGCAATTATTATCAAAAAGTATTAGAATATGCATCTTTATATAATCGTTCAAAAGATATTATTTTAATTGATTTAAGTGGAAAATATTGCTATAACCCATTGGACAAGCCAAATTTAAAACCTATTGTCCTAGCTAACAGATTAAAAACTATTCTTACTTTATTTAGTCCTAATAATAGCGAATCTTACTGGTTAGATAAAGCAGAACAAATTTTAACTGAATGTATTAAATTGTGTAGATTATATAATAACAATTATGTCACATTTACTGAAATACACAAACTTATTATGTTTCAATATTACTATTTAGAAAAATTACGGAGATGTTAGAAAGCTTTTTCAAACAGGTAAATTATCAAAAGCACAAGTTTTTGATTTATTATCTTGTATAGAATTTTTCGAAAAAGAATTTTATACACTAGATCAAAGAACTCTATCTATTTTAAAATCTGAAATCAGTCGTATTACTAGTATTTTCGTATCTGATTATACTGTTTCAAAAACATTTTGTCCTACAAAAGAAAATATAAATTTTAACGGATTTGAAGATGTCCTAAATTCCGGAAAAATAGTAGTATTAAATATGAATATTGCTGAATATAAAAATCTATCTAAAATTATTGCTGGATATTTAAAACTAGATTTTCAAACAGAGGTAATGTCTAGATTAAGTAATAATAAACCTATACGAAAAACTGCTTTTATAAGTGATGAATATCATGAATATGTAACAGCAACAGATTCCGATTTTTTTGCACAATCCAGAGAGGCAAAATGTATAAATATTGTTGCTACTCAAAGTTATTCTTCAATTTTAAATACTATTAAAGATGAAGCTACTACAAAAGTAATTCTGCAAAATTTAATAAATAAATTATGGTTTCGAACTGATGATTTATTTACCATTGAAGAAGCTCAAAAACAAATTGGTAAAGAAGATAAAGAAAAAATTTCTACTACAATTTCTGAAAATGCAAAAGAAACTAATTTTAGCTTTATCACAAATTCACTTATTTCACAAAATTCTAGTTTAAGTGAAAGCTATAATAAATATACTCAAAACGATTTCATTTATGAAACCAATTTCTTTTCACAAAATTTAAAAACATTTGAATGTTTAGCATTCTTATCTAATGGTTTTAATATTTTAAAACCTACAAAAATTACTATGTTTCCATATTTTAAGAAGGAGGTGTATTATGATAAAACAAAAAAACATTTATAACTTAATTTATATAATATTTGTAACTAGCATATTAATTTTTTCGTTTTCTTGTCAAGTAATTGCTAGTGATCCTAAACTTATAAGTACATTAAATGGTGCTTTTGAAAAATTAGAAAGTTATTTATTAAAACTTGCTACTCCGGCAGCAGCTGTTGCAGTAGGCACTGGTGTATTCATGAAAAAATTTAGCTTTGGAGATGAAGAAAAAATTCGTACAGCTAAAAAATTAATTAGAGGTAGTTTATTTTCCTATGGTTTCATTCTTTGTGTAGACCTAGTTTTATCTTTAATAAAAACTTTATTATCATAAGGAGGTACTTTGGTAGAAGAAAAATTAAATTTAAGTGATGCAATTTTTAAATCTTTAAATGATATTTTTTCAAGACTTTTTTCATCTATTGATAATAGCATTTATTCATTATTAGATAATTTGTGCTTTATAAATACTGATATCTTAAATAATTCTGCAATTAGTAAATTACTTGGAAATAATGCCTCAGAAGGGTTTTTACTTATTTGCAATGCTTTAATTATTGGTTTTGTTTTATATTATGCAATTAATTTCTTATTTTCTCATTTAACATATACAAAAATATCCTCTCCCTCACAATTTTTCTTTAAATGTATTATATTTATTGCTTTAATGAATGCCTCTTTATGGATATGTACTGAAATTATAAATTTAATATCTATTATAACAAATCTTATTAGAGATATTGGCAAAAATTATTTTAACCAAGCAATTTCATTTTCTAATTTAATAAATACTATAAACACAAAAATATATATAAATACAGAAGAATTTTCTATTATATCTTTTGATGGAATTATAAAATCCTTTTGCACTATTGGACTTATTAATTTACTTTTTAATTATTCTTTAAGATATATTATGATACAAATTTTTATTCTTGTTAGTCCTTTTGCTTTTCTATCTTTAATCTCTGACAATTCTAGTTGGTTTTTCAAAGCATGGTTTCGTAGTTTTATATCTTTATTACTTGTACAAGTTTTAATATCTATAATTTTATGTTTAGCTTTATCTTTAAGTATTGATAATTCTAATTTTTCTAAACTTCTATTTATAGGAATTATTTATGCTTTAACTCGTGCAAACAATTATATGAAAGAAATTTTTGGTGGTATATCAACAGACATTTCTACTGGAATTTCTAATATAAAAAATTTAAGTAATTAAGGAGGTTTTATTGAAATTTATTTTTCCAAAAAATTATAGTTTTAAATATAAATTATTAGGTTTTATAGATTATACCACTGCTATTTTAGATAGTATATTAGGATTTATATTATATTTTATATTATATTTTATATTAAGTATTTTTATAAAATCTATTGCATCTCGAATTTATATTTTTATTATTATCTTTTTTCCTCTTGTTCTTTTTAGCATATTTGGATTAGGTAGAGAAAATTTAATTTCTGTTATTTTGTACATGTATAATTTCTTTAAAAATCAAAATGTATATTTATACAACAAACACGTGGGCTGAGATTATTAGCCCACGATACCCTATCAAAAGAGCACCTTTTATGGTGCTCTTTTTGATTACATTTCCGCTTATCGTAAAAACTACACTTCGTTTATTTTTACTGCTCCAATGTATAAGTTATTTGTATTTCACTTCGTTCAAACAGCTAACTTATATATGAAATTTTTTTTCGAGTTCTACTTTTAATACCTCATGATTAAAAATTAATACAAATGATAAATTAGTAATACATACCCATAAAGTAATTATATTCAAAAGTGGTAAATGAACAGATACTATACTTATAATAATATCGTATATTATACTAAACAAAATAATTAAAATTTCATAAATTGCATATTTCATATATTTTTTATATTTTATCATTGTTATTATAAGCATAGTAACATTACAAACCGAAATTACTATTGGTATTCCTATACTTAATGACCATTTTTTAAATCCGAAAAAATAATCTATTATAAATATAAGTATAGAATCTCCAATCATTTGAAAAAAGATATATGAAGCTAAATTAACGCTTTTATCTAATGCATATATTATTGAAAACCATAAATATATAACACTTGATATAACTACAATTGACCAATTTAATCTTGAACTAAATAATAAATTTATTGCCATTAATACTACACTTAAAAAAATAGAAATAATCATCAAAATATTTGTAACCTCTCTACTTTTTTTAACATTAGTTATTTGTGGATATAGCATATTACACCTCATTTCCTTCAATTTGTACTTCTATTCCTTGATTTTCTAAATTGGATTTTAATTTGTATTCTACATCCTTTTCTTCTATAACAGAAGCAAACGAAAACACCATATTATCCTCATAAGCACAAATTGTACATTTAATTTTTTCTACACTTTCAGGTGCAATAAGCAATAAAAATTTATCTATATATGGTTTATATTCTGATATAATACCTACTCTACCTATATTAGACAAAGTTGTTGTATTATATTTTCTAAATTCTCTATGAGTTATAGAAACAACTACTTTTTTCAAAAATAGTGGCACTAATTTTAATATAAAATTATTAGATAATCTTAAATTTACAGCTATTGTTTTTAATAATTCTTTTTCAGTGAGTTTTTCTTCAAATTGTTTTTTTACCTCTTCTAAAATATCTTCAAATTCAAAATATTTATTAGTATCAATTTTTATATCTATATATGAAAAAGAATTGCTACCAGTAGCTGACAGAAAATATTTTTTTAAATTTACTGGTACTTGTATAATTATTTCTCTTTTACTTTTATCTTTTTTTACTCCTTCTTCGTGAATAGCATATATTAAATGTGCTGTTAAAAATTGAGTAATTGTAGCATTTTTTGATTTTGCTATTTCTCTTACTTTACTAGAACTCATAAACTCATGAGTAACTGATACTACTCCTGGTGGTAGTAATCTTCCTTTTAAATTATATGCTTTTTTTGATTCTCTCTTTGCTTTTATTTTTTTATCATAATTTTTAGTATATATATCTTCTGTTGTATATTTTACTTCTCTTTCCTTTGTTAAAGTCGTACTCACATTATTCAAATATTTCATTTCAATATAATTATAAGTTATTTCTTTTAAAAAATGTGTAGCACTATTTCCATCTGTTAAACAATGAAAAATATCTAAATTAATTTTACAATCAAAATAAGTTACTTTAAACAAATAATCATTATTAAGTGGTAAATCTATAAATCTACAAGGATAATCATTTTCTTCTTCAATTATTGGATTTTTGAAATTGTTTTCAAAATAATACCAAAATATTCCTTTTCTCATTCTAACTTTAAAAAATCTAAATTTATTTAATGATGTATTTACTGCTTTTTCTAATATTTCTTTATCAATTTTATCTTTCAAAACAACAGATATTCTAAAAACTGTTTTGTATTTTTTAGTTGAAGCTAATGGAAAAAGTTTGGCATAATTATCAAGCTTTCTCCATTCTAATCCTTCTTTTCTTTTTAGTTTCATTCTTAGCCTTTCTCATATAATAATTTAACAATATCTTCAAATGTTTCTTTTGCTGAATAAACATTTTTATTTTCAATATGCGTCATCCAAATATGAATTGCTTTCTTTTTCTCTCTTAAATCTATATCTACACCTAATTTTTTAGTCTTTTCTATAAATTTATGTACATCTGGATTTAACATATCATAAGTCCCTGTATATATTGTAATATTTTTTAACTTATCTACTGGCCCTAAAATAGGATTTACTAAATAACTCTCCATTCCGTCTATACCAGCATAATGTCTACCAGCAATTTTTAATGCTTCTTTTAATAATACTGGATCTACTTTCTCTTTTTCTTCTATTTCAGGATTTGTCATTGTAACATCTAACCATGGAGATAATAAAATCGTTTTGTATGGCATAACACCATTTTCTTCTCCTATTTTTTGCAATAGTCCAAGCGCCATTCCTCCACCAGCAGAATCTCCCATAAAAATTAAATTTTCATTTCCAACTTTTTTTATAGTTTCTTTATACAAAGGTTCTATCATATCAAAAACTTCTTTATATGTATTTTTAGGTGTTAATGGATAATCTGGTAATATAAGAGTCATACCTGTTCTATCAACAATTTCTTCTAAAAATTGCCAATGCTTATAAGTTGCTTCCATTACATAAGCTCCACCATGTAAATATAAAATATATTTGTCACTCTTTTTATTTTCCTTTGAAGTTATTACAAACACTTTTCTGTTTTTGAATTTTTCTTCTTTAACATTATATTGTATAATTGTACGAATTGGAGGCTTAGCTTGTATATCAACAATAAAAAAAGGTACAATTAAAAGCAAAGCAAGTACAATTAATAAAGCTAAATATATTTTTAAAAATTCAACATTTACTAAAAATAAAATAACCATTATTGCTATTATTATAATTGCAATTGTAAACATATATCTTTTTTTCATATTTGCTCCATTTCTTATTGTATATAATATCAAAAAAATTTTTTTATGTATATAGATTTTTCGTTTTTTATATTGTAATTATAAAATTAAAATGATATAATTTCGATACTGTACAAAAGATAAATAATTTTTTTAAAAGGGGTTTTGCAAATGAAATTAGAACATAGTGACAAATCTCTATTATTTTCTAGTACAGAGGTTCCAGATGTATTTTTTACAGAACATGTACCTTCAATGAATGGTAATTTTTTGAAGGTTTATTTATATGTTCTTTTTCTTTCGAAGCATAATAAAGATGTCAAAAAAAATGATTTATCTAAACGATTAGGACTTCCATATCCTGATATTCAAGATGCTTTAAATTATTTAGAAGAACAACAACTTCTTATAAAATTACCAGATGGTTATTCTATTGCAAATATCCAAGAATTAGAACTTACTAAATTATATTCTCCAAAAGTTACTTCTTCTCCGGAGGATATTGAAAAAAGTCGTCAAAATCAATATAGAGCACAAGCTATTGAGAATATAAACACATTATTCTTCCAAGGTGTAATGAGCCCTACTTGGTACAATGATATTGACCTTTGGTTTAATAAATATGGTTTTGATGAACAAGTTATGTTAGCATTATTTAATTATTGTGCTGAAAATAGAGCTCTCCATCGTGCATATATACAAACTGTTGCTGATGCATGGGCAAGTCATAATATTAAAAATTTCAATGATTTAGAAGCTTATGAATTAAAACAAGATAAATTAAATAGTATAAAAAAAGAAATTTCTCAAAAATTGCGTTTATCTCGCAATCTTACATCATTTGATGAAGATTATATAATAAAATGGATAAATGATTATAAATACGATATGTCTATAATTGAATTAGCATTGAAAAAGACTTCTTCAATGAGTAGCATTAGTTTTGAATATTTTGATAAAGTTCTTACAGATTGGCATGAAAAAGGTTTAAATTCTGTTGAAGATATTTTACAATATCAACAATCTAAAAAAGAACAAACGAAAAAAATTAAACAAATAGAAAAAAAGATACCAGAATACAGTTATACTCAAAGCACATTCGACAATTTGGAATCTTTATATGATAATTAATTGGAGGATTAAATGGAAAAATCACTGCTAAAACAAGTTTTATATGAATATGAAAAAAAACGAGATATAGCAAATATTAAAGCTAATGAAAGAAAACAAGAACTTTTAGCAGTCAATCCTAGATTATCAGAAATTGAAGATGAATTATCAAAAATTTCTATTCAAACAGCAAAATCAATTTTAATTTCTAACGAAGAAGAAAAAAATAAATTATTATCAGACCTAAAAAAGAAAACTAATGCACTTATAAAGGAAAAAAATGCTTTTTTAAAATCTTTATCAAAGGATTCTGGTTTCCTTAATCCACAATTTGAGTGCAAAATGTGTAAAGATACTGGATATGTTTTAAGAGATGGAAAATCTACAATGTGTACTTGCTTAAAACAACGAATTTATGACATTGCTTATAATAAATCTAATATGGGAAATTTGGAAAGAGAAAACTTTTCTACATTTGATCTTAGATTTTTTTCAGATAAACCTAATAAAGAATTATACAAATCAGATATCTCACCAAGACAAAATATCAATTTAATTAGAGAAAAAGCAGAAAATTTTATTAACAATTTTGACAATCCAGTTGAAAAAAATTTGCTTTTTATTGGTAATACTGGCTTAGGAAAAACTTTCCTTACTAATTGTATTGCTAATGAAATATTAAAACAAGGAAAAACAGTTTTATATCAAACTGCACCAGTAATGTTAAATACTATTATTGATGCAAAATTTGGAAAACAAAATTCTAATATAGATTTATTAGACAATATATTAAATGTAGATTTGCTTATTATTGATGATTTAGGTACAGAAACTGTAAATAATTATAAAATTGAAGAATTATTCACTATTATAAATACAAGACTTTTAAATCAAAATCATAAAATTACTAAAACAATTATATCTACAAATCTTACAGCAGAAGAACTTTTTCAAACTTATACTACTCGTATTGGTTCTAGATTAGCTGGTTATTATCGTTTTTTACGATTCTTTGGCGAAGATTTAAGAATGAGAAAATCTAAGAAAAATATAGAATAATAGTTAAAAGCCTGCTCATGCAGGCTTTTTTGATTATATTATATCAAATGTAATTTCAACTTTAAATAAATCTCCATCTATTTTACAATCTAAGTTTCCTTTTTGAAGTTCTGTTAAACTTCTTGCAATAGCTAAACCTAAACCACTTCCCTCTGTTGTTCTTGATTTATCTCCTCTAACAAATCTTTGCATTAATTCCTCTTCTGAAATATTTAACTTATCCTTAGAAATATTTTTTAATATTGTTTTTATTTTTCCACCATCAATTATTTCTGTTTCTATATATACTCTTGAACCTTCCAAAGCATATTTTGAAATATTTCCAAATAAATTATCTATTACTCTATACAAATATCTGCTATCTGCTTTTATTTTTACATTTACTTTTGATAAATTAGAAATTACTTCTAAATTCTTTTCTTCAAATTTATCTTTATATTCACCAATTAATTGATTTAAAAGTTCTACTAAACCAATTTCTTCTAAATTTAAGCTTACATTTCCAGAAGATGCTTTTGAAGCTTCTACTAAATCTTCTGTAAGTTTCTTTAATCTTTGTGATTTGTTATCTAATATTTCAATATATTCTTTTACTTTCTCATTATCAATATTTTCTTTTTTAATTAAATCCACATAATTAATTATTGATGTAAGTGGTGTTTTAATATCATGTGAAACATTTGTAATAAGTTCTGTTTTTAATCTCTCAGATTTTAAACTTTCTTCTACCGCTTTTTCAATTCCATTTGAAATATCATTTATATAATCTATACAATTCTCAAATTCTTTTGAAAAATCATCTTTATATAATCTTGTTTTATTATTTCCGTCATATATTTCTTTAAGACCAGCTTCTAATTTAGTAAAACTATTTATTCTATATATTACTAAATAAAGTACATATAAGAAAATTAAAATATCTAAAAAGAACCCAAATCCATCAAAAATTCCTATTAATATAAATGAAATTATAATATATAAAGCAATATAAATCATTACTTTCCAAGTAAGTTTAACATTTTCATTTAAACTGTTCATAATTTGTGAAAATTTACTTTTAAATTTGTGACATATTTTTATTGTTTGATTTAATACTTCTTTTAATATTTTTATACACCATTTTAATAATCTACCACAAATTGAAGTATCTAATAATTTTTTAGCTTTAATTCTTGCAATAGTTGTAACCATAAACATTTCTGTTAAAATTGATATAGATAAATATATTGTAATTATTACTGCTAAAAAACTATCTGTTGCCATCATTAAACTAGTGCTTGTTTCCCCAACTATTACACATAAAAGTGCAATAATCATGAAAAATACTATAAATATAACATCTAATGGCATTTTATCAAAATCTGTTAATTCTATTTCTTCTTTACCTTTTACATGACCTATTGAATTTATTAAATATATACATATTATCAATGTCAAAATCACAGAAATTGGCATTGCAATAATTATTTGTTTTTCATATGGTGCTAACTCTTTCATAAAATTAATTGCTATTTTAATTTCATTGTCTTCTGGTAATTCTGGATTAAATGATGTGTAAAAAGTAAAATCTTCTAATGTTGCTGTATGATATTCAAATTCATAACTGTTATTTTCTGGCACAACAGTATTTTGAGTAGTTGGATTTACTACATCTGTTGATGGTACTAAATTTTCACTTGGACTTACAACATCTGGCGTTTCGGATGTTAAAGCTGTTTCAACATTTTCTGTATCAGTTAAAATTTCATTTTCATATTCGTTTTCATTATTACTTTCTAATACTGATTCATTACGTGTAACATTATTATTTAAGTTATTAGTATAATAAGTAATTCCGCCCACAGTTGATAAAAAATTGTCTACATAATCATCAATAAATCCCTCTACATTAGAAGAATATTGATTATTTTCATAACAAAAATTATTTTTATTTTCTTCTAAAACTTTTGTTTTTATTTTTTCAACAGTATTTGTATTTTCTGTAAAATTAATATTAGTCAATGCTTTATTTTTATAGATAACTAAAAAATCTCCACAATTTTCTATACCATATATAGGATAATAATTGGAAAAATAAATTGTTGTTTCTCCATCTTGAATTGTTTTATAGCCTTTATCTGCAAAAATCAACTCTTCTAATAAACTCCTTATTCTTCCAAGATATGCTCCTTTAAAATTTGCACCGATTAAAAAATTCTTCTTCTGATGAAAATGAACCTTCATTCTTAGCAACAATATAGAAACTAGATAAGATAATTATAGCAACTAAAATAGGTATTAATAAATAACAAATACCTCTACAAATTTTGCTATTTTTCATAATAATCCCCCTCTTTATTTAATCTATTTTTTCAATTTTATATCCAATTCCCCAAATAACTTTTAAATATCTTGGCTCTTTTGGATTTATTTCTATTTTTTCTCTTATATGTCTTATATGTACTGCAATAATATTTTCAGCTGCATAAGCTTCATCTTTCCAAACATTTTCATATATTTGATCTATTGAAAAAACTGTTCCTTTATTTTTAATTAAAAATTTCAAAATATTATATTCTGTTGGAGTAAGTTTTACTTCTTTACCTTCTACTATTACTTTTTTCAAAGTATCATCAACCATTAAATCTCCACTTTTATATATTTTTGCACCTGTTTTTTCCTCAATTGCTCCTAATTTTGTATATCTTCTTATACATGAATTAACTCTTGCAATAAGTTCCATTGGATTAAAAGGTTTTGTTACATAATCATCTGCTCCCAAATCTAATCCTATTATTTTATCACTATCTTCTGACTTTGCAGAAAGCATAAGTACTGGAATTGAATATTCCTTTCTTATTTCCTGTAAAGTTTCTATTCCATCTTTTCCTGGCATCATAATATCCAAAACTACAAGATGAATTTCATTATTTTTTATAATATCTAATGCTTCATTTCCATTATAAGCTTTTAATATATTGTAGCCTTCTTTACTTAAATAAATATCAATTGCTTTTACAATTTCCTTGTCATCATCACAAACTAAAATATTATACATTTTTATTGCTCCTTTCAAATATAATATTTTAACATAATTTTATATTAACATATTTTTATTAAGAAAAAATAGAGGAAATATTAAGAATTTATTAAACTACAAATTTACAAAAAGAGCCTAGATTAATCTAAGCTCTTCTTTTGTTTTTATTTATTCTTCATCTTCCTCAGGTTCTATTGTTTCTATACTTACAACTTTGCAACCATCATTTGTTCTCATTAATGTAACACCTTGTGTTGCTCTTCCTAAAATACTTACTTCTTCTACTTTAAGTCTAATTATAGTTCCAGTATCTGTTATAAGCATTACATCTTCTGTTCCATTAACAACTCTAATACCAACAATATCACCAGTTTTAGGTGTAATTTTATATGTAATTACTCCTCTTCCACCTCTGTTTTGTACTCTATATTCATCAAGTTCTGTTCTCTTTCCAAAACCATTTTCTGTAATAGCTAATAATGTTGCTTTTCCACCTTGAATAATTGGTTCCATTCCAATTACAGAATCATCATCATCAATTCTCATTCCGATAACACCTTGTGTAACTCTTCCTACTGGTCTAACATCTTTTTCATCAAATGTAATACTCATACCTTTTTTAGTAACTAATACTACATTATCTTCTCCATCTGTTAGTCTAACATCTATAAGTTCATCGCCTTCTTTTAATGTTATACCAAGTAATCCTGTTTTTCTTGATGAATCATATTCTTTTAATGGTGTTTTCTTTATTAAACCATTTCTTGTTGCCATTAATATATATTTACCATCTGCAAAATTTTGAAGTGGTATAATTGCTGAGATTTTCTCTCCACCTTCAAGATTTAATAGGTTTACTATTGCTGTTCCCTTAGCTGTTCTACCTGATTCTGGTATTTCAAAACCACGAAGTCTATACATTTTTCCTAAATTACTGAAAAATAGTATTGTATCATGTGAAGATGCTGTAAAAATATCTTTAACAAAATCTTCTTCTCTTGTTGACATACCAGTAATTCCTTTTCCGCCTCTTCTTTGACTCTTATATGTATCTACTGGCATTCTTTTAATATATCCAAAGTGTGATAAAGTAATAACAACTTGTTCTTCTTTTATTAAATCTTCTTCATTAAATTCGCCTTCTGCTGCACAAATTTTTGTTAATCTTTCATCACCAAATTTTTCTTTAATTTCTAATAATTCATCTTTAATAATATTATAAACTAATGTTTCACTAGCTAAAATTTCTTTATAATATGCAATTTGTTTCATAAGTTCTTGATATTCTTCTTCTAGTTTTTCTCTTTGCAAACCAGATAATCTTTTAAGTTGCATATCCAAAATTGCTTGTGCTTGAATATCAGATAAACCAAATCTCTTCATTAATTTTTCTTTGGCATCATCATAAGCTGAACGAATAATATTAATAATTTCATCAATATTATCAATAGCTATTTTTAAACCTTCTAATATATGAGCTCTTGCTTCTGCTTTTTCAAGTTCAAATTTTGTTCTTCTAAAAATAACTTCTTTTCTATGATCAATAAATACTTCTAAACATTGTTTTAAAGTTAATATTTTTGGTTCTCCATCAACTAATGCAAGCATTATAATACCAAAAGAATCTTGTAATTGTGTATGTTTATATAATTGATTTAATATAACTTGTGGTCTAGAATCTCTTTTTAATTCAATAACAATTCTAACTCTTTCTTCTCTATCAGACTCATCTCTAATATCTGAAATTCCTTCAACCTTTCTGTCTTTTACTAAATTTGCTATTGTTTCTATAAGTTTAGCTTTATTAACTTGATATGGAAGTGAATGAACTACTATTCTTTGTCTATTTCCAGACATTTCTTCTATTTCAGTTTCACCTCTAACTATAACTTTTCCTCTACCAGTTGTATAAGCTTCTTTAATTCCCTCTCTTCCTAAAATCATAGCACCTGTTGGAAAATCAGGACCTTTTACTATTTTCATTAATTCTTCTACTGGAACATCTGGATCTTCTATTACTTTAATAGCACCATTTATTACCTCTGTTAAATTATGTGGTGGTATATTTGTTGCCATACCAACAGCTATACCAGAAGAACCATTAATTAACAATGTTGGTATTTTAGTTGGAAGTACAGTTGGTTCTTGAAGTCTATCATCATAGTTTGGCATAAAGTTTACTGTATTTTTTTCTATATCTACAAGCATTTGCTCAGCTATTTTTGCCATTCTTGATTCTGTATACCTCATTGCAGCAGCGCCATCACCATCTATTGAACCAAAATTTCCATGACCATCTATTAACATATATCTCATTGAGAAATCTTGTGCTAATCTAACCATAGCATCATAAACAGACGCATCTCCGTGTGGATGATATCTACCTAAAACTGAACCTACTGTGTTTGCACATTTTCTATAAGGCTTGTCTGATGTAATACCATCTTCATGCATAGAATAAAGAATTCTTCTATGTACGGGTTTTAAACCATCTCTTGCATCTGGTAAAGCTCTTGATACAATAACACTCATTGCATAGTCTATATAAGCTGTTTTCATTTCTGCTTCAATGTTACGTTCAATAATCTTTTCCTCTTGTCTTTCCATTCAACTTTCCTCTTTTCTTCTTCTTTTTTCTATTTGTATTATATAAAATTAAGGTAAAAAAAGCAAGGAATTTTAAGGAAAAAAATGACTTTTTTCTACTAATTTACTAGCTTTTCAGCTAATTTTTTCTCCTCTTCGGTTATCTCAAAATTTCTACCATTATTTTTTATTAAATTATGTAGATTTTCAATTTTTCTAGCTTCTTTTATTGTATTTTCTAATGGCATTGTGTTCTTCAAATATTTTTCTATATTTTTAAAATTTTTAGACATATTATCAAAATCTTTGTCTTCAAAAGCTTGTTGCCATTTTTCAGAATAGCTCTTTATTTTTTCAACATTTTTAACCTGTGTTTCTAAATTATCTTCTATTTTATCTGAAATATTATCTAAAATATTATTTTTTCCTTTTTTAATTAATTTTGCAGTAGTTTTATTTATCAAATTCTTATCTTCTACTTTTTCTATGGTATTATCTAATAAATTTGAAATTGTATCTATCATTCCACCTTTTTTAACTGCTATATTTATTTGATTTATATTTTCAAAATTTCCAGTCATTATTCCCATAGCAGTTTTTCCAAAATCAATTACTGTTTTAATAGCTTCATTTAATCCTTCTTTAAATCCATTTTCTAACATAGTATTTTTAATATCTATTACTTCATCTTCTATTAAATCTGGTAAAACTGATTTCAAACCAATATCTACTGCATTATTAATAACTTCGCCCAAATTACTTTTTAAAAAATTTTCTTGAACAGATTTCAAATTATCTTGTAAATTCATCTCTTCTGTTATTGTTAAATCCATATCCATTTTATTCTCCTATTATTTCACTAATTCTAATTAGATTATTTTTCTTTCTATTAACAGTATTTTTTTCTAAACTTTCATCATATTTTACTTGTCCTAACATTTCTATATTGCCAAACATTTTTTGGATAATATTATTATCGACTGAAAAATCATTTACTTTATTTAAAATTATTTTAATTTTATTTTTATTAATCTTAAAATCTTCTGATATAATTTCAAAAAGATTAAATGATTTTTTTAATTCTAATATACTAGGTATTACTAAAAATATTATTTTATCTGATATATTTAAAATTCTCGATAAATATTTATATTTATAATTGCTAGTTGTATCTATTAAAATAACATCATATTTTATTTTAAACTTTTTAATCATTTCTTCTAAATTAACATAATCAACTTTATTATCATTATTAAATAATAAATCCATAACACATATTACATCTAAATTAGCAGAAACATGAATTATTTGATTTTCTATATTTATAATATCATCATTATATTTTTTTATATTAAATAAAGTATTTATACTACCATTGTATGTATCAAAATCTATTATAAGAGTTTTAACATCTTTTTTAGAATACTCATTTCCTAAAACACAAGTTAATAAACTTTTTCCTGTATTATATGCTCCTGAAAAAGCAATAACCTTTCCTCTTTCTTCCAAATTAATATTATCTAAATTATTCTGTCTTTTTATAATTTCTCTAATTTTTAACATTTCATTATTTATATATTCTAGATCTGGTTTTCTTGTGTCTCCTGATAAAATTTCAATAAAATTTTCTAAATCTATTTCATTATTTTGATAAATCTTATATATTCCATTACTAAATAAAAAATTTTGAATTTCTGAATTTTTTTCTTCTAAAAAAACAATCATTTCTATTTTTGCATTTTTTTGTAATATTTTCTTTATTAGTTCTTTAAATTCTATTTGACCTTCTAATATTTCACTAACAATTATAATATCTATTTTAGGAATCTCATTTAATAATTCTAAAATCCCTTCCTTATATGGTATATCTCTTGTTACTAACTCAAACATTCCTGTTTTATTTATTTCTTCTGCCAATCTATTATTACCCATA
This sequence comes from uncultured Clostridia bacterium, assembly GCA_948678575.1. Lineage (GTDB taxonomy): Bacteria > Bacillota > Clostridia > TANB77 > CAG-508 > Scatovivens. The sequence goes on from CAPPGO010000003.1 coordinate 188,657, forward strand.
GCTGTTATTATTTTCTTCAAGTTTTACCTCCTCCATAATTTCTTTTTCTTCATCAGATACTTCTACTTTTGCTAAAATATGATTATCTCCTATAAACATTAAACTTTCACCTCTTTTTAAGGAAGCAATTTCAATTTTTTCCTTTTCTGTTAAACTAACATTTTCAGATAAAATTTTTATACTTTCTTCTTCTAATTTAAAAAATGTTTTTATGCTAGAATTATTTAAAATGCTTTTTCCATATATTCCACCTTCTAAACTAAATAAATCTGAAATATCTTGTGTTATAGCTACACTACTTCCACCATATTTTCTAATAGTTTTAAAAATCTTATATATGAAACTTGCAACAAATCCATTAGAAGTTACTCCTATTAATTGCCATATTTCATCCATATAAATTGCTTTCTTTTCTATTCGATTCTTTTTAATTTTGTCCCAGAAAATATCTATAAATAAATACATTCCATATTTAATATTATCTTCTCCAAGTTCATGAATATCTGCTACAATTAATTTATTATCTAATTCAATGTTAGTATAATTATTTAAAAATTTTAAAGAACCATTTATAAAAGGATACATTTTGTTTTTCAAATAATTTAAACTTTCATCTTCACTAATAACATTATAAAAATCTTCTAAAATTGGCATATCTTTACTTTCCTTAAATATAGGTTTTATATTTATTTTTGAACTTTCCTCTTTATATAAAGTATTATCATCAAAAGTTATTCCTTTTCTTTTATATGTTTCTATCAATTTTTCTTCTAGAATTCCCATTTTTTCTTCATCTAATTCTCCAAAAACTAGTGAAAAAAATCCTTTTAATTTTCCAATTTTAGTTGCTAAATATCCTTGCTCTTCTTCTATATTTTCTTCTCTTATATCTAAAACATTTATACAATTATTTGAAGTTGGTCCGAAGCTTTATTAAACTTCCATCTAAATTTTTACACAAATTATTATATTCTCTTTCTGGATCAATAATAAATTGTGAAATACCCAATAGTCTATATCTTAAAATTAAACTTTTTACATAAAAAGATTTTCCAGCTCCACTTGTACCAAAAATACACATATTTGCATTTTTGTATTTTTCTTTATTAAATCTATCCACAAGAATCATTGAATTATTATATATATTTGTTCCAATAAATACTCCTTCTTCATCACATAAACTTGATGAAATAAATGGATAAGTTGACACTAAACTACTACTTAAAATATTTCTTCTTCCAGCTTCTTTTATTTCTCTGCTATTTATCATTATTGGTGAACAAGAAATAAATATTGGTTCTTGCCTAAAATTTCCTCTTCTTGTTGATAAACCATTTGATTGCAAAATTCCTTCCACTTTATTTACTATATATTCCACTTCTTTTTTATCTTCACCATAAACTGTAATATAAGTATATATATAATATAAATCTTCATTATTAACCTGCATTTCTTTTCTTATATATTTAGCATCAGTATAACTATATGCTGCAATTTCAATATCTTCTCTATTAGTATTTCCTTCCTTTAAATCTACTCCAACATTTCCAATATAATATGTTAAATCTTTTATTGTTTTATAAGAATCTTGCTTTTCATAAAAACAAGATAAATTTATATTAATATTTGTGTTGATTATATTTTTAAAAATAATATCAGAATATTCTCTATAATAATCATTAACAATTAAACCAACAAAATACATATTATCTATTTCAAAATATCGTGGATTTTGGTTATCCACATATGATGGAGCTATAATATCTTTGTTATCCACAGCCCCTTTTATAAAATTTTCTATTACTTACCACCTCTTTTTTCTTTATTTTTCAACCATTCTAGGATTATAAAAAGATTTTAAGATTTCCATGATTTCTTGTTTAGAATTAATGTCTTGAATTAGATTTCCACACCTAGATAAACTCTCTTTTACCTTAAAAAACATTTCTTGTAAGTTATCCACAGCTATTTTTTCAAAATTTGAATGATTTTCTAATTGATAATCAGATACTTCACTTTTTAAAATAATATAATAGTTTTTTGATGAAGATTTATTTTCATTGTTTTTTTCTTTAATATATTCAATATAATTTTCAGACATTTTTATAATTTTAGGATTTTTTTCATTAGATATAATTTGATTAATATTTGAAATATGTTTTGATAGATCTTCTTTTTTACTTTGAACAAGTATTTGAATATTAAAATCACAAGTTTTTAAAAACAACTTGTAGGCATTTAGAATAGCCTCTTTTTCCAGATTTGATTTCAAATCATAATTGATAGGAATTACTTTAATAATTTTTATATAATTATTTTTATTTTTTATAATTCCATTTTCTAAAATTTTTTCAAACGGCAACCAATCTTTTGTCGTTTTTTCTTTTTTTATTTTTTCTTCTCCTTTCATATTTATTTTTCATTATAATACAACACTTTTTCATAGTTGTCAATATGTATTTTTATTGTCTTAATGTCAAATTAATATTAATTAATTTTCCACATAAAAAATAATCCACAAGTTTTTTACCTGTGGATTACTTTTCTTTCTCAAATTATATATCTAAATTTTTAACATATTTTGCATTTTTTTCAATAAACTCTCTTCTTGGATTTACATCATCACCCATTAATAAAGTAAAGATTTTATCTGCTTCAATTGCATCGTCCATTGTAACTTTTACTAAAATTCTTCTTGCTGGATCCATTGTTGTTTCCCAAAGTTGTTCTGGGTTCATTTCACCTAAACCTTTATATCTTTGAATACTAACTTGATCTCTTGAAACGCCTCTTTCTTCCAAAATTTTAAAAGCACCAGACATATCATCTTCATACCAATAAAGATCTTCCATTCCCTTTTTAGAAAATTTATATAGTGGTGGTTGAGCAAGGAAAACATTTCCATTCTCAATAAGAGGTCTCATATATCTGAAAAAGAATGTTAATAATAAAGTTCTAATATGTGCACCATCGACATCGGCATCAGCCATTATAATAACTTTTCCATACCTAATTTTTGTTACATCAAAATCTGCACCTATACCAGCACCAACTGCTAATATAACAGGATTTAATTTATCATTTCCATATATCTTATCTGCCCTAGCTTTTTCTACATTAAGCATTTTTCCCCATAATGGAAGTATCGCTTGAAATCTTCTATCTCTACCTTGTTTTGCACTTCCACCAGCAGAATCTCCTTCGACTATATATACTTCGCATTCTTCTGCATTTTTACTACTACAATCAGCTAATTTTCCAGGAAGTGTTGTTGATTCTAATGATGTTTTTCTTCTTACTAATTCCCTTGCTTTTCTTGCTGCTTCTCTTGCTCTTGCTGCACTTACACATTTTTCTAATATTGCTTTTGCAACATTTGGATTTTCTTCTAAGAATGTTGATAATTTTTCATTTACCATTGATTGAACAATACCTGTTACTTCACTATTTCCAAGTTTAGTTTTAGTTTGTCCTTCAAATTGAGGTTCTTTAACTTTTACTGAAATAACAGCTGTTATTCCTTCTCTTATATCATCACCTTGTAAATTTCCATCTTTTTCTTTTAAAATATTTTTTGATTTAGCATAATCATTAAATGTTTTAGTTAAAGCTCTTTTAAATCCCTCTAAATGAGTTCCACCCTCTATTGTATTAATATTATTTACAAATGTATATATGTTTTCTGAATATGCACTTGTATATTGAATTGCTATTTCAACTGGAAATTCTCCATCTTTTTCTATGTATATTGGCTTTGGATGTAATTTTTCTTTATTATTATTCAAATACTCAACAAAAGAATTTAATCCACCTTCAAAACAAAATTCATTTGTTTTTGGAATATTTTCTCTTTCATCTGTAATAGTTATTTTTAATCCCTTAGTTAAAAATGCCATTTCTCTAAATCTATTTTCTAAAACTTCATATTCATATTCTAAGGTCTCAAATATAGTATTATCTGCTAAAAATCTAACTTTTGTTCCTGTCTTTTTAGATTCTCCTATTTTTTCAAGAGATTTTACAGTTTTTCCTCTTTGGAATTTCATTTGATAAATTCCACCATCTCTTTGAATAGTAACTTCTGTCCATTCAGATAATGCATTTACAACAGATGAACCAACTCCGTGAAGACCACCAGATACTTTATATCCACTATCTCCACCAAATTTTCCACCAGCATGTAAAACTGTATAAACAGTTTCAGCAGCAGATAATTTTGTTTTAGGATGGATATCAACTGGAATACCTCTACCATTATCTTCTACGCATATAACATTTCCTTTTTCAATTGTTACTTTAATATCTGTACAATATCCTGCTAATGCTTCATCAACAGCATTATCTACAATTTCATATACTAAATGGTGAAGTCCTCTTACAGAAACACTACCTATATACATACCAGGTCTTTTTCTAACAGCTTCTAATCCTTCTAGCACTTGAATTTGATCTGCATTATACTCATGTTCAAATTTTTCCATTTTTTCCTCCTAATTCCTTTTTTCTTTTACCTATTGTACTAGCTCCAATGTTAGTAATATAAGCTTTTGATTTTCCTAGATTTTCTGTTAAAATAAAAGTTTTTCCTAAATTTGGAGTAATTATTTTCAATAATTTTTGTTCTTCTAAATTACTTTTAAAATTTTTATATTCTTTTGTATTTCCAATATAATCTAAATTAAAAATTCCTATTATATCTTCTGCTTTAACAACTAAGTTTTTACCTATATGTACATACATTTTAAAAAGTTCCTTTCCTTAGTTTATAAGACATTTTCCACTTTCTACATAAATTCTTTTTACTTTATTATCAATGTTATCTATATTATCTGTACATGTAATTATAACTTGATTTCCTTCTATACTTTCTAAAAAACTCTTTCTTCTTTTTTTATCTAATTCAGACATAAAATCATCTAAAAGAAGTATTGGGCTTTCCCCTATCTCTTCTTTCACAATTTCTAATTCCGTAAGTTTTAAAGTAAGTACTGCTGTTCTTTGTTGACCTTGCGAACCATAAGTAGAAACTGGTCTTTTATTAATATATACTAAAAAGTCATCTCTGTGAATACCTGTTGCTGTAAAACCTCTTTTTATATCTATTTTTCTTGATTTTTTTAGTGATTCAAAAAAAGTTTCTTTATTTTTTCCATTACTAATATATCTTATTTCTAATTCTTCTTCAAGTTTTCCACTTTTTGTTATCTTTTTGTGGATTTCATCTATTTTTTCAGAAAATTTTTCTATATATTTTTTTCTATATTCATATATTTTACTTGATAATTCAGATAATTGTTCATCCCAGATTTCTAGTAAATCTTCACTTTTTCCTTCAAATTTTATTTGTCTTAAATAATTATTTCTTTGTTCAATAGCTTTATTATATGTATTTAATAAGTGAATATAATTAGGTCTTAAAGAACTTATCATCATATCTAAAAATTTTCTTCTTTTTTGAGGTCCATCTTTAATAATTTCAATATTATCTGGTGTAAATATAATAACATTTATCTTTCCTATTATATCACTAATTTTATTTTGCTTTATTTCATTTATATAAAAACTTTTCTTATCTGAAATATTAGATTTTATAAATCCTTTTCTATCTTCTCTTTCATATTCTATAATAACATTGGCTTCATTTTCTTCAAAGTTTATTAATTCTTTATCTTTATTAGTTCTAAATGATTTTCCAAGACTACACAGAAAAATTGCTTCAATTATATTAGTTTTCCCTTGTGCATTATTTCCATATATAATATTTATACCATCATCTAATTCAATTTCTTGTTTTTTATAATTTCTAAAATTTTCTAATATCACTTTTTTTATAAACATATTTCTGCCCTATTTTATAATAAACTCCAAAGCCAACTTAAAATTGATTTTACAACAATTAATAAAACTATTACTCCAATAGCTCCCATAACTATTGCTCCTATATTGATTTTAGTACCTGTTTGTTCAAATATTTTATCTGATACTTTTTCAAATTTTTTATTTATAGCAAATATACAATCTACTATTGTATCATACACTTTTTTGAAAAAATCTTCCATTTCTTCTCCTTAGTTTTCCACTTTTTGTTATCTTTTTGTGGATATTATTCTTTTATTTTTATTGGTAATATCATATATACATAATCACCATTATCTATTGGTTTAATTATACATGGTGAACGATTTGTTCCAAATTCTATATAAACATCTTCATCATCGATTGCTTTTAAAGCATCTAAGAAAAATATTGGATTAAATCCTATTTCTAATTCTTTTCCTTCTGTTTCAACATATATTTCTTCTTTTGCATCTCCTGTTTGATTTGCACAAGAAATAGTTACTTTTCCTACTTCTACATTTATTTTTACAGGATATTTTTTTTCTTTTTCTATTGCAGAAGATGAAATAAGTTTAATTCTTTCAAAACATTCTTGAATATTATTCTTATTAACTTTTATTCTTGTTTCCCAATTTTGAGGAATTATATTTGAATATTTTAAAAATTCTCCATCTAATAATCTAGTTACAATTTTACAATTTTCCATTTCAAATAATGCTTGATTTCTAGAAATTCCTATTTTTACTGGTTCAAAACTATCAGAAATAATTTTATTTACTTCATTTAAAGTTTTTCCAGGAATTACACTACTAAAAGAATTTACTTTTTCATTTATAATATTATTTTTTATAGCTAATCTATAACCATCTACTGCTACAACATTTAATTTATTATCAACTACTTCAAATAAGCAACCTGTAAATATTGGTCTATTCTCTTCTGTACTTACAGCAAATATTGTTTTTCTTATCATATTTTTTAAAATTGTTTGTTCTATTTCGATAGAATTATCTACATTTATTTGAGGTAATTCTGGAAATTCGTCCGGATTCATAGTTGCAAGTTTATATAAAGAACCTTCACATTCTATTTCTAATAAATTATTCTCATTTATAGTAATTTTAATTATCTTATTAGGAAGTTTTCTTATAATTTCACTAAACATTATAGCATTAACAACTGTACTTCCTTGTTCTTGTATCTCTGCTTCTAAAATATATTCAATTCCTATTTCTAAATCATAAGATGTTAATTTTAGTTCATTATCATTTGTTTGAATAAGTATTCCTTCTAATATAGGCATTGTTGTTTTTGAAGCAACACCATTTATAACGGAATTAATACCTTTAAGAATTTTTTCTTTTTCGCAAAGAACTTTCATATTTCCTTCTCCTTTATAATATAATATTTTTAGTAGTAGTAGTAGTAGGTGTTGTGAAATGTGTGGAAAACTTTTGAAAGTATCTATTTCCCTAACCAAAACTCTGTGTATAAATAGGTGGAAAAATGGAATCATTTTCCACAATATTCACAAGATAATGTGTATATTGTTTTATTAACATGTACTACACACGGTTTCCACAGATGTTCTGTTGATAACCTTTTAATTGCTTCCGTAGGCTTTAATTGAAGTTATGTTCGCAATTAATTTGTTTGGAAAACATTATTTTCAAAAAATATAAGTTTTCATTTATAAATAAACTAATTTGATTCTTGAATAATATTTTTAACACTTTCCACAATTAATTTTGTATTTGAGTTTTCTTTACTTTCTTTTATTTCTTTTTCTATTTTATTAAATGCATGCATAACTGTCGTATGGTCTCTCCCACCGAATTCTGCACCTATTTTAGGAAATGTCATTTGAGCAACACTTCTACATAAATACATAGCTATTTGTCTTGGATAAGCTATATCATTAGATTTTTTTGCAGAAATTAAATCTTCTCTACTTATATTAAAATATTTAGCAACTGTTTCTTGTATATATTCTGCTGAAATAATTTTCTCTTTTTGATGTATGTATTCATTTAATGATTTTTCAACAATTTCAATTGTTATTGGACTATGTGTTAAATTAGCATAAGCTATTATTTTATTTAATGATCCTTCTAGTTCACGAATGTTTGAATCTATACGATTAGCAATTAATGATAATAAATAATCATCAAAAATAATATTTTTTAATTGAACTTTTCTTCTTAGAATTGCTAAACGAGTTTCATAATCTGGAACTGAAACATCTGCTAATATTCCACCTTCAAATCTTGATTTCAATCTCTCTTCTAATAAAGGTATATCTCTTGGTGGTTTATCACTTGAAATAATAATTTGTTTTCCAGATGATTGAAGTGCATTAAATGTATGGAAAAATTCCTCTTGTCCTAATTTTTTTCCAGCAATAAATTGTATATCATCAACTATAAGAACATCTACATTTCTATATTTGTTTCTAAACAATTCATTTTTGAAACTAGGATCTTTTATAGAATTTACTAAGTCGTTGATAAATGTTTCAGAAGTTACATACAATATTTTCATTTTTGGATTATTTTTAATAATTTGATTACCAATTGCATGCATTAAGTGAGTTTTTCCTAAACCAACTCCTCCATAAATATATAAAGGATTATAAATTTTTGCTGGATCTTCTGCTACTGCACATGCTGCTGCATGTGCAAATTTATTATTATTTCCAATAACAAATGTATCAAAAGTAAATTTTGGGTCTAAGAAACTGTTACTGTAATTCTCTGTTTTTGAAAAATTAATAGATTCATCTATATTTTCCATAGTATTTGCAGGAATTGTATCTACTTTATCTTCTGTTTTTGTTATAACTGAAATTTCACATTGTTTATTTGTAATAAAATTAAATGTAGTTTCAATAAGTTCTGAATGTCTTGCAACAAGCGCATCTTTTTGCATTTCAGATTGAGCAACTAATATTATTTTGTTATCATTAAAAGATGCAATTTCAAGACCTTTAATCCATGTAATATATGAAATTGAAGACATTTCATTTTTTAAAAGTTCTTTTGCTTTATTAAGTAAGTCTTCTTTATCAGTACACATTCTTTCCCCATCCTTTCATAAAATATAAATAAGTTGTCCACAAAATCATCCACAATGTTGTGCAAAACTGCCTAAAAGTCAAGTAAAAAATTGAAGTGTGAAAATGTGGAAAACTCATATATCCGTAATATTTCACTTGTGTTCATATCATATCAAAAATATTTTTAAATATCAAGTAAAAAAGAAAATTTAACAAAAAATTACATTTGTATTAAGAAGAATATTGTGAATTACTTGACTTTTTTATAGGTTTTGTAGTATAATTCTTATGTTTATTAGAGTTTATAATAATTTTAAAATAGATTAGGGAGGTGCTAAAATGAAGAGAACTTATCAACCAAAAAAAAGACAAAGAAGTAAAGTACATGGTTTTAGAAAAAGAATGCAATCAAGAGCAGGAAGAAAAGTTTTAAAAGCAAGAAGAAATAAAGGTAGAAAAGAAATCAGTGCTTAATTTAAAGAGGGACGCAATGCGTCCTTTTTTAGAAAATTCTCTATAAAAATGATATATATTAATTTAAAATCAAATATAGGGATTTTAGCCTTGTTATTGTGGAAAAGTAAAAACTTTTCTATATAATAAGAAATGAGGAAAAGTATGAAAAATACTATAATTATTAAAAAGAATTATGAATTTAAAAATTTTTTCTCAAAAGGAAAATTTTTTTATGGAGAAAATATACACATGTATATTCATAAAAATAAAATTAATTTTAATAAGCTTGGAATTGCAATTTCTAAAAAACAGGGGAAAGCAGTAGAGCGAAATAGAATTAAAAGACTTATTAGAGAAAATTATAAGAATTATGAGGATAAAATAGGAGTAGGCAATAATATAATTATAATAGTTAATAAAAATAAAAAATCAGAAAATATAGAATATTATGGTATTCAAAAGGATTTTGAAAATATTTTATCAAAAGCAGGAGTACTTAAATAGATGAAAAATATATTTATAAGCCTTATTAATTTTTATAAAAAATTCATTTCACCGTACTTAGAACATTTGGGAATTCACTGTAAATATGAACCAACATGCTCAGAATATACTAAACAAGCAATAGAGAAGTATGGCACAATAAAAGGTACATTTTTAGGCTTTAAAAGAATATTAAGGTGTAATCCTTTTTCTAAGGGGGGATTTGATCCACTAAAATAGAAGGAGGAAACAATGTTTGATTTTTTTGCAAACATATTTGGTTATGTTTTAAATTTTGTTTATAATTTTGTTGGAAATTATGGTTTTGCTATAATAATTTTTACTATTTTGCTTAAATTAATAATGCTTCCAATGAGTATAAAACAACAAAAAACAATGAAAAAAACAACTAAGATACAAGCACAAGTTAAGGTTTTACAAGATAAATATCAAAATGATACTGTTAGATTAAATCAAGAAATGATGGATTTATATAAGAATGAAAATATGAGTCCATTTAGCGGATGTTTAAGTTCAATATTGCAAATGATAATAATTATTTCAATATTTTTCTTAGTAAGTAGACCATTAACTTTTATGCTTCATGTAAATCCAGAAGTTATCAATGGATATGCTACTGAAATTCAAGAAAATTCAGAAGAAAGAACAAGTTATCAAGAAATTGCAATAATTAAGGAAAAAGGTGCAGAAGACGAGAAAGTTAGAATAAATATGGAATTCTTAGGTTTAGATCTAAGTGAAGTTCCTTCAAAAAATTTTTCTGATTGGAAAGTTTTTATAATACCAACATTATATGTATTAACATCAGTTGTTTCAATGAAAATAACAACTAATATGCAAAAAGCTAAAATGGAAGAAAACAATGAAAAAACAGAAGAAAATAAGGAAGAGGAAGAAGATGCAATGGCAGAGATGAATAAGACTATGAGCTATATGATGCCTATTATGTCTGTAAGTATTGCATTAATTGCTCCACTTGGACTTGCTTTATATTGGCTAGTAAATAATTTACTTATGATTGCTGAAAGATTAATTATTAATAAAGTATGCAAAGATGTATAAAAGGAGGAATATATGGAAAATAAAGTATATGTATTCGAAGGAAAAACTACAAATGAAGCCATTGAAAAAGGATTAAAAGAATTAAAACTTCCTAAAAATAAAGTTGATATTAAAGTATTAGAGCAAGAAGATAAAAGAAGTTTTTTTAGTATTTTAGCTCCAAGAGTTGTAAAAGTTGAAATGACAGTTAAAGAAGGAGCAAAAGAAACTGTATCAAGCAATATTATGAAGGAAATTAAAAAAGATAATATTGAAAGAAAATCAATTGATATGACTACTGTTCAAGCAAATGTGGAAAACTTTTTGAAAGAATTTATTTCAAAATTACCAACATCAAATATAAATTATACAATTAGTTCAGAAAGTAATAATTTATTAATTGATATAAACGGTGAAGATACAGGATATTTGATAGGATATAGGGGAGAAGTATTAAATAGTATTCAAAATGTTATTACAAACATTGCTAATAAAGGAAATAAAGATAAAATTAAAGTAATGCTTAACATTGGTGGATATAGAGAAAAAAGAGAAAAAGACTTAGAAAATTTAGCAATGAAAATTGCTGCAAGTGTTGTAAAAACTGGAAAATCAATTACTTTGGAACCTATGACAGCATATGAAAGAAAAATAATTCATACAAAATTACAAAGTAATGATAAAGTAACAACATATAGTGTAGGTGAAGAACCTTATAGAAAGCTTGTTGTAGCTTTAAATAAATAAGTGAATATGAAATCCAAAGTCAAAGTGAGGATGTATATAAATTATATACTCATTTTGACTTCTTTTTTATTTAAAATAATGCAAATATTAATAATTTACAATTTTATGTAAATATGATATAATATATAAGATTTTTTTAAAAGAGGTAATTAAATGAATACAATAGTTGCAATTTCAACAGCTCCTGGCGTAGGCGGTATTGGAATGATTAGAATGAGTGGGGAAGACAGTTTTAATATTTTAGATAAAATATTTGTACCTAAAACAAATCAAAATATTTCTGAAATTAAAGGATATACAATAAAATATGGAAACATTGTAAATGCTAAAAATGAGGTAGTTGACGAAGTTTTAGTATCTTATTTTAAGGCACCTAAAAGTTATACCACAGAAAATATGTGTGAAATAAATTCACATGGTGGTATGATTATAATGAATAAAATTTTAGAGCTTTGCTTAGAAAATGGCGCAGAACTTGCGGAAGCAGGGGAATTCACAAAAAAAGCTTTTTTAAATGGAAGAATAGATTTATCACAAGCAGAAGCTGTAATTGATATTATAAATGCCAAAACAGATAAAGAAGCAAATATTTCTTTAAAGCAATTAGAGGGAAATTTATCAACAGAAATTACAGATATTAGAAAAACAATAATATCATTATTAGCAGATATTGAGGCTACTATTGATTATCCAGAATATGATATTGAAGAAGTTACTAATAAAAGAATTTTAGAAGCTTTAATAGAGGTAGAAAAAAAAATAAATACTATGGAAAAGAGCTTCGAAAATGGAAAAATAATAAGAGATGGTATAAAAACAGCAATTATAGGAAGACCAAATGCTGGAAAATCTTCACTTTTAAATCTTATTTTGAAAGAAGAAAGAGCAATTGTTACAGATATTGAAGGAACTACAAGAGATACCATTGAGGAATATATACAAGTTGATGGAATTCCACTGAAAATTATTGATACAGCAGGTATAAGAAATGCCAGAGATGAAGTTGAAAAAATAGGTGTAAAAAAAGCAATAGAAATAGCAAAAGATAGCGATATTGTAATAGCTATTTTCGATATTAATAGAAAATTAAATGATGAAGATGAGCAAATTCTAAAACTTGTAAGTGAAAAGAATGCAATTATAGTACTAAATAAAATAGATTTGAATTCAAATACAGATTTAACTAAAATAAAAAAAGCTAATAAACCTATTGTAAAACTTTCAACAAAAACAAAAGAAGGTATAGAAGAATTATATAATAAAATATCAGAAATTTATAATTTAAAAGAAATTGCAAATAATGGAGAATTAATTGTAAGTAATAATAGGCATAAAAAATTAATTAAGAATGCAAAAGCTAATTTAGAGATAGCAAAGCAAACAATTATTGACAAAATGCCAATTGACATTATCTCTGGTAACTTAAAAGAGATAATAGAAGAACTTGGAAAGATAACAGGAGAAACAGTTACAGAAGATGTTATTAATGAAATCTTTTCAAAGTTCTGTTTAGGAAAATAATATTTTTTATTAATTTTATTTTAATAATAAAAATATTAAATAATTAATAATTAATAAAAATATAAAAAAATAAATTTTTAAAATAAGATAAAATAGAAATTAATATAAAATAAAATTTATATAAAAAATAATACAAAAAACTATAAATAAAAAATGGATAAAAAATGAAATTAAAAACATAAAAAACAAGTAAAAGATAAACGATGAGAATGAAAAATAAAAGAGTTTTATATAAAAACCAATAAATTACATCAAAAAGTGCAAAAATAGTCTTAAAAATCAAAATAAAGAGAAAACAAAACAAATGTTTTTAAAATATAAATTGTTCCACGATAAACATTTAAAAGGAGATATAGAAAATGAGCTATAATGCAGGAAAATATGATATAGCAGTAATAGGTGCAGGACATGCTGGTTGTGAAGCAGCATTAGCAGCAGCAAGATTAGGAATGAAAACTTTAATGTTTTCTATAAGTTTAGAAGCTGTTGCAAATATGCCATGTAATCCACATATAGGAGGAACTTCAAAAGGTCATCTAGTAAGAGAGATAGATAGTCTTGGTGGAGAAATGGGAAAGAATATTGATAAAACAATGATACAATTAAGAATGCTTAATACTTCAAAAGGACCAGCTGTACATTCATTAAGAGCACAAGCTGATAGAAAAAGATATCAAATGGAAATGAAGCATACTTTGGAAAAACAAAAAAAATTATTCTTAAAACAAGCAGAAATTGTAGATATAGGTGTAGAGGATGGAAAAATAAAAAATGTTACTACTCATTTAGGTGCTATATATGAAGTAGATAGTGTTATTTTAGCAACAGGTACATATTTAAAAGGAAAAATATTTATAGGTGAAAATTCTTTTGAAAGTGGACCAGATGGAGTTTTTCCAGCTAATAAATTATCAGAATGTTTAAAGAATTTAGGTATTGAAATTCAAAGATTTAAAACAGGAACGCCAGCTAGAATTAATAAAAATAGTATAGATTTTTCAAAGATGGAAATTCAAGAAGGGGATAATGATATTGTTCCATTCTCATTTGATGATGAAGTGTTTCACATGGAACAAGTTCCTTGTTGGCTTACTTACACTAATGAAAGAACGCATGAAATAATTAAAGCAAATTTACATCGTTCGCCATTATATGCTGGTATGATAGAAGGAACGGGTCCAAGATATTGTCCTTCAATAGAAGATAAGGTAGTTAGATTTGCTGATAAAGAGCGCCATCAAATTTTTGTTGAACCAATTGGTTTAGATACTGATGAAATGTATATACAAGGAATGAGTTCTTCACTTCCAGAAGATGTTCAAATAGCTATGTATAGAACACTTCCAGGACTAGAACATGCTGAATTTACAAGACCAGCTTATGCAATTGAATATGATGCAATTGAGCCATCTCAATTAAAGAGTTCATTAGAATTGAAAAACATATCAGGAATGTTTTTTGCAGGACAAATAAATGGAACATCAGGATATGAAGAAGCAGCAGCGCAAGGTATAATTGCTGGTATAAATGCAGCACAAAAATTAAAAGGAAATAAACCTTTAATATTAGATAGATCAGAAGCGTATATAGGTGTTTTAATAGATGATATCGTTACTAAAAGCACAGCTGAACCATATAGAATGATGACTTCAAGAGCAGAATATAGATTATTATTAAGACAAGATAATGCAGATTTAAGATTAACAGAGTATGGTCATGAAATAGGACTTATTTCAGATGAAAGATATAATAAATTCTTAAAGAAAAAAAGAGAAATAGAAGAAGAAATAGAAAGATTAAAAAAGACAAATGTAAAACCAAATGCAGAAAACAATGCTTTTTTGAAAAAATATGGAACGACTGAAATAACTGCGGGTGTTAAGTTAGCAGAATTATTAAAAAGAACAGAATTAACTTATGAAATACTTGGAGAAATTGATAAAAATAGACCAGAACTTGATAGACAAGTAAGAGAAGAAGTTGAAATCATGGTAAAATATGAAGGATATATCGAAATGCAAAAACGACAAGTAGAAGGTTTCAAAAAATTAGAGAAAAAACTTTTACCAGAAGATATAGATTATAATGAAATAAAGGGAATTAGATTAGAAGCAAGACAAAAGCTTAATAAATATAAACCTTATTCATTAGGACAAGCATCTAGAATATCAGGTGTTTCACCAGCAGATATATCAGTACTTTTAATATATTTAGAAGGGTTAAAAAGAAAATAATATGAATTTAAAAGAATTTGAAGAGTTATTTATAGAAGAATGTAATAAAAATAATATTAAAATATCAAATGTAGATATAGAGAAATTTTATAAATATATGTTAGGAATTATAAAATGGAATGAAAAAATAAATGTTACAGCAATTACTGATGAAAAAGAGTTCCTCGTGAAACATTTTATAGATTCTTTTACAATCAGTAGCTTTGTAGAAGATGGAAAAACATTATTGGACATTGGAACAGGGGCAGGATTTCCAGGAATTCCACTAAAAATTATAAATCCAGATATGAAAGTTACTTTAATAGACAGTGTTAATAAAAAATTAAATGTTATTAGAGAAATTTCTGATGAAATTCATTTAGATAAGTTAGATATAATTCATACAAGGGCAGAAGATTTAGCTAAAAAAGTAGAATATAGAGAAAAGTTTGATTTTGTTACAACAAGGGCTGTATCAAATCTTAGTACAATTGCTGAATATATGATACCTTTCTTAAAGATAAATGGAAAAGCAATATGTATGAAAGGTCCAAATTACGAAGAAGAATTAAAAGATGCTGAAAAAGCTATTAATATATTAGGTGGAAAAATTACTGAAATAAAAAAAGTAGTAATTAATAATGAAATTGAAAGAAATATAATAGTAATTTCTAAAATTAAGAATACTCCTAATAAATATCCAAGAGGACAAGGTAAGCCTTTAAAAGAGCCAATAAGATAAAAAGTTAAAAGCTAGAAATGTTGATTTCTAGCTCTTTTTTTAGTCGAAAAATCTTATAAAAAAATACAAAAAAATGTTCATTTATTATTGACATATTTAAAAAATTTTTATATGATTAGGAAGTATAAGAAAAGTAGATTCGCTAGATGTATAGATTGCTTTGCAATCACACGAAATATAAGTAACTTAACCTTGTTATTTCGAAAAGTTCTAACGAACTTTTCTATATAATAAAAAAGGAGGGATTACTTTGGGTAAAGTAATATCAATAGCAAATCAAAAAGGTGGAGTTGGAAAGACTACAACAGCAGTAAATATAAGCACAATCTTAGCAAAAAAAGGAAAAAAAGTAATACTAATAGATGGAGATCCACAAGGTAATGCCACAAGTGGACTTGGAATAGATAAGAATGTTGAGAATTCATTATATGATGTTTTAGTTAATGAAGTTGACATAACTTTAACTTTACAAGATACTTGTGTAAAATCTTTAAAAGTATGCCCTTCTAATGTAAGCTTAGCAGGAGCAGAGGTTGAATTAGTTAATTTAATGTCAAGAGAGCAAAGATTAAAGGAAAAAGTAGATGAAATTAGAGATCAATATGATTATATTATTATTGATTGTCCACCATCATTAGGATTAATTACTTTAAATGCTTTTACAGCTTCGGATTCTGTATTAATTCCTGTTCAATGCGAATATTATGCTTTGGAAGGATTAGGACAACTTATTAATACTATAAATCTTGTTAAAAAACATTTGAATAAAAATTTAGCAATTGAAGGGGCTGTTCTTACTATGTATGATATGAGAACAAATCTTTCAAATCAAGTAGTAAGAGAAGTTAAGAGATATTTTGATGATAAAGTTTATAAAACTGTAATTCCTAGAAATATTAAACTTAGTGAGGCACCTAGTTATGGAATGCCAATTACTTTATATGATGCCAATTCTAAGGGTGCTAGATGTTATGAAAAATTAGCAAGAGAAATTATTAAAGCAAATGAAAAGAAAGATTAGTGGGAGGCGCTGAAAATGGCTAAAAAAACAGGTTTAGGAAAAGGGTTAGATGCTTTATTTAGCACACCAATAATAGATGATGAAGAAGTTAGCTCAAATGAAATAGCTAAAATGTTAAAAATTAATGAAATAGAGCCAAATAAAAAGCAAGCTAGAAAAATTTTTGATGATGAAGCTTTGGAAGAATTAGCAAATTCTATTAAGGAATATGGCGTAATTCAACCGATTATAGTAAGTAAAAAAGACAAATATTATGAAATAGTAGCAGGAGAAAGAAGATGGAGAGCTTCAAAAAAAGCTGGACTTACTGAAATACCTGCAATTGTAAAAGAAGATGATGAAAAAAGAAATAAAGAAATTTCTTTAATAGAGAATATCCAAAGGGAAGATTTAAACCCAATAGAAAAGGCAAGAGGAATAAAACTTCTTATGGATGAATATGAACTTACACAAGCAGAAGTTGCTGAAATTGTTGGAAAGAGTAGAAGTAGTATAGCTAATACAGTAAGAATATTAAATTTAGATGAAAGAGTTATAAATTTAGCAATAGAGGGAAAACTTACAGAAGGACATTGTAAAGCATTAATGTCTATAACTGATGGAGATAAGCAATATGATATGGCATTATATTTAATTGAATCTGGTGGAACTGTTAGAGATGCTGAAAAGAAAATGAAAGCTCGTAAACCAGCAAAGAAAAAAGATGTAAAATATGAAGCAATATATAAAGATATAGAAGATACATTTCAAGGTTTTTTTGGAACAAAAGTTAAATTAGATGCAGGAAGCAAAAAAGGAAAAATAATTATACAATATAGTTCAAATGATGATTTAGAGCGTATTTTGGAATTATTAAAATAAAAGGAAGTGTAAAGGATGGAAAACTTTTTAGAATTCATTAAAACAGATAATTTTGTTATGACATCTGCAATTTTAAATTTAATATTATTAATTCTTGTTATTGTATTAATGTTTTTTGTAATTAATATGAATAAAAAATATATTAAATTTATGAAACAACTTGGAAAAGGCGAAAATTTAGATGAAATGTTAAAAAAATATTTAAAAGATGTTGAAGAAATAAAGCAAGATAATAGTGAAATTAAGGCATATTATACTAAATTAGATTATGATATAGGATCTAGTGTACAAAAAGTAGGATTAATTCGTTATAATGCGTTTCAAAATGTTGGAAGTGATTTAAGTTTTGCGATAGCTTTACTAGACAGAGAAAATAATGGAGTGGTTTTGAATGGCTTATATGGTTCAGAAAGCTCAAATATTTATGCAAAACCAATTAAAAATGGTATATCAACATATAAACTTTCAGAGGAAGAAGAAGAAGCAATAAAAATAGCTAGTCAAGGCAAAGAATTCCAAACTAAGCATAAAGAAAATAAATTTTAAAAAAACCTGAAAAAATGTTGACAATTAGCGTAGTAATATGCTAAGATATATATGTTGCTAATAAAGCAATGCAATGGAGAGGTGGTCGAGTTGGTTTATGGCACCAGTCTTGAAAATTGGCGTAGGTTTGTAGCCTACCGTGGGTTCGAATCCCACCCTCTCCGCCAGAAATGCTAGATAATAATATCTAGCATTATATATATGGAGCAGTACCCAAGTGGTTGAAGGGGGCAGTTTGCTAAACTGCTAGGGTTCGCAAGGGCCGCGGAGGTTCAAATCCTCTCTGTTCCGCCAAGAAGACTAATATATCATTAGTCTTTTTTTATTGCCTTAAAATCGATTTTAAAAGGAATTTTATTTAAAGAAAATAATATATTAAATAAAAGCAATAATTATTTTAATAGAATATAATTAAAAATATAAGTAATGATAAAACAATTAAATTAAAACAGTATAAATAAGTAATTAGAAAATTTTAATTAATAGAAATAATTAATTAATTAAATATCAAATAAATAATATTAATTAATTAAAATAGGATTTTAATAAATAATAAAAGATAAAAATAAAAGAAAGAAATAAAACTGAAAATATGATTAAAAGATAATAATAAAAAATAAATAGAACTCTCCAATTTATAAAAATAAAATAAATGAAATTAAAAAAGAGTGAAAAATTTTTTGAAAATTGCTAAGAAATGTTACAAAAAATTTTGAGTGAGATTTTGGTGCTTAAAAAATTTTTAGACGAAGAGAAGAAAGAGAGCGAAAAATGGCATAAAAGCACTTTTGATAAAAGTGGCACTTTTTTTGATTAGTGTAAGTTAAAAAAGTAGTGGAAAATAAGCGTTTCGGAGATTTGTATGAAAACAGCAAATGCTTAACATAAAATAGTAACAAATTACTTTATGGAGCAAAAATGAAAAAATGGTAGAGCGGAATGTAAGGTCTATAATGTCGAACCATAAAAAATGAAATTTTGTAAAAAAAGGATTTAGCTAAATTGACAAGAAAATTTCAAAGGTAAATTTGATTATATTAATAATTGAAAATTTTTATATAAAAAATATTGAAATAGAATTAAGAATAAAAATTTATTTATAGTAAATTAAAAAGAAAAAATATTAATTAATAAAAATTAAATAAATAATAATTCATAAAATTAAATTAATTATAGATAATAAATATAAATAAAATGAAAATTATTTTTATAAAATACAATAAAAAAAAATTAAATTAAATAATTATAAAAAATAAATTTAAAAATAGAATTAAATAGAAATAATTAATTTAAAAACAAAGAAATAAATTAATTAAGAATTAAATAAATAATATTAATTAATTAAAATAGAATTTTATTAA
>CAPPGO010000004.1 GCA_948678575.1 uncultured Clostridia bacterium
CTTGACTTCTTAGAAATTTATGTGTATTATAGTTTTGTAATAGGTCGTTAATATTTCATATTAACGAAAAACTCGCTAAAAAGCGAGTTTTTTATTTTAAATTTCCAATTCTGGACATTCTACCCATTCCAAAGCTGTCTTATATCTACTACCTGGTAATTTTCTGTCTATTCCTATCCATCTTCCTAAGACTCCATAAACATTATTGCCTGTTCCAAAAACTTTTCCATCATTTGTTATACCGATAAAAAATCCAGAACCATTTTCTATCATACTTATATTACTTACATCTAATTTTCTTGGTGAATTTAAAACTGCACTTGTATTGCTTCCAATACCTAATCTGTTCTCTCTTCCCCAACCATAAACATTTCCTGCATCTGTCAGCATTATTAAAGTATGTCCATCAACAGTTTTTACATCTATAATTTTCTCACCATTAGTCTTAAAAGTATGTTTTACAAGAACACGATTAACATCTATTTGCATTCCTAAATCTGTATATTCACCACCATAATTCATTACCCATAATTGACCATTATTATCTACTAATGACATAAAGCCATCAGAAGTTGCTCTACTTAAATGTATTACTTTAACAGAATTTAAGTCAAAATCATTTGGAATATCCATTGTTTTATCTGAAAAACTAGTTTTAGAAAAATTTCGACCCCAAATATATATACCATCAGTAGTAGCAACTACTCTGTTTTGACTAACAATATCAAAATCTATAACATTTTCTTTTATTAATACAAAATCATTATTATTTTTTTCTTCTTCCCAACCTGGATAAAATGGCTCATTTGTAACCTCATTTTTATATACTCCTAAACCATATAATTTATTATCACTAGTTTTTGCATATAATATCCCAGTTGCTAATTTAATATCAACAATTTCTTTACCTTTTAATGCATTTCCAATATATTCTGTATAATTTAAAACTTCTCTTTTGGTATTATCATTTTCATTATTTAGTCCTAACATTCTTGAATCATATCCTGCTGAAAATATTTTATTATCCTTAGTAACATATACAGAGCCAATACTTGTAATAGAAGTAAATAATTTTACATTATTTGCAATTAATTTCCATTGTTTTTGTAATATATTATCTCCAATTATTATTGCCTTTGAACCAGCAAAAGAATATAAATTTCCATTTGTAGCTCTAAATAGCTCACTTTGACTAGTCGAAATAGTATCACTTGTTAGTATTATATTATCAATATTATAAAAAGTATCTACCTCTATTTTATGATTACTACTATCTTTTAAATCTAATTTAGTTATTTTTTCGTATCTTCCAATTCCACTTCTAGAATCTGTATCAGATTTATGAGTTTCACCACATATATATAAATCCCCACTATTAGATACAAAATATAAGTTTTGTATAACTGAATATATTTCTTTTATACCATCTTTTTTCAATTCTTCTGGTATATCTAATTGATAAAATGCTGTTTTGGATTGTTCAGGAGTTAAATTTAAAGCTAAACTTCCAGAATCTCCTGCATTTCCCCATATTTCTCCATTATCTCTTACTATTACTCTTGCATCCATCATCATATATATTTTATTTACATTTGTTCCATAATTATCCGGAAAATATTGAAAAATATATTGATTACCTGTTAATTCTGAACTACCACAACCAATTGTAGCATTACCATTTCTATAACCTGCTTGACAAATTCTTCCATCTTTCTTTAATAGCATAATACTTGTTCCAGTAGATACTTGTTTTATATCTCCATCAAAATCTAAACTAGCATTATACTCTGAATATGTATTATCTTTTTCATTATATATATATCCATTCCATATCTGAGTAAATTTTGTATATTCAGTAGTGTTATTTCCTATTCCCATTTGTCCCCAAGCGTTTGTTCCAGACCAGAAAAATGTATTGTCATCATATTCAATTAATGTATAACGACTATATGCTGGTAAATATATGTTTTTTATATGACTTACATTATCTATATCAACTTTACAAAAAGCACTCACGGCATTCTTATGCCCTAATCCTAATTGAGCATAAGTATTATCACCAGTAGCATAAAGTTCATCACTTTCTGTTACAACAAAAGTAATTCCAGTGCCAAGTATACTTGGAAACACTCTTTTTACTTTTTTACCATCTACATTTAATTTCATTGGAGTTCTGCCTGTATATTCTAACATATCATTTGTAGATAATCCTAACTTATTGTTACCATTATCTCCCCATGCCCATAAATATCCATCTTTATCTATAACAAACATTGTTTTATATCCTGGAAAAATTTTTACATTATTTTCTGTTGCTCCTGGAATAATGTTTGGAACAACAAATTCCATTAAACCATTAGGATCTATACCGTTTAGTGTTTCTTTTAATTCATAATTTTTCAAACCTTTTCCATACAAATCTCCATTATTATATAATTTGAAAACATTACTTGATTCTGAGTCAGATATAATTTTAAAACCATATGGATTATAATTTGGATTTTTTGCTCCATCTGGTAAATATTCATCCTGTACATTTCCAGCTAAATTATCATCTGTACCTGTTCCACTTACTTCTGATTCTGCAAAAATTGGAGCATTTAAGTTTCCACTCATTACTGCTGTTGCCATATTTGCACTATAACAACTTACACCTTTTAATCTTATTCCTGTTATTGAATATATCATTCCTGTTGCTGCATCTATTACATATGTTTTATCGCTTTTTATTCCAATTGCTTCGTTATTTAAGTAATATAAATCCTGTACACCAGCTGGAAAATATATCATTTCGCTTTCAAATTCACTATTGAATTCAGAACTACTACTATATATACTCGTTACTGGTTCTTTTTCTGTCATACTCCAAATTCTATAATATCCTACTTCTCCTACTAATCTTTCTGTTTTTGTTAAATCATTTACTTTACATAGTCCATTTGCTGGTATTGCTTTTGTTTCTTCTCCCATATCTCCTATTATTTCGCCAGCTTTCCACATTTGTACTGCTTCTTCTACTGCTGTCATTTCACTTAGAAATGTTGAATATTGTGTTCTGCTTATTATTCCATCATCACCTATTATTGCATTAATTGAAACACCAGCTAATATTAGCATTATTATTATTGAAATAACTAATGCTATTAAGGTTATTCCGTTTTGATTGTTTAAAAAATTCATTTTTTGTTTTCCTTCTGTTTCTCTTTTGTTTACACATTTTCTTTTTCCTTTCTTTTAAAAATATAGGTTGGAAAATAATTAAATTGTAATTATTTTTCAACCACTTTGTACACAAAATTTAAAAGTGCTTTACACTTTTATTGGTATAATCAGAAGGAAAACCACCTCTGATTATTTACATAATATTTTTCGTTAATATGTGATATTAACGAAAACAGTAAAACCAATATATTTCAGTAATTTCAAGGCTTTCGGCATTTTCTAGCAATAAAAAAGAGTAAAAAAAATACTCTTAAAATTTATTATGGAAAGCTTGACTTCTTAGAAATTTATGTGTATCATAATCTTGTAATAAGTCGTTAATATCACATATTAACGAAAAATTTAGTTTTTGTATTTATTCAAAATTTATTTTTTTATCAATTAAATTCCAATATTCTTTATTTTTCACACAATAAAACAATCATATTAAATTTTAAATATTCATAGTTTTTTCTTAGGGAAATGCCGTCTTTTTTTGTTAAAAAGCTTGATTTTTTTGCCTTTTTGTGGCATAATTAATATGTATATAATTTTTAAATGAAAGCGGTGAATATCTTGATTTTAAAATATTTTGATAAATTTTTAAAAAAGTTAAAAACAGATAGAACAACCTTTGCTACATACATTCTTACTTTATTCACTATTTACTTTTTTATCGATAGAATTGTAGAAATGTTATTCATAGCAGGTTCTGGATTATCTGTTAATTATTGGGGTCCAATAAAATATACATTTGCATTTGCTTGTGCAACTTTTGCATTTTATTTTTCTTATGCATCAAAGTTTGCAACAGGTTTCAAACCTAGGGTAGGTTTTCTATATGCATATATTTTCGTAATTTATTTTCTTGGTATTTCAATGTTAATTCAATGGGTAAATCAGCTATGTTGGTTTGCACTATTTTGTGTACCAGGATACAAATACATAATTACAAACTTTATGGAACTTATTAGACCAGCATTTTCAGCATTTGCTTGGTATGTTCCAATTGTAACTATTTTCCCATTATGGAAATGGATATACATGGTTGTAAACGATATCAAACCTATACAAGATTCTATTAAAGATTACAAAGGTATTAGCCTTGGTCCATCACCTGACGGTTTAGGAGCTTATACTTGTGAAAATACTTTATGTAGAAACTTAGGTACTGGTAAAATGCTTAGAATTCCAGAAACAAGACGCTATGAATCAACAGCAATTGTTGGTGTTTCTGGCTCTGGTAAAACATCTATGATTTATGAACCAATGCTTGCCAGAGATTTAGAGAAAAAATACTTCTTCCAAGAAGCAGCAAAAGAAATGGGTTACACAGCACTTCGTACTGGTCTTGTTACATTAGCAAAACCTTACTCAAATGATTATCTTAATGACAATTTCTCATTAAATATGCTTGTTCCCGTTCCAGGTAAAGAAAAATTATACAAATCATATATATCTAAATTAGTTTACTATCAAGATGGTTCACAAATTATTTATAGAAATTTAGGTATTACGTACTTAGCACCAGATTATGAAACAATAGCTCACATGACAGAAGTTGCAAATAACTTTAATATAAAATATCACATTATAGATCCAAGCAACCCAGATTCAATTGGTTTAAATCCATTTGCAACTAAAAACCCAATTAAGTCATCTATTGTTATTTCTTCTATCATTAAGAGATTAATTCAATCCGAAGATAGAAGCAACAATGTAGTTTCTGTTGATGAAACATTTAATCAAACTATTGTTACACAAGCAATTGAAAATATTGTTATACTATTGCAAATAATGTATCCTAGATTACATGCTGGTGAATTACCAACTTTGGCAGATATACTTCAATTATTAAACAACTTTGATTTAATTGAAGATTTAGTTAATAAAATGCAAGAAGATGAAGAACTTGCTAATGAATATCAAATTCAAATTGGTTACTTTAAAAAGAATTTCTTTAAAGAAGCTGAAAGTAGAAATACATTAGCTGAGAACTTAAAAACTTGCACAGCTACTCTTGAAAACTTACTTAGAAATCCAGGTGTTAAAAGTATTTTATGCAATAGAGTTAATAACATTGTATATGATGAAGTTTTACAAAACGGAGATGTTATCTTTGTATGTACAAGACGTGGAGACTTAGGTTCTACTATTCACAGAGCTTTTGGTATATTCTACTTACTATTAATGCAACAATCTATTTTAAGTAGACCAGGAATTGAAAATTCAAGAATTCCTCACTTCTTATATATTGATGAATTTGCTCCTTTCCTTTGTAATACTACCGAAGAAATGTTTACATTATATAGAAAATATAGAGTTGGAACAATGATATCTGCTCAAAACTTAGCACAACTTGGACAAAGTTCAGATGTAGACAATCATAGAGAAACTATACTTTCAAACTGTGTTACAAAAGCTATTTTCGGTGGAGCTAGTCCAGATGATAATACTTGGTGGCAACAAGAACTTGGTGAACATAGAGAATGGAAGATGACAAACGACTACCATACTTCAAAAACTGCTTATGACGAAAATTACAAGGGCGTTATGTGGTCATATAAAGAGAATCAACACAAATCAAAAATTCAAGCTTTACCATTTAAAAACTTGGCTTTTAGAACAAAAGATATTAATGGTAAATGGGTTTGTGAAATTGGAAAAGTTGATTTTATGGAAACAAAATATAAAGAACAACAAAAAATTAAGAAATTTAATTTTACAAAGTTCACAAGTGGAATTACTACTGCTGAACCAGAAACAAAAAATAATAAATTTAATCTAAAAAATATAAGCTTTAATCCAAATCCTAATAATCCTAATGATATGGAACCTATCCAAGGAAATGATACTCCATATGATTATGATAATGAAGATGCAATTAAACCTTACAATTTTAGCGGAAATGATCAATAAAAAATAAGCTTCCTTTATTATAAGGAAGCTCTTTTTTTATCCTAATATTTTTATTTCTACATTGTTTGCTTTATACTTTCCTGTTTCTTCATCTTTTGAAAATTCCATTAAAGATTTTTCAAGTGATGTTGCATTTTGTTTTAAATCTGTTGTAAAATATACTTTAAATTTGTTTATCTCAACTTTATTTGAAACTATAACTCTATAAGTCTCTACCATATGTTTCTCGTCTTCACACACTAATATAAGCTGTGGTGCCATTGCATATCCTGAATCAAAAGGAACAAAATTATCATAAAAATCTTTATATAATTTAATTCTATCTAAAAATTTATTTTCCCAATCTGTTTCTCTTCTTATACAATCAAATATTAAACAAACTTCTCTATCCTTTATTTTTAATGTAACTTCACCATGTGCTTTAAATTGCTTACCTAATGTCTTAGCATTAAAAGTAGGTTTTGTTTTAAAAGAATAGAAATTTTTAGATTTTCTCATATATGCTAAAATAGCTTGATTACCAGCTAATCTTTTCTTTATTAAAGAAACTGGTTTTGTATTATCTGTTGGTTGCCATTTACATTCAACTTCTTTTGAATTAAGCAAATATTTTCCCATTTTCTCTAAACAATATACTCTATATATTCCTTTTCCCTCTTCTGATGTAAAATAATATCTTGTAATTATTTTCATTTTAACTAATTGATCTAATCTTGTATTTAGTTTATCTTGTGATTTTATTTCAACGCCTTTATGTTTTAATAATTGATAAATTTGTCTTGAAGTAATAAATTCATACTGATTAACTAAATCTAATATTTCAAAATGTATATCTGAAATATGTCCTAAATTGATTTTATGGATAATTTGGTTAATTGACACATATCCATCCTTTCCATCGAAAGTTTTAATTTCTCCTTCCCTAATTGCGAATGGAGAAACGGTAGTTTTAATATTTTCATCATCTACCATACCTAAACAAGCCTCCTTTAAACTATAATAACTTTAATTTTCTTTTTGCTTTTTATTATCTTTTTTATTAAGACCTTTACTTTTTGTCCATACTCAAATCCTTCTTTGTATTCAGCCATACCAACTAAATTAGGTTTAAGTTCAACAAATATTCCATTCTTATATTTATCTGCTTCTTTGATAATTCCATCTACAACAGTTTTTTCTTCAAATCCTTCGGCATTTTCTTCCCAATTTCCTAAAAGCTCTTTATATGATAAAACTATTCTACCTTTTTCTTTATCGATAGATTTTATCATAACATTTATTTTTTGTCCAATTGAAAATCTTTCACTTGGAGATTTCATTCTTGAAACAGATATATCTTCAATATGAAGTAATCCAACTAGCCCTCCCTCAATTTCCACGAATACGCCAAAATGCCTGATATTTTTAACAATACCAGCTACTATTTTTCCTTCTGAGATATTATCCTTTACTCTATTCCACGCTTTTTCATGCTCTTCTTTTCTCAGTAGAGCTATTTCTTCACTATTTGTACCTTTCATTTTTTCTCCTCTTTTGTATCTTTAATAATTTTACATCTTAATATTTTTAAAATCAATATTAAAAATATTAATTGTTTTTTAATATTGATTTTACTTCATTAGGTGTCAAATATTTCCATGTTCCTATTTTCAAGTCTTTAACCCCTACATCACCAATCTTAGTTCTATGAAGTGCTAATACTTTTCTACCAATAGCTTCACACATTTTTCTAACTTGTCTGTTCTTTCCTTCATGAATTCGTATTTCCATACGAGATTGATTTTTTTCTCTATCTATTTTTATTATTCTTGCATCAGCTGGTTTTGTAGTATAATCATTATCTATAATTACACCTTCTCTTAATTTTTGAACTTCGCTTTCTTCTACAATTCCTCTAACCGTTACTGTGTATGTCTTAGTAATTTCATGCTTTGGATGCGTTACTTTATAAATAAAATCTCCATCATCTGTTAGTATTAAAGCACCAGATGTAAACATATCTAATCTTCCTACTGGAACAACCCTTCTATTAACCTTTTTTAATAAATCTAATACTGTATCTCTTCCAAATTGATCATTTGCAGTAGTTACATATCCAATTGGTTTATTTAGCAATATATATGTATGTTCTTCTTTTACTAATTCTACCTTTTTGTCATTATATTTAACTTCATCTTTTAAAGGATCAATTTTCGTTCCAAGTTCGCATACAACTTGTCCATTTACTTTTATTTTACCTTCTAAAATAAGTTCTTCACATTTTCTTCTTGAAGCAATTCCAGCTGAACTCAAAAATTTTTGTAGTCTCATTTCTTCCATAAATTATATATTTCTCTCTCTTTCTAGTTCTTTTAATACTTTTTCAAAATATTCTGGTATTTTAGCTTCTAATTTCATTTCTTTTCCAGAAGTTGGATGTTTGAATTCAAGTCTTGTACTATGCAACATTTGTCCTTCAACTCCAAATGGATTTTTACCATTTGAATATACAGCATCACCAACCAAAGGATATCCTATTTCTGCCATATGAACTCTTATTTGATGAGTTCTTCCTGTTTCTATATTAACTTCTAATAAAGTATATCCATTATATCTTTCAAGTACTTTAATATGTGTAACTGCATTTTTACCATTTTTAGAAACCGCCATTTTTACTCTATCTTTGGTACTTCTTGCAATTGGCATATCTATTGTTGCATTATTTTCTTTTACAACACCTCTTACCAAAGCAATATATGTTTTTTTAACTTCATGAGCTTTTATTTGTTCACTTATATTAATATGCGCTTTATCATTTTTAGCAACAATTAAAAGACCAGATGTATCTTTATCAATTCTATGTACAATTCCAGGTCTTATTTCTCCACCAATTCCAGATAAACTATCTTTACATTTAGCCATTATAGCATTTACTAATGTTCCATCTGGATTTCCATTACCTGGGTGTACTACTAATCCTTTTTGCTTATTTATAACTAATATATCATTATCTTCATAAACAATATCTAATGGTATGTTCTCATCTGGTTTTATATCTACTTCTTTTGGCATTATATCTTCAATTTGAACAACATCATCTATTGATAATTTATATGAAGATTTAGGCACTTTTCCATTAACAAGAATTTTTCCATCTTCTAGCATTTTTTGTACCATTGCTCTTGAAATATTATTATCTTTTTCAGAAATTGCTTTATCTATTCTAATTCCTTCTAAATCTTTTTCTATTTTATATTCTTTCAAAATTTTCCTCTTTATTTATCAAATTTTCCCTTAGTTATATCTTTTGTAAATAAAATTTTCAAAAGATATACTGGTAGTACAATCATTCTTGTAATTCTTTTTGGCTCTCTTATTAATCGCCAAAGCCATTCTATTCCGAACTTTTGCATCCAAACTGGTGCTCTTTTTATATTATCTGCTTCATAATCAAAAGTTCCACCTTGACCTGTTGCAATATCAACTTTTAATTTATCTCTGTTTTTATAAATCCATTTTTCTTGTATAGGTGCTCCCATAGCAACAAATAGCACATTAGGTCGCAAATTATTTATTTCTTCAATAACTTTCTCCTCTGAATCTTCCTCAAAAAAGCCTTCATGATATCCAACAATTTTAGCATTTGGATATATACTTTCTAAATGTTCCTTTGCTCGTTTAGGCACATCTCCTCTTCCACCAAGCAAATAAAAAGTCCATCCCTCTTTTTCTCCAACTTCAAAAACTTTTCTCAAATAACTTTGACCTGGAATTCTTTCTTTAAAAGGCTTTTTTTGAAGTTTTCCAGCGATTATAACTCCTATACTATCTGGGGTTGCTAATTTTGAAGTTTTAAGAATATTAAAAAATTCTTCATCTTTTTGAGCTGTCATTATAAACTCAACATTTGGAGCTACAACCAAAGTACAACTTTTATTACTTGTTTCAATCAATTCCTTAGTTATCAATCCCGCTTCTTCGGAAGTTATATTATCAATTTCTACTCCTAAAATCTTAACTCTTTCTCGCAAAATTACACCTCTATTTTTCTTGTTTAAAAACTTCTTCTTTTTTAGTATATATAATTAAAAATATCACAATTAAAATCCAACCTGTGCATATACACAAATCTGCAATATTAAAGTTTGGAATAAATAAAACTTTAATAAAATCTAAAACTCCACCTCTAAATACTCTGTCTATAATATTACTAATTCCACCACCTAAAGCTAATGAAATTGCCATAAGTTCTTTTGTACCTATTAATTCTCTTTGGTTTCTTATAAAGGAAATTATAATGAAAATAACAATTAAACTAAGAAATATATTTTTTGTATTTCCAGAATTAAAGCCAAATGCCATACCTGTATTCTCAGTAACTTCTATTGCAAAGTAATCATTTCCTATTTTTTCAGTAACATTTTTCGTTACTAAATACTTGCTTAATTGATCAATTGCAATAATTACTATACAAAAAGTTACTACAATAGTTAAAATCTTTTTAGTACTCATTAATTCTCCTTTTCTTCCGCTACTCTTTCAAAAATTGTAAAACGGTCATCATCATATAATTTTTTATATTCAGAATCATCACTTAAAAGCATAACTAATTTTGAATCTGAATATGAAATAACATGAGTTACTCCATATTTTTCAAAAGCATCTTTATAATTGTACGCAATTCCAGCTATATTTAGTGCATCTGAAAAAATATCTCTTCCTGTCTCATCATTCTCTAAATCTCTATTAAATTCTGGCGCATATAAATCAGCTCTTGAATCTATAAATACTGGTATGCCTCTAAATAGCAAATAACTACCATAATTGTATTCATTGTATAATTTTATGTTTTTATAATCTAAATTCTCTAAAATCCAATCTGATGCTTCTACGGGGTATGTTCCGCTATCTACATATGGATCATCTACTATGTCTTTTAACATATCAATAGAAACTAATGCAAAAGTTAAAATTATAACACAAGCTCCTAAACAACTACCTGCAAAATTCATTAGTTTCTTGCATGTTTCCTTATCATATTTTTCAAACATTGCTGCAATCAATTTAGCAAGTATTGGTGCACAGAAAATTGCAAACATTGATATTTGTCTCTTAGTTTTAAAAGCTAGATATGTTAGCCCTAAAAGCATAAATAAATCTGATAATTTTATTTTTGTATCTGTAAAAACTAAAATTGCTAAAAATAAACATAGTACAAACATAAACTCTTCGCATTGTATAAGTACCATTGGTTGATGCTCATTAATTGAATCTGTTGTATTTCCTTGCATAGTCTTATATAAATATGTGTAAGCTCCATCTCCTGCTGGATTTAATACCCCTGTACAAGCTGAGGCCAACATTATAAAAATAAGTGGTATTACAAAGAAATTTTTAGTAACTTTAATTCTGAAAGGATTTTCTCTTAGTTTGTTTCTCTTTCTTCTTTTTTCTGATATTTCATCTGGAATAGCATCATATTTTTTTTGTAATTTTTCACATGCTTTTGGATTTTTGCAAACTTTCAATAAACCTTTTACAATTAGTCTTTGAAGTTTTTTATCTAAATCCCAATCTACAAATGAAATTAATAGAAATTCTGCAATATATGGCATATAAAGCACAAAATAGAAAGGAAATACTGCACAATGTACATTAGCAATTATAAGTGGAATTATTATTAAATAAACACCATATCGCTTTTTATGTGTTTCCAAAAACATTTCAATAAAATATACTGTTAATCCAAACAATATAAATGTAAGTAGTTGTGCCCTAGCTGCAATATATGGTTCTAATAAATACATAGAACCTATTGTTATTATTAAAGACACAATTTTATTATTTGATAATTTAGAACATAATTGATATATCACGATTCCTAGCAAAGAAGCCAATATAATTGTCGAAGCATATATTCCAGCATGTCCAAACGTATTATATATTAAAAATACTCCTAAATCATACAACCAATGAGGATATGTATAAGGAAGTTCATGCCATGAAAATATATCCTCCGTAAGATTTGATATACCATTTTCATAAATATATTCTCCAATTTTAATAGTATAATAAGTATCGTTTTGTAGTGTTTTTGGTGATATTGCAAATGCAAATAAAACAATACAAGACACTGCAACAATTATAAAAATAATTTTTTGTTCTTTCTCTTTTATCATAATATTTCTCCTCGAAATTTATTTTTGAAATTATATCAATATTTATATTACTCTTTTGCTGTTAAATATCCTTCTACTAAGTTTACATCATCATACGTAGTTACTTTTATATTAGAATATTCACCACATATAAGTTTAACTTCATTTCCACTTCTTTCCATAAGCATACAATCATCTGTAACAGTTTCATCCCCCATAAATTTTTCATGCATTTCTAATAATATTTTTCTCTCGAAACATTGTGGGGTTTGAATTACCCAAGTATTTTTTCTAAGAGTAGTTTCTTTTACTATTCCATTATCGTCTGTTATTTTTATAGTGTCTTTTGATTTTACTGCAATACTTACACCTTTAAAATTATCCATTTCTTCAATACATTCTGTAATAAATTTATCTTGTATCATTGGTCTTGCACCATCATGAATTATTACTATATCTGAATTAGTCTTTGTTATTGCATTATATACGGACTCTTGTCTTGTAGCTCCACCTTTTACATATTGAATGTCTTTATTTAAAGTGATTTTACTCACGATTTTTTGAACTAGATTTTCTTCATCTTTTTTACAAACAATTACTATATTATCTACAAGTTTATTTTGATTAAATTTTTCCAAACTATAAAGTAAAACTTCTTTTCCCTCAATTATTTCAAAATTCTTATTTCTATTTTTTCCAAATCTTGTACTATTCCCTGCAACTAAAATAATTGCTGTAACTGATTTTCTGCTCATATTTTGCTCCTTTTATTATACGATGTACATATATAAGTTTCATAATTATCTTTTAAATGTTTATATGCATTTTTAGCTTTTTGTTTATTTTCAAATATGCCAAAAACGCAAGATCCTGCACCTGTTAATAAAGCGTTTATTGCTCCATTTTCTTTTAAAACTTTTTTAGCTTCATTTATTTCTTCTAGTTCTGTTGTAACTTCTTCAAAATCATTATATAGATTTCGTGCAAGCATATTAATATCTTTTTGTTCTATCGCTGATAATATTTTATCTGTCCTAATTTCACTTTTATATACTCTATTATCAAGCTCTTCAAACATTTCTTTTGTACAACAAAAAGTATTTTTAGGTTTTATAATTACTAAATAATATTTTAAATCACTATCTATTTTTGTAATTATTTCTCCTATTCCTTCGGCTTTAACTATTCCGCCATATAAACATGGTGGTACATCTGCTCCCAAAGATGCTGACATCTCTACTATTTCTTCTTCCGAAAAATCTAATAAAAACAACTTTTTCATTGCAATTAAAAAGCTAGCACAATCTGTACTTCCTCCTGCTAGCCCTGCTTGCATTGGTATTTTTTTATTTAATGTAACTCGTACTCCTGTAATATTAGGAAATTTTTCTTTTAATTTATAATAAGCTTTATAAATTATGTTTTCCTTTATGCTTACCCCATCTATGTTTGAATTTAATTCTAGTCCTGGTTTACTATTTTTTTCAAGTAACATTTCGTCATATAAATTTATTTTTTGAAAAACGGATTCTAAATTATGATAATTGTCTGGTCGTTTTTCTAATATACTTAAAGTTAAATTTATTTTTGCCCTAGCCTTAATATATATTTTTTCCATTTTATTTCTCCATTTAAGCTACTGTTATAACACAAAAGACACTAATCCCTTGTGCTTGTCCAAAAGCTGTTAAGCCCTCTCCTGTTGTTGCCGTAATTCCCACTTGATTTTCTTTTATGTTCAATATTCTTGAAATATTGGCTCTCATTTCTTCAATTTTAGGTGTAATTTTAGGAACTTTACATTCTATTGAAATAGATAAATGTTCTATTTTATGCTCTAAATACTTTAAGGCTTCTTTCAAATATTCTTCGCTATCAGTTATTCCATTAGAACACATATCATCTGCTACTTTGCCTATTATATTCTTACATGTTATTCCTGAAATTGCATTAGTAATAGCATGCAAAACAACATCTGCATCACTATTTCCACTTAGGGATGGTTGATTTTCAAAAACTATTCCACCTAAAACTAATTTTTTCTCTTTATTATCAAAATCAAACTTATGACTATCTTGTCCAATTGCTACTTTCATATATAATCCTTTTTACATTAAAACTTTTGTCTATTGTATCATAATATACTATAAATAACAAGAGAAAAAAAACGCCCATATACTAATCTTCCGTTAGCACATGGACATTTATATAATTTGCTAAAATTTATACAACTTCTTCTGTTGCTTCATCAGTTTCTTTTTCTGGTACTTCCATACTAGCAATTGAAACTTCATAAGCTACTCTTGTTTCAGTAGTTCCATCTTCATGTTTTTTCTCATAACTTCTTGATTGAACTCTACCTGTAATCTTAACCTCTGCACCGATTTCCATATTTTGACAAAATCTTGCATTTCTTCCCCAAGCTATACAAGGGATATAATCAGATTTATTATATGCTCTATTTACTGCTAATAATACATCTGCAATTTCTCTTCCAAATGGAGTTTGTCTGTAAATTGGTTTTTTACAAATATAACCAACTAATTCAACTTCATTTGTTACTAATTCTTTGTCTTCTGCTTCATTATGTACGAATTCTTCAATTTCCTTAGCAAATACAGTTAAGATTAATCTGTTTCTTTCATTTTCATAACTGTTGTAAGATCTAAATTGACCTTCAACTTTTACTTCTCTTCCAATTGAAATATCAACATTAGTTAATAATCTTTCTGATATTGTAATTGGAATAATGTCTGTTGTTGAACTTAATCTAACAACTTCTAAACTAAATACATAAAATTTTTCTCCATAAATTTCATGGCTGTAATTTTTCTCACTTACTATTTTTCCTATTAATACTAAGTGATTGTTTTCTGAATAATTCATATTCAAATTTCGTTCCTCCTTTAATTTATCCAAAGTATCTTAATATATGCTAATATTTCTCTTTGTGTTTTTTACTCTATAACAAGTTTATTATAGCATATTTTTTGCTTTTTGTCTACATAAAATTACACATTTTTGAATATTTTTCCAAAAATGTGTTTTTTGTATATTGTTACAACCATTAATTTATATATATTTTTAAGTTTTATATTTTTAAAATAATCATTCGTCAACCTTTAAAATATTATGTTATCTATTCGCTATCTCGTACACATTTCTTAAAGATTTCTCCTCTTTCTTTAAAATTTTTAAAGAATCCATAACTTGCTGCTGCTGGAGATAATAAACAATTTGTTCCTGGTTTACTTACTTTTTTTGCTATTTTTACAGCGCTTTCCATACTATTTACTTTAAATAAATTCTTATCAATTTTTTCTAACTTACTATAAATATATTCGCCAGTAGTATGAAGACATATAATATTTTCTATGTCAGATTCTGCTAAAAATTCTATAAGTTCTTCTAAATTAACACCTCTATCTTTACCACCAACAATAATAGTATTAATATTTCCTATTGCTTTTACTCCATTTATTGTAGCTTCTGGAATAGTTGCAATAGAATCATTATAATAGCTTACTCCATTTACAGTTTCTACAAATTCCATTCTATGTTCTAATGGTTGAAATTTTGAAATTGTTTCAAGTGCTTTTTTCATATCTAAGCCCATATTTTTAGCAATAGTCAAAACAAACATAATATTATTAAGATTATGCATACCTTTTAAATTCATCTCTATGTTTTGAGTACATATTTTTTCATTGTTTATATATATGTTTCCATCTTTTAAATATACCCTATTTTTTGTTTTTGGTTCCTCTATTATTGATACTGCATAATCACTATCTCTATGCTTATATTTCAATTCATTCATTAATTCATTATCATAATTATATACAAAAATATCATCACCTTTTTGGAATTTTGCTATATTAAATTTTGCTTCTATATATTTTTCCAAAGATATGTAATGATCTAAATGCTCTTCATAAGCATTTAAAAGTATTGACATATTTGGTGAACGATTTACAAATTCAAGAGCATGTGAAGACATTTCTAGAACCAAAATTGTATCTTTTGTCATTTCTTCTATTCTATGAAAAATTGGTTCACCTATATTTCCAAGAAGCATTGTTGGTTTGCCTTGATCTTTAATTACATTATACATTAATGTACTTGTTGTGCTTTTTCCTTTTGTTCCAGTAATTCCAATTGTAAAAACATCTAAATATTCCATAACTAATTCTAATTGATTAGTTATCTTATGTTTAAATTTTGATATATCAACATCTTTTAAAGATAATCCTGGTGTTTTTATAATTACATCATATTGCTCTAAATTATCTAAATAATTTTTTCCAAGTATAAGTTTTAAATTATTATCTTGCTCTAAATAAGGATAATCTTCAATAATAACCTCATTCATATCTGCAATTGTGATTGGTTGAGTAGGCAAATGATTTCTAATGAAATCATAAGTTGTTTCTCCTTCCATACCAAATCCAAGTATTATTATATTTTTATCTTTTAAAAATCCAATCAGTTTCTCTATCATTTTAAAATCTTTCCTTTAAGTATTTTTTCAAATTCTTCTGGTAAATTATTATTTTCGTTATAATATTCTAATAAGTTTGAATTTACTTTTTCAAATTTATCATCATAATATTTTAATAAAGTAGGCAAATCTCCATCTATTTTTTCAATTGTTTTAGTAATTGCATATCTTATTTCATCATAAGTTCCAACACATTCGAATGGTTTAGTTTCTCCATATCCACACAATTCTATAAAAGTTTTTAACAAATCTTCTCTTTCAAATAAATCTTCTCCAAAAATATTTACTAGTTTTTCTTTATATAAAAATGGACTTAAAATTGTATATACAAATAAACATTTTGGACAATTACAACACCATTTCCAAGGTTCTGACTTACTTCCTACATTGCAACTATTAAATATTGGATGAAATTTTTCTAACTTTGAAAATAACATTGCAATTTGTAATTCGCTTATTGGTCTTAGCATACTAAAATATTCAACATCTGCTTTTAAATATTTATTTGCATACCATCTAAAATCATTTTCAAATTCCAAACTCTTTGAATATTGATGATTAATTTTTTCTCCAACAATATTGCTTTCATTAGCACTATCTTCATTAGATAAAGCAATATATTTTTTACCTAACAAAAATGCAATTAGATATGTTAAAAATGCAACCATTGCTGAAAAAGGTGTATGACCATTCAAAAATCCCTTAGAATTTAAGTCTAAAATATTTTTGTCTATTGTTCTTTTTACTTCTATTATTTCATCTCTTTTAAATCCTGCAATTTCTGCTGATTTTAATGGAACTTCTCTACTGCCAATTCTAAAAACATAACTTTTATCCTTATAATCTTTTAGCAAGTCTAGTGTGACATTTGAATCTTTTCCTCCACCTATTGGAATTATAATTCCATCTAAATCTCTTGAAATAGTTTCTATTTTTTCTGATTCTTTATTAGAAATAAACTTTACAAATTCGTCTTCTTCTACTTTTATTTTATTTATAAATCTAAATTCACC
Organism: uncultured Clostridia bacterium; assembly: GCA_948678575.1. GTDB lineage: Bacteria > Bacillota > Clostridia > TANB77 > CAG-508 > Scatovivens. The sequence goes on from CAPPGO010000004.1 coordinate 17,772, forward strand.
TAAGCCTAGATAAAACAATTTTCTAAACCATTTTTGTTGATCTTCATCTAAATTTCCACATTCTATAACAAATTCTGGTGAACAAGTTGCTTTAAAATAACTTATTGCTTCTACCATACCAAGATTAAATACTAAATTTTCAGTAAATTTAGTATTTATATTTTCTATTATAAAATTCTTTTTTAACATCTCTATGCTTGGCTCAAATTTTGTTAATCCTGGAATTTCAAAATAATATTTTATAATTATTTTGTCATCAGCATCTATTATCTCATAATCTTTATATACGAATTTTTTATATGTATTTCTCAATTCGTTAAAATCCATTCTTTCTCATTCCTTTTAGATAATAAATTTTTAAAATGTTACCCATTTTCACTTATCTCATATAAACAGTATATTTATAATATAATAATTTTGTGATTTTGTAAAGGCTAAGTATATTATTTCCAAAATCATTCACTTTAATTTCCTTTTTTACATAAAATCTATTAGATATATTTATGAAAGGATTTGATTTTATGGATTTTGAAAAAAAAGAAAAAATTGAAATTGAAGGATTTGTATCAAATGGTATGCAATATGATTTAGAAGCAAAAATTATGGAAGATAACAGAGCAGCCATTTTTGGAATTGTAAAGGATTCTTGTGGTGACCCTATAAGAGATGCTGTTGTAAAATTAATAGAAGTAGTTAAAGAATATGGAAAAGAAGAAAGATTACCAGTAAGCCACACATTTACAGATAAAGAAGGTGAATTTGTATTTGGTCCTCTTTGTCCTAATAAGAAATACGAAGTACAAATTTGGGCTAACAAGGTAGAGCATGTTAAATTTTGTGAAATTTCTCATCATCATGGAAAATGCTTAAAAGGTGTTCATTTAGACTGTCACGATAAATGTGAAGCAAAACCAGATGACTGTGAATGTGATATAGATGTTGAAATAAATAATGTAATTATTGAAAAATAATATATCTTGTATTATAGTATAAAGTCCATTGATATTACTCAATGGACTTTAATATATTTACATTGATATTTTCATCTTTTTCATTATTTGTTTTCCTTTTTTCATTGCCTTTTTCTTTGTATCCTCAGAAGTCATCATAAGTACTCCTGTTGTGATTATTGCTCCCATAGCTATTCCCTTTGCAAATTTCATATTATTTACCTCCTTATATTCTTTGTTTTATTTAGTATTATCTTTTTGATTTGAATATATACTGTTTAAAAAATGTAAAAATTTCAAAAATTGCTATACCAATCAAAAAAATTCCAAAATACTTTTTTAAAGAATCCGAATTTATTTTTATTGCCATTAAACTTCCAGCAATAGCTCCAAAAACACCACTTATAATAACTTTTTTCGAAACATCATAATCAATATTTTTATTTTTTATATTCATATATATTGCTACAATAGATGTTGGCACAAAAAATATTAAATTAATTCCTTGAACTATATGTTGCTTAACATTTGAAAGCAACGAAAATAACAAAACTAATGTTACTCCTCCTCCCATTCCCATAGATGCAACAATACCACTAATTACTCCAAACAAAATCTCTTTCATAAAATCCTAATTCCCGAATACAATAAGAAAATAATAAAGAAAATCTTTAAATATTTTTTATCAATTTTCATAAGTAATTTACTTCCAATAAAAGCTCCTATAATTCCTCCCATTGCACATTTTAATCCCAAATTGTAATCTACATATTTTTTACCAAAATAAAAAATACTACTAGTTACTACAAAAAATACTATGCAAAAAACAGATGTACCTCTCGCCTTTACTTCATCAAGTTTCAAAATATGTGTAAAAAAAGGAACTAATAACATTCCACCACCACTACTAAAAAATCCACTAATAGTTCCTGCTAAAAAGCTTATAATTATTATTTTCAAACTATCTTTTTTCATATTTTTATTTTTTACTTATAAAAATTTTTTATTCAAAAATCAGCATTTTTTCTATCATTTGCTTTTTTATGTAAACAATGGTATAATATAAATTGAAACACATTAACCCTAGCACTTAGGAGGTTTTAGAATGAAAAAATTTGAAAGCAAACAGTTTTATGTATGGGGAACAACAGGCAACTATCCTGAAATTGGCGAATTTGTTCGGTACTTTGTAACAAAAAAAGAACCGGATGGCGGGATGAGCAATCTGAATCCTGACGCTCGCATAGGATGTTTTGAATCCACTGAATCAGCACAGTACGACAACGCAAATGTCTTTTCTCATGACATTCCAGAAGAAATCTTCGGCGAAGTATTCATGGCATATCAGCAATATCTGAAAATGCCCGTGTACTTTTGGAACGATGATCCTGAACTGAGAGATGGTCAGCGGAATGAACTTCTGGGAATTGGAGCAAAATTCTGTCGGGATGAGCAGAGAGAAACCCGTTGGTTTGACAAGGAAGATTGCTGGGTATACAAGCTCGGCGAACACTCTAAATAACCACATAATAATTAATGACTATTGCTGAAAAAGTTTCAACAGAAGAGGACCCTACTGGGTCCTCTTCTGTTTTATTTTTTATTCAACTGTGTCATCTTTTATATAATATTTTGTACCTAACATTTCATCTGGCAAGTATTGTTGTTCAACAACATGACCTGGATAATCATGTGGATATTTATATCCTTCTCCATATCCAAATTGTTCCATTCCCTGTGCTACTGCATTTCTAATATGCATTGGTATAGTTCCAGTATTTTTATTAGCCACATCATCTAAGGCTCTATTTATTCCTAAATAAGTCGCATTAGATTTTTTTGAAGTTGCATTATATACAGCTGCTTCTGCCAAAATAAGCTTTGCCTCTGGCATACCAACCATAGTTACTGCTTGCATTGCAGAAGTTGCAACTACTAACGCATTTGGATTTGCCATTCCAACATCTTCTGCTGCACTAATAACAATGCGTCTTGCTAAAAATACTGGATCTTCTCCTGCATTTAAAGCTCGAGCTAAATAAAATAATGATGCATCTGGATCACTTCCACGCATAGATTTTATAAAAGCACTAATATTATCATAATGGCTATCGCCAGATTTATCAAACATTGCTTTTCTTTTATTTAAAGATTGAGCTGCTACTTCATTTGTTATTTCTATTACTCCATCTGTATTCATTTTAGTTGTTAAAACAGCAACTTCTATTCCATTTAACGCTGTTCTGACATCTCCATTTGAAAGGTCTGCTATTGTTTCAATTGTTTCATCAGAAATTTTAATAGCATAATTTCCTAAACCATCTTTACTTGTAATTGCGTTTTTTATTATTTTAACTATATCTTCTTTTTGCAATGGTTCTAATTTTATAACCATTGACCTTGATATAAGAGCTTTATTCACTTCAAAGTATGGATTTTCTGTTGTAGCTCCAATTAAAATAACAGTTCCATCTTCAACAAATGGTAATAAAGCATCCTGTTGTAATTTATTAAAGCGATGAATTTCATCTATAAATAGTACACACTTTCCACTTGGATTTAAAAGTGGATTATCTGCCTCTTCTATTGCCTTTTTTATATCACTAACCCCAGAAGTTACAGCATTAATTTTAGTAAACTTATATTTTGTTGTTTCACTTATTACTTTTGCTAATGATGTTTTACCACATCCAGGTGGTCCCCATAAAATAATACTTGATAATCTATCTGCTTTTATTGTTCTATATAATAATTTATCTTTTCCTACAATATGCTCTTGACCTACAAATTCTTCCAATGTTTTAGGTCTTACACGATATGCCAATGGTTTATTTGCATCCATAAAAAACTCCTACTTAATTATTTGATAAATATTTTAATCCTTCTTTTATAATATCTTGTGTTGTTTTTTCTGATAAATCTAATTCAGATAAAACTTTTTCTATATCTTTTTTAGAATATCCTAAAATTTGAAGTGCTGCAATAGCTTCATCAGATTCATTTGTTTTAGATACAAAAGTTGTAGTAACTTCTTCATTAGAACTTTCAGCAATTTCGTCATTTTTCAACTTATCTTTTAATTCTAAAATAATTCTCTGTGCTGTTTTAGCACCAACTCCTGGTACTTTCTTTAAAGATGTTACATCATCTGAAATTATTGCCATTGCAAAATCTGATGGACTAATTGCTGATAACATTGATATAGCAGATTTTGCTCCAACACCACTTACAGAAATAAGAAGTTCAAACATTTTAAGTTCTTCTTTTGTTGAAAAACCATATAAACTAATATTATCTTCTCGTACATAATAATATGTATGTACTTTAACTATATTTCCTGTTTCACCAAGTCCTGCCATTGCCATATTAGACATAAATATTTTATATCCTATTCCACCAACATCTATAACTACATAATTATTACCTTTTTCTTCAAATACTCCTTTTATATATGCAAACATTTTTGCTTTCCTTTCTTGCGAACATTTTTTTGTTTTATTTTATCATAAAAAATTTTTTTTGCAATACTTTTTTGAAAAAATTCTTTCCTTGTTTTCCACCTAAAAATATGATATAATTTTGGGTATCTTATTAATAAATTTAGAAAGGAGTTATAATATGTCTATTATAAATATTGACGATTTTTTCGATTTTGACAACCATCATCCTATTAATCGTATCGCATATACCGAAGAAGATGCAAAATATAAATTAAAATGTATGAAAGCAATGCAAGATTCAGGCATGAAAATTTTCATAGATAATGCAGGAAATATTGCAGGAGAATTTCCTGGTCAATATTCTAAAAATAAAAATTTCGTTATGGGTTCACATACAGATTCCGTTTTAAATGGTGGTCAATTTGATGGTCCGATTGGTGTCTATATGTCATTAAAAGCTGCTGAAAATTACAAAAACTCACTAAATGGAAGTCAATATGGCAATATGAAAACAGTAATATATGCTTGCGAAGAATCTACTCGTTTTAGTACAGCATGTATAGGAAGCTATTATTTAAATGGTGCTTTCTCAGAAGAGTATCTTAGCACTCTACAAGATAAAAATGGCATTTCCTTTAATGAAGCTGTTGCAGAGTACAAAGACTATATATTCTCTCATTTAGCAGAATATGGTATAGATTTAGATAATGTAGAATTAGTAGATAAAGTTATTTCGCCAGAAGAAATTTCAGAAGCCATAGAATCTCATATTGAACAATCAGAAATTTTATTTGATTCAAATAATTCTATTGGAATTATAGACTCTATTGGAAAACCAGTACGTGGACAAATTGATGTTCATGGAAAAGATAGTATTGTAACTTCCGCAAAAATAATAAATGAATTAACCGAATTTGCAAAAGATTCAAAATCTGGCAGTAATGAAGAGGCTGTTAGAATTACAGTTCCAAAATTTAATACAATAGATTCAGAAACAAATCAAAAAAATATACAAGGTAATCTATTTTTAGTATATGCACAAGGTGAAAATAATCATTCTGGTGCTACTCCTATGGATTCCAGAAAAGATTCAGTTCTAGGTCTTTCAAAACTAATCTTAGGATTAGATGAGTTTAGAAAGTCAAATCCAGAAGCTAAAATTGATTTTCTTGGAACTATTACTCCAAAATGGGGTGCTAATCAAATTCAAGACAAAACTTATTTAGTTATGCAAGTTGAACCTGAAACTTATAATCCCATAATTCAAGCCTATGCTGAGGATTTAGGAAAAGAAAACAACATTACTTTTGATTTGCTTAATTTTAATAAAGCTGTTGTACCAGAAGATTTACATACTGAACTTTTTGTTGATATTAGACAACAATATCCTGTAACACCAGAAGAAACAAAAGATAATTTGTTTAATATTCTAAAAGATGTTCAAACAAAACACTCTGATGGGAAAAACAGTATTGGTTTTTATGTTACATCTGAGGGAACTCCTGTAAAAACATCTACTGAACTTTTAGAAAATGTAAAACAAATTTGTGAAGATAAAAATTATCCATGCCAAATTATGCATTCTTGGCCTGGACACGATTTAGCTTGTATATTAGATCCTAATAACACTACTGGTAAAAGAATTTTATTTTTCATTCCTTCACAAGGTGGAAGTCATAATCCAAAAGAAACAACTACACGAGAAGCTGTTGAAATTGGTACTGATGTATTTTGTACATTAGTTAATGGAAGAATGAACAAAATTAAAGAAGAATATGAAAAAGAAGCGGTTTTAGAGAAGTAAACCGCTTCTTTTTATAATACACTTTTGCTTACATTTCGTTCAAACACCTACGCATCTGTTACAGATAATAATAAGATACCTAAAATAACAGTTCCTATTGCTAAATATTGTTTCGGTAATAATTTTTCTTTTAAGAAAATTCTTGAAAGAATTACTGATACTACACAAACAGATGAAATAATTGGTGCTGCAATTATCGCCACTCCACTCATAGCATACACATAAGTAAATTGTCCTGCTGTTTCACAAATCGCTGCAAGCCATTTATCCTTTTGATGTTGCAAATCTAACTTTTCCCTTTTTATTATCATAAACAAAGATAATATTAATGCTACAATTCCAAATGTTAATTCATAAGAAGTATTTGCAACTAATTCAATATTCTCTTCTGTAATTCCAACAAGTGGTGAAGTTTCTAATTCTAAATAATATGCATCTAAAAATGTTCCAGAAGCATCAAATATAGCATATAAAAATGGCATCATAAATGCGATTATAGCTAATTTCTTTCCTATTTTCTTTTTTCTACCATTTTCATCTTTTGCTTCAAACAAACTAAGTAAAACAATTCCCACAATTACTAAAACAACTCCAATTAAAGCAACTATACTTATAGACTGTTTTAATATAAAGAAGCATAATAAAGCCGTTATTGCTCCTGATGTGTTTTCTATTGGATCAGATATAGATTCTTCTATAAATCTCATACCAAAAAATGAAAACGTCATTGAAATTATATAACAAAATGATACTGGAAAATATTTTATTATATTAATAAAATTATAATCAATATTTTGTGTTAGTAAAACATAAATTGCATGAATTGTCATTACAAATCCAACACATATACATATTTTTAAATGACTATATTTTTCATCTGGATTAGCACCTTTTTTATAAAATAATTCTGCTAATCCCCAAATTAATGTTGTAATTATTGCACATATAAACCACATTTTTTAATCCCCTTATTTCCTATTTTATCATATTTTCTATTGCTATCATTATTCCAAGTTTACCATATTCATAAGTTAAACCACCTTGCATATAAGCTGTATATGGCTCACATAAAGGTCCATCGCAACTAAGTTCTATTGTAGCACCTGGTGTAAATGATCCACCTGCCATTACTTCTTTATGTGGATAGCCAGGCATATCATCTGGAACAGGCACAACATAACTTTCAATTGGAGATCCTAATTGAACACCTTGGCAGAATTTTACTAATTTTTCTTCTGATAATAAATCCATTGTTTGAATAATATCTGTTCTTTCTTCATCATATTTTGGACTAATTCTATCAAATCCAATTTTTTCTAGCATTCTACTTGCAAAAATCATTGATTTTAAAGTTGCTTTTACTACTGATGGTGACATAAATAAACCTTTATAGTATGACAAAAGTTGATTAAAATTAGCTCCTAAATCTTTTCCAACACAAGGAGATGTAAGACATTCAGCAACAGAATTTACTAAATCTTTCTTTCCTACTACATAACCTCCTGATGTAGCAATTCCCCCTCCTAAATTTTTCATAAGAGAACTTATACAAATATCTGCTCCTACTTCTGTTGGTTCTTTATCTTCTACAAATTCTCCATAACAATTGTCTACCATTACAATAACATTTTCATCAATATCTTTAATTGTTTTTATAACTTTTTCTATTTTAGAAATTGTCAAACTTTTTCTTTGTGCATATCCTCTTGATCTTTGAATTTCTATTAACTTAACATTTCCTTGTTTTACTCTTTCTGCAATCTTTTCATAATCAAAATCATTATCAATTAAATCGATTTGTTCATATTTAATTCCATGTTTAATTAAAGAATTTTGACTATCTCCTGCTATACCAATTACACTTTTTAAAGTATCATAAGGTTCACCAGAAATACTTATCATTGTATCTCCATATTTTAAAAGTCCAAATAATGTAAGACTTAATGCATGAGTTCCTGACATAATTTGTGGTCTTACTAATGCATCTTCTGCATTAAATATTTGACTATATACTTTCTCTAATTTCTCTCTACCTGCATCATAATATCCATATCCTGTTACTTCAATAAAGTCTGTTGTTGAAACTTTATTGTCTTGAAACGCCTTTAAAACTTTGGCACTTGCTTTCATACAATTTTCATCTAATTTTGCAAAAATATCTACTAATTCTTTTTCTACTTCTTTTGATACACTAATTACTTTTTCACTTATTCCTAGTTCTTCGTACATACTAATTCCTCCAATCTTTATTACGCAGAAAAATACACGCTTTTAGCGTGTATTCTTAGAAGTAACAGTTTTAAGTTACTTCTGATCGTGCGATTGCAAAACAATCTACGCATTAGGACATAAAAATCTTCAATTTCGATAATGTCCAATATCCTATTTATATTCAGTAACTTCAATACTTTCTATAACTACATCTTCTAATGGTCTATCTTTTGTTTCTGAATTTTTGCTAGTAGCAACTCCTGCAATCCTATCAACTACATCCATACCTTCATATACTTGTCCAAACACTGTATATTGTAAGTATAATGATAAATATCCACCTTGCTCTTTATATACATCTAATAATTTCTCTGGATAACCAGAAGATTTTAAATATGAAACTTGTGATTCATCATAATGTGCTTGTGTAATAAAGAATTGACTTCCTATACTATTTGGAAGGCTTGACATAGCCATACATAAAGAACCTCTATATGGTACTAGTTCATAGTCTAATTCTGTTCCAAAACCAGACCCCCAAATACTTTCACCACCCATACCTGTTCCTTCTGGGTCTCCACCTTGAATCATAAATTCATTTATAACTCTATGGAAAATAAGTCCATCATAATATCCTTCTTTTGCATGTGTTACAAAATTTTCTACTGCCTTTGGTGCTTTATCTTTAAAAAATTTAACTTTCACATCTCCAAAGTTTTTAATATGGAATATTGCTACTGTTTCACCAACTTCTGGCATTGCCATCTGCTTTTCACTAGCAGCTTTATAATCTATTGTATCTACTACTCTTTCTGAATTTTCATTATTACTCACTGTATTTACCTCACTTTTTTTATTTTCTGTATTTGTTTCTTTATTATTAGAACAACCAGTAAGTACTAGTAACATTCCAAATAATAAAATCACAATTAATATTAAATTTTTAAATAACTTCACTTGTATCTGACCCTCCATCTGTTTTTTCACTATTTTCAGTAACAAATACTCTATGTAATCTCTCTACTATCCAATCTACAATATTATCAAAAGTATTTTGAGTATCCTCATCTACTGAAACTGAAACACTATTTTCACTTGTTTCTGCTGTTATAGAGCAACCCGTTAATGAAATCAACATAAATAGTAATATTGATATTATAGCTAGAATTATAATTACTTTTTTCATATCTTACCTCATCTAAAAATATATTTTTATCATATACTATTTTTCAATAAAAATAAAGCTTTTTTAATCAAAATATGAACTTATTTCTTCTAAATTATCAAAATTACCTTGTCTAAAAATGTCATAAGCTACAATTGCAACAGAATTAGATAAATTTAAAGAGCGTAACCCTTCTCTCATTGGAATTCTTATTGTTTTGTCAATATACTTTTGCAATATATCTTCTGGCAATCCTTTTGTTTCTTTTCCAAACAATGCAAAAACTTCTTCCATTTCTGAAAAATTCGGTTCGCTATACACATGTTTTCCCTTAGTTGTAACAAAATACATATTATTTTCTTCTGGTTTATATTTTTCTAAAAATGATTTAAAATTAATATGTTCCTCAATTTCTAACTTATCCCAATAATCTAAACCTGCTCTTTTTACTTGTTTTTCTGAAATTGAAAAACCTAATGGATAAACTAAGTGAAGCTTAGCTCCAAGTGCTGCACAAGTACGAGCAATATTTCCTGTATTTTGAGGTATTTCTGGTTCTACTAAAACTATGTTTAATTTCATTCTAATTCCCCTTTAAAAATTTCTCCAATTATTATATATGATTTTTTGGAATTTTACAACATTTCTTAATATTAATTTAATAGCATATTTTGTATGTGAAAATTCAATGTATTTGCTTGACTATCTTAGAAAAATAATATATTATATGAAATATTATATAAAAAGGAGAAATTTACTTTATGCTATGTTCAGTATGTAATAAAAATACAGCAGTAATTTTTATTAATAAAGTTGAAAATGGAAAAGCCGCAACAGAAGGTCTTTGCTATAATTGCGCTAAGGAAAAAGGTATAAATCCTATGGATGTTATTTCCAAAAATGCCAACTTATCAGAAGAAGATATTGCAAATATGACAGCACAATTAGATACAATTTTCAAAGACTTTACTGATAACATGAATATTGATGAAATGGCTGATTCAAATAATATAAATAATGAAAATAATCCACTTGGTGGAATTCTTGGTTTTTTCAAATCTGCTTCTAACCCAAATGAAGAGAATGTAGAATCTTCTGCGGAAGCAAATAATGAAAAAGGTACAAAAAAAGTTAAAGTTGAAAAGAAACAAAAAAATAATAAAAAAAGATTTCTAGATACTTTTGGAACAAATCTTACTCAAAAAGCGAAAGATAATTTATTAGATAATGTTATTGGTAGAGAGCAAGAAATTCAAAGAGTTACTCAAATTTTAAATAGACGTTCAAAAAATAACCCTTGCCTAATCGGTGAACCTGGTGTCGGTAAAACTGCTATTGCACAAGGATTAGCTATTCGTATTGCTCAAAAACAAGTACCAGCTAAACTATTAAATAAAGAAGTATATTTAATAGACATGACAGCAATTATAGCTGGAACTCAATTTAGAGGTCAATTTGAAGCAAGAATGAAATCTTTAATTGATGAATGCAAAACTTATGGAAATATTATTTTAGTAATTGATGAAATTCATAATATTATAGGTGCTGGTGATGCAGAACATTCAATGAATGCAGCCAATATTTTAAAACCTGCACTTTCAAATGGTGAAATTCAAATCATTGGTACTACAACATTAAAAGAATATAGAAAATATATTGAAAAAGATTCTGCATTAGAAAGAAGATTTCAACCTGTTCTTGTTGAAGAACCTACTATACAAGATACAATAAATATTATAAAAGGTATCAAAAAATATTATGAAGATTATCACAAAGTTGTAATTTCTAATGACATTATCGAAAAAACAGTTAAAATGTCTGAAAAATATATTCATGACAGATTTTTGCCAGACAAAGCTATCGACTTAATTGATGAAGCTTGTTCAAAAATAAACTTGAATAACCATGCTCTATATGAAATTGAAATTATTAAAAATGAACTTGCTAAAATAGCAGAAGAAAAAGACGAAGCTGTATCTTCTGATTCTATTGAAGACTATCAAAAAGCTGCTGATTTAAAAACAAAAGAATGCAGTTTAACTGAAAAATTACAAGAATTAGAATCTACTCTCGTACCTGCTGTTTTATCTGTTCAAGATATTGCGGAAGTAATTGAGCGTTGGACAAAAATACCAGTAACAAAAATTACTGAAGCTGAAACACAAAAACTATTAAACTTAGAAAAAGAACTTCATAAACATATTATTGGTCAAAATGTTGCAGTTGAAGCTGTTGCAAAAGCAATTAGAAGAAATCGTGCTGGACTTCAAAGTACAAAAAGACCACCATCATTTATATTTGTTGGTCCTACTGGTGTTGGAAAAACAGAACTTGCAAAAAGTTTAGCTTATGAAATGTTTGGCTCAGAAGATTCTATTATTAGAATAGATATGTCTGAATATATGGAAAGCCACTCTACTTCAAAATTAATTGGTGCACCTCCTGGATATGTTGGATATGATGATGCTGGTGGTTTGACTGAAAAAGTTAAAAGAAAACCATATTCTATTATTCTTTTAGATGAAATAGAAAAAGCTCATCCAGATGTATTTAATATTTTACTTCAAGTATTAGATGATGGAAAACTTACAGATGCGCAAGGAAATACAGTTAACTTTGAAAATACTATTATAATTATGACTTCTAATGCTGGTTCTAATCTAAATAATAATTCAATTGGTTTTGGCACAGCTGGAATTATTGATAATAACAAAATGATTACTGCTTTAAAAGACTTATTTAGACCTGAATTTTTAAATAGAGTTGACGAAATTATACCATTTGACAGCTTAACAGAAACTGAATTAATACAAATTATTGATTTACTTCTTGAAAAAAGTAACGAAGCTTTATCAAATAAAGAAATTAATTTAAAAGTTTCTCTTGAAGCAAAAAAATACATTCTTTCAAAAGGCACTGATTTAAAATATGGTGCAAGACCACTTAGAAGAGCTATACAAAAATATATTGAAGATGAAATTGCTGAAATGGTTTTAAGAGAAGATGTAAAGTCTACTCAAACAGTCTATGTTGATTTAGAAAATGATAATTTAAAATTTGAAGTTAAATAAAAAAGTGGCAAAACCACTTGTATAATTTGTTAATATAAAAAGGAAAATGGGGCTCTCTGAATTTAGAGTGCCCCATTTTCCTTTTTCTTACTCAATTGAGCTAAAAATAAATCTGTTTGTTACCTGTCAATGGCTTTGTACTGTCTGAGCGTAATCCGAACATGATTCGGGTCTCCCATAACAAAGTCGTGCATATCCCTGAAATAGATTTTCTTATTCAGTTCTTCCTGCAAAACTTCATCTTCCTGTACAGCAGCCTCCTGTTCCTGATTCATTTCCGCCACAAGCTGTTTTTCCTCGGTCATCAGTTCCGCCTGCCCATCCTTTTCCGTTTCAGGAATCATATTGAGCAAACGCACCTTGCGTACCTGTTCAACCAGCGCATCGATTTGCACTTTGGGGAAATTCATCGGAAACTCGTAGTTCCACAGTAATTCCGTAATTCTCGCCATACAATCCGCATCACTGCACACTCCGTCACCTGAAAACGCCACATACAACGCATCAAAGTACATCAGTTTGAATGATAACTCGATGGTGGTTCTACCGTTTCCTACCTTGAAAGTGTGCTTGTCGGCATTGAAGTCTACAATCGTTGAGTTGTACTTCCGAAACCGTCTGATCTTCATTGCTGTTTTGAATGCTTCAAACATAATTTTATTTTCCTTTCTGCCTCTCTTGGCTACAAACATAAAATTGTTTCATCTACAAATTATATATTAACACAATTTTGGATTATCGTCAACTATTTTATGTTAATTGTTTAATGCATCCGTATCTACTGACTCGCTATCTTCTAATTTATCTATTTTTATGTCTAAATCAAAAAAGCTTTCATAAACTCCTCTGTAATTTCTTCATTGCCCTCCTTTTGATAAATAATCTTGAAAATCAAATTATTTATTGGTAATAGCGTTTCACTGGCTTAATCTTAACGAAAAAACTCGCTAAAAAGCGAGTCTTTATTGTTGTAATAATCAATTACTCATAATCCTCCAAAACAGAATTTATATTTCCACTTCCATATACATAAATACCTTCTTTTAATTTTTCAATATCTTCTTGTGGTAAATATTCCTTACTTATTTCTGTTTCTTTATATGGAATAAAACTTCCATTAGTATCCAATTGCATAATTTCAATATGTTCATCTCCAAGCATTATATAAAAATGTTCATCACAAAAACCATTTATCTCCTTGGATAAAACTACATTATTACTATCAAATTCTTCAACTTCATATTCATCATAATAATCTTCAACTTCTTGTCTAGTTAAATTAACCAATTCCTTTGGCAATTTTGAATACTTGAAATTAAAATGATTACATTCATCATAATATTGTTTTATAGCAAAATTGGCATTAGGAGACACTTTTTCCGTATCAGTTGAAGCTTCTAATGTTTGCAATTTCGTATAATTTTGAACTGCATAATCACTTACTTGATTCAATTCAAACTGCTCAGCTTGTAAATTTGCTTCATTATCATTAAAAAATACACTTGAATACATGTACCCTATTCCAAGAGATACAATAAATACTAAAATTCCCAAAAATATAATTTTTTTCATAATTTTACCTACCTTAATAATATTATTTATTATTTTTTGTTTTTTATTCAAAAATCTAAGATAGTATTTTGACAATTTACATAAATTATTGTATAATTACAATAGTTTTTTTTAAGGAGAAATTCTATGGGAGAAGTTATTTCAGATATTAAATTTAAAGAGCTTTTAGAAGCTTTGTCTAGCAATTCTATTTTGAAAACAGAAGAAGGAAAAATCAATATAAATGGAACTATATTATCTAGTAAAGAATTTGACAAATTATATTTGTTAGACATTAAAGAATTGTTTGCTAAATATGAAACTACAATATCTCCGGAATTTGCACCATCACAAGAAGTGTATTCAACATTAAATGTTTTCTCTAATCCAGTTTTAAAATCTACTGGTGTACCAGAAATAACAACATCTTTTCATAAAAAAATGTCTAATGCAATTTTAGATAACTATGGGAAAAAATTTAGTGGAAAACAAGTTTTAGAACATGCAGAACAAGGACATGTTGAACCAGCCGACGCTATTTCAATGCTTAAATATAAAAGCTTATATGCACAAGATGAAAAAGCCGAAGATTATGTTGAACCAGTTTCTTATACTGATTTGCTTGACTTCTACTCTCCTGAAAAGCATCCTGGAAGAATGCTAGGAATGCTACAAAATGACGAAATAGATTTAGAATTTCAAGAATTTCATCAAGAAATGCTTGAAAATGTGCCTAATAAAGCTCGTAAAGAATATACACAAGACTTAATCGATGAAGCAAAACGCGAAGCTACTACTTCACAAGAATTTTCTGGTAACATTTTAAATTATGCTAATCATCAAATTATACCAGATGAAAGCTTAGAACAAAATATATCTGGTGAATTTTTAAGAAACCAATATATTGATGGAAAATTATCAATTTCAAGAATTATAGACATATATAGTACAGCTCCTGAATATTTCTCAGCTGTTGAAAGTATTTTAACACCAGATGAAATCACAAAAGCTCATGAAGCTGGTGAAGCAAAAGATGATGCACTTATGTATATTCCAGAAGATAGTCGTGTAGCTTATCTTCAAAAACATAATACTAAATTTACCACTATGATGTATTTATTCTTACATTGTAATGGATTTTCTGTAACAGACCTTTCAAATCTTCTTCATGAAACTGATAACAAAGAAGATTTAAGTGTATATATAGACGCTGGTTCTGACCCAGCAAAAATAAAAGAACTTTATGAAAATTATTTTATAGATTATGGATGTATAAAACATTTACATTCTGTTGGAATTCTTAGTGAAAAAGATATGCTAAGATACAATCTTTCAATAAGTAAAACTAAATTTTATAAAAAATTAGAAGATACAAAAAATGTCGAGATTATAGGAAATGGAAATGCTGTTCCTTTTACTAATACAGGATTTTTTATAAGTGAACAAAAAGCACCTACTACTCCTCCACTTGAAGTTTATAAAGTACTTGGTAAAAAAAGTGATCAAGCATTTGAAGAATTACCATCTATAACTCATAAAGATGAACATGGTAAAGATAGTTTCTTAAATAATTATAGAATTGTTGGTCTTCAATTTTCTAATTTAGTTGCTTTTATACCAGGTGATACTACAAAACCAATTTATATAATGCCATTTCAAGAAGCAGCATATATTATAAAGCGTCATAGACTACCAGACAATTTTTCAGAACGTGAACAAATCAAAGAAGTTCGTGCTGTGGAGAAGACAAATGAAGAAGTTTTGAAAACAGCTAACCAATTTGAAGAAGCAAAACCTTACCTTGAAAGAGCAAATTATCATGAAGATTATGATTTCGCTACGAATTATCAAAATATGTTAGAACAGTATCAAAAAATTAAAATCAAAGGAGAAAATTAAATTGAAAACTTCTAGCTTAAAACATCCTTCAACTTATAATTTTAAAGCTTCAATTGTAAATGAAATTATTAATAAATTTGGAATTTTTATTGAAAAAAGTCCAGAAAATTTTGAAAAAGCTATTGAAAAGGATTTGGAAAAAAATAAAATAAAAACTGATTTAGAAAACCTTAAAAACATTGCAAAAACTTATAAACAAAATTTTCCACTTCTTCCCAATTTTACTTCTACTCAAATAAAAGATGGATTTGGAAATCTTTGTGTTATGTACGATGGTAATCCAGCTATAACATTAAAATTACTTATATCATCACTTAGAACACATAATAATATTGTATTTTTTACTAAAAATTACATTGAAATAAATACTCTTTTAATAGAAGTATTTAATATGATTTCAAATGACTGCAAATATGTTGCAAAATTTGCAAGTTTACAAGATAAATTTTCTAATAATGAAATAATTAAAAAACAAAACCTATTTGACTTAGTTATTTATGTTGGAGATAAAAGAGCATATCAATCTGTTCAAAACAAATTGCGTATTCCTTCTATTTTCAATGGATACAAGGTTGTTGATGTATATAT
Organism: uncultured Clostridia bacterium; assembly: GCA_948678575.1. Taxonomy (GTDB): domain Bacteria; phylum Bacillota; class Clostridia; order TANB77; family CAG-508; genus Scatovivens. The sequence goes on from CAPPGO010000004.1 coordinate 34,451, forward strand.
TGAAGATAAAAGTTTTAAGGAAGTTTTACTAAATTTAGACAAACATGCCTATGCAAATGATATCAAAGTAAATTATTTTGATAAAACAGACTTAGACGACACAATTAATTATATTAACAAATATAACTTAAATGATTGTTTTGTTGTATTTACAAAAAATTCTAAAATTGCATACAAATTTATAAATTCTTTAAAATGTAAAAATGTTTTTATAAATAAAAATCCTTTTGTAGATTATGAATTTGATATAAATGAAAATCAATTAGTTTATACAAAACATATTAAAATGAAAATTTAAATAGTGAAGACCGTGGCTCAACAGATTGTGCCACGGTCTCACTGTTTCATGCATTTCAGGCTTCTCTTTTACTGCTGATATTTGATGAAAGTACATGCACCTTCTTTATCTGTATCGTTATACAATGCATGTGCAAATCCATTTCCACACATCACTGCTTCACCAACAGGTATAGGCTCACTTCTTTTCAGCATTTCCAGCAACTCGTCTTCTGCCATTCCCACCATATTATCAGGGATAACGACAATTCGAAGACCATCAGTTTGAGGAATGTACTCCTCTTTGATACCTTCATGCGTGTGCAACGGAATCAACCCTTTTGGATCGATATAGTTTACACCAGCAATGGTGATCACTTTTCCGTCCTGGGTAGACACATCCCTAACAACCGGTAAGGACCGTCCCCATTTAGTTGCTTCAAAATTTGTCATATTCATTCTGTGCCTCCTCATAATCTTTATTAATGACAAATGATGTGCTAATCGCACGGTTACATAATATATTATACCATTTTTTCAGTATTTTTGCAAATCAGAAGCTCCCTATCATGCCCAACTCTGGGCAAAATAAGGAGCTTCTGCTCGAAAATGTTACTGTTTAATTAATAAAATCTCTCAATCTTTGTACATGCTCAAATTTGAACATTTTCCAATCGTCCAAGCGTTCGCAAAATTCCTCAAATCCCTTCTGCAACTGCTGTGCAAGTTTCTCTGCGTCATTCTGCTGCTCAACACTGATATAAGCATCCCAAAAAGGTGTCTCTCCGCTAAATAGTCCACAGAGCCAGTCCTCTTCGTGATCGAAATGTCCTACTTCATTGATATCCTTGAAGCAAAAGCCTTTTGCCTTTTTTACCTCTGTCATTTCTACAAAGATAAGTTGCTTCTTATCAATGAATAAGCCTTTGATGAAACTGTATCCTTTGGTAAGAGATGGATATTCATTTGTTCTTTCCCATGTTATCTTACCGATGATTTCATCATTTTCCAGTTGGACAAAGTGCCCTTCAAAAGGCTCTTCGTACATCCCGCCACTCCGCAACTTAATGTCGCTTTTTGCATAACCTGAAATTTTATAAACTTCCATTTTCTTTCCTCCAATCAAAGGTTTCAAGTTTTCTGTTTACATAAATTATTTTAACATGGAAGAGAAAAAAAGTGAAATATCAAATTTTTATACTGCAATAACTTTTAGTTATTGCAGTATATTTTCTAATTCTTTTATTAAATTATTCAACTCTTTAAATCTATTTTTATTATTTACATATATTCCATATTCTACTGGTTTAATTTTAAATTCTGTATTTAGCTCATCAAACTCTTTTCTTTCAATTTCGTCTAACACAGCTTCTTTTGTTACTAAACCTATATTATTATCATATTTTAACATTTCTAACATAGTTCTATAATTAATATTATTATAATTTATAGAATTATTAGTTAAATCTTTTATGCTCTCAAAAAAATTTATTGTCGTTATAGAAGATTTTCTTGGCATATATATTATTTTATCTTTCAAATCATCCAAAGTAACAATTTTCTTAAATTTATTATATTCACTATTTACAATTAAAATATCATGTAAATCTGTCAATTTTATAAATTCAATATTATCATTTGTATAGTTTTCATCTTTTTTAGAAACAATAATATCAATTTTTTGATTTTCCAATTTCAAAAATAAATCTGGTAAATCGCTTCTATCAATATTTACTTTTACATTTGAATATTTCTTACAATATTGTGCTAAATTTTTACCAAGAATTTTATTAAAAACAGTAACATGTGTTCCTAAATTTATATTTTTTTGATTACCATACTTACTTTCAATTTTTTCTAATACAACTAATGGTTCCTTAATTTCATTATATATCTTTTTTCCAATTTCTGTTAATCTTAAACCTTTATTATATCTATCAAATAATTTCTCATTTAACAAAGCTTCTAAGTTATGAATATGCTTAGTTACAGCCGGTTGAGATATACTTAATCGTTCACTAGCTTTTGTTATATTTTCTTCTTCTGCTACTATTTTAAAAATTTTATACAATTCTAAATTTATCATATTTTTTAACCATTTTCTTCATATTTTATATTTTTACAATAACATTAAAAAGTGATTTAGTCAATAATTCGTGTTACAGAAAATCTTATAACCATCTGTATATATTGAAATTCCTCCATTCTTATCTGTTCTAAAAATCTGTATTTTATATTTTTCTAATCTATCTATTACTTCTTGATTTGGATGTCCAAAATTGTTTTTGCTTCCCACTCCAATAACTGCTATTTTAGGATTCACTTTTGCTATAAATTCTTCTATTGATGAAGTTTTTGAACCATGATGTGCAATCTTCAATACTGTTGATTTTAAAAGCTTTTCATCATTTTTCAATATTGCTTTTTCTCCCAACTCTTCTATATCGCCAGTAAATAACATGCTAAAATCTTTATAAACTAACTTTAAAACTAATGAATTGTTGTTGATTTTGTTTTCTGAAATTGTATGTGATAAATCTGGAAAAAGAACTTTAAAATAGGTTTCTTTATCAATTCTTAAAATATCATTAGCTTTTAATCCTATTATATTTACCTTCTTTTCTTTTGCAAGTTTTATAAATTCTACACAATTTTCATATTTCTCTGCTTGAAAACCAATAACTATATTTTCTATTTTTAAATTTTCTAGTATGTAAAAAGCTCCTCCTGCATGATCAGAGTCAAAGTGAGATATTATCAAATAATCTATTTTAGAAATATTGTGAGATAATAAATATGGTAACACTACACTTTTGCCATAATCGTATTTGTCATTGTTCCCCTCTCCACTATCTATTAAAATAGTTTTATTATATTTGGTTCTTATAATTGTACAATCGCCTTGACCGAACATCTAAAAAATTGATTCTTAATTCTTTTGGTATATAATCTATAAATTTTATAAATAAAATTATTACACTTAAAATTATAAATATTCTTATTACATATTTTCTATATATTTGCAATTTTCCTTTTAAATATTTGTAATTTAATATGCATTTTAAAAAATTCCATCTATAATATTTATAAAATGCAATAAAACACAAAATAAGCGAATAATGTGCAAATATTGCAAAATTACTCGGAATAGGTATAAAAATTTGATTTAAAGGGATTCTCGAAGAAAATATGGTTAAATTTATAAACAGTTTTAGAATAAAATGTTCTATGTAAATAAGTATTGTTCTTATTGGAAATAAAATTACACTCATGTACCCGAATTACTAAAATTGGAGCTATAAGTTCAGAAACTAATAAATTAGATATCCAAAAATTAATTGAAATTGTGCCAAAATTTTTCCACATTATTGGAAAAATCAATAATTGTGCTGAAATACTTACACATATACTTTCTATAATTTGCTTGATTATTTTTGATTTTACTTTTAATTTCTTTAAAAACGTCTTTTGAAAAAAATTACTAAATAGAACAATTCCCAAAGTTCCTAAAAACGAAAGCCACATTGATATTGAATATATATTGTATGGATTTATTAATAATATTAAAATTAAACTTAATATACAACTTGTATAAAAATCCTTTTCTCTTAAAAATATTTTTCCAAGATATAGCATTATTGTCATAATACATGCTCTCATAGCTGATGGACTATTACCTACAAATATCATAAATAAAATTAAAAACAGTATCAAAATTAAATTTTTCAATTTTATATTATTTAATATTTTATCCAGAAACTTCTCTAAGAAAAATACTATATATGTAACATGTAATCCAGAAATAGCAAGGATATGAGATAAATTGCTCTTACTAAACACCTCTTCTGTCTCATCAGAAATATCACTTTTATTTCCTAATAACAAAGCTTTCAATATTTCAGCTTCTTCTTTTGGAAAATTATTATTTATAATATCACTGCATTTTAATTTTACATCATATATTTTAGATAAAGAATTTTCTTGTCTTTTTATATATTCTATTTTTTCCACAAAAATCGATGCAACTATTTTTTTCGTTCTAAGATATCTGCAATAATCAAAACCTTTATCATTTCTAGCCTTTGAAGGTAATTGAACTTCACCATTTACCTTTACTATATCTCCATAACAATAATTACTATCTTTTGAAGTATATAAATAAACTCTAAAATTTTTATCTTTTCCATAAAGCACCTTTGCTATATATTTATCGGTATAACTTCCACTTTCCTTCATACTAACAATTTTTACAATATAATTTTTCTCTAATTTGCTAAATGCCTTATTGTAGTTATCTTCTAAAATTAAAATATATAAACAAAAAAATAGGACTATAAATAAATATAGCCCCATATATTTCTTAAACTTTTCTATTGTGTACTCCTATTCTACAATTCTTCTAGCTGTAACAAATCTTGTAGAATAATAACTATTTGTTACTAAATTATCTGTTACTACTCCTCTTTCAGGATTTGCAGAATGTATAAATTCATTATTTCCTATATATATTCCTGTATGTCCTATTTTAGTATTTGCTTCATTGTAAAAAAGTATTAAATCGCCTTCTTTTAAATCTTCTCTTGCAATTTCTGCTCCAACAGAAGTTTGTTCTGCTGCAACTGTTCCTATATTATAGCCAAAATTTTTATAAACATATCTTGTATATCCTGAACAATCAAACCCTGATTCTGGTGTTTTTCCACCTAAAACATATTCACAACCTAAATATTGTTTGGCATAGTTTACTACTTCTATTCCTTTATCAATCTCTGGTTCTTCTGTTTTAACTTCTTCTGGAATTTCAGCTCTGGCATCAACATTTCCTCTTGATGATACATCTGCAATTTTTACTAATGATTTTAAAACATATCCGTTTTCGCCTTTGCTATTTGTTATCTTATACCAATCTCCGTCTTCTTCAACAATTGTGACTTCATCAAATTCATCTAATCTATACACAATTTTAGAAGATTTACTTGCTTTTTCTCTTACATTAGCAGTTTCTACATTTATAATACCTTTTGTATTTCTACTTTCTGATGTTGTTGTATTATTTGTATCAGTATTATCTACTGTATTATTATTAGTAACATTATTTTCATTAGTCGTTGTATTTGTATTATCTTCTGAAATTACTGTGTTATTAACTACATTATTATCTTCAACTGTATTTTGTTCAGAATCTGTTTGTTCTGGCTGTGTTTCCTCAGGTGTTTCATTACCTATACTTATTTTGTTCTTCAAGACCCAAACTTTTCTTCCTTCAACAACAATTTCACTCCAATTATTAATTTCTCTTACAACTTCAACTTCTGTTTCTTTTGTAAGTAAAATATATTCATTTGATGCAAAATTTGGCATAATTCTTGCAACAGTATCATCTTTTATTTTAGTTTTTGAAGTTGATACTGAACTATTATTATTTTCTGCTTGCTGTGCATTATTTGAATCTTCTGATGATTGTTCTGTATTAACAGTTGTTTCTGATGAAGTTTCATTTTTGTTTTCATCAGTAGTTAATGTATCATTAGGTACTATGTTTTCATTATTATTTGAAGTATTTTCTTTTCTAGTAATTAAAGATTTACTTGCATAACCTGTTTTGTCATTTACTTTAACTTTATACCAGTCTCCCTCTTCTCCTAATATTTCAACTTCATCATCCTCATACGCCCTAGTAATAATAGAAGAATTTTTGCTAGCACTTTCTCTAATTCTAAGAGCAGGAGTATTTACAACTCCTGTATCTGCAAATGCAACATTTGAACCTAGTACAACAAACAAAATTACAAATAATATACTTATAATCTTTGAATTTTTCATAAATAAATTTTTCCTCTATTCATTGTCTAAATTTAATTTTATATGTACTTCTTCTAATTGTTTATCAAAAACCGTAGAAGGTGCATTCATTAGTAAATCTCTTGCTTTTTTGTTCTTTGGAAATGCTATTACTTCTCTAATATTATCTTGTTTTGCAAGAAGCATAACAATTCTATCTAAACCTGGTGCTGCACCTGCATGTGGTGGTGTTCCATAGCTGAATGCATTAAATAATGCACCAAATCTATTTTTTACATCTTCAACTGTATAACCTGCAATTTCAAAAGCTTTAATCATGATATCTTGATCATGATTTCTTACAGCACCAGACATAATTTCATAACCATTACAAACTAAATCATATTGATATGCATAAATATCTAATGGATCTTTTGTAAGTAATGCTTCCATTCCACCTTGTGGCATTGAAAATGGATTATGATTAAAATCAATTGTACCTTCATCTGACATCTCATACATTGGGAAATCAACTATCAAACAGAATTTATAAATATCTTTTTCTAATAAATCTAATTCTGTACCAAGTTTTATTCTAACTCCACCTGCTATTTTTTGAGCTTTTTCAAATTCATCAGCAATAAAGAATATTGCTGAATTTGAAGTTACATTCATTTTTTCAAATATTTTAGCTTTTCTATCATCATCAATAAACTTACTAATTCCACCAGTTAAGTTATTTTCATTATCTACTTTTACCCATGCTAATCCTTTGGCTTCAAGTTCTTCTACTGCATATTCACTCATTTGATCAAAGAATTTTCTAGGTTTTTCTTCCATATTTTGAACAATAATTGCTTTAACAGTTTTATTTTTGAAAGCATTAAATTCTGTTCCTTCAAAAATTTGTGTTAAATCCTCAATTATTAATGGATTTCTTAAATCTGGTTTATCTGAACCATATTTTTCCATAGCTTCTTTATATGGAATTCTAATAAATGGTCCTTCTTCTACCTTGCAATCTGTATTTTTCTTAAATACTGATGGAATGATATTTTCAACTACTTTGAAAACATCCTCTTGTGTTACAAAACTCATTTCAAAATCTAATTGATAGAACTCACCTGGTGATCTATCTGCTCTTGGATCTTCATCTCTAAAACATGGTGCTATTTGATAATATTTTTCAAATCCAGAAACCATAAGCAATTGTTTAAATTGTTGTGGTGCTTGTGGCAAAGCATAAAATTCTCCTGGATGTAATCTACTTGGAACTAAGAAATCTCTTGCTCCTTCTGGTGAAGAATTTGCTAATATTGGTGTTTGAATTTCTGTAAATCCAAGCTCGTCCATAGCTGTTCTAAAATCTTTCATTATCTTAGAACGAAGTAATATATTTTTATGAATACTTTCGTTTCTTAAATCTAAAAATCTGTATTCAAGTCTTAAATCTTCTCTAACATTTTGACCTTCAACATTTATTTCAAATGGTAATGTATTTTTGCATTTTCCAAGTACAATAATATTTTCTGCAATAACTTCAATATCTCCTGTTGGAATTTTTGGATTTTTACTACTTCTTTCCACAACTTTACCACTAACTGTGATTGTACATTCTTTTGTAATGTCTTTTATTTTATCTTCTAAACTAGCTGTATCAGATATAACAATTTGTGTAATTCCTTTTTCGTCTCTTAAATCGACAAACATCATTTTACCAAGATTTCTAATTGTTTGTACAAATCCTGCAAGTTTAACTTCTTCGTTTACATTATCTATTGTAAGTTCTCCACAATTATGTGTTCTATATTCGTTTACCATTGCTTTATATTATTCTCCTTCTAGCTATCTTATTCTATCTTTTCTCTCCATACCACCCCTAGCTCTTGCATCTGGTTTTTCAGGAGTTTTAATATCTATATCTAAATTTGATATATTTAATTCATTTAATTTATCAATTAATGCTTTTTGTTGCTTATCTCTTGCTTTTTTCTTTTTATCTCTTGCTTTTTCATCTTCATAATCTTTTCCAAAAGCTTCTTCATTATTTAATATAATAGCTGCTTCTTTATCGATTTTTTCTCTTTGAATAATAAGAATTTCAAGTATTAGAAGTTCTTTTTTTAGTTCTGCCTTTTCTTCTTTGCTTGTTGAATTTGCAATTCTTTTCTCTAAATCTTTCTTCATATTTCCAAGAACTTCATCATCAGAAACTACTAAATGGTCTGGATTATCTCCAAACATATTAGCAACTGCTCCAAATCCCTCTTTTGCTGATACTTTTTCTTCCATACCAGGAGCTTCATTATTTACATTTGTATTTGCATTTTCTTTTGATTTCACTACAAAATCATCTCCTTTTTAGCTCATATAATCTTTTAATCTCTTACTTCTACTTGGATGTCTTAATTTTCTTAAAGCTTTTGCTTCAATTTGTCTAATTCTTTCACGAGTAACTTGGAATTCACGACCAACTTCTTCAAGAGTTCTTGCTTTTCCATCTTCAAGACCAAATCTTAATTTTAAAACTTTTGCCTCTCTTGGTGTAAGTGTTTGCATTACTTCTTCTAATTGTTCTTTTAATAATGTATATGCAGCAGAATCTTGTGGTGCTGGTGATTCATCATCTGGAATAAAATCTCCTAAATGACTATCATCTTCTTCACCAATTGGTGTTTCTAGTGATACTGGATCTTGTGCAATTTTTTGGATTTCCATAACTTTTTCAACTGGAATTTCCATCTCTTCTGCAATTTCTTCTGGCGTTGGTTCTCTACCTAATAATTGTAATAAGTGTCTAGAAATTCTAATTAATTTATTTATAGTTTCTACCATATGAACTGGTATTCTTATTGTTCTAGCTTGATCGGCTATTGCTCTTGTAATAGCTTGTCTTATCCACCATGTAGCATAAGTGCTAAATTTAAAACCTTTTTTATAATCGAATTTTTCAACAGCCTTTATTAATCCCATATTTCCTTCTTGAATTAAATCTAAAAAAAGCATTCCTCTACCAACATATTTTTTTGCAATACTAACAACCAATCTTAAATTTGATTCAGCTAATTTTTGTTTAGCTTCTTCGTCATCTTCTAATATTCTTTTTGCAAGTTCTAATTCTTCTTCAAAAGAAAGCAATGGTATTCTACCAATTTCTTTTAAATACATTCTAACTGGGTCGTCAACACTAACACCTTCTATATTAGAAACATCTAATTCATCTAATTTAATATCTTCTACTTCACTTAATTCATCAATATCTGGTTCTAATAAATCATCGTCATCCTTTAAAATGTTTATTCCCATTTCTTCAAAAGCATCAAATACTTTGTCTATTTCTTCTGGACCAGCTTCTCCTAATTCAGCTGCAAGTTCTCCATAAGTAATTTTTCCTTTTTCCTTAGCAGTTTTTAAAATATTTACAACTTTCTCTTTTTCTTCATCATTATTAATAGCATTTTTAGTAGCTTTTTTAGTTGATTTAGTGCTTTCTTCTTTATTTTCTTTTTCTGCTTTTACTTCTTTCTTTGTTGTTTCTTTTTTGTTTGTTTTTTCTGTCTTTATTTCTTTTTTTGCTGTTTCTTTTTTGCTTAATTTTTCTGCCTTTACTTCTTTTTTTGCTGTTTCATTAGTAGTGCTTCTCTTTGATTTTGTTTCAGTAGATTGCTTAGGTGTTTTTTCCTTTTCTTCTACATCAACATTTTCATTTTTCTTCATCTTCTATAAAACCTCCTACCTACATTTTAGCTAATTCGATTATTATATTGTTAAGTTCTACTTCGAGCCTAGATACTTCTTCATTAGGTAAATTTGAATTTTCTAATTCTTTAATTATAGCCAATTTTCTATTATTTAGTCTTTCCTTAGTGTAAATTATTATTATATCTTCTATACATTTTTGTACAGAAGTTATTTCATAATCTGAAAGCATTATCTCACTAATTTGCGATTGCAAATCACTATCTTCTATATTTGATAACACTTGTAATATTCTTTCTTTACTCTTTTCTTTCGAATTTGTAATTGCTTCAAATATTTTTTGATTCACTTCTAATTTGAAATCTTCTTTTAATATATTGCTAGTAATATCCACAACCGACTCTTCATAATGATTTATAAGCAAATATAGAATCATATTTTCACGCTTTATAATAGCTTCCGAAATTTCTTCTTTCACTTTAACTTCTTTATGTACTGGTCTATTCAATATATTATTATCCTTAGAAGATTGATTTTTATACGCTTGTTTGTTAACTTCGGCATAAATTGCTTCTTTTGAAATAACATATTGCTTAGATATTTTATCAATATAAATTTCTTGTTCAATTTTATTTTCTACTTGTGATAGGATTTCCGTAATTTCTTTTAAAAAACGTACTTTATCAGTTGCATTTTCCAAATTATAATTGCTTTTAAGCATTTTAACTTTAAATTCTACCAACGAAATAGCATTTTTTGCAAGTAAATTAAACCTTTCACTACCATATTTTATAACATATTCATCTGGGTCTTTTGCGCCCTCCATTTGTATAACTCTTGCATCACAACCCTGAGTACCTAATATTTCTAATCCTCTCATAATAGCTTCTTGTCCAGCTCCATCAGAATCATAGCTCATTAAAACTTGCTCACTATATTTTCTAAGCAATCTTCCTTGTTCCTCTGTAAGTGCTGTTCCAAGTGAAGCAACTACATTTTGAATTCCCCTTTGATAAAGAGAAATTGCATCCATATAGCCTTCAACTAATATAATTTGTTTAGAATTTGTTTGCTTTGCTAGATTTAATGCAAATAAATGTTGTTTTTTTGAATATACTAAATTTTCATTTGAATTTATATATTTAGCAGATTTTTCATTATTATCCAATCTTCTGCCACCAAATGCAACAACTTTGCCATTAACAGACATTATTGGAAACATAAGTCTCTTTCTAAATCTATCTATAAATTCTCCTCTATCATTTTTGTTGACCAAGCCAGTTGCTAAAATTTCATTATCTTTAAATCCTTGGGATTTCAAATGTTTATATAATTCGTTATATTCACCTGAATATCCTATTTTAAAAGCTTTTAAAGTATTATTATCTAATTTTCTTTCTTTTACATAATTTTGTGCTATTTTAGCTAATGGCTGATATAATCTTTCATGAAAAAATAAAGTAGTTTCAAGATTTACTTTATACATTCTATCTTTTAAATATTGTTTTTCATTAAAGCCTTCATCTTGTTCAATTGGTAAAGTAACATGTCCTCTTTCTGCAAGAAATTCAATTGTCTCTTTAAATGACAATTTTTCTATCTCACTAATAAAAGTAAAAACATCTCCTCCTTTATGGCATCCAAAACAATGGAAATATTGTCTATCCGGAGAAACAGAAAAAGAAGGGGATTTTTCTCTATGAAATGGACAAATACCAAAGTAGTTTCTACCACTTCTTTTTAATGTTACATACTGAGATATAACATCAACTATGTCATTTGCGGCTCTAATCTCTTCTTTCAATTCATTGCTATATTGAACCATTATTTTATACCTTTCATATTATAATATTCGACAGATACTCTTTAAATCCTTCTTAATTTTACCAGAAAAGTAAACATAAGATATGTAACTAAAAACATCATATAATATTACCAAAAATAATAATTATATAACCAACACAATTGCTATTTTCATAATAAAACTTAAAAGATTATATACCCTTTTGATATATAATCTTTTAATTATATTATTATAAACATTAAGTTTGAGGAATAAATTTTTTCATTACATTAGCTGGTGTGTCAGTAGTTACTTCTGATACTGCATCAACTGAATGCAATGCATAAGAAGTATTAATTTTATTTTCAACTAATTCTTCAATTTCTTCTTTACCTTTGCTCTCTGCTAAAACTAATTCACTTACCAAAATTTGTTTTGCATTTAATAACATCTTTTTCTCTGTTGTAGATAATCCTTTATCCTTTTGTTTGAAACTTAAATTTCTAACGATGTCTGCAACTTCATATATATCTCCTGATTTCATTTTTTCAACATTGTCTCTGTATCTTTTATTCCATTTAACAGACATTTCTGTACTTTCTTGTTCTAATATGTTAATTACTTTTCCGGCAGTTTCACTGTCTATTATATTTCGAACACCAATTTCTTCCGCTTTTGCAGTAGGTACCATAACTTTAACTTCACCAGGCATTTTAATTATGTAATATGATTGTCTTTCATTACAAACTGTTTTTTCTTCAATCGCTTCAATAATACCAGCTCCATGCATTGGGTACACTATTTTGTCACCTACACTAAACATCATTTAATTTGTCACTCCTTCCAAGTAAATTGTTTTTACTACATTACAATTATACTACAAAAATTGGTAAAAGTCAAAGACTTTTGTAATAGAATAGTAATTTTTTTGTAAAAAATATTACATTTTATTTCATATCTCTTTCTAGCTCTTTTTTACTTGATTTTTCTTAGTTTAGCTATATAAAACCCTTCAAAAAAATTATTTGGAGCAACTACTAATGTGCCTTTCAATTTAGAAGGTAATAATGGCAATTCTTTTTCATATTCCAATTCAATTGGAATAATTTCACAGCTCCCGCTATTTACAAATTTTCTTACTATCTTCTCATTTTCTTCTTCTAAAACAGAACAAGTTGAATATACCATTTCAGAATTTTTCTTTAATATTTTTAAAGCTTTATTTAGTAAACTTTCTTGTATTTTTGCACATTTTTCTATAAGTTCTTCTTTAAAATTTTCTGTTCCACTTCCACTACATGGCGCATCTAATAAAATTTTATCAAATCTAAAAAAATCATCTATTTTTCTTGAATCTTTTTGCATAACAAAGCAAGAAGTAGCTCCTTGTTTTGCAATATTATATTTTAACCTTTCAGCTCTAATACTGTTCATCTCACATGCTGTAATATTACTTAAATTCTTAGTAATGGCAGCAATTTGAGTAGTTTTTGAACCTGGTGCTGCTGCCATATCTAAAATATCTATTCCAGTTTCAGGATTTAATATTAATGGTGGCAACATTGAAGATAAACTTTGCAAATAAATTTCTCCGTTTTTATAAATATCTAATTCTTGCAAATCACTTTCAACAGCTTCTTCTAATATGTAAGCATCTTCATACCAATTAACTTTTTGAAACTTTATATTATTTTCTTTTAATACTTTTTCTACTCTTTCATTGTTACTTTTTATTGTATTAGTTCTAAAAGTTACTTTTCTTTTAATAGTTTGACCTTGCATAATTTTTTCTGCAAGGTCTTCCCCATATTGATTTTTCAATTTTTCTAAAAAAACAGTGTTCATCTATTTTACCAATTCCTCAACTTCGCTTTTACTCATAAGTCCAACTCTAATATTTTTTACTTCTCCATTTTCTATAACTATTAATGTTGGTATTGATGCAACACCATATTTAACAGCTAATTCTTCATTTTCATCTATGTTAATTTTAACAACTTTTATATCACTATTATCCCTTGCCACTTCTTCAACTATCGGTGATAGCATTTTGCAAGGTCCACACCAATCAGCATAAAAATCTATTAGAACTTTTTTATCACTTTTTAAAACCTCTCCTTCAAAATTTTCATTTGACACACTCATAACTTCCATATCACTACTTACCTCACTTTCTAAATTTTGATTTGTTATATTATTTACGTCTACTTGCGTAGAATTATTTTGATCATTTAACATCGTATTTATAAACAATAACAAAGCAATAAAAATTATTATTAAAAATACTGTAAATAATTTATTTTTCATAAACACTCCTATTTAAAACATTATATAAATTCCCATAAAAATTAAAACAATTCCAGAAATTTTCTTAATTATCCCATAATTCTTTTTTATAAAATTAAAAATATTCTTTAATTTTTCCATCAAAATTACTGAAATAATAAATGGAATACCTAATCCTATTGAATAAAACAACATTAATATTATTCCTTTAATGATATTTTGTCCTTTTGCAACAATCAATAAAGCTGAACTTAAAAAAGTGCCTATACATGGAGTCCAACTAATTGAAAATAATATTCCAAATAGCATTGCTTTCATAAAATTTAAGTTATTCAAATTCATTTTTATTCCTTGTGAACGATTTAAAAATTTTAAGTTAAGCAATTCCATGTAATTTAAACCTAACACAATTATTATTATCCCAAAAACAATTTTAATATATTTTAGATATTGGTTTATCAACATTCCAAAAGTGCTTGCAAATATTGAAAGCATAACAAACACAAATGTAAATCCAAGCACAAAACCTACTGCGTTTTTGTAGCTACTATCCTCTTCTCCTATAAAATATGAAATATAAATAGGTAACATTGGTAATAAGCATGGCGAAATAAAACTTGCAAATCCTTCTAAAAAAGTAAAAACATATTCCAATTTTAAATATCTTTCCTTTCTTCTACTATTCTATTTAAAACTTCTGCAATTCCAGCCTCATTATTAGTTGTTCTTAAAACTTCCTTTGATAATGATTTTATATCATCAAAAGCATTTCCCATTGCAACACCATAAACTGCATTCATCATCGAAATATCATTATAATCATCTCCAAAAGCCATGGCTTCTTCTGGTTTAATTTTTAAATATTTACATAAACCAAGTATTGCATTTCCTTTTGATGCAGATTTATTTATAATATTGATAACATGAACCTCTCCTGGTAAATTCTCTGCTATAAATCTATTTTCTACTTTTAAACTTTCATCTAAATTTTCTATAATTTCATCTATATCTTTTGCATTATTTGAACCTATGCTTATTTGAAGAATATCATTTTCTTTAAAGAATTTTTTATAATCTTCTTCCATCGGTACTTCATCTAATATTTTATAATCCATTATGTTTATATATCTTGCATATTTAGTATCTATCCTTACAAATAAATTATTCTTCAAAACATGTTCAAATAATTCTAAGCAAATTGATTCTTCTATTGGACATTTGAATAATTGTTCATCTTCTTTTGTATCATATATTTCAGCACCATTATCAGCAATTATGTATCTTCCTGCACCAGATATTTTTTGATAATATCTTATTGCACTTTGTGGTCTGCCAGAACAAATGCACACTTCAATTCCATTATCCAATGCTCTTTTTATTGCTATCTTATTTTCTTCTAACACATCTTTTTTACTTGTAAGTAGTGTTCCATCTAAATCAAAAAATACTATTTTAAACATTACTTTCTCTCCTTTTCTAGTAACTATTTTATCATATTATTTTAACTTTTCAATCTATATTTATATAAACAAAGAAAAGGTTGGTAGTTTAGTCAATAACGTAATATAACATTTTGCTATAATATAAATGGAACATTGTTTGTTTCACAATAACTTTTGTTATAGTTCCATATTAAGTTTTGATATGATATAATTGGCAAATAGATGTTAAGTATGTGCCAAAAGTTATAGTTCCATATTAAGTTTTGATATGATATAATTCTTTCTGTGTCACATCAATTATAAACCAAGTTATAGTTCCATATTAAGTTTTGATATGATATAATCATTTTGCTTGTACATATTTCATTCTATTAGTTATAGTTCCATATTAAGTTTTGATATGATATAATTTCTATATCTTCAACATGCTCTTCTAAATAGTTATAGTTCCATATTAAGTTTTGATATGATATAATTATAAATCAATATTCTTAACAAAGCCATGAGTTATAGTTCCATATTAAGTTTTGATATGATATAATTGATATAACAGTAAAAACAAAAGACATCAGGTTATAGTTCCATATTAAGTTTTGATATGATATAATAAATTAAAGCAGCATTCATGTCTTTTGTAAGTTATAGTTCCATATTAAGTTTTGATATGATATAATTTTCATATATGCAGCATTTTCAATCAATGGGTTATAGTTCCATATTAAGTTTTGATATGATATAATATAGAAAAATATTGTGATGAGATATGTAGTGTTATAGTTCCATATTAAGTTTTGATATGATATAATATAGCTTATATGATTAATTTAGATACTTTGGTTATAGTTCCATATTAAGTTTTGATATGATATAATCAATATTTATATATAATAATTATAAATACAGTTATAGTTCCATATTAAGTTTTGATATGATATAATCTCAGCTACTGCTAATGTTACACCTAACTGGTTATAGTTCCATATTAAGTTTTGATATGATATAATAAACATTGTTGCCGAATTATTGCATAATGAGTTATAGTTCCATATTAAGTTTTGATATGATATAATATTACCAACATCTAAATCAGATAAAGAGTTGTTATAGTTCCATATTAAGTTTTGATATGATATAATATGAAATTCTATAAGTACCTATTTGAGTGATATACAGCAAATTAAATCAGATAAAAAAAGAAAATTACAAAAAAATAATTTTCTTTTTTTATGTTTTTAAAACAAACTCAACTGATTCACTCGAACTTTTCGTTCATTTTTTGTTGGCTCACCAACCAAAAATTTCATTTCTTCATATTGTTTTTCTGTAACAGTTAAACATCTAATAGAACCTTTGCTAGGCAGTTCTGAAACTAATCTTTTCATATGCTTGTTAGTCATATCCGTCCCATTACATAATCTAGAATACACTGAAAATTGCAACATATCATAACCATCATTTAATAAAAATCTTCTAAACTGAGCATAAATTTTTCTATCCTTTTTCTTTACAACTGGCAAATCAAAAAATACTATAATTCTCATAAATTTACTCATAACTATGCACCTTTATAGGCAACACTTCTGGTAATTCTAATTTTTTATAATCATTTTGCGTAATAGCCGTTGTATAAGATGCAATCATTATATTAATTGCATTATTAACAGATTGCACCTTTCCTTGAATTTTTACATCTAAATTTAAAAGATTTACCAATTCTGCCCTTATATACTTATCAAATTTTAAATCATTAGTTATATTAGTTTTTACCCATAAGTCTACAATGGGTCTAAATGGTTCCATAAAATCATCTACTAAATTATAATTATTTAATTCACTTTTATGATGAATGCCTATTGCTGGAATATACCCATATGATACTACACTTCTTGCTATAGCACCTCTAATTATAGAATATCCATAGTTCAAACATATATTATATATATCATCATAACTTCTAGCAAATCTATTAGCAAACAATGATTGAAAATACTCTTTTGCCGCTATTGCTTCTCTATTTTGTGTATCTCCTGAATTTACCTTTTTTGACATTTCTTCCAGATGTGTACCCATAAAATCCTTTTTACACATTTTTAAAACTTCAGCTTGATTTAATATTTTTCTCATAATTACTAATTGCCAACATCTCTTTTTAAAACTTTCAGTTTGATTCAATTGTGATTTTATAATTTTTAATTCTCTACTATGAATAGCAAAAGGTATAAATATTCCGTTTGGCAAATGTTTATCATCGCAACTATACATTATAACTTTGTTATCTGCCATTAGACTCATAACCTTTGACGATATTGATATTTGAGGTGTTTCTAAAACAATTGAAGATATATCTTCAATTGGAATTGTACATTCCTCATCTTGTGTAATTTTTAGTTGTCTGTTTTTTACAGACAATTTTGTCGGTCGTGTAATTACTACACTTCTCCAACTCATTATTATTCTTTAACTCCTTTCCTTTTCTCTTTATTTATTTTACTTATATTTCCTAATACACTTACTTCATATTTTTCCAATAATTCTAAATTTTTTACACCAACGCCTTCTATTTTTTTATCTCCACTTACTGACAATAAATTAATAGCAGCAGTTCCTCTATGTGTTGAAACATAATAAGCAAAAAATTCTTTTTCATTTTTCTTCTTAATTTTTACTAAATCATTTGGATATAAACTAAACTTAAAATCATATTCATCTGTCATTTCTATCCAATCTGTTTCATTTTTATATGCTAATATTGCATTATTAGGTAGTTTCTTCTTTACGAAATCTGATACATATATTGGCACTAAATAATATTTATTATTCTTTGAAAAAACATCTACTCTAACCATATTAGCATTTTCAGCAATAGCGTCATTTTTTAATTTCACACCAGTACTTCCAGCTACTGGAACTTTTATACTTCTTACAATTGGACTATTTCCATTCTTGCTATACTTTCTATATTCCTCCTTAAATGCTTTATTTGCATTAAAATTATGTTCTTTTAATTTTTGGTAAATATCATCATATAATTTTTTATCACTAAAATACAATTCTCTATATGCTTCATTATTTATTATCGATTCTATCTCACTTTTAGTGATTGATTTTAAATCTTTTTTTACTAATGTAAATCCCTTGTCTATATTTTTACTAGAACGCATTGTTTCTTTATGTGCCTTTCCTGTAATCTTTCTCTCTGGCATTCTAGATACAAATATAGGCTTTATTATCGATATATCTACATCATCATAATTTATAAATTCACCATGTTTCAGTGCATATAACTCTCCATTATTATCATAATCTTCCATTCTTGCTTGAACTTCTTGTCTAAAATTAGTCCAAGGTTCCTTTAATACATTATTTTTATTATATTTATCCTCTTTACTATATAAACTTTTATACTTACTATACTCTGCAACTTTCTTGATATTGGCAGTTGTTGCACAGGCTATAACCACAGCATCTTGTGCATGATGTTTATCAGAAGCATTTCTGTCTTTACTTAATCCCCAAAAATGCCTTAATGCAGCAGTTGTTGGCCCATTTATATTAAATACCTTTTGCTTTTTGTTAATATCAGCAAATTTTAAATTATTAGAAATATAACTATTCATAAATCTAGCAATATATCTTGTATCATTAATATTTCTATCTATCCATTTTTTGGACTTTTCTTCTGAAAAATTCTTTATAAGTAAATTTTCTCTCTTCTTAGGATTATATTTATATGTTGATAAAACAAATTCTTCAAATCTATGCCAATTTTTTTGATTATCACCCATATACTCAAATGGTGTTTTCTCACACTTATTCTGGTTTTCTTTAGACAAGACCAAAACTTTATTATTATAACTGTCATCAAAAGAACGCGAAAATGGAATAATATGATCAACCTCGACATATTTATCTTCAAATAATCTATTGGCTTCAATTGGTAAACCTGAATATGCACATTTGTGGCCTTGTTCTCTCCATAATTTTACTTTAACAATATCAAAAGGTTTGGGCTCAATTTCAAAATTTTCTCTTATATATTCTTTATCAGTCTCATTGTTCTTTTCATTTTCTTTTTGCTTCTTATTTATTTTGTCTCGTTCATCAAATGACTTTGCTAATTCTCTTGCTGTCTCTATATGTATTTCTGTTGGTGGACCATATCTATCTATTATGGCATTTACTACTTTTCTTGTTTGAGATACTGCTCTTAATACTACTGGGTTTAAAATTACATCATCTAATTCTGAAACAGGAGGTAGTTTTTCTTTAAAATTTTGTTTATTTTCTTTGTATCCCACATTAGAACAAGCTTCTGTATATCCATATCCATTTTCTAACTCTGGAATTAATTTACTCATAGCCTTATATGATAAATGTCCAAATTTAGTAAAATTAATTGATAAAACAGCATTGATAATATCTTTATCTATATTTCTATCAGACAAATATTTGATTATTCCTTCATCATCTTTATTTCTCACTAAAGAATCAGCAATTATATTTTGCAATTCTGGATTTTCAATTATAAGATTAAATTTATCACTACAATTATTTTTCTTACACGCAATTCTTATCTTATGCCACCCTTCTAATTTTACAAATTTAGTTTTTTCTACATCTTTTACTAATTCTTTTTCTGATAATTCTTTATTCTTAATATAATAATTTAGTTGTCTAAATCTATCTTCATCTGAAAGTTCTAATACTTTTCTGATCTGGTTATATTTCACTTCTGCTTGATTATACGCCATTTCTACTATTGCTTTTCTTTGTTCATCTGTAATCTTAAAGTCTTCTCTATTCGTTATAACACTTATATTATTTATATTTTGCAACAACATAAATCTTTCAAAAGTATAACTATTTTTAGGAGCCCTTTGTTCTTCTTTTTCCAAAGTGCATTTACCTATCATTTTATTTAATATTTCTTCTGTCATAAACAGTTTTTGATATGTTATAATATCTATATATTTTTCTTCAAACTCTTTACTTGCAAATATACTTCCAAATTCTCTCTGTTTTTCAAATAGTATTCTAACTTCATCTATCAACATACTTCTTAAAACAGTATTTTCATATTGTCCACCTTTATTTCTCTTATTATTAACAAATTTTTCATCTTTAAAAAACATCTCTCCTACAGTTCTATAAGCATTTTCTTCCAATAATTTTTTATTTCTATTAGTTCCTGTAATTAATTTTCCACCTTCACTATCTTCACTTTCTGTTTTTCTATTAGACTTATATCCTCTTCTTTTAGCTATATTAGTAAGTACCCTTGCCCACTCTTTTCTATCTAATAGTTCATCTAATCCATCAGCTCTTAATTCATATACGTCTATTGAATTTTCGGTCATTACATATAAATTTTCTAACTCTTTATCAGATACTAAATTATACTCTAAAAAAAGTTCTTTTACTTTCTGCATTCTGGTAGCTCTTCTTCTAATTCTTCTCCTTGTTCCTCTTGCTTCTCGTCTTGCTAAATTTAAAGATTTTCCATCAGCCTCTTCTGCCTTTTTAAAAACTCTAACACCCAAATCTTCTATCCTACTTTTTTCTTCATTTATTACTGACCATCCTACTGATGCGATACCTATATCTAACCCAATTGTATATTTCATACATTCCTCCTTAATTAAGTTAACATAAATATTGTATCATTGTATTATATTTTTGTCAAAATTTTATAAATAAAAAGAAGATACCCCATACTTTAAAGTATGGGGATTACTTCGCACTCGTACGTTTATTATAGTAACATACTAAGTTTTGATATGATATAATACAATTATTATAATATGTATTTTTACATATGTCAATACAATATCTCCTTAAACAAGCTATACAAATACTCTTCGTACAGACACAAACACTTAATATTCTAATAAATAGTCTAAAATATATTATTCGTGCAAATTGAATAATACTAAATAAACATAAAACCTACATATCTATATAAACGAAGAGAAACCCCTTACGGGGTTTCATCTTCTGGAACATAAATAATATTCAGTTTTATTGACTTCCGATTGACATTATTTTCTGGTATAATCTGCCACCCTGTAAACTCACACAGTTTCTGAATAGTTTCAAGTGTTGAATCCACATCGCAGTTTTTGATACATTTTATATGCATTGCTCCACTCTTATGGAATGTATGCACATACAAAGCACAAAATTCAAACTTTAATGTGAAAAGTGAAACTTCTCTTCTGCTGTTTGTTTTATTCTTGGCGATTCTATGCACTGCCAACCGATGGTTTTTGGAAATATCCTCCACCTCTTGTAAAAGATATGCTGTGACTTCTTTACTTACTCCGTTCAGTTTCTTATAGATATCTTGTTTTTTTAAAGCACGAACTTGCGAAAGCAAAATCTCACTAAACATGTTTCCTCCTAATATTAATCCCTAAAAGGGAGTTTCAAGATTAATTATAGCAGATTTTATGTAAATTTTCAATATTATTCCTTTATTTCCTTTGCTAATTTGCCTATTGCTTTTGTCTCAATTCTAGATACATAAGAACGACTTATATTAAGCATTTGAGCAATTTCTTTTTGAGTTTTTGGTTTATTTCCATCCAAACCAAATCTAAGCTCTATTATAAATTTTTCTTTACTTTTTAAAACCGTTTTAATTTTCTCATATAGCTTTTTTATTTTTAATTTTAAATCAACTTCATCTTCTATATTTCTTTCGTTATTTTCTAATATTTCTTGTAAAGTAACAACATTATCATCTTTATCCTTGCCAATCGGTTCATTTAGAAAAACCTCAGCATTTGTTTTTTTATTTGAACGTAAAATCATCAAAATTTCATTTTCTATACATCTTGCAGTATATGTAGCCAATTTTATATTTTTATCTGTTTTAAAACTATTTATCCCTTTAATAAGACCTATCGTACCAATTGATATTAAATCATCTTGTTCTAAATTACACCAAGAATATTTTTTAGCAATGTGAGCTACTAATCTCAAATTTCTTTCTATTAATATATTTCTTGCTTCCACATCACCTTGCATCATTTTTTCCAAATACACTTTTTCTTCTTCACTCGAAAGTGGTTCTGGAAATAAATTGTTATTACCGTATATAACCTACACCAATAACAGCATTTATTAAAAAATTTATAAAACTTTCTATTGATAAAAGTACCATTGTGCACCTCCATACCATTAAGTATATGTAGATAATTTAGTATTGTGCCTGGACTAAAAAATAAAAGTTAAGAACTTTTTTCTTAACTTTCACTAAACATCTTTCCTTTTATTTCATTTGGTTGTATTTGTAATTCGAATATTTTTTCATTTTTATCATATTAATACTTGTTCAAAAAGTAAATATTTCATATAAAATTTTTTGTATTTTTTACGAACAATTGTATTGACATTTTATATTTTAGTTGTATAATAATTATACAAACATTTTTTCGGAGGTATTAACAATGATTTCTAGTTTACATATAAAAAATATTCGGAATTATTGATGATTTAAGTATCAATTTAAATAATGGATTTAATGTACTTACTGGTGAAACTGGCGCTGGTAAAACACTTATTATAGATTCTTTACAAATATTAAGTGGTGGCAGATTTTCAAAAGAAATGATTAGACATGGTGAAAATTTTTCTTTTGTTGAACTTTCCTTATTTTTGCCAAATAATAATATGTATGAAGATGAAAATATTGTCGTTTCTCGTGAAGTACATCTAAGCGGTAGAAATCTTTGCAAAATAAATGGTAGAATGGTAACTGTTAGTGAACTTAAAGAATTCATGCAAAATGTTATAGATATACATGGACAAAATGATAATCAATCTATTTTAGATGTAAGTTCACACCTTGAATTATTAGATAGCTATTCTAGTAATGAACTTTCTTCACTACTAGAACAATATAATAATGAATATAATGAATATATGAATGTTAAATTAGAACTTAGCAAAAATTATGGAGACGATAAAGAAAAAATGCGTAAATTAGATTTACTGCACTATCAAGTTAATGAAATTTTTGAAGCAAATTTAAAAGAAAATGAAGAAAATGAATTAGAATCTCGCAGAGAAATAATTTTAAATGCAGAAAAAATTTCTAAAAATCTAAATGAAGCCAATAATCAACTATCAAACAACATTTTAGATAATATTTCTATTGCAATTCATTCACTAGAAAAAATAGAAAATTTTGATTCTTCATATAGCGATACTTTGGAACGATTAAAAAGTTCATATTATGATTTACAAGATATTTCAAGAGATGTTTCTGTTTTCTCAGAAGACATAGATTTTGATGAAAACGAACAAACACAAATCGAAGAAAGATTAGATTTAATATTTTCTTTAAAAAGAAAATATGGAAATACTATCTCAGAAATCATAGAATATGGAAAAAATATAAAACAAGAAATAACTGATATTGAAAACTTAGATGGATATATTACATCTTTAAAAACAAAACTTGAAACATTAAAACTAAACATGTTTGAAATTGGTAAAAAAATTCACAATATCAGAATAGAAAAAGCGCAAGAACTTTCTGAAAAAATAAATAATGAACTTATAGATTTAGAAATGCAAAATGCAAAATTTTCTATATCCGTAACACTTGATGAAAATAATTTCTATAAAACTGGTTTAGACAAAATTGAATTTTTAATCTCTACAAACATTGGCGAAAATGCAAAATCACTTATAAAAATTGCTTCTGGTGGAGAAATGTCTCGTATTATGCTTGCCATTAAAACAGTACTTGCTAATGTTGATCAAATACCTATTATGATATTTGATGAAATTGATACTGGAATTAGTGGAATTGCTGCTAATAAAGTAGGTGAAAAAATGAAAAGCATTTCAAAAACACATCAGGTAATTTGTGTAACTCATCTTGCTCCTATTGCTGCAAAAGGTAATCATAATTACTTTATTAGTAAAAATACTGCAAACAATAAGACAAAAACTTCTGTAAAAGAATTAAATGAAGAAGAAATCATAAAAGAAATTGCTCGTATTTCTAGTGGATCAACATCTAACATAGCATTAGAACATGCAAAAGAATTGCGTTCTGCTTAAAGCAAATAAAAACCACTTCAATAAATTTTGAAGTGGTTTTTATTTGCTATATATTTTTTATTTCAGAAAGTAATGCTTCTATTGCTGCCATTCTATGATTATGAACCTTTTGAAATTCTTCATCTTCCATTTCTATAACTGTTTTATCAAATCCGTTTGGAATAAACACAGGATTATATGTAAGCCCACCTAATTTAGAAATTTGATATGCAATTCTTCCTTTTGTCTCTCCTCTTTTTACTATTTTTGTTCCATCTTTTAAAATTCCAGATAAAACACAAACAAATGCACATGTTCTTTGTTCTTCTTCTTTTGCATCCTTCATTTCCTCTAACAATTTATTTAAAATTTGTTCTTGTGTAGCATTTTCGCCAGCATATCTTGCAGAATATACTCCTGGTCTACCATCTAAAAAATCTACACATAGACCTGCATCATCTGTAATAATAATTTCATAATCTATACCGTTTTTATCACAAAATTTTTTTATAGCTTCTGCTTTTATCATAGAATTTTCTTCAAATGTTTTACCATTCTCAATTATCTCTTCATTAAAATGTATATCTTTCAAAGTTATAACATCCGTATGTAAACCTTCTAATCTAATTATTCTATTGATTTCTGCAAGTTTTCCTTTATTGCTTGTCCCATACAATATTTTCATATCTTCCTCCATTTTAAAGATTTACAATTATTAATAATGACAAAAATACTACTATAATAGCTGTACATATCATTGCTAATATATTTAATATTTTATCAATTTTTTCATTATTTTTAAATACTTTATACAAAAAATTAATTAATAATATTCCTACTATTCCACCCAAAGTATTAGAAATAATATCTGTTATATCACTAGCTCCTATGTGTAAAACAAACTGCAAACTTTCATAAATAAAACTCAACAAAAATACAGGAAGTGCTTTTTTATAAAATTTTGAATCTTTAAATATCATACTTAAATAGAGTCCTACTGGTATAAATACTAAAAAATTATTAAATATCTCTGAAAAATATATTTTTCCATTGATTATTACAGATTCAGCAAATGGAATAAGATTTATTGATCTAATGTATGGAAAATTCCATGACAATTGCATTTTAAATACTATAATCCAAGTTAAAAGAATTATATAAATCCCTAATAAAATTGATGTTATTTTCTTATTTTTCATAATTCCTCCAATTTTTACTTCATTATACCTCAATTATATATTTTCTTATATTAATTGTAAATTAATATTTTATTAATATTGTTACTCTATCTTTACAGATAAACTATTTGCATCAAATTAACAATTCATTAAATTGTCGACTTTTCCTCCTTTTCGATTCCCTATCAATAATTAAATATAATAAAAAAGAAATAGATTTTTCTCTATTCCTTACTTTGTGGTGACCCCTACGGGAATCGAACCCATGATTCCACCTTGAGAGGGTGGCGTCTTAGCCGCTTGACCAAGGGGCCATCTATTTAACTATTTATTTATACCATATTTTTTGTTATTAGTCAATACAAGCCTAATTAAAATTAGGCTTTATTTTTTTAAACACATTTCTAAAATTTCAGATAATCTTTCATCTTGATAACTTAAATACAGATATCCAATTAATGCTTCGAATGCTGTTGATTTTGCATAATCCGCTATATTTGAATTTTTAGCAACATGATGATTTTCAGTATTTCTTCCTCTTCTTACTATATCTTTTTCTTTATCTGTTAAAACATCATATATTTTCTCTAATATATCTGCTTGCGCTTTTGCTTTAACATATTTTATTGATTCTATATGTAATTTATGTGGCTTTGCATTTGAAGTATTTACTAAATTAGTTCTAATAAATAATTCATATACACTATCTCCTATATACGCCCAAACTAATGGTGAAAGCATATTTACATCTTCTATTTTCTTACTTCTTTTTATTATCTCCACTTTACTTCTCCTATGGCTTTTCTAGACTTATTTTTCCTAATTTACAACTTCTAAAATCTTCTAATATAATTCTAGCAGTTTTCTCGTCATCTGTATTTCCACCAGAAACTAATGCACCTCTCTTTCTTCCAATCAATTGCATAAGTTCATATGTAGAATTGGGCATATTTTTCAATTCATCATATTCTTCATCGGAAATTTTATATCTTTCTTTTACTCTTTCCAAATAATCTTTTTGCAATATTTTTAAAAGTTCAAATGCAACTTCAACTCTTTCTAATATATCGTCTTTTATTGTTCCAGTAAATGCTAAATTCAAAGCAATCTCATCGCTTTCAAATTTAGGCCATAATACACCAGGAGTATCTAATAATTCTTGTGTCTTACTAATTCTTATCCATTGCTTTTGTCTTGTAACACCTGGTCTATTTCCTACTTCCATAGCAACTTTTTTAGCAATACGATTTATAAAAGAAGATTTTCCAACATTAGGAATTCCAAGTATCATTACTCTAATAGTCTTACTTACTCTACCTCTTGCTGCTTGTCTTTGTTTTTCTTCTTCCATTATTTCATCTATCTTCTTAGTTACTTTATCTATTCCTCTTCCAGAATTAGCATCTGTAAGTAATGTTGGAGCTTCTTTTGAAAATTTATCTACCCATTTTTGATTAGTTTTTTCATCAGATAAATCACATTTATTAAGCAAAATTATTCTTTTCTTATTTTTGGTTATTTCTGCAATATCTGGATTTCTACTACTAATTGGTATTCTACTATCTAATAATTCTATAACAACATCTATTAATTTTAAGTCTTCTATTATTTGTCTCTTTGTCTTTGCCATATGACCTGGATACCAATTAATATTTAATTTATTCTCATTACTCATCTATTTCATCTCCTTTTATATCTAAGCATAAATCTATTACTTCTAATTCGCTCTTTATAATACATATCATTACTTATATTTTTCTAAATATGTAATAAGTTTTCTTATCAAAACAATTTATGTTAATTATACCACAAATATAGGGTAAATTGCAAAATAATTATATCATTTCTAACATATATTATTGATTTTTTAATAAAATGTGTTATAATTTTATGCGAAAAGGGGGTATATTTGATATGGTAAATTTAATATTTGGTATTCTTGTTGCTATTATAGGCATTCCTATGATTATTTCACCTAAAAAAATTACTGAACGCCCAAATTGTAAAATAAAATCAGAAATGGGAATTAGAATTTGTGGAATAATTTTAGTAGTACTTGGTATTGCTAGTATATTCATATAAAACAAAAAAGAAGAAACTTGTTAGTTTCTTCTTTTTTGTTATAATCTATATTGATTTCTATCTGCTCTTTCATCAAATTCTCTATCATATTTTTCATTAGTATAAAACCATCTTGTTTTCCTATCTGCACCAAAATTACCTCTATGTTTATTAAGCAAAATATCTAAAAATGTTAATAATGGAATTACAACACCTATTACTAAGAATATAATATCTGAAATATTCATAACATTATATCCACCTTCTTGAGCTTGAATAAAAGCTTCATACAACGCTGTTCCAAAATAAGATCCATAAATTCCAAAATAAGCTGCAGCACCAATTAAATTTCTTTTTATAACAAGAAGCAAACAAGGTAATGTTGCAAAAAGTACAATTACTTCTATTGTGTCATTAAGTGGTACTGCAAAAAAATCGATCTCCATTTGATAAAGTACTGTTACTAATGCTCTAAAAAACCAATAAATAACTCCTAAAAATGTTAATAAATAACTAAATAAAGTTGTCATCTGTACACCTCCACATAATGTAATATTTTATCATAAACTAATATAAAAAATCAATACAAAAAGCAGACATTAAGCCTGCTTTTTATTATTCACCATCTGTGAAATTAAATTCATCTTTGAATTTATCTTTAAAAATTTCAAATACAGCATTTAAAACACTTTCATCATCTACACTTACATATGATTCTTCATCTGTATCTGAATCTTCTAATTTTAGTATTACTACTTCTCCGTCATCATTTTCGCCTTCTTCATCAATTGGTAATAATACAACATATTCTTCTGATTCATATTCTATTAAATCTAAAAATTCAAATCTTATTTCATTTCCATCTTCATCATTTAAAACAACGATATTGCTTTCGTCATCAATATATTCTGAATCTACCATGTTTTCATCATCCATTTTAAAATTCTCCTTTCAAAACTAAGAATTAATTACTAATCGTAATTATCATATACTATACAAAAATAATTTTCAATAGCTTTTTACAATTTTTAACATTTTTTGCATTTTATTTATTTTTATTCATATACATCTCTAAAATATAAATTGCAGATATAGTATCAACTATGCTTCTTTTTTTATGCTTATTTATATCTAAAAAATTCATGGTTTTATGTGCTGCGACAGTCGTAAGTCTTTCGTCCATTGTTTCTATTTTAATTTTGTTATATTTACATTTTAACTTATGTAAAAACTTTTCCGTTACTTCTGCTCTAACTGTTTTAGTTCCATCCATATTAAAAGGCATTCCAACAACAATTGTATCAATTTCATATTGACTCATTATTTCATCAAGCCTTCTAAGTACAATTTTATCATTTCCATTATGAGTAATTGTTTCTAATCCTTGCGCAGTAAAACCAAGTGGGTCAGTTATTGCTACTCCCACTCTACTGTCTCCATAATCAATACCTAAAATTCGCATTAATTAATCTTCCAATCCAATATAATATTTAACCATTTTTTCTAGGAGTTCATCTCTTTCAATCAATCTTATAAGATTTCTTGCATCATTATGGCTAGTTATATATGTTGGATCTCCGGATAATATATATCCAACAATTTGATTTATAGGATTATATCCCTTTTCTACCAAAGCTTGATAAACTTCCTTTAATATTTCCTTAGCTCTTATACTTTTGTCTTTTTCCACCTTAAAACTCATTGTCTTGTCAACAGCCATTTTATTTCCCCCCTATTTTTTATTTATATATAATTTATTTGACTTTCGTCTTTATCTGCTGTATCTAGATATTCTTCTAACTTTTTAGTAAGAAGTTCTAATCCAGTTCCTTTATAGTATGTTGATACTACAAAATTTATCCTTGGCATAGCCTCTTTTTGTGGCTTAACCTCTTTTATTCTAACACGTTTTCCCTTAACTTCTCTTATTTTTTCTACAACTTCTTCTTCTTCAATAATTGCTAATTCTTCAATTTCTGTCTTTAAATCTTTTAAAAATTCTTCAAGAGAATTTTCCTCAACTCCTGAAAATACAATAGCAAATTTAGGTCCCATATATCTAACAAATATATATTGTGAGTTCATTCTAGTTTTTACTATATTACTTATTTCTGTAATAATATCATTACCAATTTGTCTACTTGTTTTTTCATTTATATCTTCAATATTAGTTATTCTAAACATTGAAACAGCTGATGTTGGATATTGGTCAATAGTTCTTTTTCCTTCTCCATATAAATATTCAGCAGAATGCAATCCTGTGAATTTATCAATTCTATCTATGTTTTCAAGAGTATCTTGATATGCTGTTGTTTGAAGTACAGATATAATATTATCTTTAACAACATCTATAATAGTAGTATCTGTTTTATCAAATGCATGCATTTGACCACTTTCCATTATCCAATAACCAATGTATATGTTTTCTATATATAGAGGGAAAAACATTGCTGATTTTGCTCTTCCCATCTCTGTTTTCTGGTAAGGTAATTTTTCATTTTCACTATCAATTGTAATATATTTAGGTGTAGCAGTAGATACACTATCTTGAAAAATTTCTTCTGTATGCAAGTTTGATAAAACTTCATAATGTTTTGAATCAACATTAGATGCTTTAACAACATATTCTGCACCATTAAAAACAACAATTGTAGAATACTTTATATTATATTTTTCAATTACTATTTCGTTAATTTTTCTTAATTTTTCATCAACAGAATCTTCTTGTCCTGCAACTTTCATAAAATCTTGCAAAACACTAAGATTGTTAATTCTATCATTTATGTTATTGTAAGCCTCTATTTTTTTCTGTATATGCAGATTATAGGTTACAAGAACAATAATTGCTATTATCAGTATCGCTATTACTACTACTACCAAGTTATTCACCTCTATATTTGAATTTTAATATTTTTTACGCATTTTGCTTAATGTATCATTCATACTATTAGAAAAAGCATTTGGATTATAATCTGTTCCAGTTTTGCTACTATATGATTGCTTGCTTGTAAGTGGATATACCATATCTCCAAGTAATTTTAATTTTGATAAAAATTGTTTTGAATATCCATTTAAAGAAACTTCACAATCAACAATTCCACCAAGATATCTTGCATAAGCATTTGCATCAAAAGGAATTGAAATTGCTTTTACAGTATCTTTATTAAATAATTCTGTCATAAATGACATTGCTGGATCGTTATAGTAAGCTAAACCACCTATAATATCTTTATCTCCAACTTTTTTATGAATTTTCATTTCTTTATTTATAACAACTCTTATCTTTTCTGGTTCTAATACACCTCTTGTTTTTAGTTCTCTTAAAAATGCTGTAAGTGGTTGTATTGTAAGTATATCCATTGATTGAACTAAATACATTTCTTGGCAACTTGCAAAATATGATATATCTGTATCATAATCGCAGTCAATTAATATTAAAGAGTGATTTTGTACTAATGTTGATAAAATTGGCTCAGCATTAGAAAAATCTTTTCCAGAAAATGGAACATCTGTATATACTGTTAAATTTTTATCTACTTTAACACCTTCTGCATATCCATTTTGCAATTTTTCTATTGAATTATATGCTATTGTTCTTAATTCTTCTTCATTTTTTGTAAAAATGAAATATGAATTTTTATTTTTTGTCATATCTAATATTGCAGTATTTATTCCAAGTGATGAGAATAATGCTGCTAAATTATTTACTAAGAAAGAATTTCCGTTTTTGCTAGTTCCTATAAAAGTAACTATTTTCTTATCCTTAGTAATTAAACTATTTAAGCTAGACATTGAATAATCTACTTTTGGTTTAATACTTTCTAATGAACTATTATCCATTGAACTTGCCATTGGTCTTTGAGGAATCATTGTATCTTCTTCATCTTCAAATCCCATGCCAGGAAGTAGAGTTTCTTCTTCATATTCTTGTGAATCTCCTAAACCTGGTAATAATCCATCATCTTCATCTACTTCTTCGTACTCAGCTACATCATCTGTACCTGGAAGTAAATCATCTAATGAATCTTCACTTTCTAAGTCATCTAATCCTGGTAAAGCAACTTCATCTGTATAATCTTCTTCTCCAAGTTCATCATAACCAGATGTTAATGTATCATTAATAGTTTCATCAGTTTCTACTTCTTCATACTCAGTCATATCATCCACACCAGGAAGTAAATCATCTGAATATGTGTCGTCTACAACATTTTCTGTTACAGTTTCATCTTCAAAACCTGGTAATACATCTGTTGTATCATCCACTTCTTCATATCCAGCATCTTCAATATCATCTAAATCATCTAAACCTGGTAATGATACTTCTTCTGTTTCTTCTGTTTCTTCTACATCTTCAAATCCAGAAAGCAAATCATCTGAATATGTGTCATCTACAACATCTTCTGTTACAGTTTCATCTTCAAAACCTGGTAATACATCTGTTGTATCATCTACTTCTTCATATCCAGCATCTTCAACATCATCTAAATCATCTAATCCTGGTAATGATACTTCCTCTGTTTCTTCATCTTCAAATCCAGGAAGTAAATCATCTGAATATGTGTCATCTTCAATATCTTCTGTTACAGCTTCATCTTCAAAGCCTGGTAATACATCTGCTGTATCATCTATTTCTTCAAATTCAGGCAATACATTCGCCATATCTTGATTTGTATCTTCAAAATCACCTAAATCATCTAATCCAGGTAAAGTAATCTCTTCTTCCTCTGGAATTTCTTCTTCTACGATTTTTTTAGGTCTTCCTCTTTTCCCTTTTGGCTTTACTTCTACACCACCAACTGGCGTTTTTCTTGGTCTTCCTCTTCCACGTTTTGGTTCTTCTATTATATTATTCTCTTCTTCAAAGCCTGGTAATACTGTTTCTTCTATAACTGGTTGAACAGTTTGTGGTTTTACAATTGTATCTTGTATATCTTCAAATCCAGGTAATATATTCTCATCTATAATTTCTTGTTGAGGTATTTGTGGTTTAGATACTACTTGCTCTTTTGGTTCTGGTCTCATTGTTGTTGCTTTTTGAAGCTGTGGTCTAGCAACAGGGGTTGCATTAGTTCTAATTTGTGCTGTTTGTACACGTTGTGCTTGTTGAACTGGTCTTGCTTGCACAGATTGCTCATTTTTTTCAATTTGTGCTTTTACAACAGGTCTTTGAACATCTGCCTTTGGAGATGGTTCAGCTTTTTTCATAGCTGGAGTTGCTATATTTTTAGCGTTTCTTACTGCTGATGGAATAACAATAGGTTTAGTAATGTTGCCTGCATGTCCAATAGTTCTTTGACTTATTTCATTTTTTGCAATACCCTCTATTCCAGCAGAATTTGCAATTCCTTTAACACTAGGAATTTTTCCTGTGACAGCCATTAATTCTTGATATCTTTGACATTCTGATTCAAGAATTGCTTTTACATTAATTGGTAAACAATTTACAATAATTCTTAATTGTTCATCTGTATATTGTGCAGCTATATTGTTAAAACTTTCTGAATATTTTACTGTATTTCTTCCTAATTTTTTAAAATGTGCTAATATATTTTGAATTTCAACTTCACTAACTTCATTTTCATTTTCTGCTTTATAATTAACATCTTCTGAATCTATTCTATAATAAATTTTTGCTTCTTTTTTACTACGAGGTCTGTTAATTAATTTGCAAACTTCATCCATACTTCTATCATTCCCTAGAAGTGCATTATAAACCCCTATACCAAATAATTTTACAAGAATAGAATTTCCTTTTACTCTTCTATCTGTACAAATTAAAATTATAGAGGCTTCTTTACCTTGATTATCATCATGTGCTTCGTCGCTAATACTATCAAGTTTCTCAAAGATAAATTTATCTATTGTGTCATAATTATTGTTTGAAAACGGCTCTAAATCTTCGCTTATGACAATTCTATCATAAGTTTTATCTTTTTGTATCTCTTTTAATATTGCGTTGAAGTAATAAACATTCTTATAAGATAAAATTTCCTTATATTCTTTCTGATATCTTTTAATTATAGCCTCAGAAATACTTTCACTACTTACTGCAAATAAAACTTTCATTTGTTATTTTACCCCCTCCAGAAATTTACAACTATTGCAAATATTAATGGTAATACTTGACAAATCAATAGTATAGTTACAAAAGTAACAATTAATGCAAATCCTTTATCTCTTGTGTCTAATTTTCTTATACCAATAACATATTGATATATTGAACCTATTGCGATACCTATAAAACAACAAGGTATACTATAAATTCTTAATGCATTTAACACATATGCAGCAACTCCATAAGGTGTTGAACCATATTTTTCAATATAATCCTGTACCTTAGATTTTGAATTTTCTTTCATATTTACGATTTCTGCTGCTTGATCTGAATTTAAAACTTCCTCTCCTGTTGCCGCATAAACTGTACTCATTCCTATAATCATTAGTAAGATTATTGTTAAAACTACTACCTTTTTTAGCATATTTATAAAAAACCTCCTTTGGGTTATATATTCTATATAAATCTACATATATTATATAATACAATATTATTAAAAAAATATCAACCTAAATTGTCAAATTTGTGAAGTTTTTTTCCTTATTTCCGTAACCTTTATAGGCTATTATATAAATGTTGCATCCATTTATATACAGAGCTAGCCCAGTTCTTATCACTAGCATATTTTATATTAATACTTGACAATGTATTTCCATTGTAAAATTTACCATTTGCAACATTTCCAGAATATATTGCTGTTCCATTTGGATTTAAGTAATATTTCTTAAAAACACGAGCTAATAAATCTATTCCTTCTGCATAAGTATTAAAACTATATGCACCTCCTGATGGATTACTATCCACAGCACCATAGCCAAATAAATTTTTCTTATTTAAAGAAATTGCTGATGTTCCAAAACCACTCTCATGTATTCCAACACTAGCTAGAAAAACTCCGTTTATATTATATTGTTTTTCTGCATAATAAAAATATTCTGCATTACTTTCGAAAACACCATTTTTGTCTAATGGTTGTCCCCCTAATACTTTTTTAAACTGTTCTAATGTTAATCCACTTGGAATGTTTAAATCCATATTAAAATCTAAACCATTTACAAGTGTAGCTTTTGATTTTTCTTCACTATTAGACGCAACTATTGGTTTATTTGGATTTATATTAGTAATACAATCACTTGCTATATAACCATTGTGTTCTTTTGAAATTATGTATAACCAATCATTATCTATTTTTTCAATTTTTACTTCCGTTCCTTTTTTTAAAGTAGCTAGTTTTTCGCTATTAGAATTTGGTTCAAGCCTTACGGCTAAAAGATTTGAAGTAACATATACTTTATCTCCAACCTTAGCTTTATAATTATTTACACCTGCACCAGTACCAACTTCTACCACTTTATTTATAGATGCTTTAATCAAGTTTTCTGCCACTAATTCTTCTGAAATTAATTCACCATTTTCATATTTTTTTATTATAATAGCATTTTGTTTTCCATCTCTACCTTCTTGCAAAACTTGTATTGTTCCTTTTGGAATAGATGGATTATTTCTATATTCCGTAGTATATTCTAAATCTATCTCATCAAGAACCATTTCTTCTTCAATTTTTCTATTAGTATTTTCTTTTAAAATTTCTTCTATATTTATTGGATTTTTATTGGAAACCAATTCATAATTTTCAACGCTTGCATAAGCTTCATGTGCTTCTGAAAGTAAAATTTTCCTTGAAAATAAAGCAGTAATTCCAATAATCAAAATACTGCAACCTATAAGGATTGTTGAATTAGAAAAATTTATCTTTCTTTCCACCTTTAAGCCTCCAAATTAATTGTAATATTAAAGAAATGTTTTGTCAATTTCATTTTTTGGTAATACTATTGATAATTTTTACGAGTTATAATATAGTATATTCGAGGTGTAAAATGAAGAAAAAAATTGTATTAGTAATAATAATTATTATCTTATTAATCTTAGATATTTTCTTGTTTTTTAATTTCATATATAGACATTATAAAAACAAACATTTCTTAGAAAAATATGATATTAGTTTAGCTAACAATATAAATAACAATGAATTTAAAATAAATAAAATACTATTGTATTCCAGCGCTTCTGGAATTAATAAAAACAACAATTTTCAAAAAAGCAACTGGCTTTTAGATATTTATGAATACACAGACATTGCTATTTTCTTTGAAAAACCAAAAACATTATCAACAAGTAATACAATTAAAGAATTAAATATATCAAATATAAAATATAATGTAGCATCTGATAAATATGAACCAGCACTTTATTATTTAGATGGAAATAATTTTGGTGTAAATACTATTACTGAAAATTTTAAAATAGATAATATATTAGAATATACAGTTTTAAATTTTGACAATAAAGATAATTCTATTATGTATAATACTCCTGTCTTTTTCTCTGATTTATCAAATCCTATTACATTAAAATTTTCAAATACTTTACTAAAAAATTATTCTATTGAAAACACAGAAAAATTAGTTTTTGATGGAAGTTTATTAACAAAAACGCCACTAGTTCTGGAAAACTTAGAAGCTTCAATATCATTTGATGTTGAAATTACTAATTTTTTAAATGAAAAATATGTATCTAATATAAATATAAAAATTCCAATTGAAAATTCAAATGAAACCATATTCAATGGAAAAATATTAGAAACTAAAAAAGTAAATTTGAAATTTTTAAAACAATAAAGACGAAACCATACAGTTTCGTCTTTTATTAGTATCAAATTTTTATTTTTGCTTTACAAATATCCCTTTTAATTTTGAGAATATACTAGATAAAAATCCAACTTTTTGAGCAATTGCAACTTCTTTTTTCTCTAATTCATCAATTTGATTTTTTTCATTATTTAAATAACTAGCTAATTTATCTTCTTGCACATCTGTAAAATCATGTACATCTGGGTTTTCATCAGCAGTTACATCATATTTAGTAATATTTTTTGGTTTTGAATAATCTTCTTGTAAATCTTTTTCATCATTTACAACTTTTGCAGAATTCATATCAAACATATTATCTATGTTATATTTTTCTCTCATTTGGTCATCTAATTTTTGTTGATTTTCAACCATTTTTTTATAAAGTTCTTTTCTTCTCTCTTCATCTTCACACCAATATTTCAAATGTAGTAAAGCTATTAATTCAAGAGTATATTTCTTCAAATTTTGATTTTGTAATGGTACACGAGGATCAACATATACTTCATGTTCTGGATCCTTAATTGTTGCAAAAAATTGCAATAATTTTGTTGGCACTTTTTCTACATATTTTTCATTCATATGATGTATTATATAATCTACCTCGGCGTATGCAATAATATCATCCCTAGTAATTACAACACCCATTCGTAATCCTCCAATTTCTTTTGTATTTTATCTTATTTCTCAAAATCTTTGTCCATCTCTTGACCGACCTCTGTTTTGCCGTTTTCTACTATATCACTAACAATCTGCTCTGCCGTTCTAGAATCCTTTTCGATAGCCTTTTGTTGAGACACTGCTTTTTGACCAGCTTCTGCAACAGCATTATAATTTGTTGCCTCAGCATTTTCCAATGAAGCATTATATAAGTCTTCATTAGTAGCAACTGTTGTTTCTGCTGTATATTTAGCATATACTACAACTTGGCTTGTAACTACTGCTAATTTTTCTTGTCCTACCCATCCAGCAAATGTATATTTTACTCCTGCTACCGGCTCTTTTGTAGGTGTTTTTCCTGGGAAAGTAGCACTTTCTCCATACTCAACTTTTATATTAGCCAATACAGTTTTTTTATCATCATCTAAAAAAATTACATCGAATTCTTCCATATTCTCACCTTTTCTTTCGTACTTATAAATACACAATATTATTATATTCTTAACAAATTTTAATTGCAAGTTTTTTTAAAATTATTTTCTACATATTATTTTAGAAAAAAATAAAAGAAATAGTTTTACTATTTCTTTTATTTAATATGAATTTATAATTCTTATTTTTTGTTAACTAAATCTTTTAATGCTTTACCAGCTTTGAAAACTGGAGCTTTTGATGCAGGTATTTTAATTTCTTCCTTAGTTTGTGGGTTTCTTCCTTTTCTAGCAGCTCTTTTTCTTACTTCGAAAGATCCAAATCCAACTAATTGAACTTTTTCACCTTTTTGTAATGCATCTGTAACAACACTAACAAATGCGTTAACTGTTTCTTCTGCACTTTTTTTTGTTTCTCCTGTTTTTGCAGCGATTGCTGCGATTAATTCAGCTTTGTTCATTTTATTACCTCCTAAAAGTTTTAAGTATGTAGTATTTTTACATCTACAATAAGATTATTCGCCAAAGCATGCGAAAATCCTTCTTTTTTTTGAAAAAATTTAAAAAAACCCTTAAAATTCAATACTTTTATATTTTTCATATTTAAAAAGTGCCTATTTTTAAGCACTTTCACGTTTCATATTTTACGCATAAATTTTAAATTTATGCAAAATTTCATATATTTTTTCACCTTTTGGAAGTGATAATATGTCTTCTTTTGACAAAATTTTTAAAATTATAACCATAAATGTATATACAATTACAGCTATGACTATTCCGATTATTGTCGAAATTCTACTATATATTCCTATATTTAAACATACTATATAAGAAATATAAGACACAACAGCCATAATTAATGTTGCAAAAGCAGGTTTTATCATCATTTTAAATATACTAAATTCAAGTTTTACTGTATTTTTCAATACATTATACACAATAGTAAATGAAACAACATGGCACAATACAGAACCTATTGCAGCTCCATTTTCATAAATTCCTTCAATCGGTATAAGTAAAATATTAGTAAGTAATTTAACTATTACTCCACAACCTAATGCTATTGCTGGTACTTTAACTTTACCTAATCCTTGTAATGCACCATTTATTGTTTGAGCAAGAACTGTAAATATTATAGTAAATGATGAAATTGCAAGCAATGTTCCTCCTGCACTAGCTTTTGGGAATAACAATTCCAATATTTGATTTGCATACATAAACATTCCTATTGTACATGGAAGTCCAATTAAAATGGTTACTAAAATAGAAAAGGATAGTCTATTATTTATAGTTTTTACATCACCTTTTACTCTTGCAGAAGATATTGCTGGTACTAATGCTGTTGCAAAAGCAATATTAAATGCAAGT
Organism: uncultured Clostridia bacterium; assembly: GCA_948678575.1. GTDB lineage: Bacteria > Bacillota > Clostridia > TANB77 > CAG-508 > Scatovivens. Next base: position 73,212 of record CAPPGO010000004.1, read on the forward strand.
GGCATTGAAGTTAATATATCAATTTTTGAACTTAAAATTCCATATCTAGCCTTAGCTACTTTTTCTCCTAATAATGGTTTTAATATTCTAACTACTGTTGCAGAATCAATGTTTTTATTTATAGAAGATAAAAGTGAACTAATAGACATTGGAATAGAAACTGCTAAAATCTTTTTTACTACTGACTTTATGCTTTCTTTTTCTCCAACATAAGTAGAATTTGCAAGTTCTGTTCTGTTTTGTTTTCTATTTCTTTGACAAAGTGCAAATATATATGTAAAACTTAAAAATGTTGCAAAAGTTGTAGCTAAATTTGCTCCTGCTGCCATTAAAGTTGTATTTGTAGTTGTAAGCATTGCAACTATCTCAACGAACACAATGGTAAGAGTAGTTTTAAATATTTGTTCAAAAGTTTGTGATTTTGCTGTATCTGAAATCTTTTGAATTCCATTAAAATATCCTCTTATTACCGAAGATATAGAAACAAAGAAAATTGCTGGTGATAATGCAACTAGTGTATATTCACATTCTGGAATTGCAAGCCAATATGTTGCAATTGTTCTAGCTCCTAAGAACAAAATTAAAGTTCCTGTAAAACCTATTACTGCAAATGTTGCAAATGAAATTTTAAAAACTCTATCTGCACCTTTCTTATCACCTTTTGCTAATCTTTCGGCAATTACTTTTGAAATTGCATTTGGCACTCCTATTGATGATAAAGTAAGTAACAAAGCATATATTTGATATCCACCCATATATATAGCATTTCCGCTATCTCCAAAACCTTCTCGATTTGTTAGATACATACTATATACTAAACCTAATATCTTTATAATTATTTGCGAAAACATTAATGCAAGTACACCTTGAACAAAACTTTCCTTCTTAGTTTTTTTCACAACTATTATCCTTTCTTATTAAAGTTTTTTAGTATTCTTATTATATTTGTTTTTTTTATTTCTTTCAAGCCTTTTTAATAATATTCCATTTCACAAAATTTATGATAAATCCAATTTATGAATATATTAAAAAGCAGAATCATATTTATCTATGATTCTGTCTTTACAAAAATTTCATTATTCTCAGCAGAAATTATCAATTTCTTACTATCTTTGGATAATCCATCTAATATACTTTCTGCCAATTTATCTTCAATATAATTTTGTATGGTGCGTTTTAATGGTCTTGCTCCAAAATTCTCATCTATACCATGATCAAGTATAAAATCTTTTGCAGATTGTTTCACATCTAATGAAACATTTTGTCTCAACATTTTTTCTTTCACACCATCTAACATTATATCAATAATATTTTCAATATTATTTCTAGTTAATTTATGAAAAACAATAATTTCGTCAATTCTATTTATAAATTCAGGTTTTAACATTTGTTTTACTTCTTGCATAACATCTTTTTTTATATTTTCATATTCTTCATTACTATTAGAAACTCCAAATCCCATTGTTTTTTTATCTGTTATATTTCTAGCACCAATATTCGAAGTCATAATGATAACAGTATTTTTAAAATTTACTACTCTTCCTTGGCTATCTGTTAATCGACCATCATCTAAAATCTGTAAAAGCAAATTCATAACATCTGGATGTGCCTTTTCAATTTCATCAAATAAAATTACTGAATACAATTTTTTGCGTACTTGTTCAGTAAGCCCACCAGCTTCCTCATATCCAACATATCCTGGTGGTGAACCTATCAATTTTGAAACTGAATGTTGTTCCATAAACTCAGACATATCAACTCTTATCATAGAACTTTCACTGCCAAAAAGACTTTCTGCCAAAGCTTTTGTAAGTTCTGTTTTTCCCACTCCAGTTGGACCTAAAAACAAAAATGAACCTATTGGTCTATTGGGATCTTTCAAACCTACTCTACTTCTTCGTATAGCTCTTGCAACAGCAGATACTGCCTCATCTTGTCCAATCACTCTTTTATGCAATTCGTTTTCTAAATTTTTAAGTTTTTCAGTTTCACTTTCACTAATTTTTGATAATGGAATACCTGTCCAATTCGATACAATAATAGCTACATCTTCTTTTTCAATATTTATAACTTTATTAGTTCTAGCATCTCTCCATTTTTCACTTTCTATTTCTAGTTTTTTAGATAGTTCTTTTTCTTTATCTCTAAGTTTAGCAGCTTTTTCAAAATCTTGTACATTTATTGCATCTTCTTTTTCTCTTATTGTTTTTTCAAATTTATCTTCAAGTTTTTTTATATTATCTGGTTCTACATATGTTTTCAATCTCGATTTTACAGAAGCCTCATCTATCAAATCTATTGCTTTATCTGGCAAATATCTATCATTTATGTATTTGCTCGAAAGTTCAACTGCTGCTTTAATTGCATCGTCTGTTATTTTTACATTATGATGAGCTTCATATTTATCTCTAATTCCTTTTAATATTTTCTCTGCTTCTTCTATTGATGGTTCTTGAATTTGAACTGGTTGAAATCTTCTTTCTAATGCACTATCTCTTTCTATATATTTTCTATATTCTTTCGAAGTAGTAGCACCTACCAATTGAATTTCTCTTCTAGCAAGCATTGGTTTTAAAATATTAGCAGCATCAATTGCACCATCAGCAGCACCAGCACCAACAATTGTATGAATTTCATCTATAAATAATATAATATCTTTTGCCTTTTTTACTTCCCCTAATGCTTTTTTTATTCTCTCTTCAAAATCACCTCTATATTTAGCACCTGCCACCATACTACTAACATCTAATGTAACTACTCTTTTATTTTTTAAATTTTCTGGAACATTGCCTGAAACTATTTTTTGTGCTAAGCCTTCAATAACTGCTGTCTTTCCAACACCTGGTTCTCCTAGTAAACATGGATTATTTTTCGTTCTTCTAGATAAAATTTCTATAACTCTTTCTGTTTCCTCATTTCTTCCTATTACTGGATCTAGTTTTCCTTCCATAGCTTGAATACTTAAATCCGTTCCAAATTGATTTAAAGTTTGAGTATTATTATAACTTCCTTTTGTAGTTTTCAAATTGCCATTACTAATACTTTCATAATCATTTAAAACTCTAACTATTTCATTATATACATCTTCAATTCGTATTCCCAAATCTAGCATTATTCTAACTGCAATGCTATCTCCTTCTTTCATAATTCCTATTAATATATGCTCTGTTCCTATGTAATCAGAGCCTAATTTTTTTGCTTCCATAAAAGCATTTTCAAGTATTTTCTTTGTTCTTGGAGTAAAACCTAATACTGCATTTTTAGAAATTTCTGTGCTTCCTATTAAAGCTTCAATTTTTTCTAATACATCTTCTGGAATTACATTTTGATTTTCTAAAACTTTACTAGCAACGCCTGTACCTTCTGCAATAAGTCCATACAAAAGATGTTCTGTTCCAATATAACTGTGACCCATATCTTCTGCCAAATCATTTGCAATTTTAAGTACATTTTCACTGCTTTTTGTAAACTTATATGTCATAATTTTATCTCCTTAATATTATTTTCATTTAAGTTTACCCAAAATTTGGAAAAAATATTCATATAAAAACGAGTAGCTTTAACTTACTACTCGTTTCATTGATTTATAATTTTTTAAAAATACTCTTCCTCTTTTTACAATATCCATATACATAATAAGAGTATATTCTGTTTTTCCTAAAATATAATTAACTTGTGCTTTCAATTCTCCTTTTTTGTAATCAAGTATTTCTACACTATCTGGAATTTCATTTCTAAATTCATCTAGTTTATAATCATTTTTAGCCTTTTCTTGAATTCTATGTGTGTATCTATTTGATTCTTGATTATCTAATAACATATCAGATATTTTTTCTATCTCAACTTTAAGAAAATCTATATCTTTTTCTGGATAATCATTTTTAAAATTATTTAAGTTTTCTTTATCTAGTACACTTCTATCTTCGTATTTTATTTTATATCTTCCCATATCCGTTTGATACAAAATAAAAGCTAATGCTGTTAATATACTTGTTAATATAACTATAAAAATAAGCAATTGCATACATTTCCTCTTTTGATTTATATTTTACTTAAAATATTTTATCAAATAGAATTTTTATTTACAATACTTTTTTAAATTTTTGGCAATCTAATCGTAAAAATTGTTCCTTTTGGAATATTGTGACTTGCTTTTATATTTCCATTATGAGCTTTAACTATTGTATCTGCTATTGAAAGACCTAAGCCACTTCCACCAGTTTCTCTATTGCGAGCTGCATCTTCTCTATAAAATCTGTTAAAAATTTCTTTTAATCCTTTATCACTTATTCCTATACCAGTATCTCGCACTTCTATATTACACTTTCCATCTTTTATAAAGCTTGCAATTTCAATTGTGTCTCCACTTTCTGTATATTTTAGTGCATTGTCTAACAAAATAATTAAAAGTTGTTGAATTTTATTTACATCAATTTCTAAGTCTTTTTCATATTTTAAATCAAATTTTATTTCTTTTTCTGACAAACTTGCTATTTCAATATAAGGTTTCGCCGTGTTTTCAATAAGTTCATCAACATTGACAATTTCTTTATCTAATACAAGTTTATTTGATGAAGCAAGAAGCATAAGATCTTTTGTAAGTTTCGTAAGTCGTTTAGTTTCATTTAAAGTTAAAGCAATATCTTCTGTTTTATCTATTATCTTGCTATTTGGTTCTGTAAGTAAAAGTTCTTGCTTAGCTTGTATTATCGTAAGTGGAGTTCTAAGCTCATGAGATGCATTTTGAACAAATTCACTTTGTTTTTCAAAAGCAATTGCAATTGGTACTAGTGTTTTTCTAGATAATATATAACTTGCCAAAATTGAAAGTAATATTCCTACAACTACACTATTTATTATAAGATTTTCAAAATTATCTACTAATATCTTTTCGCTATCTGCATTAAGTAAAATTTGTATATATCTAATATTTTTAACATTTTGACTATCTAATTTTACATTTATAGCTCTATAATGAATCTCTGTTGATAAATCTAAATCATATACTCTGTCTAAATTAGCTTCATCAAAAGAAATAAGCATATCATTTTCTTCGTAGTATAAACTTAAATCTTCTTTATTTAAAACGTGCCCATCATTATCTCTTATTATAACTGTATATTTAGGATTATTAACTTTTCTTGATAAATTATAATCCCTTATCTCTCTAACCTCTTCTTCAAATAATTCAAAATTTGAATACTTATCTTTTAAGAAATAATCAGATATACTTTTCATTTTCTTTTCATCTTCAATAAAAATTTTAGCTGTATTTATTAGTTCCTGATCAATAGAACTATATGTAATGTATTTAAAAGTAAAGGCTATAATCATTCCAAATACAGAAAAAATTAATGCAAAAGCTACTAAATTATAAAACATATGAATTAATAACTGTTTTCTTAAAGTATCTTGCTCCTTCATTTTTTCACTCCTAGTCTGACCAAATATATCCAACACCTCTAATAGTTTTTAAATATTTATCATATCCACTTTTTTTAAGTTCTTTACGAATTCCACTAGCATACACTTCAATAACATTTGTAGTTGTTTCAGAATCAAAGCCCCAAATTTTATCAAAAATTTGATCTTTGGTAATTATTGTATTCTTTGAATTTATCAAATAATTAAGCATGTCAAATTGCTTTCCTTGAAGCATAACTTCTTCATCATTTATTTTAATTGTTCTACTGCTTAAATCTATTATCATATCTTTGTATTGTAAAATATTTTCAGTATAATTTCCTATTGTTCTTCGTATAATTGCTTCTACCCTTGCTATTAATTCTTCTCTATTAAAAGGTTTAACTAAATAATCATCTGCTCCACTTTTTAATCCTTGAACCTTGTCTGCCACATCTCCTTTGGCTGTTAAAATTAAAACTGGCGTATATATTTTAGATTTTCTAAGTTCACTTAGAACTTCATATCCATTCATAATTGGCATCATTAAATCTAAAATTATTGCATCATAAATTCCTTGCTTAGCATACATTAATCCTTCTTCACCATCATATGCTTTGTCTATATCATAATTATAAGACAAGCATTGCTCAATTGTTCTTGCTAATATTTTATCATCTTCAACTATTAAAATTTTCATAAGCCTCTCCTTACAATGATATTTTATAGCATATAACTTAAAAATATCTTAAATATGTAATATAGCAACTGCAATTTGGAAGAATAACAATACAGAACAAGTATCTACTATTGTTGTAATAAGTGGTGCTGCCATAATTGCAGGATCTAATTTCAATTTTTTAGCAAGCATTGGTAAAGTACAACCTAATGCCTTAGCAAGTGCTACTACACATATAATTGTTATTCCTACTACAAGTGCAAGTTTTGAGTCTTGATATTGTAAAGTAATTCTAATTCCATTTGCTATTGCTAAAATAATACCAACAATAATTGAAACTCTAAACTCTTTCCATAAAGCTTTAAAATAATCTTTTGATTTTATTTCATCCATTGCTAAACCACGAATAATAAGTGTTGAGCTTTGTGAACCACAATTTCCACCTGTTCCCATAAGCATTGGTATAAAAGCTACAAGAACTGGAACAGCTGAAAAAGCTTCTTCATAATGAGTTATTATTGAACCTGTTACCATTGATGAAAGCATAAGTACCAAAAGCCATAAAATTCTATTTTTAGCATGTTTAAAAACACTAGTTTTGAAATATGAATCTTCATTAGGTGTCATAGCAGCCATGATTTCAAAGTCTTCTGATGTCTCTTCTTGCATAACATCAATAGCATCATCAATAGTTACAATACCAACTAATCTTTCTTCTTTGTCTACTACTGGTAAAGCATACATATTATATTTGTCAAAAACTTTTGCAACTTCTTCTTGATCTTCCAATGTTGAAACTGTAATAACATTTGTATCCATTATATCTTTTAATTTAGCATCACGGTCTGCAACTAAAAGTTCTTTTATATCAATTACACCTTTAATTTTTCTATCTATGCTTAATACATAACAATTATATACAGTCTCTTTTTGTAGTCCTATCTTTTTAATTTTAGCAAAAGCCTCTTCAACAGACATATTTTCTTTTAAATCTATAAACTCTGTTGTCATTATGCTTCCAGCACTTTCTTCTGGATAGTTTAAAAGTTCATTTACAATCTTTCTGTCTGAATTATCAATATTTTTTAAAATTCTTTTTACAACATTTGATGGCATTTCTTCAATTAAGTCTACTGTATCATCCATAAAAAGTTCGTCTATAACATTTTTTAATTCTTTATCTGTAAAAGCATTTATAATTTTTTCTTGAACATCTGAGTCTAATTCAGTAAAAACTTCTGCTGCTTGCTCTTTCGCAAGTAATCTGTATATAAGTAAAATGTGTTCTTCTTCTAATTCTTCAAACATACTCGGGAAATCAGCACTATTTACATTTTCTAAATATTTTCTTAAATCATTAAATTTTTTTTCTTCAATAAAATTTAATATTTTTTCAGTTTCTAATTCTAATTTTTCTTCTTTCATATCTGATTTCCTCCTTTTTATTTTCTTAAAAAAAATTCCGCTCTACAATTTTATTTTTTATTCGTTGTAGTAGCGGAATCTTCCACTATTATAGCAAAATATTTATAACCTAATATATTATACTATGTTACAGCAAAAAAGTCAATCTTTAATGATTTCTTACTGTTTTTATTCAATTTTCATTTTATATTCAAAGTAATCTTTCTTTTTCTCTTATTTTCTCCTATTTAGTGCATCTTTCTATTATTTCTATTTTATTTTCTTTGTTAGTATCTATTCTTGCCTTTATTCCAATAGGAATTATCATTTTTTTATCTGTATGTCCAAAGTTATTTGATTTTATTATAGGAAAATTATAATTTTCACCTAGTACTTCTAGCACAATCTTTTCTAATGAAATATTATCTTCATGTTCATAAAAACCAACCCATAATCCTTTTATTTTATCAAATACTCCATTTTGTTTCATATAGTGTAGATTTCCACTACAAATTGCTGGCTCTGATTCAAATCCTAATTCTTCTATAAATAAAATTTTATTTTCAAAATTTAAAGTATATTTTCCAGATGCCATCCTAGAAATTAAACTTAAATTTCCACCGATTAGTTCTCCTTCTGCCATTCCTTCTTTAATAATATAAGATTTATCATCAATATCAAATAAATCTAAGTTATCTTCCATAAATCTTTTTATAAACCATTTATAAGCGTAATCTGTTTCCCAAGATGAAAGAGATTTGAATGTAGGTCCACTATATGTTACAAGACCTGTCTTTTCTGTAATCATATTAGTAATAGATGTAGAATCACTAAAACCACAAATAATTTTAGGATTTTCTTTTATTACGTCATAATCTAAGTAGTCAAAAAGTGAATTTGAATTTCCTCCACCTTTTGCTATAAAAATCATTTTATATTCTGAATTTTTAAATCCATTATTTATATCATCTGCCTTTTCTACAACTGTTCCACCATAACCTGTGGCATTTGAATATGAATTTTTAGAAAACTCTACTTTTAATCCGACATTTTCTAACATTTTTTTCGATTTTTCTATATATTCTTTATCCTTTTCTAGCAAGGAATTACTAGCTGAAACTACTAATACTTTATCTCCTTGTTTTAATTTATTTGGAATTAACATATTATTGCTCCTTTTCTTTTGTTCTATTTTATCATAACTATTCTATGTCCTCAACGCCAGTTGCAATTATTGTTGTAACAATTTTATTTTTTAATTTTGGATCAATTATTGTTCCAAAAATAACTGTTGCGTTTTCATCTATATCATCTCCGATGCTTGTAAGTGCTGTATTTATATCAATAAGTGAAAGCTCACTCGCACCTGCAATATTAATAATAACACCTCTTGCACCATTAATTTTTGTTTCAGAAAGTGCATTATCTACTGCACCTTTAACTGATTCTTTAATAGCATCTTCTCCATCTCTTTCACACATTCCCAAATGTGCCATTCCTGTATTACTCATAACTGTTTTTATATCATTAAAATCTACATTAACAAGACCAGTAGAATTTAATAAATTAGTAATTCCTACTACACCTTGTTTTAATGTACTATCAGCTAATTTGAATGCTTCAATAATTGTACTATTTTTTTCTACATTTTTAAGAAGTTTATCATTAGAAATAACAATAAGTGCATCGACATTTTTCTTCATTTCAGCTATACCTTTTTTAGCTTGATTCATCTTTCTAATACCCTCAAAAATAAAAGGTTTTGTAACAACACCTACTGTTAATATTCCCATTTTTTTAGCTATTTCTGCAACTACTGGTGCAGCACCAGTTCCAGTGCCTCCACCCATTCCAGCTGTAATAAATAGCATATCTGTATCGTATAATGCTTTTTCAATATCATCCATATTTTCTCTGGCAGCCATTTCTCCAATTTCAACAATACCACCTGTACTTAAACCACCAGTAGTTTGTCTACCAATTTGAATAACTCTTCTTGCCTTTGATAATTTTAAAATTCTAGTTTCAGTATTGATTGCAATAAACTCAACATTTTCAACTTCATCTTCTATCATTCTATTGATTGCATTATTTCCTGCACCACCAACACCTATTACTTTCATTTTTATAATTTTTTGATTATTGTCAATTATACGTTTTTCCACTAATAATTACCTCTCTTCAAATTTTATAGCTTTGTTATTATATCATACTTTTTCCAATATGTCACGTAATTATTACAACTTTGTTACATTTTTATTACCTATATTATGTATTTGTATTTTTTGACATATTATGCTATAATTTGCAAAGAGGTGTAATTATGAAAATAGGTTTTTATGCAGGAAGCTTTGACCCTTTTACTAATGGTCATTTACATGTAGTAAAAAAGTCAAGTGAATTATTTGATAAAGTTATAATCGGTATTGGTATTAATTCTAATAAAAATCGTAGATTCAATTCTGAAATAATGAAAATAGCAATTGAAAAAGTATTAAAGCGAGAAAATCTAACTAATGTTTCTGTCATTACTTATTTTAACCTTTCTATCGATATTGCAAAAGAATTTAATGCAACTTTTTTAATTAGAGGAATTAGAAATGGTATGGACTACGATTATGAAGAAAATATAGCTTTAATAAATGAAGAATTAGCTGGAATTGACACGATTTATGTTCGCTCTGGAAAATATGGTGCAATTAGTTCTAGTATGATTGTTGAGTTTTTAAATTATGGTAAAGATGTATCTAATCTTATTCCACAAGAAATTTATGATGTTATAAAATAAGAAAAGCAGGAAAATAACTTCCTGCTTTATTTATTATTTACTAGTTGAACCAAATCCTCCAACTCTATCTCCTGTTGCTATATCATCATCTGTAATTAAGTATTTTTGGAAAATTGCTTGTCCAATAATATCTCCTTTTTTAATCTCTATATCTTCATCTTTTATATTGAAAAATGCAAACATTATTGCTCCATCATTATCTAGATTTCCATAATAATCTTTATCAACTACTCCAACACCATTTGCTAAAACTAAACCTTTTTTTCCTGGGTTTGAACTTCTATTATATAATAATAACATTTCGTCATCTTCCATGTATGCTTTTATACCTGTTTTTACAAGTGTTGGTTTTTGACCTCTACTAAAAGTTGGAATTACGCAGTCTTCTGCTGCTTCAACATCATATCCAGCAGAATATTTTGTTTTTCTTATCGGCATATTAATTCCTGCATTTTCAAATCCTTTTGCTATCTCAAATCCTCGTTTTTTATCCATTTTATTTCTCCTTTTTATTGCTTTTTTCTTATTATATATTCTTAAAATACATTTTGCAAGTTATTTTTATATAATAATAATTATACTATTGGTCTAAAATTTTTTTAATTTTTTCCATATTTTCTATACCTGCTTTATATCCAGAATTAAAGCAATATTCCGAATTCTCTATATCTAAAAGTCCTGTTCCATCTGTATCTATTGTTATTACTAAATCACTATTTAATAAATTCATTTCTGATATCTTATTTCCCATCATATCAACTGTTTTCATTGCAATATCCATAACATTACTAAACTTATCAATTTTATCACTATTAAATTTAACAGCTATTACTTTATCTGCACCCAATTTTTTAACTTCATCTACTGGTACATTGTCAAGTATTCCACCATCTAAAAAAATTTTATCTTGATATTCACATGGATCAAAAACAACTGAAAAACTAGAACTAGCCCTTATAGCTGTTCCTACTTCAATATTACTTATATACTTTTCTGTATCTTCTATTTTTTGTGAAGTAAATATATATTCCTTTTCATCTACAACATTAGTTGCTGTTATTATTACTGGAAAATCAATATCTTTTACATATTTTATTCCATTTTCATTAGCTATTTTATTATATAAATTCTCTATTGGTTTGCCACTTCTCAATCCATCCAATTTTAATTTTTTATTGAATAGCAAACTATTTAAAATTATAGAATTTGAATTTTTACCAATTAAATTATCAGACTCTTTTTCAAATAATTCATATATATCATTAGATTTGTATCCGAATACTCATTAAAAAAGCGATATGGCTACCAGAGCTAGTTCCGCCAACCATATCTACTTTTATATTATTCTCTTCCAATGATTTTAAAAAACCTGCATGAGCAATTCCTCTCATGCCTCCACCTGACAATGCTAATCCTAATTTCATTTTCAAAACACCTCAAAAATATTATCAGCATTTGTAAAAATTTTATACCTATTATTCCCTATGATTATTTACTAAATTATAATATCCTTTTTTGACATTCATTAAACTTTCATGGCTTCCTTGTTCTATTTGCTTTCCTTTTCGCATTAAAATTATGTTATCACATTCTTTTATTGTAGATAGTCTATGAGCTATAATAATTGCCATTTTATCTTTCGTAACCTCTTTTATTGCATTATTTACAAGCATTTCATATTCATAACTTAAATCAGAAGTAACTTCATCTAAAATAATAACATCACACTTAGTAGCCATTACTCTTGCAAAATTAATCATTTGTTTTTCACCATTAGATAATATGTCTGGATTATTATATATATCTGTATTATAACCATTTTCAAAACTCATTATCTTGTCATGTAGTTTTAATTTTTTGAAAATTGTATGAATTTCCTCTTCTGTAATATCTTTATCTACATATCTTATATTGTCAATTATTGTATTAGCTAATATATATGTGTCTTGCATTACATATCCAATTCTATCTCTTATAGAACCTATTGAATAACTTAAATAGTTTTTATTATTAATTTTTATTGTGCCAGATGTTGGTTCATAAAATCTACAAAGCAAATTTACAATTGTTGTTTTACCACTTCCTGTTCTGCCTACTAATGCTAATTTTTCATTTTTATTAAGCTTAAATTCAAACTCTTCAATATTCTTTTTATATCCTGTGTACGAAAATGACACCTTTGAAAATTCAATCGAATTTATTTCTTCTACACATTCTCCTTCTTCAACTTTTTCTACATCTTCTAAATGTAAAAATCTAATTATTCTTGAAAAGGATACAAAAGATTTATTAAAATCAGTTAAATGTTTTATAAACCAATTAAACTCAAATTCTAATGAACCACTATATTCAATTAGTAGCATTATTTCTACATAAGCCATAACACCTTGAACAACTTCAATTCCCGCGAAATATATAATTATTGCCAAAGATAATGATACAATAAAAGAAAAAATATTATTATATGCTGACACCATTTTTTCTAATTTACTATTTATTAAAGTATATTCTTTTAAGGTTTTCTGCAATTCTTTTTCTTTCTTCTCTATAATATTTAAAACCTTTATTGTTAGAAATCCATTTACACTTTCATTTATTTCAGAATATAATTCGATATTTATTTTTCTTATTTCATTTATAACACGAATTGTTTTTCTATTAAAATAAATAGTAATAAAATATCCCAAAAGATACAATATCAAAATACATAATGCAATTTTTAAATCTATAAACATCAAAAATATTGCAATTATACTAAATCTAATTATTCCAAGAAAATACATTTCTGTCACAATTTCAGCAAACATAGCTCCTGCATCTTTAACATCAGATTGCAAAAATTGTAATAGCACACCTGTATCATTTTCATCATAAAATTTTGTTTTAATTTCTTGCATCTTAAAAAAAATTTTTTCTCTTAAATCACATTGAATTTTTCTTTTTAATATTGATCTCATATTGCAATGTTTAAGAGTAGAACAACAAGATAAAAACACCACCAATATATAAATACAGCCCCAAACAATTAAAGCATTTATATTACTATTGGGAATATGTACATCTATCATTTTTCTAGTTATATATGGTATAGAAAATATTTCTATTATTGCCGACCCCATTATTATCATAAACAAAATAAGAAATTGCTTATGATATCCAGATATATCATACATTTCTTTTATTTGACTTATTTTTTCTCTCATATATTACACCTTATATTATATCGTTATTTATTCTCATCAAATTTTTATAATTCATATTATTCTTAATTAAATCTTCATGCCTTCCAGTTACTGTTGTTATTCCATCTATATAAATTATATTATCTACATAATTTATAATTTCTAAATCATTGCTTATAAAAATCATTGTCTTACTGTCATAAGTATTTATTAACTTTGTCAATATATTACCTCTTGTTTTATTATCCAATTTATTAAGTGCCTCATCCAATATTAAAATAGGTTTATCATTTACTAAACTTCTTGCTATACATATTCTTTGTCTTTGACCACCAGATAACTTTGTTCCTTTTTCTCCAATTAATGTATCATATCCATTTTCAAATCTTTCAATATCTTCTTTTAAATCACAATCTTCTGTAATTTTATCTATCTCTTCTATATTGCTATTATTATTTAACTCAATATTTTCAAGTACACTACCAGAAAACATATATGATTCTCCTAAAATAAGTTCTACATATTTTCTAATATCTTCTTTATTTAATCCTTTAATATTATGATTATTTATATATATATTTCCTTCATACTCATAAAAACCTAAAATTGTTTTAGCTAAAATACTTTTTCCACTTCCATTAGCTCCTATAATAGCAACTTTCTCACCAGGAGATATAGAAAAATTAATATTTTTTAATATAACTTTATTATTCACATATATCGATACATTGCTAAAAATAATTTTTCCATTCAAATCATAAAAATAGTTTTCCTTATTTTCTTCTTTCAATTGTAATAAACTATTAATTTTCTTTGTAACTACTTGAAAATCATCTATTACTTCCAAATTATCTCCAAACACATATATACAATCAAAAATTTTCTCAGATAAAGAATGCAATGCTAATAAAGCACCAATTGTCATTTTTCCGCTTTATAATAGCAATTCCACCTAGCATATATATAATTGGACTTCTTAAATATGCCAAATGTTCAAGAATAATATCATAAAATAACACTAGTTTTATAAATTTTATTTCTTCATCAGAATAACTTTTATTCAAAGCTTTATAATTATCTTTTTCTTCTTTTTGTTTATTGAACATTCTTACAAATTTAAAATTGCTAATATTTCTCATTGTTACTTTTAATAACTGTTTTCTTTTTATAATCATATTATCTATATATTTGTTTAATCTTATAAAATACCATGTTGAAAATAAAATCATTATAATTATCGTAAAAAAAATGTATATTGAAATTTCTACATTCAATATTGCACTTTCTCTTATAATAAATATACTTAAAAAAATTATATCTAATATTACATTAAATTGATTATTAAAAAATTTCGAATATACATCTGCATCTTCATTTATTCTCTGCATTATTTCTGCTTTATCATAGATATTGTAGCTTTTATATTCTAGCTTCAACATGTGCTTATATAACTCTGATTTTATATTTACATTAATCTTTAATTTGAATTTTGTCGTTATTCTATTTCTAAAATAATTTATTAAATTTTTAATAAAATTTAATAAAACTATAAAAATACTAATCATCAACAAATCATGTATTACCAATGCTACATCTATATATTTAAGCATTACATTATCTACTGCATTTTTTACACATAATGATATCATTAAAGTTAAATACGAAATACTAATACTTAACAAAACTAATAACACAAAATACCTTTTTGTATCTTTTAATGCAATTTTTATTATATTTTTTTTCATAAAACTACCTTAAAATTTTATTTCTTTTTTTACTTCATTAAATTTATAATAATTATCACTTAATCCTTGCTCTTCAAGTAATTTCATATAAAATCTTTCATAATTTCCTTCACTTCTATTTTGGCAACCATATATTTGCCTATTCAATTCAGATATATTCAAAAAAACACTTTTTAACAATATATAAATATTATATATTGTTAAAAAGTGTTTTTCTTAATTTTTTTAATATCAATTTTATTAAGTTATTTGACAGCAATACATATCTCACAAGTATCTTTATAATATATTTCAAGTTCTGGATAATTCAATATTTCTTTATACTTAGATGAAGGTAACCACTTTGTATAAATTGTATTATATAATTTCAAAATATCTACTTGTTTTTTATTATCTAACTTAAAACAAGCCCAAGTAGCTTTTGGTATCTCTAAACTTACAAAATCTTTTCTAGGTGTTTTTCCCAAAATGTAATACTTAAATTTTGTCGATATTTCATCATTATATATGTCTGCTGATGAGCCATAGTAAAGTTCTTTTCCATCACTATTCTCTATAATAAAGTCTAATATTTTTTTATTTCTAGCTTTGTCATATAAATTTTTAATAGCTTGACTATTTTCATTTGATATTACTCCTGTTGTTATACCATACAATTTTAAATTATCTAGCTTTATTACTCTATATTCTAATTCATCTATAACATCTATTGTAGGTTTAAATTCTATTTTAGGAAAAGTTTTTATAGATACTTTTGTTTTTCTTAAATTTTGTGGACTTACTCCATGCATTTTTTTAAAAGAATTTGAAAATGATATAGGAGAATCATATTGGTATTTTAAAGATAAATCTATTATTTTAATATCTGTTTTTAAAAGTTCTTCTGCTGCATTACTAAGTCTCCTTTTTCTTATATAATCTGTTAGTGTTATATTAGTTAAAAATACAAAAATTCTCTGCAAAGTATAACTTGAAGTTCCTACCATCTTAGCTAAAGCTCTAAAATCTATCTTTTTAGTTAGATTTTTTTCAATTTCTTCTATAACATCATTTAGATTATCATAATAGTTCATTTATTTTCTCCTAATTTATCTATTGACTATTACATTTTATCATATTATCATCACTTTTTCAATTTCAAAAAAACAAAAACTCGTATTTTAAAATACGAGTTTAAACGGATAACTAGTCTTGTGTATAAGGAATAATTGCAATATGTCTTCCTCTTTTTACAGCTGTTGTAATAGTTCTTTGATGTCTTGCGCAAGCACCTGTTGCTCTTCTTGGTAATATTTTACCTTTTTCATTAATGAATTTTTTTAGTTGTTCTGCGTTTTTATAATCTAATTCAAAGTTTTTATCTCCACATAATGGACATACTTTTTTTCTTATTTTTCTAAACTTTGGATTGTAATCATCATCTTGATTATTTCTATTTCTTCTATTTGCTTGTTTTTTATCTGCCATTTTCAAAAACCTCCAATCTTTTTAAAATTAATCTAGAATGGTAAATCATCATCTGAGGAATCTACTTGAAAGTCTGCACTTTGTGCAAGTGAACTTCCGAATGAGTTTTCGAATCCTTGTGAAGATGCACCTTCTCCATCTCTTCTACTATCTGCAAAATATGCTTCTTCTGCTATGACCTCAGTTACATAATGTTTTTGTCCTTGTTCATCATCCCAATTACGAGTTTGAATTCTTCCAATAACTCCAACTTGTTGACCTTTTTTAAAGTATTTGCTACAAAATTCTCCTGTTTTATTCCAAGCAACAATGTTTATAAAATCTGCTTGTCTTTCTTCGCCTTGTTTAGCAAATCTTCTATTTACAGCCAAACTAAAAGATGCAACTAATGTATTATTTGTTTGAGTATATCTTACTTCTGGATCCCTAGTTAATCTTCCCATTAATATTACTTTGTTCATCTTTTGCTCCACCTTTCAGATAGATTTTATTTTTCGTCTTTTCTTATAACGATGAATTTTATAACTTCATCAGTAATTCTAAAATTTCTTTCAAGTTCTGAAATAATTTTACCATCTGATTCGAAGTTAATTAATACATAGATACCCTCAGCACATTTTTTTACTGGATAAGCTAATTTTTTCTTACCAACAACTTCTGAGCTTTCTACTTTACCATCACTATTAATTAAGTCTGAAAATTTTTGAATTAAGTCTTTAACTCCTGCTTCTTCAACACTTGGATTAACAATGAATAATGTTTCGTATTTATTCATTATTTTTCACCTCCTTCTGGATTATAACCCACACCTATATAATGTAGGTAAGGAAAATAGTATTTCTACTATTTTTATGCTTCCATATTATACCACGACTTTGTCATAAATGCAAGCCTTTATATTCACATTCTAAAAAATTTAAAAACTTAAAAAAATCGGATATATAAATATCCGATTTAAAATTATATATAATTTTATTTATAAGCTTCTACATCTATTTTTTGTACATTAGAATAATTTGATGGTAATGTATAATGAATCTCTTTATTATTTGCATTTAATTTACCAATTGTAACACCTTTACTATAATATACTGTAAGTGTTTTATCATTCATAAAATAATAATGTTCATCAGATTGTTCATTATTTAAAGAAACATTTAACAATTTATCAAAGTCTACTTTATAATATTTACCACCTTCATCATTAGGATTTTTCACTAAGTCATTTGGTAATTCAACTATTTCTTCACCTGTTTTAACTGGTGCTTCTCCATATTTTAAATAATAATTAGTTGCTTTTTCTTGTATAACAATTATATCAGCATACATATTATTCAAAGCTCTTACTTGCAAACTTGACATCGAGCTATATGAAATTGTAGTAAGTATAAGTATAAATATTACTACTGTTATTACTTCTGCCATTATAGTAATACCTTTTTGATTTTTTATATCCATAGCTTATTTTATAGCCTTTCTACTAATCTTAATATGATTTTACTATTAAACTTATTTAATTTCAATACATTTTTTAAATTAACTTTTTTCTATAATTTCATATACTCTTTTTAAAGTAGCAAGTTTCTTTTCTTCAATGCTATATAAATACCACATATAAATAAGCAAAAAAAGAATTGCAAAGTTCTTTATTTTCAAAATAGCAATTGAATAAACTGCACTAATAATAAGAAGAAAGACTTTTGTAATTGTATTCATAATAATACTTGCATTTTTATTTCCCAAGAAATTTTTTAAAACTTCTTTTAATATTTTTCCACCATCTAATGGCATAATTGGAAATAAATTAAAAATACAAAGTGCCAAATTAGTATATATTACATTTTGTATAAATTCACTTTCTAAATTACTAAAATAGAATACTATCGCACAAATTAAATTAAATATTGGTCCTGCTAAATATGTAATAACTTTTATATATGATTTTCTTGGTTTATAAGCATACAATTGAGCTGAAAAACCAAATATATTCATGCTTATGCTTGAAACTTTAAAACCTAATAATAATCCTACAAATATGTGAATCAATTCATGTAAAAAAATAAAAAATATAAATATTCCATAAATTTCTATTTGTGAAGTAAAGAAAAAAATTAGCATAAGTAAAATTACTTTTAAATCTATTTCTATTTTCATATATGCCTCCTCATTCTAAAATTCTACAAGTCTTGAAGGGTCAATAAGTCGTTCATCAAATCTTATTTCAAAGTGTAAATGAGGGCCAGTAGAGTTTCCTGTACTTCCGTACTTTTGCTATTTCTTGTCCACTACTTACATAATCTCCTTCTTTTACTAATATCTTTGAACAATGAGCATATAAAGTCTGCGTTTTACCATTTTCTATTTTTAAATGTTTTCCATAATCTCCTTTACTAGAAACTAAAACCACGGTTCCTTCATTTGAAGCTTTTATTGAAGTACCTTTTTCAGCACCAATATCAATTCCTGTATGATATCCTGTAACGTTTTGATATACTGATTCTCTACTACCAAAAAGAGAAGTTACAGTTCCTTCTATCGGTTTTTGAAAACTGCAACTCTTCTTAATTTCTTCCACGTCTAAATCCATTTGACTTAAACTACTCACTTGTTCTTCATTAGGAACAATATCAGGTTCAGAACTTGAAACATTTTGTTTCAAATCTCCTGAATTATTTAATTCTTGGTTTGGTGGTTCTTGTTTTGCTTCTTCTGAACTTGTAATATTTTCAGTATTTGATTCATTTAAAATCTCGTTCGTTACACTAGTATTTTCATCATCTCCAATCAATGATTTCACTGATTTAGTCAAATTAATATTATAATCTGATAGCATATTTAAGAATTCACTAGTGAAAATAAAGTCTTTATTTTGTACAGCTACAATTATTAAAGATAAGTTTAAAATTACTAAAAGTTCAAAAGCAATTTTAGATCCTATATAACTCTTTTTTTCTTCATTATATGGTTTGGAAACATTAGGTAAACCCATTTTTCTTCTATAATATATTTCTTCTGCTTTACGAATTTTCTCATCGCCTCTTAAAACTTTTTCCATCGTTTTTTCCTTTCTCAAATCGACTTTCTAAAATATATTATATTTTTTATGAAATATTCCAAAATTATATAATTGCCAAAACTAATATTATGGAAATTAGCACTACATTAATAATTTTCAAAAATTTTATTTTTTTATTTAATTTTTCTTCCTTTGTATTTTTTTCTATATTATTAATATAATCATTAATAATATTTTCTGCTTCTTTAACACATAAACCATTTTTAAGATCTTTTTTCTCTCCATTTGAAAAATTATTCTTTACAAAATTTTCTTCGTGAATTTTCACATTCTCTTTAAAAACAACAATAGCTTCCTCCACTAAATTTGATTTAAAATTTTTAACAACAACAATATTTTTCATTTTATTCATAACCAAAATCCTTTCCCATTCATAAGTTTATGTATATTTTTTCCAATTTTAATATTCTTTATACAATAGTCATAATTTTTATTTAAAATAATATATATAATCTAGGTGATTAAAATGAATTCAAAAGGATTAGATTTTAGAAAAAAAGAAGTTATAAATATAAGAGATGGAAAACGTTTAGGCTATGTCCAAGATGTTACTGCTGATTTAAAAACAGGCACTATTACTTCTATAATAGTGCCTGGTAATTCAAAAGGTTTTGGAATTTTTACTGGAAATGAAGAACTTTCTATCCCATGGGAAGCTATAAAATGTATAAGTGATGAGATTATTTTAGTAGATATATAAACTATTTATATAATCTTCGTATATGCTCCAAAGCACCTTTTTCTATTCTAGAAACTTGTGCTTGCGAAATTCCTATTTCGTCTGCAACCTCCATTTGAGTTCTTCCTAAAAAGAATCTCTTGTCTATTATCATTTTTTCTTTATCACTTAACTTTTTCATTACTTCTGAAATTGTCAAGTTTTCGGTCCACATTTCATCTGTATTTTTCTTATCTTTTATTTGGTCAAGTATATATATACTATCTCCTCCATCATTATAAACTGGTTCTTGTAAAGAAACTGGATCTTGTATAGCATCCAAACTCATAACAACTTCTTCTCTATCAACATCTAAATCTTTCGCAATTTCATCAATAGTTGGTTCTTTACCTTTTTCTTTGGTAAGTTTTTCCTTAGATTGCAAAACTTTATATGCTAAATCTCTCACAGATCTACTAACTCTTACCATATTATTATCTCGTAAGTATCTTCTAATTTCTCCGAATAATCATAGGTACTCCGATATGTGCTAAGTTGTATATCTAAGCTCACATCAAAATTATCTATCGCTTTAATTAGACCAACACATCCTATTTGAAATAAATCATCTGCATTTTCTCCGTCTTCCTCCAAATCTTTGTATTACACTTAAAACAAGTCTTAAATTTCCCTTTATTAATTCTTCACGAGCAGAAGGATCTCCATCCTTCATTTTTAAAAATAATTCTTTATTTTCTTTATTTGTTAGTACTTTTAATTTAGAGGTATTAGTATTTGCTATTTCAACTTTGTTTATCAAAATAAAAACCCCCTTTAAAAATAATGTTAATAACATTATTTCCAAAGAAGGTTTTTTATATACAATAATCGTAGTTCTTAATTCGACACTAATTCTATTATTTTATCCTGTTTTGCTCATAATATCTTTTTTCATTTTTTTTATGATTTTCTTCTCTAAACGAGAAATATAACTTTGAGAAATTCCTAACATATCTGCAACTTCTTTTTGTGTTTTTTCTTCGCCATCTCTGTCAATTCCAAATCTTAAATACATTATTTCCTTCTCTCTTTTATTAAGTTTATTTATCGCAATTTTTAAAAGTTTCTTGTCAACTTCATCTTCAATTTCCTTTGAAGTTATATCATTATCTGTTCCCAAAATATCTGATAATAAAAGTTCATTTCCATCACTATCTTTATTAAGCGGTTCATCAATAGATACCTCTGATTTTAGCCTCGTAGTCCTTCTAAGTTGCATTAAAATTTCATTTTCTATACATCTTGAAGCATAAGTTGCAAGTTTAATATTTTTCCCTACATTAAAAGTGTTTATTGACTTCATTAAACCTATTGTTCCAATAGAAATTAAATCTTCTAAATCCATGCCTGTATTTTCAAATTTTTTAGCAATATATACTACAAGTCTTAAATTTCTTTCTATTAATATTTGTTTTGCATCATAATCATTATTAGCCAATTTTTGTAATAATTTTTCCTCTTCTTCACTATTTAAAGGTGGTGGCAGAGTTTGATTTCCGTTTATGTAAAACACTGGGAAAGTATCCATTTCAGACCTTTTCATATACTTTTTAAAGATTTTCCAGACAAAACTTTTTATCACATTCAACATATTTGCCATTTTTAATTTTCCTCCTTTAAAATATTAATTCCAACTAGGCTACTATACAAATTAGATTTTGAAAGTTTACCATCATAAATACCAATAACAGTATCATTTCTAACTATTGCATTTTCATCAATAACCCTTATGTAATCTGGTTTAAAACCAAGTAAAATTCCATTTTGATTTCCAAGTGAAGAAAATGGTATAATCTTAAATTTATAACTATATATATCTGCTGTATCAATCCATTTTCCAGAAACAATATTTTCAATATTATCTAAAATGTCATTATCAACTAAATTTTTCAAACTATTTTTCTCTACAATTATTACATCTTCTTTGGTAATAGGCTCTTGTAATAAATTTCCAGTATCAATCATAGATTTTACTTTTTCCACTTTGCCATGATAAAAAATTTCAATTTCACATAGCATTGATTTTTTACTAAGCCTATCTTTTACAATAATTGCAACTGATATTATAATTATGCTTCCAATTCCTGCACCGATTAAAGCTACTTTTAATGGATATGTTCCAATTAGTACACCATTTTCACTAATTATATTCTCTGGTTTTACAAAATATAAGAGCATAAATGAAGCACCGCCAAAAGTAAATGATACTAGATAAAATAGTATTATTTCTCTAATTAAATACTTTACTTTTAATGGATTAAAAGCTATTTTTACTATTACAATAGATACTAATACTTTTAATATCAAATTTTGCCAGGCACTAAGAGAAATAAAATAAGTTATTATTGAATATAGTCCACCAAATAAACTACTTAGAAGTAATTTGAATGGTTTAATTTTTACTTTTGAAATAATTGCAGTAGCAAATAAAATTAAATAGTTCATAGCAATATTTTCAAATAATACTACATCTAAATAAATAGTCATTTTTAATCTCCACTCTGAATTTTACTCTAAAACAATTCTACTACTTGTATTATAAAAAAAATGTCAGTTTTTAAAGCACAAAAAAAGAAATAATCTACAAAAAAGATTATTTCTTTACATTTTATTTTAATTTCTTAATATACCTTATTTTCCACCTAAACCTTTATTTTTTCTTAGGAACGCTGGAATATCTAAATCGTTTGAAGAATTTGTGTCAACAGCTGTTACTGATGATACTGATGACATTGAGTTTGCATTTCTTCTCTTATATGCATCAGCTACTATATTCTCATAACCTGGCATTGTTCTTCTTTCTTCTTCTTTTTCAAATCCTGTTGCAATAACAGTAATTTGAATTTCTTCGCCCATTGATTCATCTGTAACTGTACCAAAGATTATGTTTGCTTCTGGATCTGCACTTCTTTGTACTAATTCAGCAGCTGTATTTGCTTCTAATAATCCAATATCTGGTCCACCAGTAATATTGATAATTACACCTTTTGCTCCTTCAATTGAAGTTTCTAATAATGGGCTTTGAATAGCTTGTTTTGCAGCATCTTCTGCTCTGTTTTCTCCACTAGCTGTACCTATACCCATGTGAGCCATACCTTGATTTAACATTATTGTTTTAACATCTGCAAAATCTAAGTTTATTAAACCTGGAACTGCAATTAAGTCTGATATACCTTGAACGCCTTGTCTTAAAACATCATCAGCCATTCTAAAAGCTTCTACTATTGATGTTTTTCTGTCAATTACTTGTAATAATTTATCATTTGGAATTACAACCAAAGTATCAACTTTACCTTTTAAACCTGCAATTCCTCTTTCTGCTTGCGCTAATCTTTTTTTACCTTCAAAAGTAAATGGTTTTGTAACAACACCAATTGTTAAAATTCCTAATTCTTTTGCAATTGCTGCTACTACTGGGGCTGCACCTGTTCCAGTTCCTCCACCCATACCAGCTGTTACGAATACCATATCTGCACCTTTTAATACTTCTGCAATTTCGGCTCTACTTTCTTCTGCTGATTGAGCTCCAATATCTGGATTTGCTCCTGCTCCTAAACCTCTTGTAATTTTTTCACCAATTTGAATTTTTGAACCAGCTCTTGATGAATTAAGAGTTTGTCTATCCGTATTTACTGCTATAAATTCTACGTTTCTAATTCCTGCTTCTATCATTCTATTTACTGCATTATTTCCAGCACCACCAACTCCTATTACTTTAATTGTTGCTGTTCCATCCATCATGTAGTTTAGTTCTTCATTATCCATAATCATAAGGTATATCCTCCTTCAAAACTCTAAAAATATATTAAATTCTTATATATTAACTTTATTTTATGTATAGAAAAAGTCTCTAACTTTTCCTAAAACTGTTTTCCACATATTGTTTTCTGTTTTTACATCTATACTGCTTGAAACTGTTTTTGCATAAGGTCTTGCTGCAATATATCTAACCAATGCATAACTTGTCCTATATGTAGACTTAATTGTACTAACCAATCTACCAGTTGAAATTTTAACTGGAATGTTCAAAATAATTTTACCTGCCATATCACTCTTGTTTATATTAACAATTCCTTCTCCTGTAAGAATTACATTGTTTATATTTGACTTTATTCCATGTGATGTAATGTCTTTATTAACCAGAGTAAATATCTCTTCAATTCTAGCTTCAATAATTTCTATTAAATCAGAACTTTTTATTGTTCTATTTTTACCACCTACATCTTTACAAGTGTTTAGAATAATATTATTATCATTATCTATAAATGATTTTAAAGCTAGACCATATTGTCTTTTTAATTTGTCTGCTTCTTCTGGTGAAATATTAAGCACATAGGAAATGTCACTAGTAATATTGTCACCTCCAAGTGCTATGGTATTAGTATATATAAATGAGTTTCCATTAAATACACCAATATCTGTATTACCTGCCCCAATATCTAATAACATAACATTATCATTTAATTCGTTTGTATCTAATACTAAATTTCGTTCTGCTAATGATATAGGAACAATTCCATCTATTTCGATACCTGCTTTTTTAAATACAGAAGTTATTTGCTTTACATACTCTTTCTCAGCAAGTATTATTTGAGCTGTTAGAGTAAAGCTTGTACTATATTTTCCAACTGGGTCTTCAATAGCTTTTCCATCTTCAAGGATGAATTTGTCGGGTACTACATCTACTAAAACTTTATCATCTGGTACTTCTATATCTCTAATTTGTATTATTGCTGATGCAACATCTTTAATTGATATTCCAGCAACTTTATCTTTTGCTTCTTTTACGATACTGTTTTGCACAATCGTAATGTACTGACCTGGTATTGTAGTATAAGCAGAATTTATTTTAAAATTTGATATATCTTCGGCTTCTTTGATTGTTTTTGCAATAGCTGAACTTAAATCTTCATTACTTACAATTTTACCCTTTTTTATAGCTGAACATTTGCTACTTGTACTGCAAATAATTTCAATTTGATTAAAATTATTTACTTCTCCTACAACTGTGCTGACCTTAGAGGTTCCAATATCGATACCAACAATTATATCTCCTATTGCCAAAGTCAACCCTCCATTTTTTAGTATAAATTCTATTTGCGTTTATAATATTACATTTTAGAAAACAAGTCAAGATAATTTGAAACATTTTTGTAATTAATGTAATATTTTCGTAATCTTTTTTAAAATAATTACATAGCCTACTATATAACATTTTTCTAACAAATTCAAGTCAAAATTTGTAGAAAATTGTATTTTTTTAGTAAAAATTTTAATATAAAAGCTATACTATTATATATTTATAATAGTATAGCTTTATCCTTAGTATTTTGTAAAAATAATATATTATTTTTTATCTTCTGAATTTGTTTCTTTAACTTTAAAAGTCATTTGTTCAAATTTGTTTGTCCACTTATCTACATAATATCTTCTAATAATTGCTAAATTTGTAAACATTCTACCTACAAACACAACTACTGCCGCCAAATAAATATCTACATTTAATCTTTCGCCTAAATATGTAAGAGCTATTGACAATATAGCATTTCCAAAAAAACCTGATAAAAATATTTTTAAATCAAAATTCTTTTTCAATACAGAAGTAATTCCACCAAAAACTGTATCTAGCGCTGCTATAATTGCTATTGCTAAATAACTTGAATATGTATATGAAATTACTGGTGTGTGCATTCCTATAATAGCACCTAAAATACAACCTATAATAATTGATATATATATCATTTCTATCCTCCTATTTATTTACTTCTGCATATTCAAAATTAATTTTTCCAGAATATGCTGGAATTTCAATTGAATCTTTTACAACATAATTAACTATTTTTTCATTTACTTTCATTTCGTCAATGTATCCACCTTTTATAGTGATAGCACTTTCTAAATATTTCTTATCTCCTATGGCTCTTACTACAAATGGTGATGGAATTCTATTTCCATTTATTAAAATAAATTGTGATCCTACATTTGCAATTTCAGTAGTGGACACTACCCTTTCATTATTTATTGAAATTGCTTCTGCTCCTGCGAGTTTTAGTTCATTTACAAGTTGTAATAAATCCCATCTATCTATTGTTTTAAATTCACTATCTGTTAATGTAACTTCTATTCCTTCACCTTGAAGTTTGGTATATCCCAAATACATATCTGTTTCATCAAGTTCTTTATCTAAAATAGTTGAATTTTCTTGTGAGTTAGAAATTTCTGATTGGTACTCTGCAATCTTGCCCTCTGTTTCGTCAAGTTTTTCTTCAATTTCTTCATATTTGTTTTTCCAATCGGTTAATTCTGTTCTAAGCTCCGTTTCTCTCATTGTTTCTATTGCTGTAATATCTGTTTGTTCTACTGTTTTAAATTGAGTCAACATTACTGCTGTTAAAATAAGAGTTGCAAAGCCTATTGAAATTATCATTGTATATTTTCCCTTCATCTTTGCCTCCTATTCTGCTTTTGTCGCATATTCATATTTATATACGCCATCATATTTTGGTATTGTTATAGAATTTTGTTGAGTAATATCAACATCAACTCCATCATCTTTCAATTTATCTATATATCCACCAAGCATTGTAAGTGCGCCATATAATTTTTCCTTTGAACCAATAGCATTAATTACAAATGGTACTCCTACTTTTTCATTATTTACTCTTATTATATTTCCTGCACAAGAAATAGCTGTTGTATTTACTATTCTTTGTCCATTTACAGAAATTGCTTCTGCTCCTGCATTCTTTAATGCATTTATAACTTCAACTAAATCTGAATAGTGTACTAAATATGAAGATACATCTAATTTGTTAGAATTAAGTTCTCCATCTTTCAAAATTATTGTAATACCTGGTCCAATAACTTCTGAATATCCAAGCGCCATGTTGTTTTTCTCTAAATCTGCTTTTGCTGTTTCTGATGATTCACTTGAAGTAGAAACTGTTTCACGAAGTTTTTCAAGTTTTACTTCTTTTGTTTCCAATTTTTGATATGCTAAATCATATTTCTCTTTCCACTTCAATACACTATCTCTAAGCTCATTTTCAGCATAAGTTCGTCCCATTTTTGATGCGTTACTTGTTACAGTTCTAACTTGTACGCAAATTCCAACAGTAAGTAAAAAGCACATTACACCTAACATAATTGCAATATTTTTTTCTTTCACGCTCTTTTCCTCCACCTTCAAAATTTTATGTTTTTTCTCTAAAATATGCATCATCTGTATTCAAGTCCATATTAAGGAAAATTTCTCCCGCCAAATTCTTGGTTTGATTTAAAATTCCATTTAGGTATAGCATTTTTGTATTTAAATCTGAACAATCTCCTAAATATACTGTCTTTTGTTCACCTTCTAAAATTAAAGTATAATTTCTATTATTCGATACATCTATTTTTGTTATCATATCAGCTATTTCATTTGATTTAGCTGTTTGAACAATTTTTATAATTGTTTGTAATTCTTTTAGGTCATCAACTTCTAATCTATTTCCAGCTTCAACATTACTTAAATCAGTTTTAAATCCTAAAATAATTGGAACATTTAATTTTTCAACCGATACCTCTAACATATATCCTTGACTATTTATATATACATAACTATCAGCTACTTGAAGCATAAATCTTGGTGTTCTTTCTTTTATTGTAAGTTTTACTGTATTAGGAAATATTCTAGAAACTTTTACATCTTCTATATAAGCATTCTTTTCTAAATCATCTTTTACTTTTAAAGTATTTAAAGCAAATAAATTATTATATTGCTCAAAGTTGACAATTCCTTCTATTTGTTCTTTTGTAAGACTTTCATTTCCTATCAATTCTACATTTTTTATTTGACATATATTAATATTCATAATTATAAACATTGTAATTATAATTAAAAATATAATAATGAAAATTTTTAAACCTTTTTTAGATTTTGATTGCTTGTCTTTATTATTTTTAGAGGTTGCGTTTTTTGCAACCTTTTTATTATTTTCTGTTTTCTTATGATCTTCTTTTTTAGTCTTTTTATTTTTTTTCTTGCTATTTTTATTAGGAGTTTTTGGTCTATTTATACCAATAACAATTTCATCATCTAAATTATTGCTCATAAATCATTAACTTCCTTCTTTAATAATATCAGCACCAATACTGTTTAATTTTAAATCTAAGTTTTCATATCCACGCAAAATATATTCTATATTTTTTACTTTTGTAGTGCCTTTTGCTACTAGTCCTGCTAAAACTAATGCAGCTCCACCTCTTAAATCAGTGCTTTGTACTTCTGCTCCATGTAATTTTCTAACACCTTTTATAATAAGAGTTTTTCCTTCAATATTAGCTTTTACTCCCATTCGTTTAAGTTCTGCAAAAATCTTAAATCTATTTTCAAATATATTTTCTGTAATAATTGAAGTTCCTTTTGCTGTTGTAAGCATACAAGCAAATATTGATTGTAAATCTGTTGGAAAGCCTGGATACGGCATAGTTTTTATTTCTGTTGCACTCAATCTTTTAGGACTAACTAAAATTATACTATCTTTTTTTATATTAAGCTTACAACCAACTTCTTCTAATTTATGTAATATTGGACTGATATGCTCAGGAATTACCTTTTTTAAATGAATTTTTCCACCAGTCATTGCCGTTGCTACTAATAAAGTACCTGCTTCTATTCTATCTGGCATTACATTATACGATACTTCCTTTAAAGTATTTACTCCTTTTATCTTTATAACGCTTGTTCCCATACCAAAAATTTTAGCACCCATTCTATTTAAAAATTCAGCTAAATCTACTATTTCTGGTTCTAATGCAGCATTTTCTATAATAACTTCATGTTCTCCTAAAACAGAAGCTAAAATAATATTTTCTGTTGCACCTACACTTGGAAAATCCAAATGTATTTGAACATCTTTTATTTTATCACATTTGCAATGTATATTTCCACTATTTTCTTCAATTTTTATGCCCATTTTCTTAAAACTGCTTAAATGTAAATCAATTGGTCTACTTCCTATTTCACAACCACCGTGGGTATGAAAACATTACTTCTTTACATCTACTAAGTAAAGCACCTGATATTATTACAGATGATCTTAATTTTCTCATAAGTTCATCCGGTATAGTATTTTTATTTAAACTTTCAGAATTAATTGTAATTTTGTTTTTGTCTCTTTTTACTTTACAACCCAAATATTCTAAAATCTTCAAAGTAGTTCTAACATCTTCAATGTCTGGAACATTATATAATTTACTTGTTTTTCCATTTAAAATACAACCAGCTAGAATTGGTAAACTAGCATTTTTAGAACCTGAGACATATGTTTCTCCTTCCAATTTTTTACCACCATTTATTATGTAGCAACACATATTTTTATCACCTCTTATAAATATTTATGCTACATAATATGTAAATTTTACATAAATAGTGAATATTTTACTAATCAAAATACTTAGCTAATATTTAACTACTAATTTATCTATTTTACTTCTTATATATTTTTCTAATTTTTCCATAAAAACATCTGGCTTTATCTCTTGTTTTGCTACCATATCCAAACCTTTTTCCCAACTTGCTGTTAATTCTGGATTTAGCATATCTGGAATAGATTTCAAAATAATATCATAAATAGCTTCTCCTTTTTGACTTGGAGTTACAATTTGAGTTTTCTCATTTATTTCAATATACCTTATTCTTTCTAATTTTTTTATAATATCACCACGAGTTGCACTAGTACCAATTCCAGCACCTTTTATTTGTTCTCTTAATTCTTCGTCTTCAATAAGTTTACCAGCATTCTCCATTGCCAAAATTATTGTACCTGAATTATATCTATTAGGCGGTGTTGTCTCTCCTTCTTTTATTTCAAAATTATTTATACCAATCTCTTTGCCTTTTTTTAAAGCTGTTAATATAGATAAATTATTATTTTCATCTTCTGTTTTAGTTTTATTTTTTAAAACTTCTAAATACCCCTGATTTATACAAACTTTTCCATTAGCTGTAAAGATTTCATTTTCTACATTTACAGTTACTGACACTTTGCTATACTCAGCAGGTGGATAGAAAATAGCTATAAATCTTTTTACAATTAATTTGTATACATTTTTTTTCAATTCATCTAATTTATCATAATTCTCAAAACCTTGTCCTGTTGGAATAATGGCATAGTGATCTGTAATTTTACTATCATTTACATATTTTGTTTTTACTAAATTTGTACTATATTTTTCATCTACCATTTTAGTAATATACTTACTAATTTCTTCATCTTTAAAATTTTTATATAGTCCGTTTAAATTTTTCCCAATTTCTTTTGCAATTGCTGTTGATAGAACTCTTGCATCAGTTCTTGGATAAGTAACTAATTTCTTTTCATATAAATCCTGAATAATTTCCAATGTTTCATCTGGTTTTATTTTAAAGTTTCTTGTACATTCATTTTGAATTTCTGCTAAATTAAATAAAAGTGGTGCATTTTCCTTTTGCTTTGTTTTTTTAACTTCTTCAATAATTGCCTTTTTTTCAGATAAATATGATATGAATTTTTTTGCATCATCTTCCTTCTTAAAACCTGTTTCATTATATAAAAGTCTACTTTCAAATAATTTAGATTTTTCTGTAACTTTCCATTCTGCTTTAAATGATGATTCACTATTTCCAAAATCTCCAACTATTTTATAATATTTTGTTTTAACAAAATTTCTTATCTCTCTTTCTCTTGAAACTACCATTCCTAGAACACAAGTCATAACTCTTCCAACTGCTATCGAAACTTTTTCTTCGTTCAAATCCTTAGCAATTCTTCTGCCAAATATTACAGATAAAAGTCTAGAAAAATTAATTCCTATTAAATAGTCTTCTTTTGCTCTTAAATAAGCTGAATCAGATAAACTATCATATTCACACAAATTTTTTGCTTCTTTTATACCTCTTTGTATTTCTTCTTCTGTTTGTGAATCTATCCAAACTCTTTTTAATTTTGCATTTGGATTTGGATTAGCCATCATAAAAACTAATCTTTGTATATATTCTCCTTCTCGTCCAGAGTCACCTGCATTATATATTTCTTCTAAATCATCTCTTTGCATTAGATTTTTAATTATCTCGAATTGTTTTGCTTGTATTCCACCAGAAATTACCTCATATTTCCATTCTTTTGGTAAAAAAGGTAATGTATCTAATTTCCAAAATTTCAGTTTCTCGTCATAAGCTTCTGGATAACTCATTGTTACTAAATGACCATAACACCAAGTTATAATCCAACCATTGCCTTCTAAGTAACCATTTTTCTTTGTTGGATTAACTTTCAATACTTTTGCAAATTCCATAGCAACAGATGGTTTCTCCGTTATAAGTAATTTCATCAGTCTCTCCTTTACTAAGGCAATTATATATTATTTATAGCATTTTTGCAATAAGAAAATCGAGCCTTAACGAAATCAAAAATTTCGAGGCTCAAATGCCACTCACTTCTCTCGGGCAAATATTGGTAGATTAACCTTGTTATTTCAGAAATTTCTAGCGAAATTTCCTACATAATAAAAACAATGCAAAAAAGCAGAACTATTTGTTCTGCTTTTTCATTATAATTTCTTATTTTTCTTTAATGCTTTCATATTTAAAATATGAAATTCCTGCAATTACTAATACTACAAATATTGCTCTCATTATGTTATCAGAAACTCCTGTATATGGAATATCTCCTGTTGTATTTTGTGTATTATTAGTTGAATCTATATATGAAGATTGAGCATTTCTATTAGTATTTGTATTATTTGCTATATTTCTAGTTGTATTTGTTGTAGTATTTATTCTTGATGGTGTATTTGTATTTGTATTTGTTTTATTTCCAGAAGTGTTTGCCATATTTTCACCCTCAGAATTTTTTCCAACTGTAATTTTTGTAGATATTGTACTTGCTTCAATTGTTTCGCCTGTATTAGAAGCTTTGATATCAGAAAGTTTAATATCTCCTGATTTTCCTGTTACATTTGTTTTTGTTTTAAATGTAATTTGAACAATATCTGCATCTTCATTTAAGAAACCTTGTTTATACAACATAATTTTTCCATTGTCTTGATTATATGTTGGTTGCCAACCATTATTTCCTTCTATGCTATCAGCATTAATTGTTTCAAATATTTGAGTGCTATATGATAAAACACCTTCAAAAGCATTGATTCCTGTTGTTCCAACATCCAAATTTGACACTCTTATTGTAACAACTACTTCATTAGATTCATCAACTGTTGTTCTATTTGGTGTTATTGTTGCTGTAAAGCTTGATGCACTAACAGTTGTAGCTAACGACATTGCTACTAATACTAACATTATCATAATAACTGCTAATTTTTTTCTCATCTTTCAATTCTCCTTCTCTTTTATAGTATAACTCTTTTGATTTTAAAAATCAAGTATTTTTATGTAACATTTATGTTAATTATTCATATATAAGTCGACCATTTGAGATACATCTGTTATATCTATTTTTCCATCAACATTCATGTCTGCTGCTTTTAACTCATTACC
This sequence comes from uncultured Clostridia bacterium, assembly GCA_948678575.1. Lineage (GTDB taxonomy): Bacteria > Bacillota > Clostridia > TANB77 > CAG-508 > Scatovivens. The sequence continues at coordinate 106,191 of CAPPGO010000004.1, forward strand.
TGTTAAAGTAAATTCTTTACCATACCCATAATGAGCAATAAACTTTGAAAAATCTAATAGTGTTACATTACCACAACCATCAACATCACCTCTAACGACTAAATAATATATTTTACCATCAGATAGTTTCATTTTCATACCTGTTTTTATATAGTCATTATCTTGCAATTCTCTACCATTAGGACCAACTACATAAATAGATTTTGAATTTGTTTTTATTTTTGATTTAAATGTTTTTAAGGTTGTTAAATGTCTTATATTATAAATATCTTTATCTTTTAATATTTTATAATCTGTCGAAGTTAATGTAATTTTTTCATCTTCTTTATCATTATTTTCATTGTTATTATCATTTTTATCATTATCTTCTTTGTCTTTATTATCGTCTACTGGTGGTTTTGTATCTTCTCCTGGTGGTGTTGGATTTTGTTTCTCATCAATATCTGTAAAAGCTTTTATACATAAATCTGTATTTTTCATATCAAATCCTTTTACATTTTGCTCTGATAAATTATTCCAAGAATATCCATCAACTGAATAAAAATTCTTTCCAGCATTTCCTGTAATTGTTGAATACAATGAATTTGGTACACAAGCTTCTACTGAAAAATAAAATCTATCAGTTTTTGATGTTTCTTTAACAACAATTGAAAAATTATTTCCTATAAGTTTTGTTTCATCTATTTTTATTCTATGATATCCTGGCTTTAAAACTCCTGTTGTAGCAACCTTAGTAAGTCCACTAAGTGTCATTCCATTTCCTTTTGGATTAACATATATTTCCAAAGAAACATCATCTGGAACAGTAACTCCTACATAAGTAAGTTTTTCATCTGTTGACGCATCTCTTGAAAATACAGTTCCTATATATCCTTGATTTACTGTGTTCATACCAATAGCAGTATTATCACCTAACAAATTGTATTGATACAAATTATCATAATCTATATTTGTAGTTGATTGTATTCCATATAATAAACTTTCAATTAAAGCATCTTCATATGATATATATATATATCCTTTATCAAAGTTTTCAGTGCCATAAGTATTTAAACAAATATAAGCACCATTTGTCTTAGGTTTTGCAATTCCTGTAAAATTGTCTTTTGAATATCCATCATCCCAACCAACAATTGTTACAGCATGATCTCTTGGATACAAGTTTGTATTACAGAAATATGCATTTGATTTAAAAGCATCTTTTGTATTGCTATAAAACTCTGCATGATTTCCTGCTGTTACTGCTGAAACAGCACCATATTTTACAATTTGATCTTTTATCATATTTCTTATTTTCGTTACTTCTTCTGAACTATATACCTTTCTGTTTTGAGCTGTTCCACCATTTGTATAAGTAACAGTTCCATCACTTGCATATTCTTTAAAGATGCTTGGTAAAGCCACATAATCAGAAACTATTGTATCAACTTTTTTATCTAATGATTTCAAATCAATTTTATTTACATTATTTTCAAATGGCATATCTTTTTCTAGTACAGCACCTTGACCATTTGTTAAATATGCTAGTCCAAAAGGAGCTAAACCACCATCACCTGCTTCTCTATTATAACAATGTTTATTTACACCATCTGTGAATGTTTTTATTGTTGAATAATCCATATGTCTTGGTGAAAATGTTTTATCAACATTTTTAGTTAAAGCTAAATTGGTTTCTAACATTGTTACTGTTGAGAAAGCCCAACATTCATTTGTTACTCCTTGATGTTTTACTTGTACCTTAATATCCTTATTTAAGTTATAAGATGGAACATTATATGTCGCTGCCTTTGTCATTGCAGAATATAGTTTTTCTGAAATTTTTCTAGTAAGAATTTGCATTCTATAACTTATTTCTTTTTGACTATATTCTTCTAGAACATTATCTTGCACAATTGTAGTATACATCTTTGGCATTAAAGTATTCGCTTTTTCTTCTTCACTTAATTTTTGCCATTCAATAAAATCTTGTGTGTGCAAAGTTTGTAATTCTTCATTTGTATTTGCAAAACTAAATGAATTCATAAACATAACACCAGCTAATACAGTTCCAATTCCAAGTATTTTGACTGTTTGTTTATTAAATTTGAACTTTTTCATCAATTACTCACTTTCTTTTCCATATAAGTATTTCATAATATCATAGTTTAATTATAACATTAAGTATTTTTGCTTTCAAGCCTACTCCTATTAAGTTTTCATTACATTTGTTGTTACTAAAATGTAATAAAATTTTTATGTGCTTGATATTTATATTTCCATAATTTGCGTTATAATAATATTATACAAAAGAATTTAAGGAGTTTTTATGAGCATAAATTCAACATTAAGAAGAGAAGGAATTGAAATCATCAATCCTTTAAGTACACTTGAAATAAATAAAATAGCATCAAAAATTGCAGAGAAATTATGCTCTACATTCCCTGAGCATAACTTAAATCAAAGCGATTTATTTATTTCAATATCAAGATTAAATATGTATATTGCAAAAATGCCAAATGATATGGCTGTTGCAAAATATTTTTATAAAAATGATTCAATATATTTTAGTGAAAACATGGATTTCGATGACTTAAATACATTAGCAGTTCATGAATGTATTCACTTTTTGCAAGCAGTAAAAGACAAACGTGGAAAAGTTACAAAATTAGGATTATATAATCTTCAAGGGAAAACATCTGGTATGGCCTTAAATGAAGCTGCTGTTCAATATATGGCTTCCAAAGCTAATCAAAACGAAACAGATAATGTTAGATATTATAATATGAATTTAACAACAGAAAGTCCAGATTATTACCCATTGGAAACTGCAATAATAAGACAACTTGCTTATTTTACTGGTACATATCCACTATTTCATAGTGTTTTATATAGTAATGATGTTTTTAAAAATACTTTTATCGCAAAATCTAATTCAAAAGCTTACAATATAATCGAATCCAATTTAGATTTACTTATGCATTATCAAGAAGAACTTGTTATTTCAATGAATAATTTAGATTATTGTTCAGAAAATGATGCTTCACTTAATAAAATAAAAAACTTATCTAATAGAATAGAAGCTTTAAAATCAATAATCTTAAAACTTACTTTGGAAATACAAAATACCATTATAGATAATTGTTTCAATAAGGAATTTCAATATATAAAAGACCAAGACAGCTTAAACGCTTTCCAATCTCATCTATATAACTTTAAAGACCTTCTTATTGACACAGAAGGATATAACTTTTACAATGAATTTTATCGTAATATGATGAACAAACTTGAAGAAAAGCGTGAATTGGTTAAAAAATATGGTGTACTTACATTTTTTGAGGAATCAAATAAGGATTTAGCGCTTTTCGAAAATCCCACCTACGGTATTGAATTCTTTAAAAAACTCTTTAATAAACTCAAACTATTATTTGAAGAAAAAATACGAGTAAAGAATATAGACTAAAACCTCCTAAAATTTAGGAGGTTTTTACAGTTCTTATTTATTCAATTCATCTACTACCAATTTTAAGTCATTCCAAAAATCTATTTTTTTATGTTCATCTCTTAATAGTGCTGCTGGATGAAATGTTGGAAGATATTTTATATCTTTTTTTATAATCCACTTTCCTCTACTCTTTGTAATTCCATATTCATCACCTAAAATACTTTTTAAAGCTACACTTCCCAATAAAACAATAATTTCTGGTTTTACTAATATAACTTGATTTCTTAAATAATCCATACAAGCAATTGCTTCCTCTTTTTCTGGATTTCTATTATTAGGCGGTCTACATTTTACAATATTCGCTATATATAAATCTTCTCTATTTATCCCTAACCCTCTAAAAGCTTCGTTCATAAGTTTTCCAGACTTTCCTACAAAAGGTTCTCCTTGTATATCTTCATCTAGCCCTGGTCCTTCTCCAATTAGCATTACTCTTGCCGATGGATTACCTGTACCAAAAACTGTTTGGGTTCTATTTTTACACAACTTACATTTAGTACATTTTTTTACTTCTTCATTTATTTCTTCTAATGTTTCATACATACGCTACTCCTATAACATTATTATCGCTGTTCCTCTACCTGCATTTGCACCATCTACTCTTACTGATTCTATTTTATCTTTATTACAAACACTACAAAGGTTACAATCAATAATATTCTTTTCTTTAATTCCAAGTTCTGTAAGCAAAATTTTATTAATTAATACTGTATCAATATTATATTTTTGCTCTCCATCTACAATTTCACCTAGTTCAATAAATTCTTCTGTTTTATTTGTAAATTCAAAAATTCCTTCACATAGCTCTTTAACATCACTTGACACTTCAAAATGACATTTTCTAATACTTGGACATATAAAGCATAAAATATCTTCTGCTTTACAATCGTAGAAATTTATCATCTTTACAACAGCCTTTTCTGCTATCTTTTGAAAAGTTCCTCTCCAACCTGAATGAACATTAGCAATAACCTTTTTAATAGGATCATAAAACAAAAATAATATACAATCAGCATTTTTGCTAGTTAATGCAATATCCTTTTTATTTGTAATCAGTCCATCCACATTTTGTAAATCCTTTGTGGATAAAACTTTATCAATACACTTTATTTCCGCTGTATGTGTTTGTACTGGTTGAACTACATTTTCATAATTTATATTCAAAGCTCTGCATAATGCTTTATAACTTTCTTCATTTTTATCCTGCTCAAAAGCAAAATTAATATTTTTACTTTTTAAAGTGTATGCATGCTTTATTCCATACTTCAATAATTTTTTAAACTGTATATATTCAATACCTTCATTTTTTACATATACAATCTCCTCTTCTTTAAACATCAATACCTCCTTTAAAAATTCTTGGAACTCTATTTGATATACAAGACAAAATTTCATAATTTATTGTGTCACATTTACTTGCAACTTCATCTAGTGTTATGTTCTCATTATCCCAAATGAAAACTTCATCACCTACTTTTATATTATCAATATCACTTACATCTATCATAAAACTATCCATACACACTTTTCCAATTATTTTGGCTTTTTTACCATTTACAAAAACTTCTCCACCAGTCATACATCTTCTTATTCCATCAGCATAGCCAATTGGAACAGTGGCAACTCTTGTATCTTTTTCAGCAATAAATATTCTGCCATAACTTACACTTTCACCTTTTTTTAATGTTTTAACAAAATTTATTCTAGATTTTAGTTTTGCAATTGGTTTTAAATTTAATTTATTATAAGCACCTTCATAAGGTTCATATCCATACATTATTATTCCTGGTCTTACAGCATTAGTTTGTGAATTTTCAAAATTTAATATACCATTAGAAGCACTATGATGTATATATTTTATATCACTAAAATATTTTTTTATAATTTCTAATCCTTCATTAAATTTTTTAATCTGTAATTCTGTAAATTCTTTATCAACATCTGCTACTGCAAAATGAGTATAAACACCTTGTACCTTTATAAAAGGATTTTCTTTTATTTTGAAACAAAATGTTTCAAGTGTTTCTTTTTCAATTCCTGTTCTTCCCATTCCTGTTTCAAGCTCTAAATGCACTTTTGCTTCTTTTTTGTTATTAATCAATTCGTTTAAAAAATTAAAATCGCTAATCCCGATTGAAACATTTTGTTTCAAAATATTTTCTATATCATTTACATCTGGTTGATTTAATATAAGAATTTCTCCTTTATATCCAATTTCTCTCAAATACATTGCCTCTGACGCCATAGCCACTGCTACAATCTCATAATCTTTTATTAAATCTAATTTTGTATTTATATATGTACCATAAGCATTTGCTTTTATTACTGGAATTATAGTTTTATTTCCAACAAATTTTTGAATCTCATTCATATTATGCTTAAAAGCATCTACATCAATTTCCATTACTGTACTTCGCATCTCTTATCCATCCTTTCCATTTAACATCTTATATAATCATATTCATTAGATTTTAAGCTAGTATTAAAATTGCAAATGCTTTTATAAGCACAATAACTACAAGCAGTTTGTTTTTTATAATTATATGGTTTAATGTCAATTTTACCTTTCATAATTTCAGTAGATAATTGTTTTATTGTTTTTCTTACATTTTTTTGTAATTCTTTAAATTCATCAGCTTTCAAAGTTTTAGGTTTAGAAGATATCTCTCCATCAACTTTCAATGCAACAGGAATAATATCTGATGTATTGCTTTTTTCTAACTTCTTATCCATCGCCTTTACAACTTGTACATCTGCTAATACAAAACCTTTCATTCTGAAAAGTTTTCTTATTTCCTCTTCTATTTTTTCAGTAGATTCATTTTTAGAAGCTTTATATATATTGTCTAATAAACTTAAATATAAAACTCCGCTAGATTCATATTCTGTATTTTCAGTTAAAGCATCTAGATATGTTACTAATTGAATTTGCAATCCAGCTTCTACCTTTGAAACATCTATTGACATATCAGAAGATTTGTAATCAATAACTCTTATGTATTGTTTATCTCCTACTTTTCCTAAATCCACTCTATCTATTTTACCTGTAATTTCTACTGATTTATCATCAAAAAGTGTCATCTGAATTGGCTTGAATTCACTTAAATTATTGAATTCTACTTCATGACCGTAATACTTCAAAATCACTGTTTCTAATCGAATATACAATATATTCAATTGCCTTTAATACAACTTTTTTTAATCTTTTTGTTAATAATCTAAATTTTGCTGTACTTGAAAAAGTATAATATTTTGAGATTTCTAAAAGTTCTTCAATAATGCACATAGTAATTTTTTCAATTTCATCATCTGATAATTCTGATAATGATTTATTTCCTTCATCTATTTTTCTAAAAAACGCATCTATTACTTCATGCATAAAAGAACCAGTATCAATTGATGCCATTTGCAATTCTTGATTTTCTTTTAATTTTAGTCCATATATCATATGAAAAGAAAATGGACATTTTCTATAACTTTCTAATCTTGAAACACTAGTTTTTAATTTGTTTCCATATAATTTAGAAATATTCTCTTCTGATATTTTTTCTGGCAAATTATTATAATCAAAACCACTTATAGCAGTAACAAATTTTTCTTTATTTGTTTGATAAAAATATACAATTATATCTTGCCATTCTTCTGATGTTTCTTTTCCCTCTAAAAATTCTTTATATACTTTCAAAGATTCTTCAAAAGTTGCCTTTTCATTAGTAACTGTATAATTATTAATAACAATATCACTATTTTGAATTAAGTTTGGAAAAGCTATTTTCAATTTTTTAATCAATATTGATGGTCTAAGTGATTTACCTTCTTTATCACTAGAAGCATAAGATAAAAATAATTTTTCTTCTGGAAGTGTCAAAGTTCTGTAAATATTGAACTGTTCTTCATATAGTAATTCAGTTGAAGATTTTGCCATCTCAAATCCTTTTTCTAAAAGCTTTTCTCTGTCTTTATCGTTTAAAAAACCTTCTTCTCTACTTCCTGCTGGAAATACACCATCATTTATTCCAATAACAAATAAAATTTTAGTTTTTCTACTTCTTGAACGATTAATATCTCCTAATACAACTTGATCTTGTGTGGCTGGTAAAATTCCAAGTTCACTATTCTTAATTCCTATTTGTAATAATTCTTTATATTTATCAAAAGTAATTTTCTCATCTTCAAAAAGTAAAACCAGTTCATCAAATACATTTATTAATATTTTATAGCTTGTATTGTATTCATCAGTAATTTCTGGTATTTCATATTTTTTAATTTTTTTATCTAAAATTTCATTAATTTTATTATCAATTAAAAATTGATATAATTTTTTTGTAATTTCCAAAACTGTTTTGTTTTCAAAAACACTATTTTTAAAATCTAGTAATGGCTTTACTATCTCTAATCTTATCTCTTCTAATTTAGATTGCAAATCATTTATTGGTTCATAATCAAAACTTCTTTTATACCATTTATTTCCTTTTATTCCCCATTTCTTACAATAATTTTCAAGTTCATAAATATCTTCATTATTGAATTCATGTAACCCTACTTTTAAGTAATCAAACATAGCATCATAAGACCAATTTTTAGCAAATATATCTAGCAATGCTATTATGTATTTTATCAAAATATTTTGATTTAACTCTTTTTTACTATCTATAAATAATGGTATTTCATATTTATCAAAAACAGCTTTTGCATCTTCTAAATAACTCTCTATATTTTGTGTAACTATTCCTATTTCATTGTATCTAACATTGTTTTCTTTAACTAAATTGATAATTTTTTTAGCAACATATTCCATTTCAGAATATGAATTATTAGCTAAAAACAACTCAACATTTTCAGATGATTTTTTATATTTTTCTTTACTATTTTCAGATAAATTTTTCTCTAAAAATTTCAATTCATCATTTTTAAATCTATATAATTCTGTCAAATTTATTTTGTTAATTTCTGCATTTTGATTTTCAGCTATTTGCAAAAGTTTTCTTGCAAATTTTTTATTAAAGTAAAAAACATCATTTTCCACATTAGTTATTTTTTCTAAGTCATCTATACAAGATGTAACTGTCATTTCACTACATACTTTTAATAATTCCTCAAAAACGCCAAATTCCTGTGAAGTGAATCCTAAAAAATCATCAACATAAATAATACTATCTTTAAACATATCAGTATTTTGTAAATTTTCTTTTAATATATTCATGCTATCATTTTCATCAATAAATTTTTCATTTATTTGCTTTTCATATGCATTATAAACAGTTTCTATATCTTCTAATTTAAGCCTCATATATTGGTCATCAAAATTTGTATTTAACAGACTTTGTACATCTATATTATGTTTCTTTAATTCGGTTAGCATATTACTAACTATATCAACATTCTTATCTGATTTTCCTAAAAATTTTAAGTTTTTCTTTTCTTTTAAAAGTATATTATATATTAACATACTTTTACCAACTTTTGAAAGTCTGGTATATAATTTGCCTCCAACTTCCATAATTACTCTACTTGCCATTCTACTTAAAGTAAGAACTTCTACATTTAATAATGTATTTTCACCTGTTACTTTAAATAAATTTTGTTCAGCTGTTAAATTACTTTGCTCAGGCACAATAAGATAGATACTTGCAGTACCTATCTTATTTTTTATATCTTCATATATAATTTTACTTTTCCCACTTCCACTTTTACCGTAAACTAGATTAAATTTCATATTTCTCCTAATAATTATCTAAGCTTAATGTTGGATATACAAAGCTTGAACCATCAACTATTTTTCCATCCTCTGCATGATCTACAAAGAAATCACTTGACCCTTTCAAAAAATACTTTGTATAAACACTATCTGACACACGACCATTACCTACTATAACAGGATCATCCCATGTGCAATCAACAGCATACCAATTGCTATCTATTTTAACATAATTCCAAGCATGGCTTTCAGTTTCACCATTTGAATTTTGACCTATTCCACAAGCTATTACACATGGAATTCCAAAATCATCCATTATGTATTTAAAAGCTTTTGAATATCCTTCACATACAGCTTCTTTATTTATTAAAGCACCGTATATATTGTATATATTATCTTTTGACAAAGTTTGGTCATAAGATACATTTTTTATTAAATAGTCATGTACAGTTTTAATTTTATTATAAGCTGTGTCTTCTATAATACTTCCTTCAATATTAGATTTTATAGTTTCTATCATTTCAGACACAACATCAATAGATTGTTTATTATAAAAAGATTTTGATAAATAACTTTCTCCTTCTAAGTTACCTATTTTAACTTTATATGTTTTCAATGGTCCAAAACTTGTAATTTCAGTAGACATATACATTTTAGTTATATCTAAATAGAAAATTTCTGGATGATCAAAAAGCAAAGCATTTACTCCAAATTGAAAAGCATTTTCTAAAATTGATTCTCCATTTTCTTGATGTAATAATTCATTAAACAATGTATCAAATTGTACTTCATAATTTCCAGTTTTTAAATTTTCTACATTATCATACATTCTATCATAAATCATTTTTCCATACATGTCTAATTGATAATAATATAGTTTATTTGTAGCATTAGTTGTTGATTTACCTACTGCACTATTGTTATCTTCTGTAATTTCTGGGACTTCTTCTGTTTGTTCCTCTGGTACATTTATGTAAGGATATTCAATATTGGATTTCTCTTCTACATTGTCAGGTTCTTTGTCTTCTTCATCTACATCACTTTTTGTATTTGCATTTATCCAATCATCAATATTTTCTTCTGTTATAATTAAATCTTCTATTGGATTTACAGCAATAACTTTTTCTGTTTTTGCATTTATAAGACTTACCAAACTCAAATTATCTGGTACTTCAATAATTCCAAAAATGTCTAAACAAAAATAGGTTGTTAATAAAAATATTAGGATAATCAAAGTGGTCATAATGCCAGCTACTAAATTATCTTTTTTTCCCATCATTTTCCTCCACTTCTAAGCACCCTTTCCTTGTTCTCTTTTCCAATAAAATAAATATTGTTGAGCTAAACCTGGAATACCTAAAAATTTTTCTTCTGCTAATTTTTGTATTTCCTTTTTACTAACCTTTTCTTCATCTTCATTATGTATATATAAATCATTCATAACTCTTCTAACCCAAACATCAATTGGAAATACATCATATCTTTTTAATGAAAAAAGCATTATACAATTTGCAACTTTTTCTCCAACTCCATCTAATTTCAAAAGTTCTGTTTCTATATATTCTAAACTATCATTTTCTTTTAATCGTTCAAGAGAAACTTCTTTTTCTTTTATCATTTTTGTTGTTTTATATACTCTTTTATCTCTAAAACCTAATCCTAAATTTCTCAAATCTTCTATGCTTGCATTAGATAATTCATCTACACTTGGAAATAAATAGTAATCTTTTCCTCTAAATTCTACTTTTTTTCCATATTTTTCAGAAATTCTATCTATTATCTTTTTAATTCTTGGAATATTATTATTTGCAGATATTATAAATGAAATTATACATTCCCATAAATCTTGATTTAAAATTCTAATTCCTTCACCAAATTCAATGCTTTCTTTTAAATATACATCTATTTTACTTAATGTATCTTTTATTTTGGTATAATCTGTGTTTAAATCAAAATAATCTTTTACTATATCTTCTAAATTTCCAGTTACATTACCTATAAATGCAAAGTCTTTTCCAATTTGCTTTACATTTATAACTCCATCTTTTATAACACCAGTATAACTTCCATCCTCTTCTATATTCCATCTAAAACATTGTCCACATTCAAAAATGTGTACTAAATTAAAACTATCTGGATTTTTTAATATATATTTTTGTTCCATTGTTAAAATTCCCTCTCTTGTATCACTTATATTCTAATACATTTATGTCTTTTTATCAATGGTAAAATTAAATATTATAAATTATTATACTTTATAAATAATCAAATAGTTGGGATATAAGAAATTGAATGAAATGACGAATGCGATCGAAAGCAAATTAGAAATTGCTAATATATTTAATGAGTAATGTTCGCGTCGAGCGAAGCGAGGACTAAGTGAAAGAGGCTCGTTAAATATTTTTGCAATTTCTTTTTGCTGTATTGAGCCGAGGAATATAATGAAATTTCTTATATCCCAACTATTTTATAATTATTAAAAATTAATTATTAATTTTTAAATCCAAGTCCATAAACTTCACGAGCATCTGTAATAATTATAAATGCATTAGGATCTATTTCCATAGCCATATTTTTAATTGTCATCACATTTCTTCGCTTAGTAATACACATAAGAATAGTTCTTTCTTTGGAAGTGTACATTCCTTTTCCATATAAACCTGTTGCTCCACTTTCAATATCTAAATTTATTTTCTCTGCTATTTCTTCATACTTATCAGAAACTATATACATCATTTTACTAAAATTAATACCTTCAAAAACTAAATCTATCATTTTACCAATAATATAAATTGAAATTGCTGAATATAGACCTATTTCTATTTGTTTAAAAAATATCAAATTTGCAAACACTATAATTCCATCCATTATTGCCAAAGTATTTGAAGTTCTAACTTTATTTGAAAAGCTTTTAATAATTTGAACTATCAAATCTGTTCCACCTGTCGAAGCTCTTGCCTTAAAAACTAACCCCAATCCAATTCCGATTAAAATTCCACCATATATGCTATCTAGAAATCTATCATCTGTAAAAGTTGTAATCATACTAAATACATCTATCATTTTAGAATATAGCAAAGTAGCATAAATGCCTTTTAATAAAAATTCTTTTCCTAATCTAAAATAACTAATTATAAAAAGTGGAATATTCATAACAATAATTGTAGTTCCCATAGGAATATTAAAAAAGTAATACAATATTGTAGCAATACCTGCAAAACCACCACTAGACAATCTATTAGGCAACAAAAATAAAGCTGTACCAATACCAGCAATAACACATCCAATAGTAATTAACATATAATCTTTAACTTTATTTTTCATATAAAAACACACCTATATTCTTAGTATAAGTGTGTTTTCAAAAATTATTCATCTATAAAATCTTGATATTTTTTTGTTACTGTCACATCAATTTTACTTGCTGGACATTTTTCATCCATTTTAATTAAAACATCCACATCATATGTATCTTTAAGTTTTTCAACATTTTGTTTTTTGAATCCTACTACATTACTAACATTTTGTGGATTAACTCTAATTTCAACTTCTTTTACTTTTGTATTAAATTTTTTAATTTTATCCACAATAGTATCATAATAAATTGAAGATTCTACTAATTGCCTAAATGTTTCATGATATGGACCTGCGACTACCTCACTACCTTTTTTATCTGGTCCACAAATAGTTTCTGTGTTTTGAAGTCCTATTCGTATAACATTTATCTTTTTCTTACCAAAGAAATAGCATAATTCTTTGCATCTTTCAACAGCCTGTTCTACTGATAATGGTTCATATATACCATCTAAATATTCTTTTTCTAATTCTGTGCCTCTTATTACTAAAACTGGGTAAATTCTAACCATTTTAGGTTTTAATTTAGCTAAATCTTTTGCTGTATTTATTTCATCTAAAACAGTACTTTCTGGCAGTCCTACCATCATCTGATGACCTAATTTAAAACCATACCATCTAATAAGCCTAGATGATTTTTTTACATCTTCAAATGTATGTCCTCTCTTACATTTTTCTAAAATATAATTGTTAGTAGATTGAACTCCAAGTTCTATTGTCTTTACTTTATATTTTTTTAATCTTTTTAAAATAGTCTTATCTATTGCATCTGGTCTAGTAGAAATTCTAATACTATCAACTTTTTTTAATTTAACATATTCATAAGCAGCTTTCAAAAGTCTTTCCTGTAAATCTGCTTCTATTGCTGTAAAACTTCCACCAAAAAAAGCAACTTCTGGTTTTATTTCTTTATCCTTAAAGCTATCCAAATAATATTCAATTATATTTTTAACATCTTCTTCTGTAACATTTTTTTGTTCACCACTAATTTTTCTTTGATTGCAAAAAGTACATTCATTTGGACATCCTAAATGTGGGACAAAAATCGGAATAATATATTGTTTTTTCATTATTGCTCCTTTATGTTTAACATTTCTAAAGTTTTTCTTGCTGCTTCCATTTCAGCTAGTTTTTTACTTCTTCCAACTCCTATTTGTGTTCTCTTGTCATTTATTAAAACTTCTGCTGTAAACTCTTTATTATGATCTGGCCCTTTTTCATTAATAATATTATATTTTATTGTTACTTTGCCTTCTGCTTGTAGTTTCTCTTGCAATACTGTTTTGTAATCTTTTTTTCCAACATTTTGAGATGCATATTCAATTTCATCTTTTATATTATCTATGATAAATCTTTCTGCATTTTCTAAATTAGAATCTAAATAAATTGCTGCAATAACAGCTTCAACAGTATCTGCTAAAATTGCTTTTCTTGGACTTTTTGAAGTTTTTTCACTTTTACCCAAATATAAGAACTCATTAAAATTATGTCTTAAAGCAACAGAATACAAATTATCTTCACAAACTGAATCTGCTCTAATCTTAGTCATTTCTCCTTCTGCTAATTTTTTATAATGTGTATATAAATATTTACTACTTATAAATTCTAATATACTATCTCCAAGATATTCAAGTCTTTCATAACTTTCAACTTTATTTTCATGAGAATAAGATGAATGTGTAAGTGCTTTTTTAAGCAAGTTTTTATTTTTAAAAGTATAACCAATATTTTTTTCTAATTCGCTTAATTCCATGGTATTTCCTCCATTTACTATTATATATCTTTTTGGAATATTTTTCAACAAAAAATCGGGTATATATATTATTTAATACAAAATAACATACATACCCGATTTTTAACATAATAAATAATCTTTATTATACTAAACTTTTATATAGTCAATTTTCATATATGAACAATCAAACGTGGGCTAAAATCTACATTCAATATAAAAGTCAGCCCGCTATTGTTCTATTTATTTTCTAAATATTACACATTTTCTTTGATATAATCAACTACATCTCCGACTGTAACTACTTTTTCAGCGTCAGAATCTGGGATTTCTAAATCGAATTCTTCTTCTAATGCCATTACTAATTCAACTATATCTAATGAATCTGCACCTAAATCATCAATAAATGATGCTTCCATTTCGACAGCTGTTTCAGCTACACCTAATTGTTCTACAATTATAGCTTTTACTTTTTCAAATACTTCCTCAGTACTCATATAAGTTACACCTCCTTTTCAAAGATATTACTATATAATCTATTTTTATTATATACGAACTAAAAAGTCAAGTCTTTATTTACTTTTTTTCAAATTCTTCTATCATTTTATCAACTGCTTTACTATTAACAAATCTTTCAGCTTGTTTTATAGTAAAATAAAATAAATATTCATCACTACTTCCATGAGCTTTTACTACTGGTTTTTTTACTCCTAAAAATAGAGCTCCACCATATTCTTTATAATCCATGGTTTTTGCAAATCTTTTAATAGCTGGTAAACAAGGAATTGCTCCAATTGTTGTGAAAATGTTTCTTTTTAAGCTCTCTGTCAAATTTCTTTTTACCATTTTTCCAACGCCTTCTAGTGTTTTTAAGAATACATTTCCAGTAAAACCATCTGTAATAACAGCATCTATTTCTCCTGCAAAGCAATCCCTACCTTCAATATTACCAACAAAATTCACACCATATTCTTCAGCATGCTCATTTAATATATTGAAAGTTTCTTTAACTAAATCATTACCTTTGGTTTCTTCTGTTCCAATATTTAATAATCCTATTTTTGGATTTTCTATACCTAATGTATTTTTTAAATAAATAGTAGACATCTGTGCAAATTGTACTAAATTAATAGGTTTGCAATTTGTATTTGCACCTGCATCCATAAGTAAAAAACTTTTTCCATACGCTGGAAGAAGTGGTGCAATGGCTGGTCTATCAATGCCTTTTATTCTACCAACTAATAAAGTTGCTCCTGTAAGCAATGCTCCTGAATTTCCAGCAGATATAAATACATCTCCTTCACTTTCTTTAAGCATTTTAAATCCAACTACCATTGATGAATCTTTTTTTTGTTTTATTGCTTGTGTTGGAATATCACACATTTCAATTTGTTCTGTTGCATTTTTTATAGATATGTTACTTGCTACTTCTGTAATTGTATCTTTTCCAAAAAATTCTTTTGCCTTAGCATTTATAATTTCTTCATTTCCAACAAGAACAATTTCAGATTTTACTTCACTAGCTGCTCTTACAGCTCCTTTGATAGTTGCATCTGGTGCATTGTCTCCCCCCATCGCATCTAATAATATTTTCAAGTATTTTTCCCCCTTATACTATTTGTATTACTATTTTACATTAGACATTACTATTTTAAATGCTTTCTGTAAAAAAAGCAATACTTTTTTTATAATTTGACCATAAATTCAGTTTTTAAAGTCCATCAAAATTTCTTTTTGCAGCTAATATTGATAAACATAAAAAAATCGCAAAAAAACTTATAGAAAAAGCAGTTGGTGTTTGTACTTTCCAAGCTAATTTCAATGCTAAAATTAGAACATACCATTTGAATATATTGAAAAAACAATGTACTTTCCAAATTGTTGTATTAATAGTTCCACATATTATTCTCATAGCAAGCATATCTATCGAATTTAGCCCAGCTTCATACATAAATTGCTTTGCTTCTATTAAATCATTTGGATGAATTTCTAAAATTTCAGCTAAAACATATAGCATAGTTATATCAGGATAAAGCGCATCTTTCTCCCAAAGTTTTACCGTTCTTTCATCTACTTCATGACCTTTATCTATTATTCTCTCTACTAAACTTAATCTACTTAAACCTTGCTTATCTCTACCTTCTAATATATATTCACCAAAAGTTTTAAATTCACCAAATTTTTTGTGAGTTTTAAATTCCCTTCTATTACTCATAAATTTCCCCTTAATTTTGTATTATACTATTGTTATTTACTTCATTTTGATTTGTTATATCAGTAGTTATATTATTTTGTAATGTATTATTTAATATATTATTTTTTTGCATTAATTCTACTTCATTATTCTTTGGTTTAACTCTATATTCAGTAAAATCATCAACAGCATTATCTATAACTCTTTCTACTAATTGCATTTGCTTTGGATCATTTGGATCGCTCATCATATTTTCAAACTGTTTATAATTTGCAGCAACAACTATTATACATATTCCAGCAATTAACTTAACCGATTGCCTTACAACAACATAGAAAGCATGAAAAAATTTTTCACTAACTCTTTTTGTAGCAGGATTTATCTCATGAATAGATTCATCTTGTATCGTAATTCTCTTTTTTAACAATTCATTTGGATTTAACTTCAAATGCTTTGATAATGAATATATGCTATCTAAATCAGGAAATTCATTTCCTTTTTCCCAATTCATAATAAGTTTGGGCGTAATTTTAGAATCATTAATTTTCCATGCCAGTTCTTCTATACTTAACCCTCGCTTTTCTCTTGCCTCTTTAATTACTTTACCAACAGAATTAATTGGTAAACGTTTTTCTTTTCTGCTCATATTAAACTCCATTTGTTCATATATATTGATTTTACATATAATTATTTCAAAAATCAACAAAAAAGAGTTCTTTTATATAAAGAACTCTTTTTAATATATTGACTAAATATTATTCTATAATATCAGCAACAACACCAGAACCAACTGTTCTACCACCTTCACGGATAGCGAATCTTAATCCTTTTTCAATAGCGATTGGTGTAATTAATTCGATTGTCATAGAAACATTATCACCTGGCATAACCATTTCAACACCAGCTGGTAAATCAATAACACCAGTAACGTCTGTTGTTCTAAAATAGAATTGTGGTCTATATCCATTAAAGAATGGAGTATGTCTTCCACCTTCTTCTTTTGTTAGAACATATACTTCTGATTTGAATTTTGTATGTGGATTGATTGTTCCTGGTTTAGCAATAACTTGACCTCTTTCGATGTCTTTTCTGTCAACACCTCTTAAAAGAACACCAATGTTATCACCAGCTTCTGCTTGGTCTAATAATTTTCTGAACATTTCAACACCTGTTACAACTGTTTGTTTTCTTTCAGCAGATAAACCAACAATTTCAACATTGTCTTGAACTTTAACTGTTCCTCTTTCAACTCTACCTGTTGCAACTGTTCCTCTACCAGTAATTGTGAATACATCTTCAACTGGCATTAAGAATGGTTGATCAATTGGTCTTTCAGGAGTTGGAATATAGCTATCAACAGCTTCCATTAATTCTTTCATACAAGTATATTCAGGAGCATTTGGGTCTGTTGAAGCACATTCTAATACTTTTAATGATGAACCTTTGATAATTGGAATTTCGTCTCCTGGGAAATCGTAGCTTGATAATAAGTCTCTAACTTCCATTTCAACTAATTCAAGTAATTCTGGATCATCAACCATATCGCATTTATTTAAGTAAACAACGATAAATTTAACACCAACTTGTCTAGCAAGTAAGATGTGCTCTCTTGTTTGAGGCATTGGTCCATCAGCAGCAGAAACTACTAATATAGCACCATCCATTTGAGCAGCACCAGTAATCATGTTTTTAACATAATCAGCGTGTCCTGGACAGTCAACGTGTGCATAGTGTCTGTTTTCTGTTTCATATTCAACGTGTGCAGTATTAATTGTAATACCTCTAGCTTTTTCTTCTGGAGCTCCATCAATTTGATCATAAGCTGTGAATTGAGCTTTTCCTAATAAACCTAAGTATTTTGTAATAGCTGCTGTTGTTGTTGTTTTACCATGGTCAACATGTCCGATTGTACCAATGTTAACGTGTGGTTTTGTTCTTTCGAATTTAGCTTTAGCCATTTTTAATTTTCCTCCTTTTATTCTAGCCATAGCAAAAACGCTTTCTGCTTGGCTTTCTTTATATTAAATTTAAAAATTTAAAGACAATTTAATCATTGCTATTTTATACTATTTTCTATAAAAAAGCAAGTCTTTATTTTATTTTTATTCTTCTTTTTTAGCTCTACTAGAAACTATTGTTTCAAGAACTGATTTTGGAACTTCTTCATAATGAGAAGGTTCCATTGAATATGTTCCTCTACCTTGTGTTTTTGAACGCAAGTCTGTTGCATATCCAAACATTTCTGAAAGTGGAATAAATGCACGAATTTCTTGCATTCCATCAACGCTTTCCATTCCTTCCATTTTTCCTCTTCTAGAATTTACATCTCCAATAACATCACCCATGTATTCTTCTGGAACTGTTATTTCAACTTTCATTATTGGTTCTAATATAACAGCATGACCTTTTTTACATCCTTCTTTGAATGCCATTGAACCTGCAATATGGAATGCAGCTTCTGATGAGTCAACTTCATGATATGAACCATCAACCAAAGTAGCTTTAAAATCAATAACTGGATATCCTGCAAGAACACCAGCTTGACAAGCTTCTCTAACACCTTCTTCAACTGGTTTAACATATTCTTTTGGAACAACACCACCAACGATTTTGCTCTCAAATTGAACACCTGAACCTGGTTCTAATGGTTCCATTTCTAACCATACATGACCATATTGTCCTCTACCACCAGATTGACGAATGAATTTTCCTTCAACTCTTACTTTATCTCTAATAGTTTCTTTATATGCAACAGATGGTTTACCAACATTACATTCAACTTTAAATTCTCTTTTTAATCTATCAACGATGATATCTAAGTGTAATTCACCCATACCAGCGATAATAGTTTGACCTGTTTCTTGGTTTGTATATGTTTTGAAAGTTGGGTCTTCTTCTGAAAGTTTTGAAAGTGCAACACCCATTTTTTCTTGAGCAGCTTTATCTTTTGGCTCGATAGCAATATCGATAACTGGCTCTGGAAATTCCATTGATTCAAGGATAATTGGGTGCTCTGGATCACAAAGTGTGTTACCTGTTGTAACATCTTTTAGACCAACAGCTGCTGCAATATCTCCTGCATAAACTTTGCTTATATCTTCTCTATTATTAGAGTGCATTTGAAGAATTCTACCAATTCTTTCTTTTTTATCTTTACTTGAATTTAAAACTGTTGAACCTGACTCTAATGTTCCAGAGTAAACTCTGAAAAAGCATAATTTTCCTACGAATGGGTCAGTTGCAATTTTAAACGCTAATGCAGCAAATGGTTCAGAATCTGATGTTTTAGCTTCTGTTTCAACTCCATCTAATGTTTCACCTTTAATATGTGGTATATCTAATGGTGATGGCATGAAATCAACTATACAATTCAATAATTCTTGTACACCTTTGTTTTTATATGAAGAACCACAAGTAACTGGAACTATTTTATTATTAATTGTTCCTGTTCTTAAACCTTTTTTGATTTCTTCTTCTGAAAGTTCTTCACCTTCTAAATACTTCATCATTAATTCTTCATCTTGTTCTGCAACAGCTTCAAGCATTAATGTTCTATATTCGTTAGCTTGTTCTAACATTTCAGCTGGAATATCAGTTTCTTCAATTTCTTTTCCTAAATCATCTTTATGAATGAAGGCTCTCATTTTAATTAAATCAACGATACCTTTGAAATTGTCCTCTGATCCTATTGGTAATTGAACACAAACTGGATTTGCATGTAATCTTGTCTTCATTTGTTGAACACAAAGCATAAAGTCAGCTCCTGTTGTATCCATTTTATTTACATATACCATTCTTGGTACATTATATTTGTCTGCTTGTCTCCAAACAGTTTCTGTTTGTGGTTGAACACCACCCTTAGCAGCTAAAACTGTAACTGCGCCATCAAGTACTTTCAAAGATCTTTGAACTTCAACAGTAAAATCAACGTGACCTGGTGTATCGATAATATTTATTCTATTATCATTCCAAAAACAAGTTGTACAAGCAGAAGTAATTGTGATACCTCTTTCTTGCTCTTGTGCCATCCAGTCCATTGTAGCTCCACCGTCATGAACTTCACCGATTTTATGAGTTTTACCTGTATAGAATAATATTCTTTCTGTTGTTGTTGTTTTACCAGCATCAATGTGGGCCATTATTCCTATATTTCTTGTTCTTTCTAATGGGTAAGCTCTTTTATCAGCCATTTTAATTTATCCCCCTATTACTAAAATTTGTAATGTGCAAAAGCTTTATTAGCTTCAGCCATTTTGTGTGTATCTTCTTTCTTCTTAAATGCTCCACCGTTTCCGCTTACTGCATCAAGAATTTCACCAGCTAATTTTTCAGCCATAGTTTTTTCATGTCTTTTTCTAGCATAAGTTACTAGCCATCTTAGACCTAAAGTTTGTCTTCTTTCTGGTCTAATTTCTAATGGTACTTGATATGTTGCACCACCAATTCTTCTAGCTTTAACTTCTAAAACTGGCATAATATTTTCTAATGCTGCTTCAAAAACTTCTAATGGATCTTTTTGTTCTTTTTCTTTTATAATATCAAAAGCTCCATATACGATGCTTTGAGCAACTGATTTTTTACCATCTAACATTATATTATTAACTAATTTTGTTACAACTTTGCTATTATATAATGGATCAGGTAAAACATCTCTTTTTGCTATATATCCTCTTCTTGGCACTATTCTTCCCTCCTTATAAAATAAAAATGTGCTTAGTGTTTAACCATTTATAACACTAAAAGGTACTCTGGAAAGTTTTCATTCTACTTTCCCGTAATAGTGCACTTAAAATCTATCTAAACTCAATTTACATTGATTATATCTTCTAATTACACTATTTTTCAAAATTCAAAATCCTATTTTTTAGGTTTTTTAGCACCATATTTAGATCTAGCTTGCATTCTATCTTTAACACCAGCTGTATCTAATGTTCCTCTAATGATATGGTATCTAACACCAGGTAAGTCTTTTACCCTTCCACCTCTGATTAGAACAACACTGTGCTCTTGTAAGTTATGTCCTACACCTGGAATATAAGAAGTAACTTCGTATCCATTTGAAAGTTTAACTCTGGCAACTTTTCTTAAAGCTGAGTTTGGTTTCTTAGGAGTAACTGTTTTAACAACTGTACATACACCTCTTTTTTGTGGTGCTCTGTTATCAGTTTGTACTTTTTTTCTTGAATTATATCCTTTTTGTAATGCAGGAGCAGTAGATTTTGCTTTTGTTGTGCTTCTTCCTTTTCTTACTAATTGATTAATTGTTGGCATCTTGTTTCATTCACCCTCTTTCTTTTATAAAATATAAAATACGCCAAAGTATAGTTCCCCTATACAATAGCGTATTTATTTTATCACCTTTACCATATAATGTCAATAGTTTTAAATAACTTTCGTAAGCATTATTACCCTAAGAAAGCATCAATTTTCTTCTGTTATTTTTTTAAGCAATTCTTTATCATCTTTTTCAAGAATTTTTGTAGTAATATCACGAATAATTATTGGATTTTCTTCTATTTTCACTTTGATTTTATTATCTTTTTCTCCTACTTTTAATACAACAGGTTCAATTTTCCCAATTGCAGTAGTACAAAACAAATACTTTTCTTCATCTAATTCAATAATATCAAGTATATAGTATTTTCTATTTTCTGATAAAGTTATTTTTCCACCTATTTTCAATTCCATTTTATCTTTCTCCTATTTCATCATCTGTATTTGTTTGTATTTCTTTTTCTGCATCAACAATACTTGGGTCTTGTACATACTCTTTCAATTCTTCTGGTAAAAAACTCCAAAATACATGTCTATCTTTTTCAGTTCTATTATCATCAAGTAAAATACTATTCATGTAGCCTGATACGTCACCATTTTCTGCAAAATCTTTTGCTAATTCAAGTGGATTTCTAACATATTGTTTTACTTCTTCTGGCAAAGTTTGCCAAAATTCATTTGTAATTTGTCCTCTTGATAATTTATATAAATACATTTGATCTTTACCTTCTTCAAACGCTTCTTTTGCTGTACTAACTGGCTCTCTAATATATTGTTTTAATTCTTCTGGCAATTTATTCCATGCTTCTGTTGAAATTTCTCCTTTTGTCATTACATAAAAATGTGCCTGATCATTATCAAATTTGCTTGCTGCTTCCGCAGCTATAACTGGATTCCTAACATTCTTTTGAATTGCTTGTGGCAAATTATTCCAATTTTCTAAACTAGGATTTCCATTTGTATATTCATAAAAGAATTGTTGATCTTCTAATCTTAAATTTGCTGTTTCTGCTCTTTTAATTTCAAAATCAATATCTGCCTGTGTTACATTAACCTCTGCTCTTACTTGCATATCATGAATATTATCATCTATTGCTTTACAAGCAAATAGTGAACCTGCTAGTGCAATTCCAGCCAAAGTTACTTTAAAAACTGTCCACCCTCTTCTTAATTTAACATCATCTCTGGCATCTTCATATTCTTGTATATCTTCCCATTCACTTTCAATATATTCATCTGAAAGCTTACCTTTTTTATAATCTTGCAAGTCTTCTTCAATAGCTTCATATTCCAAATCACTATTTATATATTTTCTCATATGATGAAATCTAACAAAAATATTTCTCTTTTTAGGTGGTGTAAGTCTTTTGATACCTTGCTGTCTATTTAAAATTCTATTCATTCTTTCTTGTTGTTCTTTTTCTTTTCCAATTTGCTTATCTTCTGATTTTACTGCTTTTTTAGATAACATCAAACTTCTTTTTTGTTCTTTAACTTCTACTTTTCTTAATTGTTTTTCATACTTTAACATAATCTTAGCTTTTTTAGCTTCAATTCGGCTCAATTTATCTTTTTTTCTTCTTGCTAATCTTTTAGGAGTAATTGGTATAATTCTAGAATCTGTTGATTTTTGAACTGTATATCTTTTTAAATCTGTATTTTTTCTTCTATCATTAGATGTTTGTGATTTATTAACAAATTTTACAGCATTTCCAGAAATCTGTGCTTCTCTTTCAACATTTTGAAAAATACTTTGAAATTTATCATTATTATTTTCCATACTATCTACTTTTTATCTCCCATCTTTTTCTTGTATTTGATCTTTATTTTCTTGTTTCTTCTTTTTAGCAAAAGGTTTATAAACAGGACAATCTAATTTTCTATCTCCTGTAAATCCTGCATCAAAATCATATTTCCTTGTTGTAGGTTTTGTACTTTTTACTTTTGTTTCAGTTTTTCTCATGTTTTCATAAAAATCTAATAAAGTACTAAATAATCCCATAGTTTCTCCTTTTATTAGTAAAGATGCTTAAATAAGCATCTTTAACTATATATACAAATACTATCTTTCATCTCTCGATTCTTGTTTTTTTGTAGCTTTTTTCATATCTGTTTTTCTACTTCCTGTAAATGATGTTTCGGCATCATAATTAGCCTCTAATGGTTTTTGCCATTCTACATCAGTACCTGTTAATCTTGCATTTTCATAAATATCATCTGCAAGTAAAGCTTTATCAACGCCATTAAATGCTATTCCTAATCCTCTTAAAACATTAGTAACCCTTGTATTTTCAACAGTTTGTTTTGTTACAGTTCTTAGACTATTTATTTTTGCTGCATTCGTAGGATCTTTCAAAGCTCTTATTACTTCTGCTATTTTTTCTGTTTTAGTTAATGGTACATAATGACCTGAAACATCAACTACCTCTTTTATTTCTGAGCCAACTGTAACTTCATGACTTAAATCTTGACATAAATCTGACAATTTTGCCCAATATCTATCTCCAACAGAAACATATAAACCAGATAAATCACTTTGATTTGTTATATCTTTTCCAACAGAAGATAATAATTGTTCAAGTGTTACATCTTGATTTAAAACACCATTAGCTCCTAATAATTCACTTGAAAAAGTTCCATCTGTTAATGTTGGTGCTCTTAGTCCAGATGTATCTGACATACCAAAACCACCATTTTCAGTTTTTTGGAATATTGCAGTAATTTTTTCATTTCCTGTCAAGTCATACATTGCTGGTTTTGTTTCTCCACCATATACTGAATAATATCCTTCAATTTGTTTTCCTACATTTGAATTCATCATTTCTGCTATGTTAGTTTCTGTTTTTAATTGTGTTTCTACTATTGGCACAGTTTCTTGTTTCGTAGTTGTTGATACCCATTTTTCATCTTTTATTTTCAATGTTTCTTCAATTTGTTCTGGTGTAGGATTTACTACAACATCTTCTTGTTTAGTAGTATGTTTTAATAACCATTCTTTCATTTTTGGACCTACAAATTTTCTTATACCAAATCTTGTAAGCATTTTTACACCAGTAATTGTTCTAGTAACATTTTCTTTATTTGCAATATCATGTTGACTAATATCAACAGCGTCTGTTTGAATTGTTTGAGCTGTTGCTGTATTTTCATTTAATTCTCTATCTCTTGCAATTTGAGCTTTTGCTTTTCCTAAATCCTCCAAAGAACTACTCAATTTTGCTTTATCTTTTTCATCAACTGCTTTTTCTAAATCTTCTTGTAACATAGCAATCTTTTCATCTATTGATTTTGAAGCAAATTCTGTTTTCTTTTCAAAAGCTTTTTGTTGAGCAATTTCAGTATATTTTCTTGTTATAGATTTTTGTATATCATATGCTCCTGCTGCTAAAACAGCTCTATTTCCTTCTTTTGCTTTAAATATACTATTAAATCTACTTGAAAAATATCCTTTTCCTTGTGATGAAAAATACTCTCTTCTTGCAACATATCTATGGGTCGCTTTATTTCCATATAATCCAGCAACTTTATAATCTGCACCTGTAACTTTTCCATAAATAGGTGAAACTATTTTTGAACCAATAAATTTGTTTACTGGTGCTGTAACATGATTTCTAACAAATTTTCCAGCATTTCCAACTGCTCTAAAAATATTTCTAACAGCTTGATGCTCTTTGAACTCAAAATATGGTACTTTTTCTCCATATTTTCCTAATGTCTTCAAATTTTCACGAGTTGAAACAAGTTTGTTATATGCATTATTATTACTCTCAATATATTGTTCATCTGCTTTTCTTGCTTCTTCTGGTGATAATTTTACAAATTTTCCTTCTTCATCTCTTATATGAACGTTATTATATACTGATAAATCCCCGGCTTCTGCCTTAGTTAATCTTTCTAGTCTTTCACTGTATTCTTCTAATTGCATAAATTTAAGGTCTTCTTCTTTTTCAGAATAATCTTCTACTGTTTGATATGTACCTTTTACTGTTTTTCCATCTTTATCTTTAAATTCAAATTCTTTTTCTACAATATGATCTTTTAAATTTTGCATAGCAATTGCGTAATCTTTGCCTCGTGCTTTATTTCCATAGAATTTATCAAGCATATCTTGTCTACGCATTTCATATTCAGCTTTTACAGCTTCCTCATCAATTTCATAAGACACATCTGGATATTCAACAACTACTTCGCCTTTTTCATTAATTTTATATAATTGCTTTTCTTTGTTAATATCTTCAAGTTCATCAATACGATTTTGAACAACTCTTTTTTGAATCTCTACATCAAGTGGATTTCTTCCTTCTAATTCTACAATAGCATTATTTACTTCTGTTAATTCTGTTTCATGTTCAGCAATGCTTTGTTCTAATTTAGAAATTTCATTATCAGATTTTCCACCATTTTTTAAACTAGCTAATTTATCTTCCCAAACTTTTAATTGTTCATATGCAGCTGGTGCTAGTTTATCTCCTCTTCCAGCAATCATGGCTTTACGATTTGCTATTCTTTCAGTTAAAGTTGCTATTTCAAGAGCTGTGGCTGTTTCTAAAAGATTTTGACTTATATTTCCATTTTCATAGTCTCTTAATTCTTTTTTCCAATCATTCAATTGGTCATAAAGTGATGCAGCAAGTTCCTCTCCTCTTCCAGCAACCATGGCTTCACGATTTGCTATTCTTTCTTTTAAGTCATTAACTGCTTCATCAACATATTCTTGGTCAACACTTGAAGAAGCAGTTTTTTCTGCTTCTCCATTTTTTAGTTCTTCTAATTTTTTTCTTTCATCTTCTAATATTTTTTCAAGTTCTGCTTTTCTTCCTACTAAGTAGTCCTTATCAAGATAATTTAAAACTTTTTGATAATATTTAATTTGTTTCTCTATTTCTATACTTTCTACAAAACTATATTCTGGTTTAGATTTTTTCAACAAATTAACTATTTCTTCAATAACATCTTGCGCTTTTATGTATTCATTAGAATTTTTGTCAATTGTATCTGAATTTAATATTCTGTTGTAATTTTCAATTCTTTTTTCAATTTTTTCCTTAGCAACACCTTCTACAAATTTTTCATTATCTGCCATGGTGGCCTCCTTAATTCTTTAATACAATAATTGATTTTATTCTTTTTCTCTAGATACATCTCTATCTTTTTCATCTAAACTACTACATATATCTAATTGTGTCTCACGAGGAAGTTGATCAAACATCATTAATATTTGTTTTCCTTTCTCATGAATATCATATAGTTTTGTAAGTATATCTACTCTATCTTCTGTTGAAAGTAGTGCGAAATTTTCAAGTAATCTAGCTTTTATAGCTTCAAAATCTTTTGGTTCTGAATCAGAAGGCTCTGGTTTTTCTCCATCTTCATGACTTTCTTCATCTTCATGACTCTCTCCATCTTTTGATTCACCTTCTGATGGTTCTGAATGTTCTTCCGCTTTTTTAGCTTTCTCTTCTATCTTTTTCTGAGCTAATTTTTCAGATTCTAATTCTATTGTAAGTTCTTCAATAGATTTTCCCATTATTTCTTCAATGTCAAGATCTCCAAAATCAATGTATTCTTCAATAAGTTCATCCATTTTCTTAGATGGTAAATGTAATGTTAAATTTCTTAGCTTGCCTGGTCTTTTTCCTTTTTTCATTTCATGAATGCTTTGTTTTGCCATATATCTTTGTTGTGGTGTCATTTGCTCAAAAACTTCTTTACCGCTAATTCTAGCTACATCAACAACATCTTTTAATTTTTCACTTTCTGGTATTTCTAATATATCAGCAGCATTTTCTAATCTACTCTTTTCTCTTTGTAAATCATAGAATCTTCTTTGTAAATCAGAAATTGCTTCAGCAGGATCTTTCTCTAATTCTCCGCTTTTATATAATGCGCTTAATTCTACTTGTCTATCTTGAACTTGTTTTAATTCTTGTGATAAATATGTAATATATTCTGCATGATATTGGCTCAATTCTTCTAAATTCAATCCAAAATTTTCTTGATTAAACATATCTAAATTAATAGGAATTTTACTTTGAAGTTCCAATATTTTATCATTATAACATTTACTTTGTTTTTGAAGAGTTTCAAGTTGCTCATTAATTTCATTTCTACTTTCCACATCATCAAAATCTAAATCGCCAAATCGTCTTATTAACTCTCCTCTTTGAACATAATTATCATTATCTCTTCGTATGTATTCTTGAACACAATTATAAAAATATGCAAAGTTTTCGCACTCATCAGGACTATATTTTATTCTATCTTCTCCCCATAAAAAACTTGAAATCACTGATACTTGATCCATATTATACAATCTATTCAACAACATAGATTGTATAGTTTCATAATACTTCAAATCATTTGAAAAAAGTTCATTTGGTTTTTCTTGCAACTGAGCATCCAATCTCATAATTGCACCTTCATTTGAACGCAATATTCTTTCTATTTTTTTAAATCTTGCGTTTTCTTCTCTAGTTTTAATTGTTTTTGGTTGTGCAACTTCACTTATTTCTCTCTCAACACCTAGTCTCCAATTTATAAATTCAAACTTTGAATAATCGTCTTCATTATCTAGCTCATCTGCTTCTTTTTTATCATCAGTTCCTGTTACTAGCGGTTCGTCACCATTTTCTTCTTGTCCTGTTTTACTATCATTTCCGTCTTGAAATATTTTGTCAAGTTCTTCTTCATCTAACATACCATCCATAATTTTCCCTCCTACCATGCTTTTAGAATAGAATGAGTTTCTTTCGAAACTCATTTTTAAAACAAATTTGTATTTAACTTATCTTGTCTCTCCACTATCTTTACTTTTTGGTTTTTCTGATTGTGAAAGATCTTTCATAGCTTTTAATACTTTTTCTTGTTCTTCTGGTGGAAGTGCTTTGAAGTCTGCTTCAATTTTAGCTTTTGCTTCAGCTGCTTTACGCATTTCTTCTGCTTTTTTTCTATTTTCTTCATTTATTCTAGCTTTTTCTTCTTCTGAAAGACTTCCAAATGGTTTATCTTCTTCCTCTTTCTTTGGAGGTTCTTCTTTCTTTGGAGGTTCTTGTGGTGGTACTTCTCCATATAATGGTTTTAAATTTCCATTACTTAAATTTCTAATTACTATACTTTTATATCCAGGTCTTGGAAACATTAAAAATAAATTTTTTACAATTCCTTGCGGTTTTTCTCCATTAACCCATTCATAAGCTTGCGCTTTCATTTTATATTTATCATAAAATCCTAAACTGCTGTAATATGCATCTCCATTAAGTAGTGCTGGTTTTGGTGTTCCTCCTGTTCCACCTTCTCCACCGTGTTCTCCGTGGTCTCCTTCACCACCTTCTCCACCGTGTTCTCCATGATCTCCTTCACCACCTTCTCCACCGTGTTCTCCGTGATCTCCTTCACCACCCTCTGTTCTGGCTTTTGGATCTTGATTATATGTTTTATCTAAAACTTCTTGAACTGGTGCTATCATTTTTTCAAATTCATCTTTTACAAGAGCTTTTTGTTCATTGCATAAATTAATTGCTTCTTGTAGCTCATTAAGTTTATCTTGCATAGCATTTACTTCTAAATGTCTCATATCTGTGCCATTAGCTATCATTTCATCTAATTGAGCTTTTCTTTCATCAGTCACACCTTCATATATATAAGTAGGAGTTGTAACCCCTCTTTGTGAAACAATTTGCATATCTAATCTCAATGCTTCTAAATCTTTTTGTAATTTCATAGCAGACTGTGTATAGAACTGAGCTTCTTCATCAAATAAATTCATTTTTTCTCTTTTACCATCTGCTGAATTCATTCTATCAGAAATTGCTTTCTTTTGTTCTTCTGCTTCTTTTATTTTATCTTGTTGCTCTTTAATTAATTGTTTAATAGTTCCTTGTTGTCTTGCAGATTGAACATAATCCATTGAATTATCAGATTCTTTTAACATTTCTTCATATTGCTCAATATGTCTTTGTGCTTCTTTAATAGTTTTATCAAGATCTTCTGTTCCTTTTGGATCTTGCCCTTTTTTTGATTTAGCTGTCATAAGAGCTTCTCTTGCTTCATATAAAGCTTCTTTATTATTCTTTTCTCTTTTTGCTTTTTCTACTACATCAGTTTCTTTTTCAATATCTACTTTTTCTGTCTCTAAATCAGCTATTTTCTTTTCAAGATCAGATATTTCTATCACTAAAGCTGTTCTTTCTGCGGGAGTCATAGCTATTGCTTCAATTTGTTGTCTTCTCTCTTTAAATTCTTCTATTTTCTTCTCAATATCTTCTTTTCCTTCTATTCCAGTTACATCCATATTCATACCCTCCTTTGGATCACTCAATAACAAAATTTTCCACTAGTATCATGATAGCATATTTTTGATTAAAAGTCAATAAATTATGTCAAATAATACCACTTTTTGTTTATAATTAGATATTTTAATTATTTTTTAAAATTTTTAAACTTCTGTCTGCTAATTTTTGATATCTTTCTTTTTTATCTTTAATTTTTTCAGGTAATTCTGGAACAATTCCAAAATTAGCATTCATTGGTTGAAACTTATCATTTTCTGTTGATATATAATCTGCTAATGCTCCAATAATATTGTTTTTATTAAACAATATTTGTTCTTCTTTATTTATTTTTTGAACAGCATTTAGACTAGCTACTAATCCAGAAGATATACTTTCAACATAACCCTCAACACCAGTTATTTGCCCAGCAAAAAATAAATTTCTATCTTTTTTTAAATTATATGTGTTGTCTAATAATTTGGTAGAATTTATATAAGTGTTTCTATGCATAACACCATACTTTACAAAATTAGCATTTTCTAAGCCTGGTATTTTACTAAATACTCTCTTCTGTTCTCCAAATTTTAAATTTGTTTGAAAACCTACTATATTATATAGAGTACCTTCCAAATTATCTTGTCTTAATTGAACTACTGCATAAGGTCTATAACCAGTTCTTGGATCTGTAAATCCAACTGGTTTTAATGGACCATATCTTAAAGTATCTTCCCCTCGCTTTGCCATAATTTCAACTGGCATACATCCTTCAAAGATTTCTCTTTTTTCAAATTCATGTAATTCTGCTATTTCAGCATTTATTAATTCTTGATAAAATTCCAAATATTCTTCTTTATTCATAGGAAGATTTATATAACTTGCTTCCATGAGTTTTGGTTTTTTTAACCAATTTTCTACATCTTCATCGTTTTTTCTCTCTTGCTCATATCTATCGCCATAAAAACCAATACTCATATCTATACTATCTTTTTCTATTAACGGAGCAGCTGCATCATAAAAGGCAAGTTCATTTTCACCTACAATTGTTTTAATTTCTTTTGCCAAATTTTCAGATGTAAGCGGTCCAGTAGCTATAATTACAATTTCATCTTTTGGAATTTTTGTTATTTCCTCATGTATAATCTCAATATTAGAATTTTCTTCTAATAATTTAGTTACTTCTTCTGAAAATTTTTCTCTATCTACGGCTAACGCCTGACCTGCTGGGACAGCTACTCTATCTGCTACTTTAATTAATTCTGAACCTAAAATTCTAAGTTCTTCTTTTAAAAGTCCACACGCATTTGTAAGCAAATTAGATTTAAAAGAATTACTACATACTATCTCAGCAAAATTTCTATTTGTATGTGCATCAGAAAATTTATTAGGTTTCATTTCATATAATTTAACTTTAACACCTCGTTTTGCAATTTGTAGCGCTGCCTCTGAACCAGCTAAACCTCCACCTATAACTATAATCTGTTTCATATTTATATTTCCATTCCTTGTTCTTCTGTATCATCACCATAATTTGTATCATTTTTAGTTGGTAAATTAACAACAGTCTTCTTTCCAATTTCTTCATATTGCTTCTTTGCATCTAGCAATACTTCTTCTCCGCCAAATTGTTTTACTGTTTCTCCTAGTTTTGCTGTTGACATACGATCCATTTCTTTTTGTGATAAACCTTCTTTTAATAATATACCTTCTAACTTTGCTCTAAGTTCTGCTTCATATGCTTGTTTAGCTGGATTAACTGCTTTTCCACCATCTCCAAGTTCATATTTTAATCTTTGATCAAACTCGCTAATAGGAAACGTTGGTTCATCAGGTTCTGGAATATCTAATTCTATATCTTTTTTTCCTTTCGCTCTTGCATCTGCTGATTGATTTGTAAAATATTCTTTACTAATAATATCAATATCAGCTTGATTATATTTTTTTTCTAATGTTACTGCATTGTCAATTCCCTCGGGCAATGCTTTTTTACCTCTTGGTTTGAATAAAAATCTATTAACTCTATTAGAAACAGCACTAAATGCATCTTTGGTTGCCTCAATTGTTCCTCTCAATAAATATCCTGGTGTTCTCTTATGCATAGCAACTTCTGAAAACAAAGATATCATGGCATTCCCGTCTACACCTTTCATAGCTAAGCTATTCATTTCTGCTACCTTTTCCTTATTTCCAGCAAGTTGTCCCATAAAACCATATAATTTATTTTCATCTATTTTCTGAATACCATTTTCATCTGGACTTATAATTTTACCAAAAAGTCTAGAATCTTTTAGCATACATTCTTCCATAAATCTTTTCGTAGCTTTAATATCTGCTTGCTGTAAAGCTTGATATCCATCAACAAAATTATGTACTTTTGTCGATATATATTGATCACCTATTTTTTCAAAATATCGTGCTTGATTTATTTGTTCATTTATTTCTGCAATTTTATCTACTGGAGGCACATTATCTATTATTTGTGTTTGTAACAATTCTTTCATGTTTTTTAGTACATTTTTTGGTATTTTAGGATCGTCCTCTAATTCAGATAATTGTTTCTTCATTCTAGCAGTCGGATTCAACAAAGCGGCATAAGCTGTAATCATTAAATTAAATTTTTGCTCATCATCAACAGAAATTCCTTTAAATAAATTATCAACTTTGTCAGACACTGTATACATTTTAGCTTTTCTGTAATTCGCTCTTAATCTTCTATTAATCTTAGAAAGCAACTTCTCTTTTGACTTTTCATCTTCTCCTATGATGCCTTGTTCTTCTGCTACTCGACTTTCATCTCTTACATTTGATTGTGAATCATTACGAGAATTTTCATTTTCACTATATTTTTCTGAACCATCATGATTTTTAGCTTGTTCATCTGTTCTTTCTTTAAAAGTTTGATCTTTTATCATTTGTTCTAGCATATCAATGTGGTCATCTACTGTTCTTCTTTGATTCTCAGTAAAAATTAAAGCCAATGCTCTCATACTTGTAACATTTTTTCCATCATTAACTGAATTCCACATTCCCAAAAAGCCTTTTTCATCTATCGTTACCTCTCTTGTGGCCCAATTAATTTTCTGAATCTTTGTTAATCCATCTATACTTGACATTGCAAGTATAGCTTTTTCTCTATATTTTCCACCTTCTTGTGTATATAATGTGTACATTGCTTCCAAAGCATCTCTTTTTTCTTCAACTGTTAAATTATCCCAGTTTCTATCTTTTTGTCCTAATTTTCCTATACCCTTTATACTCTTTAAATTTTCCTTAGTTGAATATTCTTTACTATATTTTACATAATGTTCTAATACTTTTGTTATATCTACTCTTCCTGGATATTTGTCGCTTTCAAGCATTGCACCTCTATTTCCTACATATGCCTCTAATTGGTTTAAGTTCTCTATTATGCTCATTCTCATAGTTGGATTTATTTTTTTTGCTGTTGAAAGAGCATATATCTCTTTACATAACTGCATTATTTCAACATCTTCTGCTTTTTCCAAGTTTGAACTTACTCTGGAATTACCGATATCATTTTTTGTTTCTTCACCAGACAAAACTTCTTCTTTTACTTTTTTACCTTCATTACTTTCCCAATAAGCTCTTAATTCTTCTTTTGTTGCCATATTTGAAAGTACAACTAATACATCAGATGCTTTTTTTGATTCATCAAATGCTTTCAAAATTTCAGAAGTATCTTTGTCTCCATCGTCCAATAATTTTCGATAGTGTTCTTTCATTTCTGTTGAGGACGCCATCATTTTTTGTTCATTAGATAGTTTTACATTTTGAGTTCCATTCGCATCTAAAACTAATCCATTTTCTGTTTTATTAATTAAATAAATAGTTTGAGCTAGTGCCATTTCTATTAAAGTTGGGCTTACTACATAATACTCTTGATTTTGTAAATTATTGTTACTGTCCGAAGAAAATTCAAAATATCTATCTACAATTGCATCTAACATTATACTTATATTATTATCAGTAGCAGATATTTTAAGTGTTTTAAATACAGGATGTTGTTCTAATTCATCTGCTACTAGTATTCTTTTTCTTTCATTACGCAAATTTATTGCCTTTTGGTCATCTTCTTGCGTATCATTTATCCTTTGTCTAGTTTCTGGCATAATACACTCCTAAAACCTATATAATACTCCCATTTTCATAATTTTATTATAGATAAAAAAAAATGCTATTGCAATTACAATAGCATTACATTTTTGTTTATTTTTTCTTACTTTTCGTAGTTATTTTCTTTTTTGTTGTAGTCTTTTTTGTTGTTTTACTTGTTTTTTTAGTTACTTTTTTTGTCTCTTTTACAATTTCTTCTTCATTTTCTTTTGGGTTAAATACTTCACCTATTTTAGGCTTATTCCATGAAATATATGAACAACCTTCGTTTTCGCCTTTATTATTTTCACAGATATAATAATTACGCTTTTTCTTAGTTTTTCTTACTTGTACTACTCCTCCACATACTGGACATGGTACATCAACTGTTTCTACAATAGGTTTTGCATTTTTACATTCTGGATATCCAGGACAAGCTAAAAATTTTCCATATTTTCCATATTTTATAACCATCATTCTACCGCATTTTTCACATTGAACATCAGAAACCTCATATTCAAGTTTAACATGTTCTAGTTCTTCTTCAACTTTTGCAACAGTCTTTTCAAATGGTGCATAGAATTCTCTCATAACTTTTTTCCAGTTTTCTTCTCCTACTGCAATTTTATCAAATTCTTCTTCCATTTGTGCAGTAAATTCTACATTTATAACATCTGAAAAATTTTCTATAAGTAATTTATTAACTATTCTACCTAATTCAGTAGGAACTAATTGTTTTTGTACTTTTTCAATATATCTACGAGTTAAAATAGTTGTAATTGTTGGTGCATAAGTACTTGGTCTACCAATACCTTTTTCCTCCAATGTTTTTACGAGGCTTGCTTCTGTATATCTAGCTGGTGGTTCTGTGAAACTTTGCTTTGAAGTTATGTCTTCTTTTTTTACTTCTTCTCCAACTACTAATTCTGGAATCTTTGTATATTCTTCATTTGATGGTATATCTTCTGTTTCAACATACAAAGCCATGAATCCTTTAAATTTCAAAGTTTGTCCATTTGCTCTAAAATTATATGAATTTCCATCTATATTTACTGTAAGTGTATCATAAATACTTGCAGACATTTGACTCGCAATAAATCTATTATATATTAATCTATATAATTTATATTGATCTGCTGTCAAATTATCTTTTACTTTTTCTGGTGTTAATTCTATATATGTTGGTCTAATAGCTTCGTGCGCATCTTGTGCATCTGCTTTTGTTTTATAAAATCTATTTTCATAATATTCTGCACCATATTCAGCCTCAATATATTTTTTAGCAGCTTCTCTTGCTTCATTTGAAATTCTAGTAGAATCTGTTCTCATATATGTAATAAGACCAGTTTCTCCTTTTTCTGGGAGTTTAACACCTTCATACAACCCTTGTGCAACAGACATCGTTTTCTTAATTGCAAAATTTAATTTTCTTGATGCCTCTTGTTGCATTGTACTTGTTGTAAATGGTGGTGCTGGATTTCTCTTTTTTTCTCCTCTTTTAATATCTGTTACAATATATTTAGCATTTTTCAAATCATTTAAAATACTATTTACTTCACTTTCAGAATGAAGTTCTACTTTTTTACCATCTTTTCCTACAAATTTGCAATCAAATTTTGTTTTTGTTTTTTTATCAGAAGCAACTAAATTTATATTCCAATATTCTTCTGGAATAAACTTTTCAATTTCTTCTTCTCTATCAACTATAAGTTTTACAGCAACAGATTGTACTCTACCTGCTGATAAACCTCTTTTTACCTTTTTCCAAAGAACTGGACTTATTTTGTATCCTACAATTCTGTCTAATACTCTTCTAGCTTGTTGGGCATCTGTTAAATTCATATCGATACATCTAGGTTCTTTCATCGATTTTTGCACAGTTTCCTTAGTAATTTCATTAAAAGTAACTCTACAAATACTATTAGGGTCAATACCTAAAATATATGCTAAATGCCATGCAATAGCTTCTCCTTCACGATCAGGGTCAGTTGCAAGATAAACTTGTTTTGAATCTTTTGCATCTTTTTTCAAGGAATTTATTAAACTTGCTTTTCCTCGAATATTTATATAATCTATTTCAAAATCTTTTTCGGGATTAACTCCTAATTTTGATTTTGGTAGATCTCTAATATGCCCCATTGAAGCAACAACTTTACTCTTGCCGCCTAAAAATTTTTTAATTGTATTTGCCTTTGCAGGAGACTCCACAATTACTAATTTATCTATCATTTTTTCTCTCCTATAATTTGCTTAATTTCACTGTATATTTTTTCTTCAACATTTTTTGGTGCAATACTAGAAGCTAATCTTCCCATCTCTTCTAATTCTGAATTTTTTAATATTATTTCATCTATTTCTGCTGATAATCTATCACCAGTTAAATCTTTATTTAAAATAATCTTAGCCGCACCTATTTTTTCTAAAACTCTTGCATTATCTTCTTGTCTATTAGCTGACTTTGAAGGTAATGGTATAAATATCGCTGGCTTTCCTGTAATAGCAATTTCTGTAATCGTCATAGCTCCACTTCTACAAACAGCTAAATCTGCAATATTTAACATTTCTTCCATATTATATATATAAGGCAACACCTTAACATTTGTCAAGTTATTTATATACATATTTTCTTTTTCAAAATTCTCTTTTATTATATCATATTGTTTCTGTCCAGCAGCCCAAATAATTTGATAATCTTTATTTAATTTTTTTATAACTAAATCTTGTACTGCTTCATTTATACTCTGTGCTCCTTGACTTCCACCAAATACTAAAACTATTGGCAAATCATTTTTTATTCCGATTTCTTTTAATAGTTCTTTCTTTTTAATATTACTAAT
This sequence comes from uncultured Clostridia bacterium, assembly GCA_948678575.1. Taxonomy (GTDB): domain Bacteria; phylum Bacillota; class Clostridia; order TANB77; family CAG-508; genus Scatovivens. The sequence goes on from CAPPGO010000004.1 coordinate 143,141, forward strand.
TTCTAATTTTCTTATTTTAGTTGGAGTTCCTGTAACTATTACTTTTTTACTATCTATAAGTCTTGTTTTTGCTTCTTCAAAACCTGCTAAAACCAAATCTACTTCTCGTGCAAACATTTTTACTGCTTTACCTGGATATGCATTACTTTCATGCAAAACTGTTGGTATATTTTTTGAAATAGCACTACTCATAACAGGTCCACAAATATACCCACCTGTACCTAAAACTACATCGGGTTTAAATTCATCAATTATTTTTTTTACTTCTTTTCTACTACTTATTGTTTGAAATATATGTTTTAAATTTGTAAAAGATATTTCTTTTTTCAAACCATAAGCTTCAATTGTTTTGAGTTCATACCCTGCCCTAGGCACCAAATCATTTTCTAAACCACGATTTGTACCAATAAAAATAATTTTAGAATCTGGTTCTTTTTCTCTTATTTTATTTGCTATCGCAATTCCTGGATTTATATGTCCACCAGTTCCTGCTGCTGAAATAATTACTCTCAAACTAAATTTTTTCCTTTCCTTTATTTTTGTTTACATGCTCTTGAAATATTTAGCAGAATTCCTACTGTTGCTAAATTTACTATAAGTGCTGTACCACCATAACTGAAAAATGGTAATGGCATACCTGTAACAGGAACTGTTCCAGTTACAACAGCAATATTTACCATTGCTTGCAAACCTAATAAAGAAACAATTCCAATAGCAATTAAACTACCAAACATATCTGGTGCTTTCATAGCTATTACAATTCCTCTCCATACAAATATGGCAAAAAGTAAAATTACAGCAACACTTCCTATAAAGCCTGTTTCCTCGGCTAATACTGCAAAAATAAAATCATTATGTGGCTCAGGCAAATATAAATATTTTTGTCTACTTTCTCCAAATCCTAATCCAAATAGACTTCCTGATGCAATGGCATATAAACTTTGGATAATTTGCCAACCATCACCTGTTGGATCAGAAAAAGGGTCAAGCCAAGTTTGAATTCTAGTAAATCTAAAATTCTGTTTTCCTGCTACTGGTGGTTTAATTGCATTTTTTATTCCTAATCCCGCAAATACTGATACTACTCCTAAAACTCCTGCAATAATAAAATGTCTTAATAAAACACCAGCAATAAACATCTGTATACATGTAACAGCACAAATTAAAAATGTAGCACTAAAATGGTTTTGACCTCCTAATATTACACCAATAAAAGGTACTAATAATATCATTGGAATACAAAATCCTTTAAAGAATTTTTTTATATTTCCACTCTTTTTTATATCTGTTAATATGCTTGCAAAAAATATAATAAGACCTATTTTCGCAAGTTCAGACGGCTGAAAATTTATTCCTGCTATGACAAGCCATCTAATAGCTCCACCTTCTTCTTCACCAATAAAAATAGTTAAAGCATTCAAAACCAAAACACCTATGTATATTAGCCAAATAAATTTCTTATAAATTCTGTAATCTATTTTAGAAACAAAATACATTGTAACTAATCCTAAAATTGCAAACATAGACTGTCTTTTAAAATATTTATAGCTGTCCCCACTTTCTGAAAGAGAAGCTGGTGAACTTGCTGATAGTACCATTATTAAACCACAAGCTAAAATAATTAGTACAACTATTAAGATAATATAATCACATGTGCCTTTTGTAAAAAAGCTTATTTTTTTATCTTTTTTTTCCTTTCGTACCATTCAAATCTTCCTTTCGTAAACTTATACAGCTAAAACTCCAAGTATGCAAAATAGTAAAGTAATGAAACCAAATACTACTACTACCTTATTTTCTCTCCAACCGGCTTAGTTCAAAATGATGATGTAATGGTGCCATTCTAAATAATCTCTTTCCTGTACATCTAAAACTTATAACTTGAAGAATTACAGAAACTGTTTCCAAAATTGGAACAATTGCTATAACAATTATAATTAGTGGAGCTTTCATGTAAATTGCTACACTTGAAATAACACCTCCAAGTAACAAAGAACCTGTGTCTCCCATAAAAACTTTTGCTTTATAAACATTATATATTAAAAATCCAATACATGAACCTGAAACTATTGCAGTAAAAATTGAAATACCTGCAAATCCTAACTTATAAGCTATAACTGATAAAGTTCCAGTAATAATCGCTAAAACAGTTGGAACCAATCCATCTATTCCATCTGTTAAGTTTACTGCATTTGTACTTGCTAACATTACAAAAATAGTAAATGGTATATAAAACCATATTGGTAAATTTATATAATATTGTGTAAATGGTATTAAAATATCTGTACCAATAATTAAATATTTAGATAAATATACTGTATATATTGTAGCAATTATAAGAAGTCCTAACATTTTTAGTTTTGGATTTAAACCTTCTGTATTTTTTAAAACCAATTTTTTAAAATCATCTACAAATCCTACAATTCCAAATCCAATTGATGCCAAGCATACTGCAATAATCTGTTTAGCATTATCAATTTCTTCTGATTTTAAGAAAAAAACACTTGCAATTATTATACTCAAAACTACAATTGTAAAAATCATAATAATCCCACCCATTGTAGGTGTACCTTGTTTTCTTAAATGACTTCTTGGACCATCTTCTCTTTCGTTTTGACCAACTTTACATTTTTTTAAAATTGGAATTATAATTTTACCCATTATAGCTGTAATTAAAAAAGCTACAAAAAAATATATTATTTGAATACTCACGAAAAAAATACTCCTTTACTTTTTTTCTTCCAAAAATTCTTTTACTATAATTCTTTCGTCGAATGGGATTTTTTCACCATTTATTTCTTGATAAGGTTCATGACCTTTTCCAGCCAAAACAACAATATCATTTTTATTCATCATTTTAATAGCTTCCCCAATAGCTTCTCTTCTGTCTATTATTACTTTATATCTTCCTTTTGTTTTTGCTATACCTTCTTCTATTTCTTCTATAATTTTTCCAGGTTCTTCTGTTCTAGGATTATCTGTTGTAACTATTGAAAAATCAGCCACTCTACCTGCAACCTCTCCCATAAGTGGTCTTTTAGTTGTATCTCTATCTCCACCGCAGCCGAAAACACAAATAACTCTACCTTTTGTATATGTTTTCACTGCTTGTAAAATATTTTCTAAACTTTCAGGAGTATGTGCATAATCTATCATTATCGCAAGCTCTTGATTATTTGGAACTAATTCACTTCTTCCAGGAACACTAATATTTTCCAAACCTTCTTTTATTTTTTCTGTTTCAATTTTTAATTCATTTGCAACAGAAATAGCTGCCAGTGCATTATACACACTAAATCTACCTGGTATATTTATTTTTATTCTTTCATTTTTACCATTTAATTTTACTTTAAAATCGACACTAACATTAGTAATTGTAATATCTTTCGCAAGTAAATTTGCTTCATTATTAATTGCATAAGTTTTTATATCACAATTTTTGCTTAAAGATTTTACTTTCATTCCTTTAAAATCATCAAAATTTACAAAACCTTTTTTACACATTGAAAATAATTTTAATTTTGAATTAAAATAATCATCCATATCTGCATGTTCTTTTAAGCTAATATGATCTTTGTAAAAATTTGTAAATATACCAATTTCAAATTGCAATCCATAAACTCTATTTAATTTTAAACTTTGTGATGAAACTTCCATTACAACATATTCTACATTTTCTTTTGCCATTTGATAAAACAATCTTTGTAATTCTAAACTTTCTGGTGTCGTTCTTGTAGCTTTTCCTAGGCTATCTTCACCTGCATAATTTTCTATTGTTCCAATTAAACCTACTTTATGACCTGCTGCCTCTAAAATAGATTTTACCATATATGTTGTTGTTGTTTTGCCTTTGGTTCCTGTAATTCCTATTAGTTTCAATTTTTTTGAAGGATTACCATAAAAATTAGAAGAACAAATTGCTAATGCTTTTCTAGTATCATCTGTTATTATTGTAGTTACATTGGCTGGAATTTTTATTCCCTTTAAATCTGCTCCCATATCAAGTATAACTGCTGTTGCACCATTTGCAATTGCCTCTTCTACAAATTTATGTCCATCAAAATCGTATCCTTTTATTGCTATAAATAAACTATTTGCTGTGATATTTTTTGAATTACTATCTATATTTTTTATATCTATACTAGTATCACCTTTTACTTTGAAATTTTGAATTCCATTTAAAAGTGTATTTAATTCCATAAAACCTTAGCCTCCTATATCTTTGATATTATATAGCAAAAAATCTTTTTTGTACAGAAATATTTATATCTTAAACTACATTTTTAAAAGATTATCTGTTACAATATCTTCTTCTACAATTGTTTTCAATGATTTTAATGCTTTTTTATCTTTTGTATTTGATGCATGCTTGATAACTGCTTTTTCATATAAATTACGCACAAATCTTGCATTACCAAAATTTTCTGTATCTTTATATTCTACAATAATTTCTTTTGCCTTTTCTATCGCTTTTTCATCTATTTCAAATCCAGCTTTAATTAACATAGATTCAAATATTATAATTAATTCATCTACTGTATAATCTTTAAACTCTAATGTATATCCAATTCTAGAAACTATTCCAGAATTAGAATTTAAAAAGTCTTGCATTTCTTTACTATAACCAGCAAAAATAACAACTAAATTATCTCTATAATTTTCCATTGCTTGAATTAATGTTGCAATAGCTTCTTCATTAAAAGAATTGTTTTCTCCTGGTTTACTTGCTAATGAATATGCCTCATCTACAAATAATACTCCGCCCATTGCTTTTTCTATAACTGCCATAGTTTTAGGTCCTGTTTGCCCAACATATTCAGCTACCAAATCTTTTGCTGATACTTCTACAAGTTTATTTTGATCTATATATTTTAAGTTATATAAAATACCTGCAACCATTCTTGCTACTGTTGTTTTACCAGTTCCAGGATTTCCTAAAAATACCATATGTAAATTTGTATCTTTTATTTTAATTTTATCTTTTGTTTTATTTTTGAATTCTATCAAGCTTACTAAATCTTTTAGCATTTCTTTAACGTTATCTAACCCTACTAATTCATTTAATTCTGCAAAAATTTCTTCATTTGATTTTTCCTTTTCATATTCAGGTACATCAAATTCATCTAATTTTTCACTAGATTTATTAAATAATATTTTCTCATAAGTTGCCTCTATATATTCTGGATATGAAAGTGTAGTTTTAGGAAAAGTTGCAATAATATACTCTAATAATTTTATTTCAAACTTTTCTGTATATTCCTCATTTGTTTTAATTTTTTCTATAATTGCACTATGTATTTCATTTGCAGTCAATTTTTTAGTTTCTATCTCAAAATCAAAAATCTTATCTCTCAAAATAGCATTGTTACTGAAAGTCTCATTTATAACTTCCTTACTTTTATCTACCAAAATCGTTAAACATTTCTCTTTATTATCCATTATACTGGTTTCTAAAACATTTAATATTTTTTCACGAAGCTTAGCATCTTTTGTATTTAAAACACTTACATTTTTTAAAACTATCAAAGTATGCTCTTTTGAATATATATTTGAAAGAGTTTCAGCATCTTCTATTAAATAAAATGACGCCTCTACACTATCATCTTTTTTAAGATATTCAAAATAAGTTAAACTATCTCTTAATATATCTGTAATTTTATAAATAATTTCATTATTATCACTATATATTCTCATATTAAAAGGTATATATGTTTTTGTTATTTTTTCATCGTATTTTCTTGCATATTCTACCATTTTCTTTAAAGTATTTTTAGACTCATTTGATATTGGTAAAGCATCTATACTTTCAAAAAATTTTTTCATAGCATCATCTTTTTGCTCTTTACTTTTCTCTTGCTTCACATCATTTTTATTATTTGTATCAAATGCCTCTTTCATTTCTTCTTTTGTAAATCCTGACAAATCTATTTTAGGAATTTCATTATCTTCATATATTTCTTTAATATCTTCAAAATTTTTCTTAGTTAATTTCTCAATGCCGAAAAAATCACTATACATATTTGAAAATAAATCTTTTATTTCATTATTATCCATATTTTTCCCTCTTTTATTATTATGTAAGAAACTTTCCAAAATAACAATGTTAAGTCACTTATATTTACATCTATTATAATTTTAATATATGTTTTTTTCAAGTTACTTCATATAAATATTAAGGTTTAATTATCTTCTGAATATATATATGGTAAAACTTCACCAAATATTTTACCTGCTAATGGTGCTGCAACTCCACCTCCTTGATGTCCGCCCTTCTCCAGTTGGATTATATAATGTTATTAAAATAGCTATTTTAGGATTATCGACATTAGCTACTCCGATAAATGAAGTAACATATTTACCGGTATTTACACCATCTTCGGAAGTTCCTGTTTTTCCTCCTATTCTATAACCTACTACTTTTGCATTTTTTCCAGTACCTTCTGATACAACACTTTCCATCATACTTAACACATTATTTGCTGTTTCTTCACTTATAACTTGATTTTTATATTCTGGTTCTATTTCGTTAGCTTCCCCAGTTTCCGAATTAATTATCTTTTTTACTAATCTAGGTTTTACATATTTTCCTTTATTTGCAATTGTGGACACCATTGTTACCATTTGAATTGGGGTTACTTCAAATCTTTGACCAAAAGAAATAGTTGCAAGTTCAACTGGTCCAACTTTTTCTTCTTTTAAAAATATACTATTAGCTTCTCCTGGTAAATCAATACCTGTTTTCTTCAAAAAGCCAAATTTTTCTAAATAGCCATAATATTTTTCTTTTCCTATTTTTTGACCTAATCCAATAAATACTGGATTACAAGAATTCATTAATGCTTCTCTTAAACTTTCTGAACCATGTGGTCTGTAATATCTCCAACACTTTATTCGAACTCCTGCAATTTCTATTGAGCCAGTACAAGCAAAAGCTCCTGATTTATCTACCTCTGCAATTTTTTCTTCTAATGCACTAGAAGCTGTTACCAATTTAAAGGTAGAACCTGGTTCATAGGTATCTGCTATTGCTTTATTTCTCCACATTCCCATCAAATAATTACTTTTCTGTACTTGTTCTAAATCACCCCATACATTTTTTAATTCCTCATTATTTGGAATATATGGATTGTTTAAATCATAATTGGGGTAATTTGCAAGAGCTAAAATATCTCCATTTTGTGGATTCATAGCAATTATACTTCCACCATCTGTACAAGCATTATCAATACAGGCTTCTTCTAAATGTTTCTGTATTATTGCTTGAATATTACTATCAATAGTCAAAACCAAATCATTTCCATCAGTTGGTTCAATATAGTTTTCTCCTTCATCTCCAAAACTTTGACCTTTTGCATCTGTCAATGAATTTATTTTTCCACTTTTTCCCGATAATATATCATCATATTTTGCTTCTATTCCTTCTAATCCTTGATTATCACTACCACAAAAACCTATAATATGAGAAGCTAAATTAGAAAAAGGATAATATCTTTTGGTATCTTCATCTATATTTATTCCGGCATATATCTCATTTTCTTCCATCCATATTCTTAAATCATCTGTTTTTTCTTTATTCTGTCTTTTTATTATAGTTTCAATAGAACTTTTCTTTTTCAACCTTTTCAAAACTTTTTCATATTCTAATTCAAATGTTTCAGCAAGCTTTTTAGCTAACATTTCTTTCTTTTCATTTGGTATTTTCATTGGATTAACTGTGACTGTATAAACAGTACTACTTATTGCTAAAACTGTTTCTTCTGAACTATCGTATATTGTTCCTCGTCTTGCACCGACTTGTCTAGTAGATCTTTGTTGTTCTTCTGTTTTAGCTTGCAATTCTGCCGATTTTATAAACTGTAAATAACTTAATCGTACAGTTACAACAATACAAGATATAAAAAATATTACTAGAAACAAAATCATTCTTTTTTTAGCTGATAAATCATTTTTTAGCATAACTTCTCCTTAATTATTTTCTTAACTAATAATATTATCTAGAAAAATAAAAAAGACTAAAAACTTCATATAAATTTTTAGTCTTTAAAATATATTAGTAATAAAATCTATAATATTTTGCATTATTCCTGTATTTTCTTCTATAACAACTTCTTCTGTACTTGGTTCAACATAATCTTTCTTAGGTAATGTTAAATATATAGTTTGCTTGTTAGTTAATTTTTGCATTCCCAACAATTCTTTTGCTGTTTGTTCTATTGTACTTAAATTCAAACTATTTTGAATACTTATTTCTAGCTGATCATTTTCCTTTTGAAATTCACTTACTTTTGCCTTCAATCCTTGTATTTCTGAAAAAGATTGAGTAATTAAAGCGTTTCGGTAAATAACAGCAAATATAATTGCTAGAAATATTAAAACATTAAATGTAATAGTCACTCTTAATTTAAAAGCTTCTATTTTTTGTCTTTTCTTTTCTTGTTTTCCTTTTTGTGCATTTTTTACTTTTTGAGTTTTTTGAATATTTTTACTTTTTTGCTTTTTACTTTTTCTTGGCCTATTATCATATTCTTGTTCATATTTTCTAGGACTGGTTTCATATTGATAAGCTCTATTTGCCATATTATTTACCTCCTTTCAAAAAATTCATATACTTATATTACTGTTTTTCAAAAATTCTAAGCTTTGCACTTCTGCTTCTTGTATTTTCATTAAGCTCTTCTTTGGTAGGAAGAATTGGTTTTCTTGTTACAATTTTTCCATAAGATTTAGCACCACATACACAATAAGGAAGTCCTGGTGGACATGTACAATTTCCAGAAGCTTCAATATATGCATTCTTAACAGCTCTATCTTCTAATGAATGGAAAGTTATTATACATAATCTTCCACCTGGATTTAAAGCTTGAATACAATCTTTTACTGTATTATATAAAGGTTTTATTTCATCATTTACTTCTATTCTAATTGCTTGAAAAGTTCGTTTAGCTGGATGTCCATCATTAGTTCGTGGTACAGATTTTTCTATAATTTGAACTAATTCCATTGTAGTTTCAATTTCTTTATTTTTTCTATATTCACAAATATTTCTTGCAATTCTTCTAGAAAATTTTTCTTCTCCATATTCCCATAAAATCTTACTAATTTCTTCTTCTGAATATTGATTAACTACGGTTTTAGCTGTCAATTTTTGAGATTGATCCATTCTCATATCTAGATTGGCTTCTCCCATATAACTAAAACCTCTATTTCTTTCATCTAATTGATATGAAGAAACACCTAAATCTAGCAGTATTCCATCAACACCTGTCAAATTTAAGTTATCTAAAATTTTTAAAATATTATCATGATTATCATGCACAAATTTTACATTTGAGAACTCTTTTAATCTGTCTTTTGCAACACAAATAGCCTCTTCATCTCTATCAATTCCTATAAGAAGCCCTTTATCTGATATTTTTTTTGCAATTTCTTTACTATGACCAGCTCCACCCATTGTGCCATCTACATATATTCCATCTGGTTGTATATTTAAGCCAGAAATAGTTTCCTGTAATAATACTGATTTATGTTTAAATTCCATTTTGTCCTCTTTAAATTTGCTCATCTTATTTAAAAGCAGTTGGTAAAGATATACCAACTGCCTCTAAATCTTTTTGTTTACTTATCTTTTGTTTTCAAAAATCTTTTGTATTATAACATTTTTAGCTTTTGTAACTTATAAATTTTCTTTTGAATATAAACTTATAGTTTTTTCTTTTGTACTCTTTAAAAATTTTTTCTTTTGTGTTTTTTAATCTTTTGTATCTTAAAACTTTTGTCCTAGGTATTTATATAAACTTTAGCAAGTTATATACCAAGCATTTCCATTTTTTCAGCAATTTCATCTGCTGAAATGTCGCTATCACACTGTTGCCATTTTTCTTTACTCCAAATTTCAATTCGAGAATCCATACCAACAATAACAACATCTTTTATAAAATTAGCAAATTCTCTTAAATTGCTTGAAATAAGGAATCTTCCTTGTTTATCTATTTCGCATTCGATTGCTCCTGCGAAGAAAAATCTTGAAAAGGCTCTGGCATCTTTGTTAGAAATTGGAAGTGTTCTTAGTTTTTGTTCAAAATTTGACCACTCTGATAAAGAGAAGGCAAACAAACAACCATCTAACCCTTTTGTTACTATGAATTTTTCACCTATACTCTCTCTTAATTTGGCAGGCATTATAAGCCTTCCTTTGGTATCAAGAGAGTGTTCATATTCACCAATTAACATTTAGGACCTCTCTTCCTTTTTCTACCACTTTATACCACTTCTCTCCACTTCACTTAAATTGTAATATATAAAAATCTATTTTGCAAGTCTTTTTTTAAAATTTTTGAAAAAATTTTTTATATAGTATATAATGTTTTTACAAAATAACATCAAACAACTTACTTTATTTGAAAGGAATTGATTATGGAACTTGCTTTTTTCAGCCTTTGTAATGTATTTTTTTATACTTTTCTATATTTTATTTTATATCATTTTGATTTTTTTGCCCAATTAAATAGTAGCATTATTCTATTTGTAATTTCTTTTATAATATCTATTCCATCTGTAATTTTGCTTTATATGCAAAAAGATAGGAAAAAATATTTCATATTTTCTTCTATCTGGACTATTTTATGCTCTTTGGCTTTCTTTGCATTTGGAACACAAATATTATCTTTTTTAAGAATATCATCTGGTATTTCTAATTACATCATATATTTATATAAATATCTATTTATGTTTTCTCCTTTGCTTAGTCTTTTTTTTGTAAGTCTTCATAAATGTTTTGCACAAAAAAAGCAATTAATTTTCTTAATTGCTTTAAAATATATTTTTCCTATTATTTTAACATTTACCTTCATGAGGATTGTAGATTTTTCTAAGCTACTATGGCTTATATCTATAACAGATTTTTGTACTACAATATTTTCAATTTATTTTTCATATTATAAAAATTAATAATTTTCAGTTACTATATCTAAATTTGCTTCAATTACATCTTGATTTATATCGTTTGTAACAGTGTTTATTATTTCTCCTTTTTTATTTATAATAACTGCGCTAGGTATTTTGCTTACATTATTTGCAGTACTTAATGAAGCATCTATTGTATCGTATGCAAGTGGAATTGTTATCCCATTTTCTGAAATAATATTTTCTATATTTTGTTTAGCTTCTTCTGAATTATCTACTACTGCAACTGCTGAAAAAGTTATCTTATCACCATATTTTTCTGTATTATCTTGTAAAACTTTTAAAGCGTCAATAGCTCCTTCTTCTGTATCGTTCCAAAACAAAATAACCATTGGTTTGTTTTCTTCTGTTTCAAGAGTTACTGTATTTCCATCTTTATCTTGCACATCTGCTGGATTATACTTATCTCCACCAAGTTCTAATTCATCCTCTAAAATAACATTTGCAATATCTGCTAATGTAGTATTTGGCACTCTATTTTCAGTATTGTTATTCACATCTTTTACAACATTTGTGGAAACTTTATTATTTTCCTCAATTTCTTTTCTTCCTTGCATTGCTATAATATTTACTGCTATACCTGCGATAAGTAATAAAGCAATTAATATTCCTATAAATATTCTTTTTTTACTCATTTGTGCGCTCCTTTTTATTTGTATTATATGTAATTTTCTACTTATTTGTCAACTTCAATAATTTCCTTTGCTTTTTCTTCTGTTAAATATCCATTACTTATCATCTTATCTATAACTTGTGCTTGTCTTTGTTTTGCCAAATCTGGATTTTTAGTTGGAGCATATACAGATGGTGCATTTGGAATTCCCGCAAGTAATGTACTTTCATATAAATCCATATCTTTTGGATCTTTATCAAAATATCCATTTGAAGCATCTTTTACACAATAATATCCATCTCCAAAATATGATGTATTAACATATAATTCAAATATTTCATCTTTTGTACAATATTTTTCTAAATCTCTTGCAGCAAATATTTCTGCTATTTTTCTTGTTGCCTTTTTTTCTTGTGTAAATAAATTATTTTTTGCAATTTGCTGAGTAATTGTACTTCCACCTTCAACAAAAGCCATTTCTTTAATATCTGTAACTACTGCTCTACCAATAGAAATAATATCTATTCCATTATGTTTATAAAATCTCCTATCTTCAACTGCAATAACAGCATTAATATAATCATCTGGTAATTCATCTATTGTGCAAAAATTTTCTTGATTTCTAATATCTTTAACCATTTGCTCTATTGATAATTTTGATATTGCATTTTTATATAAATCGTATCCTTGATAAAAAACTATTCCAACTATTATAGAAACTGTTAATATAAGTATTGCAAAAATTCTTTTAATATATTTCATTATTCTTTTATATAATATTTTCCTTTCTTATACTTTTATACATTATATATCATACATAATTGTTTTAAAAGCGAACAAACTGTGAAAATTTTGTAAGAAAAGTAGTTTTAAAACATATAAAAAGTAAGTAGCAAAATTGTACTACTTACTTCGTTTTTTAATGTTGATTAGCCATTATTTTATTAAACTCTTCAAATCTTTTTATTTTAGCTGTTGTCGTTTTAATAAAATCATCTTTTGTAATTAATAAATGTTTAACATATTTGTATGTTGGAAGTGTTTTATTAACTTCTTTTATTTTTTCCCATACAATACTTTGAAGTTCCTCAATAGATTTATTATTATATTTTTCTTTCGCTATTTCTTCATCATATTGAACTTTAACAGAAACAACTACATCATCGCCTTTTGGCATACCAAATACCATTGATTCTTTAACTAAATCTATCTTATTTAGTAACTCTTCTAATTCTTCTGGAAAAATCTTTTTGCCATTTTTCAAGACTATCATATTTTTCTTTCTGCCAGTAATAAAAAGATAACCTTCCTTATCCATATATCCATAATCACCAGTATAATACCAGCCATCTTTTAATACATCATTTGTAGCTTTTTCATTTTTATAATATCCAAGCATTACATTTTGCCCTTTAACTCTAATTTCTCCAATTCCTTTTTCATCTTTATTGACAATTTCAACAAACACATCTTTCATTGGAAAACCTACTGAACCATATTTTACATATTTAAAATTTTCAGCTGCAACAACAGGAGAAGTCTCTGTTAAACCATAACCTTGAAGAGTTCTTATTCCTATTTCATTAAAGAATTGAGTAACATCTCTATCTAATGGTGCTGCGCCACTAATGATAAATCTAAGGTTTCCTAAATTTTGTATAATTTCTTTAAACACTTTTCTTTTTATGTGTATTCCCACTTTATCTAAAATATTAGTTACTTTTCTAGCAACATATATGATTTTAGTTTTTCCTTGTTTTTCAATTTCTTTTTGTAATTTCTTATAGATAGATTCTATTAAAAGTGGTACGCCTATAAAAAATGTTACTTTATATTCTTTCAAATTTTGTGCAACATATCTAAGTCCATCTGGAAAAGCATTCGCTGCTCCTGATGAAAGTAATACTAGTAAAGCTGTTGAACCAAAAGTATGATGAAATGGTAAAAATGCTAAATTAACATCTGTTTTTCTAAAATCTTCCGTAGCATGCATTGCTACTATATTAGCAGCAATATTTCTTTGTGATAACATTACTGCTTTTGATTTTGATGTAGTACCAGAAGTAAATAACAATATTGACATCTTATCACTATCAACTTCTACTTTTTCAAAAGTTTTATCTCCTTTATCTAGTAATGTTTTTCCTTCACTTTTTAAATTTTCTATATTTAAAAATTCTTTATTATCGCTATCAGATATAAAAAATTTTAAGTTTGTTTTTCCACTTTCTTTTATTTTTTTTATAAGTTCTTCATGCTTATTATCAAAAATAATTACTTCTGCTTCACTTCTAATCAAAGAATCTTCAAGCTCGCCTATTTCAAGTCCTTTATCTAATGGAACTGCCACCATATTACTCATAAGAATTGTTACATAACTCAAAGCCCATAAATAAGAATTGTTTCCTACTATTGCAATTCTTTTATTTGCTAAACCTAAATTAAATAATGCAGTAGAAAATTTTTTCACTTCGTAAAAAAATTCTTCATAACTTACATTATATAAATTTTTATCTTTATCTTTTAAAATAAATGCTGTTTCATTTGAGTATTTATTTAAAGCATCTAGCATTATCTCTCTTATATTATTAAATTCAGGATATGTAAAAAAGTATTCGTCTTTTTTCATAGAACCTCCTAATCTAGTTTTCAAAACTATTATATATAAATTTAGATACAAAGTCAAGTAATCTTGATATTTTACTCGATATATGTTATATTATATATGAAATTAAAAAAAATAATATTGATTCGAACAGTCAGTCATAAAAAGGAGAAATATATGGAAAAAAATTTAACAGAAGTTCTAAATGCTCGTAAAATTCCATTATGGAATGAACTTCCAGAATTAGACTTATATATGGATCAAGTAATTGGTTTAATGGAAAAATATCTAAATGCATCAAAAAAGGATAAATTAATTACACCATCTATGATAAACAATTATGTTAAATTGGGAATTATGCCTCCCCCTCAAAAAAAGAAATATTCAAAAACACATATCGCTTATCTTATTATTATTTGCAGTTTAAAACAAGTTATGCCAATTCCTAATATTAAAATTTTAATAGATGAAAAATTAAAGAACTCTTCTATCGAAGAATTATTAAATGAATATAGTAAATTACATTCAGAATGTATTCAAAAAATATTAAAATTGTCTGAAAATTATGAAACAGAATCACAATCTAATCCAGCTATGTTCTTAGCTGTAAGTGCTAGTGTTTGTAGATATGCTTCCGAAGAATTTTTAAATATAATTAAATAAATTAAAAGATCCAATTTATATAATTGGATCTTTTAATTAGCTCTTTCTTTTTCTATTTTTCTTTGTTTTCTAATTGATTTTTTAAATTTTTTATTATATAAATAGGCAAATGAGAATGAAATTAGATATGTAATTGCATACGCTAAAATTATAGTTTTCAAATCTCCTTCTAAAATACTATCACCAACAATAGATGATGAAATTATTGCAGGAAATCTTGCAAACAATGTTATAAATAAAAATTTTTTTAATCCTATTGGAAGTAAACTTCCTACATAAGTTAAAAAGTCTTTTGGAACTAATGGTAAAAAATATAAAATAAATAATATTACTTCTACCTTTTCACTATTATTTTTAATTAACTCTGTAATCTTTTGAAATTTATCTTCTGGAACAATATCTTCCACTAATGCTATACCATATTTTTTTACAGCAAAATATATAGCCAAAGTACTAATGATAACTCCACAATAAATAATTATTGTACCTAGGATAGGTCCAAAACACATTCCAGAAAGTAATTCAATTGGTTCTGCTGGCAAAAATACAACAACAGCTTTGCAAACTTCTAATAATATAATTTGCACAGCTCCCATAATTCCTAAGCTTTTAATATTAGCACCAAAATTTTCTCTACCTTCTCTTGTTGACAAATCCATAAATAATGGAAATAATTTTATTATTACTCCAATAAATATTATTAATAATATAAAAAATATAATTTTTCTTGTTTTCTTTATTTTTTCTTTTTCCATCTATTACCTCATATTCCTTATATACTATCACAAAAATTTCAAAATGTTAATAAGAAAATATGAATAATTACAATCTTAATTAATTTTTAAGGTTATTTTAAGGAAGCTATAATATTATAATCACATAGAATATATAAATCATATTCATAATTTAATCCCCAAAAAAAGATGGCTGTGAGCCATCTTTTACTTTATTTTTCATTTTCTAACCATTTTAATAATTCTTGCCTAGTTTTAAACTGCAAAATTTTATTTTGATCGTACTTTTCCAAAATATCAATCAAGAATTTTCTTCTCCTTTTATTATATGTTGCCACATATCCTATAAAACTTGGATTTAACCTTTCTCTACAACCCGGCATATCAATTTTGTCTTTTCCTAAATTGCTAAAAAATCTTTTAAAAATTCCTTTTAACTGTACCATAGTAGAAAAGTCTAAAAAGATGACTAAATCTGCTACTTTAACTCTTTCTTCTAATGTATCAATAAACGTTCCATCTATAATCCATTCTTCTTTTTTAGTTTCTTCTAATATCATTTTATCTCTTTCTTCTGGATCTCTCATAACCCAATTAGGCAATTGATAAAATGAATCTAAAAATACAACTGGTAAATTATATACATCTTTTAGCTCTATCGCCAAAGTAGTTTTCCCAGAACCTGGTGCTCCTATTATAGCTACTCTTTTATATTTACTCATCTATTTTCCCCTATTTCATTTACTAGTTATATTTTACTATATCTTTTGATATAAGTTCAATATCTTTTAAACAATATTTTGAATAACTATACTCTTCGTTTTCTTCTAATTTTATGTTTATATTATATGTATTTAATTTTACTTCTTGTCCTTCTGCTATTTCATAAGCTTCTGTATCACTTGGAAAAACACATTTGTATTTTATTTCATAAACATTATTTTTTTGAGTAACATGCTCAATTTCTACACATTCTCCACCTATAAACTCTCCACCATCAACATATCTATATACATTATTTTCATTATCTAAAATTAATTCCTCACTTGTTGGAAGTTCTTTATTACCTAAAAGTTCAAGTGCAACATTTTGAGAAATGTCTTTATCATATCCAAGCATTGAATTTTCACCAACTGTTATAGGTTCATACCAAAAGATAGTATTCAAAAATGACATAACAGTTTCAATATTTTGTGTTATTGTTGGATTTTCTTCTTGTACTAAAATTCCATATACACCTAAATATTGTTTTAATTCCTCAGATGCTGCCTCACTTATGACATTGTCAGAATTTGATACATCTTCTAAAATAGATGAAGAATTGTCTTTTTTTCTTAATGTTGTTACTGCCAAAATTCCTATAATTATTAGCAATACAATTGCAACGGCTATACTTATTTTTACACCAATAGAAAACTGTTTATCACTCATATTCTATTCTCCTTTTTTTACTAAATTACTTAAATCTTCGTAACCACCTAACTTAATTGTTCCAGTTTCTTCGTATTCTTTCTGTAATTCATAAAAGTCTTTTCTTCTTTCTTGCAAATAATCATATACATTATCTTTGGTAATGTATTTCCCAAAACCTTCATAAGAAGCTTTTCCATTTATTGTATCAATAACAAAATTATTTACTTCATAAAAAGCATGTGCATCATCATAAAAATTATATGGATTCAAATTTATATCATTGTAACTTGTAAAATCCCAAAAATCTGTAACTTGTGCTACTTGTGCTAAAAAGTTCCAATATACCTCACTTTCATAATCCTGCCTTGAAGTAAGTGGAGTTGGACTATTTAATACTAACAATTCTACATTATTTTCTTTGCATAATTGTACAATTTTTCTTAAATAGTTTATATCATTTGGAAAAGATGAGAAAGTTCTTGTTGAAGCTTTTTCAAACAATAATTTCATATCTTTATCTAAATCATAAATAACTTTTTCATTAACATATTTTTCTGGATCTTTACTGCGCTTTTCATAATAGCTTGCTAGATTTCTACTACCATCTTCATTTTGTCTATCTGTTGCAGTAGAATGTCTAATTTCGTCTATACTAAGCTTTGGATTTTTAAATAAAAAGCTTATAAATTCTGCCATCTCACTCTTATCTGTTAAAATAGCTGGTGTTTCTTGTTTTAAGCCTGTTCTTACATCAAACAAACACTCAAATCCACTTAAATTTAAAATTATTTTCTTAGCATCTGTTTGCTCTACAATATATTTTGCAAAAATATAATATTCTTGAAAGTTTCCACATGTTATAAAAGTATTAAAATAATTATAACCATCTAATTCTTTTAATTTATCTGATGTATAACATCCACCTTTTGAACCACCAATCAAATAAGCATCATAATTATTTCCATATTTCTTTATATGATTTGCCTTAAATACTCTTATATAACTATTATCATGTATATTCTTATTGACACCATCTATTCCATCAAAATATCCATAAGGATCAACTACTAAATTTAAAACTGCTATTCCTGTAAGTACAATAATAATTATTATTGCAAATGAAATTGTCCATCTTTTTGCTGTCATACTTTGCCCTCCTTAAAATTGAAAATATAAAAAGTTTACTACTTTGTCCATTGTTATTAAACATATTCCTAAAAGTAACGTTGCATATAATAAATATGGTAAATTAGTTTTAAACTTTTCACATATTTGACTAGTATTTGGAGCAAAAAAGCAAATTCCCATACCAAGTACAGTTACTATAATTTCTTTCATGTTGTTATGCCAAAATGCTATAAAGTCTGTATTGGCTAGACTTTCAAAATTAAACATTCCTTTATATACTTCCCAAGCATATGTAAAGCTTTCAGATACAAATAAAACTCTTGTTAAAATTACTAAAATAAAATTAATTATAAAAGCTAATAAATATGGATCTTTCTTGCCTTTTCTATTTCTATATGATGCAATACAAACTAAAATTCCATTAACAATTCCCCATACAATAAAGTTCCAACCTGCTCCATGCCAAAATCCTGAAACAAAGAAAGTCACCATTGTTGCTACATAATAATTTCTCCATTTGTTTCCTTTTTTATATACACTTCTAAAAATATATGTACTTAAAAATCTTGAAAGTGTCATATGCCAGCGTTGCCAATACTCTTGAAAGTTTGTTGCTTTATATGGTGAATTAAAGTTTTGTGGTATAACTATGTTAAACATAAGCCCTAAACCTATTGCCATATCTGCATATCCTGATAAATCAAAATAATATGATATTGTATATTCTAATGAATAAAACCATGTATTTAAGAATGTAAATCCATCTGTACTTCCGAAAAAGCTTTGTGCACTAGTTGTTAATACATCTGCAATAAGCATTTTCTTTGCACATCCTATTGCAAAAACAAAAATACCAAGTGCTATATTATCCCAATTTAATTTTAAATTTTTTTCATCTTCAAATTGTGAAACCATTTCTTTATGATGAACTATCGGTCCAACAATCAATTGTGGGAAAAATGTTATAAATAACAAATAGTCTATAATATTATAATCCTTTGTTTCCCCTCTATATGAATCTACCAAAAATGCAATTAACTGGAATGTAAAGAATGAAATTCCTATTGGTAAAACAATATTTTTAAGTGCAAAATTTGCTCCTGTCAAGAAATTAATATTTTCTATAAAGAAATCTGTATATTTATAATAACCCAATAACACTACATTGGCTAGAATTCCAATCAAAAGCAATAATTTAGATTGCTTCTTATCTTGTTTTTCAGTAAGTTTACCTAGTGCAGTTCCAACACAATAATTTCCAAAAATACTTCCTAAAAAGAAAGGGAAAAATTTGCTACTACCCTGAGCATAAAAATATAAAGATGATATAATAAGCCAAATTTTTGCTATTGTATGCTGTTTAAATTTATTTAATATAAAATAAACACTAAAAACTATTGGCAAAAATATTAAAATAAATGAATATGTCGAAAAAATCATTTGTTATTATTACCTTTCAAATAAATTATCTACATTATATAGGATTTTTCGACTTTTTTCAATGAAAAGTTAAGGATTTCTTAATATTTTAAAAAGTACTTTGTTTTACATTTTGTAAAACAAAGTACTTTTAATTTAACTCTATTTTATATTTCATATAATTTTGATGTGCATTGTAATAATACTCATTTAAATAAATTCTATGTTCTTCTGGAATGTAAAATTTTTCATATCCAGAATCTTTTAAATATTCTTTAAAACTTTTATTCATTTTTTTTATATCAAAAACGACTCGTACATCTTGTTTTTTGTATTCTGTAAGACCCTCCACTTTTTCACAATTACAAATATTCATCAAAAAAGTCTTTTCTGTCAAGTATCCTCTTTGAATATCTTGCATTTTAAAACCTTCTACTATTTTTTCAAGTTCTGCCTCAATATTTTCTTTTTCTAAATAATTGGCTACTTTAATTCCAATATATTTTTCTTTTCCAAGATTAAAGCAATAAATATCTGAATTCTCTTTACATTTGTCTTTAAAAATTTGCATATTTTCTTTGCTTAACTTGTCCAAAATTAAATACAAATCTTTCTTCATATTTACAGTAGCTAAAACGTATATATTTTTACTTTTCAAACTTTTACAAGCTTTTACACATACTGGATTTATATGTTCAATTGTATCTTTTGCAACTAATTCATCAATTTCTTTACCTTTTATTTTTGGTATATTGCTATTTACATTTGAAAAAGTCATAGGCAAATAAGATGATAGAAAAGCTAAAATTTCACCTTTTTCTCCGATTCATCATACTTTCAATATCCATAAGCCACCTCTTTTAAATGTCAAAATTAGAATAAATATATTTTGACATATCATACGCTAAATATTGCTCAATATTATTATTAATTTTAGATGATAACTCTGATAATCGATAAACTGTATTGTCTTTTTCAACTAATGGATCAATGTATCTATGTTTTCCAACACAATTTATATTATATACTCCTTCTTTTGGAATATTAGATTCGAATACTTCTGTTGCATTTTGAAAATTATTTACTGCATTTTCAATTCTTGCTATTCCGCATTTTTTTGCTTTATCTAGAATCTCATATTCACTATATTTGTAAAAATCGTTTTCTGTAAGTAAATTTTCTTCTACCATTAACTTTAAAATATCTGCTATTGCTTGCATTAGAAATCTATCTTTATGGCTAATCCATTCAAACCATAAAACTTTAATATTATTCACAAAATATTCAGCAATATCTAAATTTTTAAAACCAATTTCTTCTATTCCATCTTCATTTTTTAATATTGAAATATTATTATATATTTTTTTAATATCTCCTTCTTTCCAAATATCTTTCATAGAAAAACCATTTGAAAAAGTATATTCCAATCTATCAGCAGAAACTCTTGGAGTTTCATTATCTGCAATAGGATATAGTTTATAATCTTTCACTTCATCAAGAGTAATATTATCTCTTTTTAATCTTTCCATTATATATGTAGAATTCGCAATAATTTGAGTTGTCGGCTCTTCTGTGCTTTCTTGCTTTTCATAATCACCATGAAAAAAGTCTATACAATGGCTAAATGCTGGATTAGCAATATCATGAAACAAACCTGCCAAGGCTTGTTTTTTACTCTTTGTAAAATTCCAAATTATTAGGCTTACTCCAACACTATGATCAAGTCTTGTATAAAAAATTCTATTATTAAAAAGCTTTGAATAATCTGTTCCACAAGAAATGCCTATTCCGCCAAGTCTTCTCATTTCTGGTGCTTCAACATAATCATATATAAATTCTGGAATTTCTGGTGATAATATATGAAAATATGTATTTAATTCTTCACTAATTGTATCAAAATATTTTAACATTTTTGCCTCCAATTTTGCATTCATTATAACACACCATACAATTTTTATCAAATAAAAAATGCACCTTTTTTTATTTGGTGCACTTATAATATTATAATATTTGAACTGATAAAAATGTTCCTAATTCTTTAACATCTGTTTGAGCAGATAATTCAAACCTAACAGTTCCTAAACCACTTATAGTTACATCAAGTTCTGAGTCTAAATCAAAAGTACCAGCTGTTTCTATTGAAAATACTTGAATTTTTGAATAAGGAATTGATGTATAATCTATTTTTTTACCAGTTATTCCTTGAACATTTACAGAAACAATTCTTTTATCTGTAAAAATTAATTTATCTCTCATAGATACAAATGCAAAAGTTACTTTTTCATCTGGTATCAATAATGTACTAATAGTTTCTTCTCCTTCTTTAAGTTCCATAGGTTTTAATTTAATAAGTGTTTTGTTTGTAAAATCAATCATCTTTTTCTCCATTTAATTATTATATTTTAATATCATTTATAATATAATACAACTATTTCTAAAAGTCAAATATTTTTCATATATAATCTTTATATCAATTTATTGTTGTATCTGTCGCTCCTTTTCCTACAACATCTGACATTAAATTTCTCCAAGTTATAACTCCAATTATCCCATCTGCTGATAAGCCTTTATTCCTTTGATACTGTCTTACTGCATTTTCTGTACTTGCACCAAATACCCCATCTAATCCTCCTGTATTATATCCTAATGTTGTAAGTGCATCTTGGGCTACACATACATAAATTCCTTTACTTCCTCTTCTGGTTGTAGGATATCCAGAAGCAACCCATCTATCATCAAAATGTACCCAAGTAGGTGTCAAATAAGCTGGCTCAACATATACCCATACTTGGTTTGCTAAATTTCTAATAATTGCTCTTTGACTCACAGTTGATGTTTGTGCCGCATCAAAAGCTGTTCCGCGCATAATGTTGCGACAAGTTAGAATGTCCACCTTGCCAACATCTTTTAAATGCAAAACCTACATAAATACCTCTTCCATATAAATATCTCAAACTATTCCAAGATTCCATAGTTCTAACATCTGTCCATAAAATATTGCTATTACTACTTCCACTAAATTCTCTAACAGTAAGAGTTCTATTAGAATTATATGGCATCGCCTCTGAAAGTCCACGATAGTATGTCTCCATTCTGTTAACATTGTTATTATATACTAATATTTTTGCCATAAAAAAAACTCCTTCATATATTTCTTAATATATTTTATGAAAGAGTCTTATTTTTCTTTACATTTTTTTAAATTTGTTCTATAACTGGAAATTCTTTTCTAAAATTTTCTTGTGCTTCTAAATCTAAATTTACTGTAATTATTCCTTCTTGTTCATCTATTTGTTTTAAAACATTGCCATCATATGAAACTATTCTAGTTTTTCCACAAATATCTTCTCCTGTTTGGTTACAAGCACAAAAATAAACTTGATTTTCTATCGCCCTAGCAACAGTCAAAAATTCCCATGCTTTTTCGCCTGTACTTTTTCTAAAATGTGAAGGTAAAAATATAATTTGAACACCATTTTTTATTAATTCTCTAAAATATTCAGGAAATCTAATATCAAAACATATTCCTATGCCTATTTTTACTCCATCTAATTCAACTATTCCTAAATCATTACCTGGAATAGTTCTTTCAAACTCATCAATTTGCAAATCTTTCCTATTTACCTTATACATATATTTTTTATCATATCTTTTTACAATTTCACCATTTCTATTTATAACAAAACTCGTATTAGTAGTTTTATTTTCAACATTACTTTTTAATGCTACACTTCCTAAAATTAAATTTACATTATTCTCTTTGGCAAATTTTAAATATTTTTCCAATTCATCAATAGTAATGATTCCATTTTTACGATCTTTTCCCCATGCTAAGAATTTTTCTGATAAACAAATAATGTCTGGATTTTCTTTCATAGCTTGTGTTAAAAACATTATAGCCTTTTCTTCATTCTCATCTCGATTTTCTGTTGAATCCATTTGAACCAAAGAAACTTTTAAGTTTTTCATTATACAATCCCTTTCTCCTTAAAATTTTATACTTTACAAAATCCATTATTACATACTGTATCATTATTATTTTTCAAATTTTCTATAATATCATATATTTCGTTCCAATTATTTACTCTAATTATATTTTTTCCATTACAAATTTTATTAAATTCATAATCAAACACTATAACTGGAATAGTCTCACTTAACTCTTCTATGTAATGTGGTTCATCTTCCATCATAACATCTATTTTATTTTCAATGCAAATTTGCTTTTTATTGATGCTTCCTACTAATAAATTGTCATATTTTATACCATGTTTTTTTAAATATTTTTCTGTTGTTTCATAAGGTGTTTTAAACATTGGTGCCACTCTTGAAGAAATAACATTTATAGTATGACCTTCATCTTTTAATTTCTTAATCACTTCTTTTGCATTTTCTTTTAAATTTGCTTGCAAAACAACCTCTTCTAAATATTTTATACAAAAATCCATATTTTCTTCTTTTGTCCAATCAAACAAATTGTAACTCGCAAAACCTTCGTCATGCATTACTAAATTTCTTTTTACTTCTTCATCATTATATTTTTTACAATATCTTTTTAATATTGGTAATGTATCTGTTATTGTGTTATCGATATCAATTCCTATATTCATCTTTCACCTTTTTTAACTTTCTATATAATCTTTTATTGATTTAGCTGTATATGTATTTGCTTTTAATATATTTTTTGGATATCCTTCAAATACAATTTCACCACCATTTTTACCAGCACCTGGTCCTATATCTATAATATAATCTGCATCCATAATAAAATCTAAATTATGTTCAATAACTATTATCGTGTTTCCTCTGTCTATCATTTTTCTCATTACTTTTTTCAATTCTTCTATATCTTTTAAATGCAAACCTTGGGTTGGTTCATCAAAAACATATATATTTCCCCTTTTATTTAAGAAACTTGACATATTAACTCTTTGAACTTCTCCTCCTGATAAAGTATCTAATGTTTGCCCTAACTTCAAATATCCCAAACCCACTTCTTTCATTATAGTAAGTTTGTTATTTATTTCTTTATCATCTTCAAAGAATATTTTTGCTTCATCAACAGTCATTTCAAGTATGTCATTAATATTTTTTCCTCTTAATTTATATTGTAAAATTTCTTTTTTATATCTTTTTCCATGACATTCTTCACAAACTTGTTTTACATCTCCTAAAAAATGCATATCTAATTTGATAATTCCTGAGCCACCACATTTAGAACAAGCTCCACTAGAATTGAAACTAAATTCTCCTGGCTTTCTATTATTTTCCATTGCAAATAAAGATCTTATTATATCAAATACTTTGGTATAAGTTGCTACTGTACTTCTACTATTTATTCCAACATTCTCTCTACCAACTTTTATAATTGATTTATCTTTATTTATTAAATATCTTATTAATGATGATTTTCCACTACCAGATACTCCTGTTATACAAGTTAATAAATTTTCAGGAATTTTGACATCTAAATTTTTTATATTGTTAATACTAATATTTTTCAATTCATAATATTTTTTTATTTCTTTTTCTTCTTCATTTAGTTTTTTCTTTACTTTCAAATATTGTCCAGTGACAGAATTCTTATTCTCTAATAAACCTTTATAATTACCATTATATATCAACTCTCCGCCATCTGCACCAGAATTTGGACCGATATCAATTACATTATCAGCATTTTCAATAAATTTTCTATTATGTTCTACTACAATAGCTGTATTGTTATTACTTACAATATTTTTAACTGCTGATATTATTTTATTTACATCTCTTGCATGAAAACCTTGGGTTGGCTCATCCATAATATAAATCAACTCATTTAAGGTATTTCCCATACTTTTAGCTAACTTTAATTTTTGAGATTCTCCATTTGATAAAGTATTAATTCCTCTGTTTAAAGTTAAATATCCAATTCCTAAATCAATCAAAAATTTGATATCTTTTTTCATTTTATTTATTATATCATCTACAACTACATCATTAATATTTGATATAAACTCATATACATCATTTAGTTCCATACTTAAAATATCAACTAAACTCTTATTATTTACTAAAACTTCTCTTGCTTGTTTATTTAGTCTTGAACCTTGACACTCTGTACATTCCATTTGTGAAAAAAATTCTTTATCATAATCATTTATTTTCAATCCCCTAGAATCAGTTTGTCTCTTTAAAATTCTACTTATTATTCCTTCATAAGAAAAATTCTCAACAAAACCTTGACTTTTAGTTCTATATGTCATTGCTGGTGAATATAATAACTTATCTAATTCTTCTTCTGAATAATCTCTTAATTTTTTATCCATATCAAAATAGTTAATTGCATTTTGAATATGATAATATCGAGATCCAACTTTCCAAGTTCTATGTTTTATAGCACCTTCATTTAATGATTTATCAAAATCAATTAATTTGTTTAAATCAACTTTTAATTCTACACCTAAGCCTCCACAATTTGTACAAGCTCCTTTTGCATTATTAAATGAAAAATATGCACTATCATAAATTGGTGTACCTATTCTTGAATATAATAATCTCAAATATGTATAAATTTCTGTATAAGTTCCAACTGTACTTCTTGGATTTTGTCCTAATTTTCTCTGTTCAATAAGTACACATGGTGATAAATTAGAAATACTTTCTACATTAGGTCTATTTATTTTTGGTAAATTTTTTACAATATATGTTGACAATGTTTCATAAAAAGCAGACTGTGCCATTGCATATACACAATCAAAAATTAGCGAAGATTTTCCACTTCCAGATACCCCGGTTACTACATTAATTTTATGCTTTTCTATATCTAATGAAATATTTTTTAAATTATTTTCTTTTGCACCAGTAATTCTAATTTTATTATTTTCCATACTCTATTTTCCTTTTTACATATTACATGTTTTTCAAAACAGCATCAATAATCTTATTTGCAACTATTTCCTTACTTAGCATTTCTAACTGTTTTATATCATTTTTACTAATTATTGTAACTATATTAGTGTCTCCTGCAAAACCAGCTCCTTCTTGTCTTAAATTGTTCGCTATTATCATATCTAAATTTTTATTAACTAATTTTTCTTTTGAATTTTCAAGCATATTATCCGTTTCCATAGAAAATCCACAAACAAATTGATTAGTTTTATGTTCTCCAATATATTTTAATATATCATCTGTTTTTTCTAGTTCTAATGTTAATTTGCTATCTTTCTTTTTCATTTTTCCATCAAATATTTCTTTTGCTCTAAAATCAGCAACCGCAGCTGATTTTATAATTATATCTTGTTCTTTAAAATTTGCCTTTACTTCATCAAACATATCTTTTGCTGAAATTACATTTATACATTTTACAAACTTTGGTGGTTTAAGATTAGTTTTTCCAGAAATTAAAGTTACCTCAGCTCCTCTTAGCATAGCCATTTTAGCCAAAGCATACCCCATTTTTCCTGTTGAATGGTTAGTTAAATATCTCACAGAATCTATTTTTTCTATTGTTGGTCCTGCTGTTACTAAAACCTTTTTGCCTAATAAATCTTTTTCATAAGCAATTTCTTTAAAAATATATTCTAAAATCGCTTCTGGCTCTTCCATTTTTCCTTTTCCTGAATCACCACAAGCAAGTATTCCTTCATTTGGTTCTATTATCTCATATCCAAAATGTTTTAATTTTTCTATATTTTCTTGCACAATAGGATTTTCATACATCGCTGTATTCATTGCAGGAGCAATTAGCTTTTTACATTTACAAGCCATTATAGTTGTTGTAAGCATAGCATCAGCTAATCCATTTGCAATTTTACCTATAACATTAGCTGTTGCTGGTGCTATAACTACTAAATCTACTTGTTTGGCAATAGAAATATGTTCGGTTTTAAATTCAAAATTTCTATCAAAAGTATCTACCAAACATTTATTGTTTGTAAGTGTTTCAAAAGTTATTGGATTTATAAATTTTTTTGCGTTTTCTGTCATTGATACAAATACATTTGCATCTTGCTTTCTTAACATACTAACAAGTTCAGCTGTTTTATATGCAGCAATACTTCCACTTACTCCAATAAGAATATTTTTTCCTTTTAAATTCATAAATTTCTCTCCTTTTAGCTCTTCTATTTTATCACAAAAAAACTTTTTTATCAACGAAAACCTTGCTATATTTGTGTTTCAGAATATTATTCCAAAATACGAACACTTTTTTGCAAAAAACTATTGACAAATAAAATTCCTAAATGTAAAATAAATACGAACATTGATTTGGGAAACAAATTTTTAGGAGGTATCAAAATGAATTTATTTTTTAATCGCAAAAATTTAATATCTTATACAGTGGATACTGCTTTTGACAATAATCTTAGCATTAGCGTACAAAATGGTGAAGTAGTAGTTTCAGCACCTTGGTATCTTTCTAATAAACAAATACAAACAGTAGTTAGTGAAAAAACTAATTGGATTTTAGGAAAATTAAAAGAATACGAAGAAAGAAAAAATCTAGGTTATGAAAACATAATCTTGTTTGGAAAAACATATTTAACCAAAATTAACTTTAAACATATTAAAACACCAGAAGTTACTTTAAATACTAATTCAATAGATATTATATTACCAATTTCTTATAAAGAAAAAAACATATCTAGCGTAATAGATTTTATATGTAATAAACTTTATACTGAAATTGCAAATCAAGAATTAGAAGCAATTCTTGAAAAAATTAGATTAACCTTAAAATTAGCTCCAGAAAATATTGAAATAAAATATATGAAAAATGTTTTAGCTTCTTGTGAAGAAGGAGAAACTATAATTGTAAATCCTGAATTATTCAAATACAAAAAAGAAATTATAGAATATGTTATTATCCATGAATTTTGTCACTTAAAATACAAAACTCATACCAAAAGTTTTTATTCAATGATAAAAAAATATGTTCCTAATTATGAAACATTAGCTAATGATATACATGGCATGCAATACTAAGCTTTACATTTTATGTAAACTATGCTATAATAATTTTAGACATTCTTTTATTAGGCTTATTGCCCATTGTTCTCGATTTTAAACTTTTTTCTACACTAGAGAATGATGTAAATGTCAAAAAAAACCACTGTTGGAATTCACACCCCTCTAACAGTGGTTATTTTTTAATTCATTTCTCTTGCTTTTACTATTACTCTTTGGCTACTATCATTTGTACAAGTAATTAAAGTTACTTCTTTTAATCCATTTGTAAGTTGAGATGTACAATTTAAATCATCAGGAGAAACAACAAATTTATCATATACTTCATATTCTATAACTCTTCCAGTTAAATCTGTTATTTTTACTATATCTCCATCTTCAAGATTTAATACTTTACTGAAAAATTTTGCACTTCTATAATTATGACCTACTATACAATAGTTACCCACCTCGTTTGGTGCTGGTCCCCAAAAATAGCAAGGTGAAATTTTAAGTAATTCATCTATATGATCTATTGTTTCAGAAGTTTCTTTCAATACTGGATAATGTACTCCTATTGATGGAATATCTACTATACAATCTGTATAATATGTAACTCCACTTTCAGTAATTGAAGTATTTCGCTTAATTAATTCACCCGTTCTATCAACGTCTTCTTCAACAGGTTCTGTCACAATTACTTCAAACGGATCTCTTGTATTTAATATTACTACTTGTGATGCATTTGAAAACTTAATTGTTGTATCATCTACTATATTTTCTTCAAATGTTATACTTTGTAGAATTTCTTGTGAAACTTGTTCATTTTTATTTTTATCATACTCTGCATATATGTAATACGAAAATAAAATACATACCAAAAAAACAGAAATAAAGAAATCTATTTTATACATTCTTTTTTTCCTTCTCATTTCAGGTGTGATATATAATTTTTCTGCAATAAGAATTTGGTTCATTTTTTCTCCTTTCTTCACATAGTACGCTAATAATATTATAACATTATACTATTCAATTGGCAATAGAAAAACCGACAAAATATTTGTCAGTTTTTTCTTAAAATTATGAAGCTTCATCAAATATACCAGTATACATTTTATAATATACACCCTTTTTAGCTATAAGTTCATTATGATTTCCTTGTTCTATAATCTGTCCATCATTTATTACTAAAATTTTATCACTATTTACTATTGTAGATAATCTATGAGCTATAACAAAACTTGTTCTTCCTTCTAGTAATTTGTTCATTGCTTTTTGAATTTTAACTTCCATACGAGTATCAACATTACTTGTTGCTTCGTCTAAAACTAAAATCTGAGGATTGTTTAAAATAACTCTTGCTATATTTATAAGTTGTGCTTGACCTTTGGAAATATTACCTGCATCTTCTGAAATTATAGTATTATATCCTTGTGGAAGTCTCTTAATAAATCCATGTGCATCTGCTAGTTTAGCTGCTTCTATAATTTCTTCATCTGTTGCATCAATTCTTCCATATCTAATGTTATCCATAACTGTACCACTAAATAAAACTGTATCTTGTAAAACTATTCCTAGTGAATCTCTTAATGAATCTTTTTCTACTTCTCTTACATCTTTGCCATCTATTAAAATCTGACCTTTTGTAACATCATAAAATCTTGTAAGTAAATTTATTGTTGTTGTTTTACCAGCACCAGTTGGTCCAACAATAGCAATTGTTTTTCCTGGTTTTGCATCAATGTTTATATCTTTTAATATATTTTCATTCTCTTTATATCCAAAATATACATTTTTGAATTCAACATGGCCTTCTAGTTTTCCTATTTCTGGTTTTCCTACATTTTCTGGATATTCCTCTTCTTCATCTATTATTTCAAAAATTCTTTCTGCACCAGCAATTCCAGCTTGAATTACATTAAATTGATTAGCAATTTCTGTAATTGGTCGTGAATATTCTTTTGAAAATTTAGAGAATATTGTTATAGTTCCTAATGTTATTTTACCATTTATACAAAATATACCAGCTAATATTGTAGTAATTGCTGTGGAAATATTACTAATATTTCCCATAATAGGCATAACCATACCAGCAACAGTTTGAGCCATAAAACCATTTTTTCTTAAATTTTCATTTCTTATATTAAATTCGTATTTTACATCATCTTCTTTATTGAAAGCCTTAATTACTCTTTGACCTGAAACATATTCTTGAATATATCCATTAACATCAGCTAATGCTTCTTGTTGCTTTATAAATTGAATTTTATTATATTGAGCTATTTTTCCAACAACTATTAGAATTACAGGTAATGATAACAAACTTACTGTTGCTAAAACAGGGCTTATAACAAATAAAATTACTAATACAACAACTACTGTCAAAACTCCTGAAATTAATTGATTAATACTTGTATTTAAAGCTGTACTAATATTATCAATATCATTTGTAATTCTACTCATAAGTTCACCATGTGGATGAGTATCAAAATATTTTATTGGTAATTTTTGAATTTTCTTAAATACTTCATCTCTCAATTGTTTTATAACTTTTTGAGAAACTTTAATCATAAGTTTTGATTGTACAAAAGAACAAACTGCTGTTGACATACAAATTAAAAATAAAATAATTATCATTTTTATACATCCAACTTTGGCTTCTACATCAGCAGGGTTTTCTAATAATGGAACAATATAATCATCTATAATTGGTTGTAATATTAATGATTGGCTCGTATTTAATACAACATAAGCAATAATAAAAATTAAAACAGCCACTAATATTTTTTTACTTTCATCTAAATATGTTAATAATCTTTTTAATGTACCTTTGCTATCTTTCGCTTTATCAAGATTAACACTCATTGGACCTCTACCACTAGCTGTACTCATTGGCTTTTTTATTTTATTTCTTGACATTTTATCTCCTTCCTGTTATTCTTCTGGCATAACTTCTTTTTGAGATTCACTAATCTCTTTATAAATTTCGTTGTTTTCTATTAATTCTGCATGTGTACCATTTCCAACGATTGTACCATCATCTATAACTAATACTCTGTCTACTTCTTTACAACTACTTATTTTTTGAACAATCATAAAAATAGTTGTATTTTTAAATTCAGTCTTTAAAGCTGTTCTTAATTTTAATTCTGTTGTACTATCTAATGCACTAACACTATCATCCAAAATTAAAATTTTAGGTTTCTTTACTAATGCTCTTGCAATAGCTAATCTTTGTTTTTGACCACCAGAAAAATTTGAACCTCTTTCTTCTATCCAAGATTCATATTTATCTGGTAAACTTTCAATATATTCATCTATTTGAGCTACTTGACAAGCATGTTTAATTTCTTCTAATGTTGCATCTTTCTTTCCCCATCTAATATTTTCCATAATAGTACCAGAAAACAATCGATTTTCTTGAAGTACCATTCCAATACTATCTCTTAGAGTTTTCATATCATAATCCCTAGTATCTATTCCATCTATTTTAACACTACCTTTGGTTACATCATAAAATCTAGGAATTAAATTTACTAATGTAGATTTACCAGTTCCAGTTGAACCAATAATTGCAACCATTTCTCCACTATTTACTTTACATTTTATATTATTTAAAATTGCCTCTCCCTTAGAATCTTTAAATGAAAATTCATCAATATCAAATTCTACTTCACCTTTTTCAATGCTTTTTGAAATACAATTTTCTTTATTATCTACATCTGGAATTTCATTCAATATTTCTGAAATACGATCGGTTGAAGCTTTTGCTCTTGAAAAATTCATAAATATCATTGAAAGCATCATTAGTGACATAAGTGTCATTGTCATATATGTAATTGAAGCACTAATTGCACCAACTTCTATTGTTCCTGATGCACCAATCCATAAAACTGCTGCAATGGATAAGTTCATGATAAGCATTAAAGTTGGCATAAGTAAAATCATAATATTATAACTTTTTATTGTAATATCCATAAGTTCTGTATTTACTTTGTCAAATCTTTGATTTTCATAATCTTGTCTAACAAAAGATTTTACAACTCTTGCACCAATTAAATTTTCTCTAATTACATTATTTACATTATCAATACTTGTTTGAACAACTTTAAATAAAGGAAATCCCTTTTTAATAATAAGTCCCATTACAATTGCTATAAGTGGAATCAAGGCTAAAAATATTAATGCTACTTTTGGACTCATAGTAATCATCATAAAAATTCCACCTATTAACATTACTGGTGTTCTTATTACCATTCTTAAACACATCTGAACTAATTGTACTAAAATTTCTACATCATTAGTAATTCTTGTGATAAGTGATGCTGTTCCAAATTTATTAATATTACTAAATGAAAATTCTTGTACTTTTTCAATTAAATCTTTTCTTAAATTTGCACCAAATCCATAAGCTGCTTTTGAAGAATAATACATTGCCAAAAATCCACCTATCATAGATATCATTGAAACAATTATCATATATATTCCCATTCTTATAATGTAATCTTTGTCTCCATTTGGAATACCTATATCCATTATTTTTGAAGTTAAGAATGGAATAGATATCATTCCAGCAGTATCAACTATAATAAATAATGGTCCAAGTATTGCAGACTTTATATTACCTTTTAAATATTTGAATATATTCATTATTTAGAAGCCTCCTCCTTTTCTAATTCTTCTTTAAAATTATTATTTATTTTAGATAAAATATTTTTAAAAGTTTCTATTTCATCTCTGCTTAAATCTTTATAGGCAATTTTATCTAATTTTTGTTTAAATTGCATACTTTTTTCATGCAATTCTTTTCCCTTATTTGTGGCAAATACTTGACTTAATTTAGAATTTTTTTCATTTTTTTTAATTTCTACTAAATCATTTTTTGCCATACGATTTAACATAACATTTACTGTTGATGGCTTTATTCCAGCTAATTTTGCTAAAATTTTTTGATTTAATCCAGGATTACTTGTAACTATATCTAACATAAGTGGTTGCCCAACATATAAACCTAGCTTATTAAGACCTATTCTTAAAATACTCCCTTTTAAATATATTAATTCATCAATTTCATCTTTATTTGGAGAAACAAAACCATTCATCATTTTTACCTCTTAAACTTATTGTACATAATATTTATTTAATAGTTTATCAAAAATCCCTCTATTAAACAAAAATTAGTCGACTAACTAAGTATAATTCAATTTTGTTAATTAGTCAACTAATTTTATAATATTTTTAGAATTTTTTTAATTCTTTTTGTAACAATGCTAATTCATCTTCTAATACTTGAATTTTAGAATTTATCGTTTCTTTTCTTCTTCTAAATAAATTTTCATCTTGGAGTTCCAATTTTTCTGTATAAGGAAAGTTATTTTTTATTTCTACTATTTCAGCGTTTATTTTGTTTTTTAATTCTTCAAGTCTTATTTTTTCTTGTTTATAAATATCTAACTCATCAAAAAATAATTCTTGTTTTTTACAGTTATCAAATTTTTTTATAGCTTTCAAATTACCAGATTTATATGCTTCAAAAATTTCATTAAATAATTTATTATCTTCTTCGGTATTATTTATATTTATCTCAGGTGAATAATCTTTAACTAAAATTAAATAATGAGAATTCAAATCATTTACTTCATTCTCAGAAGGTATTTTTTTCAAACTCATGTCAATTGCATCATTAACAGCATCTCCCATTAAAGATACTTTCTTGTCTTCTTCATCAAATTCCTTCTTTATAAGCAATGGTAATTCCTCTGGCTTCAAGTTTATTTCTTTTAAATAATATATCATCTTCTTAGCTTTTTGAAGTTTATTTTCAACTATCATTTGCTTATATTCCAAAGCACCAATTTTAAGCATATAATCTAATTCAATATATTTGCAAATATGATACTTTAAAGCATCTCTATGAGCTAAACATTTTGCAACTGTTAATCTTAAAAAATTAATTTCATAAATATATTTTGTATATTCTGGAAGAATTAACTCCATATTTTCTTTATCCTTTCAACTGCTTCCGCAGTATTTTCTTTTGTACCAAAACCTGTAAGTCTAAAATAGCCTTCACCACTTGGACCGAATCCAACACCAGGAGTTCCAACTACATTAGCTTTACTTAATAATTTATCAAAAAATTCCCAAGATGTTATTCCATCTGGAACTTTCAACCAAACATAAGGTGAATTAACACCACCAAAAACTGTAAATCCAGCTTCTTGTAAACCATTTTTTATAGTTTTTGCATTTTCCAAATAATATTTAATATTTTCTCTTATCTCTTTTTGACCTTCTTCACTATAAACAGCTTCTGCTGCTCTTTGGATAGGATAAGAAACACCATTAAATTTTGTTCCATGTCTTCTACTCCATAATTTATGTAATGAAATTTCTTGACCATTCTCTGTATAACCTACTAAATTTTTTGGAACAACCATATATGCACATCTTAATCCTGTAAATCCTGCTGTTTTAGAAAAACTTCTACATTCAATTGCAACTTCTTTTGCACCTTCAATTTCATATATAGAATGAGGTACATCTGATTCAGTAATAAAAGCCTCATAAGCTGCATCAAATAGAATAATTGAACTGTTTTCTCTTGCATATTCTACCCATTTTGTAAGTTCTTCTTTTGATAATGTTGTTCCAGTAGGATTATTTGGATAACACAAATATATAATATCTGGTACTTCTTTTGGTAATTGTGGAACGAAATTATTTTCTGCTGTTGCTGGAATATATATAATTTTATCATATTTTCCTGTTTCAGAATTATAATTTCCAGTTCTTCCTGACATTACATTTGTATCTAAATATACTGGGTATACTGGATCAGTAATTGCTATTTTATTATTAATTGAAAAAATATCTACAATATTTCCACAATCACATTTAGCACCATCTGAAATAAATACTTCATCAGGACTAATATCTACTCCTCTTTTTTGATAATCAAATTCAACAATTTTATTTCTTAGGAATTCATATCCTTGTTCTGGTCCATATCCTCTAAAAGTTTCTGAATTTCCCATTTCTTTTACTGCATTTTCCATAGATGAAATAATAGAATTTGCTATTGGTCTTGTAACATCACCAATTCCTAATTTAATAATTTTTGCATCTGGATTTTCTTTTTGAAATTCAGATACCTTTTTAGCTATAGTTGAGAACAAATAACTATCTTGTAATTTTAAAAAGTTTTCATTTATTTTAATCATTATTTTCCTCCTAATGATTATATATGCAATTAAAAATAAATTATTATTCTTAAAACTATTACAACTATATCATTATATCAATATTTTTTCAATAGCCAGTAAATATATTTGTTTAAATATAAAATAAGAAAAGTTGTTTCGCCACATGTGAAGATTGCTTTGCAATCACACGAATTTATGTAACTTAACCTTGTTATTTCGTA
>CAPPGO010000005.1 GCA_948678575.1 uncultured Clostridia bacterium
TCCTTGCTAAAATTTAATTACTTTCCAACCTATCTATATTTAAGAGAAAGGAAAAAGAAAATGTGTAAACAAAAGAAAAACAGAAGGAAAACAAAAAATGAGCTTATTAAACAAGCAAAACGGAATAACATTAATAGCATTAGTAATAACAATAATTATAATGCTAATATTGGCAGGTGTTTCAATAAATGCTATTGTGGGTGATGATGGCATAATAAGCAGAACGCAATATTCAACATTTTTAAGCGAAATGACAGCAGTAGAAGAAGCAGTTCAAATGTGGAAAGCTGGCGAATCAATTGAAAAACAAGGAGAAGAAACAAAAGAAATACCAGCAAAAGGACTATGTAAAGCAAATGAGTTAAATAATTCAGAAAGATTAGCAGGAGAAATTGGTTATTATAGAATATGGAGTATGACAGAAACAGTTCCACAAATAAGTGTACTAAGTTCAGCTAATGATTTTAATAGTGAATTTGAAGGAGAACTTATATGTTTTCCAGCAGGAGTGCAAGATTTATTTTATTTGAATAATGAAGCAATAGGAATAAAAGAAAATAATAAATATTTAATAGATGCATCGACTGGAATGATATATTCAATGAAAGGTGTAAACTTAAAAGGAGTAAATTGTTATAGTGCAAATATGGCAACGGCAGTAATGAGTGGAAACTTGAATACACCAGCATTTGCAGAAGCAGAAGTAAGTGGAACAGGTTCGGGAGATAAATTAGCAGGTAATAAAGAACATGAATATGGTTTTCAAATTTTAGCAAGTCATAGAACAAGTAATATTTTTAAACTATATAATAATGGAGATTTGTATGGAAAAGGTCAAAAAGGAATACAACTAAATACAAGTTCTGATGAGATGGAAAAAATTAATCCGTATGTTTGGAAGGAATGGGCTGTGCCAACAGAAATTGGTAGTTACAAGAAAATTATACCTAATTATAATGGAGTGTATGTTATAGATGCAAATGATGATTTGTGGAGTTTTGGTGTAAATTATGGTTTAACTGATGAGCAAAGAGTTACATATACAGGTAGAGAATATGTAAAAATAGATTTAGGTGGAAAGAAAGTAAGAAAATGTATTCCATGTCAATCAGCAGTTTATTTAGTAACTACTGATAATAAATTGTTAGCAAGTGGAAATAATCAATATGGTCAATTAGGTACAGGAGATACAGAAACAAAAAATACTTTTGTTGACATAAATGGAATAGAAAATCCTAGTACGATTGTATCGGCTTTTTCCTTAGAGGGAAATGGAGAAACAGGAATTAGTGTAATAAAAACCATTGATAGCTTAGGAAATAATCATTACTATTTTGCTGGAATATCTACAAATAATTCTTTTGGTTGGGGATTTACAAATGGAAATACTAAAACATTTATAGAAATATACAATGGAATTAATGGAGATAATATTGCTAATAATATTAAAGGAATATATAGTGGTTGGTGTAGAAAAGTACTGGTTTGGTTTAATGATGGAAGTTTGTATTTTACAGGACATGAGTCATATTTTAATTTGCCAGGTTATCCAAAAATAAATCCAGGCAAAGTAACAAAATTAAGATTTGATGGCTATCAATCAATGGTGGTTGAATGTGAGAATGGTGGAACAAAAGAATATTATGGTGCTATACAATCTGATAATGTTAGATCATTAGGAGAGAATTTTAAAAGTACAGAATGGACAAAAATTAATATTCCAGAAGGTGTAACAATTAAAGAATTTTATGCTTGTGGTGATATAACATATTTTTTAACTACAACTGGGGATGTATATGCATTGGGTTGTAAGAATTTAATGGGAGTTAATGAAAGAGTAGGATATACAAATGGATTAACAAAAATAGATACAATATCAAGTGTTACAGCACTTTTTGGAGATGAATTTGAATGTGAAGCAATGTATAAATCAACAATGTTTTTAAATAAAAATGGAAAATATTACATTACTGGAAATAGTAATTTAATGTATAGAAATAATATTTTACAACAAAATTGGAGTCACATTGCAAGTAATGTACTGTATTTTAGTCCAGATAATAGTGCATATGTTACAAAAGATAATAATTTATATATTGCAGGTGAAGATAGTAGAACACTAGGTTTGGGAGAAAAATCGGAAACACTACAAGAAATAAATAATTATGTGTTAAATGAAGATCCAAATATAAAAGGAAAGGTGAAGGAAGTATATACTTTATCAGATAGTACATATGTATTATTAACAGATAATACACTTTGGGGAACAGGATTAAGAATATCAAATATCGGAACTGAATTACATCCTGGTTGGAGCACTAATGATAATAAATCAAGTTTTGTAAAATTGTTAGATGATGTAAAATATTTTAATGTAGCAATTTCATATAATGCTAGAGCAGCAATTACTAATAGCGGAAAATTATATGTTTGGGGAATGAATTATGGCTTTGCAGATAAAAATACTTTTACATCTGCAACACCAAAAGAATGTAGTTTTCCAAGTGCAGTTGGAAATGTAAATAATATTAAACAATGGCAAGTAGTAGATACATTTAGAAGTCATATTGTTGGTAATGATGGAAAATTATATATGAGTGGTAAGTGGTATCATATGACAGATGGAGGATTTATTGGTAAAACAACTGATTTTCAAGAATTCAATGTAGGCTTTGATCAATTAAATAGTGGTGAGAATATTATAAGTGTAGCGGCTTCGGGAATTAGTGATGCAATAATGCTTACAAATCAAGGAAGAATTTTTGGATTTGGTTCAGCGGCCAAATTAGGAATAAAGCAAACTTCTGGAAAAGTTTCTAATCAACTAGTAAGTGGTAATTTAGTAGATATTGTACAAATTATTGCTGGAAATGGATTTTATATTGCTGTTGATAAAAATGGTAAAGTATTTGGAACAGGAAGTAATAATTATGGTTGTCTAGGCAGATGGAAATATGGTAATAGACAACAGGCAAATAGTAGATATAGGACAGCCTTTGAATGGGTAGAATGTCCAGAACTTGAAATATAATAAAAATGTAAAAAAATATCTTAGTTAAACTAAGATATTTTTTTGAAATTTATTGACTTATTAAATAAATCATGATAATATCAAACAAATTTTGAATTCTAATTTCAAATTTTCAAAAAATCATTTGCAAATCAGCAAAAATTTCAAATCAAAAAACATTAAAAAATTATATGAGGAAAAAGATATGGAAGAAGAAAACATGAAGAATGCTATAAGAATATTAGAAGACATTAATTCCAATAAATATGAGCGTGATTGGGCAGAGAGAAGATTAGACTGGTGTAGGCGTAGAATAGATGAAAAAGAATGGGCTAAAAAGGAAGGACATGAAGAAGGTAGAATAGAAGGTAATAAAGAAGCTAAAAAAGAAGTTGCCAAAAAGATGCTTTCTAAAAATATAAGTATTGAAGAAATTATGGAATTTACAAATTTAACAAAAGAAGAAATAGAAAAATTAAAATAAATATTTGAAATTAGAATGAAAAATTAAAATAGCTGTAACTTTAAGTTACAGCTATTTTTGTCTAATATTTTTCGATATACAAAGCCTTGGCTATGTACGGGGTAACATAATCAAAATCATACCAACCAGAACTGTTTATAGAATTTTCTAGTCCATTAGGATTTGAAACATAAACCTTACCATTTCCATCAGTTGCTAGAAGTACCATATAATGAGATTTACTAGTCCAACGATTATTGCCATTTTCTGACCAAAGACATATTAGTACAGGTCTATTAGTTAAAAGATGTTCTTCAAGTTTGTTTTTTGAAAAATAAACATTAGCATAAAGAAATCCACTATTTTCAATATTAAATGTATTAGAGAGCTCTTTTGGAAGATTTTCATAATTTAAAACGGGGAAATATTTTGTTCGTAAATTTTCTGGTGTGTAATTTTTATCATATCCACTTAAAATGATGGATAGAGAAGTAATACCACATCCATTTTCTTCCATAGTTCCACCCCAATATTCATTATTAGCCCATGAACTTGTCCAATTTTGTTTGTATTCAATATAAGTTTTTTTATGAGTGTTTTCGGTGGTAAAAGTAGTAAAATAACCATCTTTATTTTTTACAGTTTCTTGACCAGTTCCAGAATAATTGGAATTTTGGTTTTGAGCAACTGTTGTGTAGTAAAAAGAAAATTTATTAAATATATTAAAAACACCATAAATAATTAAGAATAAAACAATTAATTTTAAAATTGGTCTTGATTTTTTCTTATGTTTTTTCATAAAACCTCCTATACAAATATTTTATAGGAAAGTTATTAAGGAAAAATTGAGAAAAGCTTAAAATTTTATTAATATTTTAAGCTTTATATAACAATATTAAATTACTTTAATTTTGAAAAATGTGACACAAATATTATTATAACATTTTTTCTAATTCTTTAATTTTATCACGAAGTTCAGCAGCTTTTTCAAATTCCATAGCTTGTGCATGTTTTAGCATTTCATCAGTAAGTTTCGAAATAATTTCTTCGGCAGTTTGATCTTTACTAATAGAATATTCATCTTCAATATCTTCAACAATTGTAGCTTTAATAACATCTCTAACAGATTTTCGAATTGTTTGAGGAGTAATACCATTCTTTTTATTATATTCTTCTTGAATAGAGCGTCTTCTATTAGTTTCAGAAATAGCTTTTTCCATAGATTCTGTTAGTTCATCAGCATACATTATAACTCTACCATCAGTATTTCTTGCAGCACGACCTATTGTTTGAATAAGAGAGCGCTCTGAACGAAGGAATCCTTCTTTATCTGCATCTAGTATAGCTACAAGAGATACTTCTGGAATATCTAATCCTTCACGAAGCAAATTAATTCCAACTAAAACATCAAAAGCTCCAATTCTTAAATCTCTAATAATTTCTAATCTTTCAAGTGCTTTTATATCAGAATGCATATAGCGAACTTTAATTCCAGCTTCACGCAAATAAGCAGTTAAATCTTCTGCCATTTTCTTTGTAAGCGTAGTTACTAGAATACGATCACCTTTTTCAGATAAAGCTCTAATTTGTTCCATTAAATCATCTATTTGATTTTCAGTAGGCTTAACTTCTATTTTTGGATCTAAAAGTCCAGTTGGTCGTATAATTTGTTCTACAACATTATCTTTTGAATGTTCTTTTTCATAATCAGCAGGTGTTGCACTAACAAAAATACATTGATTGATTCTTTCTTCGAATTCATTAAATTTTAAAGGTCTGTTATCATAAGCAGAAGGAAGTCTGAAACCATAATTTACAAGTGAATCTTTTCTAGCTCTATCTCCATTATACATAGCTCTAACTTGTGGAATTGTGGCATGAGATTCATCTATTAAAAGTAAAAAGTCATCTGGAAAATAATCAAAAAGGGTATAAGGAGCACTTCCAGGAGCTCTACCACTAATATGTCTTGAATAGTTCTCAATACCTTGACAAAATCCAGTTTCTTTAAGCATTTCAATATCAAAATTTGTACGTTCTTCAATTCTTTGAGCTTCAATTAATTTTTTGTTTTCAGTAAAATATTTTACTTGATTTTCCATTTCAGATTCAATGGTAACAAGGGCATTAGCTAATTTTTCTTTGCTTGTTACATAGTGAGAATTAGGGTATATCATAACATGTTCGCGCTTTCCGATAACTTTTCCAGTTAATGGATTTATTTCCGATAATTTTTCAATTTCTTCGCCCCAAAATTCTACTCTGATAGCACTTTCTTCCTGATTAGATGGATAAATTTCTAAAATATCTCCCTTAGCTCTAAAAGTACCTCTTTTAAAATCCATTTCATTTCTAGTATATTGCATGTTTATAAGTTTTTTCATTATTTCGTTTCTGCCTTTGGACATTCCAGGTCTTAATGAAACTATCATATGTTCATAATCAATAGGATCACCTAAACCATATATACATGAAACAGATGCTACAACAATTGTATCTCTGCTTTCAAACAGTGAAGCAGTAGCAGAGTGTCTAAGTTTATCTATTTCATCATTTATGGAAGCATCTTTTTCTATATATGTGTCAGAAGAAGCGATATAAGCTTCTGGTTGATAATAATCGTAATAAGATACAAAATATTCGACTCTGTTTTCAGGAAAAAATTCTTTAAATTCAGAATAAAGTTGTCCTGCAAGAGTTTTATTATGTGCTAAAACTAATGTTGGTCTTTGAACTTTTTCAATAATGTTTGCCATTGTAAAAGTTTTTCCAGAACCTGTTACACCTAAAAGTGTTTGAAACTTTTTGCCTTCTTGTAATCCTTTTGATAAATATTCAATTGCATTTGGTTGATCACCAGTTGGTTTATATTCAGATACTAATTTAAACATTGTTCCTCCAATTAATAATGTTAAATTTGTTGACATATATTTTATCATATATAGATATAAAAAACAATGAATAAGGTAGATATATAATCTAAAAAATAAATCACTTTACATAATTCCTAAATTATGGTATAATTAAGTGTATTGAAAAGGAGAGAACATGTATCAAATTAAACGAAATGTTGATATAAATTCTATGAAATGCTTAGGAATAATAACTGCAAATGAAAGAAATTTATATAGAGATGTTCAAAGTTATATTTTTAGAAAAGGAATTACCCCAACAGAATTTTTTTATAAAAAATTAGAGGGTATTTCTTATGGTGCTGATAATAATCCTGTTTTAAGTATGATAAATGGTGAAAATCTTATTGTAGCAAAAAAAGATGAAGATGCAATATTTATATATTCAGAAGACAAAATTTTATCTCCAACACAACTTACAAATTTATTTGTTCATTTATATGATGCAACTAGAAATGCTGATAGAGAATTAGGTCAAGCAATATATGCAAATTTTGGACTTAATGATTTAAAGATTAATTTTATTAATATGAATATGCTTACTGGAATCACGCCAGAAGTTATGGAACAAGCTTGTCCAGATTTAAAAATTATAAATGGTAGTAAGGTATTTTTTGAAGGTGAACAAAATAAAGTAAAAACACTATATGATGGAAATACTGGAAAACTTGAATATACACATACATCACAAAATGGTATAAATTTAATGAGTTTTATAGACACAATAATAAATTTGAATCCAGATATTAGATTACTTATGTCAAATACATCAGTAACGCCAAGTAGAGAAACCTTAGTAAATATTCTTTTAAGTACAATAAGGAAAAATTATAGTGGTTATAGAAATTATTC
Organism: uncultured Clostridia bacterium; assembly: GCA_948678575.1. GTDB lineage: Bacteria > Bacillota > Clostridia > TANB77 > CAG-508 > Scatovivens. Next base: position 7,238 of record CAPPGO010000005.1, read on the forward strand.
AGATATGGAAATTGCGAGAGATCTTCATGCTGTATTGGGAGCAGATAAGGAGTTCGATGAAAAAGATAAATCTGAGTTTTTTGAAGCTTTTAATAGAGAAAAAAAGAGTATGTTATATAGAATTGAAAGTTCTAATAAAACGTATAAAGTTTTTCCAGCATTAAGATATGTTTTAGAGAAACAACATTCCAAAGAAAATGAAGGCGAAGAAGATCTAGATACAAAATATATGCTAAGATGGTATGAAGGAGATCCAGATAATGGTGCAAGAGCTATTAATTTTGCATTAGGAGTAATGTCAGAAGCTATAAGTTCAGAAAGAGAGCCTAATATGAATGCATGCAGAAATATGCAAGAAGTTAAAATATATATGAAAGATATAAAAGAAAGAACTACAAAATTAAATGAAGAATTGAAGAAAAGACAAGCAGAAAAAGGAGAAAGAAAACATGACAAATAATAATGAAAAATTCGACTTCGAACCTTGGGACACAAATGTATATACAGGATTAGAAAAAAGCATTGGACCAGATGGCATGATACATTTTTGTGTATATAATGAAGAAAAATATAAATATGTCCAGATATATAATAAAAGACATTTTTCAGATGATAGTCATTATGCACCATATTTAGTATATTTAATAGGAAAGAAAATGGGGATTGATGTTCCAGAAACAGAACTTAAAGCTTGTTTAATTCCAGATATGGAAACTGGACTTTACAGAGATGCTTTTTATCAATCTTCTTTGGTATATTTAAATGGTATAGAAAGAGAACCATTTTTTAATAGACAAATATCTTTTTTTCCGTTTAGTGTTATAAAATCATATTATTATGATTCTATGAATAAAACAGAAAACCAAGATAGATATGATACAGTTGATGATTATATTAATGCGAATATGCATTATTTTTCGACTAGACAAAAAACACCTATGACCGAAGAACAGATAGCTGAAATAAAACAAAGATTAATTGATAATTTAATGTTCGGACTTAAATTAGGCATAAGGGGAGAAAGTGATGTTATTGAATCTAAATACGATAATCCAAAATTAAACAGTTTTTATTTAACTTCTAGCAATATGTTATGTTTGAATTTGAGAACATCAAAAGCAAGTGAATTAGCAAATGAAAAAACATCAGATTTAAAACAATTTGCTGATAGAGAATTTCCAGTTCAATATAGTTTATCAGGAGATAAGAAGAGCAGTGTTGAAGATGTTGTAAAATATTTATACGATAATTATCCAGTAGAAGCAGAAAAATCATATAATAAATTAAAACAATTTGGAACATATAGTTTAAAAACTGTTTTAGACGATTTTTCAGAAATGGATGAAGTTCATAAAAAATTAGCTTTAAAATTATTTTCAATTAGACAAAAAGAGCTTTATGATATCTATAAAGAATATGAAGAAAAGAAAGTTACAAGATAGTAAAAAATTCTTCGTGAATACGCTGTTAATGCTAGTTTGCAAAATTTGGATTGTTTGACATAAAATAAAAAAAGTTATATAATAAATTATATTGTTGTAGAGAAAGGTAAAAATATGTCCGAAGAAAGAAAATATAAATATAAATTAGATGTAGATGATGACGTAATCGTAATAGGACGAAAATTTAGTGATGCAGGAAGACAGAATCAAATAGTTATAAGAAATGGTAGAGAAGGCATTTGGAAACCAAATTTAGGAATGAGAAAAAAGGATTGCAAATTTACAAAAATTTCAGCGGCTATGTATGGAGAATTTATCGCATGTTTATTGCAAAGAAAGATAGAATTTCCAACTTGTGATGTAGATATTTTAAAGAGAAATATTACTTTGCCTCGTTCAAAATCAGGAAGAAAAGCAGAAGTTAGTGGTTGTATTTCGTATTTAGAATTACAAAAACAAAATGGAGAAGATTTAGTTGAAGCAATTAATGTTTTAGCATGGTATAAAACTGAACATTATGACGAGTATATAAAAATAATGAATCCATTAGGATTAGAAATAGATTCGAAAGACAGAATGTTAGACATTAATAATGAATCTAATAATAATAATTTAGAATTAATTATTCCAGCTTTTGAAACTTATGCTAGGGAACGTTGCTCTGCTACTGAGGAAAAAGTTGCACAATTAAGACAAGATTTAATAAATATGGTAGTATTTGATTGCAAATTTGCTAATCCTGATAGAAATGATGAAAATTATGGACTAGCTATTTCAAAAGATTCTTTAAGATTGTATCCAAGTTTTGATAACGAATATATTCTTGGAATGCCTGAATTTGTTGAAGATTTAGAAAAATTCAGTGCAGCAAGATTGCAAGAACATATTGATAAAGATTTAACTTCAAGAATGGGAGTTTCTTCACAAGTTGAAAAATTGGGTTATCAATCAATGCTTACTTTCTTATTTACAACATATCCAGAAGAAACTAAAAAAGCTTATGAAGATGTTATGCAAATAAAAGAGAGTGATTTAATAGAAATAATGGATGAATGTGAAGGATTAGATGAATTTCACAAAGATTATGCTTTAAGAATTTTTAGATCAAGAAATAGAGGCTTTAAATATGTAAAAGAAGAGTACATAGATGAGAATGGAAATTTTATTCCACAAATTTTACCAGGAAATAAACCAATGGAAATTGCTAGAAAAAAAGGAATGTATAAATCATCTAATAGCTCAGAACATAAAGAAAAAGATGAGCAAATACGATAGGAGAATGTTATGGAAAATTTATACCTTAAATGGAAAGATTATAAAACAAACGAGAAACATATAATAGGTGCTTTATGTAGAGATAAGAAAAATAATAAGTATTATTTCAAACTAAATGAGAATTATATAAAAAAAGCAGAAGAATGTGGATTTGCAGTTGCTACATTACCTTTTTCAGATGTTAACAAAATATATGAAAGTGATATATTATTTCCTTTTTTTAGAATTAGAGTTCCTAAAATTGAAAAAATGGATGAAGATGATATAAAAGATTTATTAGAAGAATTTGATATGAAAGAGTTTGATGAATTTGAATTTTTGAAGAAATCAAAGGGAGAGGTTATGACAGACCATTTTATTTTAGAGGAGGATAAAGATTAATGAATATTATTTTTAATAATATTGATGATAGATATGTTAAAAATAGACCTGAATATATGGGAGATATCCAACCCAAATATTGGTTTTCCAATAAAAATGAATCTGTATTGGTAAAAAGACAACATAGTCAAAAAGTGTTGGGGCAAACTGCAAAAAGTAAGATGTTTAATCATTATGGAGAATATTTTGGATATTTGTTAGCACAAAAATCTGAAATAGATGCTTGTCCAGTTGAATTAATTAGTGTACATGATACTAAAAATAAATATTCAAAAACATTACATATATATCCAGCATGTGCGAGTAAAAGAGTATTACAACCATGTCAAAATATGATTTTAGGAGAAATGGTTGTAAGTTCATTTGAATCGAATTACCGAGAAAAATATAGGGAATTACTTTCAAAATCTAATAGTAGTGTATCAAATGTTCAATCACGCATGTCATTAGATTCTTATGATAATATTGATGTGGTTTTAGCTTCTATTGTTGCAGAAACTATAAGATATGAAAGCAGATTTGGAAAATGTTCAAGTGAACAAGTAAAAGAAGATGTAAAAGAAAATTTAAAATCAGCTATTGATATGATGGTATATGATTGTATGTTTGGAAATAATGATAGACATTCACAAAATTGGGCAATGTATACAGATCAAGAAAATGGAAAAGCAAAATTATATCCATTGTATGATAATGAAAGAGTTTTAGGACTAAGTATTCCAGTGGTAGATTTGAAAAGAGCTGTGGCTAGTGGAGATTTAGAAACAAAAACAGAAGAAAATCAATTATCTAGAATGGGAATAGCACCATTACACTCAGGAGTATCATACAAGTATGTATTAGAACATTTAGTTAATAATTATCCAGAATATGCATTGTCTGCAATACAAAGAATAACAGATAATGTTACAGTCCAAGATATAGAAGAAATGTACGATTCTACTAAGGGAATTGTAGAAAGAAGTAAATTTTCTGATGAGTTGACTGCCGAAGCAGAATTGCCAGAAGAATATAAAACTTATGGTGTAGCATTATATACTCAAAGAAGAGCATTTGCTAGGGAGTTATTAGAAAAAAATAGAGATTTAAAAGTAACCCCAAGAAGAAAAGAAGAACCAGAGGAAGAATTAATGATAGTATAAATTAAATGAAAAAGAAACTAACAAAAATTAGTTTCTTTTTTGTTGAAATAATTTGTATAAAAATATAGATTATTGCTAAAAAATATGATATACTTTTAAGAACTTATGTTTTTTAAGGAGTTATGGTGATGAGTGATAAAATTATAATAAAAGGTGCGAAAGAGCATAATTTAAAAAATATAAATATAGAAATACCTAAAAATAAATTAGTTGTAATTACAGGACTTTCAGGTTCTGGAAAATCATCTTTGGCTTTTGATACATTATATGCAGAAGGACAAAGAAGATATGTTGAAAGTTTATCTTCTTATGCAAGACAATTCTTAGGTTTAATGGAAAAACCAGATGTTGAAAATATTGAAGGACTTTCACCAGCTATTTCAATAGATCAAAAAACTACTTCTAAAAATCCTCGTTCAACAGTTGGAACAGTCACAGAAATATATGATTATATTCGTTTGTTATATGCTAGAATTGGAGTTCCATATTGCCCAAATTGTGGGAAGAAAATAGAAAAACAGACTTTGGATCAAATAGTAGATAGTGTACTTGCATTAGAAGAAGGAACAAAAATTCAAGTTTTAGCACCAGTAGTAAGAGCAAAAAAAGGTGAATATACAAAATTATTTCAAGATTTGCAAAAAAATGGCTTTGTTAGAGTTAGAGTAGATGGAACAACATACTACTTAACAGATGATATAGAACTTACAAGAACTAAAAAACACAATATTGATATTATAGTTGATAGATTAGTTATAAAAGAAGATATAAGAAATAGACTAGCAGAGTCTATTGAAACTGCAATGAAATATGCAGAAAATTTAGTTACTATTGATATAATTGGAAAACAAGAAGTTTTATATAGTAGTAATTATGCTTGTCCAGATTGTAATATAAGTTTTGAAGAATTATCTCCAAGAATGTTTTCATTTAATAATCCACAAGGAGCTTGTCCAGAGTGTACAGGTATTGGTTACTTAATGAAAATGGACGAAGATTTAATTGTTCCAGACAAAACAAAAACACTTTATGATGGAATAAAAGCTTTTGGGTCAAGTACAATGAAAAAAGGCGATACAATGGCAAAAATGTATTTTGAAAGCATAGGAAAACATTATGGAGTGGATATTAAAAATAAGCCTATAAAAAAATTGCCAAGAGAATTTTTAGAAAAAATTTTATATGGTACGGGTGATGAAAAAATAGATTTTGAATATACTTCAAGTGCAGGAACAAGAAAATTTACACAACCTTTTGAAGGTGTGCTTCCAACACTAGATAGAAGATATAGAGAGACAAAGTCACAAGGAATGAGAAGCTTTTATGAAATGTATATGAGCAATAGTCCATGCAATACTTGTCATGGAGCAAGATTAAAAAAAGAAGTACTTTCAATAAAAATTGGTGATAAAAATATAAATGAAATTACAGAAATGCCAATAAATAAGATAAAAGATTATTTAGCTAATCTAAAATTGACTAAAACAGAAAAAATGATAGCTAATCTTATTTTTAGAGAACTTGAACAAAGATTACAATTTTTAATGGATGTTGGACTAGAATATCTAACTTTGTCAAGAAGTGCAGGAACTTTATCAGGAGGAGAGGCGCAAAGAATTAGACTTGCAACACAAATTGGTTCTGGTTTATCAGGTGTGTTATATATTTTAGATGAACCAAGTATAGGGCTTCATCAAAGAGATAATGATAAGTTAATTAATACTCTAAAAAAACTTCGTGATTTAGGCAATACCTTAATTGTTGTTGAGCATGATGAAGATACTATGTATGCAGCAGATCAAATTATTGATATTGGACCAGAAGCTGGTGTGCATGGTGGAAATGTTATGGCACAAGGAACAGCAGAAGAAATTAAAGAAGTTCCGAATTCTATCACAGGACAATATTTAAGTGGTAGAAAAAAGATAGCAGTTCCAAAGAAAAGAAGAAAATCAAATGGTAGAAATATAGAAATAGTAAATGCAGTGGAAAACAATTTGAAAAATGTTAATTTGAAAATTCCACTAGGAGTATTTAATTGTGTTACAGGTGTATCAGGCTCTGGAAAATCAACACTTGTAAACGAAGTATTATATAAATATATTGCAAGAGAAATAAATGGTTCAAATGAGAAACCTGGAAAATGTGATAAAATTAAAGGTTTAGAAAATATAGATAAAGTTATAAATATTGACCAATCACCAATTGGAAGATCACCAAGATCAAATCCAGCAACATATACTGGTGTATTTGATGTAATTAGAGATGTATTTGCAGAAACTAATGAAGCGAAAATGCGTGGATATCAAAAAGGAAGATTTAGTTTCAATGTTGCAGGTGGTAGATGTGAAGCTTGTCAAGGTGATGGTATGGTTAGAATTGAAATGAATTTCTTACCAGATATTTATGTACCTTGTGAAATATGTAATGGAAAAAGATATAATAGAGAAACTTTGGAAGTTAAATATAAAGGCAAAAATATTTCAGATGTTTTAGATATGACAGTAGAAGAAGCATTAGAATTTTTCAGTAATTTACCAAGAATTAAGTCAAAAATACAGACACTTTCAGATGTAGGACTGGGATATATTAAACTAGGACAACCATCAACAACTTTATCAGGAGGAGAAGCACAAAGAGTTAAACTTGCTACTGAGCTTTCTAAAAAAGCAACTGGAAAAACTTTATATATTTTAGATGAACCAACAACAGGACTTCATATTGCAGATGTTCATAAATTAACAGACATTTTACAAAGATTAGTTGATACAGGAAACACAATTTTAGTAATTGAGCATAATTTAGACTTAATAAAAACAGCTGATCACATTATAGATTTAGGACCAGAAGGTGGAGAAAAAGGTGGAGAAGTTATTGCAATAGGCACACCAGAACAAATAGTAAAAAATGAACGCTCATATACAGGAAAATTTTTAAAGAAATATTTAGATATGTGATTAACCATTAGTAAAAATATCAAAAGCAACAGAAATATATGATAAAAAGTCTGAATAAAGGTGATATAATATGAAAAATAAAAAAAGAATAGTAATAATAAGTATTTTAATTATAACAATAATGTTTTGTACAGATTTTTTATGTACAAAACTTGAAAAGAAACCAATTTTTTGTATTAAAGCAGGTTCATATCGTGATGGTGGTAGTACACAATATATTGGATTAGGTTATCAGGTTATAGTTTTTAACAAAATAGTTTCCTATGGAGAAGATATGTTTACAGCTAAATATTATTATATAGGACCAATATCATCATTAAATTATGCATGGAAAAAAGTGGAAAATAAAGCAATACAAAAACATATAGATAATATGTAATAAAAAAAGAGAAATATACTTTTAAAAAGTACATTTCTCTTTTTGACTAATTATTGTTATTGTTTTTTTCTGATTTATTTCCTTTTTGAGAATTATTTTTGTTGTTGTTTGATTGGTTGTTATTGTTTTTATTACTCATAGTGAGCACCTCCTTTTAAACTTGATAGAATTATTTTGTCTCAAAATTAGAAAAATATTCAAGATATTGTAAATTTCAGAAAAATAATATATAATACAAATATGTATAGTAAGAAAGGCTAAAAATATGGAAAATATAGTAATTGGAATAGAAGGTTTAGTAGGCGCTGGAAAAACTAGTATTTGTAGAGAATTACTTAAAGAAATTCCGAACTCTATTTTATTTCATGGCGGAAATTTATATAGAGCAATTGTGTATGCTATGATAAAAAATGGCAAAACATTAGAGGAATTAAAAAAGCAAGGCAAAAATTTAGACATAAAAGAAATGATGGATTTATTCAAAGTTAAAATAGAGATAGAAAATAACGAAACAGTAGTATATATAGATGGTGAAAAAATAGACGAAGATTTAATTCAATCGAAAGAAGCTTCTATTGCTGTTTCAACAGTAGGAGGTAAGGCTGATAATAGGAAATTATTTGAATTTTCTAGAAAATTAATAGATGAGAAAAAAAATAAATATAATGTAATTGTTTCAGGAAGAGCTTTAACAACAATTTATCCAGATTTAGATTATCATTTCTTTATTACAGCAGATTTAGAAGAACGAGTAAATAGAAAATGTATTCAATATGGTAATAAAGAAAATTTTGAAGAAATAAAAGCTAATATTGTAAAAAGAGATAAACTTCAAGAAGAAGCTGGATTTTATAAATTAAGCAAAAATACAAAAGAAATAGATGTTACAGAATGTAAAACTGTTCAAGAATCTACAAAAAAAGTATTAAATAATATAAAATTACCACAATTGGTATAAGAGGTTTTTATGGGATATGTAAATGGTAAATTAATTGAATTTAATACATATTTAAAAGGGCACAGAGTTGCCCTTATTGGACTTGGAATTAGTAATGTCCCATTAATAGACTATTTACATGATGTTGGAGCAATAGTAACTATTTTCGAGAGAAAAGAAGCTCAGTATATAGAAAAAGCTGTTATAGACAAAATTATTGCTTATGATATGGAATTTTATTTTGGAGAAGATTATTTAGATGAACTTGGAGAATTTGATGTGATTTTTCGTACACCAAGTTTATTACCAACAAATGAAGATTTAATCAGAGAAGCAAAACGAGGTGCAATTATTACAACAGAAGTAGAAATGTTTATAGAACTTTGTCCTTGTAAAATTATTGGTGTTACTGGTAGCGATGGAAAAACTACAACAGCTACTTTAATAGATGAGATATTAAAAAAAGCAGGATATAATTGCTATTTAGGTGGAAATAATGGAAATCCGTTATTTACAAAAATTTATGATATTAAGCCAGAAGATATAGTAATTTTAGAATTAAGTAGTTTCCAATTGATGAATATGAAAATAAGTCCAGATATATCAGTAATTACAAGCATTTCTGATACACATGTAAATATTCATTCATCTTTTGAAGAATATGTTGAAGCTATAAAATGTATATTTATAAATCAAAATTCAGAAGGCAGTTTAATTTTAAATTATGATTGCCAAACTAATAGAGATTTTGCAATAGAAGCACCAGGAAATGTTGTATTTTATAGCAGTGAAAGTAAATTACCAAATGGCTATATGATAGATGGAGATGTAATAAAAATTGCAAGAAATGGTTTGAGAAGTCATATCTTTGATGCTAAAAAAGCAATTTTAAAAGGCAAACATAATTATGAAAATATTGCAGCAGCAATATGTGCAACAAAAGATTTAACTACATTAGATATTCAAACAGAAGCAATAACAGCTTTTGAGGGAGTTCCACATAGATTAGAAATAGCGAAAGAAACACCAGACAGAATTATTTGGTATAATGATTCGTCTAGTGAATTTCCAAGCAGAACAAAAGCCTCATTAAATTCGTTTCCAGGTAGAGATGTAATCTTAATAGCAGGAGGTTATGATAAAAAATTTGATTATACAGAACTTGGAAAAGAAATTGTAAAAAATTGTAAATTTGCAATTTTACTTAGCCAAACTTCTGATAAGATAGCGACGTCAATAGAAACAGCATTAGTAGGTGCAAAAAAAGATTTTGAAATAAAAAGATGTACTACTTTATATGAAGCAGTATCTATTGCAAATAAAATGGCACAAAAAGGTGATATTGTGTTATTTTCACCAGCTAGCTCTTGCTTAGATAGTTTTAAAAACTATGAAGAAAGAGGCGAAATTTTCAAAGAATTAGTTAAAGAAATAGTATAAAAAGGAAAGTGTCTTTCATATAATGTTGTTAAGGAGGTAAAATTATGTTTTATCAAAATAACAATGACTATATGAGAGATGCTTTTTATTATAGTCAGCCACAAAATACTACATATCAATATAATGGTATGAACAATAATGGCATGAATAATGCTTATATGCCAGCTACAAATGTTCAGAATAATGGAATGTTTGGACCAAATATGAATCCATATATGAACAATGGATGTTCTTCACAGAATTCTATGAATAATATGTATCCACAAGTATATAGAATAATTAATCCTGTTGCACAAAGAGTTATTTCAAATAATTCATATCCATATTATAATGAGGATAACATTAATAATATGGTAGATACAGTTTACAATATAGTAGAAGGAGATGTTAATACTTTAACATCAACAAGTACAACACAAGTTTCTGGTGATGACACAATGAGTCAAAGTCAGGGAACATCTAGAAGTGCAAGTCAAAATAATAATAGTAACAATAATACTCGACAAGTAACTTCTGAAACTACTAGAAGTACAACAAGTAGTATGACAGTGCAAACTACAAATAGCAATAATCAATTATTAAGAGATTTAATAAAAATAATCATCTTAAAAGAATTGCTTTCAAGACAAAATAATTGTGGATGTAATAATAATTTTAATTGTGGTATGAACTCAATGAATGCTGGAACTCAAAATTATTATGATCCAAGATGTATGGGAATGATATAGTTTTTTATTTAAAATAGCATAGTTTAAAAGCTATGCTATTTATATATATACAAAATACTTTAAAAGCCTACAAATAAAAAAAGAATTTAACAAAAAAATATTGAAAAATTTGGCGTAAAATGATAAAATAGTAAAAATTTATGTAAGGAGAAAAAAATGAGTATTTTATTTAAAAATGGAACAGTATTAGATTATGCGAGTAATACAGAAGAAGTTTTTGATGTTTTAATAAGCGATGAAGGAAAAATTGAAGAAATAGCAAAAGAAATTGAAGCAGGAGATAGCAAAGTTATTGATTGTTCTGGTTTATATATTATGCCAGGTATGATTGATGTTCATTGTCATTTAAGAGAACCAGGTGGTGAACACAAAGAGACTATTGAAACTGGATCAAAAAGCGCTGTTAAGGGTGGTTTTACTACTATTTGTCCTATGCCAAATACTAAACCAACCCCAGATAGCGCTATTGTTTTGAAAAGAATAATAGATGAAGCAAAAAGAGTTAATTTATGTAATGTTCGTCCTTATTCAAGTGTTACAATTGGAGAAAAAGGAGAAGAACTAGTTGATTTTGAAGCACAATTAGAAGCAGGAGCTTGTGCATTTTCAGATGATGGAATGCCAGTTGAAAATGCTAGAAAAATTAGAGAAGCTATGATAAAAGTAAATGCATTAAATAGTTTTTTAGCTGAACATTGTGAAGAAAAATCAGTATCAGCAGGAGCTATAAATGCAGGACCAGTAGCTGATAAATTAGGTGTACAAGGTGTTTTACCAGAAGCAGAAGAAATAATGGCTGCTCGTGATATAGTAATAGCAGAAACAAATAACTTACATACACATATTTGCCATATTAGTACAGAAACATCTGTAAATATGATTAGAAGTGCGAAAGAAAGAGGTGTTAAAGTAACTTGTGAAACTTGTCCTCATTATTATAGTTTTACAGTTGAAGAAGTTTTAACATCTGGTGTAAATGCAAAAATGAATCCACCACTTCGTGAAGAAAAAGACAAACAAGCTATTATAAAAGGTTTAAAAGATGGAACAATAGATTGCATAATTACAGATCATGCACCACATGCTAAGGAAGAAAAAGAAAAGGGACTAGCTAGTGCACCAAACGGAATTATAGGATTTGAAACAGCATTAGCTGCAACAATTACAAACTTAGTTGCAAAAGGATATATTAGTTATTTAGATATGGTAAGACTTATGTCATATAATCCAGCAAAACTTTTAGGAATAAACAGAGGTGAAATTAGAGTTGGTTCTACTGCTGATTTAACAATTTTTGATCCAAACAAAAAATATGTTTATGAGGAATCAAGTATTGTTTCAAAATCTCATAACACACCTTGGATAGGAAAAGAATTGCAAGGACAAGTAATGTATACAGTAGTAGGAGGAAGAATCGTTTATGAAAACAGCAATAGATAGATTAATAGATAAAATAAAAGAAATGAATAATCCAACAGTAATTGGATTAGACCCTCGTTATGATATGCTTCCAGAATGCATAAAAAAGAAATATGGAACAGATTTAAGAGATGTTTGTAGAGCTATTATTGAGTATAATTATAAATTAATAGACAGTGTTTGCGATATAGTACCAGCTATAAAACCACAAATTGCTTTTTATGAAATGTTTGGAACTTATGGAATTGAAGCTTTTTGCGAAACTTGTAGATATGCAAAACACAAAGGTATGATAGTAATTGCAGATATGAAAAGAGGAGATATAGGAACAACAGCACAAGCATATTCAAATGCAGCAATAGGAAAAACACCGATTGCAGAAATGAACTATTCTATATATGATATTGATTTCGTTACAGTTAATCCTTATCTTGGAACAGATGGTATAAAACCATTTGTTGAAGATTGTAAAAAATATAACAAAGGTATCTTTGTTTTAGTAAAAACTTCAAATCAATCTTCTGGTGAACTTCAAGATTTAAAACTAGAAGATGGAAAAACAGTATATGAAAAAGTTGCAGAACTTGTAAATATGTGGGGAAAAGACTTGGTTGGAGAAAATGGATATAGTTCAATTTCTTCTGTTGTAGGAGCTACATATCCAAAACAATTAGAAGAACTTAGAAAAATAATGCCAACATCATATTTCTTAATTCCAGGTTATGGAGCACAAGGTGGAAAAGCAGATGACATTGCATTAGGTTTTGATGACAACGGACTTGGTGGAATTGTAAATGCTTCAAGAAGTTTAATGTGTGCATGGAAATCTGATAAATGGAAAGATAAATACACAGATGAACAATTTGCAGAAGCAACTCGTGCTGAGGCAATTCGTATGCGTGATGAATTAAATTCAGCAATAAAAAATAAATAGAGAGATAGAGGTGAATTTATATGGCTTATAAATATAAATTAGATTGTGAAATTTTAAGGACAGAGAAATTAATTGAAGGAATATACAAATTCAAAATTAAAGCACCAGAAATTGCAGAAATTGCAAAAGCTGGACAATTCCTTGAAATTCAAGTGTCTAGTACAGGAGAAGTATTTTTAAGAAGACCAATTAGTATTTATAATATAGAAAAAAGTGAAGGTGCAGTTGAATTTATATTCCAAGTAAAAGGAAAAGGAACTCAAATATTATCTAATAAAAAAGCAGGAGATATTATAAATGTTTTAGGTCCTTTGGGAAATGGAGCTTTTACAGTTAAAGAATATAAAAAAGTAGCAATAATAGGTGGTGGAATTGGAACATATCCATTATACGAACTTGCTAAGGAATTAAAAGAAAAAGCTGAAACTACAATGTATATGGGATTTAGAAATAAATCACTAGTTACATTAGAAAAAGAATTTGAAGATGTAACTTCAAAAGTAGTTATTACAACTGATGATGGGTCATATAAAGAAAAAGGTTATGCAATAAATATTTTAAAAGAAGATTGCAAAAAAGAAAAACCAGATATTATATTTGCTTGTGGACCACTTCCAATGTTAAAAGCAGTTCAAGAATTTGCAAATTCTGAAAATATAAAATGTGAAATGTCATTAGAAGAAAGAATGGGCTGTGGAATAGGAGCTTGTGTAGGTTGCAATGTTAGAATAGTAACTGAAAATCCAGATGAAGTTAAATACAATTATGTTTGTCAACATGGACCAGTGTTTGATTCAAAAAAAGTTATTATTTAATTATTTATAGGAATAAGGAGAGTAGAATAAATGAATACAGAAATAGATTTTTGTGGAATAAAAATGAAAAATCCTGTTACCGTTGCATCTGGAACTTTTGGTTATGGTAGAGGTCATAGCGAATTTATAGATTTAAATAAACTAGGTGCAATAGTAACAAAAGGTACATCTTTAAAACCAAAAACAGGTAATAAGCCACCAAGAATTTGTGAAACAGAAGGTGGAATGTTAAATGCCATAGGACTAGAAAATCCAGGTATTGATTATTTTATGGAAGTCGATTTACCTTGGCTAAAAAAATTTGACACTCCAATAATTGTAAATTGTTTTGGTGGTGCAGAAGGAACAATAGATGCTTATGTTGGAGTTTGCAAAGTGTTAAATACACTTCCAATTGATGGTGTAGAAATTAATTTATCTTGTCCAAATGTAAAAGCAGGCTGTTTAGCTTTTGGTACAACTTATGAAGGTGTTAAAGAAATAACAACAGCTTGTAGAAAAGTTTTAACAGATAAACCTTTAATTGTTAAATTAACACCAAATGTAACAGATATTACATTACCAGCCAGAGGTGCAGAAGATGCTGGTGCTGATGCTATTTCACTAATAAACACTATTACAGGTATGAAAATTGATATAGATAAAAAAAGACCAATTTTAGGAATTAATACTGGTGGACTTTCAGGTCCAGCAATCAAGCCAGTTGCAGTTAGAATGGTATATCAAGCTAGTCATGCAGTTAAAATTCCAGTAATGGGATTAGGTGGAATTATGAACGGAGAAGATGCAATTGAATTTATGCTTGCAGGTGCAAAATGTATTTCAATGGGCTCTGCAAATTTAGTAGATCCTGAAAGTAGTATAAAAGCAATAGCTGGAATTGAAAACTATATGAAAAAACATAATATTGAAGATATTAATTCTATTATAGGTGCAGTTCAAATGAATTAATTAATGTGGAGGAATGAGAATAAAATGTTAGAAAATTTACCAGTTTTATTAAGTGAAGAAGAAGTACAAAAAAGAATAGCAGAAGTTGCTGCTGAAATTGATAAAGATTTTGTTGGAGAAGATATTGTAGTTATTTCAATTTTAAAAGGTGCCATCTTTTTTACAGTAGATTTAGTAAAGAAAATGAAAACGCCTATTGAATTAGAAGTTATGCAAGTTTCAAGTTATGTTGGAACAGAGACAACTGGAAATTTATTAGTAAAAAAAGATTTAGATAGAGATATAGCTGGAAGAAATGTATTAATAGTTGAAGATATTATTGATACAGGAACAACACTTAGCTATTTAAAAGAATATTTATTAAGTAAAAATCCAAAATCTTTAAAAATAGCTGTTCTTGCTGATAAAGCAGAAAGAAGAAAAGTTGATGTTAAATTAGATTATACTTGCTTTGTTATACCTGATAAATTTGTTGTTGGGTATGGTTTTGATGTTGATGAAAAAGGTAGAAATATACCTTATGTAGGTTACATAGAAGATTAGGAGAATTTATGTTTAATATAGAAGAAGAACTTAAAAAGCTTCCAACCAAACCAGGCGTATATATTATGAAAGATAAAAACGATAATGTTATATATGTTGGTAAGGCGATTGTTCTTCGCAATAGAGTTAGACAATATTTTAGAAAAAATAACAAAACTGCTAGAATAGAAAAAATGGTCTCATTAGTAGACCATTTTGAATATATAGTAGTAAATAGTGAAGATGAAGCTTTAATTTTAGAATGTAATTTAATAAAAAAATATAGACCCAAATTTAATGTTCTTTTAAAAGATGATAAAACTTATCCATATATAAAAATTGATGTTAAATCTGATTACCCTACTGTTACAATGACAAGAAGAGTAATAAATGATGGCTCAAAATATTTTGGACCATATCCAAGTAGTTCAAGTGCTAAGGAAATGATTGGTTTTATAAAAGAGAAATTCCAAATAAGACAATGCAAAAATTTCAAAAATAAAGATAGAGCTTGTTTAAATTATCATATAAAAAAATGTTTAGCACCTTGTATGAAATATGTATCAGTAGAAGAATACAAAAGGCAAATAGAACAAATTATGAAATTGCTTGATGGAAAAGTTGAGCAAATTATTTCAGAATTAAATGAAGAAATGAACGAATATTCTAAAAATATGGAATATGAAAAAGCAGCTAACATTAGAGATAAAATTCAAGCTATTGAAAGAATTACTGAAAAGCAAAGAATTTCAAATATTTCAGAAAACAATATTGATGTTATAGGTTTATATAAAAGTAACATCGCAGTTTGTATTGAAATATTTTTTGTAAGAAATAGCAAAATGATTGGAAGAGAAAGATATATTTTTGAAGAACTAAAAGACATGGAAGAAAATGAAATTGTTTCTGGTTTTATAAAACAATTTTATATGAACAGTATTGAATTGCCAAATAAAATTATGCTTAGATATGATTTAGAAGATAAAGAAGTATTAGAAAAATGGTTGACAGATAAAGCCAAAAGAAAAGTAGAACTTAAAAGTCCTCAAAAAGGTGAAAAGTTGCGTTTTGTAGAAATGGCAGAATTAAATAGTAAAATAACATTAGAAAATAAATTAAAAGACAAAACAGAAATTTTAACAGAATTAAAACAAGTTTTAGAATTAGATGATATTCCAGTTAAAATAGAAAGTTTTGATATATCTAATATATCTGGAAATTTTATTGTTGCTGGTATGTGTGTTGCATATAATGGTGTTATAAAGAAAAATATGTCAAGAAGATTTAAAATTAAAACTGTATTTGGTCAAGATGATCCTCGCTGTATGCAAGAAGTAGTTTCACGAAGAATCAAGCATTCTTTGGAAAATCCAAAAGGTGGTTTTGGTACTTTACCAGATTTAATACTAGCAGATGGTGGTATTACTCAAATTCGTGCAATAAAATCAGCACTTGCAGAAAACAATGTTAATTTACCAGTATTTGGAATGGTAAAAGATGATAAACATTCAACAAGAGCTTTAATAAATGAAGAAAGAGAAGAATTTCAAATTTCAGAAACTTTATTTAATTTTATAACTAATTTACAAGATGAAGTTCATAATACAGCGATTGAATATCATAGAAAAGTTCGTGATAAAGAAATGACAAAATCTAGATTAGATTATATTGAAGGCATTGGTGAGAAAAAAAGGACTTTATTACTTAAAAAATTTGGAAGTGTTAAGAAAATAAAAGAAGCAAGTATAGAAGAAATTTCAGAAATAAAAGGTATAAATGTAGATTTAGCTAAAAAAATAAAAGAAGAGCTAGAAAACTCTTAAAATATGTAAAGTAAAAATAGTAATAAAAATAAATATTCCAGAATACTTTAATAGTATGGAGGGATTTTATGAGAAGATTATTTTTTAATATTTTAGTATTAGGGACAAGCGTAAGTTTCGGCTTCATGCTTGGAATGCTTTATAGTTTTGTGGGAATTTTAGCCTCAGTGTAGTTGTTTTGCTTCTAAGTGTTAATATATTTTTTGAATGTCGGGTGGGGACCGTTCAATCATTTTCAAAAGCTTGAAAAGCTTTTGTTAAAATGATTAGAATGGGGAGAATGAAAAAAATATATTAACACTTAGGAGCATATAGAAAGCATTGAAATTCAATTGCATTTAATGCAGAAAGGAATATAGCAAAAATGGAAGTAATTGTTGGAAAATATGCAGGTTTTTGTGGAGGCGTAAAACTTGCAGTTCAAAAAACAGAGGAATCAGTAACAAAAAATAAAGATATATATTGTTTAGGTGATGTTGTACACAACAAACAAGTTATAGAAAATTTACAAGCAAAAGGTTTGAAAATAGTATATGATATAAATGATGTTCCAAATAATTCAAAAATGATAATTAGATCACATGGTGAAGCTAAGAATATATACGAGATGGCGAAAGAAAAGAATATTGAAATTATAGACACAACTTGTGGAAATGTTAAATTAGTACATAATAAAGTTGAGAAAGCAAGTGAAGATAGTTTTATAATAGTTATTGGAGAAAAAGGTCATGCAGAAACTATAAGTCATATTGGTTTTGCTGGTGAAAATTCTTTTGTTGTAGAAGATGAAAACGATATTTTAGATTCATATATGAAATTTGAAAATACAGGTTTAGATAAAGTATATGTAGTAGCGCAGACTACTTTTTCAATGGAAAAATTTGATAAATTGGAAAAGGAAATTTATACAAATTTTATAGAAGCAGATGTTGTAGTTGATAAAACAATCTGTAATGCTACTGAAACAAGGCAAAATGAATGTGAAGCAATCTCAAAAGAAGTAGACTGTATGATAGTTGTTGGTGGAAAAAGTAGTGCCAATACAAGGAAACTTGTAGATATTTCCGAAAAAAATTGTAAAAATGTTTATTTTATTCAAACTGTAAAAGATATAGAAAAAGAAAATTTTGATGGAATTCAAAAAATAGGTATTATGGCGGGTGCATCAACACCTGAATATATTATAAATGAAATAAAAAATTATTTAGAAGAGGAATATAAGTAGAAATGAAAATAGCACAAGATTGGAAAGATTATGAAATTTTAGACATGGCAAATGGAGAGAAGCTTGAAAGATGGAAAAATATTTACTTAGTTAGACCAGATCCACAAATTATTTGGAAGGACAAGTCTTATCCAGAAAAATGGAAAAAAGCTAATGCAAGATATAGCAGAAGCAATACTGGTGGTGGTAGTTGGAGTTATCAAAAGAAACTTCCAGCATCTTGGCAAGTAAAATATAAAAATTTGACATTTAATATAAAACCAATGGGCTTTAAACATACAGGTTTATTTCCAGAGCAAGCAGTTAATTGGGATTGGATGATAGACAAAATAAAAAATTCAAATAGAGAAATAAAAGTGTTAAATCTTTTTGCATATACAGGTGGAGCAACTGTGGCATGTAGTTATGCTGGTGCTTCTGTATGTCATGTGGATAGTTCAAAAGGTATGGTATCTTGGGCAAAAGAAAATGTAGTTTCTTCTGGATTAAGTGATAGACCTGTTAGATACATTATAGATGATGTTACAAAATTTGTGCAAAGAGAAATAAGACGAGGAAATAAATATGATGCAATAATTATGGATCCACCATCTTATGGTAGAGGAAAAAACGGAGAAGTATGGCAATTTGAAAATAATATAGCTGATTTAGTAGAACTTTGCTCAGGAGTATTATCAGACAATCCATTATTTTTCTTAATTAATTCATACACAACAGGTATTTCTTCAAAAGTATTGGAAAACATTTTAAGTTTACAATTAAAAATGAAGAAAGGAAAATTATCATCAGGAGAAATCGGATTACCAATGACGAATAGCAATTTGATTTTGCCTTGTGGTATATATGCTAGATGGGAAATTTAGAAAACTAAATTTTCTAAATAGTTTTGAGAGGAATTTTATGAATAGTTTAAAAGTTTTGTATGAAGATAACCATTTAATTGTGGTAGAGAAACCTGTAAATATTCCTTCACAAGGGGATAAAACAGGTGATGTAGATATGCTTTCTATTATAAAAGCATATTTAAAAGAAAAATATAATAAACCAGGTGATGTTTATTTAGGTTTGGTGCATAGATTGGATAGACCAACAGGTGGAGTTATGGTATTTGCTAAAACTTCAAAATGTGCATCAAGACTTAGTGAGCAAGTGAGAAACAAAGAATTTCACAAACAATATTTGTGCATTGTAGATGGAAAACTAGAAGAGAATAAAGGAACATTTAGAGATTATTTATATAAAAATGAAAAAAATAATACTAGTAGAATTGCTAAACCAAATGAGAAAAATGCAAAAAAAGCAATTTTAGATTATGAAGTAATAAAATATAATGATGAAATAAATTTATCAGTAGTAAAGGTAAATTTACATACTGGAAGGCATCATCAAATTAGAGTACAATTTGCTAGTAGAAATCATAGTTTGTATGGAGATCAAAAATATGGAGCAAGAGGTCGTGGAAAGCAACTAGCTTTATGGGCATATTCGCTTTCATTTAGACATCCTACAACTAAGGAAGAATTGACTTTTGAAGATTATCCTGAAAAAATAGGAAGTTGGAAAATATTGGAAGATTAACCATAAATATTAAATTATTTATGGTATTTTTTTTCCTTTTATGATATAAGTAAATAGTAAAAAAATAAAGGAGAAAAAATATGCTAGAAAATTTGATATATTATGTGATTTTAATTGTAGTAACTTTCTTTTTTATGCAAATATTAACTAATGAAAAGAAAAAATTATCAATAGTTCGGTACAATTTTAGTGTGTTGTTCGGCTTTTACAATTTTAAGAAATGTAAAGGTAACCATTTTATGTGGAGAAGCTATGATAATATTGTTTGATAATATTATTAAAAACAAAAAGGTTTTAATAAAAGTAATTTTATCAATGCTTTTGGGATTTGCACTTGGACATTATAGTAAAACTTATTATCATACTCATGAAGTAAATTCATTTTCTACTGTATTAGCATTTACTTATATTGCACTTGTAATTTGGAGAATATTGCAGTATAGAAAAGATTTTAAATTGACTAAAAAGACTGTTATAACAATGTTAGTATGTATATTAGTAGTATTACCTTTTGCAGGGAAAGTATTATATGATAATTGTCGTAATACAATACCTTCAACCTTAATTGAACGAGAAACTAATGGAATGATTCATTTATTTAGTTATGGTTATAGTGTATTTTTACCTTTTGTAGATACAGGGAAAAACATAGTATATTCTAGCTTTTTATCTATATTTCCACTATCCTTAATTATGGCAATGGTATATGTATATAAAAAAGAAGAACATTTAGATTTTTTTATGCCAATGATAATTGCAATAGTAGGTGAAAGCACATTTTGTATAATAAAAACACCAATATATATGTATTTTGATTGTGTAGCAGGAGCTGTGGCTCTTTCTTGTATTTACTTATATATGTATATGATTGCAAATATTGAAGAAAATGTATTTAAGATGAAAGATTCTGCAAAAATAGTGCTTGCGTTTTTGGTATTTTATTTTCTAATACCAAGACCAGAAGTATTTATGAGTAAAGTATATATGTATGTTCTTGCAATGCTTGTTACACTTTTATATTTCTTATTTATAAATTTTGCAGATAAAAGATATCAAAGAGTTTTGCTAGTAGTACTTAGTATTTGGTCAATAGTATCAGTGGTTCCATTGATATTTATATAATAAATATTTTTAATTATGTAGGAAAATTACGTCATAACTTTTCGAAATAACAAGGTTAAGTTACATATAGCGAAGCGACTTTTCTTATATAAATGTGACCTTATTGTGAAAAAATTATTTTTTTTGTGAAATAGATGTGAAAAAACTTGTCAATGAGTTTTCGTGTGATATAATTACAATGATTTGAAAAGAGATAGTATTTTAGGAGGATAATAATAAATGAAAAAAGTTTTATTAATTGGTGCAGATGGAATGCTAGGAGGAGAGCTTAGAGAGAGATTAGAAAAAATTTATGATGTTACAGGAACAACACTTCAAACATTAGATATTTGTGATAGAGAAGCAGTACTTGCAAAAGCAAAAGAAGTTAATCCTGATTTTATAATCAACTGTGCAGCATATACTAATGTTGATGGATGCGAAACAAATTATGATTTAGCTAACAGAGTAAATGGTTTAGCACTTGAAAATATTGCAGATGCAACAAAAGCTACAAATAGTACACTTATACATATTAGTACAGATTATGTATTTGATGGAAAGATGGATGTAGAAAAAGCTTATACAGAAGACATGGAGCCAGCACCAGTAACAGCTTATGGCAAAACAAAATTGCTTGGAGAAGAAAATGCTAGAAAAGCTGAAAAATATTATATATTAAGAACAGCTTGGCTTTATGGTTTAGGTGGAAAGAATTTTGTTAAAACAATGCTTAAATTATCTGAGACACATGATACATTAAGTGTAGTTTGTGATCAACATGGAAGCCCAACTTGTACAACAACACTTTGTGAAATTATAGAAGCAATTATGGAAAAAGAACCAGAATATGGTGTATATCATTCAACAAATGAAGGATTTACAACTTGGTATGATTTTACAAGAAAAATATTTGAATTAGCAGGAAAATCAACAAAAGTTAATCCAGTAACTTCTGCTGAATATAAAGAGATGAATCCTGCTTCATCAGATAGACCAAAAAATAGTCAATTATCAAAAGAAAAATTACATAAAATAGATGTATATCCAAAAGCTTGGGAGAAAGCATTAGAAGAATATTTGAAGGAGGAATTAAAATAATGAAAGGTATTATTTTAGCAGGTGGAAGTGCCACCAGATTATATCCAGTAACATTAGCTGTTTCAAAACAAATGTTACCAGTATATGATAAACCAATGATTTATTATCCACTATCAACATTAATGATGGCTGGAATTAGAGAGGTATTAATTATATCTACACCAGTTCACTTACCAGCATTTGAAAGTCTTTTAGGAGATGGTTCAAAATTTGGTATGAAATTTGAGTATAAAGTTCAAGAAAAACCAGTTGGACTAGCTGATGCTTTCATATTAGGTGAAGACTTTATTGGAGATGATGATGTTGCATTAATTCTTGGAGATAATATGATATATGGTTCAAGAATTGAAAGAGTTTTAAAAGCAGCTAGTCATTTAAAAGAAGGTGGAATAATTTTTGGATATCAAGTAGCAGATCCAACTTCTTATGGGGTTGTTGAAATAGATAAAGCTGGAAAAGCAATTTCTATTGAAGAAAAACCTGCTGTACCAAAATCAAATTTAGCTGTACCTGGAATTTATTTTTATGATAATGAAGTAGTAAAAATTGCAAAAGAAATAAAACCTTCTGAAAGAGGAGAATTAGAAATTACTGATGTTAATAGAGTTTACATGGAAAAAGGAAAATTACAAGTTATTCCATTAGGAAATGGTTATGCATGGTTTGATACAGGTTCTCCTGATAGATTATCTGATGCATCAGATTTCGTAAAAGCTATTGAATTAAGACAAGGTGTTCAAATTGCTTGTTTAGAAGAAATTGCTTATAGAAATGAATGGATTTCAAAAGATACACTTTTAGAGTATGCAAATAAATATAAGAAAACAGAATATGGAAAATATTTAAAAAGAATTGCAGAACAAGATTGGGATACTTATAAAGAAATATATAATAGTGAATTATTTAAGTAAAGGAGCAAAAGAAATTGGGAAAATTTAAAAGAATAGATACTGAAATAGAAGGTGTTTGTATAATTGAACCTACTGTCTTTGGAGATAATAGAGGTTATTTTATGGAAACATATAGCAAACCAGATTTTGAAGAAATAGGAATAAAAGAAGAGTTTGTTCAAGATAATCAATCAAAATCTAAAAAAGGTGTTTTAAGAGGATTACATTTTCAAATTGAAAACACACAAGGAAAACTTGTAAGAGTTATAAAAGGTAGAGTTTTTGATGTTGCTGTCGATTTAAGAAGAGATAGCTCAACTTATGGAAAATGGGTTGGTGTTGAACTTTCTGATGAAAATAAAAAAATGTTCTACATTCCACCATATTTTGCACATGGATTTTTAGTATTATCTGATGAAGCAGAATTTACTTATAAATGTACAGATATATATAATCATAGTGCTGAGTCTGGAATTAAGTATGATGACCCAGCTATTGGAATTAAATGGCCAGAGGTTGATGCAGAAATACTTACTTCTGAAAAAGATGGAAAATGGCAAGATTTAAAAGAATTTACAGATAGCGAAATTTGGAAATAATTAGGGGGAAAAGAAAAGTGAAAAATATATTAGTAACTGGTGCTGCGGGATTTATTGGAGCAAACTTTGCAGAGCTAATGGTAAGAAAATATGAAGGAAAATATAATATTGTAGTTTTTGATAAATTAACTTATGCTGGCAATTTACACAATTTAGATTCTATAAAAGATAAAATTACATTTGTTCAAGGAGATATTTGTGATTTTGATTTTGTAATGGAAACTTACAAAAAATACAATATTGATGCAGTTGTTCATTTTGCAGCAGAATCTCATGTTGATAATAGTATAAAAAATCCATTTGTATTTACACATACAAATGTAATTGGAACACATACTTTATTAGAAGCCGCAAAACAGTATTGGGGTGAAGGAAGTGAAAACAGATTTGTTCATGTTTCAACTGATGAAGTATATGGTACTTTGGGAGAAGAAGGATATTTTACAGAAAAATCTCCAATTCAACCTAACAGCCCATATTCAGCTTCTAAGGCTGGTTCAGATTTAGTTGCATTAGCATATGCTGAAACATTTAAAATGAATGTATCTGTAACAAATTGTTCAAACAATTATGGACCATATCAACATCATGAAAAATTAATACCACACATGATATCAGTAGCATTAAAAGATGAAAAATTACCAGTATATGGTGAAGGTTTAAATATTAGAGATTGGTTGTTCGTTGAGGACCATTGTGAAGCAATTGATCTTGTTTTACATAATGGTAAAAAAGGTGAAAGATATAATATTGGTGGACACAATGAAAAGAGAAATATTGAAATTGTTAAATTAATTTTGAAGAGATTAGATAAACCAGAAAGCTTAATTTCATTTGTTGAAGATAGAAAAGGTCATGATTACAGATATGCTATCGACCCAACTAAAATTCATAATGAATTAGGATGGCTTCCAAAAACTAAATTTGAAGATGGTATTGTAAAAACTATTGATTGGTACTTAGAACATCCAGAATATTTAGATAAATAAAATAAAGAAAACTTACAGATATAAAACTGTAAGTTTTTTTATAAAATTAATTTTTCGATTTTTTCGTTAAAATAGTATATTAACGACCTATTACAAAACTATAATACACATAAATTTCTAAGAAGTCAAGCTTTCCATAATAATTTTTTAGAGCAATTCTTTTGCTCTTTTTTTATTGCCAAAAATCGATGAAGTTACTTGTATTACTGAGATATATAGAATTTATATTTTTCGTTAATATACTATTTTAACGAAAAATATTATGTAAATAATCAGAGGTGGTTTTCCTTCTGATTATACCAATAAAAGTGTGTAACACTTTTAAATTTTGTGTACAAAAGGTTGGAAAAATAGGTAAGTTTTGAAAATATCTAAAATGTATTTCAGAAATACAAAAAAGTTTAATCAAAATTAAAATCATTTTCCAACCCATATATTTAAAGAGAAAGGAAAAAGAAAATGTGTAAACAAAAGAGAAACATAAGGAAAACAAAAAACGAATTTTTTAAACAATCAAAACGGTATAACATTAATAGCATTGATTATTTCAATAATAGTAATGTTAATCTTAGCAGGTGTTTCAATTAATGCTATGGTAGGTGATGATGGCATAATAAGTAGAACACAATATTCAACTTTTCTAAGCGAAATGACAGCCGTAGAAGAAGCAGTACAAATGTGGAAAGCAGGGGAAGTAATAGGGCAAATGGGAGAAGATACAAAAGCAATCCCAGTAAATGGACTTGTTAAAGTTAATGATTTAACTAATACAGAAAGGTTAGTAGGAGAAGTAGGATATTATAGAATATGGAGTATGACAGAAACAGTACCAACAACTAGTATATTTATTGATAGTACAGATTTTAACAATATATTTGAAAGTGAAATGATATTCTTTCCAGCAGGAGTACAAGATTTATATTATATAAATAATGAAGCAGTGGGAATAGAAAGTGATAAGTCTTATGTAATAGATGCAGCAACAGGAATGATATATTCAATGGCAGGAGTAAAATTAAAAGGAGTGAGTTGTTATAGTTCAAATATGGCAACAGCAGTAATGAGTGGAAACTTAAAAGCACCAGTATTTGCAGAATCAGAAGTAAGTGGAACAGGAACAAATGATAAATTAGCAGGAAATGTGCAAGATGAATATTTAGAAGATGGAACAAAAAATCCAGATTATAATCCTTATGGATTTCAAATAATTGCAGATGCAAGTAATGATAATGTATATAAGTTGTATAATAATGGAGATTTATATGGTAAAGGAATAAAAGGAAAATTATTAAATAATTCACAAGAGGAATTAGAGCAATTATCAACAAGTAAATGGAGCAAGTTTTCAATTCCTAATGAAATACCAGGTAATGATATGAATAGAATTGTTAGTCCTGGATTTAATAATATGTTTGTTATTGATGAAAATAAAGAATTATGGGCATGGGGAAATAATTCATATAATAAATTAGGATTAAGTAAGCAAGAACAACAAGAATATACTACTGTTCAAGCAATAAAATTAAATGTAAATGGAAATAAGGTAAAAAAAGTATTTTCGTTAATAAATAATACATTTGTATTAACAGAAAATAATGAATTATATGCAGCTGGAAATAATATTAATGGGCAATTAGGAATTGGGTACATATCAAGTAATGAGGATAAATTTGTAAAAGTAAATTTTGAAAATCCTAACACAATTTTAACTATTTCTAATAACTCTAGTTACCAGAAAGGTATTTGCATATTAACCAAAAATGAAAATCATACTTCTATATATTATGCTGGATTAACAGATAATAGTAAATATACTAATAAAATTGAAAATAATGTTTGTACATTCAACAAAATATATGATGGAAATAAGGGAGAATTAATTGCAAACGAAATAGTGAGTTTAGTGTCTGTGGAAGATAGAAATGTTTTTGTTTTAGATAATAAAGGGTTATTATACCAAATAAATCCTGCTACATTATCACTTTCGAATATAGTGGTCGGCAACACAACAGGAGACATA
This sequence comes from uncultured Clostridia bacterium, assembly GCA_948678575.1. Taxonomy (GTDB): domain Bacteria; phylum Bacillota; class Clostridia; order TANB77; family CAG-508; genus Scatovivens. Next base: position 33,886 of record CAPPGO010000005.1, read on the forward strand.
GAAATGATTAGAAGTTTAGGTAGAGGGGCTATTGTAAGTAAAATAGTAGATGAGAAAAGACATTTATATTTTTATGATTATGATTTAACTTGGGGAGCACATCATTTATTAGATTCAGATATCGAATCAACAATAAATGGATTTGTTGAATTTAATGAGAATATAACTAAAAATTTAGATTTGAATCAAATTAAAGACATATTTATTTTAGGTGATAAAGAAACTTATATATTAATGAATGATGGAAAAATATATGCAAAAGGAACTAATGAGTATTTTGGAGAAGGGGTTGCTGTTGGAAATACAATAAATGAATTTAGATGTATTCAAGATTATACAAAAGATTTACCTTTAATTGAATCCTTTTGTGTAGCAAAAGATAATACAGCTTTTTCAGACTTTTCTTATGGTTTATTGAAGGATAAAGATAATAATTATTATTCTATTGGGGATCAAGATTTAATATTGAGGGAGAAAAAATTTCAAAAATCTTGGAAACATATTGCAAGTAATGTAAAAAAATTTAAAGCAACAACAGCTAGGAATTCTTTGGCATATATAGATAATAATAATGATATTTGGGTAATAGGTGATAGTGCATCTATGTTAGGATGTAATACACAAGGAATTGATTATCAAATTCCTAACTTTGTTAGATTAAAGGATAAATTGGAAGGATTAGAAGTTTATAATAATATTTCAGGAAAAGTGGAAGATTATGCAATAGTTGGTAGTGCTCTTTATATTAAAACTAATAGTAATGATAATAATTCTTTATATGTTAGTGGATTTTGTAAAAATCAAATGAGAAAAACATATATTGGTGTTACAAATGATAGTTATATTCCTACAAAAATATTATCTGACATAGAAAATTATTGTATAGATTTTGTCAATCGGACATATTGCAGTAACAAAAGAAAATTCAGTAAGAAAGTTGTGGATATGGGGTGACAATAATTGGTCTTGTATAGGCGGAGTTATTAGTGAAATACCAAAAGAAGTGACAATAGAAGGAATTAATTTAGAAGATTTATATATTTTTATTTCTGGACAAATGAGTATTTTAGCACAAAAAGATAATAATATGTTTTTAACAGGTGCAATTAGTAATTCTGGAAGCACGATTGTTGTAAATGGTGTAAATAAAACTTTAAGTTCATATACTAAATATTCTATTACAGAATATTTGAATATTAATGAAAATTTGTCATTTAGAAAAATTGTGAAAAATGGTGTGTTAGGTAATAATTTATATCAAATGAGCGATTATAGTGTTTATGGACTAGGTAATCAATCACTTTTAGGAATGGGAACTTCTAGTACAGAATATTTAACTGTTCCTCAAAAAATAAATACACCAGAGCAATTTATAGATGTAGTTGGTGGAAAAAATTTCTATATTGCGATAACAGCTGATGGAAAGGTATATGGTACTGGAAGTAATACAAATGGAATTTTAGGACGATGGATGGGAATTGATAGAAAACAACCTAATAGTAGATATAAAACAGCTTTTGAATGGGTAGAGTGCCCAGAATTAGAAATTTAATAAAAATTAAAAGAGCAATTTTTGAAGTTTACTTCATTTGCTCTTTTTTTATTATCTAAAAGACTACTTAAAAACTGCCTAAAAAAGCTTGATATTCTCCTTGTTTTGTAATATAATAATTGTGTCAAATTTAAAAGGAGAAAAAGTTTATATGGAAAAAAGTTTTAGTGAAAGTTATAAGTCAGCAGGAGTTGATGTAACTGCTGGATACAAATCAGTTGAGCTTATAAAAAATGCAGTAAAAAGTACATATATTGAAGGAGTAGTTTCAGATCTAGGAGGATTTGGAGGGCTTTTTGCACCAAATTTAAAAGATATGAAAGAACCAATTTTAGTTTCTGGTACTGATGGAGTAGGTACAAAATTAAAGTTGGCTTTTTTAATGAATAAGCATGATACAATCGGACAAGATTGCGTAGCAATGTGTGTAAATGATGTTGTATGTTGCGGAGCCAAACCATTATTTTTCTTAGATTATATGTCACTTTGGAAAAATATACCAGAAATGGTTGCAACTATTGTTGGCGGAGTAGCAGAAGGTTGTAGACAAGCAGGGTGTGCATTAGTTGGTGGCGAAACTGCTGAAATGCCAGGATTATATGCTGAAAATGAATATGATTTAGCAGGTTTTTCTGTTGGTATTGTTGATAAAGAAAAAATGATAGATAGTAGTAAAATAGAAATTGGAGATAAAGTCATTGGTATAGCTTCATCAGGAGTTCATTCAAATGGTTTTTCACTTGTTAGAAAAGTATTTAATATTAATGAAGATAATCTTAAAGAATATAAAGAAGAATTAGGAATGACATTGGGAGAAGCTTTAATTACACCAACAAAAATATATGTAAAATCAGCACTTTCACTAATTGATAATGTAAATGTAAAGGGAATATCACATATTACAGGTGGAGGTTTTTATGAAAACATGCCAAGAATGTTAAGAGATGGTGTTGCATTAAATATTGATGTTAATTCATATCCAAGAAAACCAATTTTTGATTTACTTCAAAAAACAGGAAATATTCCAACAAGAGACATGTTTAATACATTTAATATGGGTATTGGTATGGCAGTTATTGTTCCTGAAAATGAAGTAGAACAAGCTTTAAAAATCTTGAAAGACCAAGGCGAAGAAGCTTATTTAATTGGTGAAGTAGTAGAAGGAAATAAAGAAATAAATCTTAATATTTAAAATTTTTTATTTGAAAGGAAATAATTATGGTAAAGAGAGTTTATGTAAAAAAGAAACCAGGATTTGATGTAGAAGCAAAAGGACTTCTTGCAGATTTAAAAGAAAATCTACAAATGAATAATATTGAAAATCTTGTAATATTAAACAGATATGATGTATCTGGAATATCTGATGAAGTATTAGAAACTGCAAAAAATACAATTTTTTCTGAACCACAAGTAGATGATTGTTTTGTAGAAGATTACAATTTTAACAAAGAAGATAAAGTATTTGGAGTTGAAGCATTACCTGGTCAATTTGATCAAAGAGCTAGTTCACTTTCTGAATGTTTACAGATTATAACAGAGGGAGCAAAACCAATTTCAAAATTCGCAAGAATTTATATTTTTTCTGGAAATTTAAGTGATGAAGATGTAGAAAAAATTAAAAAATATGTTATAAATCCAGTTGATTCAAGAGAGTGTAGTTTAGAAAAAGTAGAAACTTTGGAAGACAAAATGGCAGTTCCAGAAGATGTAGCTATTATAGAAGGCTTTACAGAAATGACGGATGAAGATAGTGAAAAATTTTATAAAAAATATGGATTTGCTATGGATTTAGCTGATTTAAAATTCTGTCAAACATATTTTAGAGATACAGAAAAAAGAGATCCTACAATGACTGAAATGAAAATGATTGATACATATTGGTCAGATCATTGTAGACATACAACTTTCCTTACAAAACTAGAAGTATTAGATATAAAATGGGATTTATTACAAAAAGTTTATGAACAATATATAGCTTCAAGAGCTTTTGTATATGAAAATAAAAAAGCAAAAGATATATGCTTAATGGATATGGCAACAGTTGCTGTTAAAGAATTAAAGAAAAAAGGAATTCTTAAAGATTTAGATGAATCAGAAGAAATAAATGCATGTAGTATTAGAGCAGAAATTTTAGTTGATGGAAAACCAGAAGAATATTTGATTATGTTTAAAAACGAAACTCATAATCATCCAACAGAAATAGAACCATTCGGAGGTGCATCAACTTGTTTAGGTGGTGCAATTAGAGACCCACTTTCAGGTAGAGTATATGTTTATCAAGCAATGAGAGTTACAGGTTGTGCAGATCCAAGAACAGCTGTTAAAGATACTTTGCCAAACAAATTACCACAAAGAAAATTAACAAATGAAGCTGCTCGTGGATACAGTTCTTATGGAAATCAAATAGGTTTAGCAACAGGACAAGTTGCTGAAATTTATGATGAAGGATATGTTGCAAAGAGATTAGAGTTAGGAGCTTTAATAGGTGCAGCTCCTAAGAAAAATGTAATTAGATTAAGACCAGAGCCAGGAGATATAGTTATTTTATTAGGTGGAAGAACAGGTCGTGATGGTTGTGGAGGTGCAACAGGTTCTTCAAAAGCTCATAATAGTGAATCACTTACAAGCTGTGGAGCAGAAGTACAAAAAGGAAATGCACCAGAAGAAAGAAAAATTCAAAGATTATTTAGAAATGAAGATGCAACAAAATTAATTAAAAGATGTAATGATTTTGGTGCAGGTGGTGTTTCTGTTGCAATAGGTGAACTTGCTGATGGTTTAGTTATAAACTTAGATAAAGTTCCTAAAAAATATGAAGGTCTTGATGGAACAGAACTTGCAATTTCAGAATCACAAGAAAGAATGGCTGTTGTAGTAGCAAAAGAAAATGCAGATAAATTTATTGAATTAGCAGAAACAGAAAATATAGAAGCAACAATAGTAGCAGAAGTTGTAGCAGAACCAAGAGTAAAAATGTATTGGAGAGACAAGGTTATTGTGGATGTTAGCCGTGAATTCCTCGATACAAACGGAACAGTAAAAGAAGCAAAAGTTACAGTTGAAAAACCAAACTATGATGAAAGTTATTTTGCTAAAAAAGAAGTAAAAGATATTGAAGCAGAATGGAAAAAAGTTTTAGCAGATTTGAATTGTTGTTCACAAAAAGGGTTAGTAGAAAGATTTGATAGTTCAATTGGTGCAAACACAGTTCTAATGCCTTTCGGTGGAAAATATCAATTAACACCAGCAGAAGGTATGGCTGCTAGAATTCCTACTTTAAAAGGTTATACAAATTCTGGAACAATAATGACTTATGGATATAATCCAAAAATTTCAAAATGGAGTCCATTCCATGGTGCAGTTTATGCAATAATTGAATCTGTTTCAAAATATGTAGCTATTGGTGGAGATTACAAAAAAGCTTGGCTTACACTACAAGAATTTTTTGAAAAGCTTGGAAATAATCCAGAGAGATGGGGAAAACCATTTAGTGCTTTATTAGGTGCTTATTATGTACAAGAAAAATTAAATATAGTAGCTATTGGTGGTAAAGATAGTATGTCTGGTTCATATAATGAACTTGATGTTCCACCAACACTTGTATCATTTGCAGTAGGGACAGTAAATATTGAAAAAGTAGTATCAAACGAATTTAAAAAAGCAGGTTCAAAAGTAGTTTTATTACAAACAAAGATGGCAGAAGATTATATGCTAGATTTTGAAGATTTAAAAGCTAATTACGATTTAGTACATAGTTTAATTGAAAGCGGAAAAGTTCTTTCTATTTCAACAATTAGACATGGAGGAATGGCAGAGAGCATTTCAAAAGCTTGTTTTGGAAACAAATTAGGATTCAAATTTACAGGAAATGCAGATGTATTTAAAGCAATGTATGGTTCATTTATAATTGAACTTGGAGAAGATGTTTCAAATGATAAATTCCAAGAACTAGGAACTGTTACAGATACAAAAAATATTGAAATAAATGATATAACAATGAATGTAGAAGAATTACTTGAAATTTGGCAAACACCATTAGAAAAAGTATTCCCTACAAAAGTTCAAACAAAAAATGATAAAATTGAAAATATTATGTCAGATAAAACACAAATAATAACAAGCAAAATTAAAATTGCAAAACCAAGAGTATTTATACCAGTATTCCCAGGAACAAACTGCGAATATGATGCTGGAAAAGCTTTTGAAGACGCTGGTGCTATCGTAAATACAGTAGTATTTAAAAATGTTAAACCAAATGATGTTGCAGACTCTATTGAAGAATATGCAAAAGCAATAGCAGATAGCCAAATTATTATGTTACCAGGTGGATTTAGTGCAGGAGATGAGCCAGATGGTTCAGCAAAATTCATTGCTAGTGTATTTAGAAATCCAAAATTAAAAGATTTAATTGAAAAACATTTAACAGAAAAAGATGGTTTGATGTTAGGTATTTGTAATGGTTTCCAAGCATTAGTAAAACTTGGATTAGTACCTTATGGAAAAATTGTAGATATTAAACCAGAAATGCCAACTTTAACATTTAATGATATTGGTAGACATCAATCAAGAATGGTTAATACAAAAGTTGTATCAAAATTATCACCTTGGCTTGCAGGAGCAGAACTTGGTGGAACTTACAATATTCCTATTTCACATGGTGAAGGTAAGTTTATAGTAAGCGAAAATGAAATGAAAGAACTTGTAAAAAACGGACAAATCGCTTGTCAATATGTTGATTTTGAAGGAAATCCAACTTATGATATTGAATTTAATCCAAATGGTTCAAATTATGCAATAGAAGGTATAACAAGCCCAGATGGTAGAGTTTTAGGTAAAATGGGACATACAGAAAGAGTTATTACAGACATTATGAAAAACATACCTGGAAATAAAGATCAAAAATTATTTGAATCTGGCGTTAATTATTATAGTTAATTTATAAAAACACAAGGAGAGAAAAATGGAAAACAATATATATGTAACACCATTAAGTGGTCGTTATCCAAGTGAAGAAATGAATAAAATATGGTCAAATAACAGTAAATATTCAACTTGGAGAAAATTATGGATAGCACTTGCTGAAACAGAAAAAGAATTAGGAATTAATATTACAGATGAACAAATTGATGAAATGAAAGCTCATGTGTATGATATTGATTATGATATAGTAGCAGAAAGAGAGAAAGAATGTAGACATGATGTTATGTCACATGTTTATGAATTTGGTATTAAATGCCCTAATGCAAAACCTATAATTCATTTAGGTGCAACATCTTGCTTTGTTACAGATAATACAGATGTTATATTAATGACTGAGGCTTTAAAACTTATAAAACAAAAATTAATAGTAGTTATAAATAATTTAAAGAAATTTGCCGAAGAGAATAAAAGTGTTGTGTGCTTAGGGTACACACACTTTCAACCAGCACAACTTACAACAGTAGGAAAAAGAGCTACTCTTTGGATGCAAGATTTAATTGAAGATTTAGAAGAACTTGAATTTGTTGAAAGTCATATGAAACTTTTAGGTTCAAAAGGTACAACTGGAACACAAGAAAGCTTCATGAAATTATTTAAAGATGAAGAAAAAGTTAAACAAATCGATACTAAATTTGCAGAAAAAATGGGATTTGAAAAATGCTATGCTGTATCAGGTCAAACATATACAAGAAAACTTGATAGTAGAGTATTGAATGTTTTAGCACAAATTGCACAAAGTGCTTCTAAATTTGCTAATGATATGAGATTACTTCAACATGAGAAAGAACTTGAAGAACCTTTCGAAAAAGGTCAAATCGGTTCTTCTGCTATGGCATATAAGAGAAATCCAATGAGAAGTGAAAGAATTAATTCTTTATCAAGACATGTTCTTAGTTTAGCAATGGATCCAGCTATAACAGCTTCTACACAATGGTTAGAAAGAACTTTGGATGATTCAGCTAATAAAAGAATTTGCGTTCCAGAAGCATTTTTAGCAGTAGATAGCATACTTATTTTATATGCAAATATCAGTAGTAGTATAGTAGTTTATAAAAATGTAATACATACAAACTTAATGCAAGAATTACCTTTCATGGGAACAGAAGAAATTATTATGAATGCTGTTCTAAAAGGCGGAGATAGACAAGAATTACATGAAAAAATAAGAGTATATTCAATGGAAGCAGGAAGAGAAGTAAAAGAATTTGGAAGACCAAATGATTTAGTTGATAGAATTGCAAATGATAGTTCTTTTGGACTTACAAGAGATGAGATAATGAGTGCTTTAAATCCAGAAAATTTATGTGGTAGAGCAATGCATCAAGTAGATGATTTTATTTCTGAAAAAGTAAATCCTGTGCTTGAAAAATATGGACATTTAGTAGATGGTGTAAAATCAGATGTAAATGTATAAATTAGAAAATGTGCCTTAATATTTAAGGTACATTTTTTTTACTATTTGTAACTATATGATAACAAGTGGTTATATATTAATTATAATTTATAAATAAAAAACACTTCAAAATGAAGTGCCTTTTATTAAATATTTTAGTGTCTAAAATGTCTCATGTGAGTAAATATCATTGCGATTCCATATTCATTACATTTATCTATTGAAAGTTGATCTCTCATTGCTCCACCTGGTTGAATAATAGCTGTGATTCCAGCTTTGTGAGCTGCTTCAACATTATCATCAAAAGGGAAGAAAGCATCAGATGCAAGAACACTACCATTAGTAACACCTTCGCCAATTAATTCTTCTGCATGTTCAAAACATTGTTTAGAAGCCCAAATTCTATTAACTTGTCCAGGTCCAATACCAATAGTTTGTTTATCTTTTGCAACTACAATTGCATTTGATTTTGCGTATTTAACAACATTCCAAGCAAATAACATATCTTCTAATTCTTTATCAGTTGGTTTTCTATTTGTAACAACTTCATAATCATCAAAGATTTTGCTATCTATTGATTGAACAATAATACCACCATTAATTTTTTTAATATCATAAGAATTTTCAGGTTGTTTTACTGAAATTTCAGGAAGTAGAAGAACTCTAACATTTTTCTTTTTCTTTAAAGTTTCTAATGCTGCATCAGTATAAGAAGGTGCAACAATAACTTCTAAGAACATTTCTGACATTTCCTTAGCAATATCCTCAGTTAATTCTCTGTTTGAAACAACAATTCCACCAAAGATAGACATTTTATCAGCATTGTATGCTTTTTGCCAAGCTTTATAAATATCTTCACTGTCACTTCCAACACCACAAGGGTTACCATGTTTACAAGCAACAACAGTAGGTTCTGTAAATTCTTTTAATAATTCTAATGCACCATTAGTATCATTTATATTATTGAAAGATAATTCTTTACCATTTAATTGTTTTGCTGTAACTAATGAACCAACACATTTTCCAGTTTCTTTATATAAAGCACCAGTTTGGTGAGGATTTTCGCCATATCTCATTTCTTGTACTTTTTCAAATGTTAAAGAAAGTTTTTCTGGGTAAGAAGTGTCATTTCTTTGTTCTTTAATATAATTGAAAATCATACTATCATAATTAGCAGTATGTTCAAATACTTTTTGCATTAAATAGAATTTAGTGTCAAGAGAAACAGAACCATTAGCTTTTAATTCTTCTAATACTTTTGAATAATCTGCTGGATCTGTAACAACAGCAACATCTTGATAATTTTTAGCGGCACTACGAAGCATAGTAGGACCACCAATATCAATGTTTTCAACACATTCTTCTCTTGTAACTCCTTCCTTCATTATAGTAGCTTTGAAAGGGTATAAGTTTACTACAACAAAATCAATTGTATCAACATTTAATTCTTTTAATTGTTGCATATGTTTTTCATTACTACGCATAGCTAAAATTCCAGCGTGAACTTTTGGGTGAAGAGTTTTTACTCTTCCATCTAAACATTCAGGAAAACCTGTAAGTTCAGAAATTTCAATGGCATTTATATTTTCTTCTTTTAATTTTTTGTATGTTCCACCAGTAGAAATAATTTCTATTCCTAATGATTCTAATTCTTTTGCAAATTCGACAATACCAGTTTTGTCTGAAACACTTATTAATGCTCTCATTTTTAAAATCCTTTCTTTATATATAGATTATAATATTTTTAAGTGCTAATGTATATTTTTGAAGTGGTGGGTGGGGACCGTTCAAACATTTCCAAAAGCTAGAAAAGCTTTTGGAAATGTTTAGAATGGGGAGAACGAAAAAATATACATGGCACTTGTTAATTTTTTTAATTTAAATTTTATTTATCAAATTTTTTATTTGTTAAAATTTCGTAAGCTTCAATATATTTAGCAGATGTTGTATCAATAACATCTTGTGGTATAGGAGCTTTTGTTTCTGGATCATATCCAGAAGATTTAATCCAATCTCTCATATATTGTTTGTCAAAGCTTTTTTGACTTTTACCAACTGTATAATCAGCTGCTGGCCAGAAACGGCTAGAATCAGGTGTTAAAACTTCATCTCCTAAAACAAGTTCACCATTTTCATCTAGACCGAATTCAAATTTTGTATCTGCAATAATAATTCCACGAGTAGCAGCATATTCAGCGCATTTTGTATAAACTTCAATTGTTTTTGCTCTTAATTTTTCAGCCAAATCTTTTCCAAGCATTTTACAAACTTGGTCAAATGAAATATTTTCATCATGAGTACCAAGTTCAGCCTTTGTTGTAGGAGTGAAGATAGGTTCAGGTAATTTTTCTGATTCTTGTAAACCTTCTGGAAGTTTTATACCACAAACAGTTCCATTTTCTTGGTAACTTTTCCAACCAGAACCCGTAATATATCCTCTAACAATACATTCAACAGGAATCATTTTTAATTTTTTAACTAACATACTTCTTCCTTCAAATTCAGGTGTTTGAAATTCATTTGGAAAATCTTTTATATCAGTAGAAATTATATGATTTGGAATTATATCAGAAACATAATCAAACCAAAATTCTGATATTTTATTTAAAACTTTTCCTTTGTTAGGAATCATAGCTGGTAGAATATAGTCAAATGCAGATATTCTATCAGAAACAACTAATAATAATTTGTCTTCATCAACTTCGTAAATTTCACGAACTTTTCCACTACTAATTTTTTTCATAATATATACTCCTTAATATAAAAATTATTTACCTTGTTCTTCTAAGTATTTTTCATAACCAATACTTTGTAATTTTTCATCTTTTTTTGTAACACTTTCAGCTAATGATGCTTTATAATCAATTATTTTATTCCTAATTTCATCATTTCCAGTACCTAAGATAGTAGCAGCAAGTATTCCTGCGTTTTTAGCACCATTTATTGCAACAGTTGCAACTGGTATTCCAGATGGCATTTGAACTATTGAATAAAGAGAATCAACACCACTTAATGTTTTTGTATGAATAGGAACACCGATAACTGGAACTGGAACCATAGCAGCGAATATACCAGGTAAGTGAGCAGCTCCACCAGCACCTCCTATGATAACTTTTACTTTTCTTGATTTTAAGCTATTAGCATATTCCATGGCTTTTTCAGGTGTTCTGTGAACAGATAACACTTTAATTTCATAGCTAATACCCATATCTTCAAGTACTTTGGCAGCATCTTTCATTATAGGTAAATCTGAATCACTGCCCATTACAATAGCAACATCAACATTTTCCATTTTTTATTCCTCCTTAAAATTTTATTTTTTTATTCTACTTCCAACCTGAGCAATAACTTCGCGAGAAGATTTATTTGCAAGCTCAAAAGTTTTCTTAGTAAATTCTAAATCTATTTTTGTGCTATAAGCATATTCACGAAGAGTGGTAGAGAAGAAGGCATCACCAGCACCAGAACTATCTACAATATCTGCAATAATCTCTGGTTCTTCAAATGCTATTTTAATTTCTCCGTTTTCTCTAAATAAATATTCAGCACCTCGTTTTCCTTTTGTAAGAACTATAAGATCAGGGTTTAAAAGTTCAAATAATTCTACTAAGGATTTAACTCTTAATCTTTCAAAAAGTAAAGATATAACATTTTCATTAAGTTGAATAAAATCAGCTTTTTGAAAGAAATTTAAAAGATATTGGCGTGTAAAATGTTCGAAAAATCTTATGTGACCAATATCTAAACATACTTTTTTATTTTTTATATTATTAATAAATTCTAAGTTTACAGGTAAAAATTTATCCAAAATAACATATATTTCGTCATTTTCTAATTCTTTTGGTAAATTTACAGGTAAATTATTAGAAAAATTCATAGTATATTCCATTGTAATAGGATTATACCAGCTATGAATAATAGAGTCATCTTCCAAATCTTTATTAGGAATAATGACGTTCATAATATTTGTTCTTTTTTCTTCAACTATAACACCATTTGTATTTACACCTGCATTAATTAAAGAAGCTATGGCAATTTTGCCCTCATCGTCATTTCCGATAGAGCCAATAGCATAGCATTTTTCACCCATTAAACTAAGATTGTATAAGTCATTCCAATTACAACCTCCACCATCTTGTGCAATTAATTTTAAGTCATCATTGTAAATGTTATCTAAAATAATATCTCCATGAGATACAAAGACTTTCATAATTTCCTCCAAATAAAAAAATTACGAAAATATTATATTACATTTTTTGACATTTTGCAAGAAAATAATGCCAATAAATGCAAAAATTAAATATATTATGTTTACTTATAGACAAATATGTGTTATAATTTAAATATCTAATGCTTTGAAAGGGGTTTATTTTTTTATGAGAGCAAGAGATATTAGTGGAGTTTCACACAGTTTTGTTGGAAGATTAAGGGATGAAATTGGTGCTGTTAGAAAAAGAAACCAATTAGAAAGACTTGAACCTTATGCTAACATTATTGATGAAGTATTTGAAAAGTATAATACAGATGATGAAAATAGAACAATGATGTTTAAGCTTTTAAGAAACCCAAAAGAAGGAACAGTTACAAGAAGAAAACATACAGAAAATTGTAAAGAGATTGCAGGCGAAATTGCAGATAGTTTTGATTGGCTAAACTCAGATATAGTTAGAGTTATGGCAAGACATCATGATATTGGACATACTTTTTTAGGACATAGTGGTGAATGGTGGCTTTCTAGTATTAAAGATACTTATGGAATGCCTAATTTTGTACATAATGCAATTGGTGCTAGAAATCTAAGTTTAAGATATAAAGTTCAGGATGAAATCTGTGCCAAAATACAAGAAACAAATCCAGATATATCAAAAAGAAGTTTAGAAGCAATTAAAAATGATATGTGGCTTATCTTTGATGCCATAAATGACCATAATGGAGAAAAATCAGAATATAGTTATGCACCAGATTTTACTAAGAAACGTCAACAATATGAAGAAGAACTTATGGGATGCTATACTAAGAAAGGGTTTGATAGAACTTTAATTCCAGCTACTGCGGAAGGAAGTTTAATGAGACTTACTGATAAAATTTCTTATGTACCATTTGATTTAGTAGATATATTTAGAAATAATTGTAATATGCCAAAAGGAATTATAAATGGTGAAGAATATGACTTTTATGAGGAATATAGAAAAGCATTTAGAGATTTAGGAATGGCTGATGACAGTTTAGATAGATTGTTAGCTTGCAAAACAAACGAAGAATATGATGATTTTGCAAAAGAAATTCAAAAGATATTTATAGCAGATGTTAAGAAAAATACTAGAAGAAATAATATTCGCATGTCACCAGAAATTTCTAATGTTATGAACAGAATGCGTGATATTAACAATAAATTGATGGTAAACTATACTGTTTTAAAAGAAGATCATGAAAATTATGTACCAGCATTAGAAGATATTATGAAATCAGCAGGAAGATTTTTTATAAGAATAGGAATAATTGATAAAGATAATGTAGAATTATCAGACTTACCTAAATTTAGTTCTGATGAAGAAAGAAAAAAATTAATGTTAGACAGCTTTAAAAATGATGAGCTAACTTATGGACTAGCAAAATATATTTCTACAATAACACCAGAAGATTTTGCTTTTACAGTCGAATCTTGTAAAAAATCTTTTGAAGAAACTATAAAAGGTGAGATAGAAGTTGCTCGTGCAGTTACAACGGGAACAGTAAATGCGGTTGAAATTAAAGCAGAAGGTGAAAAGAAAAAGAGAATAGAAACATATATTAGAGAATTTAATGATATACTAAATGCAACATATGAGAATGATTCAATGCAAAAAGTAATGAATCCTTTATCTACTAATCCAATAGATAAATTTAAAAGAAGGGTATGGTTAGATAAGGCTAGTCAAAGAATTAAAGATAGTTCAGTAGCTAAATTAAAATATGGAAGTGAAAAAGATGGTATAATTTCATTACCAGAAATGGTAGCTATGGAAATTGGTAGTCAATATTTAGCTAGTCTTAATGACTATGAATGGAAAAGAGTTTTTGAATTATCTCGTAATCCAAGTCCAGAAGTAAAGGCAAGTTTAGGAAGACCATATAATACTTTTGATTTTAGAGCAGAGGCTCAGCCACATAAAGCTTGGGATAATATTTCAAAATTGCAAGCAAAAGAAGCTGAAATAGGATTAACTAAAACTGATGCTTCTGTATTTGCAATGTTTAAGAGTTTTTGGCCATTCAAGAAAAGTGATGAAAAAACTAGATAAGCCAAAAATTAATGTGAGTATTTTGAAAAAAATACTTGCATTTTTTTTTTTATATGTTAGAATACGAATTAGGAATTATTCCTAATTTCAAAAGGGGTAACTATGGAGAAGTATTCTAAACAAAGAGAAGAGGTTATTAATTGCATAAAAAATAATAAGAATCATCCAACTGCTGAGGAAATTTATATGAGTTTAAAACTTAGAAACCCTAATATTAGTAGAGGAACAGTTTATAGAAATCTAAATCTACTAGTTGATAAAGGTTTTGTAAATAAAATTTCTAATTCAGGAAAACCAGATAAATTTGATTATGTTTGTGATAAACATAGTCATGCTATTTGCAAAATCTGTGGCAATGTTTTTGATTTTCAAATTCTAATAGATGATAATATTAAAAATGCAATTAAAACTCAGACTGAATTAGAAGAATTTTCTAATGAATTTACAGTTTACGGTATTTGTAAAACATGTAAGAAAAAAATATAATTTTTAGGAGGTAAGTGTAATGCCAGAATTAAAAGGTACAAAAACAGAAAAAAATTTAATGGAGGCTTTTGCGGGAGAATCACAAGCAAGAAATAAATATACATATTTTGCTAGCAAAGCTAAAAAAGAAGGATATGAACAAATTGCTGCTATATTCCAAGAAACAGCAGATAATGAAAAAGAACATGCAAAATTATGGTTTAAATTATTAAATGGTGGAGATATCAGCACAACAGCAGATAATTTAAAAGCAGCTGCTGAGGGAGAAAATTTTGAATGGACAGATATGTATGAAAGAATGGCAAAAGAAGCTAAGGAAGAAGGATTTGACAAAATTGCATACTTATTTGAAGCTGTTGGAAAAATAGAAAAAGAACATGAAGAAAGATACAGAAAATTATTAGAAAATGTAGAGGGCGATTTAGTATTTTCAAAAGATGGAGACAAAATTTGGAAATGTAGAAATTGTGGACATATTTGTGTAGGAAAAGAAGCACCAGAAGTTTGCCCAGTTTGCAATCACCCACAATCATTCTTCGAAGTAAAAGCTGAAAATTATTAAAATCGACTGATTGGTCTGTGCAAACACACAGACTAATTTTATGTTAAAATAGTTTTAATAGATTTCTAAGTTTTAATATATACAAATGTTTTCTAAGTAATATTATATATTTTTCGTTCTCCCCATTCTAAAAATTTTAACAGAAGCTTTTTCAGCTTTTGAAAATTTTTGAACGGTCCCCACCCACCACTCAAATTATATAATATCATTTAGAAAACAATGAAAAAATATAATGCTTAGAAATCAATAGTAAAATTGAAATTTATGAAAGGAATTAAATGTAAAATGAATGAAAATGTATTATCAAAAAGAATATGCGATTATTCAAAAATAGTAGACATTATGCAAATTATAGTTATTTGTTTTTGCGCTTTGGTAGTTCCAACTTTTGTACCAACTTGGATAAAAGCTATTTTTGGAGCAGAAAGTTTTTTAGATGTCAATTCACAATTGATAGTAGGAACAATAGTAAATATGGCTTTAATAATGACAGCCATTAATTTAAAAGGTTGGAAAAAAATAGTAGGAATTATTACACTTCCTAGTATTTCAAATTTATTAGGAGGTTATGTTTTTAAAACAGCTTCACCTTTTATGGTATATATGGTTCCAGCTATTTGGCTTGGAAACTTTGCAATAGTATATGCTTATAAATTACTATTAGTTTCAAAACAAAAAAATTACTTTTTAGTTGGAGCTATTGGAGTAATTATAAAAGTAGCAATTATATTTGCTTTTTTCAATATTATTAATCTATTTGGAGTATTTCCAGAAAAAGTTTCTGCTATGTTTAAAGTAGCAATGGGAAGTACACAAGCAATTACAGCTACTTGTGGAGTTTTAATATCAAGCTTAATATATTATCCAATCAAAAAGATGAAAAAAATCTAAAAAAGGGTTGTATTTGAATTTCAAAAAATATATAATCATAGATGTTGAAAATTGAATGTGTAATCTAAGGAGGATTATAATATGAAGAAAGTTGCTATATTAACAAATGGAGGAGATGCTCCTGGACTAAATGCAGTCATAAGAGCAATCGTAAAAACAGCTAGAACAAACGGTGTAGAATGTTATGGTTATATCGAAGGATACAAAGGATTATTAGAAAATAACTATGTAAAATTAGATTTAGCTACAAATGCTTCTGGTTTATTACACAAAGGTGGTACAATTATTGGTACTTCAAATAGTACTAATGTATTCAACTATAAAGTAGTAAATGAAGATGGTAGTGTAGAATTTAAAGATTTATCAGATAAATGTGTTGAAAATATTAAAAATGCAGGATTTGATTGTGTATTTGCATTAGGTGGAGATGGAACACAAAAATCTAGTAGAGATTTTTCTTTAAAAGGAGTAAACTTTATAGGAGTTCCAAAAACTATTGATAATGATGTTGCTCACACAGATACAACATTCGGATATAACACAGCTGTTTCTGTTGCAACAGAAGCTATTGATAGATTACATACAACAGCTGAATCACATCATAGAGTTATGGTACTTGAAGTTATGGGAAGATATGCTGGTTGGATTGCATTAGAATCAGCTATTGCTGGTGGTGCAGATGTTGCATTAATTCCAGAAATTCCTTATGATATAAATAAAGTAGTTGAAAAAATAAATGAAAGAAGAAATAGAGGAAAAGAATTCACAATCGTTGTTACTTCCGAAGGTGCAATACCAAAAGATGGTGAAATGGTTGTTAAAAAGAATTTAGATGATGGTTCAGGATTAGATAATATTAGACTTGGTGGAATTGGAGAAAAAGTTGCAAACGATATTGAAGCTTTAACTGGAATGGTTACAAGAAATACAGTTTTAGGATATGTTCAAAGAGGTGGAACACCAAGTGCTTTTGATAGAATTCTATCTACTAAATATGGTACTAAGGCAATGGAACTTGCATTAGAAGGAATTTTCAATGTATTAGTTACATATAAAGATGGAAAAATGGGATATGTTTCTTTGGAAGATGTAGTTGGAAACAACAAAGTTGTAGGAGCTGCTTCTGGTAATACAAAGGAAAGCAATATCAGAAAAATTAAAATGGATGATGATTTAGTTAGAGTTGCAAGAGATTTAGGTATGTGTTTAGGCGACTAAATTTGAATTTTATTTAAAAGGCAAACCTTAATGGTTTGCCTTTTTTGCCCTAAAAAGCTTGCATTTTGCAAAATGTGTGATATAATATAAAGGCTTATGATTTAAAATAGTTAATAATAATTTTGGAGGAATATAAAATGAGTGTAAAAGTTGAAAAGACAGAAAACAAAAACGAATTGAAATTAGAATTTACAGTTGAAGCAAAAAAATTTGATGAAGCTATGAAAACAGTTTTCACAAAAAATGCAAAATATTTCAACATTCCTGGTTTCAGAAAAGGTAAAGCACCAATGGCAATTGTCGAAAAATTCTATGGTACAGAAATTTTCTATGAAGATGCTTTTAATGAAGTAGTTCCATCTGTATATGATGAAGCTATTAAAGCAGAAAAATTAGAAGTTGTAAGTAAACCAAGTATAGATGTTGTTCAAATTGGTAAAGGAAAAGATTTAGTTTTTACAGCTGTTGTTCAAACTAAACCAGAAGTTAAACTTGGAAAATATAAAGGAATAACACTAGAAAAAACAACTTATAAAGTAACTGATGAAGCTGTTGATAATGAAATTAATCGTATGGCAGAAAGAAATGCTAGAATGGTTTCTGTTACAGATAGAGCAGCTAAAAAAGGTGATGTAACAGTTATTGATTTTGAAGGTTCTGTTGATGGAGTAAAATTTGAAGGTGGAACAGCAGAAAATCATGAATTAGAATTAGGAAGCGGATCTTTTATTCCAGGATTTGAAGATCAAGTTATTGGTATGAAAATTGATGAAGTAAAAGATGTTAAAGTTAAATTCCCAGAAGAATATTTTTCAAAAGAATTAGCAGGAAAAGATGCTGTATTTAAAGTTACAGTTCATGAAATTAAAAACAAAGAATTACCAAAAATAGATGATGAATTTGCAAAAGATGTTAGTGAATTCGATACACTTGCAGAATTAAAAGCTGATACAAAGAAAAAATTACAAGATGAACAAGATAATAAAGCAAAATCAGAATTAGAAGAAAATGCAGTTAAAGCAGTTTCTGATGATTCAGAAGTAGAAATTCCATCTGGAATGATAGAACTAGAAATTGAAGGAATGGCAGAAGATATGAATAGAAGATTATCATATCAAGGAGTTACATTTGAACAATATCTTCAAATGATTGGTAAAACAATGGAAGACTTTAAAAATGATAATCAAGAAGCAGCAAAAACTTCCTCAAAAATGAAATTAGTTTTAGAAGCAGTTTATAATGATGCAAAATTAAATGTAGAAGATAAAGAAGTTACAGATAAACTTGAAGAATTAGCAACAATGTATGGTAGAGATATTGAAGATTTAAAGAAAAACGAAGAATTAGTTGAAAGAGTTACAGAAAGCTTTAAATCTGAAAAAGCAATCAATTACATAATTGATAATGCAAAAATTAAAGAAGTAGCTGAAAAGAAAGAAGAAAAAGCAGAAAAAACAACTACAAAGAAATCTACAACAAAAGCTTCTGAAACAAAATCAGAAAAAGCTGATAGTAAAGAAGAAAAAACTAAAAAAGAACCAGCTAAAAAAACAACTACAAAAAAATCAACTAAAAAAAGTGAATAATTGTAGATAAAAAATTATAATAAACTCTCTAAGTTAAACAATTTTAACTTGGGGAGTTTATTTTTAATAATCAATTTATTATTGTTCTGACTATAAAAAATGTCGAATAAATAAATATAAAAAAGTATCTTTTTTTTATATTTAATATTGAAAAAAAGATACTTTTAGTATATATTAAAGTTTGATAAAACATTTATGAGTGATAGAAAGGAATGAAAAATAATGATAGACAATAGTTTAGTACCTTATGTAATTGAACAAACAAGTAGAGGAGAAAGGTCATATGACATTTTTTCAAGATTATTAAAAGATAGAATAATATTTTTAGCAGAGGATGTTAATCCAGCTTCTGCTAGTTTAGTTGTAGCACAACTATTATTTTTGGAATCAGAAGATCCAGATAAAGAAATACACTTATATATTAATAGCCCTGGTGGATCTATTACAGATGGAATGGCAATAGTTGATACAATTAATTATATCAAATGTCCTGTATCTACAATTTGTGTAGGTATGGCTGCAAGTATGGGAGCTGTACTTTTAGCTTCTGGTGAAAAAGGAAAGAGATATGCTACTCCAAATGCAGAAATACTAATTCATCAACCATTAATTGGTGGTGGAGGAATTTCTGGTCAAACAACAGAAATAAAAATACATGCAGAGCATATGGTTAGAACAAGAGAAAAATTAAATAAATTATTAAGCGATAGAACTGGTCAAAGTTTAGAACAAATTGAAAAAGATACAGAAAGAGATAATTACATGACAGCTGAACAAGCATTAAAATACGGATTGATTGATGGAATTTTAGACAAAAGAGCTTAAAATTTAAGATATGAGTGAGGAGATATATGGCAAAAAACGAAAATAAAAATGTTCGATGCTCTTTTTGTGGAAAGCCACAAGAAGCAGTAAAGAAAATAATTGCGGGTCCAGGTGTATTTATTTGTGACGAATGTGTTTCTTTATGTACAGATATAATAGATGAAGAAGTATATGATGAAGCAGTTACAGAAGAAGTTGAAAATATTCCAAGTCCTGCTGAAATAAAAAAAATTTTAGATGAATATGTTATTGGTCAAGAGGAAGCCAAAAAATCACTTTCTGTTGCAGTATATAATCATTATAAAAGAATAAACAATTTAGATTTAATGGATGATGTTGAAATTCAAAAAAGTAATATTTTGTTGCTAGGTCCAACTGGTTGTGGTAAAACATTACTTGCACAAACACTAGCAAAAGTATTAAATGTTCCTTTTGCGATTGCAGACGCTACAACTCTTACAGAAGCAGGTTATGTAGGTGAAGATGTTGAAAATATACTTTTAAAATTAATTCAATCTGCTAATTTTGATATTGAGAAAGCAGAAAGAGGAATTATATATATTGATGAAATAGATAAAATTTCTCGTAAATCTGAAAATCCATCAATTACGAGAGATGTTAGTGGAGAAGGTGTACAACAAGCTTTACTTAAAATTATAGAAGGAACAAAAGCTTCTGTACCACCACAAGGTGGAAGGAAACATCCGCATCAAGAATTTTTACAAATTGATACTACAAATATATTATTTATTTGTGGTGGAGCTTTTGAAGGATTAGAACAAATAATCAAAGACAGATTAGGAAAGAAATCAATAGGTTTTGGTGCAACTATTGAAAGTAAACAAGATATAAATAAAACTGAAATATTTAAAGAATTATTGCCACAAGATTTATTAAAATTTGGTTTAATACCTGAATTTGTAGGTAGATTACCAATCATTGCAACATTAGATGGTTTAACAAGAGAAGCTTTAATAGAAATTGTTACAAAACCTAAAAATGCATTGGTAAAACAATATAAGAAATTAGTTGAATTAGATGGTGTACAATTAGAATTTTCTAATGAAGCGCTAGAAATGATTGTTGATAAGGCAATAGAAAGAAATACTGGTGCAAGAGGACTTCGTTCAATAATTGAAGAGATTATGAGAGATATTATGTATGATATACCATCAAATTACAAAATTGCAAAATGTACAATAACAAAAGAATGTGTTGAAGGTAAGGGAGAACCAGAAATAGTTATTGATGAAAATAAAAAGAAAGAACCAATAAGAGTTCAGAAAAAAGCAAAAACTGGAAATCAGAAGAATCAAGAAACTGCCTAATAGAACATGAGGAGAAAACAAATGAATAAAAAAATTTTAAATTTTGCATTATTAATAATAGTAATATTGATTGTTATAATATTTAGTACAATGCTATATTACATGATTACTCCAAATAAAGCATCTAATTCAATTTATGATGATGTGCAAAAAACAAGTAATACTGATACTACATTAAAAGATGAAGTTCAAAGTACAGTAGCTCAAACTATAAGTGTAGATGATGATGAATTTAAAAAAATCTATCCATTTACCGGAGCTTTTCCTAGAATAGATATTATGCCATTTATTTTTGTAAAAGAAGATATAACAACTTTTTCAAATGAACAAATTTTAAGTTTGGCATTTTCAAAAGTTACCAAAGATGACTGGGCAGATTCTTATGTTTCAGAAATTGAACCAGTATCAATACCAGCAAGCATATTAGATGGATATATTAAAGATATTTTTGGTGCAAATGTGCAATATCAAAAAGCAAATTTTTCAAATAAAAATTATAGTTTAAATAAAGATGGAAATCCACATACATCAAGTGCAGAAGTTACATATGTACCTGAAACTGATACATATACAATTGACTTAACTGAGGGTGATGGAATAGGTGAAAATTATGTATATATGTTTGAACCAACAGTTTCTAAAATACATAATAATATTGAAATAGAAATTCCGTATGCTTATGTAGTATATGCGGATAATGTATATGAAACTCCTGATTTTCCATATACTGTATATGCAAATTATAATGTTGAAGCAAAAACTTTTGAAGATGAATTAGGAAGTGCTACTGAAATTGGTGATTTTACAGAAGATCCACTTGAAGATTTAATACAAAAAAAACTTTCTAAAATGAGAAAACTTCGTTTAATTTATAGTATGTCAGAAGATGGAACAGAATTAATTTTAAAAGAAATAAAAAAATAATAATTTTATGAATTCACTATATTTAATATAGTGAATTTTTTTATATGTTAATTTAATGAACTAGAATATGTGGATAATATGTTAAAGTTTGATTTTTTATGTAAACTGTGATATAATTACAATTATCAAAAAATTGGAAAGTCGAGGTAATTTGTATGCATCTAAGACTAGCAACACCAAACGACTTTGAGGTATATAAATTACTTTATGATAAGTTTGAATACAGTTTACTGTATCAACTAGAAGAAAGTGATATAAAACCTCAAAACAACAATGATGAAAGCCGGAAATTGGAATTTGATTCTGAAACTTTAAAGCAGATTGAAGAAGAATTAGTTCCAACACGAGAGAAATTTGAAAGTAGAATTGAAAATTTAGCAGAATATAGAATATATATTATCGAAGAAGATAGTGAGATTATTGGTTTTGCTGAATTATTCAAAATTGTTAGAACTCGGTGGAAACTTGCTGAATTATCTGTAAACAAGGTGGCTTCGTTAGAAATGATTAGAGCAATTGCTGATATGTTGATAAAACAATCAAGAATAAAAATAATTGATGTTTGCGTACCAATGTATCGGAGTTGTGAGAAGCGAATGGAAGAATCAGGTTTTGCTCCAATTGGAGGTGGATTTTATCGCAAAGAAGAAAAGCAAAAAGGCTAGGAGAAATCCAGCTTTTTTGCTTTTATAAAGGACCAAGACTCCACACATTGATTTTGAAAAACAATATATGAAGTCTTAGTCCCTTTTAATAAAATTTTACCGTACGATTGTTACAAGCTGAATAAAAGCCAGAATCCCCAAAATATCCGTGATTATTATTGATATAGATGTCATAGGGTATTTTTTAAAGGATGTCCAGTCTGCATTTTTTTTGTAGATTTTTTCTGCAATTCCATAGGATAGTACTCCCATAATTCCCGTAAGTGCGAAATACAGAAAATACCACTCAGGGAATGAGTTGTGTAGTATCATATCTGTGCCAATCCATAAAGTGAAAAGAGTAGCCAGTAGATACCGAAAAGCTTTTTTCAGTGAAGCTTTCTTAATACTTAATAACTTTTGTTTCATTTGAAAACCTCCTAGTTTTGGTGTATTGATATATGTGAAACTGACAAAGAATATATGCCAGTAGTGCTTTAAAACTTGGAAAACAAAAATATATAAAATCGATAAAATACCGTAATAAATATATTATAGCATACTTTACATAAAATAACAATTGTTAATATGGACAACAATTATTTCATAAATTTGTTTATTTTAGTAGACAAAAAAATTTATTTATGCTATTATAATTAAGTAATGCTTGAGTGGCGGAACTGGCAGACGCACACGACTCAAAATCGTGCGGGAAACCATGTGGGTTCGAGTCCCACCTTGAGCACCAGAGAAAGACTAGTGAAGCTAGTCTTTTTTTATATTATAACGGTGGGACTCGAAAAGGAATGTACCGAATTTTTACAAATAATATAATTATTTGTAAAAAAATTATATTATTATATGAAAAATAAAAACTTTAATGTTATAATAAAATAGATTTAATGGAGGAATACAAATGTCAAAAAATGTAGATACAGATGTACAAATGAGAAAAAGAAATATGAAATTATTTCCTACATACAAGAAATTAGCTTGGGATTATTTATTTTATTATTCAATAGATTTTTTATTTTTAACGCAAATAAAAAACATAAGTGCTGCCAATGTAGTTTTAGCAAATTCAATAAAATATTTATTTGGAATATTTATACAAATACCAGCAAATATAATAGTAGAATTCTTAGGTAGAAGAAATAGCATTATATTAGGCAATATATTGAATTGTTTTTATATATTAATGTTTATGATGACTGGCAATTTATTTGATTTAATCTTAGCAAAGTTTATATCTTCGTTAGCAGTTTCGATAAAAGATATAGCAGAACCTGGGTTACTTAATGCATCAATTCCACCATCAAAATATAAAAGTAATATATTTGCTAAAATAAATGCAAGAGGAGCATCAGGTTTTTATATTTTAAGTGCAATATCAAAAATTATTGGTGGATTTTTATTTGAAATAAATGGATATATTCCAATGATTTTATGTTTGATAACATTAATATTTGTTAGCATAGTATCAATGTTATACATAGAACCTATAAAAAAATCAAGCAGTAAGAGTAATGCAAGCATGCAAATAAAAAAACAAATGAAAGATATACAAGAAGGTTTCCAATTTATATTAAAATCAGAAAGACTGAAAGCTTTAATATTATCAGCATCTTTAATAGCCAGTTTTTTATCAATAATGGCAAGTTATAGAACCAGTCTCTTGCAAGATATAGGAACACCAGCATACATAATATCATTTGCAGCAGCTGCATTTAGTGCATCAAGTGCAATAGGAGCAAAAAGACAAAAGAAATTCAACGACAGATTTAAAAACAAATCTATAATAGTAGTTGCATTAATGACATCTATAAGTGCTATTATAGCAGGAATATTAGGTTTGAAAAAAGAGCAATCTCATGTTCTTACAATAATTATTGTTCTATTATTCTTAATTGCAAAGTTTGCACATGGTGTATTTCATACAATTATGGATAGATATTTTAGAAACTTTACTAATAAAGAAATAGATACTAAAATTTTTGCTGTAAAAAATTTATTTGTAAATATAGTATCAGCAACAATGGGAATTATGGCATCATTTTTATTGAATAAAATGTCAACAGCATATTGCATGTTAGTATTAGGAACAATATTTACAATAATGTATTTATTAATGAGTAAATATATGAAAGCAAGAGTTGGATTGAAACCAGAAGAATATTCAAAATTTGAAAGAAAATATGACGAGTTACAATAAAAATATACACCATTATGAAATGATAATTCATAAAATATATTGGGTGATTTTATGAATTATATAAATAAAAAAATATTAGAAAAGCAACTTTTTTATGATGATGTAATGATACTTAAATATCATATTGAATATCCATATATATGTAATCAAATGGCACAAAAATTTAATAGATATAATCAAACTATTGCTTTTAATTTAAAATTAAAAGCGGAAAATGAATTATATAAAGAAGCGATTGAACTTTATAAATACAATAAAGAAAATGGATATCCAGTTATGGTATATGAAGTTTATAAGACTTTTGAAAGTACTTTTAATAGTAATAACTTGGTTAGTTTATATTTTGATGAATATATTTTTTCAGGACGGAGCACATGGAAATACAATAAGAACATCTCAAACTTGGAATTTAAGAAAAGGAGAAATGCTACCTCTTGAATACTTTTTTAATAATCCATATTTTATGGTTGAAATATTAAAACAAATAAACAGTGAAATTTTGGAAAATCCAGAGATTTATTTTGAAAATACTTGCAATTTAGTATTAGATACATTTGACAGTAAAAATTTCTACTTAACTCCGAGTGGAATTGTAATTTATTTTCAACAATATGATATAGCTCCATATTCATCTGGAATACCTACTTTTACTATAAGTTACAAATACAAATAAGAAATTCTATAAAAAGAATCCCGATTGCTAAGCTAAAATCTTAACAATTTGGATTCTTTTCTACATAATAAAAATATAGTTGATTAAAAATTACAGTTATGATATAAAATAATTATAATTTATATAGGAAAGGACGGTTAATTATGGACAAATCAAAAGTTTATATTTGTAAGGAGATTACCCCAGAATCTATTGTAAGAATTTATGAAAAATTAGGAGTAAAGCTAGAAGGAAATGTGGCAGTAAAATTACATTCAGGAGAAAAAGGAAATCAAAATTATATAAGACCAGAAATGGTAAAAAATATTGTTGAACATGTAAATGGAACAGTTGTAGAATGCAATACAGCTTATGAAGGTGCAAGAAATACAACAGAAAAACATCAAAAATTAATGGAAGAACATGGTTGGACAAAATATTTTAATGTAGATATTTTAGATGCAGAAGGAAATGATAAAATATTAGAAATACCAAATGGAAAAGTTATTAAGAAAAATTATGTTGGAAAAAATATTGATAATTATGATTCAATGTTAGTGTTATCACATTTTAAAGGACATCCAATGGGTGGATATGGTGGAGCATTAAAACAATTATCAATTGGTATTGCATCAGGTTATGGAAAAAATTATATACATTGTGTTGGAAAGGAAAATGGAACTTTTGAAGACATGTTTAAAGTTGAACAAGAAAAATTCTTAGAGGCTATGGCAGATAGTGCTTCATCAGTAGTAAATTATTTTAAAGAAAAAAATGCACCAATTGTATATATTAATGTTATGTGTAATATGAGTGTTGACTGCGATTGTTGCAGTGTTGCAGAAGATCCTTGTATAAAAGATATTGGAATTTTAGCAAGTTTAGATCCAATAGCAATAGATCAAGCTTGTATAGATTTAGTATATAATTCAAATGATCCAGGAAAAGAACATTTTATAGAAAGAGTTGAATCTAAAAAAGGTGTTCATACAATTGAAGCTGCTAGTGAACTTAACTTTGGTAGTCGTGAGTATGAATTAATAAATATTGATTAGAATATGAAGGGAGATAATCATGGAAAAAATAGAAAAGAAAGAAAATCATTTACTTGAAATTTTACAGACTAGAAAGGCAAAATATGTTGTTGGAACATTATTATTAAGTGGAATAGGAATTGCACTTCCAAGAATTTTTCATATATTAGCAGGAAGTAGTGCAGGAGCAACATTTTTACCGATGCATATTGCAGTTTTAATTGCAGCATTAACTTTTGGTGCTTTATCAGCAAGTATTGTTGGTGGAACATCTGTTGTATGTAGTTATTTGTTAACTGGAATGCCAACTTTGACAAGACTTCCATATATGGCAATAGAACTTGTAATATATGCAGTATTATTAGGTATATTAAATAAAAAATTCAATTCTTATATATCATTAATAGCTACAATTATTTTAGGAAGAGTTATTTATGCAGGAGTATTATTTGTTGCAATTAATGTTATAGGATTACAAACTTATGGAATATCAGTAATTGAAAGTATAAAAACAGGATTGCCAGGAATTGTTTTTCAACTAGTATGTATTCCTTTTATAGCTAAATTGTTAAACGAAAGGTTAAATTTAAAAAATGACTAATTTAGAAAGTGTAAAAAATAGATTACATGAAACAAATGCAAGTTTAGTTGTTGGATATGCAAATGGTGAAATAAAAGAATATTATAGCAAAAGAGTAATTGACATAAAAAATATTTTAAAAGAAGATAAAAATGCTTTAAAAGATGCAGTGATTGCTGATAAAGTAATTGGAAAAGTTGCTGGAACACTTTTGAGTGTGGCAGGAGTTAAAGAAATTTATACTGATGTAATGAGTAAATATGCAATTCGAGTATTAGAGAAAACTGGGGTTCGATATGAATTTTCACAAAAAGTAGATTATATAATAAATGAAACTAAAACTGGAATGTGTCCAATGGAAAATAAGTACAAAGATGAGAACGATTTAGATAAAATATATAATGAAATTATGGCTATATAAAGGATTTTTATGAATTTAGGAAAAATTAAAACACTTATGAGAAATGTAAAAGAAGATAATGTTAGTGAGTATGCAGCACAGTGTTCATACTATACAATATTATCATTTATACCATTTGTTATTTTGGTATTAACTTTAATACAATATACTGGTATAGAACCACAAGTATTGTTTGATGCTATATCAAAAATAATACCATCAAATATGAGCGGAATAGTAATAAATGTTGTTCAAGAAGTTTATTCTAAATCAATAGGTACAATATCAATTTCTATTATATTTGTGTTATGGTCTGCTGGAAAAGGTTTGTTTGCTTTAACCAAAGGACTTCAAGCAATTTATAAAACTGATAATGGTGAAGATGCTTCATATATATATATGAGAGCAAAAGCAGTTTTGGAAACTGTAATATTTATTGGTTTAGTAGTAATGGGTTTAACAGTCTTAATGTTTGGTGAAGTATTGAAAAAACATTTTGGTATAATACAAAACTATAAAGTTTTAATAGTAAAAATCATGCTACTATTTGGAATATTTATTATATTTTTACTTTGTTATAAATTTATTCCAAGACATAGAGTAAAATTAAAAACTCAAATAGTTGGTTCAGTATTTAGTGCTCTTGCACTAAGTATAATATCTTATATATTTTCACAATATTTATATATTTTTGAAGGTTTTTCAATTATGTATGGAAGTTTAACAACATTAATGCTAATAATGATGTGGACATATACTTGTTTTTTTGTAATGTTCTTAGGCGCAGAGTTAAATAAATTAATAAATGATTAAAAAATAAGAATGTATATACATAAAAATTGTATATACATTTTTTATGTTAAAAATATATTAAAAATTCAATAAAAATGTTTCTTTTTTATAAAATAATGATATAATAATTAGTAGATTATATAATGGAGGAATTAAGCTTGGGAATATATACATATTTTGTATTAGGAATAGTGCTTGGGTTAGCTATTGGAGTATATTTTTTTGCTGATAGAGAAGAAAAAATACAAAAAGAAATAGCAATACAACAAAGAATATTCTCGACTAAAAAACTAGATAAAGCACTAGATAGAGCAGTTGATATAATGAAATCTCGTATATCTGCATTGAATAGAGAATTGACTGAGGAGGAAAAAGATAGAATTATATATGATTGCTATGTAACAAATGATAAATAAGTAAAGAGGTAAGGGATATGGAATTATTAGAAGAAGCCAGAAAGGGTAATAAAGAGGCTTTTGAAGAACTTATAGAAGATTTGCAAATAAAGTTGTATAAAACTGCAAGATATTATTTTACAGATGAAGATGATGTAATTTATGTTATGCAAATTTCTCTCAAAAAACTTTTTAAAGAAATTATTAATGTAAAAAAAGAAGAACAACTAATGCCACTTGCAATTAAATTTTTAATTAAAAATTGTGAAGAAGTTCATTTAAAGAAATCAAAAAACAAAAACTGGTTGAAACATATTTCTTCTGATGATAGTAAAAATAAATATGAGAAATATAGAAGCATTTCATTAGAAGAACAATATATTACTTCATTAAAAAAGGAATTTAGATTAATATCAATACTATATTTTTATGTTTGCTTGGATTCTCAGCAAATAGCTAATATATTGAAAATGTCTTCAAAAGATGTTGATAAAATAATTGATACAGTTAGAGAACAATTATATGAAATGATTACAAATGAAGGGACTAAAAAATATAATGAATATGTCAAATAATGAAAAAGATGAATTTATTCGAAAAAATTTGAATAATGATAGAATTATTGCTAGTGGTGATGAAGTTAAAAAGAAAATAAAAAAAGATATTGATGTAAGTAAAATAAAGCAGAAGAAATATACAATTGGTGAAAGACGATTTATGAAGTTTTTAAGTGTTGTTTTAGTTGTGTCACTAGCTTCAAATGCTTATTTGTTTAAAATCAAAACAAATGACGCAGAACCTGATAGTAAAACAAGTAAATCTTATAGTGCTTCATCTAATGTAGATTTTCCGGAAATTAAAGATGATATTGAAAATGAATCTAAATATGAAAATGTTACTAATGAAATGAAGAATGAAATTTCTCAAATTGCATTAATTGAAAATAAAAATACAATCAATGAAAACACAGTTGCAGAAGAAAATAATACTTATGTTTTACCAGAAACAGACATTAATAAAGAAATTTTAGCAGAAGAGCTTAAAAATTATTGTATAAGTATTGGAAGATTTGGAGAAGATGCAAATGATTTAGAAAAAAATACAATATTACTTTTAATGGCAAATGATTTCTTTAATTCTAAGGTTAGTACAAATACAGGACTTAAAATTTCATCAAATAATAAATATGCGATGACAGCTGATAATGTACATAAATTTATAGAAGAATTAACTGGAAATAAAGTTGAAAAGTATCTAAATTCATATATTAATTACATGAAATATAATGATACATCAAAATTTTATAGTTCAGGTGAAAAATCAACAGAATTAAAAAAAGAAAAATATGAGATTTCTAATATAGAAATTATTTCTGATTTGAATGAAGAATATGTGTTAACAGCAGATATTCATAGAAAATCTGTTGTTAAAATTGAAGAAAGAAACAAAGAAACAAGAGAGGAAGAAATTGAAGCAGATTATACATTAAATGCAACTGTTTCTCCTAACAATAATTATACTTATGTGCCTTATGTAATAAAGAAATTTCAAGCTACTTTAAATCCTGGACAGCAGGATAATATTGATAGATTAGTTGATGTTAAAACAGAAGTTAAAAAATAATTATTTCTTAAAATTTACGAAAAATATATCAAAAGACTAGACAAATTTATTAATATTAGATAAAATGGATATTGTCGAAAAAAAGAGAAAAAGGGGTAAATGCAATAATGGAAGAAAATACAAAGGGCAAAAGAGTAGATAATAGCAAAGCAAAAACAAATAAAACAAAATCAAAAAAGAAAAAGGGTAGCAATAAAGCAACAATAGTAAAAAGAATTTTTACAGTATTATTCATACTAGGAACAATTGGTATTTGTTCAGTTCTATTTTTACTATATGGACCATTTCCAGCTTTTAGAGAAT
Source organism: uncultured Clostridia bacterium (assembly GCA_948678575.1). Taxonomy (GTDB): domain Bacteria; phylum Bacillota; class Clostridia; order TANB77; family CAG-508; genus Scatovivens. Next base: position 64,547 of record CAPPGO010000005.1, read on the forward strand.
GGTTAGTAACAACAGCTATGACAACAATGACACACCAATATTTTGCTACATGGTTTTATGATGATGATGTTATAGAACATATTTTAAATAATAATAAAGTTATTGAATCAGATGAAGGTTCAAATCCAGATTTAATAGATAAAAGTTTAGCGAATAAAACAACTTATGATAATGAATACGAGAGGGAAATTTTAGAGCGCGATAAAGATAATAATGATTATAAAATTATTGATATTAAAGGAAAAGGTTATTCAGGGTATTTAGTAGCAGTATATGATCCATCAAGAATAAAAACAGTTGTAACAAAAAAATTAGGTACATCAGGACAATATTTAACAAAGATGGCAGAAGATAATGATGCTTTACTTGCTGTTAATGGTGGAGGATTTGATGATCCAAACTTTAGTAGTACAGGTGGTTCTCCACTTGGAATTACAATATGTAGTGGAAAATCAGTTACATCAAAATCTTATGCTGGTTCAGGTGGATTAATTGGTTTCGATAAAGAAGACAGATTAGTTTTAGGAAAAATGTCAACATCACAAGCTCAAAAAGCTGGTATTCGTGATTGTGTTACATTCGGACCATTTTTAATTGTAGATGGTCAACCAGCAAAAGTATTAGGTAATGGTGGATGGGGTTCTGCTCCAAGATCAGTTATCGGACAAAGAAAAGATGGTATTGTACTATTCTTAGTAATTGACGGAAGAACAGCAACTAGACCAGGCGCTGATATGGATGATTTGATTGAAGTTATGCAAAGATATGGTGCTTATAACGCAGCAAACTTAGATGGTGGAACATCAAGTGTATTAGTAGTAAACAATACTATTGTTAATGACCCAATTGATAGTTCTGGTGCACACAAAACAAGACCAATTGCAACTGGATTTATAGTAACAAAAGATGATAAAGATAGTAGTGATCATACAGTTGTAGAAGATAAATTAAAATAAATAAGTAGTAAAAACTCTGGTATTTCCAGAGTTTTTATTGTGAAAATAATAAGATTTTGAAATAATATTTTTAATTATAATTATAGATAATGTTCTTATTTTTTCTATTGATTTATAGATTAATTTGAAATATAATATATAAAAAGTATAAATATTAGAAGGAATAAATATGGCAGATTTTAAACTAGCACAAAGCAAAAATATTGTAAAAATGTTTAGAAGAGATAATACAATATTAATTTATATTATAATGGTAGCAATAGCTATGGGTATAGTTTTTGCTAGTTTTTTTGCGTTTTATCAAAATCATCAAAAAAGTGATGTTATTCAATCTGGTGTTTATATAAAAGGTACTAATGTATCTGGACTTACTAAAAAAGAAGCTTGTGATCTTGTAAGAAATAGTTTAGCAGGTCAAATGAATGAAAATATTGTACTTTCATATAAGAATTATAATTATAATGTTGCAATAGAGCAAATTGAAGCAGAATTTGATGTTGAAGCTTCTGTTGATTTTGCTTATAATATTGGGAGAAATGGAAATTTGTTTCAAAATGTTAAAGATTATATTGCTGTATTAATGACACATATTGATATTGATCCTATTTTAAAGTATAATAATACAGCATTAAGAGAATATATAGAAGATATTGAAACAAAACTCCCAGACCAATTAGAACAAAGTAGTTACTATTTAGAAGATGATGATGAACTTGTTATAACTAATGGCGTAAATGGAGCAGGAATATATATAGAAGAATTAGAAGCTACTATACTAGCAGCTTTACAAGATATTAGTTATAGTAATAAATATATTGAAATTCCAACTTATGTAAAATATCCAGATCCAATAGATGTAGATAGTATACATGATGATATTTATGTTGAACCACAAGATGCTTACTTCACAACAGATCCATATATGGTATACCCACATGTTATTGGAGTTGATTTTAATGTTGATGGAGTAAAACAGCATATAGAAGAAAATCCTGATGTGTCAGAATATGTAATTGGTTTAAAATTAACAACACCAGAAGTTGTGACTGATGATATAGGAATGGAGGCTTTTCCACATAAACTATCAAGTTTTACTACTAAGTATGTAAATAATCCAAATAGAACTACTAATTTAAGATTAGCATCTAACAAAATAAATGGTACTGTAATTATGCCTGGTGAAGTATTTTCATTTAATAAAGTTGTAGGAAAAAGAACAGAGGCAGCTGGTTATAAAAATGCTGCAATATTTCAAGATGGTGGAGTTACAGATGGACTAGCTGGTGGAATTTGTCAAATTTCTAGTACAATATATAATGCAGCTCTTTATGCTGATATGACGATGACTTCTAGAAGAAATCATATGTTTATTCCCTCTTATGTGGAAGGTGGTAGAGATGCAACTGTCGTTTGGGGATCAACTGATTTTAAATTCAGAAATGATAGAGATTATCCAATAAAAATAGAATCTAGTGTTGCAAATGGAGAAGCAACAGTTTCAATATATGGATTTAGAAGAGAAACAGAATATGACATTTCAATTGAAACTTCAAAAGTAAGAACTATTTCGTATAAAACTGAATATAAAAAGAAATCGGGATATTCTAAGGGAGAAGTTATACAAGGTGGAGTAAATGGTTCTGTATGGGATTCTTGGAGAGTATATAAATTAAATGGTGAAGTAGTAAAAAGAGAAAAATTATATCGTGACACATATAGTGCACAAAACAGAATTATAGCAAAATAGATTTTTAAAATCTATTTAATCTGAAAGGAACAAAATTAGGCATGAGAATAAGAAGAAAGAAATGGGCAGAAAAGGAGTTACAAGAAGCCAAGTTTTATATTGACAAACCTGAAATAAATAAAGGTAAATGGAATAATTATTTCAAAAAAGAAGCACCACTTTATGTAGAATTAGGCTGTGGTAAAGGTTTATTTATTTCTACTTTGGCAGTAAATAATAAAAATATAAACTTTATTGCAGTAGATATGATTGAAGCAATGCTAGGACTTTCAAAAAGAAATATTGAAGAAGCTTATCAAAGTAAAGAACCGGAAAATTTAGCTTTAATTAGAGCTAATGTTGAACTTATTGATAATGTTTTTGGAGATGGCGATAAAGTAGATAGAATTTATATAAACTTTTGTAATCCATGGCCAAAGGCAAAACACAATAAAAGAAGATTAACACATACAAGACAATTAGAAAAATATAAAACTTTTCTAAAAGAAAAAGGTGAAATATATTTTAAAACAGATGATGATGAGTTGTTTGAAGCAAGTTTAGAATATTTTAAAGAGAGCAATTTTAAAATAAAGGCTATTACTTATGATTTACACAAAGAACCAATTTTTGAAACAAATATTGAAACAGAGCATGAAAAAATGTTTTCAGAAGAAGGGATAAAAATAAAGGCGTTAATAGCTAGGTTATAATCCTTAAAATTTAAGATTATTTTAAGGTTATATATATAAAATTCATACAGAATTAAAATTTATAAGGAGGATTAGAACTTTGATAGAAGTAAAAAATGTCAGTAAAAAGTATGGTAAGTTTTATGCTGTTAGAGACATAAGCTTTACAATCAAAGAAGGCGAAATAGTAGGGTTTCTTGGACGTAATGGCGCTGGTAAATCTACTACTATGAACATGATTACAGGTTTTATAGAACCAACAGAAGGAACAATTATAGTAAATGGTTATGATGTTGATAGAAAACCTAAAAAAGTAAAAGAATCAATTGGCTATATGCCAGAAGGAACACCACTTTATTATGATTTAACTGTAAAAGAATTTATTTCTTATATGGCAGAACTTAAATTAGTTCCTAAAAAAGAGCGTAAAACTGCTGTTCAAAAAGCTATTGCAGAAACAGGCTTAGAAAAAGTTCAAAACAAATTAACTAAAAATTTGTCAAGAGGTTATAAACAAAGAGTAAGCATGGCAGGAGCAATTGTAGGAGACCCTAAAATCTTAATTTTGGACGAACCAACAGTTGGGTTAGATCCAAAACAAGTAATCGAGATAAGAGAACTTATAAAGTCTTTTAGAAAAAATCATACAGTTATATTAAGTTCACATATACTTTCAGAAGTTAGTCAAGTTTGCGAAAAAGTTATCATTATAGATAAGGGTGAAATTGTTGCTGTTGATACACCAGACAATTTAGAGAAAGATACATCAAAGAATGCAATTCTAAGATTAACAGTTGAAGACGAAAATGATAAATTTGAAACTATCAAAGAAGCTATTTCAACTATTAAAAATATAAAATTTGTTAAAACAAATGATGATAAATCAAAAGAATATATAATTGAAACAGATTCTAATGAAGATATTAGAAAAGATATGTTTAGTAAATGTGCTGAAATTGGAGTAGTGATACTTGAAATGAAAAAAGATACAGCTTCTCTTGAAGATGCATTTATTAAACTTGTTGAAGATAGACCAGAACATAGTGAAAAAGAAATTGAGAAAATTGAATATCAAAAAGAACTTGAAGAATTAAGAAAAGAAGTAGAAGATAAAAAAGAAGAAAAAGAATTTAAGAAACAAGCAAAAAAAGAAGAAAAAGCTCGTAAAAAGGCTAAAAAAGAAGAGAAAAAAGCTAGTAAAGCTGCTCAAAAAGAAAATGATGAAAAAGGAGGAGATAAATAATGTTAGCAATATTAAAAAAAGAATTTAAAAGTTATTTACTATCTCCAATAGGATATATTTTCGTAGGTTTGTTTTTACTTATGTTTAGTATATTTTTCTTGGTAACAATTTTTAATTATTCAGTAATAAATTTTGAATATTTATTTTATAATGGTGCAACTATTTTAACATTTATAACACCAGTTCTTACAATGAGAATGTTCTCAGAAGAAAGAAGAAATGGAACAGAGCAATTAATTCTAACATCTCCAAGAGGAATTACATCAGTAGTCCTTGGAAAATTTTTTGCAGCTGCACTTATAATGCTTATTACAGAAGCATTTACATTAATTTTTTATGCAATACTTAAATATTTTGGAGAACCATCCTTTGTAGTAGCATTATCAACACTAGGTGGATTTTTCTTATTATCTCTTGCATATATTTCATTTGGAATGTTTGCATCTAGTTTAACAGAAAATCAAATTATAGCATGTGTAATTACAATTGGAGTATTTATCGTAATGTGGTTTTTACCATTAAATTCAGCATTAGAACCATTTTCATTAATAAACATGTTTGATAATTTTCCAAAAGGTATCATTTCAGTAACTGAAATAATTACTTTTGTGACTTTTACAATTTTGTTTATATTACTTACGATTGTAGTATTACAAAGAAGAAAAAGCGTTAAATAGGAGGGAGAGGTTAGATGAAAGATCAAGAAAAAAATGCGATAAAAGAAAAGCCATCAAAAAGTTTCATAGAGACTGTAACTCTTATGTTACGCAAAAAATGGCTTACAAATACAGCACAAACTGTATTATTGATTCTTATTTTAATAGCAGCATTTATAGCAATAAATGTGTTTGCTCAAAAATTAGATTTACCAGAAATAGATGTTACAGCAAATAAAATTTATACATTGTCAGAAGATTCAAAAAATGCAGTTGAAAAAATAAATAAAGATGTAAAAATATATATATATGGTTTTGAAGAAGGAAATACTTTGGTTGACTTTGTAAAACAATATACAAAAGCAAATAATCATATTTCTTATGAAATTCTTACAGAAGAAAGTAATTTAGCAAAGGTTCAAGAATTTGACTTAACTTCTGGTTATCAAATTGTTGTATTGGAAACTGCTGATTCTTCAAAAATTATAGATGCATCTTATGAATTTTATTCTTATGATTATGAAACAGGACAAGAAGTAGATTTAACAGAACAAAGTTTAACAAATTCATTACTTGCAATTACTGCTGAAAACAAACCAAAAGTATATTTTACAACAGGACATGATGAATATGGATTAGAAAGTGATCTTGGAGTATTGGCAACATATTTAGGAAATGAATCTTATGAACCAGTAAGTGTTAATTTACTAACTGTTGGAACTGTTCCAGAAGATTGTAATTTATTAGTTATAATGGCACCAGTAAAAGACTTCTTAGAAAGCGAAGTAAATGTAATTTTAGATTATATAAATAAAGGTGGAAATATGATTATAACAACTGATGTTGGTAATCTTTCAGAAACATATCCAAATTTAACTAAGGTATATGATACATATGGCGTAACAATGGAAAATAAAGGATATATTTATGAAACAGATAATCAAAAAATCGCAGCAAATTATCCAATTGTTTTCTCACCTGAAATGTCATCAACTCATAATATAACAAGTGATATATATTCAGATAAAGGACAAATTTGGTTAATATATGCTGGAAGATTAAGTTTCAAATCTGATGAAGAACTTAAAACTTTAAATGTAACAAAAGAGGATTTATTAACATCAAGTGAAAAAGCTTTATATGTTAAAGATTTATCCACATCACCAGAAAATGTTGCAGATAGTGCAGAAACTGGAAAATGTGTTATTGCTTCATTAGTTACAAAAACAATAACACCAGCAGGAGAGGGAACAGAAGCTGTACAATCACAAGCTATGATTATGGCTAATTCAAGCTTTATTACAGATTATAAAGTAGAACAATTAAGTTCAACATATCCAATTTCTTATTTAGGAAATAATAAAGACTTTATGCTTAATACAATTTCAGAATTAACATCAAGAGAAAATACTTTAAAAATAAGAAAAGATATGTCTACTTCAACTTATGAACCTACACAAGAGCAACATACAATAGTTCTTATAATAATATTCTCAGTGCCAATTATTATAATATTAGCAGGTATTGTAGTATGGAATGTTAGAAGAAGAAAAAAATAATTTTATATTGAAATATAAAAAGTCCGTATTATTTATGAACCGAACCCAAAAAGTTAGATGCTTTTTGAGTTCAGTTCAATTTATATGGGCTTTTTTTGTCACTTTTTGTAATAAAATTCATTAAATATATATAGGGAGTTTTAAAACTAAAACTTGATTATAATAAGAATGGATTGATAAAAAATGAATCAAAATATGATTGTATTAATTGGAATTTTAATACCATTTATAGGTACTACAATTCGGAGCAGGAATAGTATTCTTTTTTAAAAATAATATAAGTAGCACTGTAAATAAAGTATTTTTAGGTTTTGCAGGAGGAGTAATGATAGCTGCTTCAATTTGGTCTTTAATAATTCCATCTATTGAAAGGGCAGAAGAAGCTGGTATGATTTCTTGGTTACCTGCAACAATTGGAATAATTTTTGGAACTATTTTTATACCGATTTGTGATAGATTTATAAATTATGAAAAAATTAATTTAAAAGGCAGTAAGGAAAATTTTATGTTAGCTCTTGCAATAGTTATTCATAATATTCCAGAAGGTATGGCTGTTGGAGTAGCATTTGCTAGTAGTATATATGGGAATTTTGAAGCTTTGGTAATGTCTGCATTTGTATTAAGTATAGGAATTGCAGTACAAAATTTTCCGGAAGGAGCAGCAATTTCATTACCATATAGAAGTAGTGGAATGTCAAGAAATAAGTCTTTTACATTAGGGATGCTTTCACGGGGTAGTAGAACCAATTGCCGCTTTGTTAGCTATTGCGTTTGCTTTTTTGGTAGAACCACTTTTACCATATTTCTTAGCATTTGCAGGTGGTACAATGATTTATGTAGTAATAGAAGAGATTGTACCAGAGTTTAAAGGACATAAAATAGGAACATATTCTTTGGTTGTAGGCTTTTTAATTATGATGATATTAGATGTTACATTAGGATAGAATAATATAGATGTGAAATGGTATTGACAAAGGTATGAAAAATTTGTATAATAATAATGTATTTTTGTTAAGGCAGGATTTTGTTATGAAAAATTTACTGATGAAAACTAAAAATATAACTTATAAGAGTAAGCTAAAAGAGGCTTATTCAATTTTTGTAAATAAAAAACAAGGAAAAACAGAATATAAGGGAAGATAGTATCATACTATCTTCTTATATTTTTTCAAAAAATAATATAATAAGGAGTGTAAAACTTATGGTAAATGTAGTATTAGGTGGATTTTATGGAGATGAAGGAAAAGGAAAAATCATTGACTATTTAGCAGCTGATGCAGATATTACTGTTAGATATTCTGGTGGAAACAATGCAGGTCATACTATTATAGTAGATGGTGTAAAATTCGCATTTCATTTAATTCCATCAGGTATATTAAACAAAGGAACAAAAGCTGTTATTGGTAATGGTGTTGTTGTTGATCCCAAAGTTTTAATCGAAGAAATGAAAGTAGTAGAGGAAAATGGATATTCAGTAGAGAATTTATGTATTAGTAATAAAGCTCATCTTATTATGCCATATCATATTGCTATGGATAGACTACTTGAAGAACTTCGTGGTAATGGAAAGATAGGAACAACAGTTAGAGGAATTGGCCCTACTTATTGTGATAAATATGAAAGAAGTGGAATTCGTGTTGGCGATTTATTATCTGCAAAATTCGAAGATAAAGTTAGAGAAAACGTTGCAAGAAAAAATGATATTTTTAGATTATATGGCAGAGAAGAATTTGATGCAGAAGAAATAATTAAAGAATATAAAGGATATGCTGAAATTTTGAAACCTTATATAATGGATACTGTAATTTTATTGCATAATGCTATTTCAGAAAACAAAAAAATAGTTTGCGAAGGTGCACAAGCTACTCTTCTTGACATTGATCATGGAAGCTATCCTTTTGTTACATCATCTAGCCCTTGTGTTGGTGGCGTTTGTACTGGTACAGGAATTGGAGCAAAATACTTAAATGAAGTATATGGTGTAGTAAAAGCTTACTCTTCAAGAGTTGGAGAAGGACCTTATATTACAGAACAAAAGAATGAAATTGGTGATACAATTCGTGAACTTGGACATGAGTATGGAACTACAACAAAAAGACCAAGAAGATGTGGTTGGCTTGATGCTGTTGCACTTCGTTATGCAGTTATGATAAATGGATTAACAGGAATAGCAATAAATCATTTAGATACTATTGGAAAATTGGACAAAATCAAACTTTGTGTAGCATACAACTATAAAGGCGATGTAAATATGGACTTTTCAACAGATCAAGAATATATTGATGAGTGTGAACCAGTATATGAAGAATTTGATGGAAATTTTGGAGATATTTCAAATGTAAAATCAAGAAAAGATTTACCAGAAAATGCTAAAAAATACTTAGATAGAATTGAAGAATTAGCAGGTGCTCCAATTAAATTTATTGGAACTGGCGCTGGAAGAGAAAATATGATAGTAGAATAATTTAATATAATTTTGTAAAAAATAGAAGTGCTAGATATTTAGCACTTCTTTTAAGTATTAAAATATTGTAACAAATATTGAAAATTATTAATATTTGTCATATAATAATCCATATTGTACAAAAGTTAAATAAAAGGAAGTTTTTTTAGTGGATAGAATTAGTAAAAATAATTATAAAAATAAAATACAATTATTCAAATCAAGAAAATCTTTGATTATTTTTTCTGTAATTATGCTAATATTAGTAATAGTTTTTTCAATATGTGCAACATATATTTATCAAGCAAATGGCAGTTTATCTGATGCAGCACTTAATATGATGGCAGATGTTGTAGGAGATGATACTCCAATTACTGTTCTAGTTTTAGGAGTAAGTGAAGATATTGATACGGCATTAACTGATACAATGATGTTAGTTAGTTATAATCCTAAAATGCAAAAATCTTTTGTTGTTTCAATTCCAAGAGACACTTATATAGGAGCAAATAAAGCAAAAGCTGGTGGTTCAGATAAAATAAATTCTTTATATCAAAGTAATGTAAAAAAAACAGTTTCAGCTGTTGAAAAACTAACAGGAGTTAAAATAGATAACTATATTGTTGTAAAAACTTCGGCTTTAATTGATATTGTTGATGCAATAGGTGGTGTACAATTTGATGTGCCTATTGATATGAAATATGATGATCCAACTCAAAATTTACACATTGATTTAAAAGCAGGTATGCAATTAGTTGATGGAGATAAAGCAGAGCAATTGTTAAGATTTAGACATTCAAATCCAGATGCAAATGGGAAGATGACAACATATCCAGCTTCTTATGGTTTGGACGATTATGGAAGAATGAGGACTCAAAGAGAATTTATGCAAGCAACTGCAAAACAGCTTGTTAATTGGAAAAATATTACTAAGTTAAAAAATATTGCCACAGCAGTTTTCGATAATTTGGAAACAGATATGAGTCTTTCAAAAATTATAGGATATATACCAAGTGCTTTGAAATTGGATGTTGATAGCTTGAGAATGGAACAGTTACCAGGTGTTTCAGACAAAATAAATGAATTATGGTTTTATGTAGCAAATTCAACAGATACATGTAAACTAATGAATGAATTGATGGTAGGATTAGAACTTAATGAGACAGAATTAGCAAGTATGTATACTCCTATAAAAAAAGATATACCAATAGTAGCAAAAACGGAAAATACTTATATTGAGAATACAATCGTTGAAAAACAAACAGAAAATTATGTAGTAGAAAATAAAGTAAATACAACTACTGCCTTAGCAAATTCAGAGCCAATAAAAAAAGATGATGAACCAAAGGTATGTACACATAATTGGGCTGTAACTAGTAGAACAGATGCAACTTGCACAAAAGCAGGGGTTATAAATTATACATGTACAAATTGCAGTGCAACAAAATTAGAAACAATAAAAGCATTAAAACATGATATGCAAAAAATTTCCGAAACAGTAGCAACAGAAACTAAACAAGGATTAATTGAATATAAATGTACAAGATGCTCTCATACAGAAGTAGAATATTTACCAGTACTAAGTTTGAAAAATCAATAATATAATAAGAAAGACTTTATATATAAGGTCTTTTTTTATTGCTTGTTTTATGAGAATATTATTGATTGGATTAGAAAAATTATACAATTTTTTGTTATGAATAATGGAAATAATAAGTTTTGAAAATTATTAAAAAAAATCTTAATGTGAAATGACAAATATTTACAATATTTGCAAAATATGATATAATTTACAAGTTAAAAAAGTTAAAGGAGCAAAATTAATGTTTAAAATGTTTAAAGATAAGAAAAAAAGAAAGAAGATTATAATAATTACTATTTTAATAGTAGTAGTTTTAGCTTTAATATTAACAAATATATTTGGCAATAAGGAAGAAGAAATACCAAATTTTGATACAGCAGATATAGAGACTAAAACTCTTACTACTTCAATAAGTAGTACAGGAAAAATTGCAACAGAAAATTCAAAAACAGTTACGAGTCAACTTGTTAATTATAAAGTAACAGGTGTAAATGTAAAAGTTGGAGATAAGGTTAATGTTGGGGATGTACTTTGTACATTTGATACAGCAAATCTAGCCAAAAATGTAAGTGATTTATCAGCTACAATTAATGCTGGAAATGTTACAGGAAGTGTTACAGTAGCTTCTGCTGAAAGAGCAGTACAAGATGCAGATAGAAGTAGAAATTCTGCATTAGATCCATTAAGACAACAAACAGATTTAGCTAGACAAGATTTTCAAAATCATGAAGCAGCATTAAATACCGCAAGAGCTAATTTACAATCAAATCAAGATCAAGTTAAAAGTTTAGAAGCTCAAATACCAGCTTTAACAGCTTCAATAAATGCTGCCAAGGTTGAAAGAGATGCAGCATCTACTGTATATACTCAGAAGGAAAATGAATATAATACTGCAAAAGTAGCTTTGGATGCTGCAAAGGCTGATCCAAATCAATTATCAATACTTACTGGATTAGAAACAGCTTTAACAGGTGCTGCACAATTAAAAGAAACTGCTAGAAATGAACTTTCTGTTAAGGAAAATACATTAGCAGGAGAACAAAATAAATTAAATGAAGTTACAGGGAAAATAAATGAGTTAAATACTCAAATAGCACAATTAAATCAATCTATACCAGCACAAGAACAAGTAGTAAATCAAAAAAGAGATATTTATACGACTACACAGAAAAAATATGATGATACATCAGCATCATTAAATAATCAAGTTGCAAATGCACAAGGACAATTAGAAAGTGCAAAAGCACAAACTAGCGTAAGTAATCTAACTGTACAAGAACAATTAAATGTTTATCAAAAGCAATTAGAAGAGACAAACTTAAAATCTACTGTTGCTGGGACAGTTACATCAGTAGTGGCAAAGGCAGGAGATTATTATGCAGGTGGAGCATTACTTACAATAGAAGGTGTTGAAAGTTTTATTGTAGAAACAGAAATAGATGAATATGACATAGCAGATATTAAAGAAGGAATGGAAGTTGTTATAAAAACAGATGCAACAAGAGATGAGGAATTAGCTGGTAAAGTAATTTCAGTAGCTCCTGCTTCAACTGCAAACGCAGCTACATCAGCAATGACTGGAATGGGTACAGCTACAACAGGAAGTTCATCAGCAACATATACAGTAAAAATTGAATTAACTACTCCAAATGATAGATTACGATTAGGAATGAATGCTAAATTAAGTATTATAACAAATAAAAGTGAAAATGTACTTGCAGTTCCATATGATGCTATAACAGAAAAAGAAGATGGAACAAAAAGTGTAACAATAATAAAAGATGATAATTCAGAAGAAGAAATTAATGTAACTACTAGATTAGAAAGTGGATATTATACTGAAATTTCAAGTGATAAATTAAAGGCTGGAATGAAGGTTAAACTTCCAAAAATAGATGGAAGTAGTTCAGTTGATGAATTATTAAATTCAATGGGTGCAACAGCTGGAATGTAATTTAAGGAGTATTAGATGTCAGAAACAATAATAAAATTAGATAATATTATAAAAAAATTCTATGTTGGCAAGCCAAATGAATTAGAAATTTTGCATGGAATTTCTTTGGAAGTAAAAAAAGGCGAATTTGTTTCAATCGTAGGTCCATCTGGTTCAGGAAAATCAACACTTATGAATTTAATTGGTGTTCTAGATAGGCCCACTTCTGGAACTTATGTGTTAGATGGTATTGATATATCAAAAGCGCAAGATAAAGAATTGTCTAATATTAGAAATAAAAAAATAGGATTTGTTTTTCAAACATATAATTTGATTTCAAGAACAAATGCAATTAAAAATGTAGAGCTTCCAATGCTGTATGCAGGTATTCCAAAGGATGAAAGAATTGCAAAGGCAAAGGAACTTTTAGAACTTGTTGAAATGGGTGATAGAGCTAAACACTTGCCAGAAGAATTATCTGGTGGTCAAAAGCAAAGAGTTGCTATTGCAAGAGCTATGGCAAATGATCCAGCAATACTTCTTGCAGATGAGCCAACAGGAGCATTAGATTCGAAAACTGGTCGTTTGGTTATGGATTTATTTCACAAATTGAATAAAGAAAAAGGAATAACAGTTGTTTTAATTACCCACTCTAATGAATTGGCTAGTGAAACAGGTAGAATAATAACAATAAAAGATGGAAACATTTTGTCAGAGTCTAAGGGAGGTAAAAAGTAATGGTTATGTTATGGGAAAATATAAAACTTGCTTTTACTTCACTTTTAGCAAATAAAATGAGAGCTTTGCTTACAATGTTAGGGATTATTATAGGTATAGCATCAGTTATAGCTATTATGACTGTTGGTGATTCACTTATTAATTATATATCAGAAGAAATGAATTCTATGGGTGCAAACAACATAATGGTATCTGTACAACCTAGAACTGACGAAGATAATATGTTTAATAATATGATGGCTGGTGCAATGATGATGGATCCTATAAGTGAACAAGATAAAATAACACCAGAAATGTTAGAAAAATTAGGTGAACAATATTCAGATGAAATAAAGGCAATTACAATTTATGATGATCCATCAAGTGGTCAAGTTACACAAGATAAAAAATATGCAAATGTATATGTTACAGGAATTAATATTGGATATTTTGTTTCAACAGAAGTTGATATGATTGCTGGTTCAATTTTTTCACAAAGAGATTTAGAAGAAGGAAGACCAGTTACAATAGTTTCAAGTATAGTTGTAGAAAATATATTTGATGGAGATATGGATAAGGCTTTGGGTAGTACAATAGAAGTATCCGTAGATGGTAGATATGCAGAATATACTATTATAGGAGTATATGATTATGTTGTACAAGATATGTCTGCTATGATGCAATCAAGACAAGACATTACAACTAATATGTACATTCCATATAGAACATCAATAAATCAAACACACAATGATAATTTTACAAATTTTTATGTTGTAGCAAATAATGGAGTTGATTCTGATTTATTAGCTAAAAAGATAGAAAGATTTTTTGAAGGATATTATAGAAATAATGAAGATTATCAAGTTGGAGCTTTTAATATGCAAACTATGGTAGAAATGGTTGGTAGCATGGTAGGTATGGTAACAACAGCTATTTCAATAGTTGCAGCTATTGCATTACTTGTAGGTGGTATAGGTGTTATGAATATAATGCTTGTATCAATTACAGAAAGAACACGAGAAATTGGTACAAGAAAAGCTCTTGGTGCAACAAATGGTTCTATTAGGATTCAATTTATAGTAGAAGCAATTATAATTTGTTTAATGGGTGGTGCAATAGGTATTCTATTAGGAATATTAGGCGGTGAGGCTGCTGCCAATTTGCTTGGCTATCCAGCAACACCATCGATTTCAGGAATTATAACATCACTTGTTTTCTCAATGATAATAGGCGTATTCTTTGGATATTATCCAGCTAACAAAGCAGCTAAAATGAATCCAATTGATGCTTTAAGATATGAATAAAAATTAAGAGCAATTTAATAAGAATTTTAAATCTTATTAAATATGCTCTTTTTTTGAAACCAAATCATATTTTGAATTGTATTATATGTAGAGGAGATAGAATTATGAAAAATCAAAATGAAATAATAGATGTAATTAATCAATATTCTAATATGGTATATAGAATTGCTTTAACCAGAACAGGAACCGTAGAAAATGCAGAGGATATTTTTCAAGAAGTTTTTTTAAAGTATAGTGAAAAAATGCCAAAATTTGAAAATGAAGAACATAAAAAAGCATGGCTTATTAAGGTTACTATAAATCTAACAAAAAATTTTCATAATTCTAGTTGGAATAAAAAAGTGGTAAATTTAGATGAAGCAATTGTATTAAAAACAGAAGAACAAACAGAGGTTTTTTCTATTGTTTGTGAATTGCCATCTAATTATAAAACTGTAATTTACTTAATGTATTATGAAGGCTACAAAGTAAAAGAAATAGCAAACTTTATGAAGGTAAGTGAAGGCACAATTAAAACTTGGGCTTTTAGAGCACGAGAAATTCTAAGAGAAAAATTAGAAGGAGGATTTGAAGATGAACAATAAAGATAATTATAAAAATGCAATTGAACAAATTCAAGCACGAGAAGAACTAAAAGAAAAAACTATTCAAAAAATCAGAGATAATAGAAACAAAAAGAAAATAACTTATTTGAAATATTTATCAGCATGTGCAGTTTTTGTTATAGCTATAACATCGGGAAAATTCTATTATGATAGAATAAATAATGGTATGTTAGAAATAGAAGAAAAACCTTTATATATTGGTGATACAAATAAAGTACCTTTGATTGCTTTAAATAAAAATTTACCAAGATTTTCTAGTATTAAAGAGTTAGAAGATGTTATAAAAGAAAATACTTATTTTATTACCAATGATTATATGAAAGAATCTGCTGTGGAAGATGTTGCATTAAATGTAAAAGCGGAATCAACAAATGGCGAAAGAAAAAATGTTACAGAATATTCAAAAACTAATGTGCAAGTGGAAAATGTAGATGAGGCAGATATAGTAAAAACAGATGGAGAATATATTTATTATACAACTCAAAACATTGTATATATTATAAAAGCAGACAATCTTCAAATAGTTAAAGAGATAGATTTATATGGAGAAAAAGAACGTTTTTTACCATTTGAATTATATGTAAATAAAGATAAATTAATAGTAATAGGAAATTATTCAAAAATAGAAGAGGTAGAACAACAGAATAAATTAAGATATTCAAGTAGAATCTATTCAGAGACTACTACACAGGCAATGGTATATGATATTTCAGATAGAGTAAATCCCGTAGAAAAAAGAACTGTAAGACTAGATGGTGGGTATCGAAATTCTAGAATGATTGGAGATAATATATATTTAATTAGTTCAAAAAGTGCATATTATTATGATGGTATGAAAGAAAACGAAATATTACCTAAAATATATGATACATTAGGTGGTGAAAAAATAATTTCTGCGACAGATATTGCATATTTTGAAGGAACAAATAGTTATTCTTTTATGACAGTTGCTGGTTTCGATATAAATAACAATGAAAATGTTTGTACAGAAACTTTTTATGGTGCTAGTGATACAGTTTATGCAAGTTTAAATAATTTATATATAACACAAATTGAATATAATGATAGATGGGATGTTAGTGAAAACATTATTTATAAATTTAAGTTAAATGGTTCAAAAATAGAACTTCTTTGTAGGGGTGAAGTAAAAGGAAATTTAAATAATCAATTCTCTATGGATGAATATAATGGCAATTTAAGAATTGCGACGACTTCTGGATATGATGAAAAGGCAACAAATCAGTTATTTATATTGGATGAAAATTTGAAAGAAATTGGAAAAATAGAAAACATGGCAGTTGGAGAAAGAATATATTCAGTAAGATTTATTGGAGAAATAGGTTATGTAGTTACTTTTGAGCAGATAGATCCTCTATTTGTAATAGATTTGTCAGATCCAAGAAATCCTCAAATAAAAGGAGAATTAAAAATTCCAGGTTATAGTAGTTATTTACATCCTTATGATGAAACACATATTATTGGCATTGGGTATAATACAAAATCAAATGGATATGGTGGAGTAACAAATGCTAATATGAAAATGTCTATGTTTGATGTATCAGATTTAGAAAATCCAAAAGAATTATTTAATATAGATATTGGTGATTCTTACGCATATTCAGAGATAATTTATAATCATAAAGTATTATTTGAAAATAAAGAGAAAGGTTTGATTGGTTTTCCTGTAACATTAAGAGAACATAAAGCTTCTGAGGATAGAGATACATTTTCTATTTTTCATATTGATTTAGAAAAAGGATTTGAGAGATATGGAGAAATTTCACATAAAATTGATTATAGAACTAATATAGATAGAGCAATTTATATAGGTGATACATTATATACATTAGCTGATTATGAAATTAAATCATACGATTTAGAAAATTTAGAGGAATTGCAAACACTTGAACTTGAAGAGAGAAATTTTGAATATGATACTAGTACAATAGATTTAATAGAAGAATAATAGAAAATACAGACTTAAATTTTAAGTCTGTATTTTTGTGTTGACTTTTGAATTAAATCGTATTATAATCATACTACTTTTATTTCTAAATTATCTTTTTTAAGTTACTCAACTTAAAAGAAAATCAAATGTGAAAATCTAGTATGGGAGGTGATGTTTTAATAATAACTGATGTGTAAGTTATACAAAAAGTTTTATTGACACTAAAAAAACTAACTTGTATAATTAATTCAATGAGATAGGGTAAATTTTAATAGACAGGAGGTGAGACAATGAACATTGAAGAATTATACGAAAAATTGAAACAAGATCAAAAAGCAACAAAAGAAGAATTATATGAAAGATTGAAGCAAGATCAAGTAAGAACCAAAGAAGAATTAAAGCAAGACCAAAATGAATTGTACGAAAAATTAAAAATAGAAATATCAAATGTTAAGAAAGAATTAAAAGCAGAGATAAGACAAGTTCAAGATGAAATTAATAATAGATTTGACAAATTAACAGAAGAAATTTCAACTGAAATATTAGAAACTGGTAAATTGCTATATAATAAATTTGAAGATTTAGAAAGTAAAATGCAATCTAAAAAGCTATCTTAACAGTAAAGAATTCAAATAAAAAGTAATACATCTTATTTAAACTAATCCATTGTAATTGTATGGAAAGGAATAAAATAAGATGTATTTTTTATATTTTTGTTCTAAAATATAAAAAATTGCATATATAAATATTATACTAATGAAAAAGGAGATTTTTATGGAGGAAGTATTAAATTATTTACCAGATAAAATAAGAGAAAAGATATTAGAGAATTCTTTGGACAAGTTAGAAGAAATAGAAGAGATTAGATTAAGATTAGAAAGACCAATTATATTAAAATATAGTAATGGAGAAAAAGTTATAAAATATTCAGTAACTATTGAAGAAATGATTTCTAGTTTACAAGAAATATGTGAAAATTCAATATATACATATCAAAATCAGATTGCAGAAGGATTTGTGACAATAAAGGGTGGACATAGAGTTGGAATAAGTGGATCTGGAGTTATGGAAAATGAAAAAATAATAAACATAAACCACATATATAGTTTGAATTTTAGAATTGCTAGACAAGTTCTAGGAGCCAGTAATAAAATTTTAAAATATATTTTAAATTTAGAAAAAAATAATATTTTTAATACGCTTATTGTTTCAGCACCAGGGGTTCGGAAAAACTACTATTATAAGAGATATTATTAGGCAAATTTCAACAGGAATCAAAGAAATAAAATTTTTAGCTATTAATGTTGGAGTAGTAGATGAAAGAGGAGAAATAGCTAGTTTGTTTCGAGGAATACCACAAAATGATATTGGCATAAAAACAGATGTTATAGATAATGTTCCTAAAAATCTTGGAATGAAAATGTTAATTCGTTCAATGGCACCAAAAGTAATTGTAGCAGATGAAATTGGTAGTAGTGAAGATATTGAAGCTATTAAATATGCAATTTGTTCAGGAGCAAAAGGATTATTTACAGCACATGGTGCAAATTTTGAAGATATATCATTAAATCCAATTATTAAAAATTTAATTGCAACCAATATTATTGAAAGAATTATATTTTTAGATGAAGAAAATAAAGGAAAAATAAAAGATGTTTTTGTTTTAAATAAGAAAAATGGAGAGTATGAAAGAAGTGTAGATAAAATATGATTGTTAAATTTATTATATCAATTCTTATTATATATATATGTACATATTTAGGAATCTATAAAGCAAAAACTTATGAAAATAGAGAAAGAGAACTAAAAAAAATAAAAAATGCTTTGGCTTTTTTTAAAAGTAAAATTGAATTTACTTATGAGCCAATACAAGAAATTTTTATGCAAATTTCTAAATCAGTATATTTACATAAAGATAATATTTTTTTGAGAACAACCAGATATCTTAGAGATACAGATTTGAGTAATTCTTGGAATAAATCTGTTGATGAATCAATAGATTTTAATAAGGAAGATAAAGAAATTTTAAAAATGTTTGGAAAACTCCTTGGTAAAACAGATAAAAAAGGTCAAATTAGTGAAATTGAAATAAGTCAGAGTTTTATAGAAAAGCAAATTGAAAAGGCAGAACAAGAAAAAAATAAAAATTCAAAATTATATAAATCATTGGGAGTGAGTCTAGGCATAGGAATTGTAATAATTTTAATTTAGGAGGAAGTTTATGGACATTAATATTTTATTAAAAATAGCAGGTGTCGGAATTTTGATAGCTGTTGTTCATCAAATACTTTCAAAAGCTGGAAGAGAAGATCAAGCAATGATGACAAGTCTAGCTGGAATGATTATTGTTCTTACAATGGTAGTTAAAGAAATAGGCAGTTTATTTGAAACTGTTAGGACGGTGTTTGATTTATAATGGAAATTGTCAAAATTGTTGGAATTGGTTTTATGACTTTAATCATTTCATTAGTATTAAAAGAATATAAAAAAGAATATGCAATATACTGTTCTTTAATTGGAGGAATTATATTGCTTACATATTCTTTTGGAACAATTAGAGAAATAGTAAATTTTTTAACTAAAATTGCGGATAAGACAAGCTATAATTCGGAATTTATAGGTTTATTGTTAAAAATTACTGGAATTGCTATTTTAGTAGAATATGCAACCAGTATATGCAAAGATAGTGGAGAAACTGCAATAGCTAGTAAAATAGATTTTGCAGGAAAAATAATAATTATATCAATGTCAATTCCAATAATTAGCCTAACATTAACTACTCTTCTAGAATTGCTACCATAAGAGGTATATATGATAAAAAAAGTTTTAATTATTTTTATAATAATAATTAATTTGATAGGAGTATGCTATGGAACAGAAGAACTTTTAGAGGAAGGAAAAAAGACTTTTGGTGTAAATGACTTTGTAAAAGAAGCAGAAATTTATACAAAAGATGTTTTTCCAGATTTAGATTTAGGAACACTTTTTAATGCAGGAACAAATGGCGAAATAGATCTAGGATTTTTTAAGAAAATTATTTTTAATTTAATAGGTAGTGAAGTTTCAGGAGCAATAAAACTAATGATAACAGTTTTAGTAGTCATTATAATAAATAGTGTATGTAAAGCTATTTTAGAAAATTTAGGGAATGAAGATACTGTTAAAATAGTTTATCTATTGCAATATTTAATAATTATAATTGTAGTTACATCAAGTTTTGTTAGTATTTTAAATGTTACAAAAGAAACAATTAAGAAATTGATAGATTTTATGAATTTATTAATACCACTTTTTACAACATTAGTTTTAACGACAGGTTCGATTGCAAGCACAAATGCAATTCAACCAATTCTATTATTTTCAATAAATTTTATTGGAAATTTTTGTGAAAGTTTTTTGATTCCAATACTTTTAATTTCAATTACTTTGAGTATTGTTTCCAATATTTCTGATAAAGTGCAAATAGCAAGTTTAGCAAAGTTTTTAAAATCTTCTATTTTATGGTGCTTAGGAATTATTTTAACAATTTTTACTTGTCTTATATCGTTAGAAGGAACATTAGGAGCATCAGTAGATGGTTTAACTGCTAAAACTACCAAGGCAGCAGTTACAAATTTTATACCAGTAGTAGGAAAAATATTAGGTGATACAGTTGAAGCAGTAATTGGATGTACAAATATTTTGAAAAATACAGTAGGATTTATTGGAATAATAATTATTATGGGAATAGTTTTACTTCCAATTATAAAAATTGCAGTGTTTACAATTTGTTTTAAATTAACTTCTAGTATTGGAGAAACAGTTGCTGATAGTAAAATAACTAAGCTAGTTAATGAAGTTTCAGATGGGTATAAAATATTGCTTGGAATATTAATATCAGTATCAGTAATGTTTATTATTGGAATTACATTAGTTTTGAAAATTAGTAATAGTTCACTTATGTATAGGTAGGTTATGATTGAGTTTTTAAAGAATTGGTGCGAAGGAATAATGATTAGTGTTTTCATAACAGTAATTATAGAAATGCTTGTACCAGAAGGAAATATAAAAAAATATGTAAGAGTAATTATTGGAGTTTACATGGTGTTTATCATTTTGAACCCAATAATTTCAGGTATAGATAAATTTGATATTGATAATATTTTAGAATTTGATAGAAACTATAAAACACAAGAAACTTCTGTGTCAAATGATGATATATTAAGTTTATACTCAAAAGCTATGGAAACAGATATTAAAGAAAAATTTGATAATATTAAAGATATAACAATTGTATTTTCAGAAAATTTAGAAGAAATTGAAAATATAGAAATTATAATTCATGATGGAGAAACGAAAGTAAATGAAATTAAAGATTATATAAAAGAGAATTATCAAGTTTCAGAAAATATAATTTCAATTATTTCATAAGGAGGAAAAAATGATTGAAAAATTTAAAGAAATATTTAAAAATAAAGATAAAAAAGTAGAAAATTTAATTTTTTTATTAATTATTCTAATTATAACACTAGTTTGCATAAACTATATTATGAGAGATGATGAAGGTATGGATGAAAAAGAAAAATATAAGAATGCAGTACTTGCAAGTAGTAGTGAAATTACTGGAACAGAATTAGAAAATAGAATTGAAAATATTTTGAACAAAATTGATGGGGTAGGTGAAGTATCTGTTTTACTTACATATGATGATGAAAAATTAGAAGGTATCGTTGTTGTTGCAGAAGGTGCAAATAATTTGGATATTAAAATAAATATTATTTCGGCAATAGAGGCTGTAACAGGTCTTGGAAAGCATAAAATAAAAGTTTACGAGATGAATGAAATTTATAATAAAGGAGGAAACTATGGAGAAAAAAATCAATATGGAGAAGGTTAAGCAAATGACTTTGGTTCTTTGTGGAGTGATATTGCTAGGTGTAGGATTTATGAATTATAATACCAACGAAGAAGAAACTTCTTCTGAAATTGCAGTTACAGATGTTGGAAATAGAGTTGGTGATGTACAGCTTGTAAGTAGTAATGCAATTGTGGAAAATGAAAAATCAAATACTAGTGCTCTTGTAGACAATGAAACCAATTCTACATCAAATAACGAATCATCAAATGACAATTATTTTACTAAAACAAAATTAGAAAGAGATGAAATGTATTCGAGAATGCTTGAAAGCTATCAAAAAATTATTGAAAATAAAGAATTACCTGAAACACAAAAATCAATTGCAGTACAAGAAATAGATAAAATAAATAAAGCTCAAAATTCTATTATGATTTCTGAGAATTTAATCGTTAATAAAGGTTTTGAAGATGTTGTTGTTTTGGTAAATAATAATGTGGTAAATGTAGTGGTAAAAAGCTCATTTTTGAGTAATGAGGATATTGGAAAAATCCAAAATATAGTTGAAAGGGAATTTGATGTAGATTTATCTAAGGTAAATATAAGCAGTAAAACTTAAAATAGTTATTAATAACAAATAAGAATTTGTTAAATTAAAGTATGTCAAGCAAGGTATTATAATATAAAAATTGAATTCAATGATGAATGCAATTTGAAGTAAATTAGAAATTGCTAATATATTTAATGAGAAATGTTCATGTTGAACGAAGTAAGTACTAAGTGAAAGAGGCTCATTAAATATATTTTGCAATTTTTTTTTGCTGTAATGAAGCTGAGGAGTATAATGAAATATTTATATTATATTTCATTTTTGTATTATTTTTCACTAAATTGTTGAAATTTGCATAATATAAATATATAATAATAAGGACTAAAATTAGATACGAGATACAGGAGGTTTTAAGGGCATTGAGAAAATATTTTGGAACAGATGGTATTAGAAGAATAGCTAATACTGAGTTAACACCAGATTTAGTTTTTAGAGTGGCAAAAGCAGGAGCTTATGTACTTGCAAAACATTCTACACATACACCTACAATTTTAATTGGTAGGGATACAAGAATTTCTGGTACACTTATTGAAAGCGCTATGACATCAGGTTTTTTAAGTTATGGAGCAAATGTCAAAAATATAGGAGTTATACCTACTCCTGGTGCTGCATATTTAACAAGAGAATTAAATGCTGATGCTTGTGTGGTAATATCAGCATCACATAATACTTTTGAATTTAATGGTGTAAAATATTTTAGTAATAAAGGAACAAAAATACCAGACAGTATAGAAGAAGAAATAGAAGAAATTATGGATTCTGATAAATTATCTTCATTAACAGCAGTTGGAAAAAATATTGGTGTTGCGGAAAATGGAGAAATTTATACAGAAAAATATATAGAATTTTTTGTAGATTTATTTAAAGATGATTTTAAAAATCTGTCAAAAGACTTTTGTATAGGAATAGACACTGCAAATGGAGCTACATATAAAGTTGCAGAAGAAGTATATAAAAGACTAGGAATCAATTTCAAAATAATAAATAATAATCCAGATGGAATAAATATAAATGAAAATTGTGGTTCAACACATATTGAAAAAATTTCTAAATTTGTAAAAGAAAATAAATTATCTTTTGGTGTAGCTTATGATGGTGATGGAGATAGATGCTTAGCTGTTGATGAAAATGGAGATACTGTTGATGGAGATATAGTAATGGCTATTTTAGCTAACTATTTCCAAAAAGAAGGAAAATTAAAAAATAACACACTAGTAGCAACTGTTATGAGTAATTTAGGGCTTAACAAATTTACACAAAGTCAAGACATAGACTTTAAACAAACTAAGGTTGGAGATAGATATGTATTAGAAGAAATGCAAAAAGGTGGATATAATCTTGGTGGAGAGCAATCTGGACATATTATTTTCTTAGACTATAACCCTACTGGTGACGGAATTTTAACTTCTTTAATGCTTATTAAGGCTTTAAATGGGCAAAAATTATCAGAAGTAAAAAAAGTGATAAAAATTTATCCACAAGTGTTAATTAATGCAAAAGTTGCAAATGATAAGAAATTTGATTATGACAAAGATGAAGAAATAAAAAACGAAATTGAAAAATTAGAAGAAGAATTTTTAGAAAATGGTAGAGTTCTTATTAGAACATCTGGAACAGAGCCAATTGTTAGAGTCATGATAGAAGGAGAAAATCAAGAATACATAACTCAAAAAGCAAAAGCTTTATCAGATTTAATTGAAAAGAAATTAAATTAAGCTTATGAAAGGATTTTTTATGGAAAGAGAAAATACAAATTTTGGTTTAGTTGGTAGTGCTATTGAAAGAACAAAAGCTTATCATAATTCTAACACAATAGCTAGATATGATGGAATTTTAGTACCAAATACACAACAGACATTAGATCATTTTGCTAAAAAACATAATATAGAGTTTGGTAAAAGTACAGATACTTTGGAAGATGATAGACTTCTTAAATATACAGTTCAGAAGATGAATCCAACGAAGAGATTAGAAGAATTTTCAGATTCAACCCAAGTATATATAATTACTGATGTATCTGGATTTGATATTGGAACTTATGATATGTCAACTGGCGAGTATAGACTGAGCCCAGCAATTATCGAAAGAAATAGATATATGATAGATAAATGTGGTGCTCAAGAGTTAAAAGAAGAGTTTGAAAATCCAAATTTATCAAAAGTTATAGAGAAATTAGCAAAAGGGGAAACGTTGGTGCTTGCTAATGAAGAACAAATTAAGAAAGAAAGACTAAAAAAGGCTAAGGAAAGCTTTAAAAATTCTGGTCAAGACTTTGAACTTGAAGATGATGAGCGAGATTTAACCGAAGAAGAAAAAGCACTTAATACTTTACCAGAGGGTGCAAAAGCACAAGTATTAAAACTTAGAGATACAGTTGGAACAGAGATTGAAATAAAAGATATTCTTATTGTTAATTCGCCAACTTCTATATCTGATGAATTAGGTGGAGAAAATAATGGTATAAGCCCTGATGGTGGTCCAGTCATTATGATTAGGGCAAGTTCCAAAGGAGCAGACAAATTATCAGATGATATGTATGTTTTTCAAGGTGATGAATTATTACCAATTGATGAAAAAAACGAAGATAGATTTGGAACTTTAATGGATTCACATCAAGGTGAAGGTGTTGTTGGCGAATTACAAGACACAGAAAAAGAAAAAGTTAAAGATGTAATCGCTGATCTTATGGAACAGCGAAATGTGGAAGTTGAAAGAATGAAAGCTGAAAATCCAGAAGCTGACATTTATGAATTAAAAGAAAAAGAAGTACAAATAAATTTGAAATTATTAGGAAGTGTACAAACATATATGAAAGAAATTGGATATGAACCAGATGAAGAAATTGGACAAATTGTTGAAAATATTCAATATGAGGCAACCCCAGATAGAATGGATGATTTAGATAAAGCCCAGGAGCAAGTCTTAGATGGTATGGCTGCTACTGGACGAGTAGTTGCAGGCGCTGCAATAGGTGCAGTAGCTGTAACAGGAAAATTAGCTTCTGATTTAATAAATGGCGAAGAGGAAGTAGAAGATGATGAGCATATGATGAATAGATGGGATAGTGCAAACCCATATATGCATAAATAATATACAAAGGAGAAAGAATATGAATGCTTTAATGATTGTATTTGTAACTATTGCAATGGTTGTTATAATAGCATTGTCAATAAAAATCGAAAATTCAATGTTACCAGGAGGTTTAATTTTAGTAAATTTGCTTCTTTTAATATACCATACTTATGTTTTAAATAACATACCAGCAGGTTTTGAAGAAGCTATTTCATCAACATATTTATGTATTGCTATGGACTTTTTATGGTTGTTAATTAGTTTTTTAGCTTACTTATGGGTAGATGGTATTACAGCAATTAAATTTAATAAAAAAAGCTATGATGATAGCATGGCGTGGTTCTGGGACAAATTATAAGGAGCGAAAAAATGGGAAAAAGAAATATTGTTATAGGTGGCGCATGGCCATATGCAAACAGTTCTCTACATTTAGGTCATATAGCTGGCTTAATATCAGGGGATGTATTAGCAAGATATTACAGATTAAAGGGAGATAATGTAATTTATGTATCTGGTTCAGACTGCCATGGTACGCCAATTACTGAAAGGGCAAAAAAGGAGAAAAAGGATCCTTCTGAAATAGCTAATCATTATCATGAAGAATTTAGTAAAATGTTTAAAGATTTGAATTTTTCTTATGATTTATATAGTAAAACAGCTACTGAATATCATAAAGATCGAGTAGAGCAACTATTTAGAAAATTATATGATAATGGTTATATATATGAAAAAATAGAACCACAAGCTTTTTGTGAACATTGCAATCACTTTTTATCTGATAGAGAAATTAAGCTTACTTGTCCAGTGTGTGGGGAGGAAACTAAGGGAGATCAATGTGACAAATGTTTACATGTTCCTACAACGGATGAATTAAAAAAAGGTGTATGTATAGATTGTGGCAATAAAACAGTTGAGAAAGATAATAAAAATTTATATATAAAATTATCAGCTTTTCAAAATGCAATTGAAGAACATACTAAAAAAGTAAACAGCGAATGGAGAGTAAATGCTAGAAATGAAACAGAAAAATATTTAAAACAAGGTTTATTAGATAGAGCTGTTACTCGTGATTTATCTTGGGGTGTTAATGTACCTGTTGATGGATATGAAAATAAAAGATTGTATGTTTGGATAGATGCAGTTTTAGGATATCTTACAAACACAATGAAGGTATGTGAAGAAAGAGGCTTGAATTGGGAAGACTTTTGGAAAGAAGGTCATAATAATAAAATATATATGTGTCATGGAAAAGATAATATTATGTTTCATAGTATAATATTAAATGCATTACTTATGGGACAAGAAGATAATTATCATTTAGTAGACACAATAGTTTCAGCAGAATATTTGAATTTTAATGATCAAAAATTTTCAAAAAGCAAAGGAATTGGAATGACAGCTATTGAAGCTATTGAAAAATACAATTCTGATTCTTTAAGATATCATTTAATAGCAAATGGTCCAGAGAAAAAAGATACAAATTTCACTATTCAAGATTTTGAAGCAACACATAATAGTGAAATTGTAAATAAATTTGGAAATTTAGTAAATAGAACACTTAAATTTAAAGGACTTGAAGAATTACCAATAGGTCAAATTGATGAAGATATTAAACAAGAAATTATTAAAACTTATGAAAATGTTGGAAGTTTAATTGAAAAATTAGAATTTAGAGAAGCAGTAAGAAAAATAGTTGAATTAGTTGAAAAAGCTAATAAATTTTATGATGATAAGCAACCCTGGGTAGCTAAAAAAGAAAATATTGAAGAATTTAATAACATTATATATACTTGTGCGGTTGTAATTGTTAATTTATCAAATTTATTTGAACCAATTATGCCTAATGCTTGTGCAAAAATTCGTGAATTTTTAGAAATTGAAAGTCCTTCTTGGGAATATATAGAGCCAAAAGCTAATTTGAAATTGGACAAAGTAGAACCTTTATTTAGCAGAATATAATTTTAAGGAATGAAATAAAATGGGAAATTTATTTGTTATAGATGGCACAGATGGAAGTGGAAAACAAACTCAATTTGAAAAATTAAAAGATAGACTTTCAAATGCTGGAATAGAATATAAAACTGTTTCTTTTCCAAACTATGATAGTCCATCATCAAGTTTAGTAAAAATGTATTTATCAGGTGAGTTTGGAGAAAATGCAAAAGATGTAAGCCCTTATATAGCTTCAACTTTTTATGCAGCAGATAGATATGCAACTTTTAAAAAAGATTTAGAAGAATATTATAATAACGGTGGAATCATATTAGCAGATAGATATACTACTGCCAATATGGTACATCAAGCTGGAAAGATAGAAGATGAAGCAGAACGAGAAAAATTTATATCATGGCTTTTTGATTTAGAATTTAATATTTATGGACTTCCTAAACCAAGCAAGGTATTTTTCTTAAATATGCCACCTGAAAAAACAATAAAACTTATGGAAGGTAGAGAAAATAAGTTTTCTCATAATGAAACCAAAGATATTCATGAGAGAGATAAATCTCATTTAATAGACAGCTATAATGCAGCATGTAGTGTTGCTAAAAAATATGGTTGGTATGAAGTAAAATGTTGTCAAAATGATGAGATAAGAACAATAGATGATATACATGAAGAGATATATAACGAAGTAAAGAGGGTATTAAATAAATAGTGAAAAAACTAGGATTTTTTGGAGGATGCTTTAATCCTCCAACTGTTGCTCATATAGAACTTATCGAAAAAGCTATTAAAGAGAATAATTTAGATATGGTATATTTTGTTCCAATGGGAGACTTATATAAAAAAGAGAACCTTATTTTGGCAAATCATAGAGTAAATATGTTGAAATTGGCAATAAAAGAAAAAATGGACATATTAACTATTTCAGTTGATAGCAAAAAAGAATTACAAGCAATAGATACTTTTAGAATTATACAAGAAAAATTTAATCAAAGTGATAACTATTTTATTATGGGTTCAGACAATTTTGAAAAAATAAAATTTTGGAAAAATTCTGATGAACTATTAAATAATTATAAATACATTATTTTAAAAAGAGATAATAATATAAGTTCAAGTAAAGTGAGAGATAAAGTAAAAAATATTGAAGATGTAAGCCAATTTATTTGTAAGGATGTTGAACACTACATTTTAGAAAATAAGCTATATAAATAATTTGTATAGCAAAGGAGTTTTATGAGAGGTAAAATTGTAAACTTATGTATAGGTTTTTTGAATATACTGTTTGGAGTACTGTTATTAGTATATACACTTAATGTGCCACAAGACCAGACTTTACTTACGGTTCAAGAAAATTTCGTAGCAAAAATAATTTTATTTGCAATATATGCAGTTTTAGCTGTGGTGTTTGCAATTGATGTTATTCAGTACTATAATCATGTAAAAGATAACACCTTTAAAACAGGTTATATGATTGCTCTTTTTGCTATAAGTTTTATTTTTATTAAACAGCCAGCTATTGCAAGTTTTACAATAATTTCTGGAATCATTATTGTTTTTAATAGTTTGAGAGAAAACTTAGTTGAGATAGATAGTACAACAGCAATTTCAGTTACAGTATTAGTTATGGCAGTGATAGTAATTTTAATGGGGGTTAGTTTAAGTTATAAACAAATTGGAAATTATATAAAAGATAAAGAAAATGAAAACGAATTAGAATATAAATCTACATTCTTTAAATATATTACAGAGCTTGGAATAGATGATGTTTATATAAATCTAAAAAGAGATGGAAAATATGGATATATAAATCAAGATGGAAATGTAGTAATAGATTTTAAATATGATTATGCTAGTCCTTTTGTAAAAATTGTACAGTACAACAAAATTTTTGATATTGCACTTGTTTGTGAAGATGGAAGATCAAAAATTATATTAAAAAATGAAAGAGAAGTAATGACATATAGAACAGAATCTTCTGATGAAAATTATTCTGCAAAATGGCAAGAATTAGAAAATATTTATAAACAAACATTAGGGCAAGGTACAGATATGGAAACAGAAGTTCCTTATATAACAAATAGTATTACAAGAGTACCAGCATATAAAGAAGATTTTGAAGAAGAATACACATATAGATATGATTATAATGAAGAATATGATGTTTTAGTTACACAATCAACTTTGGGATTAGGTGACAAATATGAGTTAGCTAAAAAAGATAATTTGGAAATAAAATTAGAATTAGATGCAAAAAATTTATCTTATGATGAACATTATTTATACTTATTTAGTAATGGAACAATTCCATTTTATGATATTGCTAATAGAGAGCAAGGTTGGTTTACACATTATGGTAAAAAGAATTCAATGATGGGAAAAGCTCAAATATTGGAATTTTTTGGAGAAAGAATGTTAATTAAAAACTATAATGATAAGACAACATATTTCATAGATGAAAATGGTGAAATGCTATCAGAAGCTTATAGAAATATTTATATTTGCAAGAACAAAGAAAGATATATTGTAAAAACATTAGAAAATAAATATAAAATAATTGATACAGATTATAATAAAGTAATAGAAAATGAATATGATGTATTAGATGCATATCTAGCTAATTATGGATTATATATAGTTACAAATGTAGATGAAGAAATTGAATTTAACGATTATGGATTTGCTAAAATGAATTTTTCAATTATAAATTCAAATGGAGATGTAATTATAGATAATGTTGAACAAGTGTACAAAAATTTTTATCAAATATCAAATGATAAAAGTGTAGCTTATGCAACAAGATATTCTCAATTTCTAGATAATTTGAAATCGATTGAATACAATTTTGTAGGAGATAGTTTCTATAAAAATTATTAAAAAAATGTATTAAAAAAGTTTTTCTGCACATAATAAAATTAAGTAAGGAAACTTACTTAATTATTTAAGGGGGAAACGAAGAATGAAATCACAAAGAATTAATTGTACAGTTTGTAGTTGTAAACACAATGAAGAAAATTGTACTTGTAGTTTACCTCAAATAGATGTGTGTGCTTGTGAAAATTGCTCAAGTGGATTACCTGATGAATCAAAATGTGGAAGTTATGAGTGCAAGAAATAGCGCAGAGGAAGTCTGAAAATTATTTTCAGGCTTTTTCTTTATATAAAATTCTCTTATAGTAATAGCAAAAACAATGTATATGATAAGGAAGAATATTTGCTATGTGTGAATTTTATATGAAATAATAATGATATTCTTGACATAGATAAAAAAAAGACATAAAATGATTTTGTAAGAAATTCAAGTCTTAACAAAAATAAAGTTTTTGAGGCTTGATGCCACACATTCCGTGTGTGCTAATATATGAATATTAATCAAATAAAAAGAAGGCAAAAGGAGGATTTTATTATGCCATTAGTAACAACTGAAAAAATGTTTGAAAAATCAATGAAAGAACATTTTGCAATAGGAGCTTTTAACATAAATAATATGGAATTTATTCAAGCAATTACTGATGCAGCTGAAGAAGCTAAATCACCAGTAATTTTACAAGTATCATCTAGCGCAATAAAATATGCTAGAATGGAATATTTAATCAAAATGGTTGAAGCAGCTGTTGAAACAACAACTATTCCAATCGCTTTACATTTAGATCATGGACCAGATTTTGAAACTTGTAAGAAATGTATAGATGCAGGATTTACATCTGTAATGATAGATGGTTCAAAATATGATTTTGAAGAAAATGTTGCAATAACAAAACAAGTAGTTGAATATGCACACTCAAAAGGAGTTGTTGTTGAAGCTGAACTTGGAAAATTAGCTGGTGTAGAGGATGAAGTTAATGTATCAGAAGATGATGCAAGATATACAGATCCAGACCAAGCAAAAGAGTTTGTAGAAAGAACAGGTTGTGATTCTTTGGCAATTGCAATTGGTACAAGCCATGGAGCATATAAATTTAAGGGAGATGCAAGATTAAGATTTGATATTTTAGCAAAAGTAAAAGAGAAATTACCAAATACACCAATTGTATTACATGGTGCATCATCAGTTATTCCAGAACTAGTTGATATGTGCAACAGTAATGGAGGTAATATTCCAGGAGCAAAAGGTTGTCCAGATGAAATGTTAAAACAAGCAGGAGAGACAGGTGTATCAAAAATAAATGTAGATACAGATTTAAGATTGGCTATGACAGCTCAAATTAGAAAAGTATTTAATGATGATCCATCAGTATTGGATCCTAGAAAATATTTAGGAGTAGCAAAAGAGGAAATTACAAAAACAGTTTCTCATAAAATTAAAGATGTATTTTGCTCTGCAAACAAAGCTTAATTTATATATATAAACAAAATCCACTACTTTTTTGTAGTGGATTTTTACTTTGAAAATTAATAATTATTTTTTAAAGCTCTTTTTATTTTCATTTCAGCATCTTTTTTTGCTAAATCTTCACGTTTATCGTATAATTTTTTGCCTTTTCCAATTCCTATTTCTAGTTTAATTTTATTACCTTTAAAATAAATAGAAATTGGTACTAATGAAACACTTTTTTGTTGAATCATACCATAAAGTTTATCAATTTCTCTACGATTAAGTAAAAGTTTTCTATTACGAAGAGGATCTAAATTAAATCTGTTTCCAAATTCATAAGGACTAATATGCATTCCATAAATAAAAACTTCTCCATTTTTAATATTTACATAAGTGTCTTTTATATTTATTTTACCATTTCTTATAGATTTTATTTCTGTGCCACTTAAAACAATTCCAGCTTCAATTTTATCAGTAATATCGTAATTATGATATGCGGTTGGATTTTTAGCAATTAATTTATCCATAAATAATATCCTTTCATTTAAACTATTCATATTATAATACAAAAGAAAAATAAATTCAATTTTTTGTTCACATAATTTTACATATAAAAATATTATATTATAAAGGAGGAAATTGTATGATATGTTATAGAAAGAAAAGGACACTATCTGGTTGTATGGTAGGATTAGGACTTGGAATTATATTGGTATTGTTTCTTCCTTTAACAGCATGGCTTTGCATAATAGGAATTGGCCTTGTAATAGGTGGAGTATGTTATATGTTTCAAAAATAGAGGAGGGAGAAAAAATGACTATTGTAGTGAAAAAAGTTCCAAAATGTTTTAGAGGAATTGTAAAATTTATATTTGGAGTAAAAAATACATAATATGAATGTTGAACAAATAGAAAAAAGGGTTAATCTTTAAGATTAACCCATACCGTTTCTTAATTAGTTAGCTCTTTGAACTTTACCAGCTCTTAAACATTTAGCACAAACTGTTACTCTTTTTGGTTCTCCATTAATTATTGCTTTAACAGTTCTTAAATTTGGTTTTACA
This sequence comes from uncultured Clostridia bacterium, assembly GCA_948678575.1. Classification (GTDB taxonomy): domain Bacteria; phylum Bacillota; class Clostridia; order TANB77; family CAG-508; genus Scatovivens. Next base: position 97,746 of record CAPPGO010000005.1, read on the forward strand.
GTTCTAGTAGTTCTTTTACTAATATGTGAACGAGTAATACTAAGTTGTTTTCCAAAAGTTGTTTCTTTATCACAAAATGCGCATTTTGCCATATTCTAAGCACCTCCATTTATTTTAAATAAACTGACTATTTTATAGTTTACCATAGTTGATAAAAAAAAGCAAGTTTTTTTCATTAAAATAATTAAAATACATTTTTATACTAAGTATTGAAAAGAATATATAGTAATGATAATATAATATTGATTTTATTTTAATTAAAGGGGAAGTTTATGAAAAAAATTTTATCAGTATTTGGAACTATTTTAGCTATGATTTTAATAGTGTTAATATGTTTTGGTGCTTACAATTATGTAATAGATATTGAAGATGAACAAAATAGAGTTCAAGATGAATTAACAAAAGAAATTGATAGTAATCCATTATTTTCATTGGAAAACTATCCAAAAGTTGATGCTTCGCTTGCTACACAACCATTAACAGATGCATTTATTGAGGATTTTACAGGCACATTACCTAATGAGGAAGAATTAAATTACACAAATACACATCCAGGATATGTAAAACTAATAAATGGGGAAGTCGATTTAATAGTAGTAACAGAGCCTAGTGATGAAGAAATTAAATTAGCAGAAGAAGCAGGGGTGGAATTAGAAATAATTCCAGTTGTAAAAGAAGGATTTGTTTTTTATGTAAACGAAAACAATCCAGTTAAAAATTTAAGTTTAGAAAATATACAAAATATTTATACAGGAAATATTAAAAATTGGAAAGAGCTAGGTGGAAATGATAAGCCAATTAGAGCTTTTCAAAGACCAGAAAATTCTGGAAGTCAAACTGGCATGTATTCTTTGGTTATGAAAAATAAAAAAATAATGGAAGCACCAAAAGAAGATTTAATTGATACAATGTTTGAAATTATTAATTTAGTATCTAATTATGATAATGGTGAAAATGCAATTGGTTATTCGTATTATTATTATGCAACAACAATGTTTAATGATATGGATAAAGACATAGCAGATAGAATTAAATTACTTGCAGTAGATGGTGTAGAACCAAATGATGAGACTATTAAAAATGATACTTATCCTTTACAAACAGCTTATTATATAGTAATAAATAAAAATGAAGAAGAAGGCAGTAATACAAGAAAATTGGTAGATGCTATGCTATCACCAAGAGGGCAAAGTGTTGCAAAGGAGGCAGGTTATGTCCCAGTTAAGTAGTGGTGGAAGAAAAAATAGAGCCCAAAATGATAAAGTAAATTATAAACAAATTATATATTTTTTAGGAGCTTTTGCAATTATTTGTATAATTGTTACAGCAATTTGTATTTTTTATACAATAAATGGGAAAAAAAGCGAAAATAATGTAAATGAATCTGAATTAAATACTGATGTAAACATAGAAAAAATTTCACTAGATAAAAAATATTTTACTAATGGAATAGAAAATAAAAATGTAAAATATAAAGAAGGAGATGTAGTAGAAAGATTTGATGGTGATGTTGAAGATATTTATGAATATGAAATTTCTTATGAACAAATATCTGGATTAAAAAATAATGATATACAAAATAAAATTAATAAAGAAATTGAAAATGAAGTTAAAGATTTGAAAATATTGTTAGAACAAAATCCAAAATTCGAGAGAATATCAATATCAGCATATATTTCAGCTAGTTTTTCTGATGTGCTTTCTGTTGCAATAGATTATTCTTTAATAAAAGCAGCAGATTTAATGCTTGATGAAGAAGCAGATTATAAAACAGGGTCTGTTGGCTTAAATTATAGATTAGATACGGGAGAAAAATTGCAATTCAACGATTTATTTTTTAACACTTCTAATATAAAGCAAATTCTAAATAATTCTGCTTATGAAGCTTATGCTTGGCAATATGCAATGGATGGCGAAACAGATTTTAATATGAATTTAGATAATACTAATTATGGAAATATAGAAAATAAAGTGTTTAAAATACTTGCAGAATATAACAAAAATCCAGATTTAGATTTCTATTTTACTCCAAAATCAATTTTTGCGATTATAAAGGATTTCAAATTTGAAATAGATATGAAAAAATATTATGAAGATATATCTATTTATAGAGCTTTTATTGCTGACAATTTATATACAGATAATAGTTTGAAAAAAGAATTTTATGCTTTTACGGATTCTTATTTAACTCAAAGTTATGAAATTGAAAATGTAAAAGGAACAAATTTTTATTATGAAATTATGTGTTATTCACATGATGAAGTAAATGCAGAAGTACGAGAAAAAGTTCAAGAAAAAATTGATGAACATTTGAAACATTATTATGAAATAGCCGAATCAAATCCAGATAAAGGATATATGATTTCTGTTATATATTTTTATGATACAGATCCAAATAGTGAGCAAAAATATTATCAATATGATGGATATGTAACAACAATGAGTTTAGATTATTTTAACAAAAATAGAGAAAAAGTTATTGCAAATGCTAGAAGAGAAGAGAGAAGTGAATTGTGGAGTTATGACTTTTCAGAAGTTGATAAAAATATTGAATTTTTCGAACAATTTATGGCACATGCAGAAGATTATAATTTAGAACCTGAAATAAGAATTGAAACAAAGGCAGATAGAGGAGCAATATAACTGTAAATACTTGACTTTTTGCGAAAAAGTAGTATAATATATAGTGATTAATTGCTATTGTGAAAGGGGAAAAATATGTTACCTAAAATTTGGAAAAAACTATTGTTAGCAATATGTATAATCGCTTGTTTATTCAATGTTACAGCTAAATTGGTTAATAGAATTTCATTAGAGAAAGTTATTTCTTCTGAGCAAGAAGGTGTTGATATTAAAGAATTATTGAATATTACAGATGAGCAACCAGTTGTTACAAAAAATACAAATTCAGTAAGCAATTATAATATTGTAGAAACAAAACCAATTGTTGAAGAATATGAACCAGAGCAACATGATAATATTGAAAATGAAGAAATAAATAGCGAAGAACAACCAATTGAAGAAAATAATGAAGAAAACCTAGAAAATGAGGAAGATAGCAATTTTATGAATCGTATTTTTGAAACATCTACTTTTTCAGATATAATGGGAAATTAAAATAATAAAATACTTGCATTATAATTTTAAATATGTTATTATAAATAAGATTGTTTAGTAATTTAAGAAAGAGGTGAAGTTACATGAGAGAAGGAATACATCCAAATTATACAGCTTCAAAGATAATATGTGCTTGTGGAAATGTTATAGAAACAAATTCTACAAAACCAGAAATTAAAGTTGATGTTTGTTCAAAATGTCATCCATTCTGGACAGGAAGCTTAAAACAAAATACAACAGGTGGTAGAGCTGATAAATTTAAGAAAAAATATGGTATTGCATAGTTTATGTAAAGAAATTGAGTTAGAAAAATCTAGCTCTTTTTTTATATTCTATTTATTATTATAAATTTTTATGATAAAATAACTTGAGTAGTTTTAAGGAGATAAAAATTATGAACAAAATAATAGTTTTTGGTGGAGCTTTTAATCCACCATTAAATTCACACTTTTCTTTATCAGAACAATTAATAAATGAATTTGATAATATAGAAAAAATTATTTTTGTTCCAGTAAATGCGAAATATCAAAAATCTGAAACAGTAATTGAGAATGAACATAGATTTAATATGTTAAAGTTAATTTGTGATAAAAATGAACATTTTGAAGTCTCAGATATTGAACTAAAAAGTGATAGACCATTATATACAATAGAAACTTTGAATTTCATGCAAGAAAAATACCCAAATAGTGAAATACTTTTTCTTACAGGAACAGATAATTTAAGAGAATTTCATACTTGGCATAATCCAGAAGAAATAATGGCAAAATTTAAGGTTTTAATCTTGGAAAGGGATAATGATTGCATGGATAATATAATTGTGTCAAATGCCTTTTTAAGTGAAAATAAAGAGCGCTTTATAAAGGTTAATGAAAGTATTAGAACAAATTTGAGTTCTAGTTTTGTAAGAGAAAAAATTAGAACTGGTAAAAGTATTAGATATTTAACTCCTGATGAAGTTTATAAATATATAAAAGAAAATAAATTATACGAGGTGATGTAAATTGTTAAGTGAAGAAAGACTTAAAGTTGAAATGAATAATTGCATAGAATGGATTTCTGAATATGTAAAAACAAGTGGAAGTAAGGGTGTAGTTTTAGGATTAAGTGGAGGCAAAGATTCAGCAGTAGTTTTAGCAATGGCTGTGAAAGCATTAGGTAGAGAAAATGTTGTAGCTGTATCTATGCCATGTAATTCAATAGTATCAGATTTTGATGATGCAAAAGAATGTGCAGATAAATTTGGTGTAACATTTAGAAAGATAGATGTAACGTCTATTTATGAAGAATTAGAAAATTCGGTAAATGCAGAAATAGCAAACTTAGGAGCTAGTGAATTGTCCAATGAGGCAAAAGTTAATATAAAACCTAGAATAAGAATGACAGTTTTATATGGAATTGCTCAAAGTTTAGGTTATTTGGTAATAGGCACAGGAAATTTATGTGAAGCAATGGTAGGATACACTACAAAATGGGGGGATAGCGCATCGGACTTTAATCCTATTGCAAACTTTACTGTTGCAGAAGTTTTAAAGATGGGAGAATATTTGGGTGTTCCAGATAGCATAATAAAGAAAGCACCAAATGATGGCTTAGGTGGAAAAACAGATGAAGAAAAAATGGGAGTTAAATATGCACAAATAGCTGATATGATAGAAAAAGGAACTATTGAAGATTCAAAAGCAAAAGAAATTATACTTAATAGATTTAGAGCTTCAAAACATAAGAGAGAAAAAATTCCTACATATAAATTCGATAGAATAAATTGTTTATTAGAAAGTGAGTAAAATATGAATAGAGAAAAATTAGAATTAGTTACAGACCTTTATGAATTTTCAATGTCAAATGGATATTTTGAATTGAACAGAGATGAAATAGCATATTTTGATATATTTTTTAGAAAAGTTCCAGACAAAGGTGGATATGCAATTGTAGCAGGATTAGAACAAATTATTGATTATATTGAAAATCTTAAATTTGATGATGAAGATATAACTTATTTAAAAAGTTTAAATATCTTTTCAGAAAAATATTTAGAGTATTTATCAAATTTTAAATTTACGGGTGATATTTGGGCTATTCCAGAAGGAACAGTAGTATTTCCAAGAGAGCCATTAATAACTGTAAGAGCTAATATTGTGGAAGCTCAAATCTTAGAAACAGCAATGCTACTTTTGTTAAATCATCAAAGTTTAATTGCAACTAAAACTAGTAGAATAGTAAGAGCTGCAAGTGGAAGACCAATAATGGAATTTGGTGCAAGACGCGCTCATGGAGTGTCAGCAGCTGTATATGGTGCAAGAGCTTCTATAATAGGTGGTGCAGTTGGAACATCGTGTGTACTTACAGCCCAAAGATTTAATGTTCCAGCTAGTGGTACAATGGCTCATAGTTGGGTACAAAGTTTTCCAAGTGAATATGAAGCTTTTAAAGCGTATGCAGAAATATATCCTAATAATTGTTTAGTATTAGTAGATACTTATAATACATTAGAAAGTGGTGTCCCAAATGCTATAAGAGTGTTTGATGAAGTTTTAAAACCAAAAGGAATTCGTCCAGTAGGAGTTAGATTAGATAGTGGAGATTTGGCATATTTATCAAAGAAAGTTCGTGTAATGCTAGATGAAGCAGGATACGAAGATTGTAAAATTTGTGTAAGTAATTCTCTTGATGAATATTTAATAACTTCACTTTTAGAGCAAGGTGCTAAAATTGATAGTTTTGGAGTGGGTGAAAATTTAATCACAGCTAAAAGTGATGCTGTATTTGGAGGAGTATATAAATTAGCAGCAGTAGAGGAAGATGGAAAAATAATTCCAAAAATTAAAGTAAGTGAAAATGTAGAGAAAATTACAAATCCAAGTTTCAAAAAAGTATATAGATTTTATAGTAAAGATACAAATTATGCCATTGCTGATGTTGTTGCATTAGCAGATGAAATTATAGCAGAAGATGGTTATCAATTATTTGATGAACATAATACTTGGAAGAAAAAATATATTACAAATTATATAGTAAAAGAGTTGCAAGAAAAAATATTTGAAAATGGAAAATTGATATATAAATCTCCAAGTTTAAAAGAAATTGCACAATATTCAAAAGAACAATTAAATACAATTTGGGAAGAAGTTAAAAGATTGAGAAATCCACAAAAATATTATGTTGATATTTCTCAAAAATTATATGACTTAAAAACTGAAATGTTAAATAGATAATTACCAAAGTGAAATAAATTGATTTATTTGAAGGTTGATATGAATTTATCTTTACAGAAAAAAATAAATTTACGACAATTTTATCATATAAGGGCGTCAGCTATTAAAGAGTTGGTGCTACATATTGATGATACAATTACTTATTCAAAGTTTCAACAGATATATAATGCTTTTGGAAAAGGCTATGATGAAGAAACTTTTGCTAGATATGCGTTAGATATTGGAACAAATAAATTTTATAATTTAAGTTCTGGAAAAGTAAAAACAACATCAATACTAACGAGAGAATATGTTTCTGCTGATGAAATAGAAAGCATTAGAAAAGATGTACTTGCAACTGTAACAGAATTAAAACTTAAAGACATTAGTTATGATAAATTATTAGAATTGCATAAACAATATGGTGGAAGATTATCTTTAAAGTTTTTTGCAGAAGAATTTTTAGATGTTACACCACATTCTGTTGATTGTATGAAATCTTATGGTGCCACTCCTAAAATTCTAAAAGGGAAAAATTATGATGTAGAACTTGTTAGAAAAATAAAAGAAGATGTTATTCAAAATGCTAATGTGCATATTAATGATGAAATTAGTTTGGATGAATTCAGACAAATTTATAAACAATTTGGACAAGGCATTGATGAAAAAATTTTTGCTCTTAAAGTTTTAGAAGCTAATACCAGTCAGGTAAATAAATTCTTAAAAGGTGATATTAAAAAAACTGCAATTTTTTCAAATTATATTGTAAATCCAGAAGAAATATATTTACTAAGAGAAAAAGTTATAAAAAAAGAACATTTGCATATTGATGATTCAATAGATAATAAACGATTTTTAAAATTGTATAAAAAATATGCAGGTATCTTAGATAGAGATACATTTGCAGAAGAAATTCTTGATATCAGTGCTGTTGGTGTAAAAAATATGAGAGTTTCTGGTACAAATTCACTAGTGTTAAAAGATATTGAAGTGCCAAATGAATACATATTTTTCTTACGAAATAAAATAGTTAAAAAAGAAAATTTAGCAGAAGACCAAATGCTAGAAAGAGAGCAATTTTTTAAATATTACAAAAAGTATGCAGGCGTTTTGTCTAAAAAACAATTTGCACTTGATGTTTTAAAAATATCACCAGATTCGTTATCTCCATTTTTGTCAGGTGTAAATAAGAAAACCACAATTTTGAGTGGTGAGAAAATTACAGATTTTGAAGTTTTAAGGAAAAAAGTAATAAAAGAAAATTTTCTACATTATGATGATAAAATAGACTATTATCAATTTAAAGCTATATATGATAAATATGGTGGAAATATTCCAGAATATATTTTTGCAGAAAGAATTTTGGATATAAATTCATCAGCATATGCTAATATATGTTTTGATAAAGGAAAAAATCGTACTTTTATTCTTTCTAGGGAAAAACTTCCAACGCCATTAGAATTTGAATTACTAAAAAATAAAGTTTTATTAGAAAATAAATTACATTTCAAAGATAAAATTAAATTTGATAAATTTGATGAAATACATAGAAAATATGGTGGTATAATACCAGATTATATATTTGCAGATAAAATTTTTGGAATAAGAAAAACAAAACTTGCTGAGATGTCTAAAAACCATGAATTAGAAGTTACAATTTTACCAGCAGCAAAAGTTCCAATAAAAGAATTAAAAACTTTGCGTAGAAAAGTTAAAAAAGATAATAAATTAGAGCCAAAAAAAGAAATTAGTTTAGCCAATTTTGAAAAGTGGTATTCACAATATAAACATGTATTAAGTCCAATAATGTTTGCAAGGGGTGTTTTAGGAGTTCATAGACAGAATTTGAATAAATTAAAACATGGCGATTGTGAAACTGTACTAGCTTATCAAGCAGATGATAATTTAGAAAAATTGCCATGGGTTAATACTAAAAAAGATTTGTTGGAAGATTATCATTTTGTAAAAACTATTGAGAAAAGTTCGAAAAAAATTATAGAAGATTACAAATATACTCCTAAGAATGTTGAGAAAATTAAAACATATTTACAAATGTGTGCAAATGAAACCAAAAATAGAAGATTTTCAAGAGAAGATATTCTGTTTTTAGATGAATGTGTAGAATTTGTAGTTGGTGGAGTAAAGGAAATTAGCAATTTTGTAAAGGTTTCAGTATCAGCAGAAGAATACGAGCTTGGTGCAAGATGTATCTCAAAAAACATAGATAATGAGGGAATTACTGGCGAAGAGAGAACAAAATTGTTAGCAATGAAAGTTCAACTTAATAAATCATCTAAAAGAAAAGCTGCAACTAATATGGTTTTTAATAATGATGCTACTGATCAAATTATAAATAGAACAGGACTTACAGAAACTGAAATAAGCAAACTCAGAAGAAAAATACATGGTAATTCAATAAAATCAAAAGAAAAAGAACCTAAAACTATTTAAGATTGAAAAAAATTTTTAAAAGTCTTGAATATTTTTATATATAAGTTATAATAGTTATAGAGTCTATTTTAAGGAGTATATTCATGTCAAAAATTTGTAAAATACTAATAATTATTTGCATATTGAGTACATTTTTTATGGGAGCAGTTTTAGCAACAGAAGGAGAAGAAACAAACACTGCTGACATTTCTACACAAGTTACTAGTGTAACTTCGATGTCAAATTTACCGGAAGCTAATTTAGGCTTAAATAATATATTAAATGTAATTCTTATTTCGATAGGAGTTCTGCTTATATTATTTGCAATAGCAATTTTAATTAGATTAAAAAAATAAAGTCGGTATAAAACCGACTTTTTATTTTGTTAGTCTCTATCATTACTTTGCATAGCGTAATACCAAATAGCAGCAATTATTATAACAGCAGCTATTGCAAATATTACCCACATCCAAGTTGTAGTTGACATACCAGTAGAGTTCATTGCATTATCAACGCTTGTTCTACTTGTACTATAATTACCATTATTATAATTTCTATTATTGTTATCATAGTTAACATGATTATTGTTTGAATCCATACGATTTCCCATATTTCCAATTGCATCACCAGTATCACGAACAGCTCTATCTGTTCCATTTACTATTCCTTTTGCAGCATCTCCAATAGAGTTTACACCTTTATCTATTGAAGAACTTACATCATTACCTAAATTAACTTTATCAGTGTTAGTAGCTGCAAAGCAAAAACTTGAACATAATGAAAGAAGAATACTAACTAAAATGCCTATAAAAACTTTCTTAGTCATAGTTTCCTCCTAAAATATATCTTGAAAATGAAAAGTAAATTTTCATTTCAGTATTAGTATTGATTTTTAAGCTTAAAATATGCTAACAAAATTTGCAAAAATTAAAACTAAAATATAACATTGATTTTTTAGAAAAACCAATGTATAATGTCGTTAGAATAAGTGAAAGGAGAGCTTTCTTATGGCGAATAAAAAAGAAGATATTACAAAAGATAAAGATGTTAAAAAAATTTTAAACGAAATAGACAATCAAATTAATAACAAAAAAGAAGAAATGTTAAAAGAATTTACTGAGAAAATGGACGAGCAAATTGAAATTGCTGTTCAGAAAAAAGTTGAACAAATAGAAAAGAAAATAGTTAAGGCGAAAAATGGTAAAATTTTTAGAAGAGATATTTTCATTATTATTTTATTTGTGGTTGCTCTTTATTTAGCATATTGCTTATATGAAATAGGATATTTTAATAAAAATTTAGAAAACAATGATAACAATAGTATTTCACAAAACGATATTATAAATGCAGATGTTAAAGAAGAAATTTTACCAGCATCATATTATATAGAAAAATATTCTTATTTAGTTGATAATGTTCAAATACCAAATTTTATACAAATATTTCAAAATGGTATAACAAAAGATACTATTACAAATAATCTTAAATTGCAAATTGCTTATAAAAATTTAGATGAAACAGATAAAGAAGATAATGGAACAGTAATAAGTATTGCAAGTGAAAAAATATTAACTTCATATCAAAATATTTGTGGTGATGATGAAATAATAGAGTTTACAAATTTTGAATATGAAAACTTAAAATTTTTGTATTTTAATGATACTTTTATTGCAGGAAAAGAAAATGCTGATAATACATTAACAGCACCTACATCAACAACTAATTATCAATTAGTAAATGCGTATAAGCAAGACAATATACTTACTTTTGATGTGAAATTTGAAGGACAAGAAACTATATATAAATACAGTTTTAAGGAAGTTGCAGGAATTTATTATTTTGATAAAATTGTGAAATAAAATTAAATTTATTTACTTTAAAATATCATTATGATATACTTTTCTTATTAGAGAAGGAGGATAAAAATGAATAAAAAAGTTTTATTTACAATTATGTTTTTAAGCTTAATTATAGGAGTGCAATTCTTATTTGCAAATTCAGCAAATGCAATTTCTGAAGAAAAATATTATAATGATTATATTAGTTATTATGTATTAGATGATGGTACGATTAATGTTACTAGACGTTATAATAATAATTCAGATGCTATAACAAAATTAGAAATTCCATCAACAATAGAAGGAAAAAAAGTAACTTCAATAATGGGATTTAATGGCTTAAAAGGATTAGAAACAATAATTTTGCCAGATGGAATTAAAAGAATTTCAATATCAGCTTTTGCTAATTGTACTGCATTAAAAACCATTAATTTACCAGATACAATTACAGAAATTGGCGACTGTGCTTTTTCAGGTTGCACATCGTTAAAGTCAATTGTTTTACCAAAAAATTTGAAAATATTAGAAGGAGCAGTATTTCATAATTGTATATCATTAACAGATATTATTTTGCCAGAAGAGTTAGAAACAATAGATTTTTATGTTGACACATTAACATATCGTGGATATGGAGCTTTTGAAGGTTGTACATCATTAAAAAATATTAAATTACCAAATAATCTTAAATTCATTAGTCATGCAGCTTTTGAAGATACTGGTTTTACAACTGTAACTTTACCAGATTCAATAACTAATATAAATACTTGTTTATTTTATGGATGTGATAATTTTACAATATTTAAAATGTCTAATAGTATAAATAGTGTAGAACAGTATGCTTTTGGCGGATGTCCAAATTTAAGAGAATTATATTTTTCAAAAAATATAACCAAAATAGATAATAAAATTTTTGATTTAGCTTCTGAGAAGTATTCTGTAACACCAAAAGGACCAACAGATTTAAGTAAATTAACAATTTATGGATATACAGGAACAGTAGCAGAAACTTTTGCAAAAGAAAAAGAAATAAAATTTGTTGCTTTAAAAGATGAACCAACATTTAGTGATGTCAAAAAAGGAGATTGGTTCTATAATGCAGCGGAATATTGTAATAGTAATAGAATTATTACAGGATACAAAGATGGAACTTTTGCGCCTAATGATAAATTATCAAGAGGAATGTTAGTTACAATACTTTATAAAATGGAAAGTGAGCCAGCAATAACAGGAATTTCAAAATTTCCAGATGTGCAAAATGCAAAACACTATTATTATAAAGCTGTAGTTTGGGCATCAAACAACAATATTGTAAAAGGATATAACAATGGAAAATTTGGAGTAGGTGATAACATAACAAGAGAAGATTTAGCTGTAATTTTAAATAGATATGCAAAATACAAAGGAAAAAATATAACACAAACTAATAATTTAAGCGGATTTACAGACGCAAATAGAATTTCAAGTTATGCACTACCACAAATGCAATGGGCAGTGGGAGCAGGAGTAATAACAGGAAATAAAGATAAAACATTAGCTCCAAAAGGAGAAAGTTCAAGAGCAGAAGCAGCAGCTATGATGGAAAAATATTGTAAAAGAGTTGGAAGATAATAAAATATTTATTTGAGGTGAAAGCAAAAGAAGGAAACATTGGATATAAAGAATGACAAGAAGTATTAATTTATTATAATCCGTATTAAATAATGCAAGTATATAATAGTGATGATACTGAAAATCAATAATTCTAATAAAAACTAATTTTACAAAGATAATTTGCAAAATTAGTTTTTTTGTCAAAAAACAAGAACTTGGAGGAACTTTATGAAAAAAATATTAGTAGTTGAAGATGATAGTACTATTCATAATTTTATAAAAGAATTTCTTGAAAAAGAAAATTATGTTGTAAGAAATGCTTATTCTGGAAAAGAAGCACTAGATATATTAAATACTGAAAGAATAGATTTAATTTTATTAGATTTAATGTTACCAGAAGTTAGTGGAGAAGAAATAGTTAAAGAAATAAGAACTAATATACCAATTATAGTAATCAGTGCAAAAACTTCTTATGATAGTAAAGTTAATGTATTGTTAGATGGTGCAAATGATTATATTACTAAGCCATTTGACAAAAATGAATTACTTGCTAGAATACAAGTTCAACTTAGAAAAAACAGTAAAAATAATTTGAAATATAAAGATTTAGAGTTATTACAAGATGGTAAAACTCTGAAAATAAAAAATAGTAAAATAACTTTAACAAAAACAGAATATGCAATATTAAAACAATTATTACTAACTCCTGACAAAGTTGTTATTAAGACAAAGCTAGTAAATTTAATAAGTGAGGATACAGAAGATGGAGATGAAAATTCTTTAAAGGTTCATATAAGTAATATGAGAAAGAAAATAAGAAAAATTACAGAAATTGAATATATTGAAGCTGTATGGGGAATCGGATTTAAAATGAAACAAAACTGATTTGTATAAAATATTTACTATTTCTTAACTGAATTCTTATAATAAATATTGTTATAATAAAAATGAAGGAGGTAAGAAAATGGAATATATTATAGAAACAGATAATCTTACAAAAAAATATAAAGGATTTATAGCATTAAATAATTTTAATATACACATTCCAGAAGGCTCTATTTATGGACTTATAGGTAAAAATGGAGCAGGGAAAACAACATTAATAAGATTGATATGTGGACTTCAAAATCCAACTTCTGGAACATATTCAATTTATGGGGTGAAAAATACAAGCACTAATGTAATAACTGTTAGAAAAAGAATAGGTGCAATTATTGAAACACCTTCAATTTATCTTGATATGACCGCTGAGCAAAATTTAAAGCAGCAATTTAAAATTATAGGACTTCCTATTACAGATTATCTATATGACATATTAGAACTTGTTGGGTTGGATAGAACAGGTAAAAAGCAAGTTAAAAATTTTTCCTTAGGAATGAAACAAAGACTAGGAATTGCAGTAGCATTAGTTGGACATCCTGATTTTCTTGTATTAGATGAACCTATAAATCGGACTTGATCCAGAAGGAATAATTGAAATCAGAGAACTAATACTAAAATTAAATAAAGAAAAAGGTATTACTGTTTTAATATCAAGTCATTATCTAGATGAGTTATCAAAAATTGCAACTGATTATGGTTTTATTGATAGAGGCAGAGTTATAAAAGAAATTAGCAGTAAAGAATTAGGACAAAAATCTAAAAAAAGAATTGAAATTTTGGTAAGTAATTTAAAAGAATGTATTAAATATTTAGAAGAACATAAAATTTCTTACAAAGTTATGTCTGAAAAACAAGTTAATATATATAGTAAGGTTAATATTTCAGAACTTGTTATAGCACTTTCAAATAAAAATTGCATAGTAACGAATTTTCGAGAAAAAGAAGAGACTCTTGAAAGTTACTATATGAAATTAATTGGGGGTGAAAAAAATGTTTAAATTATTAAATGCAAATTTTTCTAGATTAAAACATAGTAAAATGTTGTATGTAATCATTATTATTACTGTTATTATAGCACTGTTTTTCATATTCAATCATTTTAAAGTGCAATTAAAAGTTGGAAGTAAAAATATGACTTATGATATGGATAAAATGATGCTAAATTATATTAATATAATAGGATTATTTATGGCAATGTTTACTAGTTTATTCATAGGAACAGAATATGATTATGGCACAATTAGAAATAAAATTATAGTGGGTCATAGTAGAACAAGTATATATTTTTCAAATTTAATTGTTAGCATAGTAGTAGGCATATTATTAGAATTTATTTATATGTTAATAGTTATAGGAATTGGAGTGCCTCTTCTTGCAAAATTGAACTTATCTTTTTCGCAATATATAATAATTTTCTTAGAAACCATTTTAGTTATTAGTGCATATTCATCTTTTTTTACACTAATATCTTTTGCTTTTTCTAATGTAACTTTTTCAATAACAGCTTGTATGCTTTTGCTTTTAGGAATGTACATTATTTCTGCTAATTTAGCATATCCTATAAATATGCCTAAAAATATAACAGAAAGTTATTATGATGATCAAGGAATAGAACATGTTGTAAAAGCTATGCCAAATCCAAATTATCCTTCAAAACAAAAAATGTTTATATATAAAAATATATATTATAGTATTCCCACAGGACAAGCTTCTGAAATTTCAGGAAAATTAAATAAGGTAGATACATTTAATTTAGTAAAATATTCATTAGGTTTTATTTGTACTACTAATATAATAGGTATATACATATTTAAGAAAAAGGATCTAAAATAGAAAGGTATGAATTTTGAGTATTTTTATTATAGTATTAATAGTTATTGTGATTTATTGTGCAATTAAGATATTTCTTTTAAGAAAATCAATCAAAGAAATAAGATTTAACCTAAATAGAATCTTAGTATCTAATACAAATAATTTAATCTCTATATCGTCAACGGATAGGGAATTAATAAATTTAACTAATGATTTGAATGTAGAGTTAGAAAAGTTAAGAGAAGAACGATTACAGTACGAAAATGGTAATCAGGAGTTAAAACACTCAATAACCAATATTTCTCATGATTTAAGGACTCCACTTACTGCTATTAGTTGTTATGTAGATTTGCTTAAAGAAGAAATATTGACAAAAAAACAAGGTAGATATATTAATATAATAAACGATAAAACAAATGAGCTAGTTAATTTAACAGAGCAGTTATTTGATTATTCAAAAAGTCTAGATTTAGAGAAAAAAAATAATAAAAAAAGTTATTGTATTAATGAAATTTTAGAAGAAACAGTTGGTAGCTATTATAATATATTTAAGAAAAAAGATATAATTCCTAATATAAAAATATGTGAAAAAAAGATATATAAAAACATTGATAAAACTAAGGTAATTAGAATTTTTGAAAATTTAATTTCAAATTGTATTAGATATAGTGATAATGGATGCAATATAGAATTGAAAGAAAGTGGTAAAGTTGTTTTTTCAAATAAAGCAAGTAAATTAGATTCAATGACAGTTAAAAAGATATTCGATAGATATTATACTATTGAAAATATAGATAAAAATTCTGGTGTTGGATTGTCAATAGCTAAGCAACTAGTTGAATTAAATGGAGGAAATATTGTAGCAAAATATTTAAAAGATGTTTTATACATAGAAATCGAATTAGAATAAATATTATGAATTGTAAAATAAAAGTTATTAAAAAATATCTAATTTTTACTTGATAATAAAATTATTCTATGATAAAATATGAAAAAATAAAGTTGAGGTGAAATATGAATAAAAACTTAAAGATTGCTATTATAGTGGTTATTATTGCAATAGTTGCATTTTTAGCTATTTATTTAGTTGTAAATAATAACAAAAAAAATTTACAAAATAATCCAGTAGATAATCAAAATGTTGAAAGTGGTGAGAATATGGATACAACAATGAATGCAATTGTACTTAGAGTAAATGAAGATTCTTTAGATGTCATGATAGGATCAGATGAAGAAAAATATGTAAATAATGTAGCATTTTCAAAAGAAGGTAATATTGGTTTTAAAGAAGGACAAGAGATTTTAATATATTATAATTCAAGTCCTGAATCAGTTATACCAGGTCAAATCATAGATGTCGGAAAAATTGAGATTGTAAAAGAACAAAGTGATACTACAATACCTGATGAAATAAATCAAATGTTTCAAGAGACTGAAAATACTATTGAAAATCAATAAGGTTTGAAAAAATTAACTTTATATAACAAGATAACGCAAAAATTTTTATAGTGACAACTTAATTTTATAATGAGAAAAATAATTATCATATAGTTATACTGATTGATAATTATTTTTTTATTGAAAAAATATATAGTTAGATATATTATATATATAATTATTTTAATAAATTTTAGGATGAAAATTATGATGAAATTAATAAAGAATGAATTGTTAAAAATTTTTAAACGAAAAAATATATATGTTTTGCTTTTCTTGGCATTAGTGATTATATCTGGATATAGTATATTTACTAAGCTTGTGAGTCAAGATATAGATATAAAAGAGCAATATGAAAAAGCATATAAGAATGATGCTTTAATTTTAGAAAATTATGAAAATTTAAATACAAAAGAACTATACGAAAATGTTATAGAAAGAATAGCTTTAGAAAAATATGCTATTGAAAATAAAATAGAATATAATATTTTGTTAAATTCTCAAAATAGAAATGTTCCATTACCAGCAGATGCAAGATTTTTAATTATGAAAGTATTTGATTATTTCGATATTGCAATAATTTTTATCATTATTTATTTGTCTAGTACGATACTTTCAGAAGAATATAATTCTGGAACAATTAAAACTTTGTTAATAAAGCCATATAAAAGAATTACTATTCTAACATCAAAAATAATAACGAGTTTAGTTGTTACAATTTTGATTGTAATGGCTATAATAATTTTACAATACTTAATTGGTGGCATACTATTTGGTTTTGATAGTTATAAATTAGAAGCAATAAGATATAATCCTGTAACAAAAGATATTGTAACAATGAACTTAGGTTCATATATGATAATGATTATTTTGTCAAAAATGCCAATGTACATATTATTGACACTGACCAGTTTACTATTTGGAGTTATTACAAATAATATAGCTCTCAATATATTAATTTCACTAGGATTATATATAATTTCTACTTTTGATATATTAATAAATAATTTTAGTAAGTTTTTATTTATATTTAATTGGGATATTACTAAGTATATGTTTATAGGTTTAAAAATACCAATTTTAAATTCTGTTATTAGTGCAATATTTATAACAATAATATTAATATATATTTTT
The DNA here is from genome assembly GCA_948678575.1 of uncultured Clostridia bacterium. GTDB lineage: Bacteria > Bacillota > Clostridia > TANB77 > CAG-508 > Scatovivens. The sequence continues at coordinate 115,180 of CAPPGO010000005.1, forward strand.
AACAATAAAGATATACGAAATGAATAAACGAAAGGAAAAAGTTAATGGAAGTTCTAAAATGTGAAGATTTAAAAAAGCAAGTAAAAAACAAAACAATTGTAGAAAATATATCTTTTTCTATAAGCAAAGGTGATGTAGTTGGACTTTTAGGTCCAAATGGTGCAGGAAAAACAACAGTTATAAAATTAATATTAGGTTTGATAAAAATTACAGAGGGAAAAGTATATATAAATAATTATGATATACAAAGCAATTTTGTAAAGGCAATTGAAAAAGTAGGTGCAATTGTAGAAAATCCAGATATATATATGTATTTATCTGGTTATGATAATTTAAAAATTACAGCTAATAATTATAAAAATATATCTAAAGCTAGAATTGACGAAGTTATTAAAATTGTTGGGCTTGAAAAAAGGATAAAAGATAAGGTTTCTACTTATTCATTAGGTATGAGGCAAAGATTAGGAATTGCAGAAGCAATTATAAATAATCCTGAACTATTAATATTAGATGAACCAACAAATGGTTTAGATATTGAAGGCACAATTGAAATGAGAAATTTAATTCAAAATTTGTCACATCAAGGAATTGCAATTTTAATATCTAGTCATAATTTAACTGAAATCAATAATTTATGCAATAGAATTATAACAATAAAAAATGGAAAGATAATTACAAATGATACAATTGAAGAATTTAAGACTTTTGCTGAAAATGAAAAGTTAAGCCTAGAAGAAGCCTTTATTAAAAAGGTAGGTGAAAATAAAATTGATTAAATTAGTAGAAAATGAACTAATAAAAATATTTAAAAGAAAAAGTATATATTGGTTATTTGCATTAGCATTTGTAGGAATGATAGTTTATAATAATATAAATCCTGACCAAAATCCACCAGATACATACATTATTGATACCAAAGATTTTCCAATTGAAAGTGTTGAGGAGGCATTAAAAAATATTGATGTAAATAGTGAAGAATTTATTATTCAAATGATTTCTATTAAGAGAGGAAAATTATGGAATGAATTTGAAGAAGGCTCATGGCAAAGATTTGCATTAAAAGATGAAAATACAACTTATGGTGGAGGCTTTTCTGGTTATATGAATTTAAATAAAGACATTGATGTATATCTTAAAAATATATTTGATTATGAGATAAATGATAATGGTTCTAAGGAAATGTATGAAATTTCTAAATTAAAATATAACGAATATGTAGAAGCTTTAAAGTCAAATGACTGGAAAAATTTTGTTAATGTTAAAATTAAGAATTTAGAAGAAATGAAAAGAGACAAAAACATAGATAATGAAAAAATTGAAGCAATTAATTTTGAGATAGAATGTTATCAATTAAGGTTAAAAAATAATATAGGTTATAATTACAGTAATTTAACTCAATATTTAGAACAATATAAAGAAAACTATTATTTTTCACAGGCATACAAAAATCAGCAATTTAATGAAAGTCAAGCATTTGTGAACTATGAATATAATTTTTATAGTTCAAGAGCAGAATTATGCAAATATGCACTTGAAAATAATATGAATAGAGATATTTCAAATGAGAATAACATAATTTATGATAATAAAATAGATGCAAGAATATTTTTTATAAGGACTTTTCAATATTTTGATATTATTATTGTTATAATTGCAATATATATATCTACAACAACAGTAACAGAAGAAACCAGTAAAAGAACAATGAAAAACTTATTAACCAAACCACATAAGAGAAGTAAAATAATAATGTCAAAAATAATTGCTTGTATAATTACAGTTATTATTTCTATGATATTTGTTGTTATATCTCAATATTTGATAGGTGGTAGTATATTTGGATTTGATAGTTATGTTTTAGATTACATAGGTTATGATTTTAATAACAGTGAAATAATTACAATGAGTTTATTTAAATACATTTGTATTGTTGGTTTTTTAAAATTTCCAATATATATTATAATAATTTTATTTTGTATTTTTATGGGAGTAATTAATAATAATCAAGCTATGACAATAATTTTAACTTTGATTATATTTTTAATAGGGAGTGTAGTTCTTACAGAATGGTCAACAGTTGAAAAACTTTCAATAATAACAAGATATTTTATAACAAATAATTGGGATTTTAGTACATATTTATTCGGGCAAGTTTCTAATATAAGTGGTATAACATTATATAGTTCAATTATAAATTTCTTCTTTCATTTAGCTTTATTATTATATTTATCAATTAATCAGTTTAACAAAAAAGAAATTGTTAATACATAATTTTTTAAAAGATAATTAATTTATAATAAAAACTAATTTTGTGCATAGAATGTACAAAATTAGTTTTTTATTTTGGAGGAAAATTATGGATAAAAAGATTTTAGCAAGTTTAATGTTATTTATAATTTGCATATCAAGTAGTAGTTATGCTTTAGAATATGTAATTCCAGTTTGGTTAGACACTGGTGGTACAAGAGAGGTAAGTAACGAAGCACTTCGGAGAAAATTTTTTGAATATTGAAAGTGAAAGTGCAATTTTAATTGAGCAAACAACACGGAAAAGTTTTATATGAAAAAAATTCTCATGAAAAGTTAAGACCTGCAAGTGTTACAAAAGTTATGACAATTTTACTTATTATGGAAGCATTAGATAGCGGTAAAATTGCATTAACAGATACAGTTTCTTGTTCAGAAAATGCTACTGCTATGGGTGGCTCTCAAATTTGGTTAGATACCAGAGAAAGCTTGACAGTAGATGAAATGTTGAAAGCAATTTGTGTTGTTTCTGCAAATGACTGTACTGTTGCAATGGCAGAATTTTTAGCAGGCTCAGAAGATGTTTTTGTTGGATTAATGAATGATAAAGCAAAAGCTTTGGGCATGAATGATACAACTTTTAAAAATTGTCATGGAATAGATGAAGAGGGACATATGTCAAGTGCTTATGATATTTCTTTGATGTCAAAGGAACTTTTACAAAATCATCCTAATATTAAGAAATATACAACAATTTGGATGGATTCTTTAAGAGACGGAAAATCTAGTTTAGTGAATACAAACAAATTAGTAAGAAATTATAAAGGATGTACAGGATTAAAAACAGGTTCTACAAGTTTAGCTTTGTATAATTTATCTGCAAGTGCTACAAAAGATGATTTATCTTTAATTTCAGTTGTATTGAAAGGTGGAACAAGTAATATAAGATTTAATGATGCAAAAAAATTATTAGATTATGGTTTTACAAATTTTAAATTTGAAAAAAGCGGAACAAAAGATGCTGTTGTTAAAACAGTTGAAGTAAATAAGGCAGTGGAGAAAGAATTAAATTTAGTATATGAAAAAGATAGTGGAATATTAGTACAAAAATCGAATTCTGCAAATATTGAGCAAGAGGTGGTTTTAAGTGAAAATATTTCTGCTCCAATTCAAAAGGGTGAAATTTTGGGAACAGTACATTTTTATTTAGATGGTGAAATTTTAGATAGTATTAATTTAGTAGCAGAAAAAGATGTTGACAAACTTTCAGTATCTTCAATGTATTCGTATATTGCAGAAGCATGGTTAAATTTACTAAGATAGCTTTTAGTTTTTAAAACTAGATATTGTAAATATAAAAAACTGACCACTTATCATATTCCATTTGATTTTTTATTATAGTATAATGTTACAGAAGATGAGTTAAAGGAGAGTTTATGAACGATATTCAAATAATTGCAAGTAGTTCATATTTGCCGAAAACACAAATTTCTAATCGATTTTTTAATGAAAAATTTAATCTTCCAGAAGATTGGATAAAAAGAAGAACAGGAATAGAAACAAGATATTTTGCAAAAGATGAAAGCATTATAGAATTAGGAGTGAAAGTTGCAACAAAATTAATAAATGAAAATAAAATTGATAAAGAAATAATAGATGGAATAATTGTTGCAACTACATCTACTAATAGATTAATGCCAGGAATTAGTTTTGAAATACAAAAATCACTAAATATAGAAAATTGTATGTGTATAGATATTTTAGCAGGTTGCAGTGGTTTCATAAATGCACTAGATATTGCAAGAAAATACATAGCTTTGAATGAATTAACAAATGTTTTAGTGATTGGAATTGAAAAAATTTCAGATTTTTTAAACTTTGAAGATATTAATACATCAATTATTTTAGGAGATGGTGCTGGAGCTTTACTCTTAACCTCTTCTAAAAATAAAAAAGTGTATTATTCAAATATTGAGAGTTTTGGAAAAGATAACGAAATATTAACTTGTAATAGTAATGAAAAATTGTATATGAATGGTAGAAATGTATATAAATTTGCAGTAAATAAAACAACAAATAATATACTTGAAACTTTGAATAAAGCTAATTTATTAAAAAAGGATATAGAATATTTTATTTTACATCAATCGAATTCTAGAATTATTGATAGTATTTATGAAAAATTAGATATTTCAAAAGACAAAACATATACTAATCTAGCAAAAGTGCGGAAATACTTTTTGTGCAAGCATTCCGATTGTTATAGATGAAATGAATAAAAAAGATTTATTAAAGGAAAATGATAAAATCCTACTTTGTGCTTATGGTGGTGGATTAAATGTAGGAAGTATAATATTAGAAATTTAAAGAGGAGTTAAAAATGAAAATAGGATTTTTATTTCCAGGTCAAGGGTCTCAAAGCCTTGGGATGGGAGAGGATTTATATAATTTTTATGATGAAATAAGAGAAATTTATAAAAAGGTAAATCAAATCTTAGGAATTGATGTAGTAAACCTTACATTTAGTTCTAGTGAAGAAGAACTTTCACAAACTAAAAATACTCAAATAGCAATATTTACAATGAGTTTGGGAATTTTAGAAGTTTTAAAGAAAAACGGAATTGAAGCAAACAATTTAGCAGGTTTAAGCTTAGGAGAATATACAGCATTAGAATATGGTGGAGCATTAGATTTTGAAACAGCTGTAAAAATAGTTGAAAAAAGAGGAGAAATAATGCAAAATAATATTCCAGATGGTAATTGGCAAATGGCTGGTGTTTTAGCATTATCAGATAGTGACGTAGAAAAAGCTTGCAAAATGGTCACAAAAGGTTTTGTAGCACCTGCAAATTATAATTGCCCAGGACAAGTAGTGGTTTCTGGTGATGAAGAAGGAATTGCAGAAATAACAGAAATTGCAAAAGAGCTTGGTGCAAAAAAAGTAAGTCCAATAAAAACATATGGTCCATTTCATACAGAAAAATTAGAAATTGCATCAGAAAAATTAAGATTAGAATTAGAAAAAATAGATATAAATATTCCAAATAAAATAGTATATAAAAATATTAATAGCGAAAAATATGAAAAAAGTGACAATATGATAGATATACTTGCTAAACATGTAAAAAGTCCAGTGCATTTTTCAAGAATTATTCAAAATATGATAGATGATGGAGTTGATACATTTATAGAAATAGGTCCAGGAAAAATTTTAACAAGTTTAGTTAAAAGAGTAAGTCGAGATGTAAAATTAATAAATATAAATGATAAAGAAAGCTTAGAACAAGCAATTTTTGAGTTAAAGGAGATAAAATAATGGGAGATAATAGAGTTGTATTAGTTACAGGAGCTGGAAGAGGCATTGGAAAGGAAATTGCATTAAAATTTGCTAAAAATAATTATGATGTTTCAGTAAATTACAGAAGTAAGACAGATGAGTTAGATGAACTAAAAAAAGAAATTGAAAAAAATGGTGTTAAATGTGCTTTGGTGCAAGGTGATGTTGCAAACTTTGAAGAAGCAGAACGAATAGTTAATGAAACAGTAGAAAAATTAGGAAAAATTGATGTTTTAGTAAATAATGCGGGAATTACAAAAGATGGACTTTTAATGAGAATGAGCAAAGATGATTTTGAGAAGGTTTTAGATATAAATTTAATTGGAACTTTTAATGTTACAAGAAATGTTATACCATTAATGATTAAGCAAAAATCAGGAAGAATTATAAATATTTCTTCGGTAGTTGGTGTTGTTGGAAATGCTGGACAGACAAATTATTCTGCTTCAAAAGCGGGAATTATAGGCTTTACAAAGAGCTTAGCAAAAGAAGTTGCAAGTAGAAATATTTTAGTAAATGCTGTTGCACCTGGATTTATTGCAACAGATATGACTAGTGTTTTATCAGATTCTGTAAAAGAAAATATAAATAATCAAATTCCACTTAGAAAAATGGGAACAGCAGAAGATGTTGCTAAGGTTGTAAGCTTTTTAGCATCAGAAGATAGCAGTTATATAACAGGTCAAGTTATTAATGTAGATGGTGGAATGGTAATGTAAATTTTTAAAATTAAGCGTTGTCTAACTGTGTTATCGGATATATAGTTAAAATTATTTATACTAAAAGGAAGGAAATGATATAAAAAATGAGAAGAGTTGTAGTTACAGGCTTAGGAGCAGTTACTCCTATTGGAAATAATGTAGAAGATTTTTGGAAAAGTATTGTGGAAGGAAAATGTGGAATTGATGAAATAAAAAGCTTTGATACTACAAATTTTAAAGTAAAATTAGCAGGAGAAGTTAAGAACTTAAATGTTGAAGAGATTTTAGATAAAAAAGCTGTTAGAAGATTAGATAGATATACTCAATTTGCAATGATAGCTTCACGAGAAGCAGTAAAAGATGCAAATATTGATATTGAAAAAATAGATAGCAATCGTTTTGGAGTAGCGATTGGTTCAGGAATTGGTGGACTTAAAACTATGCAAAATGATATAGGAGTTTTATGTGAAAAAGGTCCAGACAGAATATCTCCAATGTTTATCCCAATGGCAATAAGTAATATGGCTTCTGGAAATGTATCAATAGATATTGGTGCAAAGGGTGAAAGTTTTTGTACAACAACAGCTTGTGCTAGTGGTACACATTCAATAGGAGAAGCATTTAGAATTATAAGACATGGTTATCAAGATATTATGATAGCTGGTGGTACAGAAGCATCAATCAATGAAACTGGAATTGCGGGGTTTACTAATATAAAAGCACTTTCATCAAGTACAGATAAAAACAGAGCAAGCATTCCTTTTGATAAAGAAAGATCTGGATTTGTTATGGGAGAAGGTTGTGGAGTTTTAATTCTTGAAGAATTGGAACATGCTAAGTCAAGAGGAGCTAAGATTTATGCAGAAATGGTAGGATATGCAGCTACTTCTGATGCTTACCACATTACAGCACCTGCACCAGGCGGTGAAGGCGGGACAAGGGCTATGATAAGAGCTATGGAAGATGCTAATATTAAACCAGAAAATATTACATATATCAATGCACATGGAACATCAACACATTTAAATGATAGTGGAGAAACATCAGCAGTTAAATTGGCATTTGGTGATTATGCAAAAAGAGTAATGATGAGTTCTACAAAAGGACATACAGGACACTTACTTGGTGCAGCTGGTGGCGTTGAAGCAGTTGTTTGTGTAAAAGCTATTGAAGATGGTATTGTTCCACCTACAATAAATTACAAAGTACCTGATGAAGAATGTGATTTAGATATAGTTCCAAACGAAGCTAGAAGAAAAGAAATTAAATATGCTATGTCAAATTCTTTGGGCTTTGGAGGACATAATAGTTCTATTATTTTTAAAAATTATACTGATTAGTCAAAAGCTTGAAAAAAAGCTATAAAAATGGTATAATCATATAGTATTTTTTAGTACGAAAGGAAAGAAAAAATGGATTATAAAGAGATAAAAAAATTAATGGATGATATGGGAAATTCTAAATTATCTGAAATAGAAATTGAATTTCCTGATGGAATAAAAATAAGTATGAAAAAAGATAGTGGACTTAAATTGTCAAGTCCAGTTCCAATGGTACAAGAGATAAATAGTCCAGCAGTTAAAGAACCATCTGATTTAGCTGTTATAAATAAACCAGAAGGTAATATTGTAAAAGCTCCTATGGTAGGAACTTTCTATTCAAAATCTTCACCTGCATCAGAACCATTTGTTCAAATTGGCAGTAAAGTAAAAAAAGGAGATAAACTTTGCATAATAGAAGCTATGAAATTGATGAACGAGATTGAAAGTGAATTTGATGGCGAAGTTGTAGAAATATTAGTAAAAGATGAAGAAATGGTAGAATACGGAACACCATTATTTGTTATTAAATAAGGAGAAAATAATGTTAGATATAAAAGAAATTATGCAAATTATTCCTCAAAGGGCACCATTTTTAATGATAGATAGAGTAGAGGAGTATGTACCAGGAGAAAGTTGTGTAGCTTATAAAAATGTATGTATAAATGAACCATACTTTGAAGGACATTTTCCAGGAGAGCCTATTATGCCAGGCGTTTTAATTGTCGAGGCATTAGCTCAAACTGGTGCTGTTGCAATATTATCTATGAAAGAAAATAAAGGTAAAAATGCTTTATTTGGCGGAATAGATAAATTGCGCTTTAAAAAGCCAGTGGTTCCAGGGGATGTTTTAAAACTTGAAGTTAAGATAATAAAACAGAAAGGTCCAATAGGAGTAGGAGAAGCAATCGCAACAGTTGATGAAAAAGTTGTTGCAAAAGGTGAGCTTACATTTGCGATAGTAGGATAAATTATGCTTAAATAATGGAAATGAGCCTCGTTTTAGGAGGCTCGAATTTCCTTGATTGAAGAAATTATTTATCAGTTGCAATTAATAAATGTGATATGTTACATTTCCATTGTTCTCAACGGTGTAATGATATTTAAACTGACACTGTTCCAATACAAAGCAAAACAACCGTTCATGGAGTTCAAAGGTTTGAGTAAACAGTAATACAACATCAAATTCTCCATTTTCTTTGAAGAATTTTTGTAAGAATTCTGTCCGAACAAGCTTTAAAAACTCTGTACAGTAATCTGCTTCATAAGCACCAATTACAAGTTCTTCGCTTGAATAGCGCTTATCAATTGGATTATTATGCTGTTCAATTGGTTGACCGTCAATAAACTGATATTTTAAAGAGAGAATGGCATACTTGATAATTTGCCGGTTAATTAACGAAATTCTCTCTAAAAAGAGATGTAACAGTTTTAATTTCCTCATGGTATCACCCTTTCTAAATGATTATTTCACATATAATTATACCACAAATTATGTAAATTGTAAAACAAAAGGAGATTTCAAATGTTAAATAAAGTGTTAATAGCAAATCGTGGAGAGATAGCTGTTAGAATTATTAGAGCTTGTAGAGAGCTTGGAATTAAAACAGTTTCAATATATTCAGAAGCAGATAAGGATGCTTTACATACAAGACTAGCTGATGAAGCTGTTTGCATAGGTCCAGCCTCTTCTAATAAAAGTTATTTAAACATAAAGAATATTTTAGAAGCAGCTTGCTTAACTCATGTTGATAGTATTCACCCGGGATTTGGTTTTTTATCAGAAAATGCTGATTTTGCTAAAATGTGTGAAGAAAGCAATATAAAATTTATTGGTCCTTCATATAAAATAATTGACTTAATGGGAAATAAATCAAATGCAAAGGCTTTTATGAAAAATGCCAAAATTCCTGTTGTTCAAGGTTCTGATGGCAGTATAAAAGGATATAAAGAAGCGTGTGAGATATGTGAGAAGATAGGATATCCAGTTATGGTTAAAGCCGCAGGTGGAGGTGGAGGAAAAGCCATTAGATTAGTTACCAAAAAAGAAGATTTGGAAGATAGTTATAATTTAGTAAAACAAGAAGCAAAAGCCTTTTTTGGTGATGATGAAATATATATCGAGAAATATATTGAAAATCCAAGACACGTTGAAATTCAAGTATTAGCAGATGAATATGGAAATGCAATTTATTTAGGTGAAAGAGATTGTACTGTTCAAAGACGAAATCAAAAAGTAATAGAAGAAAGTCCATCAACAGTATTAGATGAAAAACTTAGAAAGAAAATGGGAGAAGCGGCATTAACAGCTATAAAAGCATCAAAATATTCAAGTGCAGGAACAATAGAGTTCTTAGTGGACAAAAATAAAAATTTCTATTTTATGGAAATGAATACAAGAATTCAAGTGGAACATCCAGTAACAGAAATGGTAACTGGAATAGATATTGTAAAAGAGCAATTACGAATTGCATCTGGTGAAAAGTTAAGATTTTCTCAAAATGATGTTAAATCAAGAGGACATAGTATTGAGTGTAGAATTAATGCAGAATGTCCTGAAAAGGGATTTACACCAAGTCCAGGACAAATAACAGAACTTAATTTCCCAGGTGGAAATGGTGTTAGAATTGATACGGCAGTATATACTGGATATAAAATACCAGCATCTTATGATTCAATGATAGCAAAGATAATTGTACATGGTGAGGATAGAAAAGAAGCTATTCAAAAAATGAAACGAGCATTGGATGAATGTGTTATAGTAGGAGTAAATACAAATATCGATTTTCTATATAAAATATTAGAAAATAAACATTTTCAAGATGGTAGCTATGATACATCTTTTATAAAAAAAGAAAATTTAGCATAGATTTTAGGAGTTAAAATGATAATAGATAAATTAAAGAAAAGGTCAAATGAAGATGACAAAGAGCCTAAAAGTAAAGCAGATATTCCAGTTGGAAAATGGGTTAAATGTGATAAGTGTGGAGAGATAATATACAAAGAAAAACTACATGAAAATTTTAGTGTTTGTCCACTTTGTAATCATCATTTTAGATTATCTGCTAGGCGTAGAATTTGGCAAATAACTGATAATAACAGTTTTGAACCTTTTAAAGAATTAAATATTAAAACTGTAAATCCATTAGAAATGCCAGAATATATGGATAAACTAAAAGGACTAAAAGAAAAAACTGGAATTGAAGAAGCAGTTGTTTGTGGAAAAGGAAAAATAAATGGTGAAGAAGCAGTTTTGTGTATAATGGATGGTAATTTTTTAATGGGAAGTATGGGAACAGTTGTTGGAGAAAAAATAACATATTCTATTGAAAAGGCCATAGAACTAAAACTTCCAATTATAATTTTTTCTGTTTCTGGTGGAGCAAGAATGCAAGAAGGAATTCTTTCATTAATGCAAATGGCAAAAACATCTAGTGCTATTGCAAAAGCTAATGATGCAGGGATTTTATTTATTTCAGTTTTTACAGATCCAACATATGGAGGTGTAACTGCTAGTTTTGCATCATTAGGAGATATTGTTTTAGCAGAACCAGGAGCAATGATTGGTTTTGCTGGACCAAGAGTAATTGAGCAAACTATTAATCAAAAATTACCTAGTGGTTTTCAAACAGCAGAATTTTTACTAGAACATGGGTTTATAGATAAAATTGTAGAGCGAAAAGATATGAAAGAAGTATTGTATAAACTTATAAAATTTAATAAATAAGGTGGTGAGATTTTGGCAAATATAGATATACAAAAACAAATTGAAGAATTGAAAGAAGAAATTAAAGAATTAGAAAATATAAATACTGATAAAATGATTGATGTTGCAGATGAAATTGTTTACGCTAAAAAAAGGCTTAAAAATTTAGAAAGAATAAAAGATCGGAAATCTTACTGCTTGGGAAAAAGTTGAAATTGCAAGAAGTCCTAATAGACCAACTGCTTTGGATTATATAGATGTTATTTTTGATGAATTTATGGAACTTCATGGAGATAGAACATTTTCAGATAACAAATCTATTGTATGTGGTTTAGCAAGAATAGGAGAACAAAATTATACAATAATTGCAGAGCAAAAAGGAAGAAATACAAAGGAAAATATCGAAAGAAATTTTGGAATGCCAAATCCAGAAAGCTATAAAAAGGGTATTAGATTTATGAAGCAAGCTGAAAAATTTAATAGACCTATAATTACATTTATAGATACAAAAGGAGCATATCCAGGCATTGGTGCAGAAGAAAGAGGTCAAGGTGAGGCAATAGCGAGAAGTATGTTTGAACTTTCAAAATTAAAAACGCCAGTTATTGTAATTGTTATTGGTGAAGCTTCAAGTGGTGGAGCCTTAGCTCTTGGAGTTGGAGACAAAATTATAATGTTAGAAAATGCTGTATATTCAGTACTTAGTCCAGAAGGTTACGCAAGTATTTTATGGAAAGATGCTTCAAGAAAAGAAGAGGCAGCTGAAAAAATGAAACTTACAGCACATGATTTATTAAATTTTAAAGTTATAGATGAAATAATAAAAGAGCCAATTCAAGGCGTAGAGAGAAATGACATGAAAGAAATATCAGAGGCATTAAAAGCAAGAATAATAGAATTAACAAAAGAACTTAAATCTAAAAGTATAGAAAGCCTAGTAAAAGCTAGATATGAGAAATTTAGAAATATGGGTGAATACATTAAGGAGGAAAATTAAATGATATTACAAAACAAGACAATTCTTATTATGGGAATCAGAAATAAATGGAGTATAGCTTATGGAGTAGCAAAAGCAGCATCAGAACAAGGAGCTAAACTTTGTTTTACATTTATGGGAGAAGATAACAGACCTAAAATAGAAGAACTTATTTCAGAATTTGAAGGAGCAAAAGCATATACTTGTGATGCTTCAATAGATAGTGATATAGAAGAATTATACAAAAAGATTAAAGCGGATATAGGAAAAATTGATGGAATAGTACATTGTATAGCTCATGCATTTACAGAAGATTTACACAATGATTTTATTGAAACAAGTAAAGAAGGATATTCTCATGCAGTTGATGTAAGTGCATATACTATGGTAGCAGTTGCTAGACTTGCAAAAGAGGCTGATGTATTAAATGAGAATGCGAGTTTGGTTGCTCTTACATATCATGGTTCAACAAAGGTTTTGCCAGGATATAATGTAATGGGTGTAGCAAAAGCAGCGTTAGAGTGTAGTATAAGATATTTAGCAGATAATTTAGGACCAAGTGGAATCCGAATAAATGCAGTATCAGCTGGACCTATAAAAACACTTTCAGCTAAGGGAATAAAGGATTTTAATTCAATTTTAGATGTTGTTGAAGAAAAAGCACCACTTCGTAGAAATGTTACAAAAGAGCAAGTTGGAAATACAGTAGCATTTATGCTAAGTAGTATGTCTGATGCAATAACAGGTCAAATAGTGTACGCTGACAGCGGATATAATATTATGGGCTGAGCAAACGAGCGCTGCCAGTGGCAGGTCTAGCGAGTTTGCGAAGGCGAACAGTCTCAAATTTTTAATTTGTTAGACTGGTTCGCTGGGTTCATATAAAAGGCGAGCGCTGAAAATGGTTTGAACTAATGAGTTAAAAAATATAACCAGTCTCAAATTTTTAATTTGTTAGACTGGTTCGCTGGGGGTGCATAAGTAATGCCAGTGGTAGAGCATATAATAAATTTTATAGTAACAAATTAAAATCACTTAGAATAGTATATTCTAGGTGATTTTTATGAAATTAGGTTTAAGTCTAGCTGGTGGAGGCATTAAAGGAATGGCACATATCGGAGCAATTAAAGCATTAGAAGAAGAGAATGTGCAAATAGATTATATATCAGGAACCTCTTCTGGAAGTATAGTTGCAAGCTTGTATGCTTGTGGATATAGTGTTTCAGAAATATATGATATTTTCAAGAAATATGCTAAGAAAATTAAATATTTTGATGGAAAAAATGTTGTAAAATTTGTTAAAGATTTAGTTTTGTATAGAAATATTAAAATTACAGGATTGAATAGTGGAGACAGTATATATAATTTAGTAAAAGAAGTAACTTATATTAAAGGTATAAAATTGATAAATGAAGTTCAAATGCCATTGTTAATACCAGCAGTAAATATAAAAAATGAACAGTTGTATGTGTTTTATTCGAGAGATATTAAAGGATTAAGTAATAAACAAGTAAAATACATAAATGATATTGAACTTGCAGGTGCAATTAGAGCTAGTTGTAGTTATCCAGGAGTATTTTCACCATATAAGTATAATGATGAATTATTAGTAGATGGTGGAATTGCAGAGAATGTACCTTGGAGTGAATTAAAAAGAGTGGGAGCAGATAAAGTATTAAGTATTACTTTTAAAAATACAGAGGGCAAAAAATGTTGTACTAATATATTTGAAGTGTTAGATAAATCATTTAGTGTGATGTGTCATGAACTAGCAAAGCATGAAATATATGGAACAGATTATTTAATAGAATTAGAACATAAGAATATGGGGTTATTAGATATAAAGTATTTAGATGAACTTTATGAAATAGGTTATAATCAAACCAAAGAAGCATTGAAAAAAATTAAATTATAACAATATGGAAAATAACATAGTAATTTAATCTTTTCATTACAGCTCCTCGACTGCATTACATACACTATAAATTCTATCAAAATCTATGGAGGCCTCTTTCACTTAGTCCTCACTTCGTTCGACGCGAACATTACTCCATAGATTTTCTAAGAATTTTTAAGTGCATTTCATTTGCATTCGTCGTTTCATTTCAAGATTAATTGACTATGTTATTTTATTATATAATCCATTATTAATTTTTCTTATTTTTGATTTTTTCTTTTAATTTATCAGTAATTTCAAATGTTGGGAAAGCATCCATAAGTCTTTTGTGTAAGAATGATTTATTTGAAAAACTTTCTTTAATTTGCTTTGTTAAGTTTTCATTTTCAAGTTTGCGTTTTTCAAGTCTTTCATTTAATTCTTGCAAATCTTTTGTTATTCTAGCATGTAGTTTTTGTGATTTAATTTGAGCTTCACGAATTTGTTTATTGGCTCTAACTTTCATATGAATAAACTTTCTTTGACGTCTAATTTTTCTTTTTCTATGATTTTTTCTTACATCAGATTCAATTTGCATTGCCATATCTTCTGTAACTTCTTGAACATATTTTGAAATATTTTCTGTATCATCAGCAGAAGATAAGTCAGCTTCTGTATTTTTTAATCCTGCAATAATTATAAAAGAAATAATTGAATCAATTAAGATTATTACAAATGATGTTATAGAAATAATATGTAAAACTAAATCAGGTATTTTGTCTAATAAGTTAACAAAAAATGGGTTTGTAAAACATACTGTAATTACACCAGCTATTCCAAAAGGAATTAAAGTTTCTAAACAAATTCTACCATTTATATTAAATTTTCTTATACTATAATCCCACCAACGAGCATTAAATAGTTTTTCCATGAAAAAACTTGTAAAATACTCTAAAATTCCACAAGTAATCATTGAAAGCCAGAAAAGTGCAGGTATATCATTTGAATATTTTCCAAGTAAAAAAGTTATTGTAACGACACCTGAACCATAAATTGGTAAATATGGACCAATTAGAAAACCTCTGTCTACAAAGTGACCAACATTTTTATTGAAAATCATTTTAATACTTTCCATACACCAACCTAAAATAGAATAAATCATGAAAAGTAAAAAGTAAGTTTCTAAATTATAATTCATAGTTATGCTCCTTAAATTAAATTTATTAAATGATATCATTTTATTTGAAAAAAATAAATATTTATTACATAATTCATCAAATTTTATTGAAAACTTTGGGTAATATAACATAGAGGTGTGCACTATGAGAATGGAAAGAATTAAAGAAATTTCAAAAATAATTTTGTTTTATTTGTTTATTTTAATTGCTGTGTTTGCTTTGCTTAAATTATTTATGTTTTATGTACCATTTTTGATTGGTTTTATTATTGCAGAGCTATTAGAACCAGCTATAAAATTAATCAAAAACAAAACTAATTTGACGAGAAAATCCAGCAGTATATTGGTACTAGCTATATTTTTTATAATTTGCATTAGTATTATTTTAATAAGCATTGTTTTTTTAGTGTCAGAAGCAACAGATTTTTTATATAGCTTAAATCGGATACGTTGAAGTAATTATGAATAGAGTTCAAAATATTAAGTTAGAATCATATTTTAAAAATTTTAATATTAGTAAAGAGCTTCAAAAAATGTTAGAAGGCTGGACAATGGATTTTATAAATGACGGAGGAAACATTGTAAAAAATTATTTAACAAATTTTATAAAGTGGATAACTAAATTGCCAAACTTTTTTGTTTATGTTGTTATAACAATACTTAGTACTTATTTTATATCATCAGATAAATTTTATATATTAGATAGAATGGAATATCATTTTACAAAAAAATGGATAGGAAATGTAAGAGAAAAAATTAGAAATATAAAAAACACTCTGTTTTCATATTTAAAAGCAGAGCTTATTATGACATTAATATCTTTTATAATAATTTTAATTGGTTTAAATATATTGGCTTTTATGGACTTGGACATTAAATATCCACTTTTGATGGCTGTTATAATAGGATTTGTTGATGCGTTACCAATACTTCGGAAGTGGCACAATACTTATTCCATGGGCTATTATATCATTTATAAATAATAATATTTCGCTAGGTTCATTACTTTTAGGATTATATATTTTTACACTTCTTGCAAAACAATTTTTAGAACCTAAAATTGTAAGTAATAAGATAGGAATACATCCAATTTTTACTTTAATTGCAATGTATACGGGTTTTAAATTTTTAGGATTAATAGGACTTTTGGCAGGACCTATAATTTTAATAATATTAAAAAATGTTTTTGCAAATTCAATAGATAAAGGTTTAGCCAATAGTATGATAGATAGGCTTTAATATATAACAGCTGTTGGAACATAGTAGTCATCAGGAACAGGAACTTCACAGTTGTCTGGTTTTATAGTTTTTTCAATGCTAGATATGTTTATTATTGGAACTTCTCCTAAGTATTCACCTTTTTCAATAGTACCAGTAATTGTAACCCAAGAATTGTTTTCAAAATCTTTTGCATTATTACAAGTAGAAAGAAATCCAACTACCAATGTCTGCTTAGGAGAGTTAGAAATAACCATATCACGGGCTAGAATAAATTCATTTTCTTTTATATCAGCAACCCTATAAACATATCCAGTATATGTAATTTTTTGACCAATGTAAGTGTCTAAGTTATCATTTACCATTTTTAAAATATTGGTATAGTCTTCATCACGAATTATAGCTATATCTGTGTTAGGAAGGCATTCTAAATGTTCAAAAGTTTCTCTATTATATCCAGTTAGAATTTTAAAACCAGCAGTAATAGCAAGACAAACACATATAATAGCAAAAATGCCCATTAATCCCTTGAAAAAGCTATTTTTATTAAACTTTACATTACAAACAAACATAACATACTCCTTTTTAGTGTTTTTTCTAAGTCTATTCTAAGAAGTCATTTTTTATGAATAAAACTTGCAAATGCCTACAAAAAATGATATAGTTTATAGGTAAATTTGAAGGAGGAAAATCAAGTGGGATTTTTAAATAAAATTTTTAAAAGTTATAGTGAAAAAGAAGTAAAAAGAGTTATGCCAATTGTTGAGAAAATCAATAGTTTAGAACCTGAAATGGAAAAATTATCTGATGAGGAATTAAGAGCCAAAACAGATTATTTTAAATCAGAACTTGCAAATGGAAAAACTCTAAACGATATATTACCAGAGGCTTTTGCTGTTATGAGAGAGGCTTCAAAAAGAGTTTTAGGAATGAGACACTTTGATGTACAGTTAATAGGTGGTATTATACTTCACCAAGGTAGAATTGCAGAAATGAGAACAGGTGAAGGAAAAACACTTGTTGCTACTTTGCCAGTTTACTTAAATGCTCTTGAAGGAAAAGGTGTTCATGTTATTACTGTTAATGAATACTTAGCAAAAAGAGATAGTGACTGGATGGGTAAAGTATATAGATTTTTAGGCTTGTCTGTTGGATTGGTTTTAGGTAGAATGGACAATTCTAAAAAACAAGAAGCATATAGAGCAGATATTACTTATGGTACAAATAACGAATTTGGTTTCGATTATCTAAGAGACAATATGGTTATAAATAAAGAAGACATGGTACAAAGAGAATTAAATTATGCTATTGTCGATGAAATTGATAGTATTTTAATTGATGAGGCTCGTACACCACTTATTATTTCTGGTAGAGCTAACAAATCTTCTGATTTATACAAAAAAGCAGATAGTTTTGTTAGAAAATTAAATGCTAAAATAATAGTAGAAGAAGATGTAAAAGATGAAGCTCAAAGTGAAGATAATGAGAACTATGATTACATTGTTGACTTAAAAGCAAAATCAGCAGCACTTACAGGAAAGGGAATTGAAAAAGCAGAACAATATTTTAATCTAGATAATTTTAATGATTTAGAGAACTCTGACTTAGTTCATAATGTAAATCAAGCACTTAGAGCTCATGGAATTATGAAAAGAGATATAGATTACATAGTTAAAGATGGAGAAGTTCTTATTGTAGATGAATTTACAGGAAGAATTATGTATGGTAGAAGATACAATGATGGACTTCATCAAGCAATTGAAGCAAAAGAAGGTGTTAAAATTGCTGATGAATCAAAAACACTTGCAACTATTACATTTCAAAATTATTTTAGAATGTACTCAAAATTGTCTGGTATGACTGGTACTGCAATGACAGAAGAGGCAGAATTTAGAGAAATATATAATTTAGATGTTATTGCTATTCCAACTAATAAACCTCTTATAAGAGATGACGAAACAGATGTTATATATAAAAATGAAAAAGGAAAGCTAAAAGCAATTGTAGAAAATATTAAAGAATGTCATGAAAAAGGTCAACCAGTTTTAGTTGGTACTGTTTCAATTGAAAAATCTGAATTAGTTAGTGAAATGCTAAAAAAAGAAGGTTTAAAACATGAAGTATTAAATGCTAAGAACCATGAAAAGGAAGCTGAAATTATAGCACAAGCTGGTAAATTTGGTGCAATTACTATTGCTACTAATATGGCAGGTCGTGGTACTGATATTATGCTTGGTGGTAACAGTGAATATTTAGCAAAACAAGAAATGCGTAAATTAAAATATGATGAAGAATTAATCGTTCAAGCAACGGCTTTTAATGAAACAAAAGATGAAAAAATACTTGAAGCAAGAAACAAATTTAAAGAATTGCAAGATAAATTTGAAAAAGAAATAGAAGAGGAAAAAAATAAAGTTATTGAAGCTGGTGGTTTAAGAATTATAGGTACTGAAAGACATGAATCAAGAAGAATTGATAATCAGCTTCGTGGTCGTAGCGGTCGTCAAGGTGATCCAGGTAGCACACAATTTTATTTAGGACTAGATGATAACTTAATTAAAATCTTTGGTGGAGATATGATTACCAAAGTATTTGAAAAAGGTAATATTCCAGAAGATATGCCTATTCAAGTTGGATTAATTGGAAAAACTATTGAAAGTGCTCAAAGTAAAGTTGAAGGTAGAAACTTTTCAATTCGTAAACATATTTTAAGTTATGATGATGTTATGAATGTTCAAAGAGATATTATATATACTCAAAGAAGAAAAGTTTTAGATGGAGATGATTTAAGAGAAAATATTATTGATATGCTTATGTCTTCTTGTGAAATGATAGTTGATACTTATGCTAGTGATATGGAAGATGAAAATTTCAATAAAAATGCTTTAATAAATGAAATTAGAGTAAACTTAAACATGACTCCTGAAACAATAAATGATTTGGAAGCTTTAAAAGAAAACAAAATAAATTCATCAAAACTTATTACAGAACTTCAAGAAAAAGTAGTAACAGCTTATGAAGAAAAAGAGAAAGTAATAGGACCTGAAATAAGAAATCTTGAAAGAATAGTTTTACTAAAAATTGTTGATTCAAAATGGATGGAACATATCGATGCAATGGATGAATTAAAAAATGGTATTGGTCTTCGTGCTTATGGACAAAAAGATCCAGTTGTTCAATATAGAATTGAAGGTGCAGATATGTTTGATGAAATGATTGCTGGAATTAAATTGGAAGTTACAAAGATTATGCTACATTTATTTAAAACAGAAGTGAAAATGGAACAAAGTGCTAATATTACTAGTGCAAGCTTAGATAATTCAGCAATTCAATCTATAAACGATATGGGAGAAAGCAATGTTCAAAAAAATACTTCTGATAGTAAACCACAACCAATAGTTAATGATGGTCCAAAAGTTGGAAGAAATGATCCTTGTCCTTGTGGAAGTGGGAAGAAATATAAAAATTGTTGTGGAAAGAATGCTTAATATCAATATTTACATGGAATAAGATAATATATTAAAAATAAATGGCATTTTTACGTCCATTTGTTAGAGGAGAAAAACATGGCAAGAGTATTAAAAAATAAAGAATTAGTGAATACAAGATTAGCAACGAACTATGGTGGTTGGATGTATTGTGATAAATGTAATGAGAATATAGGATATTTATGTTATTCAACTTATGATAGATTAGAATTAAAATATAAATGTAATTGTGGAAGCCAAGGTAGTGTATTATTAGACTTTGAAGATAGTAAAATTGGCAGAAATTGTAACGATGAACTAATCATTATAAAAAATAGATTTTGCTGCCCAAAAGATAGTGAACCACTGATTACTATATTAGACAAAAAAGTAAATAACTATGAAATGAAAATTACTTGTAAGTCTTGTGAAAATATTTATAAAAATGTAAGATATTAATATCTAAAAATAAAAGATGCTAAATATAAATCTAGCATCTTTTATTTTACACTTAATTTTTTATTAAATTATTGTTTGTAATTTAGTAAATATCTCTTTATGTTTTTCTTCATCTAATATAATTCTTTCAAAAATATTTTTTAAATATATGTTTTTAGTATATTTAATAGCATTTTTATATCCTATAATAGCTGCATCTTCTGCCTTTATATTATATTCTAGCATTTCATCTATGCTATGAAAATGATATTTTACATTTTCTGATGTCCATGGCTTTTTTTCACTATTTACATATATTGGATTTTCACCTAATTTTTTAATAATTTCACCTAAGATATCTATATGTCTCATTTCTTCGATAGCAATTTGTAACAATATTTTACTTAATTCAGGATTATAATTATAATTTATGTGTTCATAAATATATTGCGTAACAGCTGTTAATTCACCTTTACTGCCAGCAAAATCATTGTACAACATTCTAGCATATCGTGTATTTGGATACAAATTAGGAATTTTAGGATATTCTATTTTTGAAGTTTGATTCATTATATTTTGAATTTCTTCATAATTTTTCATATATAGCACCTCTAATTATAATATGCTTGTAATTATAATAAGTTGAATAAATATTTATATAGTAACTATTCAGAATTAATTAGAATAATATATATGCAAAGGCTATCAATGCAGGGAGGAAAATTATGTTTGATAAGAATGGTATTATAGGAAATACACCAATGATAAAAATAAATTATAAATATAAAGATATCTATAATAAGATTTTTGTGAAATTAGAGTATTATAACATGACAGGAAGCATAAAAGATAGGGTGGCATTTTATATGATTAATAATGCTAAAACAAGAGGAGAACTAAAAGAAAAAATGCCAATAATTGAAGTGACTAGTGGAAATACAGGCATTGCACTATCGGCTATTGGAACTTATTATAATCATCCTGTATATATTTTTATGCCAGATTGGGTTAGTAAGGAGCGAATAGATTTAATAAAAGGATATGGAGCGAAAGTTTTTCTTGTATCTAAGGAAGATGGTGGATTTTTAAGATGTATGAAAGAAGCTAGAAAGATGGCAAATGATATAGATGGTTTTCTAGTTAATCAATTTTCAAATAGAGATAATTTTTTAGCACATTATGAAACTACTGGAATAGAAATTTTAGAGCAAATAGCAGAACCAATAGGAGGCTTTGTATCAGGAGTAGGGACAGGTGGAACTTTAATGGGAATTGGACAGAGATTAAAAGAAAAATATAATTCTATGAGTATTACTGCAATTGAACCAGATAAAATGCCGATAATATCTGGTGGTAAAGTAAAAGGAGAACACAAAATTGAAGGAATAGGAGATGATTTTGTACCAGATTTAATAGATAAAAGTAAAATAGATAAACTTATATTGATAAATGATGATGATGCTATAAATATGTCTAGAAAAATTGCGAAGGAATTAGGAATAGGTGTAGGAATTTCATCAGGAGCTAATTTTATAGGAAGTGTATTGTTAAATGATGAAATTCAAGATGCAACTGTTACAGTATTTCCAGATGACAATAAAAAATATTTATCAACAGAATTATCAAAAAATATAGATTTTAATTCTAAATTTATATCAAATAAAATTGAACTTATAAGCTATGAAACAGTATAAATCCTCTGATATTTTACAATGTTAATTTTCCATTTTTTCCAGCTACAAATTTGAGAAAAAGTATTGAATTTTACAAAATATTGGAATATAATTTAGAGGTAAAAGGGGGAGAAGAAATGAAAAAAATTTCAAAGATTTTTTTAGCATTATTAATGATTATGCCTCTTGTGTTACAAACATCAGCAGTGTTTGCATTAGAAATATTAGAAGAAAAAACACTAGATGAAAATGTAACATCAGTAACTTCCGAAGAAAAATCAAATGATGTTGAAAATTTAACATTAAATTCTAATTCAGAAGAATTAGAAAAATCAGAAAATGAAAACAAAATAGATGATGCTAATGCATCAGAAGTTTCTGCAACTGATATAGAAACAAATAATGAAACAGCAGTTACAGAAAATATCACAGCTAATTCAGATGTACAAGCTCAAAGTGAAGAAACAACTGACTTAGAAGTTGATAAAGAAGTTGAGACAGATGTTGTAGGAGCAGAATATTATGACGGAAATGTTAGTTATATTTACAATGAACATTGGAATAATGAATATACACTTACAGTTGTAGCAAGAGGAAAATATATTACAGAGGCAACTGTTCCAGCTTATATAAGAATTGATGGAGTTAATAGAACAGTTACCAGAGTAGATGGATTCGATGGCTGTACAGATTTAAGAAAAGTAACTTTGCCATCAACAATTACTACAATATGTGATTATGCTTTTGATGGATGTACATCTTTAACAAGTATAAACATTCCAAGTAGCGTTAAAACAATTGAAGATCATTCTTTTAGAAATTGTACTTCATTAAGAAGTATATCAATTCCAAATAGTGTGGAAACAATTGAAAGATATGCTTTTATAAATTCAGGTTTAGTAAGTGTAATCATACCAAACTCAGTAATGAACCTAGGAGAAGGCGCTTTTTACAACTGTTCATCTTTAACAGCTGCAACTTTGCCTAAAAATATTAGTGAGATACCAAGTCATATTTTTAATTATACAGCTTTAAAAAACATATCAATTCCAAGTAAAGTAACAAAAATCGGACATAGTGCATTTGCCAATACTAAGCTTCAATCTGTAACTATTCCACAAAATGTTACAGAAATGATTAGTGCATATTGGAGTGATGAATTTGGACAATTTGAAGGCTGTTCATCTTTAACTACTGTTAACATTTTAGGTAAAATTACAAAGTTGCCAACTAGAATATTTAAAAATTGTGTTGCTTTAACTAATGTTACGTTATGTAATACTATTACTTCTACTGGTAATCAAAGTTTTTACAATTGTAGAGCATTAAAAACAATTTCTTTGCCTAATAATTTAACAAATGTTTCAATAGAAATGTTTTATAATTGTTTAAATTTAACTGATATTAAGTTACCAAATAATTTGGAAACAGTGGAACGTTCTTCTTTTGCGAATTGTTCTAAATTAACAACTATAAGTTTTCCATATAAAGTTCAAACACTTAAAGGAGCATATTGGTCTGATGAAAAAGGAACTTTTGAAGGTTGTAACAGATTAGATTCTATTTATTTTACAAAATCTATTCAATCAATTGAAAATGATGTTTTTAGAGGTTTAGATTATTGTACAATTTATGGATATGATGGAAGTGCTGCAAAATCTATTGCAGATGAACACGGTTATCGTTTTATAAAATTAAATCCAGTAACTTCTGTAAAAATATCTGGAAACAAAACAGTAGTAAGAGGAAATTCAACAACTTTAAAAGCAACAGTTGGACCAACAAATGCTTATCAAAAAGGTGTTATTTGGACAAGTAGTAATACATCTGTTGCAACAGTTGATGGTGGTGGTCAGGTAACTGGTAGAAAAACTGGTACTACTACAATCACAGCAATGGCTAAAGATGGTACAGGTGTTAGAGGAACATTTAACATAACAGTATCATTAACAGATTTACCATTCCATGATGTAGCTGGAAATGCTTGGTATTATAATGCAGTTAAATATTGTTATAACAATAACATTATATCAGGAACAACTTCTACTACATTCTCACCAGCTACACAAATAACAAGAGGAATGCTAGTAACAATTCTTCATAGAATGGAAGGAAGCCCAAAAGTATCTGGAACACCTAAATTTAAAGATGTAAAAAATAGTAAACAATATTATTATACAGCAGTAAAATGGGCATCAGATAAGAAAATTGTTAGTGGGTATAAAAATGGAAACTTTGGACCAAATGATCCTATAACAAGAGAAGATTTATCAGTTATATTGTATAAATATGCAAAATATAAAGGAAAAAATTTATCAAAATCAAATAATTTAAGTGCTTTCTCAGATAGAAACAAAATATCAAGTTATGCGTTGCCACAAATGAAATGGGCAGTCGGAGTAGGAGTAGTAACAGGAAATAAAAATGGAACATTAAATCCAAGAGGAACAGCAACAAGAGCAGAAGCAGCAGCTATGATACAAAAATATTGTCAAAAAGTAGGAAGATAAAATATTATCACCAATAGTTTTTTCTATTGGTGATAATTCTAATTATGAAAAATTATTATATAAAGTAGGGAAATAGTTATGAATAATTTTAAAAGAATTACATTATTATTTATAATGTTTTTTACATTGTTTTTAATATCTGTAAATTCAACATATGCAGCAGATATTAAAGGTAATGTAAAAAATAAAACTATAAGTATTCCAATTAAAAATGGTGAAGGACTTTTGCCTAATGAAAATATATTGCATCGTTTAACAAATGCTACTGTTTTCGAACAACCTTCATCAATATATGAATTTTTTGATGAGAATGGAATACACAATATAGTTTCAACTAGCGAAGATACTGTATACTGGTCAACTTTGGATAGCAACATGAACATAATTAAAACTTTAACAACACCAGTAATATATAAAAACACTGATGAAATTCTTAAAGATATAACACTTACTGTTGGTGGTTATATTTATCATCAAAAGAATTTATATATTATATATACAAGAATTCCATCAAATTATAATGATAATGCGATGGCACTTGTAAAATATGATAAAAATTTTAAAGAATTATCTAGAATTGAAGTACCAGCCAAAGGAGTAAATTCTAGCTCATATTATGAAACAAGTGGAATGAAAATACCATTTTATGGTTCTTCAAATTGTAGTATGGCTATAAATTCAGACAATATATTAGCAGTGTTTTTGGGTAAAAATAGATTTGATGGACATCAAGATAGTGCAATAATATTTTTTGATGTAGATAAAATGAAATGGGTTAGTAATCAAAGTGATAATACTTTAACAGAATATGTGGGTTATAGAGTGGCAAGTACACATAGTATAGGGCATTCTCTTGCTCAAAGAGTACTTCCTACTTCTGATGGTAAGATTTTATTAGCAGAGCAAGGTGATGCTGGATATAGAGGTTCAACAAGAGGAGTTGATATTACACAAATTGCTTTTGATAGACCTTATAAACCTGGAAATATTCCTAATATCGCAATAACTAAAAACATGTTCCATTGTACAGAAAATGTAAACAATAATGTTACATATAATGTTTTTGGAAATATTATTGAATTATCAGATGGATATTTATATATAGGTGGAGCTGAAAAAACATTAAGTAGAGCTTTCGGAAAATCTATAAATGAATCTTGGAATTTATTTACACAAAAATATAAAAAAGTAGATTTTGAAAATAAAACTCCACAAGAATTACAAATGTTTAATACACCAGTTAGAGAAACTTCTGGAACACCACAAACAGATATTAATGCTACTAGATATTTAGATGGTACAGAAAAAGATTATGGAGTTAAATGGCTAACTGATTTACAAAATAAGACTACAACTGTATTTGTTCGCCCTATGAAAATAGAAAATGATCAGGTAGTTATAATATGGCAAGAAGCTGAACTAAAAACAAGTAGTTATGGTGGTTATCAAACAGAAGATAATGCTCAAAAAGCATATTATATGATAATTGATAAAGATGCTAATATAGTAACTTCTAAGACAGAAATTCCAGATGTAGGTAAATTATCTTATGAGTTGAATTATTTATACAAAGATGGAAAACTTTACTGGGCAACAACACCTGGATATAGTAACAAAATTACAATTCATACTTTGGATATTAAAAATCCATTGTCTAATATACCTACTGAGAATGAACCACAAAAACCTGTTGATACAAATAAACTTCCTTTTAAAGATGTGAAAAAAGGTGATTGGTTCTATAATGCAGTAGAATATGTATATACAAATAATATAATAAAAGGATATGATACAACTACATTTGCACCAAATGATCAATTAACAAGAGGAATGATGGTAACTATACTTCATAGAATGGAAGGAAGTCCAGCAGTGTCTGGTAATACAAAATTTTCAGATGTACAAAATTCTAAATACTATTATTATAATGCAGTAAAATGGGCATCAGATAAAGGAATAGTAAGCGGATATGATAATGGAAAATTTGGACCAGATGATAATATAACAAGAGAACAATTAGC
>CAPPGO010000006.1 GCA_948678575.1 uncultured Clostridia bacterium
AATAAAAGTGTATAACACTTTTAAATTTTGTGTACAGAAGAAAGCTTTATATAGTATTTATTTAGATTTTGGACTAGCTATAAAAGCTTTCTTCAAAATTAAATAGTAGGAGGAAAACAAATGAAAAGTAACGAGAAGTTTTTTATAACTATACTAGTGATAATAACATTATGTCTAGTTATATTTGCAGTAAGTCGAGGCAAGAATAAGGATGTAGAAGGACAAGTAGTAAGTGGTACAAATGATGTAATGAAAGAATATGTAAAGACAACAGAAGATGGGACAAAAGTGAATACAAGTGAAAAACTTGGAGAAAAGAAAATTGTAAATAATATAGAATTTACAGATATTCAATTAACAGAAAATGATGGAGAGACATTGTTAATTGCGACAGTAACAAATACAGGAAGTGTAAAAACAGAAATGTTTGCAGTAAATATAACACTATTAGATGAAAGTGGTGCAGAAATAAAAACGATACCAGGATTAGTAGCACCATTAGAAACAGGAGCGACAGCCAAATTTTCATCAAGTACAACATTAGACTTTGTAAATGCGTATGACTTTAAAGTAACAGCGAAATAGTAATAGAAAATGAAAAAAGAACGTATGAAAGTAAAGAAAAACATGAGATAAAAAGAGGTAGAGTGTAATGGTGAAAAATAAATATGAGAAAGGAATAACGCTAGTAGCATTAGTAATAACAATAATAATAATGCTGATATTAGCAGGTGTTTCAATAAATGCGATAGTAGGTGAAAATGGGATAATAGGAAGAGCAACAGAAGCAGCAAGAACGCAAAAAATAGCAATATATCAAGAAATAATTAGTATGGAAGTCGCAGCAGCTCAAATGGATTATTTGAATAGTAATGATAATTTAGGCTTTTTTAATAAAGTTCAAGAAGGATTAGGAAATCATACTGAGTTTACAGATGCAGGATATAGTATAAAAAATAATAGTAGATTAATAATAACAACAAAAGATGATTATATATTTACAGTAAATGCTATTTCAGGAGAAACAGCGTATGTAGGAACAAAGGAAGAAATAAATTCAGATTTACCAGAAGAATTGCAACAAGCAGATATAAAATTCGAATATAGTACAAAGGGCTGGACAAAAGATCCAGTAAAAGTAGTAATATCATGTGAAAAATATCCAACAAATGAGATAGAATATTCATATGATTTAACAAAATGGGAAACCTTTACAGGAGAACTTAGTATAGGAGAAAATAAAGCAATATATGTACGCATAGCAAATGAAGTAGGAGCAACGGATACATATGCGGTAGGTGGAGTAGGAAACATAGATACAAAAGCTCCAGAAATAAAAACTGGAATAACAGAGGATGAAAGCCAAAAAACAACAAAAGGATTTACAGTAAGTTTAGATGTACAAGATACAGATATAGAAGAAGACAATGCTTCAGGAATAGGAAAAGTAGTTTGGTACTATAAAGCAGCTGGAACAGATGATTTTAATACATATAAAACAACAGAATTTGTTGCACAAAATAGTACAACAAATGGCTCAAGGAATGTGGAAACAATAAGCATGACTTATGATAATTTACCAACAGGAAATGGAACATATAATGTGTATGCAGATGTATATGATGTGGCAGGAAATGTAAAACCAACAGAAGTAGTAGATATAGTGTTAAAAAATGTAACAGTAGGTGATCATAATTATAGCCCAAGATATTGGACAAACGGAGCAGTAACAGTAACATTACCAATATTAGAAGGATGTACAACAAAATACTCTATAGATGATGATAAACTTGTATCACCAACAGAATATACAGGAGAATTTCAAGTAGTAAATAATTGTGATATATATTATTATGTAACAGATGGAACAAATATAGTAGGAACAGGAAGTCAAGCGATAAATAATATAGATGCAACAGAAGAAACGAAAAATCCAATAATAGTAAGTGGATTAGCGCAAGAAGGAACAGCAACAACAAGTACAATAAAAACGACAATAACAGTACAAGATACAATATCAGGATTTAGTCATATAGATTGGTATTATAAATTGGCAAGTTCAACAGGAGAATATACAAAAGTAGCAATGGATGCAACAGATGAAAATTATATGGCAATGAATGGAAACAATACAGGAAAAACAGAGCAATTAACAATAAGTAAAGAATTCATAAATTTACAACAGGGAGAAGACTATGAATTCTATGCAGAAGTATATGATGTAGCAGGAAATAAAGTGGTAAGTCCGGCAAATTATACAACAGCACCATTAAGTATAAGAACAGCACAAACCTATGTAACAGGAATAGTATTAAGTCCAACAAGTAAAACAATAAATGTAGGAGAAAAGGCACAAATAACAGCAACAGTAAATCCAAGTGGAGCGAAAATACAGACAGTAGAATGGCATACAAGTGATGCAGGAGTAGCAACAGTATCAGGTACAGGAGAAGTAACAGCAGTAGGACCAGGAACAGCACAAATAACAGCAAAATCGACAGATGGAAGTAATAAGACATCAAATGCATGTGAAATAACAGTAAATCTTCCATATTATGGAGGATATTCAGGAGAAGCAAGTACGAGTACAAATTATGTAGGATATTATGCAGATATTGATTATGATGGAACAGTAGATGGTATAATTTATGCAGATTTAAGATTTGCTGCTAGTGGTAAATGGAATAATGATAGTGATTCTTCATTTAGTTATACTGCAATAAGTAGTACAAATTCTTATTATATAAGTAAAAACAAATATAATGGAAAATTTGGAGAAAAAAATGTAATAATGCCAAAAACAACTAATAGTAGTGACAGATTTTATGTAATGGCGCTAAACAATGTTGATAGTTCAACTCATGACTTTTATAATGCAGCACACAATAATAGTAGTTTCGGATCACTTGCGGTAGCAAGTACAAAAAATGATTTTGGAGAAGGAAGAAGTAAAACACGAAAATTAATTACAGCATGGAATAGTAAAACATATGGAGCTCAAAATAAATGTAGTGTACATACGGATATGTGGAGTTTGAGTGCAGTGCAGGCGTGCTCAAGTAACAAGTGGTTCGTACCAAGTAGAGCTGAATGGAGTGCATTTGGACACAATTTAGGCATTACCAAATCTAACTACAGTGGTTATGGGCTTATCGCACACTGCTGGTCTTCTACTGTCGTTAACTCTACTAGTGCATTCCGCTGCGACTTCGGCGCCGCGTATATAGGCTCCTCCAGCGTCAATTTCTACTACTACGTTCGTTTGAGCGCGACTTTCTAACCTCGTAAGAAGTGGAAGAATTGTTAAATTTTAATAAAAGTTTGCATATATTAGATAAATGTGTTATAATTGGCTACATACAACGCGGTTTTTAACTAATTTTATGTGTTGTCGAAAGGAGTATTTCAATGGCAAAAAATAGCAAAAAGACACGGGGCATCAGTTTAATTGAACTTCTTAACAAAGCGACAAGCTATCAGACAAAGTCGAACAGCGAGGCCAAGGAAGATATCAAAGGTATCAAACAGATGGTTCGGAGTAAAGGCTGGGAGAAAACATTTTTACGTCTGATGGAGGCAGACCCGAATTGGGTTGAACAGGCTATGAAGGAAGTGAAGTATGAGATAACAAAGGATGGCACGGAAAAGGGAGTATTCCCGCGCATGAAGAACGGCACAGCTGTTCTGAAAGTGGTTATGTAAGCATCTTGCGTATCAGTTCCCAGTATAGCAAAAGAAAAGGAGAAGACTGCCTTCGGGCAGTCTTTTCCGCATTTATTAATATTGATTTATAAAAAATTTTGTTATATAATTTGAAAATAATAATTTATATAAGGAGATAAAATTGGCATATATAGAATTTAAAAATATTGTAAAAGAATATAAAATGGGAGAAATAAAAACAAAGGCTTTAGACAATACTAATTTTGAAATAGAAAAAGGAGAGTTAGTAATTATTGTTGGACCATCTGGAGCTGGAAAAACTACTGCTTTAAACATTTTAGGTGGAATGGATACACCAACATCAGGAAGTGTTATAGTAGATGGAAAAAACATTAGTAAGCTAAACAATAAGGGGCTTATAAAATATAGAAGAGAAGATATAGGATTTGTATTTCAATTTTATAATTTAGTACAAAATCTTACAGCCTTAGAAAATGTAGAACTTGCAACTCAAATTTGTTCAGACCATTTAGATACCAAAAATGTCTTAGAAGAAGTTGGTTTGGGTCATAGAATAAATAATTTTCCATCACAATTATCAGGTGGAGAGCAACAAAGAGTGGCAATTGCTAGAGCTATTGCTAAAAATCCAAAGCTTTTACTTTGTGATGAACCAACAGGAGCTTTAGATTATGTAACAGGAAAGCAAATTTTAAAACTTTTGCAAGATACTTGCAGAAAAGAAAAAATGACAATTGTTATAATTACGCATAATGGAGCAATTGCGCCTATGGCAGATAAGATTATCAGATTTAAAAATGGTACAGCTTCAAGCATTGAAATAAATAATAATCCAATATCGGTAGAAAACATAGAGTGGTAAGGAAGTTTAAATGAATAAAATTATAATAAAAAATAGCGTAAAGGAAATAAAAAAAAGTTTTAGACGATTTTTGTCTTTACTTTTAATATCAATGTTAGGCGTTGGATTTTTTGCAGGAGTAAAAGCGACAACTCCAGATATGCAAAAAACAATAGATACATATTTTGATAAAGAAAATTTGTTTGATATTAAAGTTGTATCAACTTTAGGTTTAACGGTGGATGACGTAAAAGCTATTAATGAAATCGCTGAAATTACAGAAAGCTATGGTTCATATAGTGAAGATGTTTTAGTAAATATTGATGATGCAGATAATGTTATTAAAGTAATCGAAATTACAGATAATATAAATAATGTCAAACTAATTTCAGGAGAAATGCCAAAAAGTTCAAAAGAGTGTGTGGTAGAGGATTCATTAATTAAAACAAAAGATTTAAAAATAGGAGATATAATAACTTTAAAAGAAGAACTGGAAGATGATGAGGAAAGTAGTTTTAATGAAACTGAACTTAAAATTGTTGGCACAGTTAATAGTCCATTATATATCTCACATGATAAAGGAACATCTACTTTAGGTTCAGGAAAATTAGCATATTTTTTATATGTTCCAAAAGAAAATATAAAAGAAGATTATTTTACAGAAATTTATGTTAAAGTAGCAAATAGTAAAGAAATGGATACAACTTCTGAGGAGTATTCAAATTATGTTGATGAAGTAATAAATAAAATTGATGCCATAAAAGAGATAAGAGAAAAATCAAGATATGATAGTTTAATAAATGAAGCAAATGAAAAGTTAGCAGATGCGCAAAAAGAATTTGAAGAAAAGAAGGCTGATGGAGAAAAAGAAATTGCAGATGCTGAAAAGGAAATTCGAGATGGTGAGAAGAAGCTTCAAAATTCAGAAAAAGAGTTAGCAGATAGTAAAGAAAAAGCACATAAAGAATTTACTGAAGCAACTGATAAGCTTACAAAAGCAGGAGATGAATTGAATTCTGCTGAAATTGAATTTAATAGTAAAAAGGAAGAGGCAGAGCAAGGCTTTGAAGAAGCTGAAAAAAAGAAAGAAGAGTTGCAACTAAATTTAGACCAAGTATATTTTGGTTTAGAAGAAATAGATGTAAATTATAATAAAGTAATGTTAGGTTTACAAGCGCCTAATTTGCCAAAAGAGCAAAAAGCTACTTTACAAGCAACAAAAACTGAATTAGAAAAAAAGAAAGTAGAATTAAGTGTTGCAGGTCAGCAAATTATGGCTGGAATACAAGAGATTGATAATCAAATTCAAACTGGAAAAGCTAAGCTAGATACAGCACAAAATCAGATTATGGGAGGCTACAATGAATTAGGCGCTGGCTGGGCAGAATTAAATTCAAAAAAAGAAGAAGCAAATAGAGAGTTTGATAAGGCAGATAAAGAAATTGCAAATGCAAAAAAAGAAATAGCTGATGGAAAAAAAGAACTAGAAGATGCAAAGCAAGAATTTAATGAAAAGATACAAGACGCCGAAAATAAAATTTTAGAAGCTAGACAAAAAGTAAATGACATTGAAAATCCTAAATGGTATGTATTAGACAGAAGTTCTAATAGCGGTTATGATTCTTATATTAATGATACAAAAAATATTGAGAAGTTAGGTTACGTTTTCCCAATTTTATTTTTCGTTATTGCAGTATTAATTAGTTTAACTTCAATGAGTAGAATGGTAGAAGAACAAAGAATAGAATTAGGTACAATGAAAGCTTTAGGTTATTCAAATGCAAGTATTTGTATTAAATATGTAATTTATGCGCTTGGAGCAACTATTGTTGGTAGTATAATTGGTATGATTATAGGATTTAATTTAATACCACGAGTTATAATAACAATGTATCAGATGATGTATCCAACAGTTACAGAAGCAGTTATAGAGTTTAACATGAAATATGCAATCTTAGGACTTGGCTTAATGGCAATTTGCACGATTGGTGCAACTTTATACAGTAATATAAAAGAATTAACTTCTATGCCATCTATGCTAATGAGACCTAAACCACCGAAAAATGGAAAAAGAGTTTTCTTAGAAAAAATAACTTTTGTTTGGAATAAATTAGGTTTTACAGAGAAAGTAACTGTTAGAAATATGTTTAGATATAAAAAGAGATTTCTAATGACTATTGTGGGTATAATGGGATGTACAGCATTAGTTTTAGTAGGATTTTCAATAAAAGATTCTATTTCCAATTTAATGAATTTACAGTATGAAAATGTATATAATTATGATTTAATGCTTGGTTTAAATAGTTCATTAATTGAAGCAGAAGTAGAAGATTTGAAAAAGGAATTAACTACTAAAAATGAAATTAGTAGTTGCACAGAAACATATTTAGTTGCAAATGAGTTACAGAAAAATGGAGATAATAAAGTTGATGTTCAAGTTATAATTCCAAAAAATGCAGAGGAATTTTCAAAGTTTGTAAATATAAATAATGTAAAAACTGGT
The DNA here is from genome assembly GCA_948678575.1 of uncultured Clostridia bacterium. GTDB lineage: Bacteria > Bacillota > Clostridia > TANB77 > CAG-508 > Scatovivens. The sequence goes on from CAPPGO010000006.1 coordinate 7,029, forward strand.
GAAAAAGAGACTTTAAATGATGAAGAAATATTATTAACAGAAAAAGCAGCGAATTTACTTAATATAAAAGTAGGAGATAAGGTTACTTTAATTGATAATGATGAAAATAGATTTGAAACTAAAGTTGGAGCAATAGTTGAAAATTATGTATATCATTATGTGTTTATGACAAAAACTATGTATGAAAAGCTTTATAATGAAGAATATTCAAGCAATGTAATGTATGTGCAAACAGTTGAATTAGAAGAAAATACGGCAACAGCACTAAACGAAGAACTTTTAAAAAGTTCAAAAATATCTTCATTAACTTCAACTGAAAATTTAAAAAATAGTATGTCAGAAACTCTAAAAGCATTAAATCAAGTAGTATATGTACTTATAGTTTCAGCAGGGCTTCTTGCTTTTGTAGTGTTATATAATCTAGCTAATGTAAATATAAGCGAAAGAAAAAGAGAAATTGCAACTCTTAAAGTTTTAGGATTTTATGATAAAGAAGTATATGATTATATTACAAAAGAAATTATTGTACTTACAGTTATGGGAATTATTTTAGGCTTATTTGGTGGCTATTATTTAAGTATATTCATTTTAAAAACTTGTGAAACCGAACCTCTAATATTTAAAATAGTGAGTACGCCAATTAGTTATATTTTATCAGCATTAATTACAACAGTATTTACAATAATTGTAAACTTTATGACTTATTTTGTGCTTAGAAAAGTAGACATGATAGAAAGTTTAAAGAGCGTAGAATAATATTGATTTTTTTAAACAATTAACATATAATGTAAGTGACTTAATAAGAATATAATTATATTTTTATTTACAAACCCAAAAAAGGTGAAAGAAATTATGAAAAAAATTATTTTTAAGGGCTGTGGAACAGCAATTATAACACCATTTACAGATGATGGAGTTAATTTTGAAGAATTTGGAAAAATGATAGAATTCCAAATCGAAAATGGAGCAGATGCAATTGTAGTTTGTGGAACTACTGGTGAAGCTTCAACAATGACATTAGAAGAAAGAAAAGAGACAATAAAATTTGCAGTAGAAAAAGCAAAAAAAAGAATTCCTATTATAGCAGGAACTGGTGGAAATTGTACAAAAAGTGTTATTGAAATGACAAAATATGCAGAAAGTATTGGAGTGGATGGAGCATTAGTTGTTACTCCATATTACAACAAAACTACTCAAGCTGGATTAATAGAACATTATAAAGTGGTTGCAAGTGCTACTAAACTTCCAATTATTTTATATAGTGTGCCAAGTAGAACAGGTGTGAACATTACTCCTGAAACTTGCAAAGAACTTTCTAAAATTGAAAATATAGTTGCTATAAAAGAGGCTTCTGGTAATTTATCTCAAGTTGCAGAAATAGCAAATTTGTGTGGAGAGGATTTGAATATTTATTCTGGAAATGATGATCAAATTACACCAATATTATCAGTAGGTGGAATTGGAGTAATTTCAGTATTGTCAAATATTTTACCAGAACATACACATGACATTGTAGATAGCTTTTTAAATGGTAATGTTGAATTTGCAAAAGATGAGCAACTTTCAGTTATACCACTTGTAAAAGCTTTATTTTGCGAAGTAAATCCTATTCCAGTAAAAGCAGCTATGAATATGTTAGGCTATAATGCTGGAAAGCCAAGACTTCCACTTGTAGAAATGTCTGATAAAGGAAAAGAAAGGTTAGAAAAAGAGCTTAAAGCTTTAGAATTATTATAGACAAAGTGTGAAAAATAGGAAAGTATAACAAGGCAGCAGGCTGTAAAAAGGCAAGGGCGCATACAAAGGTATGTAACCGCTTTTTATCAGCCGATAACGCAGTTAGACTTAGCTTATTTTTAACACTAAGAAGGGGATTAAATGGATTCTTACGACAAACAAAAAGCATTAATTACATTAGACGATAGTTGGGTTGAATTTCAAGAAATTATAAAAGACATTGCAACTAATGCGAATGTATCAGCTTTAAAAGAACATATGCAACATATAAGTACTTCACGATTTGAACATTGTGAAGAAGTTGCTTATTATACTTATCAAATTTGCAAAAAGTTAGGTTTAGATTATGTTTCAGCTGCAAGAGGAGCTATGTTACACGATTTTTATTTCTATGATTGGAGAAATAAAGGTGTAGAAGGTCAAAAGAAATTCCATTTAATGCGCCACCCTGGGATTGCACTAAAAAATGCAAGTGATATATTTGAGTTAAATGATTTAGAAAAAGATATTATAAAGAAACACATGTGGCCTGTAACTGTTGTGCCACCAAAATATAAGGAAAGTTTTATTGTAACTTGTGTAGATAAATATTGTGCAACAATAGAATTTTTTAAGTATTTAAGAAGTGGAAAAGATTTTAAAGAAAAAGAAAATAAATAGGAGGTTTTTATGAAAGTTTTAATAAATGGTTGTAATGGTAAGATGGGACAAGAGGTAGCAAAGGAAATAAAATTAGATGAAGAAGTAGAAGTACTTTGTGGTTATGATAGAGTAGATTCAGGAGATAATGGTTTTCCAGTTTTTACAGATGTTAAAGATATAGACCTTATACCAGATGTAATAATTGACTTTTCTGTGCCACAAGCAACATTTAATATATTAGAATTTGCGAAAAAACATTCTATACCAACAGTTGTTGCTACAACAGGTTTTACAGATAAAGAACTTGAAAAAATGAAAAAATATTCTGAGATGTTTCCAATTTTTAGGTCAGCAAATATGTCTTACGAAATAAACTTAATGTCTAAAATTGCTTGCGAAATAGCTACAAAACTTAGAGATGCAGATATTGAAATTGTTGAAGTACATCACAGAAGAAAAATAGATAGCCCAAGTGGAACAGCACTTCTTTTGGCGAACGATATAAACAATGCTTTAGATAATGAAAAAGAATTTGTATATGAGCGTCATTCAAAAAGAGCTGCTCGCGAGAAAAAGGAAATCGGAATACACTCAATTAGAGGTGGAACAGAAGTTGGAAAACATAGTATTATGTTTTATGGAGATAACGAAAGTTTTGAAATATCTCATAATTGCACTTCAAGAAGTGTATTTGCCAAAGGTGCAATTAGAGCTGGAAAATTTATTTTGCATAAAGAAAATGGATTTTATAATATGAATGATATGATGTAGAATTTTAAGACACTTATGTTTTTTATAAGTGTCTTTTTACATTATCAAGAATTTCTAAAAAGCTAATGATATATGTTTTTCCATATCCCCATCTTAAGAAACTGTAATTCACTTGTCGTTCATAACAGTTTCTAAAGCGGTCCCCACAATTTATTTCAAAACACATATCATTAGCTTTTTTAACAATACAAGAAAAAGAGTATAAAATATGTAATATAAGTGCAGAAATTCGTGCATCAAAATTGCGGAATAGAAAATCTTAAAGAATTCGAGTAGGGAATCTCATAGCACAGTGAGCTTGCGAACAATGTGCGGTACATGAGGGCGCTACGAGAAGACTTTTAGAATTTTCATTCTAAATTTTGCTTGTCCGAATTGTCTAAACGAATATTATATATTTATACTCTTTTATTACTATAATATGTAAATTAATAAAAGCACAAAACTTTCACAATTAAGGCACAATAAAAGGTTGAAAAAAGAAGCAGTAAATGATATAATATCGGAGTAAAAAAGCCTAAAAAAGGAGACAAAAATGGATTTTTTAAAAGTCTTATTTAAAAATAGAAAATTAGCAATGCAACTTGGTAAAAATGACTTTAGAAATAGGTTTGCAAATACAAGCTTAGGAGCAATATGGGGATTTGCACAACCTTTTGTTTTTATGATGACTTATGTTATTATATTTCAATATATTTTAAAAACTGGAAGTGCTGGTAAATATCCTTATGTTGTATGGTTTTTACCAGGTATGGGAATGTGGATGTTTTGCAGTGATGCAATTTTAAATGCTAGTAATTCAATAAGAAATTATAGTTATTTAGTTAAAAAAGTTGTTTTTCCAGTAGATATAATTCCAATAATATCACTTACATCTTCAAGTTTTATAGGTATGTTTTTAATTTACATTGCTACTATGGCAGCAATTGTTTTTGGTTATTTTCCAAATATATTAACTATTATATATATTGTTTTTTGTGCAGTATGTTTCATAGTTGCACTTACAAGACTTACTTCGGCTCTTACTACTTTGGTACCAGATTTTTCACAATTATTAAATATTATAATTCAATTATGTATGTGGTTTACACCAATTGTATGGAATCTAAGCATGATACAAGGAAAACTTTGCATTATATTTAAAGCTTTTCCTTTTACATATTTAGTAGAAGGATTTAGACAAGCTTTTATTTCAAGTTCTACAATTATTACAGAGCATAATGGATTATATACAATTGTATTTTGGTTAATTACAATATTTATTTATACTTGGGGAAATATTATTTTCAAAAAGAGCAAAAAGGATTTTGCTGATGTTTTATAGAAATTTCATAAAGAGAAAGAGAGAAATTTTATGGAAGAATTAAAAGAGAATTTATTTAGTTGGTATAAATTCAAGGCTAATGCAGATATTTTAGATTTTGGTAATAATATTTCAAAATATATAAAAAATCAAAATATTGATAGAGAACCAAAAACTTCAAAAAAATACGATTATGTTATTTTAATAGGAGTTCTTGAAAATGCAGGTAAAGAAGAAAATTTAAAAAAAGCAGTTTCATATCTAAAAGAAGATGGAAAATTGCTTATTGCAGAAAATAACAAATTTGGAATAAAAAATTGGAATGGAAAAAGAGATTTAACTGGTTCTTTAGATTATAGAGAGATTACAAGAACATATAACTCAAACGAAGCAGGATATTTATCAAAACGTGAAATAAAACAGTTGTTGGAAAAAGAAAATATTAAAAATTATAAATTTTATTATCTATTTCCAGATTACAATTTGCCAAACTTAATTGTAACAGATGAATACAATCTTACAGAAGAAGATATAAGTAGAAATTTTGAGAGTTATGAAGATGGAGAATATGTTAATTTTAATGAAAACTTAGCTTTAACAGAAATAGTAAAAGAAAACCCAGAGCAAGTTAAGTTTTTTGCAAATTCTTTTCTTATAGAGGCATCAAAAAAAGAAATAGAAACTGATATAAAATATATTTCCTTTACAAATTATAGAAAAAAAGAATATAGAATATCAACAATTTTAACTAACGATTATGCAATAAAAAAATCTGCAAGTAGCGATGCAGATAAACATATACAAAATATGTCAGAAAATTTAAAGTTTTTTCCAAAGGAAAATTCAAAAGTAATTGAAGTTCTTGAAAATGGAGAATTAAAGGGTAAATTTATAAAAGAATCCCAAAGATTAGATTTAGAATTTCAAAAAATTTCTGAATATGATGAACTTTTAGAAAAATTTAATAAATATAAAAAAGTTGTATATCAAAATATTTTGAAATATAACGAAGTTAAAGATAGATTACCAGAAGAAATAAAAACATATAGCTCAGATAAATTGAGTAAAATGAATTTTCAAGAATATTCTTTTATAGATATGTTACCTAAAAATTCTTTTAAAATAAATGATGAATATTTATTTTTTGACCAAGAATGGTGTGAGAATTATTATCCTGCAGAATATATTATCTATAGAGCAATAAAAAATACAACTGGAATATCAGACAAATTCGGTGAAGATAGAATATTTAAAGATTTAGAAATTTTTGAATATATAGATTTATTTGAAGAATTAGAAGAAAACTTTAGAAAAAAAGTTATAGATAGCAAAATGCTTTATGATGTGTTTGATAAGAAAACAATAACAAGAGAAGCTATGATAGCTGATTTTACTAGGAAAATAATTGATAGAGATGTTGAAATAGAAAAATTAAAGGTAGATATTGAAGGAAGAAAGGCTCATGTAGAAGAGCTTTTAGGAGTTATTGCAGAAAAAGAAAATCAAATTGTTTCAATTTCAAACTCACTTTCTTGGAGAATAACAAAACCTTTAAGAGATGTATCAGGGAAATTACATGAACTAAAAAAGAAAAAATAAGGAGAAAAGTATGGAGAAAGTTGATATATTGCTGGCTACATATAATGGTGAAAATTATTTAAGAGAGCAATTAGATAGTATTTTAAATCAAACATATACTGATTTTAGATTACTTATTTCAGATGATATGTCAACAGATAAAACGTATGAAATACTAGAAGAATATAAACAAAAAGACAAAAGGGTAACAATTTTCAAACAAGAAAAAAATACTGGTGTTGTCTCAAATTTTGAATTTTTATTAAAACAAGTTGAAAACAAATATTATGCCTTTTCAGATCAAGACGATATATGGAATAAAGACAAACTAGAAAAATCAATCTTAAAACTAGAAAATGAAGATGCAGATATTGTTTTTACAGATTTGGAAGTTGTAGATAATAACAAAAAAACAATTTATAAATCATATTGGGAGCTTAAAGAATTTAAAGATAAGATATTAAAATATAATAGTTTTGAGGCTTTGTATTTAAATAATTATGTTACAGGTTGTACAATGCTTGCAAAATCAGAGACAATAAAAAAATGTTTACCATTACCCAAAACTTCAAAATATGTATTACATGATTATTGGATATCCTTAATAGTTAGCCAAAGTGGAAAAATTATTTTTCTTGAAGAGCCTACAATAAAATACAGACAACACAAAAATAATAAAATTGGTTCAAAGAAAAAAAGTGATAGTATGACATTTAAAGATATAAGAAATATGTTTATTGAAGTAAAAAAAGAACATTTTCAAGTTTTTATTGATAATGAGGATAAATTTGAAGATGAAAGTGTGAAGGCTTTAAGTAAAAAATCACTTGAATATTATAAAAAACTAGAAAGAGTAAAATTTATAAATTTTTATAATTGGAAATTATTTTTTAAATTATATAAATATGAAAATAAAAAATATATTTTTGAAAATTTCTTAATATTAAATGTTCCTATTGTTGCTGGACTTTTAATAAAGATTAGAAATGTTTTGAAAGGAATTAAAAAATGAGTATAGAGAAGGAAGAACCTGTTATAAAGATAGACAGTTTAGTAAAAGAATATAAGATGTTTACCAGAAAAAAAGACAGATTATTAGAAGCATTATTTCCATTTTATGAAAAACATCAAATGTTTCGTGCTATGGATAACTTAAATTTAGAAATTCATAAAGGCGAAGTAGTTGGTATCATGGGAAAAAATGGTGCTGGAAAATCAACTCTTTTAAAAATGATAACAGGTGTTGTATTTCCAACTTCTGGTAAAATAGAGATAAATGGAAAAATAAGTTCATTGCTAGAACTTGGCGCAGCTTTTAATGGAGAGCTTACTGGAATTGAAAATATTTATCAACATGGACAAGTTATGGGACTTACACAAGAACAAATTGAAGAGAGAAAACAAGATATTATTGATTTTGCAGATATTGGAGATCATTTATATCAACCAGTTAAAACATATTCTTCTGGTATGTTTGCTCGTTTAGCTTTTGCATGTGCTATAAATGTTGATCCAGATATTTTAATTGTTGACGAAGTTTTATCAGTTGGTGATATGGCGTTTCAATTAAAGTGTTTTAAGAAATTTGAGCAATTTAAAGATAAAGGAAAAACAATACTTTTTGTAACACATAATGTTGCAGATATTTTAAAAAACTGTAATAGAGCTGTTGTAATTGAAAAAGGTAGAAAGATATATGATGGCGATGTAAAAACAGGTGTTGAAAAGTATAAAAAAATTATTGTAGGAATTAATCCCGAAGAAGAAGCAAATTCAGACAATTTTCCATATACACCAACAAAAGTTGGTGATGGAGAAACTTGGAAAGAAAAAATGGAAGAAAATCCTAAATTAATTAATTATGGAAATGGCAAAGCTGAGGTTATAGACTATGGTGTATTTGACAGTGAAGGAAATCTTGTTAATGTTATAGATAATGATGAAGTAGTTACTTTAAAATCAAAAGTTTTGTTTAAAGACACAGTAAAAGATCCAATTTTTACTATGACAGTAAAAGATTTTCAAGGTAAAGAAATGGCTGGAACAAACTCTGATGTCGAAAAAATTATAACAGGTGAATTTCATAAAGGTGATGTAGTTATTGCAGAATTCACACAAAAAATTCCAATAGCTCCTGGAAAATATACACTTTCATTTAGTTGTACACATTTCAACTTAAAAGGAGAATTAGAAGCTTTGAATAGAAAATATGATGCTTTACTTATAGAGGTTTCTACAATGAAAAATACAGTTGGAATAGTAAGAATAAATTCACAAGTAAAAGTACATAAGTTAGAGAAATAAGGAGTTTTAAATGAAAAGAATTTTCAAAATAGCACTTGTTATTATAGTTACAATTATTTGTATAATGGTTGGAACACGAACAAGATATAATAATGGAATAAAAGTTACTCAATTTGAACCACAACTTACTCGTTCAATGGGATATATGTTAGAAACTGCCAATAATAAGATGATTATCATAGATGGTGGTTTGCCAGAAGATAGTTCACATGTTGAAGAAAAAATACTTGAAAAAGGTGGAGTTGTTGAAGCTTGGTTTATTACACATGCACATGATGATCATTACGGAGTATTAGTTGAGCTTATTAAATCGGGAAAAGTTCAAATAAATAATATATATGTAAGTTTTAATAGCGAAGAATGGTATGAAACTTATAATAAGGATAAATTTGAATCTATTAAAAACATGTTAGATTTATTAGATAGCGAAGAAATTAGAGATAAAGTTCGTGAAGTTAATTTAAGAGAAGAATTTGCTATTGACAATTTATTTTTTAAAATCTTAAAAATTAAGTCACCTGAACATATTGAAAATCCAGGAAATAATCAAAGTATAGTTATAAAAGTTTCAAACAATATTAGAAGTATGATTTTCTTAGGTGATTTAGGTTCAGAATATGAAGAAGAATTTTTACAAAACAATCTAGATGAGATTGAAGCAGATGCAGTTCAAATGGCACATCATGGACAAGCTGGTGTGAGTGAGAAAATATATAATGAAATAAATCCAAAGATGTGTTTTTGGCCAACACCAGATTGGTTATGGAATAATGATCCAGGAGATGGTACTTCAAATGGTCCATGGCAAACTTTAAAAACTCGTTCTTGGATAGAAAAGATTGGTGCAACAAATTATGTTGCAAAGGATGGAGATATTACTATTAACATATACTAAAAAATTCGAATGAAAGGGAAAAACAATGGATTTAAAAGATATTTCAAATCAAGTTAAATTTTATGTAAAAAAATATGGTGTTTTTAAAACAATTAAAAAATGTTTTGTAGTTGTAAAAAATAAAGAATATATAAAACATGATTATCCTTATGGTTCATATATAGATTGGTTTAAACCAAATGAACTTTTTGACAAACAAGTTGCAGAGCAAAGAAAACACAAATTTAAAAATAATCCTAAAATTAGTATTGTAGTTCCTATGTATAATACACCAAAGAGATTTTTTGAAGAATTAGTTGATAGTTGTATTAGACAAAGTTACACAAATTGGGAACTTTGCTTAGCTGATGGTAGTCCAGAAGAAAATAAAGAACTTGAAAAAATTTATAAAAAAGACAAGAGAATTAAATATAATTTTCTAGGTAAAAATGAAGGTATTTCTGGAAATACTAATGAAGCATTGAAAATGGTTACAGGAGATTATGTGGCACTTTTAGATCATGATGATTTGCTTTCAGATTATGCTTTATATTTTGTTGTAGAATGTATAAACAATCATCCAGATGTAGAATTTATGTATTCTGATGAAGATAAGATAACAGAAAAAGGCGACAGATATGATGCTTATTTCAAGCCAGATTTTGCGCCAGATACTTTAAGATGTCAAAACTATATTTGTCATTTTAGTATCTTAAAAAAAGAACTTATGGATAAATTAGAAGGATTTAGAAGTAAATATGATGGTGCACAAGATTATGATATATTTTTAAGAATGAGTGAAATTACTGATCCAGATAAAATAAGACATATTCCAAGAATTCTATATCATTGGAGAGTTCATAGTGAATCAACAGCTAAATTAGATAGTAATGCTAAAAATTATGCTTTTGATAACGGAGTTGTTGCAATACAAGATCATATAGAAAGATTAGGATTAAAAGGTACAGTAACACCAGGAACAGTTGGCGGAACATATAGAACAGATTATGAAGTAATAGGAAATCCAAAAGTTTCTATTATTATTCCAAACAAAGATGGAAAAGATATTTTGGAAGTTTGTATAAAATCTTTACTTGAAAAAACAACATATACAAATTACGACATAGTAATAGTTGAAAATAATAGTACATCAAAAGAAATATTTAAGTATTATGAAGAACTTGAAAAAAATGAAAAGATAAAAGTTGTAAAATATCCAGAAACAGGTTTCAATTATCCAGCAATAATTAATTATGGAGTAAAAAATTCAGATGGGGAATATGTTATACAATTAAATAATGATACTGAACTTATTACACCAAATTGGATAGAATTAATGCTTGGTTTCTGCCAAAGAAAAGATGTTGGAGGTGTAGGAGTAAAGCTATATTATCCAGATGATACAATTCAACATGCAGGAATTATTGTAGGACTTGGTGGAGTTGCAGGACATAGATTTAAAGAAGTTCCAAAAGATGGACATGGATATTTTGCGAAAGAGAGCATGATAGAGAATTTAAGTGCAGTAACAGCAGCTTGTATAATGAACCCAAGAAGTGTATATGAAGAAGTGGGATATATGGATGAAGGTTATGCTGTGGCATTTAATGATGTTGATTTTTGCTTGAAAATTAGAGAAAAAGGATATCTAATTGTATATAATCCATTTGTAGAATTTAAGCATTATGAATCAAAATCAAGAGGAACAGAAAATACTCCTGAGAAAATAAAAAGATTTCAAGGCGAAATTTCTAGATTTAAAGAAAGATGGCACGATTTCTTAGATGAAGGAGATCCATATTATAATATAAATTTAAGTTTAGATACAGAACAATATCATATAAAGAAAATAGAAGTTGATTATTCTAAGCATATATAGAGAAGGTGATTATATGTTATTTTTAGTATATGTGTTATCTCTTGCTTGTAATTTTATAATATTTATTATTAATGTATTTATAATGCGTACAGCAAATAATTATAGTGGCAATTACGAGAAGAAAATGGAAGTTATAAAATTGTCCAACAATTTTGTTTCAATATCAAGTTTCTTAGTGTTTATAGTATTTGCATTTTTTGCATTTAGAGCAACTAAAAATATGGATAATAAAAAAGCTAAAATTATATATTTTGTAATTACAATAGCTTTTCTATGCTTGCAATTGATAGTTGATAGAGTAATGATGATACATCCAATAATTACTGCATATTAAATGAAAGGATTGAAAATGTCGTGAATTTAAAACATAGACTAAATCAAATTAAATATTATTTTGGTAGATATGGTTTTTTTGAAACAGTAAAAAAATGTTTTAAAAGATTATTAGGTATAAAAGATAATCCAGTTTATACTGATAGTGAATTATATAAAATGTGGATGATTAATAATGAACCTAATGAAAAAGAGCTTCAAAAAATGAAGCAAATTACTTTTGATAAAGAGCCATTAATTAGTGTTGTAGTTCCTATGTATAATACTAATGAAAAATATTTTGAAGAATTAGTAGAGTCTATGCAAAATCAGATTTATAAAAGATGGGAACTTTGTTTAGCAGATGGTAGTAGTGAAAAAAATCCTAAATTTGAAGGCATTGCTTCAAGAGACAATAGAATTTTTTATAAATTTTTAAATCAAAATAAAGGAATTTCTGGTAATTCAAATGAAGCTTTAAAAATGGCAAACGGAAAATACATAACACTTTTAGATCATGATGATTTGCTTGCACCAACTTCACTTTTTGAATTTGTAAAAACAATAAATGAGGATAACGAACCAGATTTTATGTATTCTGATGAAGATAAGATAAATGATAATGGAGAAAGATATAATCCATTTTTTAAACCAGATTATTCTCCTGAAACATTATCTGTACATAACTATATAACACATCAAATAATGTTCAAAAAAGAACTTTTAGATAAAGTTGGAATGTTTGATGAAGGTTTTAATGGCGCACAAGATTATGATTTAGTTTTAAGATTAGTAGAAAATTCAAGAAGTATAATACATATTTCAAAAATTTTATATCATTGGAGAGCATCACAAGGCTCTACTGCTGATAATGCTGATAGTAAACCATATGCGTTTGAAGCTGGGAGAAGAGCAGTAGAATCGCATATAAGAAGGATAGGATTAGAAGGCAAAGTAGAGAATGGTCAAGATATACCAGGAGTATATAAAATAACTTATGACATAGTTGGAAATCCGAAAGTTTCGATTTTAATTCCAAATAAAGATGGAATTAAATATTTAAAAACTTGTATAAAATCAATATTAAAATTAACTACTTATAATAACTATGAAATAGTAATTATTGAAAATAATAGTGAGAACAAAAGTACATTTGATTATTATGAAAAAATTAAGAATCATCCTAAAATAAAGATTTTAGAATACAAAGAAAAAGAATTCAATTACTCTAAAATTATAAATTTTGGAGTGGAAAATACTGATGGAGATTATATTCTTCAACTTAATAATGATACTAAACTAATAACTCCAAATTGGTTAGAGCTTTTTATAGGTTATGCTCAACAAAAGAGTATTGGAGCTATTGGAGCAAGACTTTATTATAAAGATAAAAGTTTGCAACACGCTGGAATTGCTACTGGTATTGCAGGAACAGCAGGAGCTTTACTAGTTAATTTAGAATATGGTAAACATGCTTATTATGGTTTTGAAGCAATAACGAGAAATGTATCAGCAGTTACAGGGGCTTGCTTATTTGCAAGAAGAAGTATTTATAAAGAAGTAGGATATATGGATGAAGAGAAGTTTAAAGTTGCATTTAACGATGTCGATTTTTGCTTAAAAATACTTGAAAAAGGCTATCGAATAGTATATAATCCATACATAGAATTATACCATTTTGAATCTAAAACAAGAGGGTATGATGACTTAGATTCAAATAAAAAAGCAAGATTTGATAAAGAAGCAGAAGAATTTAAAAATAAATGGAAAAGAGTATTAAGCAAACCAGATAAATACTATAATAGAAATTTCGATAGAAATAAAGTAGATTTTTCTATTGAACCAGAGGAGATAAAATATTAAAATGGCAATTGAATTATTAGAAAAAGTAGAAAATTTCTTTTTAAATATACTTAAAAAAATTGGTTTAGGATTTTTAGCTAAAATATATGAAGACCATAGAGAAGGTATGAGATACATAGTTTTTGGTGCTTTGGCAACATTAGTAAATATAGTATTTAGTTCATTGTTTTACTATTTTGTATTTAAAACTTTACCAGAAAAAAGCAGATCAGATCTTAGCAATGCAGTAGGTATTGGACTAGCAATGGCTTTTGCTTATGTAACTAATAAATTATTTGTTTTTGATTCTAAAACAGAAGGAATAAAAGCTTTATTAAAAGAGATGGCATCTTTTATTGGTTGTAGGCTTATAACAGCAGTTGTAGAAATTTTAATGATGAGAGTAACTGTTGTATATTGGGAATTAAATTATGTTTTAATGAAAATAGTTACTAATATAGTAGTAATGATTTTAAATTTTATATTCAGTAAGATTTTTATATTCAAAAAGGGAGCAAATAAAGATGAAGAAAAGAACTCCTAATCCATATAGAGAAAATGTACTATGGATTTTATTTGCAATTTTTGCAGGATTTATTACAGAAGCTGTAATTGTTGTAATTGGAAGAACAGTTCCATTAGGTGAACTTGTAAGAAATATATTTTCATATATTAGCATTGGTCGAATTATTTTTTTTGAGATATTATATTTAGCTACATTGTTAGGAATTTATATTTGTAATCGAAAAGGCATAGACTGGTTAGATATTATTTATAGAAAAAGATATTTAATAGCACTAATTATTTTAGCTGTATGTATGATATTTCAAATAAATGGTTCAAGCATGGGATGTATTGATAGTGTAACAGGATATAATTCAAACACTGGAATTTTAGCTGGTACATCTAGATCTATTCGTTCTGATGAATGGGCAGTTTCAACACCTATGGCTTTTGCACAAGAAGCAAATGATTATAAGTATTTTAATTCAAATATTAGAGGTGGATATAATTCTGATATGTTCATTGTATATGGACAACCAGTAAGAGATGCATCAATAATATTTAGATTATTTCATATAGGATATATATTATTTGGTTTAAGTATAGGATTGTCTTTTTATTGGTGTGCAAGATTTTTAGCATTATTTTTAGCATCATTCGAATTTTTAATGTTAATTACTAATAAAAAGAAAAGTTTGTCATTTATAGGAGCTACAATGATAGTATTTTCACCAACAATTCAATGGTGGTATGCTACTAATAGTTTAATGGAGATGATAATTGCAGCAGAAGTAGGACTAGTACTTTTTGACAAATATTTAAAATCTGATAATTTTAAATTAAAAACTCTATATATGGTTGTAATGGCAATTTGTGTAGGCACTTTTATACTTACATTTTATCCAGCTTGGATGATACCAATAGCATATATATTTGTACCGTTTTTAATTTGGATTATTATAGAAAATAGAAAAAACATTAAAATAACAAAAAAAGATGTTTTAGCATTTTTGATTATAGGTATTATTTTTGCAGGATTAATGGCTAGAATATTGATGAAATCATGGAATACTATTTTAGCTACATTAAATACTGTATATCCAGGCAAAAGAATAGTTTTAGAAAAGGGCAGTTTAAAAGTCTATATAGGATTTATCGTAAATTCACTATTAACAATATTAACTTCAATAGATAATCCTTGTGATATGACTGTTATGATGGATTTATGGCCAGTAGTTTTAATATTACTTGCTATATATGTTTTAAAAGAAAAGAAAAAAGACATTTTAATTACAATGTGTTTAGTTGTTGCATTAATATTAAATGCTTACTATATTTTTGCAATGCCTGAATGGTTAGCTAAGATAACACTTTTTTCAAGGACATGGTATGGAAGAGTTTATCAAGTTTTTGGACTTCTAAATATATTTATGTTATTTAGAGTATTGTCAAATACTGAATTTAAGTTTAAAAGTAAATGGGCAATAGTTATTTCAGCTATTTTGAGTATAATTTGTGTATTAATTTCTAAATACTATTATCCACTTATTATTACAAAGGTTATTGCAATAGTATTAGCCTTGGCATTTACACTTATATTTTACAGTGTACTTATGGCAAACCAAAAAAAGAAAACATTTTTCACAGTAATTGTATTGTTTATGATATTAATAGGTGGATTAGTAAATCCAATTAGAAGTGGTGTTTCAGCAATAGAAGACAATACATTACTTAAACAAATAGAAGAGATAGATAGTAAAGAAGAAGGTATGTGGGCTTTAATAGAAATAGGACTTCCAGAAATAAACATGCCTATGATGGTTGGAGCAAAAACTTTAAATTCAACAAGTGTTTATCCAAATATAGATTTATGGAGCAAAATTGATGAAGAACACAAATTTGAAGATATCTATAATAGATATGCTCATATATTTATAACTTTGGTTGATAATAAAGAAGAAACAAAATTTGAACTTTTAGCACCAGATGTTATAAGAATATTTATGACTTATGACGATATAAAAGTTTTGGGTGTAAATTATATTGTAAGATCTGCTAAATTTGAACCTTATGATATAAATAATGAAGAATTCAAATTAAATGAGTTATACAAAGATGAAAATTATGTAATTTATAAAATTATATATTAATAAAAATTTTTATATCAAGCTAAATATAATATTGTTTTATATAGTGAAATGATGGCACGTAGTGTGAACATTTAGAACCTTTAAGAATGAGGTTAGGGAATCTCATAACACCGTGAGCTTGCGAACAAGGTGTGGTACATGAGGGCGCTAACCGAATAATGTAAAGGTTCTGTTCAAACGCAGTAACAGATTTGAACGACATAAAATAATATATATTTAGTTTGATAATGTAAAAATATAATTAAAATATAAAAAGGGAGAAAAAAATGGATAAAATTGCAGTACTTATACCTTGCTACAATGAAGCAAAAACAATAAAAAAAGTTGTAGAAGATTTCAAAAAGGAATTACCAGAAGCAAAGATTTATGTTTATGACAACAATTCAAAAGATGAAACAGATAAAATTGCAAAAGAAGCAGGAGCTATTGTAAAATATGAAACTAGACAAGGTAAAGGTAATGTTATAAGAACCATGTTTAGAGAAATAGATGCAGAGTGCTATATTATGGTAGATGGAGATGACACATATCCAGCAGAAAGTGCCAAAGAAATGGTACAAGCTGTTTTAGAAGAAAATGTTGATATGGTAGTTGGAGATAGACTTTCATCAACATATTTTAAGGAAAATAAAAGACCATTTCATAATGTTGGAAATGTTACAGTAAGAGCTTTAATAAATAGAATTTATAAAAGTGATATAAGAGATGTTATGACAGGACTTCGTGCATTTAGTTATAAATTTGTAAAAACTTTTCCAGTTATGAGTAAAGGTTTTGAATTAGAAACAGAAATGACAATACACTGTTTAGACAAAAATTTAAAAGTAAAAAATGTAATTATTGAATATAGAGATAGACCAGCTGATAGCCCATCAAAATTAAATACTATACCAGATGGAATTAAAGTAATAAAAACAATTTTTGGTTTCTATAAAAATTATAAGCCAATTAGTTTCTTTTCAATTGTATCATTTTTTATAGCAGCAGTAGCACTTGGATTTTTAATACCAGCAATAATTGTGTTTATTAAATCAGGAGAAATAAGAGTACCATCAATTTTAGTAAGTATCTTATTACTTATTTGTACATTACAATCTTTATTTACAGGTTTAACACTTGATAATATAATTAAAAATTCAAGACAAAACTTTGAAATGAGACTTATAGATTGTGAAAGAGAATTAAAAAACGGGAGAAAATAAATGAGCGAAGTAAAAGTTTCAATAGTAGTGCCAATTTATAATTTAGAGAAATATATTCCAAGATGTTTAGATGCTTTGGTTAATCAAACATTAGAAGAAATAGAAATTTTATGTGTTGATGATGGTTCAAAAGATTCAGCACCACAAATTATAGAAGATTATAAAGCAAAATATCCAAACAAAGTAAAAACTTTTCACAAAGAAAATGGTGGAGAGTGGTCAGCTAGAACTTATGGTTTAAAACAAGCTATTGGTGAATATGTAGGATTTATTGATAGTGATGATGTTCCAGAAGTTACATGGGCAGAAAAACTTTATGAAGCAGCAAAGAAAAATGGTGCAGACATCGCTTTTTCTGGATATGATAGAGTAGATTTAGATACAGGCAAAACAGTATCTGTTGAAATGACACAATATGGAACAATGAATAAAGAAGTAGATTTTAATGACGATTTTATTGTTTATGCAAATCCATCATTATGGAACAAAATATATAGAAGAGAAATTGTAAAAGACTTAGAATTTCTACCTTTCAGAGGATGTAATGATACTTTGTTTTTAATACATAGTTATATGAGCGGAGTTAAGAAATTAACATTTATTCCAGATGTTTTATATCATTATTACTTGCGTTCAAGTTCTCAAATACATTCTTTAAATACTAAGGATATTGAAAACTTGAAAAAATATTTTTTAGTAACAAAAGAGAATGCACAAAAATTAGGAATATATGATGAATTTAAAGAAGTACTAGATGTTATGGTGTTTTTACATTTAGGAATTTCTTGGATATACATGGTTTCTTATGATAAAGAAGCTAATATGAAAGAAATTTTAAAAGATGCTGTAAAATATATGGATGAAAACTTTCCAACTTGGAGAAAAAGTAAATTCTTTAAGATGAGTCATTGTTTTCCAAAAGGTTTCAAATTTATAGCAATTTGGGGAGTACATTTATTTTACAGATTAAAACTTCCTATTGTATATGTTTGGGTAAATAGATTTTTAACTGATGTAGTAAAATTAGAGGTTAAGTGGTAAAAAGCAAAAGAGGAGAGATATATGCTAGATAGAATAAAAAAGTTCTTTTGTAAAGATAACTTTATAAAAACAAAATTAATAATTTCAGCTGTTATGGCAGTTATTTTGGCAGTTGTTTTTGAATACAAAGTTTATAGTATAATAGAACCTTTTCCATCAAAAAATAGAATTATTTTTATTGCAATTAGCTTAATGATAGTTTTCTTACATTTCATCATCAAATTAAATACAATGTATGAATTTTTATACAAGAATAGGTACAAATTTGCTTGTGCCTTTTTGTTGTTTGTAATGATAGGTAAGTATTCAGGCTCTTCAATAACTAGTTATAATATTTATATTCAACCAGGAATTGATACAGGAAGATATCATACTTTACTTGGTATAGCTAGACAAGCTCGAAGTGATGAGTGGGCCAGTTCAACAGATTATATATTGTCACAAGGTGTTGGAGAAAATAAATTTGAATATTATCAAGATTCATTAAGAGGTGCAAAAACAGACATGTTTACACTTATAAATGCACCAGTTTTAGACGTTTTAATGTTAGGTAAACCATTTCAAATAGGATTTTTATTATTTGGAAATAGTATGGGACTTAGCTTTTATTGGTATGTGAGATTAGTAGCAATGTTTTTAGGAGCTTTTGAACTTTGTATGATTGTTACTAATAAAAACAAAAAAATATCTTTATTAGGTGCTGTTATGATTTCATTTTCATCAGCAGTTCAATGGTGGTATTGTTTAGATTGTTTAATTTGGTCACAAATAATATTAGTATTAGCTAACCTCTTCTTAGAAACAGACAAAAGATATGTTAAGTATTTATCAGCATTTGGAATACTTGCTGGTTTATTATCATACTTGTTTGTATTATATCCACCTTGGCAAATTGCATTTGCATATTTTATGGTTGCAATGCTAATATGGATTGTACTTAAAAATTGGAAAAATTACAAAATAAATGTGCATGATGTAGTAGTTGTTATAGTTACACTAATATGTTTTGGATTATTAGTTTTTAGATGGTTAGTAATGTCAGGTGATGCAATATCTGCAACAATGAACACTGCATATCCAGGCGCAAGAACAGAAACAGGTGGATTTTGTGCGATACTATACCAATATATATTTAATATTTTTATGTCATTTAAAGAATGTTTGAATGCTTGTGAATATTCAAGTATGTTATCGTTTTTCCCAATACCAATGATTTTGGGAACAGTTTATTTAATTAGAAATAGAAGAAGAGAAAATGTAATATTTTTATTACCAATGTTGATAATTTCTACTTTTATGACAATATGGTGTATATTTGGCTTTCCAGAATGGTTAGCTAAAATAACATTAATGACAATGTCTACTGCTAATAGAGCAAGTTTAGCATTGGGAACTATGAACATTTATATTTTGATATATTTAATGGGAAATATAAAACAAGATGATAAATTTATGAAATGGTGGATTGGAGTTATATTAGGAATTATTTCATCAATTTTTGTAATTTATAAAGCAAGTACAGAACTTACAATGCAAATACCAGATGAACATTATGTAACAATAGTGAAAATTATAATTTCTAGCTCTTTATTTGTTCCAATGTTTATTTTGATTTTCAATTTGAATAAACAAAAATGTCAAACAGCATTTTTATATCTAGCTTGTTTTACAGCATTGCTATCAGGTTTATGTGTTAATCCAATAATAAGAACTACTGATATAATATATGAAAAACCTGCTTCTAAAAAAATGCAGGAAATAAGAGAAAAAGAACCAGATGCTATTTGGATAAGCGAAAATTGTGCTTTTGCAGTAAGCAATTATATGGTAGCAAATGGATTACGAACTTTAAATTCAACTAGTGTATATCCAAATTTAGAATTCTATGAGGAATTATTAGGAGATAAAGCAAAAGAGCAAGAATATAACTACAATAGATATGCTCATCATACAGTTTTCTTAACTGATGAAGAAACAAATATTATACTTCAACAAACAGATTATCTAATTTGGAATTTGAATTACAAAGATTTGAAAAGATTAAATATAAGTTATATACTATCAAATAGAGATATAAATGAATTAGGATATAGAGAATTTGAAGAAGTATATCATGAAGATAATGTTTTCATTTTTAAAGTAAAATAGAGCAATTTGATGGAAGAAGAAAGGAATTCTTATGAGTAGTAAAGTAGCAATATTGTTATCAACATATAATGGTGAAAAATATTTAAGAGAACAAATAGATTCTATATTAAATCAAACATATACAAATTTTGAACTTATAGTTAGAGATGATGGTTCAAAAGACAATACAGTAAAAATAATAAAAGAATATATTGAAAAATCTGATAAAGAAATTACTTTGATAGAAGGAAAGAACTTAGGATTTATTAAAAGCTTTTTTGACCTTCTAAAACGAGGAGATGCTGATTACTATGCTTATGCAGATCAAGATGATATTTGGCTTCCAAATAAAATTGAACTTGCAGTTAAGTCATTAGATGCATTAGATCAATCAAAACCTAATATGGCATTTTCTAATGTTGATTATTATGATACTGAAATGAATTTTATAGGAAATGGTGATAGTAAAAATAAAAAGCCATCATTTCTAAACTCATTATATGAATGTATAAATCAAGGAATGACAATGGTAATTAATAAAACAGCAAGAGAATACATCATAAACAATATCCCAGAAAAATGCTTTTTCCATGATTGGTGGACATATATGATTTGTGCAGGATTTGGAAATGTTGTTCAAGATGATGTTGTAACTGTAAAATATAGACGAGCTAAAACTAATGCAACAGTTGAAGGACAAGGCATAATAACACTTATGATTTGGAGAATAAAAAAACTGCTACTAGGTGATGGTATGAAAGACATAAAAAAACAAATTACTATATTTAAAAATATTTTTTACAAACAATTATCTGATAAAGACAAAAAAATAATTGATACTTTTGAAGGTGAAAAATATAATTTCTTTAAAGCTTTGAAAAAAGCATTTTATCCTAAAAAGATTAGAAGAAAATTGATAGATGATATATCAGTAAGAATATTCTTTTTACTAGGTATATTGTAATATTATGACGATAATAAAGAATTGAATTATATATATCAAAATTTCCAGCTCAGCTCTGTTATTACATTCATACACAACCTGTACATCATTCGGTCAGCGCCCTCATGTGCCGCACCTATGTTCGCAAGCTCACAGTGCTATGAGATTCCCTAACCTCATTTTTACAGGTTGTAGATGTATTCATTTTATGCCGTCCTTCGCTTACAATTTTAATATATATAATACAATTCATATTCAAATAATATTTTATAATTAAGGAGCAAAAAATTGAAAACAGAAAATAAGAAATTTGCAAAAGATTTCATTTGGAATACTTTTGGCACTGGTTTGAATTCTTTTAATTCATTATTTTATTTGATAATAGTAACTAGAATAAATGGAATGAATGATGCTGGTATTTTTTCTATTGCATATTCAACAGCTTTAATTTTATATACAATAGGATTATATTCTGGAAGATTATGCCAAGTAACAGATACAGAAAATAAAGTAAAAGATAAAGATTACATATTAAATAGAGTTATAACTTGCGTACTTATGATTATATTAGGTGCTGGATTTTTAGTAGTAAAACAGTATCAAACATATAAGACAACAGTATTTATTTTACTCTGTATATTTAAAGCAACAGAAGCTTTTTCTGAAATTATATATGGAATTATGCAAAAAAATGATTTACTTTATAGAGTAGGTCAATCGCTTACAATAAAATCTTTAATTGGAATTATATTATTTTTAATTATAGATTTGGGTACACATGATTTAATTTTAGCTTGTATATCAATGATTATTGTGAATATTTCAACAATAATTTTCTTTGATTTTATATTAATTTCAAATAAACTAATTGATAAATCTTCAAAAGTTGATTTTAATAATGTATTAATGATTTTTAAAAGTGAATTTTTTGTATTTGCTAATTCTTTTTTAGGAATATATGTATTAAATGCTCCAAAATATGCAATTGATTCATATTTAACAGAAGAATTGCAAGCAATATATGGATATATTGTAATGCCAGGTACAGTCATGGTGTTATTTGCACAATTTGTTGTGTTACCATTTTTGAATAAATTAAAAGAATTATATGCAATAAGAGATTTTAAAAATTTTAAAGCAATTGTAAGAAAAGTAAAAATGTGTGTTGTAGCTTTTGGAATATTTGCTGTATTATCAGCTTATTTCTTAGGTCCAGAAGTATTAGGAATAATTTACGGAGAAAACTTAAAAGCTTATAGATTAGATTTAGCTTTAATAATTGGTGCATATATATTCTATTCAATATCATATGTAAATCTTGTTGTACTAACAACTATGAGAAATACATTTTCACAATTTATAGTGTATATAATAACAGCAATTATTGCGTTAGTGGGTTCTAAGATATTTGTGCAAAATTTTGGAATACATGGTGGAGCAATTTCATGTGCAACAACACTGGTATTACAATTTATAATGTACACTATATTAACAATGGTTATAGTAAATAAAGTAGAGAAAGGAAAGCAATGAAATTAGCATTAATTGTTGTAAATTATAATGATATAATAGATACTAAAAGATATATTACAAAGGTTCAACAATATCAAATTATTGATAAAATTGTTGTTGTAGATAATAAATCCACTGAACCACAAAATTCTTTTGAATTACTTAAACAACTTGAAAATAAAAAAGTTGATGTAATTCAAACCGAAAAAAATGGTGGTTATACTTATGGTAATAATTTTGGAATCGATTATTTGAAATCTAAAAATGAAGAATATGATTATTATGCTATTTCGAATCCAGATATAGATATTTCAGAAGAGGCTATTAAAAGATGTATAAGTTTTCTAGAAGAAAACAAAAAAGCAGGAATGGTTGCTCCAAGAATGCTAAATGGAGACGGAAAAGCTATAAGAAGAAGTGCTTGGAAATATAGAACTATAAAGAGAGAGATAGTTCATGCTACAAGAATTTCAGAATTATTATTTTATAAAGTTTTGAGAGATGGAGAATATTTAGAAGAGGATTATAAAAATCCAGAATTAAAAGTAGAAGTTATTTCAGGAGCATTTTTTATAATAAAAAAAGAAGTTTTAGATAAAATAAATATGTTTGATGAAAATGTTTTCTTATTTTATGAAGAAGATATTTTAGCAATGCAATTAAAAGAACAAGGATATGAAATATATAGTTTAAATAATATTAATTTTAGACATTATGAAAGTCAGGCAATAGGAAAGTCATTTAATTATTTCAAAAAAATGAGAGAACTGTATAATAGTAAAATGTACTATCATACGACATACACAAAATTAAATAAAATTCAAGTATTGATTTTTAGATTATTACATGGTATAAGAATAATAGAATTATTAGTAGAAGTACCAGTAAGAAAAATTTTGAAGAAATAAGAGAGGAATTTAATCGAAAATAATGGACTTTATATACGTATTAACAATGATAATTTTAGGTATAGCATTTATGCTATATAAAAAATCAGAAGAAAAACTAAGTTTTGTGAAATGGTTAATAATATTAATACTTACAATTATTAGTTATAATATTGCAATAGCAATGTTTTTTGGACTTCTTGCTATTGCATCAAATATGCTAATGCTATCAATTGTAAATTTGGCATTTGCAGCACTTTTAGGATTTAAGGCTATAAAAAATAAAGATATTCAAAAGTATTATTTTTCAAAAATGGAAATTGCAGGATTATTAGTGATATTAATTATTTTTGGAATAATGCTTGTTAAAGATGTTAAAATTCAAGAAGGCGATATTGTACATATTGCAATAGATTCATCAATTCATTACAGAGCAGCTAAACACTATTCAGATACAATGATGGCTTTTATAAATGTAGAAGACAAAACATTTTTTGATTTTAATATAATGCAAACAGGTGCATATGTTAATAATGGAATACTTATGCATGTGGTTAATAGTTTATCAAATGGAAATATATCTTATGAACATACTTATGAATTTTTTGAAAGTTTAATGATGTTTATGTGTGGATTAGGATTTTATGGAATAGTTATGGATAAAATAAAAACGAAATTTGGTTTTGTTTTATCAATGGCTTTTTATGCTTTGTATATTTATGCTTATCCATACAATTCATATTTATATGGATTTTCATACTTAACAGTTGGTATGGTTACAACAATTGTAATGTTACTTGTAACACCATTATTATATAGTAAGGAGAAAATAAATAGAAACTTTGTTATTGTCTTAATAGGGATAACAGGAATAGGTCTAATATTCTCATATTGCTTGTTTGCACCAATTGTTTTTGCAGCAGTTTGTATTTATACTTGGCTTAAAGATTTTAAAGAAGAAGGGAAAACTTACTTTAAAATTTTTAAAGGTACAACATTAGCTATTGGTTTTATTTTATTTGCAGTTGCAGTAATAGGAATATGTTATTTTATGGTTCCAGCACATTTCATAAATGGACAAAAACCTTTGTCTGATGCTATTAAAAATGCAGGTGCAATTTATGAAGAATTATGGAGAGATATAGTATATTATGTTCCTTTTGGCATATTGTATATAATTGAATTATTCAAGATAATAAAAAGTAAAAAGATAATAGAAAAAATAGACTTTTTAGATGTTTTTGCACTATTATATGGTGCTTTCTATATGATTATGTATATAGCTATGAGACGTGCTATTAGTTCACCATATTATTTTTACAAAACATATTTTATACTTTGGGTAGTAATACTTACAGTAACAGTTAATTTAATAAATGAATATTTAGAAAAAACTAAAATGAAATATGTAGTTGGTATTTATTCAAGTATATGGCCAATATTTGTATGTTTTATGATTATAATAAAAGCTAGTACAATTTTGCCAGAAGGTACAAAACACGCTATACCAAATTATATTGGAATGTATTATTGTGAAAATTGTGATTTTAGAGGCTCTGCAAGAGCAACTTTAAATTTCAATAATGCAAAACAAGAAATTTCAAATTTTGTTAGAGAAAATTTACCAGATGCAAATGCTGATAATACTGTTTTAATGACAGGTTCATATAATGAAAGATGTTGGGCAACTGTTACAACAGAACTTTCAAGTGATAAATTAGAATATAGAGATGTTATTCAAGACACAAGAATGCATCATATTAAAGAATTAGCAAGTAATGAAGATATGAAATATGCTGTAAGCTTTCAAGGTTTAAATGACTATGAAAAGTGGCCATACAAAGAAAATTTAAAAGTATTATTTCAAAATGAAGCAGGATATGTTGTTGAAAAAATAGAAGTTTCAGAAAAATAAATATATATATTGTAAAAAAAATCTTTTATGATATAATATTTTTGACTAAATAAGCTTTGGAGGCTTAAATGTTAAAAACAAATATTAAAAATTTCGATTTAGAAGAATTAAAAGATGTACTAAAAAACATGGGAGAAAAGCCATTTAGAGCAGAACAGATTTTCAAATGGCTTTTTAGTGATAGAGTTCAAACTTTTGATGAAATGACTAATTTATCGATAGATTTAAGAAATAAACTCTCTGATAATTTTAGAATTGGAGAATTTGAAATTGTTAGAAAATTAGAATCGATTGATGGTACAAAAAAATACTTGTTTAATGTAAAGGACGAAGCTGAAAATTTAATTGAAAGTGTATTAATGAGTTATCATCATGGTTATACTATATGTGTATCATCTCAAATTGGTTGTAAGATGGGATGTAAATTTTGTGCATCGACTGGTATACCATTTGCTAGAAGTTTAGAATCTGGTGAGATAGTAGAACAAATATTAGCAATAGAAAAAGATGCTAATATTAAAATTTCCAATATAGTATTTATGGGAATTGGAGAACCTTTGGACAATTTTGAAAATGTAATGAAAGCCATAAAAATAATTAACAATCCAAAAGGCTTAAATATTGGAGCAAGGCATATTAGTATTTCAACTAGTGGTTTAGTTCCGAAAATATATGAATTAGCAGATAGTAAGCTTCAATGTACACTTTCTATATCATTACATAGTAGTAATAACAAAAAAAGAAGTGAAATGATGCCAATAAATAATGCATATCCAATTGAAGAACTTATGGAAGCTTGTAAATATTATATAAAAGTTACAAATAAAAGAATTTCTTTTGAGTATGCTTTATCAAAGGATAATAATGATAATTTAGATGATGCAAAAGAATTAGTAAATCTTTTAAAAGGAATGCTTGCACATGTTAATTTAATACCAATTAACAAAATAGAAAATGGAGCTTATACAAAAAGTTCTAATGAAAATATAATAAAATTTAGAGATTACTTAAATAGTGCTGGAATTGTTGCAACAATAAGAAGAGAATTAGGTTCTGATATTGATGCAGCTTGCGGTCAATTAAGACGTCAGAACTTAAAGTAAAAGAGGTGATGAAAACTTTGAGGATACTTGGAAAATCTGATATTGGAAAGGCTAGGGAAATGAACCAAGATAGTTTTTTCGTATCAGATAAAAATGATGGAATTAAGCTATTTATATTAGCTGATGGAATGGGCGGATATAAAGGCGGTGAAATTGCGAGTAATTTAGCAGTTATGAGTGCGAAAAATTATATTTGCAATAATTTTCCTAACATATTAAAAGAAAAAGAAGAAATTTTAAAATTACTTAGTGATGCAATAGAATATGCAAATTTTGTTGTGTATGAAAAGTCAAAGGAAAGTACAGAAATTTCTGATATGGGAACAACATTGGACATTTGTTTGATTTATAATAACAAAGTTTTTATAGGTCATGTTGGAGATAGTAGAATTTATAGAATAAGAAAGAATATTATTAGAAAGCTAACAAATGATCATAGTTATGTTGCCCAGCTTGTAAAAGAAGGAAAAATTACAAAAGAAGAAGCTTATAATCATCCTAGAAAGAATATGCTTTTAAAAGCAGTAGGATGTAATTCATTAGTAGAACCTGATGTTATATATAAGGGATTTATAAAAGATGATATTCTACTGATGTGTTCAGATGGCTTAACTAACATGATTAGAGATGAGGACATATATAGAATAATTTTAGATAATCCAGAAAGACCAGTGGATATGCTTATAAAAAATGCAAACGATGCAGGCGGTACAGATAATATAACAGCTATAATAGTTGACAATACTTAAATGAATTTGAGGAGAGATTAATTATGAATCTTATAGGAAAAATGTTAAATAATAGGTATGAAATTTTAGAAAAAATTGGAAATGGTGGAATGGCAACAGTATATAAAGCAAAATGTCATGTTTTAAATAGATATGTTGCAATTAAAATTTTAAGAGATGAATTTACAACAGATAGTGAATTTATTAAAAAATTTAATACAGAAGCTCAATCTGCTGCAAGTCTTACACACCCTAACATTGTTTCAATATATGATGTAGGAAATGAAGACAATCTATATTATATAGTAATGGAACTTATTCAAGGAAAAACACTAAAAGATATTATTATGGAAGATGGTGTTCTTTCTTGGAAATGGTCAGTAAATATTGCAATTCAAATTGCGTCAGCATTAGAAACTGCACATAGAAACAATATTATACATAGAGATATAAAACCTCATAATATAATAATTACAGAAGATGGAATGGCAAAAGTTACAGATTTTGGTATTGCAAAAGCTGTGTCAAATTCTACAATAACAGCTTTTGGAACAACAATAGGCTCAGTACATTATTTTTCACCAGAACATGCTAGGGGTGGATATACTGATGCAAAATCTGATATATATTCATTAGGTATTGTAATGTACGAAATGCTTACTGGTAAAGTACCATTTGATGCAGATACACCTGTATCTGTTGCTTTAAAACAAGTACAAGAAGAACCAGTTGAACCAATAAAATATAACGAGAATATACCAATTGGTGTAAATAGAATTATTTTAAAAGCTATGCAAAAAGATCCTAATACTCGTTATCAAAATGCTACTGAAATGTTACAAGATTTAAGCATGGCATTAAAGAAACCAAATGAAGATTTTGTTGTACTTGCAAGAAAAAATGCAAATTCTCCAACACAAAAAGTACCAACTATTTATGAAATAGAAATGGAGAAAAATAATGATAGAAATGCTCCAAAACTTGGAGAAGATGATGAAGAAAACGAAGGTGGATTTAAACAATTTTTAGAAGATCACCCAGCAGTAAAAGTAATTTTAGCAATTGTAGTATGTATTCTTATCTTTATAGCAGTGACATTTGGAACTCTTGCATTATTTAATGGTTCAAGACCAGAACAAAATGTTTTACCTAATGTAGCTGGATATAATAATGCTGAAAGATTATCTAAGGAAGATGCAATAGCATTACTTGAAGAAGCAGGTTTCAAAAATTATGAAGTTAAAGAAGAATATAATGATGAAATTCCAGAGGGATATGTAGTATCTCAAAAACCAGAATATAAAGAAAACTTTAATATAAATGTGGACGAAAAAGTAGAACTTGTTATAAGTAAAGGTCAAAAATTAGTTACATTGCCAAAGAAAATGGTTGGTGAAGAATATACAAAAGTAACTAAGCAATTAGATGAGTTAGAAGTAACTTATGAAAAAGTAGATGAAACAAGTGAAGAAGTTGAAGCTGGAATAATACTTTCTGTTGAACCAGCAGAAGGTGAAGAAATAACAGCTGCAACAGCAGTTAAAATTAAAGTAAGTTCAGGAAGTGCATATGCTGATGTCACAATGAAAAACTTAGTTGGTATGTCAGAAGCAGAAGCAACAGCTTGGTTAAATGAACAAAAAGTAGTTCCAGAAATTGTATATGAAGAAAATGCTGGAAAATCTGATGGAGTAGTTACAGATCAAAGTGTATCATCAGGAAAAGTTATTAAAGAAGCTTCAACAGTTACAATTACTGTAAATAAACAACCTAGAAAATCAACAGTTACAGTAAATGTAAATTTAACATCACTTACAGGATATACACCAAAAACAGTTTCAACAAATACAGTAGATAGCAATGGAAATACAGTTGTTAGTACAGAAACAGTTAAACCAGAAAAAGTAAAACTTACAATAAAAGTTGGAGATGATACTATTTATGATCAAGAACAATTACCAACTGAAACTAAC
The DNA here is from genome assembly GCA_948678575.1 of uncultured Clostridia bacterium. Lineage (GTDB taxonomy): Bacteria > Bacillota > Clostridia > TANB77 > CAG-508 > Scatovivens. The sequence goes on from CAPPGO010000006.1 coordinate 36,356, forward strand.
ATTACTCAAACATTCTCAACAACAGGAGTTAAAGAGGTTAAAGTCTTAGTTGATGGCGTAACAAAGAAAACTGAGACAGTTGATTTTAGTAAAGGAGATGCTACTGTCACAGCACAGTAGCAAGGTGTAATAATATGGTAAGAGTTTCAACTTCAATTTTAACACAGGAAAAAGAAGATGCAGTAAAGACTTTCTATGATTTAGAAGTCGCACATACAGATATGTTCCATATAGATGTTATGGATGGAAAATTTGTAGAAAAAAACACAATAGAATTAATGAAAGATTATGCAACAACATTATCACATATAACAAATTTAGGTTTAGATGTACATTTCATGGTAGAAAATATCGAAGAATTTATAGATGAATATATAGATTTGAATCCAGAATATATTTCTTTCCATATAGAAACTTCTAAAACAAAAGAAAGAACTATGGAAATTATCAATACTATTAAAGAAAATGATATAAAAGTTGCCATTGCAATAAATCCAGATACAAGTATTGAAGATATAAAAGAATATATACCTTATGTTCATATGGTCCTTGTTATGACTGTTGTTCCAGGAAAAGGTGGTCAAAAACTTATACCTGAAACTTTGGATAAGGTTTCAGAATTAAAAAAATTTATTGAACAAGAAAATTATGATATTGATATAGAAGTTGATGGAGGAATAAATGCTGAAACAGTAGAACAAGCTAAACAAGCTGGTGCGAATGTTTTAGTTGCAGGAAGCTATGTTTTAAATTCATCAAATTTAAAAGAAGCAATATCTAATTTAAAAAAATAATTAGGAGGAACTTATGAAAAAGAGAATTTTTGTTAGCATATTAGCTATAACAATTTTACTTGGAAATCTTGCTTTTGCAACAGAAACTTTGTCACCAACAGTTGATGCTGAAACATTAACTAATACACCATTGGTGGGAGAAGAAGATACAGCAGAATCAAATGCCAATGATGGTATTATGCCAATAAATGATACACCAGATGGTGATGGAGAAAATCAAGATTATGTTATACCAGAAGAATGGGCAAGAGATAATGCTTCAATGCTTGGAGAAACAGTAGATGGAGATGTATTTGAAGGAGAAGAAAATGTCTCAATATCTTCTAAGAATATAGATGGTAATGCTTTTTATTCATCAGAACAATTGTCATTAACAAATGTTATAGTTTATGGAGATTTATTTTTAGCAGGAAAATATATAGATTTAAATGATGTAACTGTTTATGGAAATATTTACATAGCAGCTGAAAATGTTAAAATGAATAGCACAGGAATTTCTGGAAATATGTATCTTGCATGTGCTAATGTAGAAATAAAATCATCAGCATTTCAAGATGTTTTTTCAGCATCATCAGTTTTTATAATAGATAGTGATTCTTATATTTTAAGAAATTTAAATGCAGTAGCAGGAACTATAAAAATAGGAAATACAGTAATAGCAAAAAATGCTAATTTAACTGTTGATCAATTAGAAATTGGTGAATCAACAAACATTGAAGGAGCTTTAAATTATAGTTCAAAAGTTGAAGCTACAATACCATCAAATGTAACAATAAGTAATGTAAATTATACACCAATCAAAGAAAAAACAAATAATTCTTCTGCTTTACAAAATGTTGTTTTTGGTGTAATATCTACAATATTAAGTTCTGCATTAGTTTGTGCATTCATATTAGTATGTGCTAAACCATTTGTAGAAAAACAAAAAACAGATAAAGTAGTTTCACATTATTTTAGTGCTATTACAAAAGGTGCACTTGCAGCAATTTTAATTCCAGTTTCAGTAATTGTACTATTCTGTACTGGATTTGGAATTGGCATGGGATTTGTTCTTTTGGGTATATATTTTATAATTTTTGCAATAAGTTTACCAGTTGTTGCGGTATCAATAGCTACAATTGTAACTAAAAAAATGGAATATAATTTCTGGAAAGTATATGGATTATCAATATTAGTAGCAGTAGTAATTTCAATTTTACAAAAAGTAGTTGTATTAGGAACTATCGTTACAATAATAATAGGATTATTAGGTATGGGATTAATTTTTGCAGGACTTAAAAATAAAAAAGAGAAAAAAGAAGAAGTTGAAGTTGTATAAAAAGAAAAGAAATCCCAAAGCAGGATTTCTTTTTATATAGAGGTAAAATGAAAACACAAAAAGAAGCAATAAAAATCATAAAAAAATTAAAAGAATATTATCCAGAAGCAACATGTAGTTTAGATTTTGCTAGTCCATTTGAGATGGCAATTTCTGTAATGCTTTCTGCTCAATGTACAGATGAAAGAGTCAACAAAACAACTCCAGAACTTTTTAAAATAGCAAATACACCAGAGCAGATGCGTCAATTAAAATTAGAAGAAATTGAGAAAATTGTTAAACCTTGTGGATTTTATAAAAACAAAGCCAAAAATATATTAGCATGTAGTCAAATGTTAGTAGAAAAATTTAATGGAATTGTTCCAAATAATATGGAAGATTTGCAAAAATTGCCTGGAATAGGTAGAAAAAGTGCAAATGTTATAATGCTTGAAGCATTTAATAATCCACAAGGTATAGCAGTAGATACTCATGCAAAAAGAATTTCAAATAAAATAGGGTTATCTTTGGAAAGTGATCCAGAAAAAATTGAAAAGGATTTATTAAAAATTTTACCACAAGAAACATATTATGATGCAAATCATTTATTTGTGTGGCATGGAAGATATACATGTATAGCAAGAAAACCAAAATGCAATGAATGTCCAATAAAAAAATATTGTGATACATATATAAAGGAAGGCGAGAATAGATAAAATGAAGTTTTTTAAACATTTGAAAGTTGTTTTAAAACATAAATGGTGGGTATTCAAATTATGTCGTATGGCAGGCATTCCTTGGAGAGGATTAATTCATGATTTATCAAAATTTACACCAACAGAACTTATAGAGAGTGTAAAATATTTTCATGGACATAGAAGTCCACTTGCAGTTTGTAAAGAAACAGAAGGATATTCTAAGGCATGGCTTCATCATAAAGGAAGAAATAAACATCATTTTGAATATTGGATAGATCCTATGGCACCAGAGCCATATCCAGTAATACCTTATATATACACAGTAGAAATGATATGCGATACACTTTCTGCTGGACTTGTTTATCAAGGAAAGGATTGGAAACCAGATTACCAATTAAGTTATTTTAAAGCAAGAAAAGATAGAAATTATATGAATCCTAAAATAGTAGCAATATTAGAAGAAGTATATACAGAAATTGCAGAGAAAGAATCAATAAAATTAGTAATCAATAAAAAACATTTAAAAGAAATATATGATAAATACACTAAAAATTAAATAATAGAATTATAGATATAAAGATATAAATAGGAGGGAAAAATGGCAGTTTTAGTTACAGGTGGCACTGGATATATTGGTAGTCATACAGTAGTAGAATTATTAAATGAAGGAAAAGAAGTTATTATAGCAGATAATTTTTCTAATAGTAAAACAGAGGTTTTAGATGCAATTGAAAAAATAACAGGAAAAAGACCTAGAATATATAATATAGATTGTAGAAGTGCTGAAAGTTTAGAAAAAATATTTGAAGAAAATCATATAGATTCCGTTATAAACTTTGCTGGATATAAAGCAGTTGGAGAATCAGTAAAATTACCATTAAAATATTACAATAATAATTTATTTGAAGCAGTTACATTATTAGAAGTAATGCAAAAATTTAATTGTAAAAAATTTATATTTAGCTCATCAGCTACTATATATGGAGATCCAGGAGTTCCTGAATATGTTGAAGAGATGGGAAGGGGAAAAACTTCTAATCCTTATGGAACAACAAAAGCTATGATTGAACAAATATTAGAAGATTTATATTTTTCTGATAATTCTTGGAATATTTGTATATTAAGATATTTCAATCCAATAGGAGCTCATGAAAGTGGAATGCTTGGTGAAAACCCAAATGGAATACCTAATAATTTAATGCCTTATATTATGAAAGTGGCATCTGGAAAATTAGAAAAATTAAATATTTTTGGCAATGATTATGACACAAAAGATGGAACAGGTATGAGAGACTATTTACATGTTGTAGATTTAGCAGAAGGGCATGTTAAGGCATTAGACAAGCTTGATAAAGAAGACTCTGGATTATTTATATATAACTTAGGAACTGGAACACCATATAGTGTTTTAGATATAGTTACAACTTTTGAAAAAGTAAATAATATAAAAATTCCTTATGAAATAGTACCTAGAAGACCAGGAGATTTAGCTATTTATTATGCAAATTGTAAAAAAGCTAATGAAGAATTGGGATGGGTTGCAAAAAAAGGTATAGAAGATATGTGTAGAGATAGTTGGAATTTTGAAAAGAATTTACAATAGTATTTTATAATATAGTTATTTTTATAGTAAAACACTTGATTTTCAAAAAAAAGTATAGTATAATAATAAAGCTTAAATACCATATACTTAGCTAAGGAAAATACCTACTTTAAGCTCAGTTTATGGCAAATATAAATAATAGGAGGATAAAAAATGACAAAGGAAAGAAAACAAGAGATTATCAATACTTATAAAAGAGATGACAAAGATACAGGTTCATCAGAAGTTCAAATCGCTTTATTAACAGAAAGAATTGCTGAACTTACAGAACACTTAAAAGTTCATCCAAAAGATAATCATTCAAGAAGAGGTCTTTTAAAAATGGTTGGTAAAAGAAGAAATTTATTAAACTATTTAGCTAAAAAAGACTTAAATAGATATAGAGATATAGCTCAAAAATTATCTTTAAGAAAATAATTAAAATAAAAATCTACTTATTTAAAAGTAGATTTTTTTGTTGCTTTTTTTATATATTTATAGTACAATGATTATGGTAATTATTTGGAAAAGGTAGCTTGTATAATGTATTGAGAAATGATGCAATATATTATAGAGGTTACATTTTCAAATAAATATCAAAAAATATTTAGGAGGAAAGAAAATGTTTAAAAGTTACAGTATGGAATTAGCAGGAAGACCACTTGTTTTAGAAACAGGAAAAATGGCTGGACTTGCTAATGGTAGTGTTTTAGTAAAATATGGAGAAACAACAGTATTAGTTAATGCAACAGCTTCAAAGGAGCCAAAAGATGGGATAGATTTCTTCCCACTTTCAGTAGAATACAATGAAAAATTATATGCAGTAGGAAAAATACCTGGTGGATTTACAAAAAGAGAAGGAAAGCCATCAGAAAAAGCAATTTTAACATCAAGAGCAATTGATAGACCAATTAGACCATTATTTCCAAAAGATTTAAGAAATGATGTAGTTATTGATTGTTTAGTATTATCAGTAGAACAAGATTGTTCACCAGAAATATGTGCTATGATAGGTGCATCAGCTGCACTTTCAATATCTGATATTCCTTTTGGTGGACCAACAGCAGCAGTAGCAGTTGGATATGTTAATGATAAAATAGTTATTAATCCAACAGAAGAAGAAAGAAAAAATAGCAGATTAACATTAACAGTAGCAGGAACAATAGAAAAAATTGCTATGATAGAAGCTGGTGCTGATGAAATTCCAGATAACACAATGTTAGAAGCAATAAAAGCTGGACATGTTGAAATCAAAAAAATCTGTGAATTTATTTCAAAAATAAAAGAAGAAATAGGAAAACCAAAATTTGAATACAAATCAGCAGCAGTAGATGAAACAATTTATGAAACTATTGCTAACGAATTTGCTGATAGAATGAAAACTGATGTTCAAACACCAGACAAAATTGAAAGAGATGATGTTTTAGCAAAATTAACAGAAGATGTTAAAGCTTGGTATGTAGAAAAATTTGGCGAAGAAAAAGCAGAAGAAGATAAATCAGCTATTGGAGATGCTTTATATAAATTAGAAAAGAAAACTGTTAGAAAATTAATTTTAGAAGAAGGCAAAAGAGTTGATGGTAGAGGTATTTATGATATAAGACCTTTATCTTGCGAAGTTGGACTTATCCCAAGAGTTCATGGTAGTGGCATGTTCACAAGAGGAAGAACACAAGTATTATCAATAGCTACATTAGGTATGGTTAGTGAAGAACAAATACTAGATGGTTTAGATACAGAGGAATCAAAAAGATATATGCATCAATATAATTTTCCAGGATATAGTGTTGGTGAAGCAAAAGCTTCTCGTGGACCTGGTAGAAGAGAAATTGGACATGGTGCATTAGCTGAAAAAGCATTAGTTCCAGTTTTACCAAGTGTTGAAGAATTTCCATATAGCATAAGAGTAGTATCAGAAATTTTAAGTTCAAATGGTTCTACATCACAAGGAAGTATATGTGCTTCAACTCTTGCACTTATGGATGCTGGTGTTCCTATTAAAAAACCAGTAGCAGGTATTTCAACAGGTTTAATTACTGATGAAAATGATCCAAGCAAATATGTAGTAATTACAGATATTCAAGGTATAGAAGATTTTTTCGGAGATATGGATTTTAAAGTTGGTGGAACAAAAGATGGCATTACAGCTATCCAAGTTGATATCAAAGTTGATGGATTATCTTATGAAATTATTGCAGAAGCTTTTGAAAGAACAGCAAAAGCAAGAGCTTATATTTTAGATGAAATAATGGCTCCACAAATTGCAGAACCAAGAAAAGAATTATCAAAATATGCTCCAAAAATTGTTAATATGAAAATAAGCCCAGATAAAATCAAAGATGTTATAGGTAGCGGAGGAAAAACTATAAATAAGATTATTGATGAAACTGGTGTTAAAATTGATATACAAGAAGATGGAACAGTGTTTATTTATTCAGATGATAGTGAAAGAGCAAGCAGAGCTCAAACTATTATAGAAGAAATTACAAGAGAAATAGAATTAAATGGAATTTATACTGGTAAAGTTGCTAGAATAATGAATTTCGGTGCTTTCATTGATTTAGGTGGAGGAAAAGAAGGATTACTTCATATTTCTAAAATCTCTAATGAAAGAGTAAATAAAGTTGAAGATGTATTAAAAATCGGAGATGAAGTTACTGTTAAAGTATATGAAATCGATAACCAAGGAAGAATTAATTTAACAAGAAAAGATTTATATAGTGCTGATGCAGAATAAAAATGAAATCTCCTTACGGACAAGTCCATAAGGAGATTTATTTAGATTTTATTAAAATGGAAAGTTTTTCTTGAAATTATTTTTATAAAATGGTATAATATAAAAAGTGTAGTAATAAAAGTATATAAAAAGGAGAATCAAATGAGATATTTATATCTTTTACAACAAGCAATTATATGGATAATAACTATCTATTGGTTATATCAAATGGTAGTAAGCTTTTGTTCACTTATAAAATTAAAAGATAAGCCACTTAAAATAGACAAGGAACACAAATTTATGGCTGTAATTCCAGCACACAATGAAGAAATGGTAGTTGGAAATTTAATTGAAAGTTTACAAGCTCAAAATTATCCAAAGGATAAATATGATATTTATGTTATAGCAGATAATTGTACAGACGATACAGCAAAAGTTGCAAAAGAAGCAGGAGCAATTGTTTTAAAAAGATTTGATGAAAATCATAAAACAAAAGGTTTTGCATTAAATTGGTTTTTAAAGCAAAAAATTGAAGAAAATGCAGACTATGATGCCTTTTGTGTATTCGATGCAGATAATATAGTAGACAAAAATTTCTTGGAAAATATGAATAAAAAATTATGCCAAGGTGAAGAAGTAGTTCAAGGATATAGAGACATTAAAAATCCAAATGATTCTTGGATATCAGCAGGATATGCAATTTTCTATTGGATGATGCACAGATTTTACCATTTAGCTAGGTATAATTTAGGTTTATCAGCACTTCTTAATGGAACAGGATTTATGGTAAAATTTGATTTAGTAAAACCAAATGGATGGCAAACAATTACTTTAACAGAAGATATAGAGTTTTCTCTTATGAATGTTATAGAAGGTAGAAGAGTAGGTTGGTCTACTGATGCAATTGTTTATGATGAACAACCGATTACTTTTAAACAAAGTTGGTCACAAAGATCAAGATGGTCAGTAGGGCATTTGCAATGTATGAAATACTATACTAAGGATTTAGCAAATGGTGTAGTAAAACATAAAACACTTATGAACTTTGATGGTTTGTTATATATGTTTGGAATACCAATTATGATTTTAACACTATTACTTTTAGTTATGAACGCATTACTATTTATGGGTAATGAAATGACAACTTTTGATTTTATAGGAAGTTTAGTAAGATATTTAGCAACAACTTTTATAATGCCAATAATTATAGCAGTTATAATTATGAAATTGGATAAAAGAGATATAAAACCAATGTGGCTTGGATTGCTATGTTATCCATTATTCATGGGATCTTGGATTTTAATTAATATTAAATGTTTAATAAATCCTAATACTAAATGGGAAAAAATTAATCACGTTAGAGACATTAAAATTCGTGAAGTTGCATAATAATAGAATATATTACGGATACTTTAAAAGTATCCGTTTTTTTATATTACATTTTATATATTTACCTTGAAAAAAACAGATAAAAATGATAAGATAAAAAAGTATATTTGATAGTATAAGGAGAATAGTATGCAAAAGATAAAAAATGAAAAAGGTATCACATTAGTAGCATTAATTTTAACAATAATAATAACAATAATGATAGCAGGAATAACAATAAATTTAGGTATGGATTCTATAAATTCTACAAGAGATAGAAAATTACAAGCTGAACTTGAAATGGTAGGTCAAGCTACAATTACAGAATACAGTAAAGCAATGGAACTTGGATACATAAAGGAAGGTTCAACTCAAATACCACAAAATTTTATTGGAACTCCTACAAGTAATCCAGAAGCGCTTCCAACAGGAACATGGGCTTTATCAGATAGTGAAGCAGTTGGATATAAATCATATTTTGTATTAAATCCACAAGCATTAGAAAAATTAGAAATTTTAAATTCAAATCATACATATATTATAAATTATTACACAGGAGAAGTTTTTAATCAAACAAAGCAAAAATCTTCACAAGGTCAAACTTTATATATTAAAATGAATACAGGAAAAGTTACAGAAAAAACAGAAGATACAACAAGCTTTGTAGAATAATTTGACATAAGGAGAACTTAAATTGATAGATATTTATAAAGAATTGCAAAAAGAAATAGACAGAAGTCAAATTTTAAAAGATGAAAGAATGAGTAAACATACATCTTTCAAAATTGGTGGTCCAGCGGATTTTTTTGTTGAAATTCAAAGTACAAAAGAATTGAAATTTGTTCTTGAATTAGTGAAAAAATATGATATTCCTTTAACAGTTGTTGGAAACGGAACAAATTTATTGGTTTCTGACAAAGGAATTAGAGGAATAGTTATAAAAATAGATATTTCTGATTTTAAAGTTGTTAGAATGAAGGATAGAGCTGAAATTACAATTTCAAGTGGTTATTCAGTAGCAAAATTAGCGCAATTAGCTTTGAAAGAGGATTTAACTGGTTTAGAATTTTTATCTGGAATTCCTCGGAACAATAGGTGGTGCATTAAGAATGAATGCAGGTGCTTATGGTAGAGAAATGAAAGATATTGTTGTTTATACAAGATATATGGAACATGATGGAAAAATAAAAAAAATAAATTTATCAGAACATAAATTTTCATATAGAAATAGTATTTTTTCAGAAAAAAATGATGTAATTATATTAGAAACAGTTATTGAAGCAAAATATGGAAATAAAGAAGAAATCAAATCTAAAATGGAAGAATACATGAAATCTAGGATTGAAAAACAACCATTAGATTTACCAAATGCAGGAAGTACATTTAAAAGAGCAGGAGAGTTCATTACAGCAAAGCTTATTGATGAATGTTCTCTTAAAGGATATAGAATTGGAGATGCTGCTGTTTCTGAAAAACATGCAGGATTTGTTGTTAATTTAGGAAATGCAACAGCAAAAGATGTTTTAGAACTTACTAATTATATCAAACAAAAGATTAAAGAAGAAAAGAATATAGATATAGAATTAGAAGTATTAAAAATTGGAGAAGGAATGTAGAAAGGTGGAAATAAAATGAAGTCATTTTTAGAATGGTTTAAAGGCAGTACAAAAATCAAAAGATGGATATTTGTTATATTAATAGGTATAGCTTTTACATGCTATTCATTTGCTAAAATATTGGTTACAAAGGAAATAGATTTTGTTACTTTGGCAAAAGTAATTGGAATGTTTGTAGTTGGATTTTTATGTATAGTAGTAGGAATTATATATATTCAAAGAAGATTGCTAGAACTTATAATAGAAGCGAATGATGACACAGAAAAAGGTCAAAATGCAAAAGTAAACATTAAATCTTTAATATTCAACAAAAAAGTCTATGAAGAAGGACCTAAAATTGTTGTTATTGGTGGTGGTTATGGTTTAAATAATGTAATTGAAGGCTTGAAAAAATATACAAATAACATTACTGCAATAGTAACTATGTCAGATTATGGAAGAAATACTGGCGCATCAAGAAAAGCATTGGATTCATTGCCTTTAAATGATATCAAAGAAAGTATTATAGCAATGTCAGATCATGAAGAATTGATGAGAAATTTGATGAGCTTAAAATTTACAAATGAAAGATTGAATGGTTTAAATTTTGGCGATGTATTTTTTACAGGTATGAATGAATTATATAGTAATATTTCAGAAGCAATTCAAAAAAGTACAGAAGTATTAAATATTACAGGAAAAGTTATACCAGTAACTTTGGACGAAATTACAATTTGTGCAGAATTGAATGATGGAACTGTTATTGAACAAAAAGACAGAATTCCAGAAATAGTTGCTGAAAAGGTTGAAACAATAAATAGAATATTTATTTCACCATCTAATTGTCAACCAGCACCTGGTGTATTAGAAGCTATACAAGAAGCAGAAGCGATTATTATAGGACCAGGAAGTTTATATACAAATGTTATACCAAATTTACTTGTAAAAAATGTTTCAAAAACAATAAAAGAAAGTAAAGCTATTAAAATGTATGTTTCTAACATTATGACAGAACAAGGACAAACAGACAATTATACATTAGCAGACCATGTTAAGGCAATTCAAGCACATGCTGGAAAAGATGTATTTGACATTGTTCTTGCAGATACTGCTGAGGTTATGCCAGAATTTGTTAGAATTTACAATAGAGAAGGTAGTGATATTGTAGAAGCAAATATTTCTGAAACTTCAAATCTAGGAGTTAAAGTAATAGAAAGAAATATGTCTTGTGTAAAAAAAGATAAAATTATACATAATTCAGATATTATTGCTTCAACAATTATAGAATTTATATGTAATGATTTAAAATTTGAAGATAAACAAAATGAGACAGAATATTTACTTTTAAATTCTGTATTAAAAGAGCAAAAGAAAATTCAAGAAAAGAAAGCTAAACAAGCTTTAAAAAACAAAGGAAAATCTCCAAAAGAAGATTCAAAAATAAAACAAAAAGGAAGAAAAAGTAAATTTGCTTCTAAATATCAAGATAGAGTTGAATCGATTCAAAATGCAGATGCTAAAATAGCTGAAAACAGAAAAATAGCTAATGAAATAGCTAGAAAAGAAAAATTAGACATGGAAGCAAAAAGAAAAGCTATGAATAATAATATGAAAGAATTAAACAAGAAAAAGAAAAAAAGAAAATAGGAGAATTTTAAGGTACAAATGAAATTAGGAAAGAAACAATTAGATTTAAAAGATGCTATAAGAAAAGAATGGATTATTTCAAATGGAATTGGAGGATTTGCTTCTAGCACAGTAATTGGTGCAAATACTAGAAGATATCATGGATTATTAGTAGCTCCATTATTACCACCAGCAAGAAGACATCTTTTAATTTCAAAATTAGATGAAAGTATTTATATTGGAAATGAAAAATTTGATTTATATACTAATATATGCAAAAATTATGTAGCACATGGATATAAATATTTAGAACATTTTGAAAAAGAATATCTTCCTAAATTTACTTATAAAGTTAAAGATGTAACTATTTCAAAAGAAATTTCAATGGTATATAAAAGAAATACGGTTGTTGTTGTATATAAGATTAAAACTAACAAAGAAGATGTAAAATTAGTTTTAGCACCAATAGTAAGTTTCAGAGATTTTCATGCAATGAATACAGGACATAATTATAATATTTCTCAAAAAATAGATGGAAGAAAAGTAAGACTTGAAATTGACGGCAATTCACATACTCCAATATATACATATTTAACAGATGGAGAATATATAGAACATAAAAATGATACTTTTGAAAATATATATTATTTAAAAGAAGATGAAAGAGGTTTTATGCCAGAGGAAAATTTAGCTGTTTCTGGAAGATACGAAGTATATATTCCAGCAGAAACAACTAAAACAATTACTTTTGTTGGTTCTTTGGAAGACAATGTTGAGATAATAGATGGCGAAAAAGTAATACAGAAAGAAACAGAAAGAATAGAAAAAACAATTAAAGATGCTGGTTTATTAAAGAATAAACAAAATAAGCAAGATAAGGAATATGATGCTTTTGTTAAAGATTTATTAATAGCAGTAGATACTTTTATTATAGATAGACCATCTTTTGGAACAAAATCAATTTTAGCTGGATATCCTTGGTTTTTGGATTGGGGTCGTGATAGTTTTATTGCTTTTGAGGGATTACTTCTTATTACAAAAAGATTTGAAGATGCGAAACAAGTATTTAGGACATTTACAAGAGATATAAAATTTGGACTTGTACCTAATGGATATTCTGGTTTTGATGGAAGACCAATGTATAATAGTGTTGATGCATCACTTTTGTTATTTGAACAAGTAAATAAATATTTAAAATATACTTCTGATTATGATTTTGTAAGGGATGAGTTATATGAAAAATTAAAAGATATTATTACAAATTATAGTCAAGGAACTAATTTAGATAACAACAATATTTATTTAGATAGTGATGGATTGCTTGTTTCTGGAACTGCAAGTACACAAAACACTTGGATGGATGCAAAAATAGGTGATTATGTTGTAACTCCAAGAAATGGGAAAGTAGTTGAAATAAATGCACTTTGGTATAACAGTTTAAAAACATTAGAAACTTTGGCTAAAAAATTTGGTGAAGAAGACGTTGCCTCTTCTTGCAAAGAAGCAGCTAAAAGATGTAAAACAGCTTTTAATAAGAGTTTTTATAATTCTAGAAGAAAATGTTTATATGATGTTTTAGGAGATAATAAAATAAGACCAAATCAATTATTTGCACTATCAACAACATATCCAATAATGAGCTTAAATACAGAAAAAGCAAAAAATGTTTTCAATACTGTTACAGATAAATTGCTTACTAGATATGGATTACGAACATTATCTAGATTGGATGATGGATATATTGCTGAATATGAGGGAGATAGTTTTAAAAGAGATATGAGTTATCATCAAGGTGTTGCATGGGTTTGGCTTTTAGGATTATATTCAGATGCGTTTGAAAATATGATAAAAGCTGAAAAAGATTCAAAAGAGAAAAAACTTATGCAAGATAGATATAATATTTTTAAAGACAATGTTTATTCAACATTTAAAAAAGAAATTAATGGTGAAGAAGCAGTACAAAGTATTTCAGAATTGTATAATTCAAAAGCACCATATTTGCCAGGTGGAACATGTAGTCAAGCTTGGAGTGTATCAGAAATTTTAAAAATAGTTACAAAATAATTTTAATTATATTTTTAAAATTTAATTATGTTGTTATAGTTATGTATATAGTATGTGTTTTGTAATGGACTTGTGGGGACCGCTTTATAAACTGTTATGAACGAAGTGAATTACAGTTTGTTAAGATGGGGAGCATGGAAAAACATATACTATATACAATAACTATAATGAAATTCTAATAATATTAAATAAGGAAGAGATATATTTTAAAATGAGAATATTAGGAATTGACCCAGGTTTTGCTATTACTGGATATAGTGTAATAGATTATGTCGGAAACAAATTTAAGCTAATTACATCAGGAGCGATTGAAACCAAAGCTAAAACACCCTTTCCAGAAAGATTAGCTAAAATATATGATGATTTAAGTGAAATAATAGATGAATATAAACCAGAAGCCATGTCTGTTGAAGAATTGTTTTTTAACAATAATATAAAAACTGGTATAAATGTTGCACAAGCAAGAGGTATTGTCGTTCTTGTAGGATATCAACATCAAATTCCTACTTTTGAATATACACCATTGCAAGTAAAACAAGCAGTTGTAGGATATGGACGAGCTGAAAAAAAGCAAGTCCAAAAAATGGTACAATCCATTTTAAAAGTAGAAAAAGTACCAAAATTGGATGATATTACAGATAGTATGGCAATAGCTATTTGCCATGCACATTCTTGTAGATTTGCTGAAAAGTTATAATAAATAATTATATATTATGAAAGGTATTTATGATGCAACTAGATGTACATACTAAATTTTTAGGTAAAAAAATTAAATATTTTGATACTATTTCATCAACACAAGAATATGTAAGAAATGAAAAAGTAGAAGAAGGCGAGATCGTTTTTGCAGAAAGACAAACAGCAGGGATAGGAACACATCAAAGAAAATGGTACACTGGAAAAAATGATAATCTAGCTTTTAGTTTTGTTCTTTTTCCAAATTGCGATATAAAAAAACTAGATCTTCTTACAACTGTAATTGCTGAAAGTTTAGTACAAGCAGTAAGAGAGTTATATTTAATCACTCTTCAAATAAAAAAGCCAAATGATGTAATGTATAAAAACAAAAAAATGGGTGGAATACTTACTGAAAGTATTATAGAAGGTAATATTGCAAAGAAAATTTTTATTGGAATTGGATTTAATGTTAATCAAGAAGAATTTCCAGGAAATTTAGGAGATATTGCTACTTCTCTAAAAAAAGAATTTCAAGCAGATTTTTCAAGAGAAGATATTTTATCTAGATTTTTAGAAATATTTGAAGATGCATATTTAGACTTAATTCGTTAAAATATTAATTAAATAGAATACAATTATATATATTAAAATTTTCAAACTCAGATCTGTTATTGCGCTTAGTTAAAACCTGTACATCATTCGGTCAGCGTCCTCGTGTAACGAGATTCCCTAACCTCATTCTTACAGGTTTTAAACAACTGCGCTCCATGTCATCCTTCGTTTTCAATTTAAATATATATAATTGTATTCTAATATGAAAGGAATATCATTTAACATGATTGAAATAAAAAATGTAAGTAAATCTTATGTAAAAAATAAAAAAAGTGTAGATGGATTAAATTTAGAAATTAAAGATGGAGAAATTTTCGGATTTTTAGGACCTAATGGAGCAGGAAAAACAACTACAATAAAAATGATTACAGGAATCTTAAAAATTGATGAAGGTGAAATTTTAATAGATGGAAAGTCTATAAAGAATGAACCAACAGAAGCTAAATTAAATTTTGGATTTGTTCCAGATAGCCCAGATATGTTTTTGAAACTAAAAGGAATTGAATATTTGAATTTTATTGCTGATATTTATAAAGTAGATAGTAAAGCAAGAAAAGAAAAAATAGAAACTTTATCAAAAGAATTTGGAATATATGATAATTTAAATGAACAAATTCAAAGCTATTCACATGGAATGAGACAAAAAGTTTTAATAATTGGTGTTTTACTTCATGGTCCTAAAAACTGGATTTTAGATGAACCACTTACTGGTTTAGATCCTAAATCTGCTTATGACTTAAAAGAAATGATGAAAATACACAGTAAAAAAGGTAATACTGTATTTTTCTCAACTCATGTATTAGAAGTTGCAGAAAAGTTATGTGATAGAATTGGAATTATAAATGAAGGAAAACTTATTTTTGTAGGAACTTATGAACAAATGAAAGAACAATTTAAAGAAAATAATTCTTTGGAAGAAATGTTTTTAGAAATGACAGAAAAATAAGAAGGGATAGAGGTTGAAAATAATTAGAAGTGAAAGAAACTTTAATTTTAACAAAAACTTTATTAAAAAATGCATTAAATAAAAATGTAGATAAAGATACATTAAATTTCAAAACAATTTTGAAAAATATTTTTTTATTTTTAGCTATTGCTTATATTGCAGTTGTTATGGGATTTCTAAGTAAAGAATTAATAATGGTTTTGAAAAAAATGAATCAAGAAGAAGTATTTTTAAGCTTATGCCTATTAATATCTGTTGCAGTTGCTTTTTGTAAAAGCATTTTATCTTCACTAAATATTCTATATTTTTCAAAAGATATAGAATTTCTATTACCGCTTCCTGTAAGTCCAATACAAATAATTTTTTCAAAATTTAATGTAATGTTAATATCAGAATATGTTATGCAACTTATTACTTTTGCAATACCTTTTGCAGTATATGGTGTTATAACAATACAAGAGCCAGTATTTTTTGTAATGGCAATATTTGTTTTTCTTACTTTACCAGTAATACCAACACTTTTAGGAATACTATTTACAGTAATTTTAATGAGATGTACAAATTTTTTAAAGAACAAAGACATAGTTCAATATTTAACAGTATTTATTACATTTGCAATTGTTATAGCTATGCAAATATTTATGTTAAAAACTTCTGATATGACTGATTTTATGTTTGCCAATAAATTGCTAGAAATAAATGGAGTAGCAAGATATATTTCAGAGTATATCATTATATTAAAGCAAGGTATGATAGCTCTTACAGAACTAGGTAATATAGAGGCTGTAAAAAATATAATGTATCTTATAGGAGAAAGTATAACAGCTTATGTGCTTGTTGCAGTATTAATTTCAAAATCTTATATAAGAAGTGCGACAAATATTATTTCAGGAAAAAATAGTAAAACTATTAAAAAAGTAAATATTTTTACAATGAAAAGTCCTAAAAATGCGTATATATCAAAAGAATTTAAGATGCTGTTTAGAACGCCAATATTTTTCTTAAATACAATTTTACCAATAATATTATTTCCAGTGTTAATGGGAATACCAATTTTTAATTTGTTGGGAAGTGGAGAATCAGAAGAAATTACTGCTTTAATTTCTAGTATAAATGGAAATATAGAAAATACTGCTGGTTTTGCAATTTGTTTATGTGTAATTAATTTTCTATATATGCTAAATTATATATCTGTAACTGCTATTTCAAGAGATGGTGAAAATGCTATATTTATGAAATATATACCAATTGAACTATATAAGCAATGTAGATATAAAGCAGCACCTAGTGTTATATTAAATTTATATCCACTTATAATATTTCTTGTAGTAATGAGATTAATATTAAAAGAAATAAGTTTTGTATTTTTAGCAGAATTGTTTTTTATAGGATTTTTATGTAATTTGTTTTTTAGCTACGGTGCAATTATAATAGATATACTAAGACCAAAATTACATTGGACAAGCGAATATACAGTAGTTAAGCAAAACCTTAATATATTATGGGACGTTCTATTTATTGTAATAGTAACCATTATTATATTTGGTATATCTTCATTTTTTGAAAATGTACATGTTGTAACATTTTTATTATCGGGATTATTAATTTTAACAATAACTTTTTATGATAATTTTATAAAACAAAATAGTATAAATATTTTTAGCAAAATATGTTAGGAGATTATATGAAACAAGGAGAGAATTTATATTTAATTGATGAGATTTGTAAAGAAAAGGGAATAGAAGAAAGCTTTTTGTCATTAGGTTGGATAAGAGAATTAAGAAAAGATGGCAAAATTTGTCATATTGTTAGAAACTCATTTGATTTGAATCCATCAAGTTGCTATCATATTGTAAATGATAAATACGCTACTTATGAAGTTTTAAAACATCATAATATTAGTGTTCTTACACATTATATACTATTTAATCCAAATGGAGAAGGACGAGGAGAATTTGCGGGTAATTTAAGCGAAGAGGTTGATGAAATTTTTAATAAGATTAACCAAGAAAAACTTGTAGTAAAAGCAAATACCTCTTCCGAGGGAAAACAAGTGTTTATTGTGAATTCTAGAACAGAAGCTATACAAGTAATACAAGAATTATTTAGAGAGAATTTTTTAAGTGTTAGCATATGTCCTTTTGAAGAAATTGAATGTGAATATAGAGTTGTTTTTCTAGATAATGAAATTTTATATGTTTATAAAAAAATAGCAAGAGATTGGAAACATAATTTAGCTGACGGAGCTAGGGCAGAAACTAATTTAGAAAATGATGAAAAACTAGAAGAAGTAAAACAATTAGCTTTGAGAGCAGGAAAAGTAACAAATGCTAGATTTGTTACAATAGATATTTCAAAAAGAACAAATGGCGAAATTTTTGTAATGGAAATTAATGGAGCTGTTTGTATGAGCAAATTTATCGAAACAGTTGAAAATGGTAGGGAGATTGCAAGAAAAATATATGAAAAAGCAATCGACAAAATGTTTGACAAATAGTTGATTTATGAACACAAATAATGTATAATTTTATATGTAATTGTCATAAG
Source organism: uncultured Clostridia bacterium (assembly GCA_948678575.1). Lineage (GTDB taxonomy): Bacteria > Bacillota > Clostridia > TANB77 > CAG-508 > Scatovivens. The sequence goes on from CAPPGO010000006.1 coordinate 54,879, forward strand.
AAGGAGGAACTTTACCTTGGAAAAATGTTTATTATTAGGTAATGGTGGAAGAGAAGCTGTTATTGCAGAAAATATTTCAAAAACATATAGTTTATATTCAGTATTACCATATGAAAATCCATCAATAGTAGAGTACATAAAAAATTCAAATGGAAAATATATTATAGGCTCACCATTTGATAAAGAATTAGTAAAAAAATTTATTGAAGATGAAAAAATTGAAGTTTGTGTAATAAGTAGTGATAACTTATTACAAGATGGTTTAATAGATTTAGCAAAAAGCTTAGGACTAAAAACTTTTGGACCAACAAGTATTGCTGCAAAACTAGAATGGAGCAAAACTTATGCTTTGGATATAGTTCAAAAATTGGCACCAGAAATGGTAATTAAGAATTTTGAAATTTCAAACGAAGAAGAACTTGAAAAAGCTATATCAAATTATTCTGATGAAAATTTCGTAGTTAAGCCAGAAGGATTAACTGGTGGAAAAGGAGTTAAAGTTGGTGGAGAACATTTCGCAAGTAAACAAGAAGGATTAGAATATGCAAAAGAATGTTTAAGCGCAAGTGGTAAAGTTATAGTTCAAGACAAAGTAAAAGGTTCTGAATTTACTGTTATGGTTTTAACAGATGGAAAAAATGTTGTACCATTACCAATTACCTTTGATTATCCATATAGATATGAACAAGATAAAGGACCTGGAACAGGTGGTATGGGATGCATGAGTTTCTCAAATGGTTTGTTACCATTTTTAGAACAAGCTGATGTTGATAAATGTGTTGATTTAATTAAAAAAGCCATAAACTATGTAAATAAAGAAAAAACAGAATTTACAGGTGTTTTATATGGTGGATTCTTTAAAACAGAAGACGGAATTAAATTTATAGAATTTAATGCTCGTTTTGGAGATCCAGAAGCAATGAATGTATTAAATTCATTAGAGACACCTTGGAATGAAGTTATGGAAAATATATTTAACCAAACTTTAAGCACAGATAACTGTAAATTCAAAAAAACAAATACTTTCTTAGTATATATAGTTAGTAAAGATTATGCAGTTAAGAAAAATAATGAACCAGTTATTTTCAAATTAAATAAAAAATCAATTGAAGATAAGGGCGTTAAGATTTATTTTGCTAATGCTAAGGAAATTGGAGAAAATGAATATACATCAGTAAGTAATTCAAGATTATTTGCTATTGAGAAAACTGGTGATAATTTAGAACAAATAAAGAAAACAGTTTATCAAGTTATAGATGAAGAAATTGATAAAGTGTTAGATTATAGAAAAGATATAGGAGAAATTTATGAGCATTAATTTAGCAGTTTTTGCTTCTGGAAGTGGAACAACACTTCAAGCCATTATAGATAGCATAGAAAGTAAAAAACTTGATGCTAAAATAAGTGTTGTTATTTCTAACAAACCAGATGCGTATGCATTACAAAGAGCTCAAAAAGCAGGAATACCTACGTATGTAATTTCTTCAAAAGGAAAAGAAAACATAGATAACGAACTTTTTGAATGCTTGAAAAACTATGAAATAGATTTAATAGTTTTAGCAGGGTATTTGAGAATGATAGGAGATAAATTACTTGCTAATTATAGAATAATAAATACTCATCCATCTTTACTACCTAAATTTGGTGGTAAAGGTATGCATGGAATGAATGTACATCAAGCAGTAATAGATAGTAAAGAAAAAATAAGTGGAGTAACAGTTCATTTTGTAAATAATGAATATGATAGAGGAAACATTATAAGACAGGTTGAAGTTGAGGTTTTACCAGATGATGATGCTGAAACTTTATCAGCAAGAGTACAAGTTGCAGAAAAAATACAATTAGTACAAGTATTGCAAGATTTTTCGGAGGGAAAAATCTAAGATAAAATAATAGCGGACTTATAACATCAACTGAAATTATATGTATATTTAAGTCCGTTTATATAAATAAAAATATAAAAGAGGTATAATATGCTTAGTAAAATTAAAGAAGAATGTGGAATTTTTGGAATTTATTCAATGGAAAACAGTGAGGAATTAGCTCCAATCACATGTATAGGACTTTCTTGCTTGCAACATAGAGGAGAAGAAAGTTGTGGTATAGCAATAAATGATGGTGGATTAGTTTTTTGCGAAAAAGACTTAGGTCTTGTATCAGATGTATTTAAACCAGAAAGATTAGCAAAACTTCCAAAAGGTAAAATTTCAATAGGACATGTAAGATATTCTACAACAGGAGCTCCAAGAGTAGAAAATGCTCAACCAATAGTAAAAAGATATGCAAAAGGAAATATCTGTGTTGTACATAATGGAAATCTTACGAACACAGAAGAACTTAGAAATGAGTTAGAAGAGCATGGTGCTATATTTAATTCAACTAGTGATACAGAAGTTATTTGTTCAATTATAGCCAGAGAAAGAATAAAAACTGGTTCAATTGAAGAAGCTGTTAAAAACGCTACACAATATTTAAAAGGAGCATATTCATTATTAGTAATGAGTTCAAGAAAATTGGTTGCTGTTCGTGATCCTCATGGATTTAGACCATTATGTATGGGTAAATTAGGAGATGATTATGTATTTGCTTCTGAAAGCTGTGCATTAGATGTAGTAGGTGCAGATTTTGAAAGAGATATTCAACCTGGTGAAATTGTTACTTTATATAATAACGAGATAAAAACAGAAAGTTTTAGAAAAGATGAAAAAGATGGTTTATGTATATTCGAATATGTATATTTTTCAAGACCAGATTCAAATATAGATGGTATGAATGTACATAAATTTAGAGAATTAGCTGGTAAATATTTAGCTGAACAAGCACCAGTAGAAGCAGATTTTGTTGCAGGAGTTCCAGATTCTGGATTGGATGCGGCACTTGGATATTCTAAGTATTCAAAAATACCTTATGATATTGCTTTTGTTAAAAATAAATATATAGGAAGAACTTTTATACAATCAACTCAAAATAAAAGAAAGAGTCAAGTTGCTTTAAAATTAAATCCAATTCCTTCTACTGTAAAAGATAAAAGAATTATTTTGATAGATGATTCAATAGTTAGAGGAACTACTATTACGAGAATAATTAAAACATTAAGACGTGCAGGTGCAAAAGAAATACATTTAAGAATTGCATCACCAGCATTTTTAGGAGTTTGTTATTTTGGAACAGATGTAACAAATAAAGATGGTTTAATTGCAACAAAAAAGAGCGTTGAAGAAATTAGACAAGAAATAGGTGCAGATTCTCTTGAATATCTAAGTTTAGAAAATTTAAGAAAAATTGCAGAAGGTTCAAATATGAAAGGATTTTGTGAAGGATGTTTCACAAGCAAATATCCAATCGAAGTACCAGACGAAATTCAGAAAGATAAATTTGAAAAAATATTCTAAAATCACAACATATTAAATATACTTTATTTAGTGAGGTAAAGTATGTTTAATGTAGCGGTTATAAGTTTAAAAAGTATAGTAAAATTTATTATAAAGATAATCATTACATTAGTTATTAGTGTAATGATTTTTAATTTATTTTCTCAAAAAGTATCTGCTTGGAATAATACTTTCGATATAGCATATGTTAATATTATTTCAAATAACTTAGCAATATCTACTATACATGAAGAAGAAAATGAACATTTAGGAATAGGAGGGATTTTAGAAAGTGAATTAGCAATTTTTGGAGAAATTAATAATAAAGAATCAATAGTTGAAAACAAAGAAGAGATAGTTGAGAATGCTAATGAAGCCATTGTAGAAAACGAAGAGGTTATTCAAAATCAAGAAAAAGTTGAAGAAAATTCAGAAAAAGCAACAATACAAAAATTGCCTACTGAGGTTATAGAAGCCAATAATAAAAAAGATGTTTTTACAAACACTTATGGGAGTGTTAAAATCAGAAATGAGAGTAAATATGAATTAACAGATGAAATGATTAGACCAATAGTAGATTTTAATAATAAGCAAGATATTTTAATTTTTCATACACATACTTGTGAAAGTTATACCCCAACTGAAAATAGCAACTATGTTGCCAGTGGAAATTTCCGAACAACTGATTTAAATTTTTCAGTAGCACATGTTGGAGAAACTTTAACAAAAAACTTGGAAGCAAAGGGATACAAAGTAACACATGATCAAACATATCATGATTACCCAGCTTATACTGGTTCATACAATCGTTCTTTTGCAACAGTAAAAAAACTATTGTCAGGAGATGCTTGGACTGAACTTGTAATAGATTTACATAGAGATGCAATGGGAAGTAGTAGTACATATGCTCCCACAGTAAAAATTGGAGAAGAGGTTGCAGCACAAATTATGTTTGTTATGGGAACAGATGGAGGAGGACTAGAACATCCAAACTGGCTTAATAATTTTAAATTAGCTGTTAAAATTCAAGAAAAAGCAAATGAATTATATCCAGGACTATTCAAACCAATAATTTTAAGAAATTCAAGATATAATCAAAATTTGGCAAGTGGAGCATGTATAATAGAAGTTGGTGCAACAGGTAATACGCTAGAACAATGCGATGTAAGTATGAAATATTTAGCTAATGTTTTATCAGAAGTAATGAAGTAATTTTTATTTCATTACTTTTTAAATTTATATTGAGATTTAAATATACAAAGGCTGATATATAAATATTTTATTAGTATCTCGATTGCCCGTTATATGCTAGAAATTCTAATAAAATATTATGAGCCTCTTTTACTTAGCACTCACTTCATTCAAGCGTGAACATTCCTCATAAAATTTTACAAGAATTTCTACATATATTTTGGTTGCATTAGATACTTATACATATTCATATATCAGCCTTTATTTACTTGAATTTACAAATTTATTGTATTATAATAAGTTTAAAGTTTACAAAAGGAATTTTATATAAAATGGAAAAATTTGATATATCAGTAATTGTACCAGTATATAATGCAGAAAAAACAATTCGAAAATGTTTGAATTCACTTATAGCTCAAAAAAATGTTAGATTAGAAATAATCTGTATAAATGACGGTTCGAAAGACAATACTTTAAATATTTTAGAAAAATATGAATGTGATTATGATAATATAGTTGTTGTAAGTCAACAAAATAAAGGTGTTTCCAAAACAAGAAATCTGGGAATTGATATGGCAAAAGGAAACTATATAATGTTTGTTGATGCAGACGACTTTTTAAAAGAAGATTCTTTATGTACAATAGATTTGTCTGAACAATTAGATTTATATAAATTTGGATATGCCTATTCTGATAAAAATGTATATCAAGAAAATGCCTTTGAAAACAAAAAGATATTAATAGATAAAAACAATTATCAAAAAGTTTTTGTTGATGTTATGAACAATATAAATGAAAATATGGTTTGGGCACAATTATATAAAAGAGAAATTTTAGAAGACATACGATTTGATACAAATATCTTTTATGCTGAGGATATACTTTTCAATTCTTATGTATTAAGAAAAATTAAAACTCTTCAATACATTGATTCTATTATATATTTTTACGAAAGACAGGATAGTAGTGTTACAAATAATTTCACTTATGAAATTGTAAAGAATAAAGTTTTAAATATTTGTACTATATTTGAAACAATTATTAAAGAGAATCCTGATGTAAAAAAAGATTTAGAGATAAAATCTATAAGAGAAGCACTTCCTCAAATTATAATGATGAATGAAACAAAATATAATTTTGTAGAAGAAAGTGAATATTTGCAACAAGTTTTTAAAGATATAAAGCCAAGTGATATTTCAGAAGTAAGATATAAAATTGGATATAGTTTATTAACTAAGAAACATTATAAATTATTTAGAATATATAACAAATTTTATATGTTTTTGAAGAAATTGAAAAATAGCAAATAAGCCATTCAAATGAATGGCTCTATTTATTATATTCATAAAATCATAGGTTGAATTTGTTCTCTATCTAGGGCATACTCCAAAGTCTTAATTATATAACTTGGATCGAATACAACAGATCGTGGTTTAGTAATAGGATTATCTTGTTTAAAAGGAACAAAATAATAATTTTTTCTATTAAATAATTTTCCTATGTTTTCTGCGGCACCAGATAAGGCATTATTAGTTGAGATTGCTATTACAACTGGTCTATCGTTTCTTAAATGTGATTTGGTAGCCATAGTAGCTGGTGTATCTATAATATCATGCGCAAGTTTTGCAATAGTATTTCCACTGCAAGGTGCGATTATTAAAATATCAAACATTTTCTTTGGGCCTATTGGTTCAGCATCTGGAATTGTATTTATAATTTTATGTCCAGTAATTTCTTCAATTTCATTTATAAAATCTTGTGCTTTGCCAAATTTTGTATCAAGATTATAACTATTAAAAGACATGACAGGGAAGACATTTGCGCCTAAATTAATAATTTTTTTCATTTCTTCAATTGTTTTTCTAAATGTACAAAATGAACCTGTATAAACAAAACCAATATTTTTATCTTTTAAATCCAAAAAATATAACCTCCTTTCAAATTTTATGTATGAACAATTATATTGAGCTGAAATCTATAATATAAAAATCAGCTTGTTATCGTTCTACAATATATTTTATGAAATTATGTTAATTAGTGTTATGATTAAATTAGTATAATTTATACTAATTGGTCGAAAAGCTACAAATTTATTATTAGGTTTGATATAATAAAAGAGTAATATTATAGAAGAGGTTTAAAATGAAAATAGAGCACGAATTTTATATAGGGTTAAATAATATCGATAGAAATAATAAATTAACTATAAAGTCATTTATGAGCTTTTTAGAAGATACTGGTGGGATACATTCAGACTTAGTAGGATATGGTTTATATGATATATCTAAAACTAAATGCAATTGGATGATTATATCTTGGAAAATAAAATTCTTTAAAAAGCCTACATATAATGAAATTATAAAAGTAGTAACATGGTCAAAAGACATACAAAGATTGTACTCATATCGTGATTTTGAAGTATATAATAGCAATCAAGAACTTATAGCAATTGCTTCTTCAAAATGGGTTTTGGTAAATATGGAAACAAAATCGATTATTAGCCCAGACGAGAAACTGATAAAAGCTTACCAAAGTGAAGATAAATCAGTAATGGATATCAAAGAACTAAATAAATTAAAAGAACCAAAAGAATATACTAATGTGATTGAAAATTGCATTACAAGAGAAATGATAGACGTTAATAATCATGTTCATAATCTAGAATACTTAGATTTAGCATATAGTAGTCTGCCAGATGAAGTTTATTATACAGATTTTCATGAAATAGAAATTATGTATAAAAAAGAAATAAAATTGGGTGAAAAAGTAAAATCTATGTACGCATACTCAGAAGAGGAAAAATCACATATTATTGCAGTAAAAAGTGAAGATGAAAGTGTTTTACATTCAATAATAAAATTAAAATAAATATTGACTAAGAAAAAACTTCTTGATATAATACAAACATAATTTCGTATTATATTTAGGAGTTTTTTCAATGGGAAGAGAAATTCTACATGTTGATGTAAATAATGCATTTTTATCTTGGTCAGCTGTTAATATGCTTGAAAACGGCTCTAATTTAGATATTAGAACAATACCTGCAATAATTCGGTGGAGATGAAGAAAGGCGAAGTGGAATAGTTCTGGCTAAAAGTCCAATTGCTAAAAAGTTTGGTATTGTGACTGGTGAACCAATATGTTTTGCTAAAAAGAAATGTCCAAATTTGCAAATATTTCCAGGAGATTTTACAGTGTATCGTGAATATTCAAATAAATTATACAATTTGTTATTAGAATATACAGATATAATTGAACGATTTAGTATAGACGAATGTTTTTTGGATATGACAGGATTTTTAATGGGAAGAACTTTGGAAGATGTTGCAAAGGAAATAAATAATCGAGTCAGAAATGAACTAAAATTTACTGTAAATATCGGAATTGCTCATAATAAATTGCTAGCAAAAATGGCTTCTGATTTTGAAAAACCAGATAAAATTCATACATTATATGAAAATGAAATAGAAAAGAAAATGTGGACACTTCCAGCTTCTGAATTATTTATGCTTGGAAGAAAAACAGTTCCAAAGCTTTTAAACATGCAAATAAAAACCATTGGAGATGTGGCTAAAACTGATAAAGAAATATTAGTTAGAAAATTTGGAAAACATGGACAAATGATGTGGGAATATGCAAATGGTATTGATAATTCGCCAGTAAATAATGTAAAAGAACTACCTAAAAGTATTGGCAATTCTGTAACTTTGGCAAGGGATTTAAAAAGTATAGATGAAATAAACCCAATACTAGTAGCACTTGTAGAAAAAGTTACATATAGACTGCGAAAATATCAAATGCTTGCAGATGTTATTAATGTTCAATTAAGAACAAATAATTTTATAGATTATTCACATCAAAAAAAGTTAGCTTATTCTACATCTAGCACCAAAGACATTTTAAAACTTGCAAAAGAAATTTTAGCAAATATGTATAATGGAGAGCCGATTCGTTTAATTGGAGTTAGAGTTGATAATTTAACAAAAGAAGATGAAATACAATTATCATTTTTTTCTAATGATAATTCTAAACAAAATAATCTAGATAAAACATTAGACAATATAACTAACAAATATGGAATTTCTAGTATTACAAGGGCAAGTAAACTAAATGTAGATATAAATTATAAAGAAAATCAAGATAATAAAAAAAGAATATAAATTCGCAAAACCTTTAAATTTAATTATTCAAATACTTTTATTTTTTACAAAATAATGATATGATATTATATATTAAAGAAAGGGCTTAGAGATTATGATAGCAACTGAAAGTAATCCAGACTTTTTAAATGATTTTTTAGATTACTCTGCTACAATTTTAAACAAATCTAGTAATAGTATAAAAGAATATAATTATGATATTGCTCATTTTTTAAAATTTATTAAATATAAATTTGGTATGACAAAAGTAGAGGATGAATCCGAAATAAAATTAATAGAAATAAATGATCTTACAATAGATACCATAGAGAAAATTACTCTTCAAGACATACATGCATTTCTTGGTTATTTAAAAAGTAATTATAGAAGTAAACCAGCAACACTAGCTAGAAAAGTTTCAAGTATTAGAATTTTTTTTAAATACTTATGTAATAAATCTAAAAAAATTTCAAATAATCCAGCACTTGATTTAGAAACACCAAAATTAGATAAGCGTTTACCTAAGTATTTAACATTAGAAGATAGTCAGAAACTTTTAGATGTTGCAGAGCAACCAAAGGAAAGTACACATGGTAATCATGATAATTCTGAAAGAAATTTTGCTATTATAACATTATTTTTGAATTGTGGACTACGTTTGTCTGAACTTGTCAATATAAATATAAAAGACATTGATTTTTATGATAATAAACTTAATGTTATAGGTAAAGGAAACAAGGAACGTACTATTTACTTAAATAATGCTTGCATTAGTGCAATAAAAAAATATTTGAATGTAAGACCACATGAAAGTGTAAAATCTGCTTCTCGTGATGCTTTATTTTTGAGTGAGCAAAAAAGAAGAATAAGTAATAGGACAGTACAATATATTATAAAAGAAGAGCTAAAAAATGCTGGGCTTGATAGTCAAAAATATTCAGTGCATAAGTTAAGACATACAGCAGCAACTCTTATGTATCAATATGGACAAGTAGATATAAGAGCTTTGCAAGTATTATTAGGTCATGAAAGTATTTCAACGACTCAAATTTATACACATGTAAATAATGAACAAGTTCGTAATGCCGTTGAGAATAATCCTTTGGCAAACAGAACTTAAATCCAATTTGGAAAAGAGGTATAAAAAATGAAAGAATTTTTATATGGAATAGTTGCAATTATTGCAGAAATACATACATACTTAATGCAATTGAATGATGATTATGAATTTTATTTTAATGATAAAGAATTACATTTTATCATTATTGGTTTACTAGGAATGGCAATGGTAATTACTATATATCCAATATTCAAGAACTTAGCAAAAAATAAGCATTATTTAACTTTAACTTGGATTTATGTTTTTACATTAATTATTGTAATCACATTTGCAATAGAAATAGGTCAGAAAGTTTCAAATACAGGTAATATGGATTTTGGAGACATCATGTTTGGTGTGGCTGGCTTTATTGCAATGTATGCAGTATATGCAAGTATATTAACTATAATAAAATTAATAGGAAAATTAATACAAATAATTTCAAAAAAGAACAAAACAGAAGAAACAAACAGAGAACAGAATATGAAACAAATTGATGAAGACTGCGAAGAAGATGATGACTAAAAAATATTTAGTATTGCAATTTGTTTAAAAATATATTATTATATCTATGAGCAAAATTTAAAAGATATAGTTATAGTTATATTGATTTTGCAATCAATTAAGCGCAGGTTCTTAGATGAACCAACAAACCATTTAGATGTAGATACAAAAGATGAGTTAAGAGAGGCTTTAAGAAAATTTAAAGGCACTGTTATTTTGGTATCCCATGAAGGTGCTTTTTATGAGGATTTAGCAACAAGAGTAGTTAGTATAGAAGAATTATGTAATAAAAGAAAATAATTAATAAATAGAGATATTAATTTTAATGCATATCTCTATTTGTTAGAATTTTTTGTCAGCAATTATTGACAAAAGTTTAAAAATTTTGTATAGTATATTACTGTATATAGTCATCGGAGGACAGTTGCGTCGCAACGCAATAGTTGAATTATAAATTCTCTGTCGATAAAGATGTCGAGTGCGCTCGGTTATTTTTTTATAATAGAGCTTATTTTTTTGCTCTAAAAAAGAAGGATATATAATAATGAAGATAGAATTATCAGAGCATTTTACATATAATAAATTAATAAAATTTACAATACCAACAATTATAATGGTAATATTTACCTCAATTTATGGAATTGTTGATGGAATTTTTGTGTCTAATTTTGTTGGTTCTAACGCTTTTGCAGGAGTAAATTTAATTATGCCAGTACTAATGATTGTTGGAACATTAGGATTTATGATTGGTTCAGGTGGTAGTGCTTTAATTTCAAAAACAATAGGAGAAGGTAAAAAAGAAAAAGCAAACGAATATTTTTCTATGTTAATATATTTATTAATAATTATGGGATTAATATTATCTGTTCTTGGAATTGCATTAATTAGACCAATGTCGAAAATGTTAGGTGCAGAGGGAAAAATATTAGAAGAATGTGTAACTTATGGACGAGTTTTAATTGTATTTTTAGTTCCATTTATATTACAAAATTGTTTTCAAAACTTTTTAGTCGTTGCTGAAAAACCTACATTTGGATTAGTAATATCTATTATTACTGGCATTTCTAATATGACATTAGATTTTTTACTAATTTATGTATTTAAAATAGGAGTATCTGGTGCAGCATTAGCTACTGGAATCAGTCAATTAATTGGTGGAATTATTCCACTAGTATATTTTGTTCGAAAAAATGACAGTCCATTACAAATAAAAAAAGCAAAATTTGATTTGAAAGCAATTTTACAATCTTGTATAAACGGTTCATCAGAAATGTTAACCAATTTGTCTATGTCGTTAGTTAATATATTATATAATATGCAACTTATGAAATATGCGGGAGCAGATGGAGTTATATCTTATGGAATTATAATGTATGTAGGTTTCATATTTTCAGGAACTTATATTGGATATGCAATGGGAACAGCACCAATCGTAGGTTATCATTATGGAGCAGAAAACACAGAAGAATTAAAAAGTTTGTTGAAGAAAAGTTTGAAACTGATTGCAATAGCTTCTATTGTTATGACATGTTTAGCAGAAATTTCGTCCCAATTACTTGCTTCAATATTTGTCAGTTATGATGCTGAATTACTTAATATGACAACAAATGCAATAAAAATATTTTCGATTTCTTATATTATTAGTGGTTTTAATATTTTTAGTTCATCATTTTTTACAGCATTAAATAATGGGTTTGTTTCAGCAATGATTTCATTTTTAAGAACCTTAGTATTTCAAGTTGCAATGATATTAATTCTTCCATTAATATTCGGTATTAATGGAATTTGGCTAGCAATAGTAGTTGCGGAAATTTTATCTTTAATCGTAAGTTTTATATTTTTAGTATGTAATAGAAAAAAATATAAGTATGCTTAAATGTTGGATGTTTTATATATAAAACTATTTACAAAAATAGCTTTATATAATAAAATGATTTCGTATAAAAACATAAGATAATAAAGGAGAAAGTTATGAAAAAAACAATCATTATCGTTATTTCAATCATTTTAGTGATTGCTGTTGTTGTAGGGGGAATTTTTTTAATTAAAAATAACAGTGCAGAGCCAAAAGAAAGAAAACTTCAAACAGTAGAAGAAATGCAAAATATGTTAAATACAATTTATTCTAGCGAGAAAGTACAATTACCATCATTAGATACCACAGTAATTGATGTAACTGATGAAACTCAGGTTAATGTTTTCACTGGGTTAAAATCAAATGCTAATGTAGAAGAATTAGTGGTATCAGTACCATTTATAGGATCACAAGCATATTCACTTGCAGTAGTTAAAGTAAGTGAAGGAGCTGATATAGAGCAAATGAAACAAGAAATGTTAGACAATATAGATATGAGAAGATGGATTTGCGTTTCAGCAGAAAAATTATATATTACAAATTATGAAAATATTATATTTCTAGTAATGTCTAGCGAAGATTGGGCAAAACCAGTATATGATGAATTTAAAAATTTTGTTGAAAATGATATAGGAAAAGAGTTAGAAAAATCTGAAACAGAAGATATTGAACTTCCACCAGAAATGTAAATTCAGATTAAAATGATTTAACGAATAAAGCTTCCAAGTTTAATGGAAGCTTTATTATTAATCAGAAAGTAGGAGAATATGTTATTTACAAGTATTAGTTTTTTATATTATTTTTTACCAATTGTAATAATATTTTACTTTATCATACCCAAAAAGATGCGAAATTTTATACTACTTATTTCATCAATGGTATTCTATTTTTATGGAGAGCCGAAGTATATTTTTCTAATGTTAGCTGAAATTCTAATAGCTTATATTGGAGCAATATTAATTGATAAATATAAGAAAAAAAGTTTATTAATAGCTAGTGTTTCTATTCATATTGGTTTATTATGTATTTTTAAGTACACAGATTTTATTATATTAAATATAAATCAAATACTAAATACAAATTTGTCACCTTTAAGAATTGCTTTACCAATAGGAATTTCGTTTTATACATTCCAAATTCTTAGTTATGTAATTGATGTATATAAAGGTAAAGTAAAAGTACAAAGAAACATTTTAAAACTAGCAACTTACATATCTTTATTCCCACAATTAATAGCTGGACCTATCGTAAGATATGAAACAATTGAAAGTAAATTAGACAATAGAAATTACAATTTTGAAAATTTTTCTTATGGTGTAAGAAGATTTACAATTGGTCTTGGCAAAAAAGTTTTAATAGCTAATATGTTAGGCGAATTATGCAAACAATTTACAGGTACAGACGAAAAAAGTATAGTATTATATTGGATATTTGCAATTAGCTATATGTTACAAATTTATTTTGATTTTTCATCATATTCTGACATGGCAATAGGATTAGGTAGAATATTTGGATTTCATTTCTTGGAAAATTTCAACTATCCATATACTTCTAAAAGTATCACAGAATTTTGGAGAAGATGGCATATATCACTAAGTTCTTGGTTTAAAGATTATGTATATATACCACTTGGAGGAAATAGAGAAGGATTAAAAAAACAAATAAGAAACATTCTAATCGTATGGGGACTTACTGGTATCTGGCATGGAGCAAGTTGGAATTTTGTAATATGGGGAGCATTATTTGGAATTATTTTAATTATAGAGAAAGTCTTTTTAGGAAAATATTTAGAAAAATTACCAACTTTTTTTAGAAGAATTTATGTATTATTTGTTGTTATGATAAGTTTTATAATATTTAATGCAGAAAGTATAGGAGAGGCATGGAAGAATATTATAGGACTATTTGGAGCAAATGGAGAAAATTTAATAAATACATACACTAAATACTATTTAAGAAGTTATACTGTAATCATAATTGCTGGATTCATTGGAGCTACTCCACTTCTTAAAAATATAATATTAAAATTAAAGAAAAATGAAAAAGCAAATAATATAATTAATCTTTTAGAACCATTATATATAATATCAATACTTTTAGTTGTAACAGCATATTTAGTAGATAATTCATATAATCCATTTTTGTATTTTAGATTTTAGGAGGAGCTATTTATGAATGATAGAATAAAAGACATAGTAGTAACAATATCTTTCTTGTTTGTAATCATTGTCATATTAATTGCAAATCTTATAAAAGCAGATACAGAAATATCCTTAACAGAAAGAAGGAGATTACAAGAATTTCCAAAATTTTCAATAAACGAATTACTTACTGGTAATTTTTTTGAAAAATTTGAAAAATATTCAATGGATCAATTTGTACGAAAAGAAGCGTTACGAAGTTTGAAAACTAATATTGAAATGAAAGTGCTAAAAAAACAAGATAGTAACAACATTTATGAGTATGATCAAAAATTGATTGAACAGATATACCCATTAAATGAGAAATCTATAATGAATATAACTAATAAAATGAACGAAATTTATCAAAGTTATTTAGATGAAACTAATGAAATATATTACATAATTGTTCCAGATAAAAATTATTTTGTAAACGATAATCATTTGAAATTAGATTATACTAAGCTACAAAATACAATGATAAATAATTTAGAGTGGGCAGAATATATTAATATATTTGATTGTTTAGATTTATCTTGTTATTATGCAACAGATTCTCATTGGAAGCAAGAACGATTACAAAAAGTTGCAAATAAAATTTCTGCTAATATGAATTTAAAACTACATGAAGATTATGAAGAAAAGAAGATAGTAGATTTTAAAGGCGTACATTCTGGACAATTTCCAATCAGTACAGAAACTGATGAAATACGAATTTTAACAAATGAAGTAATCGAGAATTGTACTGTATATAACTATGAAACAAATACAACAACAAAAATTTACGACTTGGGAAAGAAAAATTCTTCTGACAAATATGATATTTATTTATCAGGCGCAGTGCCAATATTAAAGATAGAAAATCCAAATGGAATTCTAAATAAAGAATTAATTGTTTTTAGAGATTCTTATGGTAGTAGCCTAGTACCACTACTAGTAGAAGAATATCAAAATGTAACAGTAATTGATACAAGATATGTATCACCAAAGATATTAGACAAGTATGTAGAATTTGAAAATAAAGATATTTTATTTATTTATAGCACTTTACTTATTAATAATAGTATTTCCTTAAAATAGATTAACAAATATTTTTGTTAGAATTTATAGAGTAATATATTTGAGTGTGATATAATCAATTTGACAAAACTTTGGAACAAAATAGATTTTGGAGAATAGAAAATGTTAGAAATAAGACAAGAAAATAAAAAAGATTATAAAGAGGTATATAATGTAATAAAAACTGCATTTGGAACAGCAGAACATTGTGATGGAAACGAACAAGATTTAGTAGTAGCACTAAGAGATAGTGACAATTTCATTCCAGAATTATCATTGGTAGCAGTTCAAAATGATAAAATAGTTGGATATATATTATTTACAAAAATAGAAATAGGTGAATATGAAGAACTAGCTCTTGCACCACTAGGAATACTTCCAGAATATCAAAAGCAGGGTATAGGAACTAAATTAATAGAAGAAGGGGATAAATAAGTTTAAAATATAAAAAGGAGAAAGTAATGATAGTAAATGTAGGTGGAAGAACAGATATAGTAAATTATTACAGTGAATGGCTAATGAATAGAATACATGAAGAATTTGCTTATTCAAGAAATCCTTTATTTCAAAACAATGTTTCAAAAATAAGTTTAAAACTAGAAGATGTAGATTGTCTAATGTTTTGCTCAAAGAACTATAAACCTATGCTAAAATATATGAAAGAAATAAACGAAAAATATAGAATTATATGTCATTATACAATAACGGCTTATGATAAAGATGTAGAGCCAAATGTACCAAATATTGATGAATCCATAAAAACACTTATAGAACTTTCAAAAATTGTAGGAAAAGAAAAAGTCTTATGGAGATATGATCCAATACTTTTAACAAAAAAATATACAATAGAAAAACATATAAAAACATTTGAATATATGGCGAAACAACTCGCTCCATATGTTCAAAGATGCATATTTAGTTTTGTAGAAATGTATAAGAAATTAGATTACAATATGCCCGAAATAATACATTTTACAGAAGATGATAAAATAATAATATTAAAAAGTATTGGAGAAATATCAAATAAATATAACTTATATACTCAAACTTGTGGCACTGATGAAAACAATGAGAAATATGGTATTCATATATCAGGTTGCACAACACCAGAAATATTAGAACAAGCAAATGGAGTAAAATATAAAACAGTAAAATCAAAGCCGATGAGAAAAGGTTGTCATTGCATACCAAGTAGAGATATTGGAGCTTATGATACTTGCCTAAATGGTTGTAAGTACTGTTATGCAAATAAAAGACCAGATTTAGCAAAAGAAAATGTAAAATTTCATGATAAAAATTCCCCATTATTATTGGGATATATAAGAGAAACAGATAAAATTACAGAATCAAAATCAAGTAGTTTAATTCTCCAAGATAAAGGAAAACAACTAAGTTTTATAGAATAATTAGTAGGGAGTGGGGGAATGAAGTAAATTTCTAAAATTACAGTTGTAAAATAAAGAAAGTAAATATTATTTTTTTATTTATGAAAATTCTCACAAAACTTTTTATGAAAAATAATATTTAAAAAATATAAAAGTTTTATAATTATAAAATAAATAAAAATGAAATTTACTTAAAATTTTAAAATTCTAAATTCCAAATCTAATTTCATAAATTTGTTTGGTAATTTTCAAAAACCGAACATCTGTATATTAGAAAAATTATAGATTTATATTACAATATTTTTTTATAATTTCATTATCCTAAAAACTAAATCTAATATTTATATAATTTTATAATTAGAAATTTAGTTATAATGTTTAAAATTATCAAAGCTCTAAAATCAATTTTAAGCCGTTTTTATATTAAACCAATATAACTTGTTATTTAAATATAAAATTCATCCTGGTGATTTAATAATTTTGATAATATTAGTATAAAATTTTTATATCTATATAGTAAATTTATAATATTAGAAAAATGCCCAAAAGTGCCAAAATAACGACGCACGAGAATCGATTTTAAGGCGTTTTTATAAAAAGGTAATATAGTTTGTTGTCTGAAAATATGGCTAATTTTAGAGCATCAAGGATTTTAGCGATTTTGAAAAAATATAAGATATAAATTTAAAATAAAGATAAAAATTTATATGATAAACAAATTATATAGATAAATAATTAAAATGGCTTAAAATTGAATTTAAAGCTTGATAGAAATATTGATATAACAAGCTATATATATGTAAGAATATAGGTGTTGGGCTGTTCTATATATGCTCCCATCCCTATTTGCGCAAAACTTTGATTTTGTGCAAAGTTGTATTGCAATTCATCATGATATACTATCTATCTTTTATACCATATTGCCATGCTTTGTCAAGCCTTTTATTGTATTATATTGTTTAATATCTTTTTAACTTTCTAAAATAAAAAAATTAAGAAACATTTTATATCATTTCTTAATTTTTAATTTATATTTTAAATCTTAATATTTTATTTTTATAAAATTATATACAAATTTCATATTTTGAAAAATTAGCTCTTCTCTCTCTTATCTCGCTTCTGATTTTGTTTTTTCAAAAAATTTTTGAATTGGTTTTATTATTATCTTTTGCATTATAATAGAAATTGCTAATGTAATTATAAAACTTAAAATAAATATTGCTATTGCATATATTGCATTATGTGTTGAACTAATATTTAACTCAAATAATGTACATACATTTCTTACTACTATCATATGTAGTAAATAGAAAATAAAACTGTATTGTGCTAAATATGAAATGATTTTTTGAAGTTTTTCTGAATCTATTTTTATTTTATCTAATAATATAAAATATAACGCAAAAGTTTCTAATGTTAATAATGGACTTGGATCTGTTAAAACATAGTGATAATTTACAAATCTTCTAATAAATAATTGTATTGCAAACGATAATATTCCTAAAATAATTACTATATTTCTAGATTTTTTTGTTTTAAAAATATCTTCTATTAGATATCCTGAAAAATAATACAAATGCCAAAATGCAAAAGCTACTGTCTTGAATTTTAAAGCCAATGGTAATTCAAAAGTTGCAAAAATTACAATAATCGCATTTATTACAAAGTCAATTCCTAAAAATAACTTCTTCTCAAAATCAGACATATTTTTAAACATTTTTGAAAAGAACGGAGAAAAAATTAAAATACCAATTAACGAATATACAAACCAATATGTTCCCTCTACTTGACCATTAAACATCTTCGTTATATAGTCAATAATACTTAAATTATAGAAATTTTTTATTACATAAATTAAACTACCAATAATAACAAAAGGTATTAATATTGAAATAGCTCTTTTTTTATAAAATTTTTTATAATCTTCTGGTTCAGAAAAATTTTTATCCAAATTGAATTTACCACTTAGCATAAAGAATAACGGATTTCCAATTAAAAATAAATCTGATAGTATATAAAAAAGATACCAGGTTGTATTATATTCCTGTATAAATTGTCTAGTATTAGCTAATACATGCACTCCTAATACCATTAACATAAATATAACTCTCATGAAATCATACTGGAATACTCTTTTATTTTCCATTTTTCTCTCCTAACATTGAAATATCATAGGTTTTATTATACTACATAATAATTTATTTGTCTAGAATACACAAACAGCTGAGATTTATTTCTCAGCTGTTATTAGATAAAATTTAATTTAAAGTTTTTGAAAAAGTTTCTATAAATTCACTATTTGTCTTAGTCTTCAACATTTTTGATAAGATTTTTTCTGTAATATCTGCTGTTGTTAATGAACTTAAAGCTTTTCTAATTGCATTTACAGTTTCTAACTCTTTTTCAGATAATAATAAATCATCTCTTCTTGTTCCAGATTTATTTATATCGATAGCTGGGAAAATTCTTTTTTCTGAAAGACTTCTATCTAAGCAAACTTCCATGTTTCCTGTACCTTTGAATTCTTCAAAAATTACTTCATCCATTCTACTTCCTGTATCAACTAATGCAGATGCTAAAATTGTTAAACTTCCAGCATCCTCTGTATTTCTAGCTGCTCCAAAAAATCTTTTTGGTTTATAAAGAGCACTTGGATCAAAACCACCTGATAAAGTTTTTCCAGATGAAGGAACAACTAAATTGTATGCTCTTGCAAGTCTTGTAATGCTATCTAATAAAATAACAACATCTTTTCCTTGTTCTGTAAGTCGTTTTGCCCTTTCAACTACCATTTCAGCTACTTTAACATGATGTTCTGGTTGTTCATCAAAAGTTGAATATATAACTTCTCCATTTACAGAGCGTTTCATATCAGTAACTTCCTCTGGTCTTTCGTCAATTAATAAAACTATTAATTCAACTTCTGGATTATTAGTAGAAATGCTATTTGCTATTTTCTTTAAAATAGTTGTTTTACCAGCTTTTGGTGGAGCAACTATCATACCTCTTTGACCTTTGCCAATTGGAGACATCAAATCCATTATTCTCATTGTATAATCAGTTGAAGATGCTTCCAGTTTTAATCTTTCTTGTGGATATATAGGAATCAAATCATCAAATCTTTTTCTTTTCATTGCTTTGTCAGGAGATTCCCCGTTAACCTCTCCAACAAAAATTAATGCTGGAAATCTTTCACCTTCCTTAGCTTGTCTTTTAATACCTTTGATTCTATCGCCTGTATCTAATTTAAATCTTCTAATTTGAATTGGTGAAACATAGACATCTTTAGGAGTAGATAAGTAATTATTTCCTCTTAAAAATCCATATCCATCTGGCAATAATTCAAGTATTCCCTCAACAAATTCATCTGATTCTGAATTCAATTCAAATTTTTCTTTTCGTTCTGTTTTTTCTTCTTCCTTATGCTCTTTTTCATATTCTAATAAAGCATCTAAAAGTTCATTCTTTCTAAGCTTTGCAACATTTTTTATGCCTAACTCTTCTGCAATTTCTCGTAGTTCAACCATAGAACGGCCAACTAAATCCATAAGTTACCTCCTTATATTTTTTATATTAAATTATATTTTCCGGGGATTATAAAAGAAATAAAACTGAAAACAAGCAAAAGAAACTTGTTTTAATTTTAAAGAATTTTTTATTTATTCATGTCTACAAATACCTTTTCGTTAGGTAAATACATATCTAATTTTTCTCTGGCAATATCTTCAATATATTCTGGTGAATTAACATTTTCTTTTTCTACTATAAGTTCTTCTTTTTGAGCATTTAAGTCTGCTATTTGATCATTATAGTATTGTTTTTCATTATCATAGTTATTTAATTTTATTTGTTGATTATAGAAAATATAAAAAGCATAAACTATTAATGCAACAAATAATACTTTATAAATTTTAGATTTAAAAAATTTTTTCATAAGTGTCTCTCCAAAATTATATTTACTACAAATTTAATTGCCTTAAAAATACTACTAAAAATTATAACACAAAGTTTACTTATTGTCAAAGAATATGTAAGAATTCCCATAGATATTGCTAAAATGATATAAAATCTTAATATTCCACTTGAAATAAATAAAATACTAGCAATAATAATAGTAGCACTTATCAATAAAAATAATATATCTTCAATATGTGTTATTAAATCTGGTGTTTTAAAAACATATCTACTACTTCTAAATAAATCAAATATAAAACAAATTATAACACCTACTACAAAAAAACATAAAAATTCTTGTCCTTGATTTAAAACTTGCATTCTCTTATTCCTTACTTAAAAATTTTTCCTAAAATATTAGTACCTTTATTGCCTTCAAATCCACCTTCGGAATAGCTTAAACTATTTATTTTGCCATTCAAAATAAAATCTGATGTATCGATATTAAGTTTATTAATTTTTAAATTTTCTCCCTTAATTGTAAGAAGCCCTAAGTCAGTTTCAATGATTACAATTTGATCATCAAAACTTAAAACATCTGACACACCACTAACTGTTAATTTTTCCCTACTTTCTAATAATAAATTTTGAATAGGATTAATTATCTTTTTATCTTCCATATTTCTCTCCTTTCAAGTTTTTAATAAATTATATTCAAAAAAATTTATATTATTACACAAAAAAGAAACTCTATTTTTTAATAGAGTTTCTAGAATATTTATTATTTAAAAAATTGTTCATGAATTGCTTTAACTGCTAAATCTGCTTCGCTACTGTCAACCAAAACAGAAATTTTAATTTCAGAAGTTGAAATCATATGCATATTTATATTGTTCTTATATAAAGCTTCAAACATATCTGATGCAACCCCTGGTTTATTTGCTATTCCAACACCTACAATAGAAACTTTACTTAAATTCTCGCAATGTAAGATTTCTTTTATATTTAATTCCTCTTTATTTTCTTCTAAAATTTGTAACGTTTTATTTAGGTCATTCATTTTTACAGTAAAAGCAATATCTTTGGTTATATGTTCTCCAAAAGATTGTACAATTACGTCAACATTTATTGAGTATTTAGCCAATAATTTAAAAAGCGAATATGTTTTTCCTACTTTGTTTTCTAAGCCTATTATAGTAATTCTTGAAATATAGTCATCTTTTGTTACACCATTTATAACTAAATCTTCTAAATTCTTTTCGTCAGTTATCAAAGTTCCAATATTGTTTTTTTCAAAAGTTGATTTTACATATATAGGAACATCATATTTCTTTCCTATTTCAACACATCTGTTATGAAGGACTTTCGCACCCATGCTTGAAAGTTCAAGCATTTCGTCGTAAGAAACCGTATTCATTTTCCTTGTATTTTCAACAATTCTTGGATCTGCTGAAAATACACCATCAACATCTGTATATATATCGCATCTATCTGCTGATAAACTTGCAGATAAAGCTACTGCTGTGGTATCTGAACCACCTCTTCCAAAAGTAGTTATATTTCCACTTTCATCTATTCCCTGAAATCCAGCAACGACAACAACATTACCAGCTTTTAAATATTCTCTAATAGTTTCATTATGAATATATCTAATTCTGCTATTTGAATAATTTGAATTTGTAATGATTGGTATTTGCCAACCAGTTAATGAAACAGCCTTAATTCCTTTTTCATGTAAAATCATGCTTAGTTTCGCAGTTGTAATTTGTTCTCCGGTAGAAACTAAAACATCATGTTCCCTTGGCAAGGCATTTTTGGTAATTTCTTTTTCTTCTGCAATAAGTTTATCTGTTGTTTTGCCTTGTGCTGATACAACAACTACTACTTGATTGTTTAAATCTAATTCTTTTTTAATGTGCTCTGCAACTAATTTTAATTTTTCTGTAGTTGCGACAGAACTTCCTCCAAATTTTTGTACAATTAATCCCATAAGTTGTACCTCTTTATAATGAAATAACAGTAACTTCTAAGTCTAAAAGTTACATAATAAACTGTTTAATATATTATATTTTTCAAAATACAATATGTGATTATAGTATCATATTATATTTAATTTTGCAATCCATTTTAAATATATTCAATATATCAAAAAATATCGCATTAACTATAAAAATTAATGCGATATTTATAATTACAATTTTGTTTTTTAGTCAACGCCTTCTTCGCAACCTTCGTGAGGAACATCTCTTACATCACGTTTGTAATTATCACTTTTTGGATTCCTACAATCTCCATTTTCATTGTATTTACACCATTTACATTTTACCCAACGCATAATATTTACCTCCATTTGTAATATAACTTAATTGTATCAAATTTCGACAACATAGTCAATTCTTTATATAATTTTAATTTTTTATAAGCATTTTTAAATATTCTTGCATAAATGGGTTTAACTCTCCATCCATTACAGCTTGCACATTTCCGAACTTCATAATTTGTTCTATGATCTTTGACCATAGTATATGGACAAAATACATAAGAACGGATTTGGCTTCCCCAAGCAATATCTTTTTGTTCTCCTTTTAGTTCTGAAATTTTTTCTTTATTTTCTCTTTCTTTCAAATCTAATAATTTTGATTTAAGCATTCTCATTGCTGTTTCTTTATTCATGGTTTGTGAACGCTCTGATTGACAAGCAACAACAGTATTTGTAGGAATATGTGTTATGCGAACTGCTGAATCTGTTTTATTTATATGTTGCCCACCAGCTCCAGAAGCTCTATAAGTATCAATTCTTAAATCATCGGGATTAATATCAATTTCAACATCATCTGTAATTTCTGGTAAAACTTCAACAGAAGCAAAAGAAGTATGTCTTCTTCCTCCACTATCAAAAGGTGAAATTCTAACTAATCTATGAACTCCCATTTCGCCTTTTAAAAATCCATAGGCATTCTCACCAGAAATTAAAGCTGTAACACTTTTTATTCCAGCCTCTTCTCCATCTAAATAATCTAGTTCTTTTAAGGTAAATCCATTTGATGACGCCCATTTTCCATACATTCTATATAACATTTCTGCCCAATCTTGTGATTCTGTTCCACCAGCACCTGGGTGTAAAGTTATTATAGCATTATTTGCATCATATTTGCCCGAAAAAAGAGTTTGTATTTCAAGGTCGTCTAATTTGTTGCTTAAAGATTTTGAACTCCTTAAAAGTTCATTTAAAAGCTCATCTTCAAATTCTATTTCTAAAAGTTCATTCATTTCTAATAAATTAGTAAGTTCTTTTTCTAGGTTATCATAAGAAACAATTTTCTTTTCCAAGGTTTTTATTTTTGAATAAACTTTACTAGAATTTTGTGTATCTTGCCAAAAATTTTCTTGCATACTTTGTTTTTTTAATTCTTCTAGTTGTTCTTTGAGCAAGTTTATTTTCATAGATTCATTGATATTTTCTAATTTACTTTTTAAATTATTTAAAAATCTTTTATTTTCTTCTAATTCTAGCACAAATTTTTCCTCTTCTTAAAATATTTTTTAAAATTTTATCATACATTCATAATATATGCAATATTTCAACTATCTACAATTACATTTTATTAGAATATAATTTTATAATTTCTACTAATATTTCAGAAGTTTTTATCATATCTTCCAAACATATATATTCATAAATTCCATGATAATTATGTCCACCAGTACCTAAATTTGGACAAGGTAATCCTTTTAAAGACAATTCTGCTCCATCTGTACCACCTCTAATATTACAAATAAAAGGTTCTACATTAAGTACTTGCATAGCTTGTTTGGCTGTTTCTACAATGTGCATATATTTATTAATAACTTCTTTCATATTGTAATAGGTATCTAAAATTTTAATCGTTATACAATTATTATATTTATTATTTAACATATTTACAATTTCATAAAACTTTTGTTTTCTTTTTTCAAAATTTTCTTTTTCAAAGTCTCTAATTAAAAACTGTAATTTAGTATTAGTAATTCCTCCAACAAAACTGTCTAAATGATAATATCCTTCATAATCTCCTGTGTTTTCTGGATATTCCTTAGGAATTAAATTTATAATTTCATTTGCTATCAACTGTGAATTTACCATAACATCTTTTGCTGTGCCTAAATGAGCTGAAATACCTGTTATTTCAATTTTTATTGTAGCTGCATTAAAATTTTCATATGAAATTTCACCTAAATTAGAGCCATCCACTGTATAAGCAAAATCAGCTTTAAATTTAGAAAAGTCAAAATGCTTAGTTCCTTCCCCTATTTCTTCATCAGGAGTAAAAGCAATATAAAGATCACCATGTTTAATATTATTATCTTTAATAAACTTTAACATAGACATTATTTCTACAATACCAGCTTTGTCATCTGCACCAAGTAAAGTATTTCCATCTGTTGTAATTAAAGTTTTTCCAATATGATTTTTTAAATCTGGATAAATGTTAACATCTAAAACTTCATTATCATTAAGTTTTACATTTGTTCCATCATAGTTTTCTATAATTTGAGGTTTCATATTTTTGTCAGTAACAGCCTCAGAAGTATCCATGTGTGATATAAAACCAATTTTAGGTGCTCCCTCTATTCCTTTTAAGCAAGCATAAACATAGCAATATTCTTCATCTAAATAAACTTCATCCATGTCTAACTCTTTAAGATCTTGTACTAATATTTTAGCTAACTCCCATTGAGAATTTGTACTTGGAGTTGTTTTTGTGTTAGAATTTGAATTTGTCGGAATTGCAATATATTGTAAAAATTTATCTAAAATTTCCATATCATTCTCCTTATAAAATTGTTTAAATTTAATCTTATTATTTCCATTTTTTTCTATAATAAGAACCTAACCCGCCATCACAATCAAAGATTGTTGGTTGGTACACTAGAATCTTGTTGGGTTCATAATAAAAAATTACTTTATAATATTTATAAAGTAATTTTAAGTGTTTTCTAATTCTTTGTTCACACAAGCTAATGCTTCAACAATTACCTTGTCCATATCAAAATATTTGTATTGTCCTAATCTTCCTCCAAATATTATGTTTGGATTTTGTGCAGACAAATTTTTATATTTTCTATATAATGCTGCTGTTTTTTCATTATTAATTGTATAGTATGGTTCTTTTTCCTTAGTCCAAGTGTCTGGATATTCTTTTGTTATTATTGTCTTTTGTTTAGTTTTTCCTCTTGCTAATCTTCCTAAACTTGAACCATATTCGAAATGTTTATGTTCTATTATTCTTGTATATGGTATTTCGTACTCTGTATAATTAACAACCGCATTTCCTTGATAATTTTCTAAATCTAATTCCTCTGTTTCGAATCTTAGACTTCTATATTCTAGCTCTCCAAATTGATAATTATAATATTTATCTATTGGACCAGTAAAAACTATTTTTTCCGCAATGTTTTCCAATTCTTCTTTATGTTCAAAAAAGTCATAATTAAGTCTTGTTTCAACACCTTCTAACATTTTTTCTATTATAGGAGTATAACCTTTTATTGGTATTCCTTGATATTTGTCATTAAAATAATTATTATCATAGGTTAATCGTACTGGTAATCTGTTTATAATAAATGTTGGTAATTCTGTTGCTTTTTTGCCCCATTGTTTTTCAGTATATCCTTTAACAAGCTTTTCATATATAGTTTTTCCAACTAAATTAATTGCTTGCTCTTCTAAATTCTTAGGTTTTTCAACACCAAACTTACTTTTTTCTTCTTCTATTTTAGCTTGTGCTTCTGCTGGTGTTGTTACCTCCCATAATTTATTAAAAGTATTCATATTAAATGGTAAATTGTATAATTCATTTTTATATTTAGCAACAGGTGAATTTGTATATCTGTTAAATTCAGCAAATTGGCAAATATAATCCCATATATCTTTATTGCTTGTATGAAAAATATGAGCACCATACTTATGTACATTTATTCCATCAATGTTTTCAGTGTAAATATTTCCACCAATATGTGAACGTTTATCTATTACTAAACATTTTTTACCTTTTTTAGTTGCTTCATGTGCAAATACAGAACCAAACAGACCTGAACCAACTACTAAATAATCGTATTTCAAAATTGTTCTCCTTATTGTTTGTGGACAAAGTTTCCACCTAATTTGTTTTTTATTAAATCAATTATAAATTTTGCATTGTTTTTGTTTATATAAATAGCATAAATAGTTATAATTACAGCTACTATTACACATAAATATATATTTTTAATATAATATGCTACAATAGTTATAACACACATTAGCATCAAAGAAAAGAGTAATTTTTGATTTAATTGCATTTTTACATATTTTTTTGAATCTATTAATCTATAAATAAACATTATAAAATATGAAACTAATGTTGATATTGAAGCTGCATATAGCCCTATAAAATGTATTAAAGATATATTTATTATAATATTTATAAGCGCAGAAATCATAGATGTTTTTGCAATTTCATTTGTTAGTTTTTTAGCAATATAAATTGATCCTAAAAAGCTTGTTAATATATTAAAAAATGTTGCAATTATTAAAATTGGTATTTGATAATATGCACCATTAAATTTTGAATTTACCAATATAGAAAATACAAATGGCATAAAAGCAATAACACCTAAGCATAAAGCTCCAAAAAATTGTATATATAGTTTAAAAATCTTGCTAAAAAATTGTTCTTTGTCTTCTGCTTCTATATTAAGTGCTGCTGATTCTGTCCAAGTCATGTTAATTACACTATTTAGTGTAGAAAAAATACCTGAAA
The DNA here is from genome assembly GCA_948678575.1 of uncultured Clostridia bacterium. Classification (GTDB taxonomy): domain Bacteria; phylum Bacillota; class Clostridia; order TANB77; family CAG-508; genus Scatovivens. The sequence continues at coordinate 82,338 of CAPPGO010000006.1, forward strand.
AATGATTTGCAGCAGAATAAATACCATTAGCAGACACACCAATTATAGTTGATATTATTAATCTATCAGATGCACTAACAATCCACCATGAAAGCATATTTGGAACTAAAAGTATTGAATATTTCAATATATATTTTAATATTGCTTTATCAAAATATTTTACTTTTGTATAATTGTAAAGTTTTTTTGCAAATAAAATATATATAATGCAAATAATATTTCCACATAAACTAGCAATTAACAGACCATAAGCACCTAAATGAAATACTATAATTAGAACAACATTTAATATTACTGTTACTAGTCCTGTTAAAAAGCTTCCTACTGCATATCTTACATTATCTCCAATTCCTCTGCTAATTTGTAATAGGATTGTTGAAAAAGCTATTGCAACTAAGTTAATTGCTAAAAAATATTTATAGTCATTATGTATAAATTGACTTGCAAAACTAAATAAAATTAAATAAATTACTGACTGTATTATAGTAAAGAAAATTGTTGAACTAATTATTTTCTTCTTCTCTTCTTCTTTATCCCTGACATCTAATAAATATCTAAAAACTCCTTGATCTATTTGTAAAATAACTATTGGTATAAACAAACTAATAAGAGTATTTAATAAATCTACTATACCATATTCTTCTGTACTTAATGCATAAGTATATAAAGGTAATAAGAAAAAGGTAATTAATTGAGTACATAATTTTCCTATTGATACTATTGCAGTATTTTTAAACAACTGTTTTTCTTTATTCATATTAATTCCTCAATATTTTGTCTAATTTCTTAAAATGTTCTTCTGCGTGCTCTATTTCGTATTGTATATCTTGTTTATATTCTAAATCTTTATCTGAAATTTCTTCATGTAAATCCGCTTCATTTAATGTTCTAATATCTATAATTTTTCCTTTAAAGTTCATATTATCTAAAACGTTCTTTGTTTTATTGCTATATAACATAGGAATTATAGTTTTTCCTAATAACATTCCTAAAATATTGGCATGAAATCTTCCACCAACAATGATTTGTGAATTTGCTAATTCTTCTAATGCTTCTTTCCTGTTACCTCTATAATTATATACAGAAATTTTTTGTTTTAATTCTTCATCGCATTTATTTAAAATAGAAGCAATTGCATCTTCATCTCCTTCTCTTTTTGAAAAAGACATATAGCAAATATCATAACCCTTATTAATAAAAAATTTTGTCATTTGAATAATTTTTTTCTCATAATTTCCAGTATGTTTTTCTTCAATTTTTCTACTACATGAAATAATAGAAAAAACTACTCTTTTATTATTAGTAATTTTTATATTTGATGTATCCATTGAAAAAACAATATCAGGAACCCATCTTGTATTTGGTAAATCTTTAAAAAGATTATAAGAATATTCTTCCCTAAAACAAATATCTTCCGCATCTTTAAAATAGCTATGTATGTTATCAAAATATGTTTGAGATTTGTATGGTCCAAAATTAATTCCCATTATATAATAAGGCTTTTTTCCTAATGAAAAATTTCTAGTTGCATCTCCTTTTTGTTCCATAAACATACTTCCACCAATAGTAACTGATAAATCGCATCTATTAGCAAATAAACTTTTTAAAGATAATTTTCTAATAACTTTAATAAAAAATTCATTAGAAAAAACTTTTAAATTTTTAGTTGGTAAATAATCACTTGATAAAGTATAAAAATTGTGATTTGGATATCTATCAAGTAATAAATCTACAAATATATCATCACCTAAATTTCCTTCTAAAAAGGCATTTATAAATATTTTCATTTTTTGCTCCAATATAATTTACTTTATTACTAAATCTTTGTTCAAAATAGTTCTATATGGTACGACTTCATTAGTATTAACTAAAATGTTAGTCCTTGTAAAAGCAAACAAAAAACATAATACTACTAATACTGTAATTGTTGGTTGTATGAATTTTGCATGTTTAGTAATATCTATTTTGCTAAAACTTATTTTCTTTATATCTTTCACAACTTCATCAGTTGATATTTTACTAATATAGTATGGTACTGATATAATTTGGAAAACAGAAAAATACAATGCTACTCTAATAAATAACATGTGGCAACTACCAGCAACCATAGTAAGTAAAGCACAAGCTTGTATATTTAAAAGTAATTTATCTTCTTCTTGTATATTATCTATCTTTTTATTTTTTCTATAAATATAATACATTAATAAATAGAAACATAGGTTTTCTGCTATAAACAAAACTGATATTTCACCTTGTGCAAACTGATTTGTTAAGTATTGAGCAAATCTTGTGTTTTCTATAAACATTGGTAATATCGTAAATAAATTTTCATTAAGTGCTAATACTGATATTGCACATGGTAAAACCCATATTGGACTTGCTAACATCTTTTTAGGAAATAGTAATAATACAAGCATTACAATTGCTGTTGAGTGCATTGAAGCTGCTACTATTACACATAAGGCATATAATATCCAAAATCTCTTTTTACCTGTTAAAAATCTATATCCAAAAATTATAAAACTCATAGCTAAATATTGTCTCATAATATTTAAAGAATCAAAGAAAAATCCTGCTAAAAGAAAAATAATTACACTTAATATTGGATTTTTCGATTTATTAAAAATTGTAAACATGATTAATCCTATAATAATTGCAGAACTAACTACAAATATAATATAGTATTCATGTGTTATTAAAGAACATATGTTAATTAGCTGAAAATAACCTGTTTCTAGCTTTAAATCTTCTGCTGAACGACCTTTTAGCATTTCATTAAAAGTATATACATATCTTTTTCCATAGTCTGTACCTAAATTGTGTCTAAATGCAGACACAAGAAAAAATGGCAAACTTGCTAATATATAACATATAACTTTTTGCCATTTTCTTGATAGTTTATTTCCTATAAATATAAATAAAATTGAAATTAATAACATTGTAATGTAAACAATCATTTTACTTATAACTCCCTTCTTAGAGTTATCCTCTATTTGTTATTTTTTTATAAATTTTCCAAGCAAATTTATAAAATGAAAAGCCAAATGTTAATAAATTAAGAGCTAATCTATCTCTGCGTTTTAGTCTTTTATCAGATAAAATTTCTTTTTTATGTTTATATATGTATTGTAGTAATTCTTTTTGCTCTTCTTTATGTTTTTCTTTACTATTTGCAAGTTGTGATAATGTACTTAAATAAGCATACATTATTCTTCTATTTACTGCCTTTTCTAAATCTGAATATTTTGCAAGCACATATTCTCCCATATCTTTTGTGGAAGTAATAAGATCCATTTTATTATGCGAAAAAACAGTTTTAGTTATTGAATTATTTCTAATTAAATAGAAATATTTACTCTCTGAACCAACAGCTACACCAGTACATAAACTCAAAATTTTACAAGTTGTTGCTGAATCTTCAAACAATTTTCCTTTTGGATATTTTATATTTTTAAATAAGTTTGTTTCATAAAGTTTTGCCCACGCAGAAGTATCTAATCCTTCATCATACAAAATTCTTTCAATTGCTGTTTTAGCATCTAAAATGATATTTTCACCAGTTGCTTTTTCTAATATCAATCCAGTATCATATATTACAGTATGTGCACATATAGACACTTCAACATTATTGTTAGAAATTAGGGCATACAAAAATTCTACATAATCTTCTGTAACATAATCATCAGAATCAATAAAAGAAATATATTTTCCTTTTGCTATTTCAATTCCAGCATTTCTTGCATCAGATAATCCGCCATTTTCTTTATGAATAACTACTATTCTGTTATCATTTTTTGCATATTCATCACACATTTTGCCACAATTATCAGGTGAACCATCATCAACTAATATTATTTCTAAGTTTTTATAAGTTTGATTTATGATACTATTAACACATTTATCTAAATATTGTTCAACCTTATAAACTGGAACAACTATTGTTATTAAATCTTTCATATATTACTTAAAAACTCTTTCCATATTTTTTACCAATAAATTTAGCTTTTAAAAAGAATGTAATTTTTTTAGGCCAATTGACTTTCTCTATATACATAAAATTTACTTCTTTATATGTTAAATTGTTTGTTTTAAGCCATACATCTAGTAATAATTCTGAAACCCTTCCAAAAAACCTAGAATGAAATTCATCATATTGATTTATATCAATTCTTTTTTCAAGTTCAAATAAAATATCAAATAACCAAGTACAATACTGGTTCAAAAATTCTTTTTTCATTATAAACATATTAAATATATGTGCAGAAGTCCTTTTTTGTAATTTATCAAACTCTTTTAAATAATTAGGATATTTTTCTTCGATTATTTTTCTAGTTTCATCTAGTGGCTCTATATACATTGTATGTTTATAGTGAGAATATAGGTTTTCTATAAAATAATACCTTTTTTTAGGTAAAATTATATCAGTTTCATCAAATAATTTATCTAGTTGTTCGCCATTTATCGCATAATTAACCTTAGACTCTGGATTTCCAAACATTTTTCTATTCATTGAAAAAAGTCTTCTATAATGTGCTAAACCTATATAATCTGAATCTAAATTCTTCCAAGCCCAATATAAAGCTGTAAGTTCAGAATAAAAAGGATTTTTAAAAGAAATATTGTCACCTGTATTATCAGGTTGATATCTTAAATCTTCTCTACCCTCACGACCAGCTTGCACTGGAAGATAGATACTATCTTCTGGCATTATATATTTTTTATGAGTTGCGACTATAATCTTTACGTCTTTCAATTCTATTGCTCCTCTATTTTTTCTAATAATATGCTTAAACATTATATAATTTTTTACTTTTTTAGTCAACTATTTACAGCATTTTTTTATATTAAAGAAACACCTCATTTTTGAGGTGTTTCTTAATATTATTATTTACAATTATTTATTTTTTACTCTATCACAGTAATTTTTTATTGCACAAGCAAATTCTGCTCTTGTTATATTTTGTTTCGGTAATAATTTTTTATCTTGATTACCACTAATTAATCCAGCTGTTACAGCCCATCTCATAGCTCCATAAGCATAACTTGATGTATCCCAACAATCTACGAAATCATCAATACGACGAGCTTTGCTTGTATCAAATCCTTGATAATTTGCATAATTACTGAATATAACAGCAAAATCTTCTCTTGTTAAAGGAGTATCAATTCCATAAGTATTTGATATTATTCCATTTTTACTAGCCCAATATAATGCTTTTTCATCATATTCTTTATCATTTTGAATACTGCTTTCATTTTCAAGTCTATATAATATCGTTATCATGTTGCCTCTTGTAATTGTGTCATTTGGTGCAAATGTTTTCTCATCATAGCCTTTCATTATATTATTTTTATATACATATTGAATTGCCTCTGCATACCATTCTTTTGGTTTTATATCTTGGAAAGCATGAGTAAATTGATTTCTTATATTTAAAATATGAATTTTAAGTGCATTAGTGTTTTCAGAAGTAGTTACCCAATACACTTTACCATCATTATATATATAATTTTCCTCGACAGATAAAGTTCCTGCGTATGGAATTAGTGTCTTTTGTGTTATTATATTAGCATCTTTATCAATTACCATATAATAAGCTGTTAAAGATTTTTCGTCGTAAGTATATCCTTTATCATTATGTGGCTCTATTTTAGTTTCTTGCCATATAATTGCAACTTGGTCATCTTCTAATTTTACAGCTCTAACATGTACAGCACTTGATTGACTTTGTAAGTCTATTAGCCACTTAACTCCATAATCTGTTTCACTACCTTCTAAAAATAATTTTCCTTTTCCTTCTTTTGCTGGTCTTTCACCAGTTGTTTGTCTTACAGATGCTTCAAGCATCTGTAATTCTTCTGTGGTTTTATTTTCAAAATGAATCTTATCATATTTTTGCACAAATATATTCCAAGATTCATTCATAACATTTCCATAACTTTTATGCAAAGTCGGCTCTGCTCCACCTATATATAAATATCCATCTGACACTTCTATAATATTTCCTAATGCATGATATGTAGAATTATGGCCTAAATTGTTATCCATTCCCTCTCCATAGTGAAACATTATTTTAGTGTTTTTTGAATTCTTATTTATTTGTGTAATATTTAGTCCCCTATTTTCAGCTGTATCGCCCGTTTCTGCAAGTAAAAAGTTACCATTCGAAGTTGCTATGGCTCTTTGTCCAAGCGAATGTGTTATTCCATGGTTAGTAGCATTTTTTATCAATGACATTGTGTTTATATTAAAAAATAATGTAGAACTATCTTCATTTCCATCAACTCTGCCTTTTCCTAAAAACACTAATAAAATATCTCCATTTATTGCTACACTACAATTTGAACCATAAAAAGGAAGTTTCATTGCGCTATCTTTATTATTTACATCAGAAATTATATATTTTGATTTAACTTCTTCTTTTGCAAGTTCTTTTAAATTTTTATTATACTTTACTACCGCAAGTGCATTATCATTTACATCTTCTGTTGCTCTTGCATATACAACATATAGGCTTCTATTATGATATGCATAAGCACCTACTGTATAAGTTACTTGTTTAAGTTGTTCTGCAATATTTGATTTATCATATATTATTGGAGTGCTTAAAGTTTCTGACACTTCCATATCAACATTGAATTTTGACCAATATATATTTTGTTCTGTTGCATAAATTAAATTGTATCTATCATCCTCATCAAAGAATTCATATACAGAAGAGGGTTTTGAATAAACAACTGCATTTTTTACTATTCCTAATTCATTTGTATTAGAAACAATACTTTCATTCTCTCCTAAATTTGTATTTATTACTTTTTCTTTATAATTTGCTTTTACCTCTACTGCATAGCTGGAATTATTAAATGTTAAAAATAGTGTAAAAGAAAATATTAGCATTATTACTATTTTCTTTAATTGTTTCATAAATTATCTTCCTATTCTTTGACAATATTTTTCTAACATTGCAGATACTTCTGCTCTTGTTGCATTACCTTGTGGCTTTAATGTTTTATCTTTATTTCCTGTTATTACCCCTGAACCTACTGCCCATTTCATTTGTGCTAGTGCATATTTTGAGACTTTACTTCTATCTGAAAAGGCTCTTAAATCGTTTGTTTGAGTTGTATTCTTTCCTTTATATTTAGCATATTTGCATAATATAACTGCTAGTTGTT
>CAPPGO010000007.1 GCA_948678575.1 uncultured Clostridia bacterium
TTAAATTTTTGGTAATAACAAGTATTTTGTCCTTTACCAATATATTCGGTTTTAAGAAATGGTTGTATAATTTTAGTTGGGGTGTAAAAACTCCAACTAAAATTATACAACCTTTATATTTTATGATAATGTTAGTATATTTATAATTGAAAATAAAGTCAAATTTTCAATTTTGGCTCTATGATTGGAATAAAAACTGCTGAATTTTAAATAATTCAGCAGTTTTTATTTTAATCAATTTTATTTTTATTAATTATATTTTCCAAATTTTTTCTTAAATCAGATAAATCATTTTTCAATATATCCCATATTAAATTCAAATTTATCCCTTCATAATCATGTACAATTTTATTTCTTAAATTTTTAATAACTATCCACTCTATATTAGGATATTTTCGCATTGTTTCCACAGTTATATTTTTAACCAATTCACCAATTTGACTTATAGAAAAAACCGTAGCATCTATCTTTTCATCATTTCCAATAAAATCGTCTAGACTTACATTTTCAGTATATTTAAAAGCTTTATCTATATAATCTATCATTTTCAAAATCGACATATATTCTTTACTTTTCATATACTACCACTCCCGTTTTTTCAATTTCTTCATAAATTTTAGAATTTTCTATCACACTACTTTTTTCAAATCCGTCTACTTCCTTTTGAAGTCTTTCTTGAATATTACAAATCAATTTTAACAAAGCAAAACCTTTTAATTTTTGCTGTGTATCTATTATTAAATCAATATCACTGTTATTGTCTGCTTCTTCCTTTGCATAAGAACCAAATAATATTACTTGCTTTACAGGCTCATTTTTTAAAATTTCTTCTAATACTTGTTTTATTTCTTCAATTGTGTATATCTTATCACACATAAAAAGCTCCTTATAAAAAATAAATTAGCAATAATAAATATTATCTTCTTAATATATAAGATAACATTTTCAGCAATAAAGTGCAACCATTTTTCAAAAAAGGTTCTATAATTTTAGTTGGGGTGTAAAAACTCCAACTATTTTTGCCAAAAAATGACCTTCTTTTCAGAAAGTCATTTTTGGCTGGGCTGTCTACCATCACAGCCCAGTTTTTCCAAAAATCAATAGACTTTTAGCATTATGGTGTGCAAATAGTGTGCACATTGAATAATGTTAAATAATTCTATAAAATCTTTACTATTATACTAAGCTTTTATTACAATTCCATTTGTTTGTCCGTAACAACATCAAATTGATAATCAAAGGTTTCAACAGTATCTCCATGTATTTCTTTCATAACTAAACCATTACTTTTATTTACATATAAAACCACTTTATAATCTCTATTATTTTCTTTAAAAACAACTTTATCACACCAAGTATTGTTTATATAACATGGAAAAACATATGAATATGTATATTCATTTAAATTAAAATACATTGAATAATCGTTAAACTTATTTACATTATTTATATCTACTTCGCCTTTTTCGCCATCTTCAAATCTGGTATAACACTCTTTTGTATTAAAATTAGCATAATCAATTCTTCCCAACACATAATAAATATACACATTATCTTTCACATAAATATCAACTTTATAATCTTTTATATTATCCGAATAATCATCATATGTAACACAATGTGCTACATACATATTTGATATTTTGTCACTTGTAGACAATAACTCTTGCATTTCGTCAGCGCTCTTATAATTAGTTAAATAAACACTAATTAAAGCTATTAACACTATAACAATAAATATAATAATATAAATACATATTTTCTTTTTCATAATTATGTTTCTCCTTTCAATTATACAACTTATTTATCATAAGCATATAAATTTTAAACATTTAGTTTCATCATAAATTTTTGTATTTTATCAAAATACATTTTCATTTTAATTATAGCATTTTCTGTAATATTTTTCAAGTTTTATATATTTGTATGTTTTCTGTTTCAATATTAGTTATGATATATATTTGTAATTTATATGAAGTTTAGTAATCATTTCTTTATTAGATTTTAATACAATTAGTTTCTTTTTTTATATTTTTTAAGACAGCTAATATGATTCGTTTAGGACTAGGTTTACATATACTATATTCATCTAAATACTCTAATAGTTTCTTTTCTTCACATTCTATATATAACATATTTACTGTATAAGTAATATTACTTTTAATATTACTTACTTTTTTATGATATTTTTGAGCTATAATTGAGTAAATATCTTTTTCCAAGTTAAAATCATAATAATTTTCTATGTTATATAGTATGTAAATTGCATCAATTAAATATTTAACTCCAGTATATGATACTTTTAGATTTAAGTATTTTAATTCATTTTCTATAGCATTTATTATAGCATTTTTTCTAACGGAACTTGAAGCATAAACTCTTTCAATTGTGATAGAATAGACTAATTTGTTTACAATATTAACAATTGATTCTATATCATCTTCCTTATTTATATATGCATATACATTAGATTTATCGACTATCTTTTTTGGAATTTTATTTGAAATTAATATTGTAGATTTTAAATATGGTACTATTACCATATTATCATTTAAACTCTTATAGTCAATACAGTCAGAATTGATTAGTATGATATCGATTGCAGTTATTTTTATAATTTCATATAACTCTTCTAATCCAGCAAGCAATCCAATCATTCTTAAATTATCATTTTTACTATTTAAACAATTGATTAAATATCTAGAAAAATTAAAATCTTTACTAATTATTACATAATTCAGCATAATTTAGCCCTCCGACTATATATTAGACTGTTTTATGTAGGAAAAAAGTTGCATTTTTTAATATGAAAAAAGGCACGATATATTACCAACATGAACAGTGTAAATCTCGTGCCATAAAACATTAGTGAGAAAAGCATTTAGTTAATAATTGTTAATAAACTTCAAAACAATCCAACCTAAATGATGATTTTACTTAATTATTATATATTGAAATCGAATAAGCAAAATCACCACCAGAGCAAGTACCAAGGTCGACAAAGTAATCAGCAGTTTTATGACATGTAAATGTATAAATCCGTCCGGTACGATCGACAGGAATATTTTTGTTAAACGCATCAAAATATCCAATCGGTCCCCAGATACGAAGGTTCGCTGAACCGGTAGCACCATTTAATCCGCCGAAATTAACGACCAACTCATAGGTCCTTCCGTCAATCAAATGAACCTCCCCCAACTTTCCATTGGTTTGACTCCGAACGCCACCCCAATTAGCAGGAACAGAAGAAGCATCGACTGCCATGATTTCGGTTTCTTCGGCTTCATTCGATTCCGCCGCCATTGCCGTTGCCATGTTAAAACTAAACGCTAATGCAATCGCTAATGCTCCTGCAATTAAGCTCCGAATATGGTTCTTAATTTTTTTGCTCATACAAGCACTCTCCTTTCAGATAATGCTTTCTCACCATGTTTTTGCCAACTTGCGTTGGTTGCTAAATATAGATAAATAGCAATAATATTATACATCATATATATCAAAACGACATAAAAAGTGTTAAAAGTGTTAAATTTTTGGTTCTATAATTGGTTCTATAATTTTAGGGTTCTATAATTTTAGTTGGGGTGTAAAAACTCCAACTATTTTTTGCAAAAAAAACGACCTTCTTTTCAGAAAGTCATTTTTGGCTGGGCTGGGTAGATTCGAACTACCGAAATGCCAGAGTCAAAGTCTGGTGCCTTACCGCTTGGCTACAGCCCAATATATATGGGGTGGAAGATGGGACTCGAACCCACGGTCTTCAGTGCCACAAACTGACGCGTTAACCAACTACGCTACATCCACCATGCTCATAGCACTTTTTCACAGTGCTATTTTATTTTAAATCATTAACATCATTTTGTCAAGAGATTTTTACATTTTTTATCCATTTAATTAAATAATTTATATATCTTTGTCATTAGTTATATCTCCATCTCCATTTACTGGTATAACTTCTCCCATATACGTAGACTTTGGTTTAAAAATACATTTTACAAAATCTTTATCTCTGGCAAGTATTTCTCTAACCTCTCTATAACTTTGTCCTATATATTTTCGTAAATCTGCACTAACTCCATAAGCCTCTATACCTAATTTGTTTGCGATATATAAAGATCTATATAAATGATACTTTTGAGTAACTATCACAATTTTCTTAGCTTCAAAAATTTCTTTTGCTCTATATATACTTTCATATGAAGAAAATCCAGCATGATCCATAAAAATATCAGATGATGGAACTCCCTTTTCTATTGCATAAGCTTTCATAATATTTACTTCATCATAATCTTTTTTACTATGATCTCCACTCATTATTATTTTATGTGCTACTTTATTATTATATAAATCGATTGCTGTTAATAATCTGTCTGCTAACATGTCAGTAGGTTTTCCATTTCTTACCCCAGCACCTAAAACTAAAATACAATCAATATCATCTTTTTCAACACTTTCTAATATCTGCTTTTTAGTTTTAAATATAACATAAAAATTCATTATTAAAACTATTATTATTATTAAAATTACTAATACCGCCATGTATTTTAAAACTTTAACCATATCTCTACCTCTCTAATAATAGTATAACATATATTTGAAAATACTATCAACAACTATATAAATTCTTAATATATTTGATAAAATGCCATTTTTTTGCTATACTGATTATACTATGGAAAATATAGAAAGATATAAACATTTAAATAAATATTTAAAAGAAAAATTTGGAGAAAGAACACTAAAAATTTGTGTTGACGGTAATTTTTCTTGTCCAAATAGAGATGGAACTTGTGGTACTGGTGGTTGTATATTTTGTTCTGAAAAAGGCTCTGGTGACCATATAAATTCTACTAACAGTATAACTTTACAGGTTCAAAATTATTTTTCAAGTTATAAAGCTACTCGTGCCAACAAATTTATTATATATTTTCAAAATTTTACAAACACTTATGATTCATTAGAAAATTTAAAACAAAAATATGATAGTAGCCTGATAGATGATAGAATTGTTGGAATTGAATTTGCAACACGACCAGACTGTATTACAGAAGAAATTTGTAAATTATTAAAATCTTATTCTACTAAATATTATGTGTGTGTTGAACTTGGACTTCAAACTTCTAATGACAATACTGCTAAAATTATAAACAGAGGATATAACTCAGAAATTTTCACCAAAGCTGTAAACCTTTTAAATAAATATAATATTGATATTGTCACACATATTATGGTTGGACTTCCTAATGAAAATTTTGAAGATATAAAAAATACTGTTTCTTTCATAAATAAACATAACATTCAAGGCATAAAAATACATTCCTGCTATGTTGTAAAAAATACAAAACTTGCAGAAATGTACTTTGCTGGTAAATATACTCCTATTTCTTTTGAAGAATATATGGAAAACTTGGAATATATTTTAACTCATATTTCACCTAATTTAATAATTCATAGAATTTCAGGTGATGCACCAAAGGACTTACTTATTGCACCTGACTGGAATCTACATAAAAAATGGGTTTTAAATGGAATAGATAAAATTTTAAAAGAAAAAGATTTATGGCAAGGCAAATATTTTAATTCAAATTAAATATATCTGATTTTAACATCATTTGAGAAATTTTACTTTTCTCATTTAAAGAAATATCCCATCTACTAGCTAGAATATTTCTTCCTCTTTTATACTCTTGTGTTGGCTTTCCCAAAGTCTTACACAAACTTTTTTGAAGTGCTACTTTATTTGTATAAACAGATAAAAGATTTTCTCCATAAATAACATTTATTGTTGTTTCAATTTCTGATTCTATTGGTTCTTTATAGCTTTTTGCCAAATTCAACATCCTCTCTTTTTTAGCATAATTTCATCAAGTCAAAATTCAAATAATCCGAACTTACTAATTTATATTCAATACCATTAACATTTCCCTCTACTGCTTCTTTATGTGAATCGCTATGTAAATGAGCATAGAAACATTTTTTTATATTGTATTTATTTAAAGTTGTAATAAAATTTAATTCATCTGGTACTCCTGGTTCTTTAAAAAATGGTGGATAATGTATAAATGCAATAAATTCTTTATTCTCTCCATATTTTTTAATACCATCTTCAATAGAAAGTTTTAATCTATCATTTTCTCTTTTTAATATTTTTGCATTTTCTGAGGATTTAAAATTAGTTATCCATCCTCTTGTTCCTACTATAACTTTATCTTCAATGCAAAAACTATTATTAAATAAAAATTCTATATTTTCAAAGTTATTTTCTTTTATAAAATTGTTCATTTTTGTAACTGTTGTCCACCAATAATCATGATTACCCTTGGACATAATTTTTTTTCCTGGTAGTGAATTTAAAAATTCAAAATCTGCTTTGCTTTCTTCTAGATATGTAGCCCATGAGAAATCACCTGGCAATATAACAGTATCATCAGGTTTAACTTTTCCTATCCAATTATCCTTTATCTTTTCTGCATGATTTTCCCAATTGTTACCAAATATATCCATTGGTTTATCTACTGCGAAAGATAAATGTAAATCTCCAATTACATAGATTGACATTCTATTCCCCTATCTTTAAATTTGGTACTGCATTTAGATTAAGGTCTACATATTCATTATTTATATAATTATAATATCCTTGCGCTGCTATCATTGCAGCATTATCTGTACATAAGATTGGTTCTGGATAAAATACTTTTATATTCATTTTTTCTGCAAATTTATCAAATTCTTTTCTTATATACGAATTTCTTGAAACTCCTCCTGCAATAGCTATTTTGTCTACTTTAAATTGTTTCACTGCTTTTTCAGTATTATTTAAAAGCATTTGCGTAACTGCACTTTGAAAACTTGCACAAAGATCTGCTTTATTTATATTAGGATCTTTATGGTTTAAATTTATAACAGCTGTTTTAATTCCACTAAAACTAAAATCTAAATCATCAAAATGAGTTAATGGTAATTTTATATTAACTTCTCCTTCTTTTGCTAAATTATCTATTTTAGGTCCTCCTGGATATCCCAATCCAACTACTCTTGCAACTTTATCAAAAGCTTCTCCAATAGCATCATCACGAGTTTTTCCTAATATTTCAAAATCATTATATGATTTTACATTTACTAAATGTGTATGACCACCAGATACAATTAAACATAAAAAAGGTGGTTTTAATTCTTTATGAGTTAAATAATTTCCTGCAATATGTCCTTCTATATGATTCACTGCTACAAGTGGAATTCCAGTTGCAAAACTCAATCCTTTTGCATAAGAAACACCTACAAGCAATGCTCCCACCAAACCTGGACCTTGTGTAACAGCTATTGCATCAATATCGTTCAATGTTACATTAGCTTGTTTTAGTGCTTCTTTCATAACTCCATTTATAACTTCTGTATGACATCTTGAAGCTATTTCTGGAACAACTCCGCCATACTCTTCATGTATTTTGATTTGTGAATTTATAACATTAGATAAAACTTCTCTACCGTTTCTTACTATTGATACAGAAGTTTCATCACAACTTGATTCTATTCCTAAAATTAGTACATCTTTTTTCATCGTAATTTTTCCTTATAAAAATAATCCAACTATTTTTCCAACCAACCAGAAAATTCCACTTTGAACAAAGTCTATTACTGGTGATACTACAAAACTTAAAAGTCCTGTAATCCATAATACTAAGAATATAAGATTTAAAGTATAAGCATTTCTATCAAGCCATTCAACAGCTCTGTATGGTAAAATATGTCTAAATATTTTTTCTCCATCTAATGGTGGAAGTGGAATTAGATTAAAAACTCCAAGTCCTATATTTACTGTTATTGTCATATATATTAAAATTCCAATTAAGTTTCCAGCATAGCTATATAAAAAAGTTTGGGGTGCTAATGCGGATAAAAGCATTGATACTAATGTTAAAATTATTGCAATAATAAAATTCATTGCCGGTCCAGCTAATGATACCAAAGCTTCACAAGCACTTCTTGATTTATTACTAGTAAAATTATTGGGATTTATTTGTACTGGTTTTCCCCATCCAACATGTGCAAATATCAATAGAATTGAACCAATTGGATCTAAATGTGCCAATGGATTTAAAGTTAATCTACCTTGATATCTTGGCGTTGTATCTCCTAATTTATCTGCCATCCATGCATGTGCAAATTCATGAAATGTAATTGCAATTATAACTGCTGGTAAAGTAAGTAATAAACTTAACCAATCCATACTTCCTAATGACATTACAACTAATATTGCTAAAATTACATATAAAATACGTCTATCAAACATAAAATTTTCCTTTCTTTCTATAATCTAATCCCAATTTGTATGTTTTTTCTTCAAACTAACTCTTATATTATATCATACTTTTAAAATTTATCAAATCTTTTACTAATCTTCTAAAAATATATCCATATAAGTTGGTATTGGCCATATATTCTTTGGAATAATAAGTTCTAAATTATCAGCATTTTTCCTTAATGCATCCATGTATTTAATAATTTCATCTCTATAACTAATAGATCTTTTTTCACAGTCTTCTATTTTTCTAGTAGACTCTAACTTTTTATTTAACATTTCTATATTTTTATATATCCCATCTATATTTTTTCTAACTTCTTTTAATAATGCTCTTTCTGTATCTGCTTTTATAGACAAATTTTCTAATTTCGCTATATCATCTATCAACTTCTCTGAAAATTTTAAACAAGCTGGTAATATTTTTATTTTAGCCATTGATAACATTGTACATGCTTCTATATCTGTTAAATAACCATATTTTTCCATCTTTATAAGGTATCTTGATTTTAATTCTTTTTCTGTATATATATTATATTTGCTAAATAAACTTATAGCTTTTGGTTCTATAAATGCTTTTAAAGCTTCTGGTGATGATTTTATATCTTTTAAACCACGACTTTTAGCTTCTTGTTCCCATTCTTTTGAATATCCATTTCCGTGATATAATATTCTACTATGTTTTTGCATTTGGTCTATAATTAAATTTTGTACATCTTCATATATATTCTCAGAATTTTCTAATATATCTGCAAATTCTGAAATTTTATCTGCAACTGCTACATTTAATATCGTATTACATACTGCAATTGATGTAGATGAGCCTGGCATTCTAAATTCAAATCTATTGTCTACAAAAGCAAACGGTGATGTTCTATTTCTATCTGTACTAAATTTATTTATAGATTTTAGTAAAGTTTCTCCAAGCACAATTGTCTTTTCTTCTTCACTTTTTTCTTTAATAAGAGTATCAAAAATGCCTTGTAAATCTTCTCCAATAAAAGCAGAAATAATTGTTGGTGGAGCTTCAAATCCAGATAATCTTTTATCATTTGTAGCTGTTGCAGTAGAAGCTCTAAGCAAATCTGAATATTCATCTATTGCAGAAATTATTGCTGTTATTATTAATAAAAATCTTGCATTATCCTTTGGCGTTTTTCCCATAGATAATAAATTTTCTCCTGTATCAGTAGATAAACTCCAATTATTATGTTTTCCAGAACCATTAATTCCTTTAAACGGTTTCTCGTGTAATAAACATACTAAATCATGTTTTTCGGCTACTGCCTTTAATGTTTCCATTATCAATTGGTTTTGATCTGTACCTAAATTAACATCTCCGAAATATGGAGCAAGTTCATATTGGCAAGGTGCAACCTCATTATGTCTTGTTGCAGATAAAATTCCTAGTTTTAATAATTCTAAATCTACTTCGTCCATAAAACTTGCAACTTTTTCTTTTATACTTCCTAAATAATGATCGCTTAACTGTTGTGTTTTAGAAGGTTCTGAACCAAACAAAGTCCTTCCAGTTATTCTTAAATCTTCTCTTTTATTATACATTTCTTTTGTAATTAAAAAATATTCTTGTTCTGCTCCTATTGTTGGAAATATTTTATGTATATTATTTGTATTATCAAAAATATTGATTAATCTTAAAGTTTCATCATTTATTGCTTTGCAAGATTTTAGTAACGGATATTTTTTGTCTAATGATTCTCCATTATGAGAAACAAATATAGTTGGTATACACAAAATTTTACTTGATTTGTATTCTTTTATAAAAGCAGGAGATGTATAATCCCATTTTGTATAACCTCTTGCTTCAAAAGTTGATCTTAATCCACCAGAAGGGAATGAAGATGCATCAGACTCTCCAATAAATAGTGCTTCATGAGGAAATTCATAAATTACTCCATCTTCTGAATTTGGAAACATAAAACTATTATGTTTCTCTGCTGTTGCTCCATTTAATGGTTGAAACCAATGTGTGTAATATCTGGCACCTTGCTCAATCGCCCACGCTTTCATTGCATCTGCAAATTTTTTAGCAAGCTCATCATCAAATTCTAAATTATTTTCAATAATCCTTTTAATCTTAGAATATTGATCCCTTGATAAATATTTTCTCATTGTGCTTGTATTAAATACGCTTTTTCCAAAAAGTTCTGATGTACTTTGACTGTTCATAAATAATCTCCTTTATTTTTTATTTTAAGCAAAACATAATATTTTACTCAATATATATCATATTCTAAAAAAATAAATGGGCGCAAAAGTCCCATTTATTTTTTTGAATATACATACAAAGATGTTGATTCGTGTTCTACATTTTTAAAATACATAACACTCTTAAATTCCTTTTTCACATATTTTCCTGATGCTTCTAATTTTTTTCTTAATTTGTCTTCATAATATGTACTATTAGTCTTTTGCTTTTTCTTTCCTTTTGTATAATCATAATAGTAATAATCTGCTATTACATATACATCAGCATCAAGTTCTACATTACTTTTATAAAAACTTTTTGACATTGTTCGTTTAGCTTCATTTATATTCCAAGAATAATATGATTTTTCAAAATTTTCATATATATTCTCTTCAAAATATGGATTTACTTGCACTGGTGCAAAATCAATCGCATATACTTTTTTATCTTCAATATCTAACTCTTTTAAATATTCACTGACAAGTTCACCAGATGAATATGGATTCTCAAAATCATGTACAATTGCAGAAGCATTCCAATATATTTGAATAACAGTTGATAACATCAAAAGTGCATATAATATTTTGT
Organism: uncultured Clostridia bacterium; assembly: GCA_948678575.1. Lineage (GTDB taxonomy): Bacteria > Bacillota > Clostridia > TANB77 > CAG-508 > Scatovivens. The sequence continues at coordinate 11,097 of CAPPGO010000007.1, forward strand.
CTGCTTTTAAGCTATCATTCAAAATTGCAATACTTAATATAATTAAAAATATAATTCCAATATGCCATAATTTTCCAGAAACAAATACTATCCAAGCTATATTAAAAAAGCTTAATGATAGAGTTCTAATTATATTATCAGTATTTATTAATCTTGCAAAAACAATCGCAAATAATATTACACCTACTATATTAATTATTATGTTGGCAGAACTTGTAAATAGCACACCACTAAGCATTGTGTACCAATCGTTAAGTACAAATAGCATAGATGAACAATCACTAGCCGGAAACACATATATTACAACCATTATAAAAATAATTGTTAGTGTTATAAAAAATGCTTTTAAATTTTTAGGCATTTCTTTCTTTTCTTTTTTTAATTTTTGAATTTCTTCTACTAAAAATTCAAACCAAAATCCACCTGCCAAAAGGAATCCATGTGATGATATATTCATAAGCAATGTTAATAAAATTCCATATTTTATTAAATGCTCTTTTTTATTTGGATATATGTATAATATCATCATTAATATTGGAAATAATAGTGTATACGCTCTCGCAACAATAGTATATTGAAAAAATATATAATATGTATATGGTAATAAAATTTTAAAAGCCATTGGTACATTTTCATTTTTATGTAAAAATATTATACCTATTACAGTTAATGTTGTTGTTAATATATATAATTGATTATATTGTAAACCTAGCACTTGGCAAAATTTTAATAAAAATTGCCAAAGTGCTGGTGTACCTTCATATCTTATTGTATCTAATATTCCAATAACATTATTGTCTCTTGCAATCAACCATGATTGTGCTTCATCTGCCCAAGGCTCATGATGTATGCCTACAAATACTGCTATAATTATAAATATTACAATATAAATACTCTCAAAAATATACTTTTTTGCCACATTCTTTTTAGAGTTCATTGTATCCCCTTTATTTCATCTTTTGCTTAGTTTAATTCCATATATTCATTTATTTTAGCTTCATCTTCCCTCATTGCTAAAATTGTTTTTTCAAATAATTCATCTAATTCCCAGCCAAGTTTTTCAGCACCTTTTACTATTACATCTCTTGAACAACCTGCTGCAAATTTTTTATCTTTAAATTTTTTCTTTAAGCTTGATACTTCCATGTCACAAACACTTTTTGATGGACGCATTTTTGCACAAGCCCAAATTAAACCTGTTAATTCGTCAGTTGCATATAATATTTTTTCCATTATATGATTTGGTTCTACATCAGAGCAAAGTTCATATCCATGGCTACAAATTGAATTAATTATTTCATCTGAAACGCCTTCATCTTTTAATAAATCTATACATTTTTTGCAATGTTCATCTGGATACATTTCAAAATCTACATCATGTAATAATCCAATATTACCCCAGTATTCTTCATTTTCACCTTGAAGTTTAGCAAAATATCTCATAACTCCTTCAACTGTTAAAGCATGTCTTATATGAAATTCTTCTTTATTATATTTCTTTAAGATTTCTAATGCTTTATCTCTTGAAATTCCATTAGAGTAGTCAATTTCTACTTTTGCTACTGTTTTTTCTTCTGACTTACTATTTATTGGTTTCATTGTAGGGAATAAAATTACATCTCTAATTGAAGCAGAATCAGTAAGAAGCATAACTAATCTGTCAATTCCAATACCCATACCTCCTGTTGGAGGCATACCATATTCAATTGCCATACAGAAATCTTCATCCATCATGTTAGCTTCATCGTCACCAGCTTCTCTTTGTCTTAATTGCTCTACAAATCTATCTCTTTGATCTATTGGATCATTTAATTCTGAATAAGCATTTCCATATTCACGACCATCAATAAATAACTCAAATCTTTCTACTAATCTCTTATCTGATGGTTTTCTCTTTGTAAGTGGAGATACTTCAACTGGATAATCATAAATGAATGTTGGTTGTGTTAAAGTTTCTTCAACAAATTCCTCAAAGAATGCATTTATGATGTATCCCCTTGTTTTCTTGCTATCTTCTATTTCAACTTTCTTTTCATTAGCTATTTTAATAGCCTCTTCATCTGTTGTTATTTCGTTAAAATCAACACCAGTAACAGATTTAATAGAATCAATCATTGTAATTCTTCTCCAAGGCGATTCTAAATCTATATCTGTTCCTTGATAATTTATTTTAGCTGTTCCTAAGCATTTTTTAGCAACTGTTCTTATCATATTTTCTGATAAATCCATCATATCATTATAATCTTGATATGCTGCATAAAATTCAATATTTGTAAATTCAGGATTGTGTTTAATATCCATTCCTTCATTTCTAAACATTCTTCCCATTTCATATACTCTATCAAAACCACCAACAATTAATCTTTTTAGATATAATTCGTTTGCAATTCTTAAATACATATCTAAGTTTAAAGTGTTGTGATGTGTGATAAATGGTCTAGCAGTAGCTCCTCCTGCAACAGTATTTAAAATTGGTGTATCTACTTCTAAATAATTTTCATTATCTAAATAATTTTTTATTTCTCTTAAAATTTTACTTCTTAAAAGGAAAGTTTCTTTAACTTCTGGATTAACTATCAAATCAACATATCTCTGTCTATAACGTAAATCAACATCTTTTAATCCATGGAATTTTTCTGGTAAATCTCTTAAAGCTTTACTTAAAAGAACAATTTCTTTTGCATGAATTGATATTTCTTCTGTTTTTGTTTTGAATACAAATCCTTTTAAACCTATAATATCTCCTATATCATAAGTTTTAAATGCTTTATAGCTTTCTTCGCCTAAATCATTTATGCTGATATAACTTTGAATTTTTCCAGTAGAATCTTGAATTGTACAAAAAGATGCTTTACCCATAATTCTTTTTGCCATAATTCTTCCAGCAACTGATACATTTTTATTTTCGTATTCCTCATACTTGTCTTTTATATCTTTGCTAAATTCAGTCCTATCATATTTTGTAATTTCGAATGGATCTTTTCCAGCATTTTGTAAGTCCTTTAACTTATCCATTCTAATTTGCATTAAATGATTAACATCTAATTCTTCATTTTCCATATAAATTGCCCCTTTACTTTAAATTTTTCTATTTTCTTATTATATACCTTTTTTTAATTATTGTAAACCAAAATATACAAAAAAGCCGTAAAACTTATGTTTTACGGCATGATTTTTATTTTATGGTAATAAAGAACATTCTATATCAGTTTCTCCTTGTAATTCTCCGTTTTTATATTTTAACAAACTAATTGTTGGATCTCCTTCATATCTAGGAAGTTCTATCAAAATTTCCATTATTCCATCATTATCTATATCTATAATTTCAAGATTACTTAAACTTAAATGGTATTCTTCGGTAGTAACAGATTCCCATTTACTTTTTTCTATGTATGCTAAATCTTTTCCAACTTTTGTACCAGATGAATCAAGTAAAACAATTTTTGAATATCCAGTTGTTTTATTTGCTAATACTAATATATACTCTTCTGTTCCATTTCCATCTAAGTCTGTAATAATAGTTTTTGTTGAATCAAATTCTCCAATTTTTGGATTTTTATCAGACACAATTGTAGGAATTGCATTTACTACTTTTATATCTCTTGGTATTGCATCATAGCTTTCTGAAATTGCTACTTTACCAACATTTTCCATTTTCACAAGTCCATCATATATTTGTGTTGATATTGTACCTAATTTTGAATCTTTAAATACAAAGCTATCATAATTGTAATATGTTATAACATATTTATCTTTGTATTGATCAGAATTGTCAATATATTTAAGCTCAGTTTTTTTCATCTCAGTTGTATCTAAAATTAATCCATTATATAAAACAATAAGATTTTCGTTCATAACTTTTCTGTTATTTGCTTCTACTGCGTCTACTGTATTAGAAACAGAACTTGTATTTGTTGCAGAATCTATTATATCTTTTATAGTTTCATTTTCTTGAACTGGATTTTCTTCATTTTTAACTGCATTTTTATCCTCTTGTACAATGCCCTGAGCAAGATTATTATATTGTTCATAATCTTGTCGTTCTTTTCTAATCATATAATATACCAAAGATCCTGTTACTATAATAATTACAACTAAAAATCCTAGCAAAAAATTTCCCAAAGTAACTGGTGTTGGTATAACTTTTATAGCTTTATTATTTTCATTTTTTTCATCTGATTGTTTATTTTCTTCTGCTTTATCTTTAATTGTATCTCCCATATTTTCTCCTTTGTTTTCGTTCTAATATAATTCTAACATATCAATATATTTTTTCAAGTACATTTTCAAATTATTTTAAACATTTATCTAAATTTTCTATAATTTCATCTTTATTCATTTTTTGACCAATAAATACTAATTTTATCATTCTGTCTCCGACTTCATCATCCCAGTCTTTTAGTACTTCTGGATTTTCTTTAATAATAGCTTTTTTCTCTTCTTCTGGTGCTGATGCAATCCAATCTCCACCATATTCTGCTTGAATTTGTCTTCCAGCTTGTTCAAATATGTATGATTCATTTGGAACATCTGAAAACCAAATTAATCCTTTACATCTAATAACTGATTTTGGAAAATTATTAGCAAATTTTTCAAATTCATCTCTATCAAATGATTTTCTTCTATAATATACAAATGTACCAATTCCATATTCTTCTGCTTCGCCATCATCATGATGATGGTGATGATGATGGCCTTCATGTCCTTCTTCATGATGGTGTTCGTGTTCTTCATGTTCATGATGATGTTGTTCATGCTCTTCTTCAACATCTTTTTCTAATTCTTGAACCCAACCAGCAGAAGCTGCTGCTTCCTCAAAATCAAAAGCTTTTGCATCAATAATATCTTTAACTTCTACTTTTCCATAATTTGTTTCGATTATTCTAGCTTTTGGTTGAAGTGCTTTGATAATTTTTCTAACTCTATTTAATTCTTCTGGCTCTACTTCATCTACTTTATTCAAAATAATTGTATTACAGAACTCGATTTGTTGAATTAATAAATTTTCAATATCTTCTTCATCTATATTTTCTTTTACTAAATCTTCTCCACAACCAAATTCTGATGCTAATCTTAAAGCATCAACTATCGTTACTACATTGTCTAATCTACAAAGTTTTGGAATTCCATAACTACCTGTTTCATCAGATAAAACTGTCAATGTTTGAACAATTGGCATTGGTTCACAAATTCCACTAGCTTCAATTAAAATATAATCAAATTTTCCTGATTTTGCAATTTCTACTATTTGTTTCATTAAATCTACTTTTAATGTACAACAAATACAACCATTAGAAAGTGGAACTAAACTATCATCTGTTTCTGTAACTACTCCACCTTTTCCAATAAGTTTAGCATCTATATTTACTTCTCCTATGTCATTAACAATTACTGCAACTTTGTATCCTTCTTGGTTATTTAAAACATGATTTATTAAAGTTGTTTTTCCTGCACCTAAGTACCCTGTAAGTATTGTAACTGGTATTATTTTATTCATTTATATCATCTTCCTCTCTTTTATAATTAATAATTATATCACATGTTATTAAAAAATGTATATACTTTTATACAAAAAAGCACGCAATTTTATTTTGCGTGCTTTTTATTATTCAACAACTATATTTGTAATTTTAGCAGTTTCTTCATTTCTTTTTGGAATAGTTATTTCCAGTGGTTCCCCAATTCTTTCAGTAACACATCCAAACAACAAAGTAAATTCTAAATTATCTATATTATCCATATTAATAGTATGTAAATTTAAACCTGCACTATAATTGGTGCTTCTAGTAAAAGTAATTTTATTTTCTCTACTGTTTACATTTGCTCTTTCCTCTTTTGTAGGATGTATATAATTCATTTGTCCATTATTATCTCTTATAATTATTCTCCATTCGTCACCTAAAATTCCTTCTTCATTATAAAAAAACGTAATGTTTTCATCATCTATGACTATACGATTAACTTCAAAAGTTCCTCCTAATCCACTTTTTGCTGAATACTTTTCTTCGCCAGCTTTTAAAGGATACCACTGTGCAATATCATACATTTCTTTTTCTTCATTAGTTCTGTCATTATAAATTCTGCTTTTAGCAAGATTTAAATTAATTGTTTCTCCTTCATTTCCTTCCATTAAAATTATAAAATTTTCTTCTACTTTTACATAATCTTCTTCTTTTATGCTTATAACATCTGTTTCTTTAAAAGTGTCATTTTCTTTTATATAATATTTTCTACCATTCCAATCACCATTTCGAATAGTTGCCCCTATCTGCTTTTCAGCTTCATTAGTAAGTATGAAACTTTCATATTCAAAAGGATTTTCATTATACTCTTTCCAAGTAATATTTTCAGCTATCTTTTGAACTTTTATAAAAGTTTCAAACTTTGTATTGGCTATTTCCTGAATTACCATTTTTGTATTGTTATTCAATTGCATTTCTTTCATTATTTTTTCTGACTTTTCTTCTTTTTTCAAATTTATACTTGCTTTAATAGTTTTATCTACTGGAACAACATTTCCAAGATTTCCAAAAATAAGATTATTAAGTTTTATTTTTAAATTTGAATTAGAATTTTGCACATCCATAACATTAATTACTTGAACATATATATATTCAGTATCTGAAAGTCTAGTTACATTAGACATTACATTATTTATTTCTTTATCATCTATATATATTTCATTATTAAGTATTAAATTATCACTAATTGTCTCATCAGCATCAACATTACCTAATTCTAATGCTTTTTCTTTTAAACTTATTTTATATTCTGTAACTAGATAAGAGTTATCTCCTGCCATACTCTCTAAAACTACTGTACAATATTCATTATCTATTGTTTTATCTACTATAACTGAACTATCCTCATAATTTTCACTTAATCTTAAAAGCCCCATTTTTTCTAAGTCAAGTTTTCCAGATGCACCTGCATATGCGCCAATTCCTAAGGTTCCAACTAAAAGTGCCACAGCAACCTTTGATAAAATATTCATTTTATTATTTTTCTTTCTTAACTTTATATTCATTTCTATATCTTTATTCTTATAGTTCTCATATTTTAGATATACAGAATCTCTAAAATATTGTTTTTTCATTTCTAAATCATCTCTCATTTTCTACTTTTTCCTCCTTTATCATGATTTTTTTCAAATTTTTTCTTGATCTATGTATTAAACTTTTAACTTGTGGTAAAGACATATTAAGCACTTCACATATTTCTCGATATGATAATTCTTCTATATCCACCAAATAAATAATTCTCTTTTGCTTTTCTGGTAATAAGTCTATTGATTTTTTTAACATTATATTTTCTTCATTATTAAAAACAACATCTTCTACATCTTTTTCTGAGAACAAATACGACTCATCTACTAAATATGATATTTTCTTTTCCCTTTTCAAATAATTAATTGCTCTACTTCTTGCAATTGTATATAAATATGATTTTAAAGAAAATTCAGGATTATATGTATTTTTATTCATAAGTATATAAACAAAAACATCTTGTGCTATATCTTCTGCAACATCAATTCTTTTTACAATTCCATAAGCAAAATACGTTAATTTTTCCATATACTTGTATATTATCATATCAAAAGATTTTTCATCTCCATTTAAAAATCTACGATATAACACTCTATCTTCGTCCAATTTCTACTATCCCCCCTTGCCAGTCATATTTTATTGATATTTTTTAAAAAATTCAATTTCACTTATAATACAATTTAAAACAAAAAAAGTTGCAAAAAAATAAACTAATTTTAATTAGTTTATTTTTTATGGTTGTATAATTTTAGTTGGGGTGTAAAAACTCCAACTAAAATTATACAACCATTTTGAAAACTTCAAAGCAAGAATATTGTTAATGGAATAGAAAAAAACAATTTTATATTGAAAAAAATCCTAATTAAAGTTAGGATTTTTAAGTGTATTTAAAAAACACAAAATTTAAAGATTTTTTAGTGAAATGATAAAAATCAGAGAAATATTAGGGTCAACTTGGTTTCAAAATGACCCACCACAACTATTGACAATGAACCAAACCAATAAGTTAGTTAGTAAATTTAGTTAGTAAAATTGTATAGAAAAATGATAAAAATGAGAAAATATAGAATGAATTTTATAAAAATAAAAAAGCTAGATTAGTATTGAAATCTAGCTTTTTCTTTGGTGGCTTCAAGTGGAATCGAACCACTGACACGGGGATTTTCAGTCCCCTGCTCTACCAACTGAGCTATGAAGCCTTATAAAAAATATCTAGTTTCCTAGATATTTTGGCGACCTGGAACGGGCTCGAACCGTCGACCTCCGCCGTGACAGGGCGGCATTCTAACCAACTGAACTACCAGGCCAAAAAAATGGTGGTCGCTATAGGGTTCGAACCTATGACCTCCTGCTTGTAAGGCAGATGCTCTCCCAGCTGAGCTAAGCGACCATTTATTATCGACATAAATTATTTTACTAAATTTTTAGATGTTTGTCAACACATTTTTTAAATTTTTTAAATTATTTTTTTGTATAATATTTTATGTCTTGAACGAGTTTTATTGTACCATACACACAATATATTGTCAACCTAATTTTACAATTTTTTTATAACCATTTTAATAAATAAAGACCATACTTTCGTATAGCCTTTATTTCGCATAAAAATATTTAATCTCCTTGATATCTATTTTAATATTTCTATTGCTTTATTCAATTGAGTATCAACAAAGTCTTCTTCTTTTTCTGCTTTTTCAAGTTTTACTTCAAAATCTGGTTCAAGCCCTTCTTTATTGATTTTTATTTCTTTTGGCGTAAAATATTCTGCTATTGTTAATTTTAATACACTTCCATCTAACAAAGAAAATACATTTTGGATAACTCCTTTTCCAAAAGTTTTCGTTCCTACAAGTTTTGCTTTTCCATTATCTCTTAATGCACCAACTAAAATTTCAGAAGCACTAGCTGAATATTCATTTACTAAAACTACTAATTCCGCATCTGTTATATTATCTTCTTCTGTTTTTGTAACTACTTTTTCACCATTTGAATCTACTGTAATTAGCACATCTTTTCCCTTTGGAATAAAGAAATTTGCAATTTTTAAAGCTTCATCTACTAAACCACCACCATTATATCTTAAATCTAGTATAAACTTTTTAGCACCTCGTTTCTCCAAATCTATTATGGCATTTTTTAATTCTTCTGCACAACCTTCATCAAATGTTAAAAGTGATATATATCCAATATTTCCTTCTTTCATTTCTGTTTCAACATGATATATTTTTATCTCTTCTCTTGTTACATCAAATTCTAAATATTCTGATTTTCTTGCAACTTTTAAATGTACTTTTGTTCCAGCTTCACCTTTTATTTTTGTAGCAATTAATGAACTATCTACTCCTAAAACATTCTCACCATCAACTTCTACTATAATATCTTCTGTTTTTATTCCTACTTTTTCTGCTGGTGAGCCTTTTATTGGAGATGAAACTATTGTATTTCCATCTTTATCTGTTCCCATATATATTCCAATACCAACATAATTACCAAGAGCAGCAGTTTGATATTCTTCCCATTCTTCTGATGTCATGTATTCAGAATATTCATCTTCTAACCCTTTTACATATCCTTTAATTGCACCATCTAATAATTTAGTTTCGTCGATATCGCCTATATAATAATTATCAATTACTGATCTAAAACTTTTTAAACTTTCTGATATTGCACTTATTGTTTCATCTGAACTAGCATCTGCTGTTGTATTTCTTTTTCCTATAAAAGAAAAGAAATTTTCTCCGCTCCCTCTGCTACAATACATATATGTAACAGAAGATGTTACTATTGCTACTATGCAAGATATCATTACAGATATAAAAATATATTTATATCTTAATTGTTTTTTTTCATATAAATCCATTTATGTTTTCCTTTCTCATGTGTTAAAAAATAAGTTGGAAAGTGTATTTTACACTTTCCATATATTAATGTTAAGGTAAATATTGAGTTGGGTTTACCCTTGCTCCTTTAATACGAACTTCAAAATGTAAATGATTTCCTGTTGAATTACCTGTTGTTCCAACTTGACCTATTTGTTGCCCTTGTGATACTGTTGCTCCTTCTTGAACTGTTCTAGAATTTGGAAGCATATGAGCATATAATGTCATAGTACCATCATGATGGTCTATAACTATGTACTCTCCATAACTTTTATAAGTTCCATTAGATCTTTTCATAGCTTTTGAAGTTACTACTTCTCCTGCTTTTACAGCAAGAACTGGTGTACCAGCACTACATGCAAAATCTACTCCACCATGACCTGTGTATCCATAATATCCTGTTGTGATATTAGCTTTTGTTTTTCCTGAAAGTGGACTTCCATACCCAGCAGCACTTGGTGCAACTGGTGTAACATTTCCATTTTTTGATGCTATTCTTGCAAGTTGTACTTGAATTTCTCTTCTATCTGCTTCGAACTCTTCTAATTGTTCTTGCAAACCTTTTTCTTCTGCAGATAAATTATTTACTATAACTTTCTTTTCACTAACTGTTAAATTTAAAGTATTCCTTTTTCTTTCCGCTGTTTCCTGTGCTTGTTGAACTTCATTTTTTTTGTTAGTAAGTGCTGTTTTTTGCACAGTTATTTCAGCTTTTGATTTATCAATAGACTCTAACAAATCATTATCACAATTTGCAAGTTCTGAAATTAAATAATATTTTGAAATAAAATCTGATAAACTTTCAGAACTCAAAAGCATATCTAAATATGAAGTTGTACCTGATTCATATAAAGCAACTAATCTCTTTTCAAGAGTTTCTTTTCTTGCAGAATATTCTTCTTCTTTTTGTTTGATTTCATTTTCTTTTGCTTCAATTTCAGTTGTTAAACTAGATATTTGCCCTTGTAAACTATCTAATTCTGTTTGATATTCAGAAATTTGTGAATTTAATCTGTTAATTTGTGTAAGTTCAGTAGACATCTTATCCTTTACACCTGCAATCTCTGTTTGCGTTTGATTAATCTTTTGATCTAATTCACTTTGTTGATTCTGTAATTCATTTTTACTTGTAGCATACACATTACTTACACTAGCAAATAGCAACACAAATAAAGTTATTATTGCTATACAAATATATGCTCGTTTTTGGAAAGTATTATTCATTTTCTTCCTCCGTTTCGTTTGTGCTATTCTCCGTTTCTTCTGTTTCTTGTTCTTGCTCTTCTTCTATTTGTTCAACTTCATCTATTTTCTTAATATTATAAGAAGTAATATAATCTAGCGGTTCTACATATTCACCATTTATTCTTACTTCAAAATGAGCATGTGGTCCAGTTGAATATCCTGTGGAACCTACTGATAAAACTGGTGTACCTTGTTTTAAAATTTGTCCAACTTCAACTAAAATTTCTGTACCATGTGCATATAATGTTTGAATTCCGCCACCATGGTCTAATATAACCATATTACCATAAGCAACATTATAACCAGCTTTTACGACAATTCCATCATTTGCTGCTATAAAATTAGTTCCAAGTGGTGCTCCAATATCAACTCCTGTATGCAATTTATATATACCTGTAATTGGATGTGTTCTCATACCAAATGGTGATGTTATTCTAGTATATCCTGGAACTGGCCATGCCATTACTCCACCAACATATTCTGCTCCTACTGTTGCTAGTGAAAGTAGTTTTATCTCACTTTCTATTTTGCTAAGTTCTTCTTGATATGCAGCAATTTGCTCGTGCATTGCTCTTTCTTCTTCTGTTAAACTATCTACTTTACTGTTTTGTATTACCAAATTGTTTTGTAAAACTATTTGTGCTTTTTCTTGTGCTTCTTTTGATTGCTCTAAAATAATTTTATTATTTGATAAAGTTTTAGAAAGTTTTTCTTTATTTGCTTTTATATTTGAAAAAGATTCTATTAAATCTTGGTCAACTTTCGCTATTTCTGAAATCATATAATAAGTTGATAAAAATTCAGTTAAGCTTTTTGAATGTAAAAGTATATCTAAATATGTTGTCTCTCCCATTTCATAAATTGCAACTAATCTTTCACTTAATCTTTCTTTTTTACTATTATATAATTCAGTAGTCATTTCGAGGTCAATTTCTACATTTTTTATATCTTCTTCTACTTTTTCTTGCTCTGCTTGTAACTTTTCAATTTCTGCTTGTGTTTCTAATATAGTAAGATTTAAAGTTTCAACTTCCATTAAAGTTTCTGAAAGTTGATGTTGCAACAAGCCCATTTCTAAATATGATTTAGATACATCTTCTTCCAATGTATTTTTTTTATTTTTTAAAGTGTCTAATTCTGTTTCTTCTTGCTCTTCTTCGTTATTTTCATCTATTTGTTCTTCTTGAACATCCTGATTTTCTTCATTAAAATTTTCTTCTTCTGTGGAATATGATATGAAAGATAAACTACATATTACTAAAACTAATAAACATATAAAATTAATTTTAATAATTTTTTTCATTTATTTTTTATACCTCCAAATATTTTTTCATTGAGAAAGCACTACCAAGCATGCCTATTCCAACTCCTAAAACTATATATACGATTATAATTGATTTTAAAATTTCTGCATATTGTAATAAATTAATGTGCATTTTTTGCAATACTAATGATGCTTGAACACTTGTAACAACAAAATCATAAACAAATGTAATTAAAACAACTGTAACACAAGCTGCTATTAATCCAATTATAATTCCTTCTACCAAGAAAGGACCTCTAATAAAACTATTTGTAGCTCCTACATATTTCATAATAGAAATTTCTTTTCTTCTTGCATGAACTGTTAATTTAATTGTATTTGCAATAATTGTCATAGCAATAACTAAAAGTCCTGCAAATATTACTACAATTGCTATTCTAATACCATTTGCAATTTTTAATAAAGTATCCATTGTGTCATTGTTACTTTTTATACTCTTAACATTATCTAATGTAGAAATTGTCTCTTCAACTGATTTAGCCTTAGATAAATCTGTTAACATTACTATAAAAGATGGTGGAAAAATATATTCATCTTCATATCCCGCTATCATAGCTGGATAATCTTTAAAATTTTCTTTTGCTGTTTCTAATGCTTCTTCTTTACTTTTATATGTAACTGTACTTACTCCATCTATACCTTTTATTTCATTTTCTAATTTATTAGTTTGTTCATCTGTTGCTTCGTTTAAAATGAACACTTCTATTCCTTGTGAAGCTTGTACTTGCTTCATTATGTAATTAACATTTTCTCCAATAGCAAATGCTGCACCAAACATAAACATAGCACAAATCATTGTAATTAATGATACCATTGTACCTTTTTTATTTTTGAATACATTGCTAAAACCTTCCGAAATTAAATATGTAAATCCATTATATCTCACTATTATACCCACCTTTTTTATCATCTCTTACGATTATACCTTTATTGATTTGTATAACTCTTTTTTTCATTGTATTTACTATATCCTTTGCATGTGTTGCCATAACAACTGTTGTTCCTCTGGCATTTATATCATTTAATAAGTTCATAATGTCCCAAGCAGTATCTGGATCTAGGTTACCAGTAGGCTCGTCAGCAATAATCATACTTGGATTATTAACTAATGCTCTGGCTAATGCAACTCTTTGTTGCTCTCCACCAGACAATTCATTTGGATACATTTTGGCTTTATCACTTAATCCTACTAATGACAATACCATTGGAACTTGTCTTCTAATATGTTTTGGTGTAGCTTTTACAATATACATAGCAAATGCTACATTCTCATAAACAGTTTTATCTGGTAACAATCTAAAATCTTGAAAAACAACTCCCATACTTCTTCTTAAATATGGTACTCTCTTAGGTTTTAGGAATGTAATATCTTTTCCATTTATAATAATATTTCCTGAATTTGCTTCTTCTTCTTTTAATATTAATTTTATTAAAGTAGACTTTCCAGAACCAGATGAACCTACTAAAAAAGCAAATTCTCCTTTTTCAATTGTAAAAGTTGCATCATGTACTGCCTCTGTTCCAGTAGTATATACTTTCGTAACATTTTTGAACTCTATCATCTACCTAAAATTTCCTTTCTCCATTAACGCTATTATGCTATAATACCATATAAATCTTATCAATAAATAACAAAAAAAGCAATACTATTAATTGCTTTTTTTGGAGTATTTTTCATTATTTTTGACATATTTTTCCATCAGTTCTCGATATATATCTTTATTTTTTTACTTCTTCTACTATGTTATCTGCTACTAAGCCAAAATACTTCAATAATTCCATAGCTTTTCCAGATTTTCCGAAACAATCTTTCATTCCCATTCTAACAAGTTTTTTTGGTGCTTCTTCTGTTAATACTTCTGAAATTGCTGTTCCTAAGCCACCTATAATACTATGATCTTCTATTGAAATTAATTTCTCTGTTTCGTTTGCACATTTTATAATCATTTCTTTATCTATTGGTTTTATTGTATGAACATCTACAACTCTAATGTCTATACCTTCCTTAGCTAATATTTCTTGTGCTTCTAATGCTTCTGCAACAACTGCTCCTGTTGCAAAAACAGTTGCTTTTGTTCCTTCGCCAAATTGTACCATTTTTCCAATTTCAAATTTTGCTTTTTCATCATATATAACTGGTGTTGCAGCTCTACTTAATCTAAAATAAACTGGTCCATTTATTTTAGAAATTTCTTCAACTGCCCATCTTGTTTGTGTATCATCAGAAGTACATAGAACAGTCATATTAGGTAATCCTCTCATTAATCCTAAATCTTCTAACATTTGATGTGTTGCGCCATCTTCTCCAACTGTTACACCAGCATGTGTTCCACAAATTTTTACATTAGCTTTTGGATAACATACACTACTTCTAATTTGATCATAACTTCTACCAGTTACAAATACTGCAAAAGAACTTGCATAAGGAATTTTTCCAGCAGAAGCTAATCCAGCTGCTGTTCCTATCATATCTTGTTCAGCAATTCCCATGTCAAAAAATCTTTCAGGAAATGCTTTTCCAAATATATTTGTTTTTGTAGCCCCAGCTAAATCTGCATCTAAAACTACAACTTTCTCATTTTTTTCACCTAAATCTTTTAAAGCTTCACCAAAACTTTGTCGTGTAGCAATTTTTGTATCTTTATTCATCAAACTTTCCTCCTATATTAAATCTTGCATAGCCTGAGTTAATTCTTCCTCAGTTGGTGCTTTTCCATGCCATGAAGCTTGATTTTCCATAAAAGATACACCTTTTCCTTTTATTGTTTTTGCTATTATAGCTGTTGGTTTCCCAGTAATCTTTTTAGCATTTTCAAATGCTTCAATTATCTGTTTATAATCATGTCCATCTATTTCAATAACATTAAATCCAAAACTTTCAAATTTTTCAGCTATTGGATATGGACTCATAACTTTATCAACTGTTCCATCAATTTGTAAATTGTTGTTATCTACAATTACACATAAATTGTCTAATTTGTAATGACTTGCTGACATTGCAGCTTCCCAAACTTGTCCTTCTTCTATTTCTCCATCTCCCAAAGCACAATAAACTCTATAATTTTTATTATCTAATTTACCTGCTAGTGCCATACCATTTGCTGTTGATAACCCTTGACCTAATGAGCCTGTTGTCATATCTACACCTGGTACTTTATTCATATCTGGATGTCCTTGAAGATTACTATCTAATTTTCTAAATCCAAGTAAATCTTCATTTTGTATAAATCCTCTTTCTGCAAGTGTAGCATACAAAGCAGCTGACGCATGACCTTTTGATAAAACGAATCTATCTCTGTTTTCATCTTTTGGATTTAATGGGTCAACATTCATTTCTGTAAAATATAATACTGTTAAAATATCTGTTATAGATAGTGCACCTCCTGGATGTCCAGATGATGCTAAGTAAATCATATTTACTATGTTTCTTCTAATCTTTGTAGCTTTTAATTTTAACTCATCATACAACGATTCCATTATAATTCTCCTTTGTTTTTATATTATTTAAAATGGAAAAATTCCAAACAAGAAACCTTTTGGCATATGCCAAATAACAATACCACCCGCAATTAAATATGCCCAAGCTGGAACTGTTTTTAAAAACCCAAGTGTTAATCCCCATAAATTCACTCCTGTTTCTTTTAAACTTTCAGGATTAATTATTGAAGATAAATCCATTCCAAATACATTTCTAATATCAACTTCAAATCCAAATAAATCTAAAATATAAGTTTTATCTGGTGCATCTTCTTGCAAACTTACAGCATAACTTCCAATTTCATTACCTTTGAAATTTATTTTAAATTTTTTAGTTTGATTAACATCAAAATCTGAAATGTCAACATATTTTGTTGCTGCTAATATATTTCTCTCCGTATATAAATCTATTTTCGCGCAACATTTATCGATATAATGCCCTGTTATGTTTTTTACTTTTACTATTAAATAACCATTTACATTTGTTGCTCTTGCTTCTTCAACAGTTACTTCTAAATCTGTATTTATGCTTCCTGTAAAAGTAACATTTCCATTTGTAGCACCATTTATTGGATCATACATGTCGTTTATTAATGCATTTTCTAAGATAACTGACACTACAAAAAAGGCAATTATCCAAATAAAATAATTACGAAAAGATTGCATTGTACTCATTTTATTTTTCCCCTTTATATTACATTTTAATACCAGTATTATATAATAAGAAGCTAATTTTGTAAATAGATTATATTAGTATTTCTTTATTCAAATATAAAGAATATATATATGTTTTATCCACTTTTCTTTTCAATGCTTCTTCTAGTGCTTTTTTGTATATTTCAAGTTGCTTTTGATATTTATTTTTTAATTGATTTTCGTTTCCAAATTCCACATAATCTGTTTTATAATCTAACAATATAAGTTCATCAGATGAATTTATAAAATATAAATCCATTATACCTTGTACTAAAATTTCATCGCTTTCTCCTGCATCTTCATATATATTTTTTGCTAAAACCTTAGTACAAAAAGCCTTTTCTTTTTCAATTTGTTTTGCTGTTTTTATTTGCTTAGCCAAATCTGTATTTAAAAATTTCTGTATTTTATCTAAATTTACGCTTTTAGCTTGTAATTCTGAAATGAATTTTTTAGCAACTAATTCTTGTCTTAAATCTTCTAATTTTTCTAAATTATAATCATTTCTAAAATCGATTTTTTGAAGCATTAAATGCATTAATGTACCTTTTTCACTGCTTGTAACTTTTTCTGTTTCTTGCATAAATTTAGGCTCTACACTAGCTAATCCTATATCTTCATATATATCTTCTGCTTGCATTTGCTTTATTTTGCTTACAGTACTTTTGGTTTGAAGTTTAGTTAGAAAATCATACTGGTAATTAAAATTCAATTGGTTTTCTATTTTTCCTATATCAATTTTTTTATCGAAATTAAATTTTGTAACTTCTTTTTCTTCTATTACTTTTTCTTCAAGCAATTCTGATTTTTTATGCACATAAGTTGTTATTATGTCTTCCATATCTTTACTATAAATTACAAGTTCTAGCCAATCTAAATATGATGTGAATTTCTTTAAAAGTATTGGATTTATAGCTTTTTCATTAGAATTATATACTTCTAAAATGTCTTTTTTCTTCTCACTATTTTTTAAATATTTTTTTGTTGTACTAGAAATTATTAATTTCTCTTTTGCACGAGTAAGTGCTACATACAAAATTCTCATTTCCTCAGCTATACTTTCTCTTTTTTCATCAATTTTTATAGCTGTTTTCGCAGAAGTTGAATATTTAATTCCTCTATCATAATTTATATATTCTGGTCCTAAGCCTAAATTTTCACTTAACAAAATATTTTCTTTAAGGTCTTGTAAATTTATCTGTTTAGAAACATTTGCCAAAAATACTACTGGAAATTCTAAGCCTTTACTTTTGTGAATACTCATAATTCTTACTACATTTTCATTCTCTCCGATGATTTTTGCAGAAGATAAGTCAGAAGAGCCAAGTTTTATTTTTTCTATAAATCTTATAAAGTTAAATAATCCCTTAAAACTAGTTTTTTCATATTCTTTTGCTCTTTCAAAAAGCATTTTCAAATTAGCTTGTCTCAAAGAACCATTTGGCATAAGTGACACATAATTATAAAATCCTGTATCATTATAAATTTTCCAAATTAATTCTGCTAAATTTAAGTATTCACTTTTTTCTCGCCATTCTTCAATATTATTTAAAAAGTTTGTTATTTTTATTTTCAATTCATCTGATGCTGTATTTTTAGCTTCAATTAAAGCTTTATAAAAATTTGCATCTCTATTTACTAATCTAATTTCTACTAGTTCATTATCTGTAAATCCACCGATTGGAGATCTAAGAACAGAAACCAAAGCAATATCATTTATTGGATTGTCTAATATTTTAAGCAAATTCATTATAGTTTGAATTTCAATAGTATCTAGATATTCAGATGTTGCATCTGTATATACTGGAATTTCTCTATTTATTAATTCTTTTTCAAAAATAGGTGCTATATTAGAAGTTGAACGAAGTAAAATAACTATATCTTTATATGTTATTTCTCTATATCCTTCTTTTTTATCCTTTATAACAAGCTTGTTCGCAATCATTTCTTCTATTTTATTTGCTACGAATTTTGCCTCTATTTCTTGCTTTTCTAAAACTCTATTATCTGTTTCTGTACTTGAATTTTCTTCTTCATTTTCTTCTGTATCTATAAAAATATCGTCATCATCTTCTTCATCTTCTTCATCTAATTCGATTATATGAAGCTCTGTTTTTCCAACACCATTTTCTTTTTCTTCATATTCAGCACCCAAGTTTAAAAATTCTTCTTTTGTATAATTTATATCTCCTAAGCTTTCACTCATTATACTTTCAAAAACTTTATTAGTAAAATCTAATACATTTTCTGCACTTCTAAAATTTTTGAACAATTGTATTTTTAAACCTAATTCGTTTCCAGTTAAACTATAAGTGTTATATTTTTCTAAAAATAGTTTAGGACAAGCTCCTCTAAATTTATAAATACTTTGTTTAACATCTCCAACCATAAAAATATTATTTGAACGAGATATCATTGACAAAATAAATTCTTGAACTTGATTACTATCTTGATACTCATCTATTGCAATTTCTTCAAATTTTTCTTGATATTTTTTAGCTACTTCTGTTGCAGTATAACTTCCATCTTCCTCTTTTTGTACTAAAATTTTTAGTGCAAAATGTTCAATATCATTAAAATCTATAATATTTCTTTCTCTTTTTTTAGCTGTATAGTTTTCTGAAAAATTATATATTACCTCTTTTAGCATTACTAAAATGCTGTGCATTTCGTATAAATCTGAAAAAGCTTCTTCTGATTTATATAATAATATATTTTTTGATATACCATTTATATTTTCTTTTACCATATCACGAACCGATTTTGCTTCGTCTTTAAGGCTCATATCTATTTTTTGTCTTGGCCAAGTTGTAAATTTTAGCATAGAATAAAACTCATAAGCTTCATCCCAAGAACTGTCTACTGCTTTTTCAAATTCTTTTAATTTCTCTATATCTTCATTTAAAACTTGCGTAAATTTTTCTAATTCAAAATGCTTTTCTGTTTTATTTCTATAAACTTTTAAATTATTTATTCCATCTATAATTTCTTCTTTTATTTCTCCTAAAAGAATTTTACCAAAATCAGTTTTAGAAAAATCTATATTTTCTTTATATTCAAATTTAGCAATATTTTCCTCTAGCCATTCTGCTGGGAATGGAAAACTTTGAATAAAATTATATATCTTTAAAATAATTTCTTTTAATTTTTCATCGCCTCGATAACTTGTATATGTATCTACTAATTTTGAAAAATTTTCATTTTCTTCTTCATATAAGCTTTCAAATAAGTCTTCTAATACTTCTTGTTTTAAAAGACTAACTTCTTCTTCTGTTGCAATTCTAAAATTTGAAGGCAAATCTATCTCATAAAAATTGTTTCTAATAACATCTAAACAAAATGAGTGAATTGTACAGATATTAGCTTTTCCTAGTAAAATTAATTGTCTTTGTAAATTTTCATTTTCTGGTTCTTCATCTAGTTTTTTATAAATTGCATCTAAAACTCTTTCTCTCATTTCAGATGCTGCTGCATTTGTAAAAGTAACAACAAGCAATTTATCTATATCTATTTTATCTTTTAAAATTTTTTCAATTATACGCTCAACTAAAACAGCTGTCTTACCACTTCCAGCAGCTGCCGCAACCAATATATTTGAACCCTTTTTATATATTGCATCTTGTTGTTCTTTTGTCCAATTCATAAAAACCTCTTTTTGTTTATTTTTATTTAGTATATATTTTTATACAATATTTTGCAATAAAAAGCAGAAAAAAAGTGCAGATAATATCTACACTTTTTGAGATTAATTCATATTGCCATCTATTATATATGTTCCATTTGATAATTCTATATATCCAGCACCAGAGCCTATACCGTATATCGAATTTGTGCTTGGATTAATATACCCAGATTTTGCACAAGTTGTTTCTGGCCTAACTAAACAATTCTTATGTACAATATTTATAGATGCTGGACATGCTGTATATGTATCTATTAGGTTAGATACTGTACTTTCGAAAAGTTCTTTAAAAAATGATACTTCTCTTTTTTCTTTCATATTAAAATAAATATCATATTTATATATTGCTCTAAGCACACCATTTTGTGCATATATTTCTAGTTGATTTCTTCCTTCATTATATTCATGACCAGCTACATTATCTGTGTATTTATTACCATTATATGCATACACTTTGGAATTACCAGATACCTTTATTGTGCCACCTTTTCCTGCAACTCCACCATCTCCACCTTGGCTATTATGCATTGCTGATTGTCCTCCTTGTCCACCAAAAAAGGCATATTTTGTGTAATCTTCTTGATATGTTGTAGTACTTGTTGTTCCTCTTTCAAAATATGCTCCACCAGTTCCATAGCGTGGAAAACTACCACTTGATCCAACAGCTGTTTTACCATTTTCGGCTCCACCTGGTTCTGCTTGTCCAGCTCCACCAGAATATCCACCACCGCCAGCAGCATGGTCTCCACCGCCTCCGACCAGCTCCGCCACCACCAATTCCAGCTCCTGGATAACCTCCACCACCACAGCCAGAATCGGTATTTTGCATATAATTAGAACCCGCACCAGAACCACCATAAGCATAGACAGTTAGCGTATTATATATATTTACAACACCGCAATCTTCACCAGCTTCTCCATCTGAACCAGATGATTCTAACCCATTAAAATTACTTCCATCACCGTTTACACTATCACCTTTAATACTAATATTAGCTTGTCCGCCATTTCCACCATTTCCACCAATTCCAGCACCAGCTCCTCCGGCCACCGCCTCCACCAGTATTTCCAGAAGCTGCTGTTGCACCTCTACCTGCATCTCCACCTTTTGCTGTTATAATTCCATTACCATACAAATTAAGTGTAGAATTTTTTGATACGTGAATTCCAGCATATCCACCTGGTCCACCTTTTGCTCCAAACCCAGATGCTGTTTCTCCTGATTCACCAAAACTAGAATTTACATTTACTTTTCCATATACATATAGATTTAATATTGCTCCATCTTCTAAATTTATTGCACTCCTATTTGGCACATCTTCATTATCAATATCCATGTCGTGCATAATTTTTATTGTTACTGGATCACCTGCTTGAATATTGAAATCGAATTCATCTGCTGTTAGCTTTTCATCTAATACTATATATGATTTTCCATTCTCAAAAGTAAAACCATCTTCTGTATCTAATGTTTTTTGAGTTAATATAATATTATCTCCATCTTCTAAAATAGTTCCATCTACTTCATCTAATATTTTATAATATGTACTACCTTCACTTTCTCTTACTATTTCATAGCTTTTATCATCGTACTTTATAATTGCATAATCTTCATCAGTAGTTATTGCATAATTACCTATCTGTCCTTCACCTTGTATTTTAGATAAAAATTTATGCATTCCTTCTGCTTCACCTAAAAATTCACTAGAATTATAGTCGAATAATATCATTTCTAGTGCTTCTCTCCTTTTTGCTTCTTCTGAAATAAGTTTAGCATTTGTTGCTTTTGCTATTATTCCATCTTCACCAACAATAGCATTTATTGAAACACCTGCTAAAATTAACATTACTATAATTGTAATTACTAATGCAACTAGGGTTATTCCGTTTTGATTGCTTAATATGTTTTTTGTTTTCCTTCTGCTTCTCTTTTGTTTACACATTTTCTTTTTCCTTTCTTTTAAAAATATGGGTTGGAAAGTAATTTTAATTTTGATTAAACTTTTTTGTATTTCTGAAATATTATATATTTTTAAGTGGCGGGTGGGGACCGTTCAAACATTTTCAAAAACTGAAAAAGTTTTTGTTAAAATGTTTAGAATGGGGAGAACGAAAAAATATAGAATATTTCAGAAATACATTTTAGATATTTTCAAAACTTACCTATTTTCCAACCTTTTGTACACAAAATTTAAAAGTGTTCTACACTTTTATTGGTATAATCAGAAGGAAAACCACCTCTGATTATTTACATAATATTTTTCGTTAATATAGTATATTAACGAAAAAATGTAAATCAAATATTCTTTACAAGCATAGGAATTTCGCGATTTTTAAGCAACAAAAAAAGAGCAATAAAATGCTCTTTAAAAAAATATTATGGAAAGCTTGACTTCTTAGAAATTTATGTGTATTATAGTTTTGTAATAAGTCGTTAATATACTATTTTAACGAAAAAATCGCTATTTCTAGCGATTTTTTTTACATATTTTGCCAATTTATTTTTGAATAATCTTTTTTCAATTTCACATAATAAATATGGGAGGTTTTTATGGACGATTTAACTATTTTAAATGAAATTCATAAAGGCGTAACAATGGGTATGGCTTCATTAGAATTAGTATCAGATAAAACACAAGATCAAACATTAAAAGATGATTTAAGTTTTCAATATAATGAATATCAAAACACTTTAAACACTGTGAATAACAGATTTAAAAATGAAGGTGAAATCCTAGATGATACTCCTATAAACACAAAATTAATGGGCTGGACTGGTATTCAGTTCAATACTTTGGCTGATACAAGTAACAGCAAACTTTCAGAGCTTTTAATTCAAGGATATGATATGGGAATTATTAAAGGTGTTAAACTTTTAAACCAAAATCCAGAGGCTTCTGAGGATGTAAAGAATATTTTAAATGGATTTATTTCAATGCAAGAAAATTGTATTGACAGATTAAAAAAATTTCTTTAAACTATAAAAAGCTAGTGGACTTTTTTAAGTCCATTAGCTTTTCTACATAGTAAATATTAATCAGTTCACTATTATTTTCTTAATTCAGCACCTAATGAAGTTTCTAATTCTTTGATTATTTCTTCCATTGTATTATTTATTTCTTCATCTGTTAAAGTTCTATCTTTGCTTCTAAATCTCAAAGAATATGCAACACTCTTTTTCTTTAAGCCTAATTTATCATGTCTATATACATCAAATAATTCTACTTCTTCTAAAATCTTTTTAGCTTTCTTTTGAATAGCTTTTTCTATTTGTCCGACTTCAACTTTTTCGTCTATAACCATTGCTATATCTCTTTCAACAGCTGGATATTTTGGAACTTCTACATATTTTCTTTCTAATTTTGCATATTTTACTAATTTATCTAATGCAATTTCTGCAACATAAACTTCTTCTGGTAAATCATAATTTTGAGCAACTTCTGGATGAATTTCACCAAACACAGCAATTACATCTTTTCCTACTGTCATTTTTGCTGTTTTTCCTGGATGATAACTATAATTAAATTTTTCACTTGAAACTTCATATCTAAGTACAGAACTTTCAGACATAACTGTTTCTACTAATCCCTTTAATGTATAGAAATCAACATCTTTACCATAAAGACCTATTGTTACTATAAATTCTTCATCTGGATTTTGTCCCTCAGCAATTTGTCCTCTATCTCTATATACTCTTGAAATATCAAATAGAGCAACTGCTTTATTCTTTTTAGCATTATTAATTGATAAAATTTGTAACATACTTGGAAGTGTTGTAGTTCTCATTACAGAGTAATCTTCACTAAGTGGATTTTTTACTTTTATAAGCTCTGTTCTTAAATCGCTATCTTCTGTTGCATTAATTTTATCTAAATCTTTTTCGTTTATAAAAGCATAAGTACAAATTTCTGATAAACCTCTATTTACTAATGCACCTCTTATATTATCTGTAATTTTTTGTGATTTTGTACGAATTCCTAATGTTGTTTCTGCATTTATTAAAGTTGTTTCAACTTTATCATAACCATAAAATCTAACTATTTCTTCTGCTAAGTCTGCTACTCTTTCAATATCAACTCTAAAATATGGTGGTAAAACATAATCTCCTTCTACTTTCATTTCCAATTTTTCCAAAGTTTTTACCATATCTTCTCTTGAAATATCAGTTCCCAAAAGCCCATTAATTTTTTCTGGACTAAATTCAACCTTATTTATTTCTTGTTTTGTTGGATATACATCAATCTTTCCTTCAACTTCTTCACCTGCACCTAACATTACAGCAAGTTCAACAGCTCTATTTACTGCTCTTTCAGCATTTATTTGAGATAATCCTTTTTCAAATCTACTAGAAGCTTCTGTTCTTAATCCAACTTTTTTAGCAGTTTTTCTTACACTTCCACCATTAAATACAGCTGCTTCAAATACAACAGTATTGGTATCTTGTTCAATTTCAGAATTTTGACCACCCATAACGCCTGCAATAGCAATTGCTTTTTCATCATCTGCAATTACTAACATATTTTCATCTAAATCTCTTTCAACTTCGTCTAATGTAGTCATTTTTTCATTTGCATTTGCTCTTCTTACTGTAATATGCTTTCCAGCAATAGAATTGATATCAAATGCATGCATTGGTTCTCCAAGTTCAAGCATTACATAGTTAGTTATATCAACAATATTATTAATACTTCTAACTCCACAAGCCTCTAATCTTCTTGTCATCCAAGCTGGTGATGGAGCAATTTTTACATTTTTTATCATTCTTGCCATATATCTATAACATAAATCTGGCGCAGTAATATCTACTTTTAAACCTTCCAAACTATCCTTAGTTTCAACATTCAAAGTATCTAAATTTTTTCTTGGATTTTTGAATTCTTTTCCAAGAGAAATAGCTGTTTCTCTACCTAATCCTTCTATTGATAAACAGTCTGGTCTATTAGAAGTAATTTCAAAATCTATAATTTCTTCTTCTAATTCCAAAACTTTAACAACATCTTCACCTAAATTTTTCTCATATTCCTTAGGTAATATCAT
Organism: uncultured Clostridia bacterium; assembly: GCA_948678575.1. Lineage (GTDB taxonomy): Bacteria > Bacillota > Clostridia > TANB77 > CAG-508 > Scatovivens. Next base: position 36,483 of record CAPPGO010000007.1, read on the forward strand.
TAAACCTTTTTCTATTTGATTTGGAAATCTATTAAGTGGTATATTAAGTTCTGAGCAAGAGCACATCATTCCACAAGACTCAACGCCTCTTAAAACACCTTTCTTTATTTTTACATCTCCTGGTAATTCTGAACCATCTTTTGCAACAGCAACAATATCATTTGCATTAACATTTGGTGCTCCTGTAACTATTTGAACAGTTTCATTACCTAAATTTACTTGGCATATAACTAAATGATCTGAATCTGGATGTTTTTCAACAGATAAAACTTTTCCTATTACAACATTTTTTATATCTTTTCCTCGTGCTTCTATTGTTTCTACCTTAGAACCTGTCATTGTAAGAATATCACCAAGCTCTTTTGTTTCAACATCTATATCAGCATAATCTCTTAACCATTCTACACTTGTTTTCATTTATTTCTCTCCTTTTTATTATCAAATTTTAGAATTGTTTTAAAAATCTAACATCGTTTTCAAATAATAAACGCATATCAGATATTCCAAATTTTGCCATTGCAATTCTCTCAACACCAAATCCAAATGCAAATCCTGAATAAACATTAGGATCAATTCCACAATTTTCTAATACTTTTGGATGAACCATTCCACAACCTAAAAGTTCAATCCATCCTTCATTTTTACAAACTCTACAACCTTTTCCACCACAAACGAAACATGATACATCAGCTTCGGCTGATGGCTCTGTATATGGGAAATGATGTGGTCTAAATCTTATTTTAGTATTTGGACCTAAGCAATTTTTAACAAACATTTCAAGAGTACCTTTTAAATCTGTCATTGTTATATTTTTATCAACAACTAATCCTTCTATTTGATGGAACAATGGTGAATGCGTTGCATCTACTGTATCAGAACGATACACTGCACCAGGGCAAATTATTTTAATTGGTGGTTTTTGATTTTCCATTGTTCTAATTTGTACAGATGAAGTTTGTGTTCTTAAAATAACATCATCTGTAACATAGAAAGTATCTTGTAAATCTCTTGCTGGATGATCTATTGGAGTATTTAATTGGTCGAAAACATAATAAGTTCTTTCAATTTCTGGACCATCTGCAATAGAATACCCCATTCCTAAGAATATTTCTTTAACATCTTCTATAACTTGTGTGATTGGATGAACTGAACCAAGTTGAATATTTTTACTTGGCATTGTTACATCTATTTTTTCTTTCTCTAATTTTTGCTCCAAAGCTTTTGATTTCATAACTTTTTCAGCATTTTCAATAGATTTTTCTAATTCATCTCTAACTTGGTTTACCATACTTCCTATTTTAGGTCTTTCTTCTGCTGATAATCCTCCCAAACCTTTTAATATAGAAGTAAGTTCTCCCTTTTTACCAAGATATTTTACTTTTAACTCTTGTAATTCTTGCAAAGTTGTGATTGACTCAATCTTTTGTTTTGCTACTTTTTTGATCATTTCAATTTTTTCTTTCATACAACTCTCTCCTTCTTTCTAATACAAAAAGCACCTCGTCATAGGACGAAGTGCTCGTGGTACCACCTAATTTTATTATTAACACTAATAATCTTTAAAGTTATAACGGAACTACCGTTTATGCCTACTACTAATTCAACATAAAAACCTCAAAAGTGAAATTTCAGTAATGTATATATAAATAAGTTCTCAGCTTATACTTATTTTCTCTTTAATATATTTTTTAATTACCTACTTTGCTTTTTCAAACGGTTAAACTATTTACAATATGTATAATATAACACATTTTTCAATTAATTTCAAGCCTATTTTTCTAAATCTTCTTGTTTATCTTCAATTTGCTTCTCATTAGTTTTTACTTTATAAGAATCTGCTCTTTCTTGCAGTACTCTTATTGCCGCTTGATATTCTGGTAAATTTAAAACTCTATTTTTAGTTTGTGCTACATCATCAAAAAAACTCATTAATCATTACCCCTTTACATTAGCCAATTCATTATTCACAAAATCTTCAATTCTTCCATTTAATGGTTCTATAATTGTTTTTATAATTATTTTTGGTGTATTAAATTTACTTACGAAAAATCTAGTTATTCTTGAAAATGTTTTTGGCTTTTTAATTGTTGTTGTAACCCATTTTTCTCCAACTTCCATTGCATCTAAAAGGTTTTGTTTTTTTCTTTCATTTATTCTTTTGATTTCATCATTTATTAAGAATATTTCCTTTTCTACCTTAGCAATTCTATCTTTGTTTTGGGTTTCTTCCTCTTTGGTTTTTTCAATTCTAGCAGATAGTTGTTCATCAATTTCAAATTCTATATCTTGTGCATCTTTTGCTTTTGAAATAAGAGTTGCATCTATTTCATTTTGCTTTTTCTTATTTCCTAATTTTTCTATCATATTTTTAAATGCTGTTGAAATATTCCTTTTTACTTTATCATTATCTTTTTGCATCTTTTTTTCTTCTTCTTTTTTTATTAAATATTCATCTTTAACAATAGATCCTAATAAATGTGATTCTAATTCAACTTTTCTTAAAATAAGTTGCTCTATTTTACCATCATAAAATTCACTTAGTTCTACCAAAGCTGCTTCATAATTAGTAAGCGTATCTAAGATAGCTGCCTTAGTTATATCATAATTTTTTGAATTTTCATTAAATTTAGGATTTATATTTTTTATTCCAACTGTAATTGCATTCATTTGAGAATTTACTTTTTGATTTATAGTTTCAGAAGTTATTTTATCTGTTAATGCACGATTTACCATTGCATCTATACTAATTCCTTCACTAGTTCTTTCATAAACTCCTTTTAAAGCCATTGCAACATACGCATCATTTTCAACTTTATCCATAGATATCGCCCCCTTACATATGTTTATTTTTTTGCTATTTTTTTACCTTGTTCAAAATCTTTTGCTTTTTCTGCTTCTACCTTTTTAAGGAGATTTTCAACTTCTTCACTTGACATATAATCTAAATTATATATTTTTCCATCATATACAACTGTTCCAAGCTTCATATTTTCTCTCCTAATTCTTTTTTATTATCATATATTTTTACTATTTAAAAGTCAATATCTTTTCGATTAATATTCTATACTTTTTGCTTTTCCACCATTTGTTTTTACTCTATACATTTGATATATTTTAGATTCGTTTTTGCTTGCATCTAAATAATAAATTGTATCATCTATAACATTAATTTTAGTATTGTTTGTTGAAATATCTACTATCTCTTTATAATTTCCACCATTTAAGTTTATACTAGCAATCTTTTTAGATTCTTTATCAAAGAAATATATTTTATTTTTTGTAATATTAAACGTTGATGAATTAACGTACTCTGAAACAATGCTTGTATCTGTTCCATCATCTTTAACTTTATATAATTTTTTGTCATCTTCATTAAAATAATAAATATAACTATCTTTTATTTGGAAATTATTTACAGTAGCATCTAAGTCAATTTTGTTAAGTTCTGCACCTTCTGTATTCATTTTGTACATAATTCCAGATTTATTTGAAAAGTATATTTTTCCATCTATTACTTCAAAATCAGAAATATCACTAGCAGTAATAATTCTCTCTTCACTTCCATCTAATTTCATTTTTGCAATTCCATCTTGCAATTCATTTGTAGCATAATATATATAATTATCTAAAACATAAATTTTACTAATTGAAGTTTTTACTGCCTTAATTGTTTTCAATTCGTTTCCATTAGTTTTTACTTTTTTTATAGCAATATTACTTGTATCACCAACACTTAAAAAATATACATCATCACCAACTACATTTATTCCGTACGCTGTTTCATTAGTAATTTGGAATTCCTCAAAGCCTTTTACTTTAACTATTCCTTCCTCATATTTGTTATAAAAAACTGCACTATCTCCACTAGCTGCAAGTCCCATATTTGATAAATTTCCTAGCTCTCCATTTATTTTTCTTTTTCCAAATATTGCAATCATTGTTATAACAATAGACACAATTAAAATTACAGCAATAATTATTGCTATTATTTTCTTTTTACTTAAACTAAAAGTTTTCTTTGTTTCTTCCATTTTTTCTAATCCTTTCAAATTATTCTTCTGTAAGCATAAAATCTTTATCTATGAAAAATGTATAATCTGCAACTTTTACTTTTGCTCTTTCTTCACTAATTTCTACTTCTACTTTATTACCATCTAATTCTTTTGGTAATAATTCTAAATTTAAAATAGAAAATTCTTCTTCATGTTCTTCTGCATCAGCCATCATCTCTTCAATTTTACTAATTAAAATGTCTCTTGCATCTCTTTTACTGATTGGCAATGGTTCTTCTTGTCCATTTTCTTCTGATGGTTGATTATCATTTACTGGATTTTCTTCAACTGATGCCTCATTTTCTACTGGTTGTTCTTCTAAATCTGCTCTTCCCTCAGTAGTTTCTTCTTCAACTGGTTCAGCTTCTCCTTCGTTTTCTGGCTCTCTTATGGGTTGTTCAACAAGTCCACTTAAAGAATTATTATCTATAAAATTCATATTTACTATTTTTTCTGAATACAAATCCATTAATTTCATAACTATTGTAGAATATAAATTAGTAGCTTCTTCGTCTGAAAGTGTATCTACAAAAATAGTATTTTCTTCATTTAACTCTTCTGTAATTGTTGGTGTTTTAAAGTCAATTGTATTTTTTAAATTAATTTTAAAATCACTTTCATTATCATTATATTTTATAATTACATCATTTGAATATTTTTTTGAAGTTTTAGTTCCTTGTGTTGTAATATCTAATTTTAATTTAGCTATAACTTTCTTTTCTTCTATACTATTTAAAGTAATATCAAACTTTGTTTGCATATCTGTATTATTTCTTTTTATTTCAAAAGATGTTCCTACATTCTTGTTTACTTTTTTTCCATTTTCATCAGTTTCTTCAACGTCTTGTAAAAATGTAACTTTTATTTTATCTTGTTCAGGATATTCAACATCAAGATCTGCATTTTGTGGAAGTTCTGCAACTATTTTTATAGTTTTCTTTTCTTCACCTTCTACATTTTTCACATATACTGTAATTTTTAATTCATCAGTGCTAATTAAAGTATCATAGTCTCGATTTATTTTACTTTGAAGTTCTTCTACTGTCATATCTAATTTTTGATTTAGTAAAATTGCTCCTAGTATTTGTGATAAAATATTATCATATTCTTCTTCTGTTTCAGTTTCTTCAATATCTGTATCTGCTTCTACTGGTGGTATTGTCATCATTTCATTACTTTCAAGTAATTCACCTGTGTCTGGCTCATTAAGCACTTGCAAATCTTCATTACCTACTATTTGTGTAGTTTGATGTTCTTCTGTTTCTCCACCAATTGGTTGAATATTAATTGGATTAGGTTTTTGTACTGGTTCTTCTGTAAGTTCAGTTCCTTCACCAGTAGTTATTTTGTTTAAAAGTTCTTCATCATCTCTTAGCTTTTCTAAAAGTTCTTTTGTAAGATTAGCATAATTTTGTCCACTTAAAGTTAAAGTATATGCATCTGTATTTATAACTTCTGAATTTATTGTAATTGGTGATGCTTCTGTTAATGTTACAGCTTCTTCTGGCACCTTTTCTAAAATTAAAGACATATATTCATTTGCCTTTTTAGTTTTAAATTCTTCATCAAAATTAATTTGATTATGTGCAAACTTGTCCATCTCTCTATCAGCAAAATCAGCATCCAAATCTGTTTCAAAAGTTGTTGTTCTATTTATTGATTCTGATAGCTTATTTTTTGAAGTAGCAATATATTTATCTAAAACTTCATTAGAACCTATCGCCACATTATCTTTTGTACCAATAAATTTTAAATCCAAAAAATCATTTGATGAGTAAGTAATATTTGCATCAACTACTGATTGTTCTTTTGTTTTATCAGATTTTGTATCTAAAACGAATTCAAATTTACTCACGTCTACATTTTCAGTAAAGTCTGTTTTCTTATTAGTAGTAAAATTAGCTGTCGTAGAAGTTTCATAATTTTCTTTATTTAATTTTTCTAAAATAGTATAATAAATTTCTGTATCTGCAATTTCAGCAATATTGGTTTGTGCAATATGTTTAAAAAACATTTCCCTTGGTGATACCCTCATATTTGTATACCAATAATATGCTCCACACATTCCAACTAAAACTATAAGCAATAAGAAAAATAACACTAAAATAATGCTTTTTCCTCTACGCTTTTGAGGCATGTGCTTATTGATTATTATATCATCTACTGGGCTCATTTTATTTCCTCCAATTTAGCTTAGCTATTTTTATTATTATATATATAAATGGTAAAAATAACAATATTTTTTATTAAATAAAACCACTTTTTTTAAAGTGGTTTTACAGATATTTGTTTACTTATTGATTTTTTATATAGAACTATTGCAACAATCGCAGTTATAATTTCTGCAATCGAATATGCCCACCAAACAACATTTAATCCAAAACTATCTTTAAATATTAAAATTATTGGTATAGCAATTACTATTTTTCTTAATAAACTTATTATTAAACTATACGAAGCTTTTTCGAAGCTTTGAAATACAGCTGATAAAACTGTACTAGTTGCTTGGAAAATAAATCCTATTGCTAAAATTCTAAAAGCTACAATTCCAATTTGTAGAGTTTCATTTGAAACACCAAACCAACCTATCATAACTTTTGGTAGTAACATAAATAACAACATTCCAATAATACTAATTGCTAATGCTAACTTATAAAAATAATGTATTATATCTTTAATTTTATCTTGTTTTTTAGCACCTATTGAATATCCTAACATTGGCATCATACCATAATCAAAACCATGAATTATTATAAATACAAATTTTTCTACCTTAACATATATTCCCCAAACAGATACTGCTGTTTCTGATATACCTATTAAAATTTTATTTAATAACAATATAATAAATGAGCTTAGTGCTTCCATTAACATTGTTGGAATACCTACATAAAGAATTGATTTCATTGTTTCAAAGTCTGCTTTCATTTGTTTAAAAATTGAAGTATTTACAATCTTATTTTTTAATATTAAAAAAATTCCAATTAACATTCCACTAATTTGACCAATGACAGTAGCAATTGCTGCTCCTTGTATTCCTAGTTTAGGAGCTCCTAAAAATCCATATATTAAAATAGGATCTAGAACTAAATTTATAATTGCACCAGACATCTGCAAAATCATACTTTCCTTTGTCTTTCCATAAGCTTCTAAAACTTTTTCAAATAAAATTTCAAAAAGAATACCAACAGATAAAACTGATGTTATTTTTAAATACACAACACCTAAATTTATTAATTCAGTATCCTTTGTGAAAAACTTTAAAAACGATTCTGTTCCAAATAGTGCTAATACGGCTACAATTATCCACGCAAGAGCACTCAAAATTATTCCGTTTACAATAATTTTATTTGACTTTTCCTTATTCTTTTCACCTATTGATTTTGAAAGAACAACATTTAATCCTATTGCTATTCCTAAGCCTAAGGCTGTTATTATATTTTGAATAGGATATGACAATGAAATTGCATTTAATGCACTTTCTCCTAAATTTGATACAAATATTGTATCAACAATTCCATATAATGCTAGTGATATCATTGATATAACCATTGGGATAGATATTTCCCATGCGGCTTTTTTTATATCCATTGTTTCAACATATTCTTCAATACTTTTCTTCATTTTATAATCCCTTTCGACAATAGTTTTTATATTTTATCACTTTTTTATATAAATGTCTATTGTTTGCTTTTCAAAAACAAAAAAATAGATGGCTATGTAATAACCATCTATTTATCTTTCTAATCTCCAATTTGAATATATTTCTTTTCTTGAACTTGTTTTTGAACTTCTTTTGGAAATGTTATTGATAATATTCCGTTTTTGAAATTTGCTTTTATATCTTCTTCTTTCACATCTTCTCCGACAAAAAAGCTTCTTGAACAAATTCCAGAAAATCTTTCTCTTTTTAGATATTTAGCTTTCTTTGTTTCATTGTCTTCATTTTTTGTAGCTGTTACAGTTAAATATCCATCATTTAATTCTAACTGAATATTCTCTTTATCATATCCTGGAACATCAATTTCTAATAAATAATTTCCATCTACTTCTTGGACATCTGTTTTCATTAATTTACTTACTCTCTCACTTTCACTAAAAAATGGATCATTGAAAACTTCATCAAAAATATTAAATCCATTGTCTCTTCTTGGTACTAACATCATAACGCATATCCTCCTTAAAATAATATTTTTGTGTCACTTTTTGCAGTAGCACATGTTAGGTTCTTTATATACTATTTCCTAACTTCAATACTATTATACATCTATTTTTAGCAAAGTCAATAGTAGAGTGCTAATTTTTTAAATTTTTTTATAACCATTCTCCATATCTCTTAATATAAACTTTTTTAGCTAAACTTGCCAAAATACAATATAAAAATGTAATAGCAAAAATCATAATTATATATTCAAAAGCAATTGGCACAAATCCTAATATTGCACCAAATCTGGTAAATGGAACTAAAATTCCAATAGTCATAAGCAAAATTGAAGATATATATACTGGTAGACTTGCATTGCTTTGTATAAATGGTATTTTGGATGTTCTTATAATATGCATACCTATTAAATTTGAAACAATGCTATATGAAAACCATATAGTTTGAAAATGCTCTACATCTTTTACTTTAAATATAAACCATAATGATACAAAAATTACTATATCAAAAATTGAACTAACTGGCCCCATGAATAACATAAAAGTTTTTAAACTCTTTATATTAAATTTTTTAGGTTCTTTTAAATACTCTTTATCCACATTATCAAATGGAAGCGTAAGTTGTCCGAAATCATAAATTAAACCTTCTACTAATAATTGAATTGGTGTTTCTGGTAAAAACGGTAAACAAACACTTGCAATTATAACAGATACAACCTCTCCAAAATTAAAACTTGTTGCTAGTTTTATATATTTCATTAAATTAGCAAAAGTGACTCTGCCTTCTGTTACCCCATCTAACAAAACATTTAGATCTTTTTCAAGCAAAATAATATCTGCTGATTCTTTTGCAATATCAACAGCTGTATCAACTGAAACTCCAATATCTGAATTGGTAAGCGAAGGACTATCATTTATTCCATCTCCCATATATCCAACTATATTATCAGATTGCCTTAAAATTCTAACTATTCTCGATTTTTGAATAGGAGATAATTTTACAAATATATTAGTATTTCTCAGTAATCTTTGAACAGCTAAATCAGATAATTTATCTATTTTACTTCCTTCTACAATATTTTCTGAGTTTATCCCTACTTTATTACATATACATCTTGTAACTTCTAGATTATCTCCTGTTAAAACTATAACTCTTATGCCAGCATTATTTAATTTTTCTATTGATTCCTTAGCTGTTGCTTTTGGTGGATCTAGAAATCCAATAAGACCTATCAGAATCATATCTTTTTCATTAGAAACATCAAAATTTTCTATAGTATTTATATCAATTCTTTTGCTTATTGCTACTACTCTTAATCCATCTTCATTTAATTTTTTTACTATTTTTTTGATATTTTCTTTTACCTCTTTTGTCATAGGTAAAATTTCCTCATTTTTTTCTATTTTTGTGGAAATATTTAATATTTCTTCCACTGCTCCCTTAGTTATTAATTCCTTTTCTCCGTCTTTTTCCACCACAATTGACAAACGTCTTCGAGAAAAATCAAAAGGAATTTCATCAACTTTCTTATATTCTTTTGTTAAATATTCCAAATTATTTTCTAATGCTCTATTTATAACTGCTTCATCAATATTTCCATTCAAACCTGTTTGAAAATATGAATTTAAAAAAGCATATTTTAATATACTCATATTTTCATTTCCATATATATCTAAGTATTTCTCCAATACAATTTTGTCTTCCGTTAATGTACCTGTTTTATCTGTACATAAAATATTCATTGCACCAAAATTTTGAATACTATCAAGTTTTTTTATAATAGTTTTCTTCTTAGACATTCTAACAGCGCCCTTAGACAAGCTTGATGATAATATAACTGGTAATAATAATGGTGTGATACATATCGCTATCGCAACAGCAAAAGTAAAAGCGACAATAATATTATGTTTTTCAACATTTAAAATAAATACTATTGGTATCATAACTAGCATAAATCGAATTAATAATCGGCTAATATCTTCTATACCTTTCTGAAATGCTGTTTTATCTTTTTCAGAAGTTAATGTATGAGCAATTTTTCCAAAATAAGTAGAATCACCTGTTTTTATAACAATTCCCTTAGCTGAACCAGATATAACATTTGTTCCCATAAAACAAATATTATCTAAATCTATAATACTTTCAATTTCTTCACTTTGTAATTCAACAGATTTCTTTACACTATCAGATTCTCCTGTAAGAGATGCTTGTCCCACATATAAATCTTTTGCTTCTATAATTCTTAAATCAGCTGGTATCATACTTCCAGCAGATAATAAAACTATATCTCCTACTACAACATCTTTTATTGGAATTTTTACTTCTTTTCCTTCTCTTATAACTATTGTAGTTGTTGCTACCATTTCTTTTAACTTTTCAGCAGATTTATTAGATTTATATTCTTCAAAAAATTCTAATAATGTACTTGTTGTTACTAAAATAGCAATTACTATAATATTTGCATAACTTGGAATTTCTGCTAAATATACATCTGTATATATTAATATACAAACAATTCCCATCAAAATGCAATTAAATGGTGTAAATAAACTTTCTAAAAAATAATTGTACCATTTCTTTGGTTTGGCTTGCTTTATCTCATTATAGCCAAATCTCTTTAATCTGTCATTTGCTTCGTCATTAGAAATACCAGATTCGTTTACATTTTGTTTTTGTAAAAATTGAGTTTTACTTAATTTTGAACTATTACTATACATTTTTGATATATCTACTTCTTCTTTAAAATTCGTCATTACCTTCACCTCGATTTAATATGTAACTTATTTTACACTAAAATTATGGCTTTTATGCGAAAAAAAAGAACAAACTGTCAAAACTATTTGTTCTTTTCTAGTTACATTATTTTTCCACCACCAATTACAATATCATCAATATAAAATACTGCTGATTGTCCCGCTGTTATTGCTTTTTGTGGCTCATCGAATATTACTTTTACATTATTTTGCTCTGGTAATATTACTGCTTTATATTCCTTTGAAGAATATCTTGTTTTTACATTTACTTTAAGTTCACCTTCTAATTTATCAAAAACTAAAAAATTAACATCATAAACCATGAATTCTTTTGTATATAATTCACTTTCTTCTCCTACTATCAATTCATTTTTCTTTTTGTTAAAACCTACAACATATAAAGGTGTCACATGAGCAATGCCTAGTCCTTTTCTTTGCCCAATAGTATATCTATATAATCCTGTATGTTTTCCTAAAATATTTCCAGCTTTATCCACAATATTTCCCACTTTTGGTGAAAATTTTGCTTTTTCTTCTAAAAATTTTTTATAATCTCCATCTGGTATAAAACATATATCTTCACTATCAGGCTTATTAGCTACCTTTAATTCATTATCTCTCGCTATTTTTCTTATTTCTTCTTTACTTTCAAAATCAGAAAGTGGAAATACTATATGCTTTACAACTTCCTTAGGTATGCTCCACAAAACATAGCTTTGATCTTTGTTTCCAGCATTTGATTTTCTTATAACATGTCTTCCATACTTTTCGCTATATTCTATTTTTGCATAATGACCTGTGGCAATATAATCACAACCAAGTTCTTTTGCTTTTTCATACATAAGTCCAAATTTCAAAAATTTATTGCACTCAATACAAGGATTTGGAGTTTTACAATTAGCATAATTACATATAAAATCATCAATAACATATTTTTGAAATTCTTCTTTATAATTATAAGTAAAATGCATAATATCTAAAGAATTACAAACATTCTTTGCATCTAAATATGTGTCTTTGTTACAACAACTACTTCCAGCATAAAGTTCTAAAGTAGCTCCCACTACTTCATATCCTTGTTGCTTTAGCAGAAGGGCTGAAACACTGCTATCAACGCCTCCACTCATACCAAGCAAGACCCTTTTTTTATCACTCATTTTTTAAACTCCTTTTAATCTATATTACATTATATTTACATATCCAAAGAATATAGTTGCAAATAATAAAGCATATAGAATTGCTGAACAATAATCTTTCTTACAAATTTTATAAACAACAGCTACTATTCCTGTAATTCCACAAACAATCATAGTAATTGTTCCAGTAAACAAACCTCTTAAAAAACTAAATTCTAAAAACCCTATAGTACCTATTATAATAAATATAATATCCATAATTTTATCTTTTTTCATATCAAATCACCTCTTTTTTTACATAAATTATAACACAAAAGCAAGTAGTTTTCAATTACTACTTGCTTTTATTAAAACTTAAAATTCTTTATTTTGATATATTTTGTTTGATACTAAATATGATCCACCTAGCAATAATACAAACATTATTGGAAGTGCTATATACCAACAGTTATCTAACATATTTATTGCATTTATGAAAACTGTCATATTCACAAAATTTGATATTAAAGTTATTATTCCTATTACACCAAATATCATTGTAAACAAAATTATTCTTCCATTTGTAGCTCCAAACTTAAATATTATTGGATAAAGCAATGAAATAATAATAAAACTTGATAATAAGGTTCCCATTAATGATGCTACATTTTCTTCTAAGTTGATACTATTAGTTTTTATATAACTAACTATTATAGAAATGGCTAATGATAATATTATTAAAATAATTGTTAGAATTATTGAAGAAATATATTTCGCTTTAACAATATTTTTTCTTCCGTTTGGAAAAGTTATTGCGTAAGCATTCCAATTATTAAAATCATCATAACTAAATGTTGATATAAATAGCATTATTCCAATAAATGGTATTATAAAAGTTGCATCAAATGAACCTTGTACTATCATTATAAAATATACCAAAAATATCATAAGCATTGATTTCATATTTGCCTTCATTACTAAAAAATCTTTTTTTATTAAACCTAACATGCTTTCTCCCCCTTAATTACTAATAGCATTAAATCTTCTAATGTAATTTTATCTATCACACATTCATTATATTTTCTACTTGCTTCTTCTTTATTGTGCACTAATATATCGTATGAATATTTTGACTTTTTATAAGCTATAATGTCCTTTTTGTCTATATTAGAAAAATAATCAATATTACATTTTAAAATTGCATAATTATCAATTATCTCATCTCTTGATTTTGCTAATACTTTCTTTCCCTTATCTATAAATATTATTTCATCTGCAATATGCTCTAAATCAGTAGTTATATGAGTAGATAATAAAATAGAATGTTCTTCATCCTCTATAAATTTTAAAAATATGTCTAATACCTCATTTCTAGCAATTGGATCTAATCCACTTGTTGGTTCATCTAATATAAGCAATTTAGGCTTATGAGCTAATGCTGTTGCAATTTCTAATTTCTTTCTCATTCCTTTTGACATTGATTTTATAGGTTTATCATCTGGTAAACCAAACTCTTTTAAATAAGAGAAATATAAATTGCTATCCCAATTTTTGTATATATCTTTCATAGAAATATTTATATCTTTTGCATTAAGAATTTCTGGAAAAAACATATTGTCCAAAACTACTCCAATATCTTCTTTTATATCAGTTTCTAATTTTTTATAATCTTTACCAAATATTTTTATATCTCCACTATCTATTTTAATAATATTTAGCATTGATTTTATTAAAGTAGTTTTACCAGCTCCATTTTCACCAATCAAACCTACGATAGTACCTTTTGGAATTTCTATATCCAATTCTCCTAATGCGAATTTTTCATCATATCTCTTTTTCAAATTCTTTATTTCTATAATATTCTCCATTATAGTCCCTCCTCATAAAACATTTTGAACATTTCTATTACATCTTTCTCACATATTTCAAATCTATTAGAAATAGCAACAATTTTTTCTATGTATTTTTCTATATCTTTTTGAGCTTGTTCTTTTGCCAGTTCTGTATTTTTCGGTGCTACAAAAGTTCCTTTACCTTGTATTGACTTCAAATACCCTTCTGCTTCTAACTCATCATAAGCTTTTTTGATAGTCATAGCACTTATTTTTATATCTTGTGCTAATACTCTAATTGAAGGCAGTGCTTCATCTTCTTTTAGCTCACCATCTAATATTTGATTAATAATAGATTTCTTTATTTGTTCATATATTGGAACAGAACTACTATTACTAATAAGCATCTTCATATTATCGCCTCCTTGTTATACAGTATATAACACTATATAACACTTGTCAATATTTTTCATAAAAAAAGTAAGTAATTTTTAATTACTTACTTAAATTTTATTTCTATTATTAAATAATGATTTTCATATTTTGCTTGTATATTTCCATTATTTAATTCTACCAATTGTTTAGCAATAGATAATCCTATTCCATTTGATTTCTTAGCATTTTCTACTGTATAATACCTATCAAATATTTTCTCTAAACTCGTTGTATCTATTAAATTAGTCTTATTTGAAAATATTATTGTTCCATCTTCTTTCAAAATTATATTAAAATTATTTTCGCTATATTTAATTGCATTAGATATAATATTTTCAAAAATCCTTTTCAGCATATTCTCATTTAATAATTTAAAAATTTTTTTCTCACATATTTCTATTTTAGGATTTATATTATATTCTTTAAAGAAACTATAAAATCCAATAATAGAATCTTCTAAAATATTATTGATACAAACATTTTCTCTTTGGACTTCATTATGTATGTCTATACTTTTAGAAAAATCAAATAATTGATCTGTTAATTCTGTTAAATCTTGCACTTTACTATCAATAATATTCAAATAGTTTATTTGTTTTTCTGTAATATTATTATTATTTTCCATTAAATCAAGATAACCTCTTATTGCTGTAAGAGGTGTCCTTAAATCATGAGAAATATTGGTTATTGATGATTTAAGTTCTTGATTTCCGTTTCTATATTCAAGTTCTAATTGTCTCAATTCTTTTAAACTTTTATTTAAAGTATTAGCTAACTTTTTTAGAGTTCTATTATTAGTATTAACTGTAATTAATTTATTAGTATCTGATTTTATAATTGTAGATAAATCTTCTCCTATGTTATTGATTTCATTATTCATTATCAAAAGTTTTATTATTAAAAATATTAAAAAAATTGATGATACTACAAATAAATAAAACCATATACTCATATATTTTACTTCCTTATTTTAATTCTTTTTTATTAAATATAATTAACCCTGCACCAGTAAATATAATAACATTAACTAGCGAATATACAGGTAATATATTGAAATTAGTGTTATTTCCTCCAGCAATTTGAAAAGCTTGACCTGCTGGTAAAAAATCTACAATAGTCTGATAAATTTTCATTTCTTTTTCAGTAGGATACCTTGGATTTGGCTCTTCTTTTGTTATCATTTCTCCACTTTCATTAATAGTAACTGTTTGTATTATTGGTGAAGAACACAAAAGATTAAAACAAGTTAGTGCAATCATCATCATTAAAAAAGCTACGATTATTGTTCCTATTGCTGTATAAGTTTTATTAGAACAAACCATTGCAATAAATGTATCTATTGCTGAAAATGCCATAATTAAAAATAATATATCAATAAATAATGTAGTAAAATTAATTCCTTCAACTTTAACCCAACCAAATAATGGTGTTCCAACACAAGCTGATATAAAAGAAAATACTATATAACAAAAAACACTTGCAATACTAACAATAATTAAATTTGATAAATATATTTGAATTCTACTATGTCCTATTGTAATTTTATTTCTAATAGCTCCATCCGAATATTCTACTCCTAAAAATAAACTTACAAATATTGCTACCACTATTCCTATAATAGTAGAATAATTAAGTATAATTTGTTCTACCTGTATAACTTCTCCGTACTCTTTCATATCTTTATATTGAGTATAAATCATAAATAAAGACATAAATATAGAAAAAATTAAAAATAACCAAAATGCTCTATTTTTTCTCAATCTTGTAAAACCTGCATTTAATAATTTAATCATTTTTAGCACCTCCAATCAAATTTATAAAATAGTTTTCTAATGATTCTTCTTGCTCATGAATTTCATCTACTATTAAATTTTTATTGAATAGTTCTGTAATAAATTTTGATAAATTATATTTACCATAAACATTTATGGTTTTACTATCTATTACTTCATAATCAACTTTATTTTCTTCAAAATATTTCACAAAGTCTTTTGGATTACTTACTTTTAATATAAGTTTGTGTTCCATTTTTCTCATAAGCTCTTCATTGCTTATTTCTTTAATAATAGAACCATTATCTAAGAATCCATAATGAGTTGCTATTTTTGATAATTCATCCAAATAATGACTAGATATTAAAATAGTAATTCTTTTTTCTTTATTTAATTTTAAAATTAATTCTCTAATTTCTATAATTCCTTGTGGATCAAGTCCATTAATAGGTTCATCTAAAATTAAGAAATCTGGATTACTTGCTAAACTAATTGCAATTCCCAATCTTTGTTTCATTCCTAGTGAAAAATTCTTTGCCTTTTTCTTGCCTGTTTTTTCTAATCCAACTAATTTTAGAAGTTCATTAATTCCATCAAAACTTGGCATTCCTACTAATTTATATTGTTCTATCAAATTGTCCCTAGCACTCATTTCTCCATAAATTGATGGTGATTCAATAATTGCTCCTATTCTTTTTCGAACACTTGATATCTCACTGCTATTGTTTTTTATTCCATAAATAGCATAACTCCCATTAGTTGGCTTTTGTAATCCACAAATAATTCGAATAAGTGTCGTTTTACCTGCGCCATTTTTTCCAATTAATCCATATATACTACCTTTTTCAATATGAATACTTAAATGGCTTAATGCTTTAAAATTTTTATATCTCTTTTCAAGATTGTTTGTTTCTAATACATATTCCATAAGTTTTCTCCTTTCAAAATCTAGTATAAAATAAAAAAGTTAAGAAAACAGTTAAGGAAAAGTAAAGATTTAGTAAAGATTTTTATATATACAATTTTAATCACACATTTTAAAACCAATTCCCCATACAGACTCAATATAATTTTCATCACTTATTTTTCTTATTTTTTTTCGAATATTACTGATATGAACTTTTAAAGAATTCTCATCACAATCTTCTGTATCAAGACTTATCAAATCCAGTAATTTGTTTTTAGTAATTGCTTGTCCATTATTTAATATTAGCTGTTTTAAAATTGCATATTCAGTTTTAGTTAAATTTACTTTTTCATTATTTAAAAGTAATGTGTGCTTATCATTTAATAATTCTAAGTTTTTATATTTTAAATTTTCTGTTAATTTATGCTTATTTTTCTGCCTTAATTGCACTTCGATTCTAGCTATTAATTCACTAGCATCAAATGGTTTGGTTATATAATCATTTGCACCTGACATTAAACATTTTACTTTATCCTCTGGCGAGATTTTAGCACTTAATACAATAATTGGTATATCTTTAACTGTTTTTATTAGTTCTTCTCCACTCATAGCAGGTAGCATTAAATCTAATAATATCAAATCATACTTTTCTTTCTCTAACAAAAGCATCGCTTCTGTTCCTGAATACGCATTATACGTTATGTATCCATGATTTTTCAAAATTTCTTCTATCATATTATGAATACTTATATCATCTTCAATTATCAAAATTTTAAACAAGTGCCTTACCTCACTTTCAAATTGTATAAATTTATTGTAATTTTATTGTTTTAGTTGCTACTTTTTGAGCAAAAGTTTCATCATGTTCAACAAAAATTAATGTTGGCTTATATTTTAGAATAACCTCTTCTATTTGTATTCTAGTTAATATATCTATATAGTTCAATGGTTCATCCCATATATATATGTTAGCTTGTTCTGAAATACTTTTAGCAATTAAAACTTTCTTTTTTTGACCTTCACTCATTTCTTCAATATCGGTATCAAAATCTAATTTTGAAAATCCAATTTTAGATAACATTGCTTTAAAAATACTTTCATCAATTTTATTTTGTTGTGCAAAATCTTTTAAGTTTCCTTTTAAATCTTCTGTACTTTGTGATACATAAGATATTTTTAAATCGTTTGCTATTTTTAATTCTCCATTATATTGTATTTCATTTCCCATAATTAGTTTTAATATACTTGATTTTCCAATCCCATTTTTTCCGAACTATTGCAATTCTATCTCCATTTTCTACTTCAAACGAAATCTTAGAAAATATTTCTTTTCTACCATACTTTATTTGAAAATCTTTTGCTAAAATTAAAGGATTTCTTCTACTTTCTATTGGAATTATTTTTAGACTTTCGTTTTTATCTATATTTTTTAATAAGTTAGTTTTTTCATCTATCGCTTTGTCAATTCTTTGCTCCATTATTTTTGATTTTTTCATCATTTTAGCTGATTGATGTCCTAAATAACCTCTATCTATCATTTCCTTAGAACAACTATGATTGTATTTTGATTTTTCAACTGAATTCGACCATTTTTCTGCTTTTTTCGAAGCCATTTCTAATCGGTTTATGTCTTTTTGCAATCTCTCGTTTTGTACTAATTCAAAATTATCCTGAGCATCTTTGTTGTTTTTCCAAGATGAAAAGTTTCCTTGTTGTATTTCAATATTTGTATTATTTATAGCTATAATATGATTTACAACTTTATCTAAAAAATTTCTATCATGAGATACTAAAATAAAGCCTTTTTTCTTTTCTAAATAACTAACTAAATTATTTCTCGTATCAATATCTAAGTGATTTGTAGGTTCATCTATAAGTAAGAAATTATTACCTTTAAGAAATAAACTGATTAAAAGTACTTTTACTTGTTCTCCACCACTTAATGAACTAAAATTTCTGTAAAGAATTTCACTGTCACTATTAAGCAAAGTTATTTCTTTTACAATTTCCCAATCTGCTACATTTGGTGCAATTTCATAAACAATCTCTATTGCCATTCTGTCTTTATTATTTACCTCAAATGGAAAATAATCAACATCTACATTTTTTGAGATTGTGCCATTATATTCATATTTTCCTTGTAACAATTTTAAAAATGTAGTTTTACCTTTTCCATTTCTACCTATTAGTCCTAATTTCCAATCTGTATCTATATTAAAAGATACATTTTCAAATATGTTATTTAAACTTCCATCATATCCAAATGTCAAATTATTTACACTTATTAATGACATGTTTCCTCCTTAGGTATAAATATTTATCTAATTTATATCACAAAGGCAAGTAGTTTTCAATTGCTACTTGCCTCTTTTTCTTTTAAATATCTATAACTTTTACTAAATTTCCATGTTCCTTTATGATAGAAATTAAATCTTCTGGTTTTAACCACACAGTTGCTGTATTATCATTTGGATGTACACCTACAATATGAGCATCATTTATAAAATATCTATCTAAGTATAATTGTACTTTTAATTCATCATCATTTAATAACCCAAGTGGTGTTACTGCTCCTGGTATTAATTTCATTATATCCATCAAATTACTTTCAGAAGCAAAAGTTAATGGTCTAGTATCATTATTTTTTCTAAATTCTTTTAAATTGACTTTTTTATCTCCTTTTACTGTTATAATATAATAATTTTTCTTTTTATCATCACGTATAAAAAGATTTTTTGCATCTGCTTCTGGATATGGCATATCAATTTCAGATAATTCTTCCATATTATATACTGCTTTATGCTCTGTTATTTCATGCCATATATTCTTTTCTTTCAAATATTCATAAATCTCTTTTTTATTCATTTAATCGTCTCTCTTTCAAATAATTATTTCATATCTTTTCTTCTAATACTAATGCTTTCTTAGGGCAAAAATTTGAACATTTACCACATCTTATACACTTATCATGATCTATTTTTGGGGCCTCAAAGTCTTTCTGACTTAATGCACCAACTGGACAAACATTTACAGCTGGACATTTATGATTTTGAGGACAATTTTCTGTTATTATTTTTAATTTTTTATCCATACTTTTTCTCTCCTTTATATATTTTAATTTAGTGAATAATATGTTCTGTAATAATTGTATAACTATATGAATTAATAGTTATTCTCATATTATCAATTTCACAATACCAATTTTTGCCTTGTTTATAGATATTGCAATTTTTATCTAAAACTTTTTGCTTACAATATTCAACTACATCATTTATATCTAATTTTAAATTTTTCTTTATTCGAACACTACCCATTTCAGTATTATGAACTTTACCTATATTATTAAGTAATATTTGCTTATCTTCCATAAATTATCTTCACTATAACTTACTACTTATCTAAAAAGATAATACCATATAATTATTTTTTTATCAATCAATAATAATTTATAATTTTTGATTTTCTACCATCTCACTTATTATTGCATATTTTTTCTATTACTGTCTTTATATCATCTTCAATAATTATACTCTTATTTCCAATATCTAGAAATGTATTTCCATTATCTTTATTAATTCTTACTAAATTCCAATTATCATTTCTATATGCCATTTCTTCAAAAGGAAATCTTATAATACTAGGTGTATTGAATCCTACTCCTAATTCTAATAGTACCACCTTTTTGTTTTTGGCATTTTCCAAAAATTTATTATAATTTTCATTTTGCTTATACCAATTATCATCTTGAACAAAATAATCATTTTTTCTTAAATTATTATCCATCTTTTTACCACATACTGGACAAGTTGGTACAAGTTCAGTTGGAATTTTACAATTTTTTGTTTTTTCTATCATTTCTTTTACCATATTAGTTGCATCATATATTTTATTATGACAAGCCCCACTACATTGAATATATCTATAACTTCCTTGTACTCCGAAAAATTCTTTTTTTATCAAATCCAGATTTATAAAATTGTTCATCTACATTTGTTGTAATAACAAAATACTTCTTATCTTTTACAATTTCAAATAAATCTTTATATAATTTTGTAGCTTTCATTCCAATACAATTTATATACATATGTTTTGCCCAATATGCCCATTTTTCTTCTTCTGTTTCAAAATCATAAAATCCTGATGAATACATATCTGTAAAATGATATTTCTCTATAAATTCTGCAAAATTATCTTCAAATCTTTTTCCAAAATATTCTATACCTGCTGATGTTGATAATCCTGCTCCTGCACCAATTAATATATAGTCTGCATCTTTAATTAATCTCTTTACTTGTTCAATTCTTTCTGCTAGTACGTTCATATATTTGGTAATCCTCCTCTCCATAAACATTAAATATAACCTTATCAATTTTTTCTCTATTTTCTGTTAAAAATTCATCTACTGTTTGAATTGCTATTCTACAAGCCAACTCTTTTGGAAATCTAAATTCTCCGGTTGATATACATGGAAATGCTATTGTTCTTATGCCATTTTTTATTGCTAATTCTAATGAATTTATATAGCAATTCGCAAGTTCAATTTCTTTTTCTACTGTTACAAAATTATTTATAATTGGTCCAACTGCATGAATAATATTTTTTGATGGTAGATTATATCCTTTTGTTATAATCGCTTCTCCTGTTTCTAAATTGTAATTCTTTGTTTTCATTATTTCATTACATTCTAATCTTAATTCTATACCAGCAAATGTATTTATTTGATTATCAATACACTTATGGCAAGGAACAAAACAACCGAAGTCCACCAGAATTTGCCGCATTTACAATGGCTTCTATTTCAAGTACTGTTATATCTCCCTTCCATAAACATATTTTATCTTTATTCTTTAAATTAATTTCATTTATAGTATTAGAAATAGAATTTATAGTTTCCACTTTAACAATAGATTTATTCTTTAATTCTTCTTGTAAATATTCTTTTTCTATTTTTAAATATTCATTAGAAATTGGTTTTACATCTCTTATATTGCATAAACTTCTCCATAAATTCTTTTTATCTTCCATGTTTGTAGGCATTTTTTCTATTTTCATTTCTTTATTTTCTGTTAATAAATACTCTATTAAAAAATCTAATTTTTCCAAATAAATCATCTCCTTATATTATAGATAAAGGATTGCAAAATTTATTATGCAATCCTAGACCTTAGTTATTAATTAATTTTGTGGAAAGAAAAATCCTGCTGTCATATCTAAATAATTTAATCCACTATACTCTAGATATTTTTCTTTAACTTTCTTTTTAAAATCATTAATATCAATACTGTCTTTTTCTAAGATTTTTAAATTTTCTAAATACGCAATTTTGGTATCAACATCTTTCAATGTTTCTGGTGTATAATGACTTGATAAAACTAAATTATATCCTTTTTCTTTATAACTTTTTAATTGTTCTATTATTGCATTTGCATGATCCTCTCCTGCAACAATTGAATGACAATCATGTCCTAACATATGTGTATATACACATCCAATTTGCGGAAATTCAATTTCAATATTTTCATCATGATATGTTATATTTAATTCAAATCCACCGATATTTACTTTATTATCTTCTAATACATCTGTTATTTCATGATATTCTTTTGCAAATGTTCCTCCAAATGCAGTTTCAAATCCAGTAACTAATCCATTTATTGTTCCTTCTTTCATTGATTTGATTGTACCTTTTGAAGCATAACCTTTTACATCTTTAAAAATTGTTGCTCCATTTGGATGATCTGAGAACACTTTTCCAACAATATTTTTATTTAATCCTTTTACATATTCTTCAAATTCTCCTAAATTATCATAAAATGCTGGAAATTCTACTAATAATACATTATCTTTATTTTCTAAAATATAACTCTCATCATACATTAAATCATTTGTTTGATAACTATGCAATTTTATTTCTCCAAAATCATATACCTCTATAAATCCTTTTTTTAAATCAATTCTTTTTGTTTCCATAGACTAAACCTACCTCCAATTATTTATAATCTTTTGAAATTTAGTAGCTACTCTATTTTTCAATTTCTGTAATCAGCTATTGCATAAAACTTTTTAAAGTTCACACCTCGCTAACAACTATCTTAATTTTAATAGAGTACTGTTGCTCTGTAAAGTAGGCACTTTACAGTGGCATAGTTTCCTTAGAGATACTTTTGTGCATTTTCATAACTTATAGAATATAAAAATTTTTGAAATTTTTTATTCTTTACATTCTTTTAAGATACTACTATCACTTTTTATACTATTATTAATTATCTAAGATTACATCTATTTACATTTTCTATTTTTTTTGATATACTTCTTTTATGGAGGTTACGCTTATGAAAATAGAATTACCTGCTTGCCCTGTTGAAATAACAATGAGCTTAATTGGAGATAAATGGAAAGTTTTAATTATTAGAGATTTACTAACTGGAACAAAAAGATTTGGAGAATTAAAAAAATCTTTATCTGGTATTACTCAAAAAGTATTAACTAATAATTTAAGACAAATGGAATCATCTGGACTTATTTTAAGAAAAGTATATGCAGAAGTTCCTCCAAAAGTGGAATATTCTCTATCTGATACTGGTTTAAGTTTAAAGCCCATATTAGATTCTATGGTAGAATGGGGAAACGAATATCGTAAAAATCAAAAATAGCAGATTATCTCTGCTATTTTATTTATCTCTATCACCTATAATTGATTAATCCAATCCTTATTCATTGTTAGATATCTCACCATACATTTTAGCTTGTGTATCTTGTTGTAATTCATATCCATATTCGAAAATGTATGATATTCCAAATAAGAATAATATTTGTATTATATCAAACATTTCAAAGTCTACACCTAAATCAGCTCCTAATATTATTTCAAATATACTTCCACCACAACTTGGTAAAATTAAAGCTACAATCATTAATATTGCCATTTCTTTAATATATCTAACATTCTCCAATGTAAAAGGTGTATCTCCCTCATTTATATTTATAAATAATTTTTCTAATCTCTTTAATGTCATTTCATATAAGAATAAACTGATTAGTAAAACTATAAATCCTACTTCAATATAACTCATTACTAAATACTTTGAGTTATTAGCTAATATTTCTATATATTTTGTACTTACCTCATCAGAATTAGCATCTGCGATTGTATAGTTATCATTATATTTTAATGTTACTTTATTTCCATCATCCACTATATTAATTTTATTGTTCTTACCATTCCAAACCAATTCATTATTTTCTACTTCAATATTACTTATGAAAAAAGGCGTTGCTATTATTGCAATAATTATAATTGGTATTGCAATAATACAAGCAATTTTTCCAATTCTAGCAAGAATATATATTGCTTTACTTATTCCTTTAATCTTCTTTTGTTTTTCTTCTTTAAATTTAACTACACTCATTTTTATATCTTCATCTAATGAATCTATATCTGCCATGTTCTCGTGTACCAAATCGTTTATTTTACAATGAAAAATATTACATAATTTCATTATTTTTTCCATTTCTGGATAACTTTCTCCATTTTCCCATTTTGATACACTTTGTCTTGTTACCCCAACTTTTTCTGCCAATTTTTCTTGACTCATTTTTGCTGTTTTTCTTAAATTATATAAATTCTCCCCAAATTTCATTAGATTACTCCTCCTTCATCTTTTATTGTAGTGTAGTTTGCTTCAAATTTCTATCAACTTTGAGTTGCACTTTATATAAAAAATGCAAAATGCAACTAAAACTGTACATTTTGCATTCTCTATTTTTGCAATTTTTCTCTTTTTAAATAATCTTTAATTATTATTTAGAAATAACTTTCTTAGTCCAACTTTTTTTATTACATTTTGGACATCTCATATATCTTGTTCTATTAAAATGCATTGAAAATAATGTGTTCCTATATGTTGGAATATATTTATAATGACATTCTTGGCATTCATAATAACCTGCTACTTGTTCTATTTTTATAGCACATAAAACTCCAATAATAAACAGAATTATTCCAACTGTTATAAGCAAAATTCTAGTCCAATCTGCCATTTCTATAAAAGATGTAATAACTGTTAGAATAAGCAAAATAGTTGTTGCTAAAACTCCAATAACAATTTCCATTGTTAATAATCTTCTATCTGCTAATTCTTTTTGTTTTATCATTTCTAATAAATTTTTTTCTAAATTTTCATTATAATTATTCATTTCAATCATCTCCCCACTTAATAATTCATTTACACTTATTTTAAGTTCATTACATAAATCAAGCATTATCCCTGAATCTGGCATTGATTTTCCATTTTCCCATTTTGATATTGCTCTATCAGTAATATTTAATTTTTCTGCTAATTGCATTTGCGTTAAATTATTCTTTTTTCTGCATTCAGCAATAAATTTTCCAATTTTCACTTGATCCATAATTTCAATACCTCCTTTACTTTAAGTGTAATTATTATTTGTCAAAAAATCTACATACCATTGGTTGAGTGGGGTGTTTTTCGTATCAATTCATGATAAATATGTTAAATTATTTTAAACTTTCTTTCGAGTTAATATGATTCCAATAATTGATAAAACAAATATAATTGGTGCTATTCTAATAAATAACCATTCAAATGAATGAAAAGCAACTCCTAAAACGGCAATTTCCGTATCATTATAATCCCAATTAAAATAAGGACTATTTAATAAAAATAAAGAAATAAAAATTGCTATTATAATTGCACATACTAAAATTAATGTCCAACGAATCATTTTTCTTATTGCATTATTTCTTTGTGATAATTGTAAGTTTATTATTTCTAATTTTTCAGAAATTGCTTTCAAATCATCTGCTTTATTTTCTGTAATATTTTCTCCAAGTAACACACTTACTGGTGTTTCAAGCACCTCTGATATTGAAACTAGCATTTCTGAATCAGGAACTGATAATCCTTGCTCCCATTTTGAAATTGTTTGTCTTACTACATTTAATTTAATAGCAAGTTCTTCTTGTGAAAGTCCTTTTGATTTTCTTATTGATTTAATATTTTCTTTTAACATTTTGAACAACTCCTTTCTTTACAAACTATTGTATAAAGAATAGTTCGTTGCTACAAGCAATGCTTATTAACATTCAAGATTTATAAACATAATACACAAAATTTTTTAATCTGCTTGTTTCCATAGCATTTTATTCTCTTTAAATTCGTATCTTAATTTATTTTCGTCAAACAAATATGATAGATATGATCTTATTGTACTTCCAACTAAAACATATTGATTAGAATTTAATATCAAATTATATTCATCAAAAATATATTTTAATATTTCTTCAAAAGTCATTTCTTTTTCACAAACATCATATATTTTATTCATAATCTCATTTACTTTATTTTTATTAATATTTATTAAAGAAGAAATATCATTTGTTGCTTCACAATGTGATGGAATATATAAACTACCATTTAAAGTACTCAAATAATTTAAAGTGTTAATAAATTCCCTTACATCATATATGAAAAATAAACTATACTTTTCAATTGTTTCTTCACTAAATAATGAATCTCCTAGAAAATATACATTATCACTTGTTTTTATACCGACACATATCAAAAAAATGTCCTTTTAAAGAAAAATACTCTAATCCATCTGGTATATTATTCTCAATAGATGTAACAATTGATTCTTTCGCAAGTAAAAATTTATTTCTTATATCTTTAAATGGATAACCACCATACAAAAAAGAAGATTCTAAAATTGGATATTCCATAAAAGCTTTTTCTATATTATTAGCAAGTATAATACAATTCGTTCTATCTTGAATTACTTTATTGCCTCCAATATGATCTGCATTTGAATGAGTATTTATAATACCTTTAACATTCCAACCTTGTTCTTCTATAATTTTTAATATTTTCTTTCCTGCATCCTTATCGTTTCCACTATCAATAATATACACATCTTTATCATCTATTTTATATATACCAATATTAGTTGCATTTTTTATATAATAAGTTTTTTCTCCAACTTTTACTAATTCCATAAACCATATTCTCCTCTAATAATTTGATGATTACTTTTTATAATCAATATTAGCTAATTTTGCTTGTTTACACAAGTCTTTTGTCTGTATTTTATATTGTTTTCCATCTTTTATTGTATAAGTTCCACATTGTCTAAATTCAAAACTAACATTTTTTCTTATACATTGTTCTCTAATATCTAATACCCATTCATAATTAAATGGTCTAGCATCTATATCTGATTCTCCACCAACAACTACTAGTTCAATATTATCAAGATATTTTTCAATGTCTATCTTCTCTAATAATGGTTGTGCTGTAATACATTTATGTTTTATTGGTAAATCTTTAAAAATTGATAATTTATAATCTGCATTTTTTTGATTTTCAATAGTGCAACATACAACTACATTTTCGTATCCATCTTCCCAGTCTTTTGGAATACATTTCATAAATCTATCAATTCTTTTTGTTAAAAACAAAAAAGTACAATCCTGTCTTTCTTTAATCATTTTCCAACATTCATTTCTCCATTCATCTGCTTCTTCTATCAGAAAATCAGTAGAAAAACATAAATAAACAATTCCAGATTTCATTTTATAATTACCATTTTTTAATTTTTCCATTGGCTTTTCAAAATCTTTTGTTTTTATAATTTCAGCCGTCTCTACATTTCTTTTTGAATCACCTTTATGAATATAGCAATGTAAACAACCATCACTACATTTTTTACAACCTCGCCAAGGATTCCACATTGACATATTTATACCACCTTAAAATTTTAATTTATTATCACAATATACTATTTTCCTAAATTATGTAAATTTTCTAGTCTATTAACTTTTTAAATGAATTTGCATTTAGTATATGCTCTTCATCAATATTTTCTAATGTTAAATTGATATATTCATTCATTTATTTAATCCCCCATATAAATTATCGTTCTAATTTCATAATTTGTAAATAAATTATAACTGTTTTATAACTTTACAAGGATTTCCAACAGCTACAACATTTGATGGAATATCTTTATTTACAACACTTCCTGCACCTATTACAACATTATCTCCAATAGTTACTCCTGGAAGTACAATAACATTTCCACCAATCCATACATTATTTCCAACTTTTATTGGCTTAGCATATTCTAAACCTTTATTTCTTATCTCTGAATCTAATGGATGTCCAGCTGTATAAAAACCACAATTTGGTGCAATAAAAACATTATCTCCGAATTGAACTTTATTTCCATCTAATATAATTAGATTATGATTAGCATAGAAGTTTTCTCCTATTTCTATATTATATCCATAATCACACATAAATGGTTGTTCAATAGTAAAGACATTTCCTGTTTTTCCAAAAATTTCTTTTATGATATTTTCTTTTCCTTTATGATTTGATGGTTTTAATTGATTATAATCATAACATTTATCTTTTACCCAATATCTCTCCTTTATTAGCTTTTCATCATAATTCGCATCATATAATTCTCCTGCTAACATTTTTCCTTTTTCATCCATATACATACCTCTTGTTTCTATTATAAACTATCAAATTGTTTTTATAATTATATATTTTTAAGTAATCTTGACTTTTTACTTAAAAATATACTATAATAAATATAGGAAATGACAAATCCACAAACGTGGTTTTGCCGAAATTAGTTGTAAAAACTCACACCTAACTCGCCAAAGTTACAGATGTGAGCTTTTTTTATTTATGTAGTTGCTTATCAACCCAGTTCTTATACAGAACTGCTGTCAAGGCAACGTTTAATTTTAAAGATAACATTAAGGATATTATAAAAAAATAGTATCACTTTAACCATAAACATCACCACCTCTCCTACGATAATTCGTATAATTGGTGGCAAAACCACATCTGCTTATTATCATTTCCTATTACTGATATTTTACAATATTGCTTTGCCTATGTCTATAATATTGATAAATTTTTCTTAATTGGGTGTCTTATAACTGTTTTTAATTTACTTACATCACATTTTCTTGGATCACTTAAATAAATCTCATGATGAAATCTGCTATCTGTAATATCTAATTCATATCCATTTTCTGTCATATATTCGTGCATTAAATTGACTGTTATTGGCTCATCATCATAAGAACCTAGGTGCATACATTGAACACATAACCCCTCATCATAAGTTAAAAACTCTACTCTTGAAAAATTTTGTTTTTTCTTTTTAGTTGCCTCTTCAATAGCCCATTCAAAATCTTCCCTTGTTACAAAATCTGGTAATCTAATAATAGATATAAAGTGCATTGCATCTTTATTATTATAATCAATAGTTTCGTTCATACCATCTTGCCACCAAAAACCTTCAAGTGGTGGAACAACATATTCAAAAAAACCATCTATTTTATGATTTTCTTTATAACTCATTTTTATAGTAAAAGCAATTGCATATAAAAGTCCTATTGCTTTTTTGTACTCTCCGTTCTCATCATTAGGATTTCCTTTTCCTCTAACAGCAATATAATTTATTTTAGGTATTTCTATAATATCAGGTTTGTTTTTTGGCATATAAAATTCCTTATATTCTTTTTTATAATCAAAAGCCATCTTATTTTCCTTTCTATTCATCTAATGCAATATAAATATGAATTTCTTGTTTTTGCATATCTTTTGAGTTGTTTTGATATTCTTCAAAATCACAAGTATATTTCCTTTTTAAATTCATATTCCATATTTCTTGCCAAGCCTGTCCTACTGAATTTTGTACATCTCCTATTATTATAAATTTAGCATATTTGCCTTTTGAAATAATAGTACTTTCTATTTCTTCTCCACTTTGTTCTTCTCGACTAACTTCTGCTCCTGCAATAAATGTATAAGGTTTTGTATAATCACCTTCATATTCTGTATATAATCCTATTGTTTTTCCATTTATCTTATTTGCAATCTTCTCATGAATTCCATATGTAAATAATTTTTGCCAAGTCATTCCTATATCTTGCATAGCCTTTCCATCTTGATTAGTTGTTTTAATTCTAATCCCTGTAATAATTTTTTCTTCTAATTCTACAATTTCATATTTCATAATATATCTACCTCCTAGCTAAAAGTATAAATCTTATAATTCGACAACTGTGTGTCATATTATAAATAATTTTTTAAAGTTCTTTGTAGTTTATCTTTTATTCTGTTTTTTGCATAGCCAGGATTTAAAACTTTTGCATATTCTCCAAAAGATAAAATATATCCATATATCCATTCATTTTCTGGATATTTCACTTTTACAATAAAGTTTCCATCTTCTTTTTTCGTTATTTCTTTACTTTCAAATTCATCATATACTCTATAAGTCATAGCTTTGTTTATTTCTAGTACAAGTTCTATAATTTTGAAGTTATGTTTTTCATTCTTTTCTTCTTTCGGTAGTTCTCTCTCAAAATGTTCTTGCAATATCTTTATGTCTTTTATTCTAGCAATTTTGAATATTCTGTAATCTTGTTTTAATTTACAATAACTTACTAAATACCATGATTTATCTTTAAACCATATTTGTAATGGTTCTACAATTCTTTTGCTTTCTTCTCGATTAGAATTATAATAAATAAATTGTACTAACTGCTTATTTAAAATAGCAGATTTAATAATGTCAAATCGTTCTTCTTGTACATTACCCCAATTAGAAAAATCAATTTTTATCCAATCATTTATTTTTTTATTAAATAATATACTTAATCTCTCTAAAATATCCTTTTCATCTTGTCCTTTTACTTTTTTCATTCCTTGTAAAGCAAATAAAATTTGATTTTGCTCCTCTTCTGAAAGAATAGTTTTGTTTAGTACATATTCATCTAAAAGTCCTATTCCTCCATCTTTTCCCTTACTTGCATAAATTGGTATATTTGCTGTGCTTAGTGTTTCAATATCTCTATATATCGTTCTCGTAGATACTTCAAACCTATCAGCCAATTCTTTTGCCGTAGTTTTTCTCTTTTGCATTAATATATATACTATTTCAAATAATCTATTATTTACTTGCATATTTTCCTCCTAGCAATATTATAACATATAAATATGACATCTGTTTGTCATATTTATAAAAAATGAGCAGATAATTTAACTTATTATCTGCTCCAATTATTATATTTTGCTATATACTTTTTAATTTTAATATAATTTAATTATCTCTTAATCTATCTACAATTGATTCTTTATTAAATATTTTTATAGAACATATAGCAACAATTGAAGGCACAAATATTGAAATAAATAAGTATCCTAAAATTGCAAAGACTGGTAAATGGAATATCATATAATTCATTCCAAAATACTCGAAAATTTCAATTACTACTAAACTTAAAATTGGACCTAAAATTCCACTAATTATGCAATTTGGTAAAGCTAAATAAATATTCTCAAATATAAGCATCTTATTTACTTGTTTTTTAGACATACCTATTGATTGCAACACAGCTATTTCCTTTTTTCTTGAAGTTATGCTCGTTATAACTGTATTTATTAAGTTAATAAAACTAAATAGTACAATAAATACTGACATTCCTAGAATCACATTTTTAAATCCAGCTAAATTCTTCTTTGCATTAGCATAGTAATCTGTAAAAGTAGTTATTTCTAATCCTTCATATTTATTTACAAGTTCTTTTACCTTATTATCTAATTCCTCATTATATATATGATTTTTAGTTGCTACGTGTAAAGAACGAGTTGTATCTAAATCGCCAACAATTTCCTCATACATATTATCTGGAACAAGTAACCATCCATCTACCGTTGTATTATCTGCCTCTATATTATATCCAGAAAACATATTGCTTCCAATACCACCTAAAGTTACTTCAATTGATCTATCCTCTTCATTAAAATAATGTAATTCTATTTTATCATTAACCTTTGGAGACCAACCAAATATTTCTTTAAAAACACCACTCATTGGAAAATATACTTCTTTATTTGCTTTTAGTTTATTATAATCTCCTATTCCATCTATCAATGCCTTTTCTGCACTTATTGTATGAGAATCGTACATCGGTGAAATAACATCATCAAATAATTCTCCATTATACTCCATTTTTACTGAAAAAGCTTTATTGACTTTTACTTTTTCGATTTCTTCTAACTGTTCTAATTCTTTTTTTAGTTCAGTAAGATTATTTTTCTCTTTTATAACATCATAAATACCATTTTTACTATTTTCTTTTGCCTCTTCTGTAAAAGAAATATGATATTCAGAATTTTGAAAAGTTCCTTGCCTTGCATATGCCAATTCATCCATAGCACTTGAATAAGCTGCTGCAAATATAAACAATACTCCTCCTATTATTAAAGATATAAGTGTCATTAAAGTTTTTTTCTTATTTTTCTTTACCTCAATTTTAGCAAGTGAAATAGGACTTAAACCTCTACATAATATGATTGATGCACTTATATTTTCATTATCTCCTGTATATCTTAAACCTTCTACTGGTGATACTTCACTTGCAACTTTAGCTGGTTTACTAACAGAAATAAGTACTGCCAAAACTCCCAAAACAATTGATACTATTGATATTTTTACAAAATTCAAGAAAGTATAACCTTCTCGTACTAAAAAATATGAAACAATTCCTCCAACAATTATTCCTAAGGTAATTCCTAGCCTACAATAATTTAAACCTTCAATTTTTATCATTTTCTTCATTTGTTTTTTAGACATACCAATAGTTCTAAGCTGTGCATATTCTCTAACCTTTGAAGAAACTGATAAATAGAAAATACTATAAATTACAATTCCACTAACAACAAGTACAGCAATACTTAATACAAAAAAAGCTGAAATTTCTTTTGAATCTAATGAAAAAGATTCTACAAACTTGTCATTATAATTTACATTTCTTCGCTCTATGCCATTTTCTTTGCCTAATTCAAAAAAGAAATTTTTTATATATTCTGTACTTGGTATCTTCATATCATCTGCTATCTTTATTAAAGCATCTGTTCTACTATTTTCAAAAATACTTCCTTTTTCAGAATATTCTTTAGAAAATAGTACTGGATAAGATAAGCCTTTTCCATTATCTAATAAACCAGATACTACAAAAGTTTCACCTAATATCTCTAACTGCTCACCTAATTTAGCATTTTTGCCAAGCTCTTTTAGAACATAACCATCTATAACAATTTCATTTTCTTTAAATGGAACATTTCCTGCTGATAATTTGTATGTTCTTATATCTTCTATATCATAATCATAATATACTGGATTCAACTTTATATCTCCAATATGTCTTTCGATACCAGTCCTATAAGTCATAACACATTTTATATTTTCATTTTGTTTTAAATTATCTATTTGTTCCGAGCTTATTTCATAAAACATACAGTCTTGCATACCTTTTACAGTTTCTTTTTCATAAGTCTTATAATTCAATGTAGAAAGTCCCATTACCATAATAAAACAAATTGCTAACCCAATTGTAAGACTCATGAAACCTACTTTTAATTTTGAACTAATAAAAGATGCTTTTGCAATTTTATAAATTATTCTTTTATTATTATTACTTTTCAAACTCATTTCTTTTCCCCTTTTAAACAATCTTTCCATCTTCAATTCTTATAATTCTATCTGCCATTTGTGCAATTTCTTCATTATGTGTAATCATAATTATGGTTTGATTAAAAGCCTTACTAGAATTTTTCAAAAGACCAATAACATCCAAACTTGTTTTTGTGTCAAGATTTCCAGTTGGTTCGTCTGCTAGTATAATTGATGGCTTAGTTGATAAGGCTCTTGCAATTGCCACACGTTGTTGTTGTCCACCTGATAATTTATTAGGCATTGTTTTTACTTTATCAGCTATTCCTAGTAAATTAATAACTTCACTTATAAAATTTTTATCAAGCTTATTTCCATCTAATTCTATAGGAAGTACTATATTTTCATATACATTAAGCATAGGCACTAAATTATAATTTTGAAATACAAAACCAATTTGTCTTCTTCTAAAAATTGTTAATTCCTCATCCTTCATTTTTGAAATTTCATTTCCATCAATTTCAATATTTCCGATTACTAGGATTATCCAAGCCTCCAAGCATATTAAGTAAAGTAGTTTTTCCACTTCCAGAAGTTCCAACTATCGCAACAAACTCTCCACTATTTATTTTTAAAGATACATCATCTAATGCTTTTACTAGTGTCTCACCACTTCCATAATACTTTTTTAAGTTATTTACTTTTAAAATATAATTATTTTCCATAATATTTTTTTCCTTTCTCTTTTCTAAATATATAATACTTCATAAATCTGTCAAAATAGTTTCAATTGTTAGAAAAATTGTTTCAGTTTTGAAACTTTTCAAAAAAATAAGACTGATATAAAATTCAGTCTTATAGTGGTAAAAATACTGAAAAAGTACTTCCCTCATTTACTTTCGATTTTACTTTTATGTAACCATTTTGCTGCTCTATAATAGTCTTGCTTAAATATAACCCTATTCCAACTCCTTCAATATTATGAACCTTTTGCTCTCTGTAAAATCTCTTAAAAATATTGTTTATATTTTCACTTTCAATTCCAATACCATTATCAGTAATATCAATTTTCAAAAAGCTTTCTAATTTCTCTATATTTATTTCTATTTTTCCATTGTCATTAGTATATTTTATAGCATTTTCCAAAATATTGCAAATAACTTCTAATGTCCATTTCTTATCATATTTTATAGTAGCCGAAATATCACCATTAATTTCTATATTTATATTTTTCTTTTCTGCTAAACTTTGTGCTTGTTCTTTAGCTTTTTCTAAGCACTCTATAATTTTCGCTTGTTCTTTATTTAAAACAATCATATTAGTTTCTAGTCTAGACATTTTTGTAAGAGAATCTGTAAAAAACTCTAATTTATCCACTTGTCCAGTAATAATCTCTAAAAATTCTTGCTCTTTTTCTTTACTTAAATCATTATTTGAAATTGTATCACTATACATTCTAATATTAGCTATTGGCGTTTTTATTTGGTGTGCAATATCTGATACCATTTCTTGAATTTCTTTTTTAGACTGGCTATTTTTTTCCATTTTAGCATTTATGATATTACCTAATTTATATAATTTAGAACTAAGCTTCGAATCCAATTGTTCTTCATTTATATTGCTTTTATCAAAATCACCATTTATAAAATCATCAATTTGTTTTTCTATATTTTCAGTAAATCTCACATATTTTTGTCTAAAAAAGAAATATATCAAACCATTCAATATAATAAATACCAAAGTTATAATTATTATTTCCATAGATTACTCCTCTACTAATTTATACCCTATACCATAAATAGTTTTTATGTATTTATCATTTTCTCTATCTAATTTTGAACGCAACCTACTTATATTTAAAGTCAATGTATGTTCATCTACAAAATTTTCTTTACAATCCCAAAGCTTTTCTAGTAAAATTTGTCTAGTAAGTACCATACTTTTATTTTTCACAAATACTTGTAATAAATCAAATTCTGTCGGTGTTAGATAAATTATTCTACCTGCTTTTTTTACTGTTCTAGCCTCAAAATTTATAACTAAGTCTTTTATAGAAAACTCACTTATTTCAGATGAATTTCTGTTTAAAATCAGCTCTATCTTCTTTAAAAGGATTTTAATATTAAAAGGTTTAGTAATATAATCATCTGCACCTAATTCAAGACCTTTTAATACTTCGTCATCTAAATTATGTGCTGTCAAAAATACAAAAGGAATATTAAATTTCTCTTTAATTATTTTTGAAAACTCAAAACCATTTCCATCTGGTAAATTCACATCCAATAAAATTAAATCAACTTTGCTTTCCTTAATAATATTTTTAGCATCTTTAATGTTATATGAACTTATTGTCTGCCAATTATTATTTTGTATATTAAAACAAATTCCAGCATTTAGCATTTCATCATCTTCAATCACTAATATATTATACATAACTATTTCCTTTCAAATTAAAATCTTCTGTTTCGATTATATCACAAAGGACAAATAATTTTGGGGCTTAATCAATTACAATACTTATTGTAATTGATCAAAATAATTATTTATCTTCTTTTTTCTTAATAGGTAGCCAGATTTCACAATAATACTTTTCATCATTTATGCCTTTTTTATATTCTTTTGGATTAGAATAATATTCAATATTATAACCTTCTGCTATTTCATAATCATTTGAATTAGGTAACCATTCTTTAAATATTTTTTGATTTATTTCTCTTATACTTTCACTTGCCTTTCCTATACAAGGGAAAATAGCCCAAGTTAGTTTTGGTATTTCTATTATTTCAAAATCTTTTGGTATTTTTTCAACAGAGTTATAGTCATCTCCTATAACATAATCAAATAACTCACCACTTAAAGTAGTATCAATATTAATTGCATATTTTGCGTTTATCTTACTAAATGAAGCCTTCATAAAAAAATTTTTCCATAATTTGGGTACATTTTGTTCAGCACTTTCGTATTTAAAGCTTTCTTTTAAACCAATAACTTTAAAAGCTTCTTTTTCTTTAATTTTATACTCCATAATATAACCACCTTTCAAAATTAAATTTACTTTTAATGGTGCAAAATCTTTTATTGTAGCACCATTATTGCGAACTTCTGTTGGAGTAAATCCATGAAATCTTTTGAATGCTTTTGTAAAACTGTCTTGTGAATCATAGCAATATTCCATTGCTATATCGATTATCCTTTTGTTTGTGTTTAACACTTCCTTACCTGCCATAGATAATCTTCTATTTTTAATATATTCTCCAACTCCATAACCACAAATAATTGAAAATCCTTTTTGAAAATAAAATGATGAGATATAAGAATAGCTAGCAATATCTTCCATCTTCAAATCATTCGTTAAGTTGTTTTCTATATATTCTATTGCTCTACTTATCGATTCAATCCAGTTCAATTTCTCTCCTTTTCGTTCACAAATATATTTTACTTTAAAAGGTTTTACCTTACCCGACATTTTTTGCTAACATTTGGCTAATTTAATTTTACTAATTGATAATTTTGTATTATGTCCACATATATAATTGACAAATAAATTTTTTTCCTAGAACAAAATTTAATATTTTTTTCTAATTATATATTAAAAATATCTAAATATAAAGTCAATATTATTAAAAAAAGCAAAAACAGTTGAAATAAGTTTCATTTCAACTGTTTTTGGCAATTCCTAATTCTCATAAACATAAATATTTGAAAAAGAAAGAAGAACCATTTTTTACTTTTTAATTGGTAAATCCTTACAAGTTTCAATTACTATTTCTTTTAATTTCTCTTTATTATCTATATCATTCACTAAATACATAGGTTTAGCACTTTCATAAGGTATTTGTTCTTGCATGTTATATTTTTTATTATTATTCACTATCTTTACAAGTAGTCTATTATCATATATTCCACCAAATAAAATATTATTATAATACAATAAATATTCTCCCATCATTGCTCGGCAATTTATATTATCTAATAATTCTAATTGTTCTAATATAAAATTTTTATACTCTTTTGATGTTGCCATAATTCAATCTCCTTTATATATACAAAATCGTCCTCTGAAAATATTTCATATTTTAATGTTGTATCTATTTCTACTATCATTGGTTTTACTTTCTTATTTTATCTGTATTCTCTTTTCGCCACTATCATTTGCTTTTTATTATGCTTTTTAATCTTAAAGTATTTAATATAACTGTTATGCTACTTAATACCATAGCCAAACTTGCAATCATTGGATTTATAAAAATTCCAAATGGTTTTAACATTCCCATTGCTATTGGTATCATTAAGCAATTATAGAAAAATGCCCAAAATAGATTTTGTTTTATATTTCTCATTGTTTTTTTACTTATATCGATTAGTTTTATTATACTACTTAAATCATTTTTAGTAAGTATTACATTAGAAGCATCCATTGCAATATCTGTTCCACTATTTACACTTACTCCAATATCAGAGTTTGCTAAAGCTGGGCTATCATTTATTCCATCTCCACACATCATTACAAATTTATTTTCTTCTTTTAATTTCTTAATCACATCTGACTTTTCTTTTGGTAACACATTTGCAATAGCTTTTTCAATTCCTAATTCTTCTGCTATTTTTTTGGCTGTTTCGAAGTTATCTCCTGTTAACATTACTGTCTCAATTTCCATACTTAACAAGTCTTTTATTGAGTCTTTTGCCTCATTTCGTATAATATCATTTACTCCTATTAAAGCTAATATTTTTTCCTCTTGTACTACATAAATAATACTGTTACCTTTGCTTGCAAGCTCTTTTTCTTCTTTTATATATATGTTTTCTATATGATAGTTTTCAAGAATTTTAGAATTTCCAATAATAACTTTTTTGTTATTTACTTTTCCTATAATTCCATAACCTGCAACATTTCCAAATTCTTTAACCTCTAATTTTTGAATTTTGTTTTCATCTAAATACTCTGTAAATGCTTTTCCTATTGGATGTGTAGTTTTACTTTCAATACTTCCTACTATTTGTAAAAGTTCTTTTTCTGGCATATCACTATAATTTTTAACTTCTGCTATTTTTAATTTTCCATAAGTTAGAGTTCCTGTTTTATCAAAAACAATTACATTGGTTTTACAAGCATTTTCTAATATTTCACTTTTCTTTATTAAAATTCCATTACTTGCACATAAACCTTCACTTACTATAATTGCAAGTGGTGTAGCTAATCCTAAACTACAAGGACAAGCAACAACTAAAATTGTTACGAATGTTGTTATTGCAATTTCAAAACTTTGCCCCATTATTAAATACACAATAAATGTTAATATTGCTAAAACAATTACAAATGGGACAAAATATCCTGATACTGTATC
The DNA here is from genome assembly GCA_948678575.1 of uncultured Clostridia bacterium. GTDB lineage: Bacteria > Bacillota > Clostridia > TANB77 > CAG-508 > Scatovivens. The sequence continues at coordinate 75,362 of CAPPGO010000007.1, forward strand.
TGCAACTTTTGCTATTGGTGCCTTTGTATTGCTAGCCTCAACAACAAGTTTTACTATTTCAGATACAGTTGACTCTTTTCCAATTCTTTCTGCTTTATATTCAATATATCCATCATAATTTAAACTTCCTGCGATTACTTTATTTCCGATTTCCTTTGTTTGTGGTTTGCTTTCTCCTGTTATAAACGATTCATCAAGGTGAGCTTTTCCTTCTATTATCTCTCCGTCGACAGCAATCTTTTCTCCTGCTCTACAAACAACAATATCTCCTTTATGAATTTCATCTAATGTTACTGCTTTTAATTTTCCATTAATTTTTATTACTGCTTTATTCGGCGTTATTTTTACTAATTTACTAATCGCCTCTTTTGTTTTATCTTTACTTAAACCATCTATATATCTTCCTAGTTTTATAAAATAAATAACAATACTAGAAGATTCAAAATATAAATTCATAGCAAGACTTGTATTTCCTTTAAATACTAAATACATATTATATAAACTATATAAAAAACTTGTAATAACTCCAATTCCTACTAAAGTATCCATATTAGGAGTTTTATGAATTAAATTCTTATAGCCATTTCTTATAATATCAAATCCATAGATTATAAAGCATATAGTAAGTACTAGTAATGAAATCATATAGTTAGCCGTAAAACTATGTGGATCAAGAAATGGAATTACAGGTAAATTTACCATGTGTCCCATTGAAATATACATTAAAAGTATAGCAAGTACAGTAAATACAATAAATTTGACTTTTTCTTGTTTGCTTCTCGTATTAGTATTTATCTCCTTAAATTCCCCTAAGCTTTTAAATCCTGCTTTTTTTACAAATTCTTCAATTTTTTCTTGATTTAATTTTGTTTCGTTATATTCAATAATAGCATTTGCCATTACTAAATTAACAGAAGCTGATATAATTCCATCTTGTTTATTCAAATACTTTTCTAATCCATTTGAACAAGCTGAACAAGTCATTCCATCAATGGACAAAATTATTTTCTTCATTCTTCTTATTCTCCTACAACTTCATATCCAACATCTTCAAGCGTTTCTTGAATTAACTCTTTGGATACATTATCATTTGTAGTTACACAAACTTTTCCAGTAGTATGATCTGCAATTACACTTTCAACACCATCAATATTTCCTAGTGCATTTTTTACTCTGTTTTCACAACCCTCACACATCATTCCATTTACTTTTAAAATTATCTCTTTCATAAAAATCATTTCCTTTCTTTTTTATTTATTAAATCTTTTGAATAAACTTATTATTTCATCTATCGTACCAACTTTTCCATTCTCCATATCACGAGCGATACAAGTATATAAATGGTTTTCTAATACTTGGTTCGACAGACTTTTTATTGAATTTTCTATTGCTGATAATTGTATTAAAACATCATTGCAATAAGCATCCTGCTCTATCATTTTCCTGACACCTTTTATTTGACCTTCAATTCTGCTTAATCTATTATTTATCAATTTCTTTTCTTCTTCTGCTCTATGTGTTTTCTTATTACAACATTTATCACATTCATTATTTTCCATTTTCTCACCACCCATAATTATTATATACCTAGTAGGGTATTTTGTAAATAAGGGGGTATATTCTTAAAGTCCTTTTCTATCAAGTGTTTCAAAAGGTCTTCTATCATTTGCAATTTTGATATATTATAGTAATTTCCTATAATACAAATATTACTTTTATTGATAAAAAAGCCATATAATATTATGTATATGTAAGATAGATAGTAACTTACCGCTTATAAAAAATTCATAATTCCATAAGTTATAAATGGACTAGCATATATTGTAATATATATTAAAGTTATCCAAGGTTGATAATCAATATAAAACTCTTTAAATGATAAAGACCAAGGATGTTTAATTAGTACCCATCCAACTACATCAAATATTACTGTTATTGTTCCCCAAATAAGCGATGTAGCAATGACATTTGATAAAGTTACAATTTCTAACCCATTAAAATATAGATATGCAAAAATAGGAAATATAATTATATTATATAAAGGATGCCATGGCTTTGTTTTTTCGTATCCTTCACCCATACCACTACTTTCTTTCATTGATTTCATTTTTAAAACCTTAATATTAAAAATAGTATGCAATACTCCTATATCTGTAACTATAAAATATGCAACCCAATACCATAACATTGAAAATCCAAAATTCTCCATACCTTTCTCCTCTCATTTCAATAAATCTAATAATATTTATATTATTTCTCTTAAAATATCTAATATCCAACTAACTTCTGGTAAAGGAATTTCTGGAAAATTTACTTTTCGTTCCATAATTCCTTGTACACTACACCAAAAAGCATTTGATAAAGCTAAAGGATTCCCCTTTTTTATTGTTCCATTTACTTGTCCTTCTTGAATTATTTTTGATGATAACTCAATTTGATTAACAGACAATGCTAGTTTTCTAATATTCTCTGGAATTCCTTTCTTTTGTGCTTGTGCCATCAATAAAAACATTTGACAAATCCATGGCTCTTTATCTATTGTTTTAAATAAGTTTTCTAAAAACTTCTCAAAATACTCGATTGGCTCTTTATATTCTATTTTTTGTGGTGATTTCATTCCATCTAATCCTATTTTTACAAGTTCTAAATATAATTGTTCTTTAGATTCATAGTAATGGAATAATAGTCCTACACTAATATTTAAACTACTTGCTATATCAGTAATTTTTGTTTCCATATATCCTTTTATAACAAATAATTCTAGCGCCTTAAATAGTATCTGCTTTTGGCGATTTTCTTTTTGTTCTTTTCTAGTCATCTTTCCATTTTCCTTTTTATTAAATTATTTTTCATTGAATATATATTCAACGTATCATAATGTTTTGTTTTTTGCAATATAAATCAAAAAATTAGTCTATTTTTTATTTAGACTAATTTTTTATTATATATTCAAAAACAGACTATTTCTAGTCTGCCATTTAATATTAACAAGATATTGTTAATATATTTCCATTGTTATCAAAAATAGCAAATTCATCTTTACCATAAAAAGTTTTATGAAGTTCTTTAGCAATTTTTACTTTATCTTTTAATTCATTATACATTGCCAAAACATCATTGACTGTTATAAATAGTGTAAATGTTGGTACTATTGCATCAGTTTTTAAAGTTGGATATTCACTAATTAAGTTTTCTTGTTCTTGTAGCATTATAGAAATTTTATCCTTATTTAAAATAGCAAAATTCAAAGTTTCTCCTTCTTCTGGAACACTTAATATTTTTTTGAATCCTAATTTTTCTTCATAAAATTTTATTGTTTCTTTTACATTTTTAACCATAATATTGGTTGTTATTGTTTCATACATATATTTACATGATTATAAAAAAATAATTTAAAACTGTATTGTAAAAAACGGACAATTATTTATAATCTTCTATTATTTTTAAAGGCGAAATACCTGTATATTTCTTTATTTCTTTTATGAAATGTGATTGATCATAAAAACCACAAAATAGAGCAATATCTATTAAATTCATTTTTTTCTCTAGTATAAAAGTTAAGCATAAATGTAATCTTAGTATATTTAGTAATACTTTTGGTGATACTCCAAAAGTTGCTTTAAAAACTCTATATAAGTTTCTTTCATTATATCCAAATTCCTTTGCAATATCTGTTACACTTTGTTCTTTGGGATTTTCATATAATTTTTCTATTACTTTCATAAATGGTATTTCTTTTTGTTTTTTTGCTTTTTGTAATAAATATTTCTTTAAATATTCTATTCTTTCATTTGTATTTTCTAAATCTAATATTCTATCTATACCAATTTCTTTTTCTATATCTTTAAAAGGTATTTCATTATCCATTACTTTATCTGCTGCTATATTAAAAAGCAAATAAAATATACTAGGTTTCAATCTAACTCCCATATAATCTATTTTTTTATCTAACTTAAAATCTTTAGTTTCTTTACTAAATCCTGCAAAACAAATTGTACTATTTGCAAAATCTATAACAATATCAATACAAGCATCTGGTAAAATATTATTTGATATTGTCGTATTTAATATTTTCTTTGATTTCATTGTCCAAATACACATACAATAATCTTCAAGTTCTTTTACATTATATTCTTTATATTCTATATTTTCCTTAAATTCTTTATCTAACAAATATGGTATTTGTTTTAGATAATACATAATATTATTTCCTTTCAAATTTCAATTTATAATTATGCACTTTTCTTTTTTATAATTAGTTTAGGCTCTATAATTTCAAATTCAAATCCATTTTCTAAAATATATCTTGCTAATTCATTATTTGCTATTCTTTTTACTTTTTTTGAATTATTTCAATAACATCTTTTGGGTATTCTTCTACATACTTAATAATTTTACTATAATCTACTCTAGTACTCATATTGCTTCTCCTTATATAAAAATATTTTTTACAAACTACTATTTTTCATTATAATTGTATATTAAATAATTTTGAAAATAGCTTGGAATAACGGAAAAAATTAATATCAATACTTACAAATGCTTTTGAATAAAAATAAAAACAGCTGAAATTGGTTAAATTTCAACTGTTTTGGTGCAGATGTGCAAGTTCAATTCTCTGTAATGTGCTATTTAAAAGCATTTTTAATAAATGCTGTGTGCATATTGTGTGCAAAAAACGTACTAATAAATAATTCCAAATATTGTTATATAATAATTTTACTATTTTAGCAGTAAAATTTAATATTACCTGAGTGAATAGCTTTCCATTTTTCAACAATTTGAAAATAATGTAATGAAATATCTTCACATATAATATTTAATTCTTTTTCAGGAATTTTACTTTTATTATGACAAACAATACAACCACCTTTTTCTGTTATCCAAACTTTTGTTGAATTTGCAGTTGGTGTTCCTTTTGAAATATGAACGTGAATAGGCTCGTCATTTTCATTTGTCCAAAAATAAATTTTATATCCGTTTTAATTCAAAAATACTAGGCAATTTCTAACCCTCCTAAACGTGCATATTTGAAAAAGAAAGAAGAACCATTTTTTGCAATTTCCATAAAAGTTTTCTTTTCTTCTTCTGTATAGTGTCCATCTTCTAAAATTACTTCATAACTTGGAAGTTCAATTACATAAGTATCGAAACCATATTCCATAGGTCTTTCAAAAGTAATACGGATATATTCTTCGTCATTTTCTTTTTTTTCAATGTTAGAAAATACTCCTAATGTACCGTCAGGATATTTTGCAAATTCATAAGTCATAATATTTTTCTCCTTTTTTATAACATATATAATATTATAACACACATATTATATTTTTCATACAATTTTAAAAGATTTTATAAATATAATTTGTTAAATTTATTATAACATAAAAGAACAGATAATTTTCTGTTCTTTATACAAATATTTTTAATAATTAAATACTTCTTGTTAATTTTGTTCTTTCTTTTTTTGTTCTTTCTTTTTTTCTTCTTTTTTCTTTTTACTCCACCAAGTACCAGTAAGTGAACAGCCCCCACCAATAAATATAAATACTATCATCCATATCCAAAATTCCATATTATTCCTCCTATTTTATAAATATTATAATTAAATTTATAATAAGTGCTATCATACCTATTAATATTGCAAATAAAATCTTCTGATACATTCTTTTTCCTAGTTCTTGTTGACTTTCTTCATAGTTCAATTGTTTACTATTAATAAAAGCCAAAATTTCTTTATATGTTTGAATATTATTATTTTTTTTGATTTTTTCAGCTATTCCAGCAGTAAAAAAAGTTACTAAAAAAAATAAAATCCAAACAATAACACCAATATTTCCTTCAAGCTTAAAAAGAGGATAAGCTGTAATGGCTAAAATTAATAATTCTGCTAAATAAATGTATCCAATAATGTTAAACTCTCTTACTTTTTGAGTATTAACTAATTTTTTAATTTTCTCAATATCTCCTTTCATAAAATCATCTAAAGATACTTTAAAGATGTCACTAAGTAGTAGTAAGCTTTTTATATCTGGATAACTTTTACTATTTTCCCAATTTGAAATAGTTTGTCTCGAAACAAATATTTTTTCTGCCAATTCATCTTGAGAAATATTCTGTTTTTCTCTATATTTTTTTATCCTTATTCCTACATCCATTTTGTACCTCCAATAATATTTTATATACTAGGTATTTTTTTGTCTATCAAAAGTCTTTTACATTAATATTTTTTAACTTTATTTGTTTGTCAAAAGTTTTTTACATTATATTTTATATTCGATAATTTGTTTAATAGATATTATTCTGTATATTCAGGATAATTTTTAATAAATTGTTCATTTGCTTTTAACATTTCCTCATAATATTCATTATATAATGGACTTAACTTTCTCATTGCAGGTATAAACTTTTCATAATATCCATTTGTAGCACAAACTTGTTTCATTAGTTCCATTAGTCTATTAGCAGGTGAATTTTTAAATTCTTCTGTTTTCTTATATTCATTATATTTGTCTAGTGATTCCTTATTTTTTCTTACAAACTCATCTATATTTCTTATATTTTTATCCTTTGCTTGAATAATAGTATTTATTATTTTTTGACCTTTTTCACTTGAATATTCTTCTAAATACTCATCTAAATATTTTTGTAAGTCTTTTGGTATTTTAATATTAGGTACATTATCAAAAAAATCAATAATTTCTTTAAATGCTTCCATTTGTTCCTTTGTTTCAATTCTTCCTGTAAGATACCTAGAAAAATTCAAACTTATAAATTTTCCATAATAACTAGGAAATAAATCCATCAACTTTTTAATGATAATTGTTTTAGAATTTATATTATTTATTTCTTGTTCTAATTTTTCTAAACTTTCTCCATTGCATAACTTTTGTAAAATATCCTGTTTTGCTTTTTCTTGCTCTAATTCAAGAGTTTTCTTATATAAAACACTTTTTAATTCATCTGGATTAGCAAGAATACTTTTAATTTCAGATATACTTAATCCTAATCTTCTATATAAAGCAATTTGCTTTAAAATTTCTATATCTTTCTTTGAAAAATCTCTATATCCATTTTCTAGGATATTAGGACATATTAGTTCTTGTTCTGTATAATATTCAACTGCTTTTTTAGTTAAATTACACAATTTTGCAACTTCATTTATTAACATTATAACCACCTCTGTTATAATTGTAAGCTAACCTGTAAGGGCATAGTCAAGTAATTATTTTAAAAAATTGTAATTTGTGATTATTTTAATTTAGAATTTTTAACTAATTTATATAGTATAAATCCTATTATTCCACCAACAACATTAGTAATTAAATCCGTAATATCACAACTTCTATAGTGAAGCAAAAATACTGTCATTATCAGTTGAAACATTTCTATTACAAAACTTAATAAAAATGTTGATATTATAACTCTAGTTATACTAATATTCTTTTTTAAACTTGAAAGTAAAAAACCAAAAGGTATGGTCATTATTATATTCAAAATTACTTGTTTTAATGCTCCAGAATATCCTGAAATCAAATCATTAAATGGTTTTATATGCGCATAAGTAAAGTTGATTGAACTATGATATTTCCACTTTGGGTCTAAAGTAAAATCAATTGGTAAAATTGTTACACACAATACTAAAAATAAATATATATACATAATAGAAAACTTAAGAATAAATTTCTTTTCTTTTTTCTTCAAATATGTTTGATATATAATACAATATATCAATGCAATTATTATAAAACTTTGTACATATCCTAGCATTTTCGTACCTCCAATTAAACTTACAAATTGTAATTTTGTGTTTACCTTTTAATAATAGAGTACATTTTCATATCTAGTA
>CAPPGO010000008.1:0-73680 GCA_948678575.1 uncultured Clostridia bacterium
AATTATTATGGAAAGCTTGACTTCTTACAAATTTATGTGTATTATAATTTTGTAATAGGTCGTTAATATTCTATATTAACGAAAAAATGATGGTAAATAGATATTTGTACAATATCTTAATGAATGACATCTTTACTTTGTTCTAAATATTTATTACTTTTTCCCAAGGTAAATCTTTTTCTCCAAAATGTCCATAATTTGAAGTTTGCCTATACATTGGTTTATCCAAATTTAAAGTATTTATTATTCCTCTTGGAGTTAACTCAAAATTCTCTTGTATCTTTTGTATAATTTCTTCTTCTGAAATTGTACTTGTTCCAAAAGTATCTACATAAATAGAAACTGGTTTTGCAACACCTATTGCATATGCAAGTTGAATTTCACATTTTTTACTATAACCATTAGCAACAATATTTTTAGCAAGAAACCTTGCCATATATGAAGCTGATCTATCTACTTTTGTATAATCTTTTCCAGAAAAAGCACCACCACCATGTCTGCTATACCCACCATAAGTATCTACAATTATTTTTCTACCTGTTAAGCCTACATCTCCAAGTGGACCACCTATAACAAATCTTCCTGTTGGATTAATAAAGTATTTTGTATTGTCATCTAATAAATCACTTGGAATTACTCTTTGTATTACTTCATTCATAATATCTACTTTTAATTTTTCTTGTTTTATTTCTTCAATATGTTGAGTAGATACAACCACTGTATCTATTCTTATAGGTTGTTTTCCTTCATATTCTACTGTAACTTGAACTTTTCCATCTGGTCTCAAATACTCTATAATTCCTTGTTTTCTGACATCAGTTAATCTCTTTGCTAATTTATGTGCTAAATATATTGGAAGAGGCATGAAACATTCTGTTTCATCACATGCATATCCAAACATAATTCCTTGATCTCCTGCACCTTCTGAAATAATTTCTCTGCCATTTTTTGTTTCCAAAGATTTATCTACTCCTAATGCTATATCATCTGATTGCTTAGATATATTAACTAATACTTCACAAGTTCTATAATCAATATCTGTTCGACTATTATCATAACCTATTTCTTTTATAGCATTTCTAACTACTGATTCAATATCTACCTCTCCCTTCGAAGTAATTTCTCCTGTAACTAAAATTAATCCTTTACTTGCTACTGTTTCGCAAGCAACTCTTGATGTGTTATCTTGTTTTAAATATTCATCTAATATACTATCTGATATATAATCACATAGTTTATCTGGATGCCCTTCTGTAACACTTTCTGATGTAAACAATTTTTTCATATAACCCTCCTTCTATTATCAAGTTTATATGCAAAACAAAAGAGATGCCTAAAACGCATCTCATAATAATTATCTCTATGTAGTATAATCATCATTCAAAGCGTTTTGCTTTGTCGGTATTAGCACCTAACTTACTTAGGTTGCTGTGGAGTCATAAAGCCGATTCTCTCGTCCACTCTTGATAATCTTATTAAATATATTTTATATTTATTGGACATATTTGTCAAGTACATTATTTATTACTATTTCTTTATCATTCAAGTAGTTTAGTATTCCACTATTAGTTTTAAATTTGAATTTGATTTTGTAACTTGTTAAATCTTGTGTTTTCATTCCAAATTTTTTATTTATTTCATTATTACCATATTTACCATCACCTATTATAGGATAACCAATATACGCTAAATGAGCCCTAATTTGATGCGTTCTTCCAGTATGAAGATTTACATCTATAATAGTAGTATTTTCATCAGTATTTCTACTAATTACAGTATACTCTGTAATTATTTGCAAATAATCCTTTTTAGGCGAATGAGAAATATATACCATACTCTTTTTACTGTCTTTAAAAAGATAATCTATAAGTATTTCATGTTCTTTACGAATAAAACCATAAACTCTTGCAATATAATGTTTTTCTATTTCTTTATTTTTGAATTTTTCTAATAAAATTTCAAGAGTTTTTTCATTTTTGCTATATAAAATTATTCCATCTGTATTTCTGTCTAATCTATGGCATGGTTCTAAATTATTTCCAAATTGCTCTTTTACAATAGAAGTAAATGTATGTGAAGAAGAATTATCCTCTGTAACAGATATTCCTTCTGGTTTATAAAAAGCAATAATATTTTTATCTTCATAAAGAACTTTTAATTCTATATTAGGTTTATTATAAAGTAATTCATCAACAATATAAATTGTTATTTCATCACCAGTATGCACAATTGTATTTTCAGATATTTTTACATTATTAATTCGAATATCTTTTTTACGAAGAGCTTTATATAAAACATTAGGATTTAAGTCTTTAAAATTATCTAAAATAACACTATTTACTTTTTTATTATCATATTTTTCTTTAATAATTAATTTTTTCATATTGTTATTATAAGTAAAAAAATGAAATTTATCAAGCTTTTTTCCCTAAAAAAGCTCTGTTCAAATATATGAACAGAGCTAAATTTAAAATAAATTATATATTTTTATAAGTTTTAGAGAAAATTTCTATTTAAAAAATTCTTGAAATTCTTCCTCTGATATTGTTTCTTTTTCTAACAATGCCAATGCAACTTGATCTAATATATCTCTATGTTCTATTAGAATTTTTTGTGCTGTAATATAAGCATTATCTATAAGAAGTTTTACTTGATTTCCCACTTCATTAAAAATATTTTCTCCATACATTTGTAATTCATAAGGTTCATCTACTTTTAAAGATATTTGACCTAATGTATCACTCATACCATAAATAGTAAGCATATCTCTTGCAATACCAGTTGCTACTTCTATATCATTACTTGCACCAGTCGAAATTTCATTTAAAGAAATTTTTTCTGCTGCTCTACCACCCATTAATGCTACCATTTTTTCTAGCAATTCTGTTCTTGAAATATAGAACTTGTCTTCGTTTGTTTTATACATTGTATATCCACCAGCTAGACCTCTTGGTATAATTGAAACTTCTTTTACATCAGTTTGCGTTTGTAAAAATTTACTAACAACAGCATGTCCAGCTTCATGATATGCTGTAAGTTTTTTGTCTTTTTCTGAAACTACTCTATTGTGTTTTTCTAAACCAACTGTTATTTTCTTTACAGCATTTTCTATATCAGCTTTTGTAATTACTTCATGCTTTTCTCTTGCAGCTATAATTGCAGCTTCGTTTAAAACATTTGCAAGTTCTGCACCGGTAAATCCAGCTGTATCTCCTGCAAATTCTCTAAAATCAACATCATCAGCAAGCTTTTTGTTTTTACTATGAAGTTTTAATATTTCTTCTCTACCATTTAAGTCTGGTGCTGGTATTGTAATTTGTCTATCAAATCTTCCTGGACGTAGTAAAGCTTTATCAAGCATTTCTGGTCTATTTGTTGCTGCCAATACTATAATAGTTTCATTACTTGCAAAACCATCCATTTCAACTAATAATTGATTTAATGTTTGATTATTTTCACTTTCTGCACCACTACTACTTGTTCTTCTTGAACCAATAGCATCAATTTCATCTATAAATATAATACATGGTGCCATTTTTTTAGCTTTATCAAATAATTTTCTTACCCTAGATGCTCCAAGTCCTGCAAACATTTCAATAAATTCAGAACCACTCATTGAAATAAATGGTACACCTGCTTCTCCTGCAATTGCTTTTGCAATTAAAGTTTTACCAGTACCTGGTTTTCCATATAATAAAATTCCTTTTGGAATTTTAGCTCCCATATCTAAGTAAGCTTTTGGATTTTTTAAGAAATCAACAATTTCTATAAGCTCACCTTTTTCTTCATCTAAACCAGCAACATCTTCAAATTTAACCCCAGTTTTCTTATTTTCTTCTCCACCATATACTTTTCCGTTACTATCTCCACCAAGACCTTGCATTTTAAATATCATTACCATTAAAACAACAAGTAAAATGGTTGGTAACATAGAAAAAATAGTATCTGATGTTTTTAAAATTGGATTAATACCTTCTTGTTTTAATTCTATTTTAATTCCTTCTTTATCTACTTTATCTTGTACTAATTCCATAAAAGCTTGTAAGCTTGGAACTAAAACTGTTTTTTGTCTTTCTTCTTCTTCGCCACTACCTTTATAAGTAACTGTTATTGAACTACTACCTGCTGTCATTTTGATTTTTTCTATTTTATTTTCATTAATGTCTGTAATAAGTTCTGTATATGCAACTTCTCTTTCTTTTTTCTCATTATACATTTTATAGCCAAAATAACTTGCGATTATTAATGCTACAATAGCTACAATAACTAAACATGTTACTAAAAATTTGTCTTGTTTCTTATCGTTATTGTTATTATTTTTGCTTGACATTTTTACCTCCTATATTTCTGAACCATCAGGTTCTCTGTTTATAACTGGTTGATCATCTTCCTCATCTTTATCTTTTCCTTTTTTTTCATCTTCTTTTTTATTTTCTTCGTTTTCATCTTTATCTTTGTCTTTTTGTTCTTCTAATTCTTTTTTCACTTGTGCTTCCACTTTATAAATCTTTTGAAGTTCCACATGTTGTTTAATTATGTCTGATTTTATAATTAAAATAGCTGCTATTACATAAATATAAGCAATTAATAAATACATTGCATTAAAATATTCTATTACAAAACCTGTTAAACTGTAAACAGCTGTATATATTGTGCTTAGTATTATTGATAAAGTTAGTGCATATATTGAAATTACAAAAGATTTCGTTAAATTTAATGGAAGTCCTACGATTCTTCCTGTTAAATATGCAAAAAGAGCTATTAACAAAATATCAAGAATATATGTCATTATATTAGCTAAATACAAAGAAAAAGTAACTGCAACAAAATATGTTATATTTATTCCAGACATTCCCATAGTATCTAAAATCTGAATTAAATCTGCTTTATTTTTTATATCAACTTTGTAATTATTTTCAATTTCAGAATATGAAAATTCACTAAAATTGCCTTTTTCAAATATTATTATTTTATTTTGAAGAAAAATTATAGCATGAGAATAATTTTTTACTTTTTCTTTATAGCTTTCTTCTACTCCATTTGATAGTTCACTATCAGTATTTATAATATTATATAAATCAATGTCTTTGTCATGTCCTTCTGCTAAATTTGCAAATTTTACTTTTCCATTTTCATAAGTAAAATCTGGAAGCTCACTTTTTATATAATTATATCCTTTTTCTACTAAGTTTGCAAAATAATAAGTAGAAACAGCTGCTAGAATTAATGAAACAATTAATACTAACATCAAGAAATATTTTATTGTTACACTTGTTTTTTCTAATAAAAATTCTCCATAAGTTTCAACATTAAAAATTGCTCTTTTAAATCTATTAAAAAATGTGATTCTTTTTGGATTATTTGTATCTGTAAATTTTATTTCTTTACTATTCTCATTTTTCTTCATTAGTTATACTCCCTTTTTATATTATCGCTTACAAGAAGTGGATGTAAATTGAATACTACCTCGTCACCTACTTTTATATCATCTGCGCCAGTAATATCTACAACTGAATGATACATTCCTACTCTACCTACAACTTTATATTCTTTTCCATTTATTTTTACTTTAAGAGAATTGTCTTTAAAAATCTTTTTAAATTCCATAAGAGTAGCTACTATATTGTCTATAAAAGAAAATGTATCTCTATGTTTGTCCATAAATAAACCATCTCTATAACCTACTGGAAGTATTGCAACTCTTGTCTGCTTTTTTGTTGTATAGCTATTACCATAACTTATATTATATCCTTTTGGAAGTGTTTTTATTTCTTCAATATTTGTTTTAAATACTCCTACTGGTTTAAAACCTAAATTTTTCACCATAGTTCTTCCTTGAAATGCTGAACCTATTCTTACTGCATTTAATCTCATATCAGGATATTTAAGAGCTGGTGTTGAAGATGCTAAATGTAAAAGTCCTGGATTATAACCAGACGCTTTTACCCCTGCTACTACATCTAAAAATCTATTAAATTGTTTTCTTGTCCATTTTTCATCAGTAGGTTTAGAACAATGTGTAAACATCCCAGTAATTTTTAGTCGTTTTGCCTTTTCAAAACAATCTATTATTGCAGTATCATCATATAAAAATCCATACCTAGCAAGTCCTGTATCTACTTTTATATGACACTGCGCTTCTTCATTTCTTTCTTCTAATATTTTTTCTACTTTTTCTAGTTCTTCCATACTTCCTATTGTAAGAGTAACTTTATTATCTAGTAAAATTTTAATATCATTTTCGTTTGAAACTGGTGATAACATTAATATTTTGCAATCTAATTTTTCATTTGATAAAGCTAAAACTTCATCAATTGTAGCAACCGCTAAAAATGTAATACCGTTTTCTACTAAAAACTTAGATTCTTCAATTAAACCGATTCCCATTCCATTAGATTTAACAACCGCAATTATTTGCTTTTTTTGACCATTGTCATCTGTTTCATTACCTATCATCATATTTTTAATAATGTCAATATTATTTTTTAAATCTTTTTTACTAATTTCTAAAACTTTCATTTTCCATCCTAACTATTTACTCATTATTTTCTTCTTTATTTTTCTTAAAGTCCTATATGCTTTTTCTGAAATTTTATATAATTTATACATTAAAGGTTTATATGCAATATATACTTCTCCAATAAATTCTGTAAATTCTGCATTAAATCCTTTTTTAAATCTATATAGTCCATATTGTGGGTGATTTTCATCAACTACACCTGAAACACCTCTAAAATCATACATATTGGCACCTCTACTAATTGCTTCTTTTATCATAGTCCATTGTAATAAATAATTAGGCATTAAATTTCTGTGACTGTTGCTACTTGCACCATATAAATACCATACATTTTTACCATATATAATTGGAATAATTCCAGCTATTGGTTTATCTTCATGGTATGCCATTAAAAGTTTCATGTGTCCACCTGGTACAAGTTCATCATACATTCTTTGGAAATATTCCAAACTTCTTATTACAAAATCGTCTCTTTTTCCTGTTTCTACCATTATATCATGAAAAGCTTTTAAATCTTCTCTATTACCTTCTTTTACAACTACACCTTTTTTAGTAGCTAATCTTACATTATATCTAGTTTTTTGATGAAAAGCAGAGAATATTTCATCTTCTGTTTTTCCACTAATATCTAATCTAAATACAAATCTAGGTTGAATTTCATCTTTAAAATTTTTACTATCATCTTTTATTTCAAAACCTAATTTTGTAACTATACTTCTAAATTCTTCATCATCTTTCTTTATATCTGGTTCTATTCTAATTGCAAATGCATTATATTTCTTTGCAAGTTCGTCTATTCCATCTCTTAAATCTTTTAATACCTTTTCATCATGTATATCACAAACTGGTCCTCTGGCTGAATACATTAAATAACCAAATACTGGAAACTTTCTTATCCATACGCAAAGACTTCCTACTATATTTCCGTCATCATCTAATGATAATATAACTTCACTTTTCCAAGAATCTTTTACTTTTGCCCATTCTAATGATTGTTGAAAATTACATCTTTCGTGACCTTCTAAAAATTTTTTATATTTTTCTTTGTCGTTTTCTTCTAAAAATTTCACGCTTTCTCCTCCACAAAATCTCGCTATTTCTCGACAATAGTACCTTCTTTACTATCCTTAACAGTATAACCCATACTTACTAAAATATCTCTAATTCTATCAGATTCTACCCAATTTTTATTTGCCCTTGCATTATTTCTTTCATTTACTAATTTTTGTACATCTTCTGGTAAAGCATTTTCTTCTTTAACATAATCTTTTAAATTAAATCCAAGAACTCTATCAAAATCTAATAAAAGTTCTTGATATTTTTTAGATTTTTTATGTTGTTTTACAACTTCCCATACTATACTCATTGCAACTGGCATATTCAAATCATCATTTATTGCTTCTAAAAATCTTTCTTTATAACTTTGAATTTCATCATCAGAAACATCCTCAGTACCAGCTTTATGTTTTAAATATCCATCTCTTAATCTTCCAAGAGCTGTTTTAGCAGAGTCCATTGCTTCAAAAGTAAAATTTATTTGTGCTCTATATGTTGAAGTAAAGTTGAACATTCTATATACTAATGGTTCATATCCTTTTTCTTGTAAGTCTGATAAAGTATATAGATTATTTAAACTTTTTGACATCTTACCACCATTTACTTGTAAGAAATCAACATGCATCCAAAAATTAGCAGGATTTTTACCACAAAATCCTTGTGCTTGTGCAATTTCGTTTTCATGGTGAATTGGAATATGATCTATTCCACCTGTATGAATATCAAAATGGTCACCTAAATATTTGTAGCCCATTGCAGAACATTCTAGATGCCAACCTGGATAACATTTTCCCCAGAAAGTATCCCATTTCATTAAATGATTCTCTGGCGCTTTTATCCATAAAGCAAAATCTGTAATATTTTTTTTGCTTTTATCAAAATCTACTCTTGCACCAGCTTTTTGCTCATCAATTTTAATATTTGAAAGAACACCATACTTTTTTAATTTTGAAGTATCAAAATATATAGTATCTTCTGTTTCATAAGTATATCCATTTTCAATAATTTTTTGAACATATTTTTCCATATCTTTAATATGTTCAGTAGCCCTTGCTATAATTTCTGGTTTGTCAATATTTAATTTATGTATATCTTCAAAGAAAGCATTCATATAAAAGTTAGCAATCTCAAAGGGATCTTTGTTTTCCCTTTGAGCTGCTTTCATCATTTTATCTTCGCCTTCATCAGCATCTGAAACTAAATGACCAACATCTGTAATATTCATTACATGTTTTAAATCATATCCATTATATTTTAATGTTCTTCTTAAAGTATCCATAAACAAATATGCTCTTAAATTTCCTATATGTGCAAAATAATATACTGTTGGTCCACAAGAATACATTTTTACTTCTTTTTTATCAATTGGTGTAAATTCTTCTTTTTTTCTAGTTAAAGTATTATAAAAATATATTTTCAATTTTATCTCCTTTTATTTTAAGTTTTTGGTTTTGAAGCATCTGCTCCTGCATTTGATGATGCATCTCCACTACTTCCAGCATTTCCTGCATTACCACTGTTATCTGCTGGTGGTGTAGGTGGTGGTGTAGTTTGAGCAGGTGGCTGATAATTTGGATCACTTGCTCCACAGACTGTACATTTTCCATTTGCATAACTATGTGCAGTTTGTGGTGTAAAATCTCTCTTATCTCTTTCAGCTCCACATATTGTACATACATCTACTCTATATCCTTGTGCTGTACAACTTGGATATCTTAAAGATGGTTCCCAATGGTGTGAACATCCAGTGTTTCCACCACTAACTGGTTGACTTTGATCTGGTGTTGGATTTTGTACTGGGGCTTGTTGTTGTTCTACTGGTGGCGCTGTGTGTACTGTACAAGTATCAGTAGGTGGTGTTGTAAATCCAGCTGTATTTACATTAGTCCATTTTCCTGTTGTTTCTCTTTCTGGTAATACCATAAAGTTTCTTAATTCAGTAGGACAAGGTCCAGCTGATATTAATCCTGTTTCAACACAAATTGGTAAAGCTGTGTGTCCTGTACAAGCTGTTGGAACTGTTCCTTCTGTAAATACTTCTTGATATACTGCTCCACATTGTCCATCAACTGCTAATTGACCTGTAACTGAGCATACATTTGCAAAGACAACTCCTTCTGGTTTTTCAAAACTTGCATTTGGTAATTCAGTATGAATTTTCTTCATAACATTTGACCAAATTTGACCAGCTGGATTTCTTCCAAATCCTGTAACCTCTGTTGAATGTTCATATCCATACCAACAAGCAGCTGTATAATATGGTGTAAATCCACAAAGCCATCTATCATAACTATCGTTTGTTGTACCAGTTTTAGCACCTGTATCAATTCCTTGAATCTTACAATATGATGCTGTACCAGAAGCAGAAAGAACTGGTGCTGTTAAAATTGATTTTACTATATAAGCACTTTCTCTACTCATAACTTCTGTTTCATCTTGTTTTGGTTCTAAAACAGTTTCGCCATTTTCATCAGTTACCTTTGTATAATATGTTGGTGATAAATATACACCATCATTTGCAATTGTTGCATATGCCATAGCCATATGAGTTGGTGATATTCCTTCATTTAATCCACCAAGTGCTAATGAAACGCCTTCATCTTTTAGATTTGTAATTCCCATTTTTTTACAAAATTCTATTGATTTATCTACTCCAATATCCATCATAGCCTTAGCATTTGGAATGTTTTGAGAACGAGCAATTGCTTCACGCATTGACATTAAGGTATTGGTATAAGATTTTTCGTTCTTCATTGATCTGTCCATGCCAGCAAATTTTGTTTCACAATCTAAATATGTTGTTGCTGCTGTAATAGTTCCTGTTTCAATACCTGGAACAATGACAGAAATTGGTTTCATTGATGAACCAGTTTGTTTCTTTAATTCTGTTGGCCAATTCATAAAGTCTAATTTTGTGCTTGTTGTTCTATTTTCTTTATCTCCTGTTGCTGTTGCACATGCTACTACTTGACCCGTCGTATGATCTACTACAACCATTGTAGGTATAGCATCTCTTCTATCTTTTATTTCTTTTGTTTTTGGATCTTTTATATCTCTATGTTTAATATAATCTTCTTTTATAAGTTCTTCTTCTACTGCTGCTTGAATATGTGTATCTTGTGTTGTATATATTTTTAATCCACTACTGAATAAGTATAATTCAGCCATGTCTTTATTCCAGTCTGTATGTTCTTCAAGTAATTGATCAATAATTTGAGTAATAGCTGCTTCTGTATGATATGAAATATCTATTGTTACATTAGCACCTTCGCCTTGCTTAAATGCAAGACCATTATCTACTTCTGTAATAGCTTCATTTTTTTGATCTGATGTAATACATCCTAGTTCTTCCATTTTTGCAAGAACTGTTTTTGTTCTTTTCTTTATTTTTTCTTGTCTTTTTCCTTCTGAATCTTCTTTAAATGGATTATATCCATTTGGTGAATGGTTAATTCCAGCTAAATATGCACATTCTGCAACTGATAAATCTTTAACATCTTTATCAAAATAATATACAGAACCTAATGCAACACCGTTAATATCATTTCCGCCCATAAATATTATGTTTAAATATAATTCTAATATTTGATCTTTTGATAAATACTGTTCTACTTGAATTGCTTTTGACATTTCTTTAACTTTTCTTAAAGCTCCACCAAGTCCACTATCTTCATCATCAGTTGTAATATTTTTTACTAATTGTTGTGTTATTGTACTACCACCAAAAGATGAATCCCCCGCATGTAAAATAAATGTTGCAGTTGCTGCCAGTGTTCTTTTTATATCCACGCCTCTATGTGTATAAAATCTTTCATCCTCTATTGCAACAAAAGCTTTTGGCAAATATTCATTCATATCTGTCATACTAACAATTTTTCTTTTTGTACCACCACTTAATGTAGCAATTTCATTGCCATCTTTATCATATACAGTTGAATTCTTAAATTTAATAACTAAATCTTCTTCACTAATTTTTAATTCTTCTCCAAAAACTCCGAAAAAAGTTCCTACTAATACTCCTGCTCCTATAATAATAAGTAACATAAGTACTACAAGTCCTATTCTTATACTTTTAGAAAGTTTTGGATGCTTATCTCTAAATTTAAGTTTTCCATTCTTTTGAATTTTTTTATTTGTTGTTTTAACTTTTTTTACTCTTTTTGTTTCTTCATTTTTTCCTTTGCTTCCCATAAATAATGTTTCCTCCTTATGGCAGTTTTCAAAATACTATATCATTATATCATATTTTAAGAAAATTAAAAGTATTTTATAGCATTTTTTCTTAATATTGTATTAAAATAAATCAGCTGTTTTTGTAAATATTTCTGCACCATCTTTTATTAATAAATTCGTACCTTTCGAGGTTTCATAAATAGGTGAACCGTGGCACAGCAAATATATCTTTTCCTTGTTCTAAACCACATCCGAACTGTTATGAAAGTTCCACTTTTTTCTCCGACTTCTACCACTAAAATTTTATTTGATAAACCACTTACAATTCTATTTCTTATTGGAAAATAATATTGTTTTGATTTAGTACCAACTATATATTCTGAAATTAATGTACCACCATTTTCTATAATTTTATTTGCCAATTGTAAATTTTGTCTAGGATATATATCGTTATCTGCTAGTCCATTTGCCAACACTGCGATTGTTTTTCCAAACTTACTTTTTAAACTCCCCATATGTGCGTATGTATCTATTCCGATTTGCTAATCCACTGACTACATTTATGTTTTTATCACCTAACTCTTTTGCAGTATTAAAAGCAATTTTCTTTCCAATTTCACTACACAATCTAGATCCTATTATTGCAACGCTATCATCATCTAAAATATTTTTATTTCCTTTTACAAAAATATATGCAGGCAAGTCCATAATATTCTTTAATTTATATGGATAATCTTTGCTTTTATATGAAATTAATTCAATATTGTTTCTCTCTAAATATTGAATATATTTATCTAATTTCTCTCTATATTCTTCTTTCAAAATTTGATTTATACTACATTCTTTTAATCCTAGTTCCATTAAATCTGATTTATTAAATTTCCAGATTTCCTCTACATTAGATTGTTCTAACAATCTTAATTTTATACTGTTTGCAATTTCAATTCTTGCAAACCAAATATTATAAATATCCAAATTTATCTCCTTTCTATGTTAAATCTATATAATATGCTTCTAAGTGCTAATGTATATTTTTAAGTGGCGGGTGGGGACCGTTCAAAAATTTTCAAAAGTTTGAAAAATTTTTGCCAAAATTTTTAGAATGGGGAGAACGAAAAAAATATACATTAGCACTTAGAAGTATTTTCAAAATACTTTTAAAAAATAATTATAAAAGAAATAAAAAAGAGCATGAGAAAAAACTCATGCCCCTAAGTTATTAAATTTATTGTTTTCTTTGTTTTGCAGCTTTAACAACATTTTCTACAAGCATTGCAACTGTCATTGGACCTACTCCACCTGGTACTGGTGTTATATAACTTGCCTTTGAAGATGCTTCTTCATAATTAACATCTCCACATAATTTTCCATCTTCTAATCTGTTAATTCCAACATCTATTACAACTGCCCCTTCTTTTATCATATTTCCTGTAACAAAGTTTGGTTTTCCTATTGCTGCAATTACTATATCAGCTTTGCTAACAACTTCTTCTAAATTTTTAGTTTTAGAATGACAAATTGTAACTGTTGCATCTTTTGAAAGCAAACATTGCAACATTGGTTTTCCAACAATATTACTTCTTCCAATAACAACCGCTGTTTTTCCAGCAATGTCTATGTTATATTCTTCAAGCATTCTCATTACACCATAAGGTGTGCAAGATACAAAACAATCTCTACCTATTGTAAGATTTCCAACATTTACTGCATTAAATCCATCAACATCTTTGCTTGGTAAAATAGTTTCAAAAGCTCTATTTATATTAATATGATGTGGTACTGGACTTTGTAATAAAATCCCATCAATATTGCTATTTGCATTTAATTTTTCAATTAATTTTATCAATTCATCTTCTGTTGTTTCGGTAGGTAATAAAAATTCTTCAAATTCAATTCCTACTTTCTTGCAAGCATTAGATTTGTTTTTTACATAAACTGCTGATGCACTATTATCACCAACCATAATAACTGCAAGTTTTGGTGTTATGCCATTTTCTTTTAATTTGTCTACTTCTAGTTTTAAATTTTCCTTAATCTTTTTTGATAATTCTTTTCCATCTAATATTTGTGCTGTCATAAATTACTCCTCATTTTTTCCATGTATTTGTAACCCTACAAAAATTGTCAACGCAATTCCTGCAATAATTACCATAAAAAATATATAGTCTACTATACTTTTTCCAACTTGTGGAAGTACTCCTATTTCATCAACTATTTGATTATATATTTCTTCATTTGTTACTTTATTTTCTGAAACTGTGTTTTCTTCTACGGTATTATTCACAATATTTGTGTTTTCTACTATATTATCAGAAACAGCATTATTTACAATTTCATTTTCTTTTTTATCTTTTTCTTCTTTTACTAATTTATCAACTTCACTTTTACTAGTAGTTAAGTATTGAGACATAACATAAGCCTCTTTACCTTCATATTTAATTTTATCCCAACCATTATCACCTGTTGCAATTCTTTGAATTTTTTGCCCTAACACTAATCCACCAATAGATTCATAAGATGTTCCCCATCCACTACGAACATTTAAACTCTTTTTACTATAAACTGTATCGCCAGTTGATGTCCATTTTGGCTCTTTAAGTGCTTCTGGTTGCTGGGTTGTTAAATATTTTGAAACTACATATCCTATTCCGCCATTAAATTCTATTTTATCCCATCCATTATTTCCAACTGCAATTCTTTTGGTTGATGCATTTTTTGATAAACTCCCTAATTTCTCAGATTTTGAATCAGCACTTTTTCTAACATTCAATTTTTCAGTAGCATATACTTTATCACCTGTTGAAGTATAACCTGATTCATTAGTCTGTGTTAAATTGGTTGATGTTTGTTCTTCTGATTTGTGAGCATTATTAGTTTGTGTTGACGTAGCATATGAATAATTTAAAACTATTATTCCGAAGATTAGGCTTACAATTACTACTATAAAAATTTTTTCAATACTTTTTATCATCTTAGCGTCCTCCTTATTTTCCAATTATCCTTCGATATTAACTCGTTCTGCTACTATTGCTAGACGCTTTGTTGCACCTTCTATACAAGTAATTAATGTCACTTGAATTTTATCATCAACTGGCATTAAAATACTTATATCTGTTGGTTCAACTTCTTTTATTTCTTTAATTTCATAATCTTGTATATTATCTTCTGTATCTACAATATAAAATTTATCTCCAACAACTAATTCATTAAGTTTAGAAAACACTTCTTTATAATTATGACCAGCAATACAAAAATTTCCATTTTCGTTCAAATTATTTCCATATAGTTTTGCTGGTGCCTTTGCCATAGCACTATCTTCTTTGCTATCTACTATGTATTTATCAAATCCAATTTTTTCAATAACTAACTGTCCTAAAACACTATATCCTTCATATTCTTTTGGCATACTATCTTTTTGTGATTGCTGTTCTGTTTGATTAGCCGGTGAATTTGTTTCTTCTGTTTTTCTACTTTTTATCATATTAACTGTAAAAACAATTGTCACGACAAAAACAACTATAATTGCTATTACTATTGCAATCATAAATCCTATTTCTTTAAATGGTATTTGACTCCAATCAAAATCATCTGTTTCTGCCGCTCTCTTTCCACCTCGCATATCTTATTCCTCCATTTATTTAATAAACATTATTGCTAAAATAATTATACCTAATATTACTCTATATACTGCAAAAATCTTAAAACTGCCATTCTTTAAATATCCCATTAAAAATTTTATAACTAATAAACCAGAAATAAAACTTGCTAAAATACCTAATATAAAAGGTAAATCTAATACAAATTCTCCTAAATTTATAAGTACAGCAGCTAAAATTACTGGTGTTGATAATAAAAAAGAATATCGTGCTGCACTTTCTCTATCTATT
The DNA here is from genome assembly GCA_948678575.1 of uncultured Clostridia bacterium. Lineage (GTDB taxonomy): Bacteria > Bacillota > Clostridia > TANB77 > CAG-508 > Scatovivens. The sequence continues at coordinate 15,637 of CAPPGO010000008.1, forward strand.
TTAAAAAGTCTTGAAACAGTCATTGTAATTCCAGAACGAGAAACTCCTGGAAATGCTGCTGCTATTGCTTGTGAAAGTCCTACAAAAAAGCCTTGTTTAAACGTAATATTTTCATAATTTACTTCTGCTGGTGCTTTCTTATCGATAATATATAGTAAAATTCCCATTACAATTAACGCAATTGCAATTGGAGCCATGCCAGGCAAATACTTTTCTGAAAAAACATCTAATACCAAACTTAATATTCCAGTAGGTATTGTAGAAATTACTATATACAAAAATATTCTACCACTAGCTGAATCTTCTTTTTTTACAACTTTTTTATATCCTCCTACAATTAAATCAATCCAGTCTTTGAAAAAATATATACATATTGCAAGTAAAGTACCAAAATGTAATGCTACATCAAAAGATTCTGGAATTTCTTGCCAATGAAATAACCATGGCATAATGTTTAAATGTGCAGAGCTTGAAATAGGTAAAAACTCTGTTAAACCTTGTATAATGCCTAAAAATATTGATTGAAATGCTGTCATTTTTATTTATTCTCCCTATATTATTAAATTTCTTTTAACACATGATCTATTGTTTCTTTTATATAAATTGCTGATGTAAGTGGTGCAACTTTTGCTGGAAGAGATAATGCCCATATAAGTTTTAAATCTCTTTCTTTTGCTGCTTTTCTATCTATTCCACCAGGGTTTGATGCTACATCTATTAAAACAACATCTTTTTTTACTAAATCTAATCTTTCATTATCTAAAATTTGGAAAGGTATTGTATTGATAATTATATCAAAATCACCCAAAGTTTCATTTAGATTGTTCAAATAAATTGGTTCATATCCATAAGCTTTTATCCAAGAAATATCTTCATTTTTTCTTGCCTCACAATAAACCTTAGCTCCAATTCCATCTAACATTTTTGCTAAAACTTTTCCAATTCTTCCAAATCCCATAATTAAGACTTTACTGCCATGAACTGTTCTTTGAGTTTCTTCCATAGCAATTTGAATTGTACCTTCTGCTGTTGCTATTGTATTTAATACTGTGAATTCTTCTCTTTTTAAAACGTCAATATATTTTACATTTTTTTCTTCTAAAATTTTTCTTTGGTCTTCTGAAATTGTACCAGCAATAAACGCTTTACAAGAAAGTTTAGAAATAAATTCTTCTACTGGTAATTTTATATTGCTAAAAGGCATTGATAAATTTTTTCTATCACTTGTTACTGGTATAGGTCCAATTACAACCTCTGAGGCTGAAATTACCTCTTCGACTGTTGGACACATTTCAACATTCTCTGTTGATAAAAGTTCCTCAGATTGCTCTAATCCATAAGTATAAACTGTGTAGCCATCTTCAACAAGCATACCAATTAATTTAACAATTCGTAGGTCTCCACCTACTACTGATATTGATTTTTTCAAAATAATCACTCCTTCTTTTCAATTATATTTTTTCTTATGTATATTATGCATTAATCTTCACTATCTACTTTTTCATTTTCTTTATCTAATTCTTCTCTATTATCTATTTCTTCTAATCTTCTAAGTCTCTCCATATCTATAATATTGCTAACATGTTTTTCAAGATTTTCTTCTCTTTCCGTATTTTCACTAATTTCATCAATCAAACTATTAGTTTCTTCTAAAAAGATTTGTGCTACTCTTTCATCTCGTTTTAATATATGAGATTTCTTATCTTCTTTTATTTCCTCTTGCTCTTCCTCATATTCTTCTTGAACTTTTACTACTTCTTCTTTTTCTTTTTCTTTTAACTTTACAGATACTGTAATATGTTCCCTTATATCTTTAAAAGCTCTTTCTTTTGAAGCAATTTTTAAAAGCTTTGGTTCTAATTCTATTGCTTTATTTATAAAGTTAATTGCTTTATCCTTTTCTCCTTTTAAAGCACATATTTTTGCTAATTGATAATAAGACATTGCTTCTAAATCACCATATAAGCTTTTTTCAAAGTATTGTGTTGCTGTATCTAAATCTTTTTGAATAAGAGCTATTTGTCCTAAATTATAATTTGCACCATATAATCTATGATTTATTTCAGCTGCCTTTTCATACATTTCTTTTGCCATTTGAAAATCACTAAGTCTTGTATAAACAATGCCTAAATTATAATACAATTCAAAATCATCTGGTCTATATTTAAGTGCTGATTGATATACATTTGCAGCTTCTTTAAATCTTTCTTGCTCACAAAGCAAATCTCCAAGCAAACAAGAACCTTCATAATAGTCTGGTTTGTTTTTTACTAAATTTTCAAGCATTTCTATTGCTTCGTCTTTTTTTCCCAATTCTTTAAGTAAATTTGCAATCTTATAATATGAATCATAATCATTTTTCTTTATATCAACAGCTGCAACATATTCATCAATTGCTCTTCTCATACCACCTTCATATTCATATATTTTTCCTAGATTTTGATGACCTAAATAACTATTTGGATATTTGGTAATAAGCTTAACTAAAATTGCCTTTGCTGTTTTTGTATCCCCAAGTGCAAATAATATATTGGCTAAAACAACACTAATAATCTCTGAAAAATTTATTCCACTAAATTCTATAATAATTATAGCTAATGGCAAGAATATTGAAAGCATGTATCTTATTGTTTTAAAAAGTAAGTTTGCATCTATTCCAATTGAAATTTCAAAAAAACTTATTGTTATTCCCAAAGCTTGAAGAATTAATAAAAATATATAATTTGTATCATTTCTCCTAATAATTTTGAAAAAAATTATTATAAATAAAGAGAAAGCTAATAAATTGAATATTACTTTTTCTAATAACATTTTAAACATCCTTAATTTGACATATTTTAATTTATCTAATTATATATTAAAACATATTATAAATCTAGTCTTTTTTAGTTTTTTTCTAAATAATTAATAATAGCATTTCCAGCATCTCTGCCTGAACGAGAAGCCCACGCCACTGTACCTTTTGCACCAGCTAAATCTCCACCAGCAAATACGCCTTTTTTAGAAGTCATATTATTTTTATCTATTAAAATTCTTCCTCTACGATCCAATTCAACATCTAGTTGAGATAATAAGCTTGCCTCTGGTTTTGAACCAACAGCCATAATAACATAATCAGCATCAATAAAATAGTTGCTTCCCTCTATGTTTACAGGAGATTTTCTGCTTTCCCCTTCTTTTTGAACAAGCTCAGTTTTTACACATTCGATTTTATTAACTTTTTTATCTCCACAGATTTTGATTATATTATTTTGATATAAGAATTCAATTCCTTCTTCTATTGCTTCTTCAATTTCTTTTTTCTCTGCTGGCATTTCTGCTCTTGAACGTCTATAAATTACAATTACTTCCTTGGCACCCAATTTCTTTACTGTTCTTGCTGTATCCATAGCAACATTTCCACCACCACTTACAATAACAGTTTTTCCTTTATATGATGGATGAGAATTATTTTCTAGTAATTCATTTCCTCCGAAAACACCATCTAAATCTTCACCTGGAATTCCCATTTTTGAAGATAAATTTGCACCAAAGCCTAAATATACAGCATCATATTCTTTTTGTAAATCGTTTAAAGTATAATCTTTTCCAAGTTCTGTATTAAGCTTTACATCAATTCCTAAATCTAAAATTTTATCTATTGCTTTTTGTAAAAGCTTCTTGTCTAATCTAAATGCTGGTATTCCGTGATTCATAATGCCACCAAGTACATTATGTTTTTCAAAAATAGTAACTTTATACCCATTTTTAGCAAGCGTTGCAGCACAAGTAAGTCCTGTTGGACCACCACCTACAACTGCTATTTTTTTGTTTTTAGGCTCTGCATTTTTCTTTATCTTCCAATCATTCTCAATTGCAATATCTCCAACATAAGCTTCCATATCTCCAATATTTACTTGTTTTTGTGATACTCCTCTTATACAACTTCCTTGACATTGTTTATCATGTGGACATATTCTACCACAAATAGATTGCAAAACAGTAGTTTCAGAAAGCAAATCATAAGCTTCATGAATTTTATCTTCTTTTAAAAGTTTAATAAATCCAGTAGTATCATTTTGAAGTGGACAACCAACTTGACATGGCTTTATTTTACAACTTAAACAATAATTTGCTTTTTCTTTCATTTCTTCTAACATATTCTCTCCTTTAAATTCTACCTTTTAATAAATCTGATTTATCAAAGTATTCTGTATGTAATAATTGTTCAGAAATTTCACCTAATGGTTCACCTAAAAATTTTTCATATATTTCTTTAATTTCTGGATTTTCATGACTTAATCTTTTTGTTAATCTTTCGTCTTCTGAATATAAACTATCTATTCTTTTTAATCTAGTTTCATCTAATTTTAATAATGTAATTTTAGGTTGACCACCACCACTTATACAACCACCTACACAGTTCATAACTTCAACAAAATGATATGTTACTTCTCCTGCTTTTATTTTTTCTAATAAAGTTCTGGCATTATCGATTCCATGTACAATAGCAACATTTACTTCTAATCCATTTATTTCTATACTAGCTTCTTTTATAGCTTCCATTCCTCTAACTGCATGAAATTCTATCTTGTCATCTGGTAAATTTTTTCCAGTTATGTAATAGTATGACGTTCTTAATGCAGCCTCCATAACACCACCAGTATTTCCAAAAATAACACCTGCACCTGTTCCTTTTCCAAGTAAATCATCAAATTTGCTTTCTTTTAAAGAATAAAAATCAATATTTTCTTCTCTTATCCATTCTGCAAGTTCTCTAGTTGTTATTGAGTAATCTGTATCTTGACATTGTTTTAGTCCGTTAAATTTTGAAGCATCTGATAATTCTTCTCTTTTTACTTCATATTTTTTTGATGTACAAGGTGCTACTACAACACTGATAATATTTTCTGGATTTATATTTTTCACTTTTGCGAAATATGTTTTTATCATAGCACTTTGCATTGATATTGGACTTTTAGCAGTAGATAAGTTTTTTGTAAATTCTGGATAATACATTTCTACAAATTTTACCCATGAAGGACAACAGCTTGTGAATTGTGGTAATACTCCATTGTTTTTTATTCTATTTACTAATTCAGAAGCTTCTTCTACTATTGTTAAATCAGCTGCAAAAGTAACATCAAGTACATAATCTGCACCTAATTTTCTTATAGCCGATACCATTTTCCCCTCAACATATTCTCCATCTTTTCCTTCAAACTCTTCTCCTAATGCCACTCTTACAGCAGGAGCTGTACTAAATACTACTATTTTATCTGTATTTTTTATAATTTCTTTTACTTTATCAAAATCCTTCTTTTCTCTTATTGCTTCTGGTGGACAAAAATTTGCACATTGTCCACAATTTATACAAACTGGAACTTTACAAGTTTTTTTGCACATTCCACAATATACACATTTTGAATCATCTCTCTCAACACTTGGATTGTTTTCTCCTAAATCTACTACTAATTCTGCCATATATTTTACCTCTCTAACAAACATATATTATATTCTTTCCCTATTTTATAAGAATACTATTTTTTTTGCAATACTTTTGACCGAATGTTATATAAAATTCACAAAATGGATACAATAAAAAAATCACTAAGTTTTATTACTTAGTGATTTTTTATTGTAATCAACATTTTTATTTTGCATATATTCATACACCATATTTTTATAATCAATAATGAATTTTTCTTTTGTTTTCCTATCAACCTGATTTAAATCTAAATATGGAGATATATCTTCTATTTCTGTTAATAATAATGTGTCGTCTTCTAATTTTATAAAATCAATTCTTTGAATACCATAATATTCTGCATTCAAACATGCAAACTTGTTTGCCAATTCTAATTCATCAGAATTATATTCATACTTTATTGCTTTTGGATAAACTGGTACTTTGCTAGGTATAAATTCTAAAACATATTCAAGTTTATCTTTTATATAATAAAATTGCACTTCTGATTTAAATTTCATAAATGGCTGTACTATATATGAATTATTAAATTTCGATTTTAATTCTTCTTTTTCTAATACCAATTGACCAATTCCATCATAACTTTCTTTTCGTTTCATCATATATTTACTAGTATTCTTCAATAATTTTAAATCATCTAAATTATCAATAGTTGGTATGGTTTCATATCCATTTTTAAACAATTTAACTAAATAGCTTTTATCACTTCCATCATACTTTCCATCAAAATTTATACGAGGTAGATCTTTTTTTATAATTCTTTCTGTAAAACTATATTTTTCACTAACATTTTCTATTGTTGCATTAGAATTCCATGTATTTCTTTTTAAAAATATATCAAATATACTTTCTAATTTTTCATCATAATTCTTATCAACAATAGCAACATTGTGCCCATCTTCTTGAAAAGCTCGTGCCAGCCATATATCTTCCAGTTTTTCATCATTATCTATATTAGTTATCATTAATATATTCATATTTACTCTCCTAGTTTATTCCAAAACGGAACATACTGATTTTTCATCTTTTTTTAATATTTTAACACAAGTTACTTTTAAATACAATTTAAAATTTATCATAAAAAAGCAAAGAGCCATGTTTCCATAGCTCTTTTATTCTATTTTCTATCCATATAAAATCTTTTTTGTGCTAGTTTATCTTGAACACCGTTTAATGCTTCTCCAAATCTTTGAAAATGAACTATTTCTCTTTCTCTTAAATATCTTAAAACATCTATTACATCTGGATCATCTTTGCAAAGATTAATTAGTTTTTCATAAGTTGCACGAGCTTTTTGCTCTGCTGCTAAATCTTCTGTTAAATCTGCAATAGGATCTCCTTTTACTGCTAAAACAGCTGCACTAAATGGACTTCCAGCAGCAGATTGTGGATATACACCCACTCCATGATCAGTATAATAAGCATCTAATCCAGCTTTTTTTAATTCTTCAATTGAAACACCATCTGTTAATTGATGTACCAAAGCACCCACCATTTCTAAATGTGCAAGTTCTTCTGTACCTATATCATTTAATATTGCTTTTGATTTTTTGTCTGGCATACCAAATCTTTGTGACAAATATCTAAGTGAAGCTGCAAGCTCTCCATCTGGCCCACCATACTGCGAAATTATAACTTTTGCAAGTGCTGGATTAGGTGTTTTTATATTTACAGGATATTGTAAATGTCTATCATAAGTCCACATATTAAGCACCTCCTTTTTCCCAAGGCCATGGACTTTCTATCCATTGCCAAGAATTTTGTGGGAAATAAATTGTAAGTGGCCCATATTCTTTTTGGTAAAGTTGCTTTAAGTCGTGTAATTGTTGTGCATAATCTTGTTGACACCTAAGTGCTTTTGTATCACATGGGTGTGTATCTAAATATAATGCTAAGTCATTTACTGCAAAAGCTAACGAACGAATTTGTTCCATTAACATTTTTTGTTTATTGTTCTCTACATTCATTATTCAAGCAACCTCCTTCATTATAATTTCTTAAAAATCTATTTTCTGCCATTGATTGTAATGGTACATAAGGACTAACTAATTCAGGAAAAATAGTTCCTTGATTTAGACCATCTTGTGGTTCAAATATTTTTGTCATTGTTTGAACAGGTACATAAGCATGCCCATACATTGGATATGCTGTAAAAAAAGCATTGTTTGACATGAAAATTCCTCCTTATTTTAGTGTTATAATATATTTTATGTATACTATATTTTTATGTGAATTTAATAATAACAAAAAGCACTTCAAATCATGAAGTGCTTTTCTAAAATTTATATATAATTTGCTCTATTTCATTTATTTCTTTCATTATATTGTTATTTCCAATATTTTCCATTAGATATCTATTTATTTCTTCAATTTTATTTCTTTTCAATAAATATTTGTAAGCATTTTCAAATACTTCGTCATATTTATTTTCATCTCCAAAATTCTGTTGTCCTTCTATTTCAAATTTATTATTTGAAATAATATAACTAATTTTTTCAACTTCCATCTTTTTAATTACATTATCAAATATTGTTGCTGTAAAACCACAATTATTTATATTTTGACTTTTCTTTAACTGATATCCAAAAAGATATGAAATTATATATGCATCTTTTAAATAGGTATGATAAAATGCACCTATTTTCACAAAAATAATAGATTTTGGATAATTATCTTTCATAATCTTTATTTCATTTTCAATACTCATAAATTCGCATCACCTCAATACAATTATTTATAATACTTCCTTCTAAGATTATATGTGTTCCTAACTCATAATCAGAATAAAGTATATCTGCCATCTTATCAAAAGCAATCAATTTTATTTCATTTCCATCTTCTGATAAAATAAAGCAGGAGGCAATAGATATATGTAGGTCTTGATTTAACAAAAAATCAAACTTTATTTCAGAATTTATCTTTCCAAATAAAAAACATATATTCATATTTCCTCCATTTATAAACTACTATATATTCAAATTTCTCCTACTAATACCTCGCTCATGTTACATATTTACCAATACTTAGGAAGGATTAAACTCCTTTAATATCTAATATTCACTGTATGCATTCCGTAAAACACATAATCTCGAAACATATTAGAGCACGGCGCGGAACCCCCAATTCCAATTAGACTCGCTGGCAGTATGATTGCCATTGCGATTGGTCGCTAAATTGTCCCATCCGTTGTTGTTAGTACTACCACCACGAAGCACGCGGTCTAGACCCACAAGTTTACTCCTATTTATTTATTATTATTTTTTAAGTTACTATATATTCAGATTTCTCCTACTAATACCTCGCTTATGAAACTTATTTACCAATATTCAGGAAGGAATAAACTCCTTTAATATCTAATATTCACTGTATGTACTCCGTAAAATACATAATCTCGAAACATATTAGAGCACGGCGCGGAACCCAACATTCCAATTCGTATTGCTGGCAGTGTTGTTGCCATTGCGATTGGTCGCCAAATCGTTCCAACCGTTGTTGTTAGTACTACCACCACGAATCACGCTCACAAGACCTTTAAGTTTATTCCTATTTATTTATTATTTTTTAGTTACTATATATTCAGATTTCTCCTACTAATACCTCACTCATGTTACATATTTACCAATATCTAGGAAGGAATAAACTCCTTTAATATCTAATATTCACTGTATGCATTCCGTAAAACACATAATCTCGAAACATATTAGAGCACGGCGCGGAACCCGATATTCCAATCAGAGTTGCTAGCAGTATGGTTGCCATTGCGATTGGTCGCTAAATTGTCACTACCGTTGTCATTAGTACAACCACCACGAAGCACGCGATCGAGACCATTAAGCTTATTCCTATATTTATTTTTAAAATCAACTATGAGCTACTATATTTTCAAATTTTTCTACTAATACCTCACTCATGATACATATTTACCAATATCTAGGAAGGAATAAACTCCTTTAATATCTAATACTCACTGTATGTATTCCGTAAAATACATAATCTCGAAACATATTAGAGCACGGCGCGGAACCCAATGTTCCAATTAGTATTGCTGGCAGTGTTGTTGCCATTGCGATTGGTCGCCAAATTGTCGTTACCGTTCCAATTAGTACTACCACCACGAAGCACGAGCGCAAGACCATAAAGTCTATTCCTATATTTAATTTTTTAAATAAATTATGAGCTACTATATTTTCAATTCTTTCTACTAATACCTCGCTCAAGATACATATTTACCGTTTTATTTAGGAAGGAATAAACTCCTTTAATATCTAATATTCACTGTACATATTCCGTAAAATACATAATCTCGAAACATATTAGAGCACGGCGCGGAACCCAATGTCCCAAGCAGTATTACTGGCAGTATTGTTGCCATTGCGATTGGTCGCCAAATTGTCTGAACCGTAATTATTAGTACTACCACCACGAAACACGATCGCAAGACCATCAAGTTTATTCCTATATTTTATTAATAAAAAACTTTTTTACTCAACTTATAAACATTTGCATATTTCAGATATCCAAAGTGACCACATAAATAACGTTTTGCTTCTTCTGATGAAATTTCCTTATTTTTAATTTTCTCTTTTAACTTTCTAACTTTTCTTTTTAACTTAACTTTACCTTTATGTCTTATTTTCATTCTATATTCATTTATTTGATAACCACAATAGTTTACACCTTGCTTAGATTTAAAAATATTAGTTTTTTTATTTAATTCCAAGTGCAATTCATCTCTCAGAAATATAGTAATTTTTCTTAATATTTCTTTAATGCCTTTTTTATCCTTAAATAGTAAAACACTATCATCCATATATCTATAATAATATTTCACACCTAATTCATGTTTTATATATTGATCTATTTCATTTAAGTAAATATTAGCAAAAATTTGACTACTATAATTTCCTATTGGAATCCCGAACCTTCTCTTTTTTGGAATATATTATCTCCTTTGTAAGCCACATAATCTTTTTGTCTTTGATTTTTCTTTCAAGTATTTTAAGCAAAATTTCCTTGTCTATATTTTGAAAATACTTTGCTATATCCATTTTTAAAATATAATATTCGCCCCATTCTTTTTTAGCTTTTTTCATCGCTTTTTGTAAATCAACTGCAGAATAGTGCATACCTCTATCTTTTATACAAGCATAGGTGGTTGGTATAAACTGTGGCACAAAATTTGGTATTATAAAATAATCCACATACCATCTGTGAACAATTCTATCAATATATTTTGATGCCTCTATCATTCTTTTCTTAGGCTCATAAACATAAAAAGTTTTATAAGATCCATGCTTATATGTCCCATCTTTTAAAGATTGATACAAATACAAAATATAATCTTCTTTTCTTAAATCAAATCGTACAACATTTTCTCTAAGTGCCTTGCCCCTTCTACATTTTTTATGGCAAAGCATTAAAATCTCATAGGTCAAGTATTTATCATACTGATTTCTTATTGTTTTTGGCATAATATTTAACTAATCCTCCAACAATTTTACCAATTTCACCCAATATGTTAATCATAACAATATTAAATTTTTCTAAACTAATCCACTTATATTTAGCCATTATTCTTAAATATACTCTTTGTATATTTATACCTGCATCAATTTTGTTTAAATAATATAATCTACTTTTGCTTTCTATTTTATCTAGATACATTATATTTTCAAAAGTATCATACATTATTCTCTTATATTCATTACCTAAATTAAATTTTTCTACCCTAGGTAAAAGTTGAAGTAATACAATCATATATTCCATATAATTTTGATATTTAGGAATTAGCTTAAATTCTTCTTTTTTTCCTGATATGCAAATTTTGTATTAGCTAGATTTGCAGGATTTGCCTTATTTGTATAATTATCTTCTATTTCATAAATTTTTTTGTCTACTTCCATAGCTGCTAACAATTCATAATTAATATTATCTAGATAATTAGTTTGAATTTTAGTTTTTACTTGTTTTTCATTATTTTCATTCATATTCTTCTGTATTTAAAAATATAGCACTTCGTTTTTTCCAAGACGTGTGCTATTTCCTTTGCTTATTTATTAAATTTATAATATTCTCATTCTTTATGTTTTGTCCATAATTTAAGTAAGTTGGGGGGTGAACCCCCAACCGACTTTAAATATTAATTATGTTAAAATTATGATATATCGCTGTCAGTTCCCAGTGCTATTTTACATAAAGCACGGCGCGGAACCCAACAGCCCAATACGTATCGCTGGCAGTGTTGTCGCCATAGCGATAGGTCGCCAAACCGTTCCAACCGTTGTCGTGAGTACTACCACCACGAACCACGCGGTGCGTAGCGTCACGGGTGATAGTCTCTGTGGTCCATTCCCATACATTTCCTGCTACATCATATATATTTTTTTGTGCTGTTGTTCCACCATTTTCATTTTCAAATGATCCTGTTGCAAAAACAACTCTTTCTGTTGTATCTTTTGCTGATAACATATCTCTATTATCTTTTGTAACCGCAGTATTATACCAATTACTTAATCCATTTTTTGCTGGTGCTGCTGCATTTTGATATCCTGAATGCCACATTGCACCATCTGCATAAGCTTTTGATTTTACATTTATATAGTTACCCCATGTTGTACAATCTGAATCACATTTATCCCATCCTATAAATTTACACATTGTATCCCATTGTGTACCTGTTATTAATCCTGATTGTACTCCATTTGTTTTCCAAGCATTTGCTATTTCTAATGATTTTGTTTGTGAAATATCTCTTGCTGGTTCTAATCCTTTTTGTGATTTTACTGTTCCCCAGTTTGCATCTGTTTGTTTAGCATCTCTTGTTGCATTATCTATTCCTATTTCATATCTACTTACATAGAAACCACCTGCTGCATTTACTGCTGCTCTTTCAGTAGCTTCACTTGTAACTAATGCATTTGTTCCATAATCATCTCCTGCTACATCTAATGCTACTACATCTCTTCCATGATCTGCAACATTTTGTGCACTCATATGATAGTTTCTTGAACCTGATTTTTTTGCATAAGCGCTATCAGATACTACTGGTATCCATACAAACTCATCGTTTGTGCTTTTATCTTTAATTACATATCCAGTTCCCCAAGTACCTGTTACATATTCATAAGTAGCACTATCACCTTTTAATATTGCTTGTTCTTCTGGATGTGTTGCTTTATATATTTGACTTGTCTTATTTAATGTTGATTCTGCAAACTCTCCAAGTTCCCCATTTGCTGGTAAACTTGCTTCATAGATTTTTGATGTAGTATTATCTATTGCATACATTTTTCCACCTGCGCATACTACTGCTCCACTTTGAATTTCTGCATATCTTCCTTCATATGCAACTCCATCTGTTATATAATCCATTTGCCAATCTACAAATGCCATTTGCGCTTCTTCCACTACTGTTGCTTGCTTGTGTGTGTCTACTGCTTGTGTTGCTCTTTTTAAAATGCCGTTTTCACCAGCTATTAAGCTGATACTTACACCTGCTAGAATTAGCATTACAATAATTGTAATAACTAGTGCTATAAGTGTGATTCCGTTTGTTTTTTTCATTTGTCCTTTCATAACTTTTCTCCCTTCGTTTAATTAGCATATTCATATGCCATAATAAGATAATAATGTGACATGGACTTTTTCCAAACAAAAAAAGCCCATATCTACAAAAACAAAAGTACATAGGATAGTGTACTCCTAGATGCGAGGGAAACCACTCGCTGAGTGTAAATACGGAACTATATATAGCAATAATTATACAATTATTACTCGTTCATAATATATTCAATTGTTAGACTGCTATTTCTAGCTTTTACCGTATTTTGTGTACATAATAATTTTCGTTAAAATGTAATATTAACGAATGTATGCTTTGACTTGAAGCCTTACAACAGAGAGTATTTGAACAGTTACAACAAAAAACAAACATAAGGGAAAAGCAGTCAAAAAAATTATCATATAAATCTTGACTTCTTAGAAATTTATGTGTATTATTAATTTGTAATTATTCGTTAATATTACATTTTAACGAAAATGTTACCAAAATTTAACTTAAAAGTTTAATATTCAAAAAAAGATTGAAATAATAAATTCCAATCTTTTTTATCTTATTTATGACAACCAGAACAATTGCCACCACATTGTTCTGCAAATCTACATACATTTTTTTCTTCTTTTTCTATTTTTCTTAATTCTTCTATAATTTCTACCAAAGTATTAATAGTATAATCAATTTCTTCTTTTGTATTATATTTTCCAATTGAAAATCTAACTGTACCTTTTGCTATATCATAAGGAACTTGCATCGCAAGTAATACATGTGATGGTTCTAACGAACCAGATATACAAACATTACCATTTGAAACACAAATATCCTTCATATCCAAATTCAAAATTACATCTTCTGCTTCTACATCATAAAATGAAAAATTTACATTTCCAGGTAGTCTTCTTTTTAAATCACCATTAATATAAACATTTTTTATTCTTTTTTGTACTTCACTAAAAAAGTAATCTCTAAGTTCTATCGTTTTTTGAATTTGCTTTTCAAAATCCTCATAGACAAGTTCTATTGCCTTTCCTAGTCCTACTATTGCTGGTACATTTTCTGTTCCCGCTCTTTTATTTCTTTCTTGATGACCTCCGACTTGAAATTTCTTAAATTTCAAACCTTTTCTAACATATAGAGCTCCAATTCCTTTTGGACCATAAAATTTATGCGCTGATATTGATAAACTATCAATCATTTCTCTTTTTACATCTATTTTTACATTTCCAATTGCATACGAACTATCTGTATGAAAAAATATTCCATTTTCTCTTGCTATTGCTCCAATATTAGCTATTTGCTCAATAACTCCAGTTTCGTTATTAGCATACATTATTGTTATCAATATGGTCTTATCAGTAATAGAATCTTCCAATTTTTCTAAATTTATAAAACCTTTTTCATCAACATCTAAGTATGTAACCTCAAAGCCTTCTTTTTCAAGTTGTTCACAAGTTTCAAGCACAACTGGTGATTCTGTTTTTGATGTTATTATATGATTTCCTCTTCTTCTATAACTATATGCTAATCCTCTAATTGCTGTAATATTGCTTTCTGTGCCACCAGAGGTAAAATAAATTTCAGAAGGATCTGCATTAATTGCTTTGGCAACCTTAATTCTTGCATCTTCTATTGCTTTTCTAGCATTTTGCCCTAAACTATATACACTTAAAGCATTACCATATTCTTCGGTAAAATATGGCATCATTTCTTTTAAAACATTCTCATCTAATTTTGTAGTAGCGGAATTATCTAAATATACTCTCATTCTTTAACCTCCAATTTATTTATAGAAATCCTTATATATTAAACTAACATCAACCTGTCTTGCAACAACTCGTCCAACTCCTGTTTCTGTAAACTGCCAACCTATCATTTTGCTCATTAGTTCTTCATTTTGTGTAGGTTCTTGTTCTTCTAATTCTGAATACCAATATGTTGGTATTTTTGTTGTATTTTCAATATAATATGCAAGCCAAAATTTTGCTGGTATTGTTCCTAAAAACTCGTTTGCTGTATTTGCATTACTATAAATAATTGTTTTCATGCCTTTGACTTCCATTTTTTGAACTAATTCACCAACTAAAATTGCTCTTTCTTCCCAAATATCGTCTGCTCGTCCTTTTTCATCATGCTTTTCAACATCTATTGCAATTGGTAAAATATTATTTTTGTAATTATGTTCTTTTAAGAAATCTTCCACAAACTTAATTTCTTCATCAATTTCTTCGCTATTTAAAGCTTCATCTAGAAAATATATTCCAAAAGGAATACTTAGAAATTCACATTCATCTGCCCAAGTTTTAAATTCTGGATCTGTATAGAAATTTCCCTTTGCTCCATATCCTCTACCACCAGCTCTAATATATACATAAGTTATATTATTATTTATTAAAAAAGCACCCATCTCTCCACCAGTATCAAAATTTTTTCCTTTATTAAATTTTGATAAATCCACCATTAAAACTTTTTCATCTTCACTGGCTTTATAATATCCTAATGAAGATTTTAACATATAACCTATTTTATTATCTATAACAACCTTAGACCATTCAACATTAGTTTCTTCATCAATAAAATCTTCCAAAACATACACATTAGTACCTATTGGCAATTCCTTATGAATTTTCACATTCAACAATTTTGCTTTTTTGTAAAAATCTGCATTTTCTATAATTGTTACTGAATGTTTTGCATTTGAAACATCAATCGTTCTATTACAATATTTCACTATACCAAATATTATTACTCCAATAATCAATAATATAGCTACAACTATTCCTACAATCATAATTACTTTTTTATTTTGCATATTTTTCTCCATTCATTTGTATTTCATTTTTTATAATAGCATAAAAAGTAAAAAAAAGAAAGTATCAACTTTCTTTTTAATATATTTCTAATTGTTGTCTAAACAATTTATCTGCTGTTGTATATAAATTCAAATCTTCGTTTGTCATCAAAATATTTCTTATATTCCAAAGTCCCAAACCATGTTCTTTTTTAGAACAATTTTCTTTTGATGTGTAACCTTTTTCAAAAATTTTATCTATATCTACTGTTTTATTTTTATAACTATTTTCTACTATTACTAAACTTCTTTTTGGAGAATCATTACCAATAAATCTAACATTTATTATTTTTTCTTCTGTTTCTTTGGCAGCTTCAATTGCATTATCCAAAAGTATTCCTAAAATTCTGCATATTTCATAATTATTTTCTCTATTCTCATCAATTTTAGATAATACTTCTATATTCATAATTAAGTTTTGCTCTTTTGCCAAATAATATTTATTAGTAACAATACTATAAATTGCTGAATTATTTATAACTTTTGGATCTAAAATTCCCATTTTATTTACAGTAGCACAATCTTGTAAAATAGCTTTACTCATTTTTCTAATACCATTAATGTTTTCGGTTTCTACATAACCATCTAATGCTAAAACAAAATTTGAAAAATCATGTTTAAATCCTCTAATGCTATCATACATAAGTGATAATGTTTTATTATACGCTTCTAATGAATCAATTTTTAATTTTTGCATTTCTAACTTATCCACTTTTAAAATGTTTTCAATACAAACATATACATATAAGCTAACATTTAATAGAAAAGTTAGATATTCAACAATTCCATTTGTATATAGTAATTCAAGTTGAGTAACAATTATAATTGCTAAACCTAATAAAGAAATAATATATATGCTATTTTTATTTCTTTTCCTCAAATGATTACTAAGTGGTATATATAAGTTTTTCTTTTTCAAAACAAAAACAAATATTAATCTTGATAATATAACACTAGCTTTCAAAATAAGTATATATGTAAAATTATAATTTTCTTCTAGATAGCTTAATCTTAAATCAATGCTTAATATTTTAGCAAAAACAGTTTCCAAAGTTACTACAACTATTGAATTTAATGTTTCTCCTAAAATAGCTTTTTCATTAGATTGTTTTAATACAAATTTTATAATACAAAAAGCAATTGGTAACTCTACAAATTTACAATATGGTGATGGAATTATAAGGTATGTTAAGAATTTTGAAACACCTAAAAGTATTACTAGTGATATTTTTTGAGTTTTTTTCACCTTCAATTTAAAAGCTTGAATATAAAACACAATATCAACAAATGCAGATAATACAGCATATAAAAGTTCAATACATACTATTTTAGGCAAAATTTGAATAAAAAAAGAAAAGCCCTTCTTTTCTAAAAAAGATATTACTAACATATGAATTGATCCCTTTCTTCATAAGTACCTTAATATTTTAAATTATTTTATTGGTAAAATCAATGAAAAATGTACTTAATCGTTCGACAAATTTTTATATGTTTTTTATCATTTTTTATCTTGCACTATTATATCGCACTTCTTTTAGGCTTTTCATCATTTCATAAATTTATTCAAAAAATTGTGTATCATTAAAAATTTCTAATGGGTAAATTTTTCCATCTTCAAAATCTTTTAAATATTGCATATTTACATCGTAAGCTCTCAATTCTTCTCTTGTCATATTTTTTATTTGTTCAACATCTATCCATTGAACATCTAAAATTTCTTCTGGATCAATTTTTATATTTTCTTCTATAATTTCTGCTGTAAATCTCACCATTAGTCTTTCAATATCTCCACCATTCGCAGAATATATTGGCAAAACTCCTGTAAGTTTAACTTTGCAACCAGTTTCTTCTAAAACTTCCCTTATTGCTGCTGTTGTTATCGTTTCACCTTCATCAACATGTCCTGCTGGATAATTCCATTGACCATAACACTTTTTCTGTGCTTCTTTTACCATTAAAACTTTATTATCTCTTACTATTACACAACCTGCTATAATAATCATTTTACTCTCCTAAATTTCAATATTTAATTTTCTTAATTCTTCTTCTAATTGATTTGCATTTTCAAAAACAATTCCTGTAATTCCTGTTTTCTTTGCATTAATTATATTATCTATACTATCATCTATAAAGATCGTTTCTTCTGAATTTATATTAGCATCTTCTAGTATGTACTCAAAAATTCCTTCATCAACTTTTAGTTTTCCATATTCATACGAAAAATATTTCTTATCAAATACACTTAATTCAGCATTATTTTTTAAGATATAATCTACCCATTCTACAATATGATCTGATAATAAAATAATATTATACTTATTTTTTAGCTTTTTAATAATTTCCATTGTACCTTGAACTGGAACATTCATATTTTCTCTAATGTATTCTTTTAATTCATCTCTACTAATTTTCCAATCCATACCATTCATTAAATCATCTAAATATTCATCTTCTGTATATTTACCTCTCATTGCTTCTAAAAACATATTTATAGTTTCTTTTTTTCTATTTAAAAATTCTTCTGCTTTTATATTTGTATGCTTAGCTACTACAAATTCTATGTTATGATATCCTGAAATTATTACTTCTGATAAATCAAATATTATATTTTTAATCATTTTATTACTCCTAATCTATTTTATTTTTTTCAAAACTTCTTCAAAATCTTTAAACTGATATTGTGATAGTTCATTTATCTTATCTCTATTGCTATCTGAATATTTATCATATATAACTGCAACTTCAATTCCTGCTGAATTAGCAGCTTCGACACCTACAATTGTATCCTCAAAAATTAAACATTCTTCTGGTTTTACTTTTAACATTTCCATTATTTTATTATGTATTTCTGGATTTGGCTTTAATTCCTTTACAGAACCTTTTGATAATATTATTGAAAATATGTCCTCAAAATTCGCTTCTTCAATAATATTTTTATTCTCATGTTTATAAACTTCTATTGTATGGTCATTTGTAGTTGTTGCTAATGCCAAAATAAAACCTTGTGCTTTTAAGTATTTTAATAATTCTCCTGCACCATCTTTATATTTAATAACATTTTTTAAATAATCTTGGGCAATTTCATATCTTTTCTTTTTTATTTCTTCTTTTGACATTTTAGAATTGTATTTTTCCTTCAAAACTCCACAATATTCTAAATATGCATCCTCTGATTTGCTAAACTTTTTTAATATAGCATCTCTTTCTTCTGATATTTTTACTATATCATCTTCTTTTCCACCTATTATTTCAATAAGTTTTTTATCTATTTCACTCCAAATACCAATTGAATCTATTAATGTTCCATCTAAATCAAATATTATAACTTTTTTATTTTCTAACATTTAAAAATTCTCCTTTTTCCGATAATATTATCATATAAAGTCGAAAAAAGAAAGTATTTTATACTTTCTTTTTTGGTTATTAAAATAATTGTTCTGTTTTCTCTTTAATTTCTTTATCGAAAGCTAATATGTTTTCTACTGAATTTAATTCTCTTCTTTCATAAGAATTTAACATTTTTTCTATACCTTTTGGAATATCTGTATATTTTATTTTTTTCTCTAAAAACGCATTAACTAAAACTTCATCAGCAGCATTTAAAATTACTTGATGAGAATGTCCCATTTCAATAGCTTTATATGCCAATCTTAAACAATCAAATTTTTCTAAATTAGGTTTTTCAAATTTCAAATCAACTACTTCAAATAAATCTAATTTTTCAATATTGTTTGATAATCTATTAGGAAAATTTAATGCATAAGCAATTGGAATTTGCATAGATTTTGGTCCAATATTTGCCATTATAGTTCCATCTTTAAATTGAACCATTGAATGTACTAAACTTTTTCTATGTACTACAACTTCAATTTGATTTGGTTCAACATCGAATAACCATTTTGCTTCTATAACTTCAAATCCTTTGTTCATCATTGTAGAAGAATCTATGGTTACTTTTGGTCCCATGCTCCATGTTGGATGATTTAGTGCATCTTCTACTGTTATAGCATCTGTTATTGGTTTATCAAAAAATGGTCCACCAGATGCAGTTAGTAAAATTTTATCTATTGTATTATTTTCCTCTCCATTCAAACATTGCATTATAGCACTATGTTCACTATCAACTGTTAGCAATTTTGCTTTATTTTCTTTTGCTGTTTTCATTATTAATTCTCCACCAGCAACTAATACTTCTTTGTTAGCTAATGCCACAGTTTTTCCATTTTTTATCATATTATATGTTGGTTTAAGTCCAGCAATACCAACCAATGCAGAAATTGAAATATCAAAATCTACTAATTGTGATATTTCTTCCATTCCATCATCACCGTAAAATACATTTATATTTTTGTATAAAGATTTTAAAGTTTCTGCATTTTTCTTTTCAATAATATATACATTTTTAGGTTTAAATTCATCTATTTGTTTAATTAATTTCTCAATATTTTTACCAGCTACTAATGTTACAACTTCAAACAAATCCCTATTTTCTCTTATTACATTTAATGTGCTTTCTCCAATAGAACCTGTTGAACCAAAAATTGCAATTTTTTTCATTTTAAATACTTCCTTTCATATCCTTCAATGTTAAAATTATATTATACTATTTCTATAAAAGCAAATATTTTTTTATTAACGCTTTATATTGTTCAACAAGTTTATATAAACTTTCGGTTGTAACATATTCATTAACCTCATGCGCCGTTACTGGTCCTGCTCCTAATATTATTCTATTATTTTTTAAAAAGCTTGCTTCTGTTATAAAATTACAAGTTTTATTAGAAATTTCACTTGAATTCAAAAATGGAGATAATCTATTTAATTCTCTAATTTCAGATTGATATTTCTTACCTAACTCTTTAAGCCTAGCCACAATTTTTTCTTCATCATTTTTATCAACAGTCCTAAAATCAACTAAAAATTCGGC
Organism: uncultured Clostridia bacterium; assembly: GCA_948678575.1. GTDB lineage: Bacteria > Bacillota > Clostridia > TANB77 > CAG-508 > Scatovivens. The sequence continues at coordinate 36,434 of CAPPGO010000008.1, forward strand.
ACTATCTGGAACTGAATTTATTGCACTTCCACCTTCAATTTTTCCAATATTCATGGTTGTATATGGTATTTCAAAATTTGAATTATAATTAATCTTTATCTCTTTTTCATAAAACGAATTTAATTCGTTAATAAACGATATTGCACTCATAATAGCATTTTTACCTTTTTCTGGTGTACTAGAATGAGTTTTTATACCCTTAAATGAAATTTTGTACTCCATTAGACCTTTACTGCCAACTATAATTTCATTATTAGTTGGTTCTCCAATTATCATTGTTTCTGGGAAATTTTTTTCATAATTTACTACATTTTTTATGCCTTCAAAGCCTATTTCTTCGTCATAAGTACAATATATTTTTATTCCTTTATTAAATTCTGCAAAATTAATCTGAGATATTGCAGAAATCATTGCAGATATGCCTGATTTCATATCACAAACACCCAAACCATATATTTTATTATCAATTTTTGTTAAATTAAATTTTTCATATTGCCAATCATCATTAGCCCCAACTGTATCTGTATGTCCCAAAAAGCCTAATGGTGTTTGAACATTATTAAACATAATCAAAAACTTATCTCTTTTTTCCGTTTTAAAACCTAATGATGCTAATGTGTTTTCAATATAGTCTAATATTTTTTTGTTTTCTTTGTCATTAATTGTATTACATTTTACTAAATTTTCTAAAACTTCCTCTACATTTAACATATTAACCTCCTCTAAATTAATTCTCGTTCTTTATCCGTATTTGGCTTTATCATTCGCATTCCTTGTTGTAAACTATCTCGATTTAAAGATTTCAAATCAATTTCCAAAAATATATTTTTCATTGTTTCAACTGTGCCATTCATTCTTTCTCTTTCAACATTTTGAAAAGCATCTGGAATTTGTTTAAAGCCAATTCTTCTAGCAATATTGTATGACATAGAACCATTTTCCAAAGTTCTCATATATAATCTTTCATATCCCAAAGCTCTTGATTGCATAACTCCATATATCATAAGTTGATTTCCCAAACCTAATCTTCTATAATCATCCAAAACTGCAATATCTGCTAAATACATAACTTTTTCATCTTGAAATTTAACTGGTTGATCTGCTTTTGCACCTCTTTCCAATACTATCATTCCAATACATTTTTCATCTGCAAATGCACCATAAATATATCCTTTCTGTTGATATTCTTTGAAAATTTCTTCTAACTCTTCTTCTGTATATTTTTCATTATAAGGTGGTCCTGAAAACACCCTATATACATTTTTAAAATCTTCTAATTTTTTAAGTTCTGTAATTTGATTATTCATATTTTCTCCTCCTATTATTAAATTTAAAAGCCAAAATAAGTATGAAAAAAAAACCATATGTAGAATTTATATTTTCCTACATATAGTCCTTTAACATATCTATAATAAATATTTTTAAACTATCGTAGGCACAAGATTTTTAGCCTGTACCTACGCATTTTTTTAAATACGAGTTACAAGCTCCTACGATGATGATGTAATTTATTGTTTAAAAACATTTTTAATTCCATTTTTGCCTCTTTTCTTATATATTGATTATTGTAACAGAATATTGCGCTTTTGTCAATAAAATTATGTAAATTAGTATAATTCATTAATTACAAATAATTTACTATATCCTCAAAAGTATCATATCCACTTTCACTATTAATATGTCCTGCATTAGGTATAAATACTTGTTCAGTTGCAACTTTATTTGCAAAATCTTTTTCAACTTCGTATTTTACATAAGGATCATTATCTGAGTAAAAACAAATAATCTCATCAGCATATTGCTTTACATCTTCTAAGTTATCAAAATACATTGAATTATTAACTACATCATATTCTTCGTTTATACCTAAATAGTTATTGAATCCACATACAAAAATTAATTTCTTAACTTTTATTTTGTTTTCAGTTAAAAATTTTGATATAAATGCTGGTGCAATACTATGTCCTATTATCGTAGTATCTGAATTAATCATACCTAAATCTAAGTAGTATTTTAATAGTTTACTCCAATTTTCATAATTTTGATATCCAACTCCGCTTGGAAAATCTGGAACATATACTTGTTTTCCTTCATCCTCTATAAAATCATGTAGCCAGCCTAACCAATTTGAATATGGGCTACTAAATGAGCCATGTATTATAAAATAATTTCCGTTCATAAAAAACTCCTTTTTATATTCTTTAATATTTAATATATCACAAATAAAATTCAAAATAAAGTGCTTTTTTAATCACTCTCATTTTGTTTTACAAAACTTTTTTTGCTGGATATATTTCAAATAATCCCAATTTATCAAATGCAACCGTAAAAGGTTCAAAATTTTCTAAAATCATATTTCTCATTTTATCTAACTTATCATAATCTTTATCAGAATGAATACTAATATGTGACAAATATGTACTTGGATTAAACTTCTCATTCTTTGTTATTTCATATATTTGACTCTGGATTTCTTTTAAATTGTCTGTTGTTTTAAAAGAAAAATACATATTGAAACTATTATCATTTCCTTGCTTTATTTTTACATCTTCAACTAATATTTCAATTCTTTTCATATTAATTGTATTAAAAGCATTGATAGCTTCTTCTTTATTTTCTTCATCCCAATATGATATTGTAAAATGATATGGTAAAGTATCTGCATCTTCTCTATTTTCAACAGTGTATGGCTCTTTTAAATATGGAACCTTACATAAACTATAATTGTCTAATACTGATAAAACATTTTTTATTTTATCCAAACTTGTTTCATCAAATATTGTAATACATGTCAATCTCTTTTTCATTGATACCCCTTATTCTATTTCAATACTTTCATCATTTTCTAATATTTCATATTCTACTTCATATTTTTCAAACATTTCTTTTATAAATTCAAAATCTGGTGGAAATGCTGGATTATCCATATGAATTGGTATAGTTAGCGTTGCTCCAATCTCTTTTGCATATAAAGCTGCTTCAAAAGCTGACATAGTTAAGCCATGTCCTGTTACTGGAATACACAAAATATCTGCTTTATATTCATTTTTAAAGCAAATTGAATCACTTGTTGAATATAATCTATTTTCTCCATCATCAATTATATATCCTACATTCTCATTTATCTCTTTTGCACCTTTTAATAATGGTTGGTAACCATGTATTGCATGTACAACCTCTATTTTTATGCTGTCTAATTGAATGATATCATTTTCTTTTATAATATTTATGTTTAGATTTTTATTTGCATCTTGAACTTCCTGTGTAGAATATATTTTTATATTCTTATCTAGGTTTTCCAATATTTCTGTATTACAATGATCTGGATGTTTATGTGTTATTAAAATTATATCTACATTATTCCAAATATCAAAATATTCTTCTTTATACTTCAAGTTTCCTGGATCTATTAATATTCTTTTATCCTTAGTTTCTATTAACAAACATGATTGTGGAAATTTTGTAATTTTCATAATTATCATACCTTTCTCTTTTTAATTTAATATTGAACCGCCAGTAACATTAATGTTTTCTCCATTTATATAACTTGCATTATCTGATAATAAAAATAATACTGCATTTGCTATATCTATTGGTTCTCCTAATCTTTTTAGTGGATTACTTTTCTTCTGTTCTATAATTTCTTGCTCAGACCATCCTTTAAGTGCTAGTGGTGTTACTGTTAAACTTGGACTAACTGCATTAACTCTTATTGAATATTTTGAAAGCTCTAATGCACTTGCTCCGAGTAAAATTAATAATTCCTGCCTCTGCTGAACAATATGCACTTGACTCTACACATGGTCTTGTACCTAATCTAGATGCTATATTTACAATACTTGGAGTTTTGCTATTTTTTAGAAGTGGTATTGCGTGTTTAGTACATATTACTTTTCCTATTAAATTTACATTTAATACCTTTTTAAAGTCCTCTATATTAAAATTTTCTATATAACTATCTATATTAGTTCCAGCATTATTAACTAAATAATCTAAATTTTCTATTTTTTCAAACATTTTAATAACTTCATCTTCATTAGAAACATCAGCCTTTATAAACATAACATTTTCCTTATATTCTGCCAATTCTTTTCTAGTTTGTTCGTAATTTTCTTCATTATGAGCATAATTTATTATAACTTTTGCACCATGTATAAGTAATTGTTTTGATATTTCCTTCCCAATGCCTGATGTTCCACCTGTTACTAACGCTATTTTATTATTAAAATTATAATTCATATATTGACTCCTTATTTTGATAGATAATTGTATTTTTTACTTACAATTTTATATAATTCCTTAGCTCCATTACTTAATTCATTTTCATTTACTTCACCAATCTTATATCTTTCATAAGCCAAGCACTTATTAGGTTCAGCTATTTGCAATTCTCCATTCTTTAAACTTCCTTTATATACGAGATATATCCAGTTTTGTTTTCTTTTATACCTATCATCAAAAGTTGTTGCATAAGTTCCTATAATAAACTCTTCTATTTCTATGTCTGCCTTTGTGCCAACCTCTTCTGCTATTTCTCTTTTTAATGCAGTTTTGAAATCAATATCAGTTTCTTTAACTCTTCCACCTATTGTTTCTAATTTTAATCTTTCATCTCTACATCCAGGACCTCTTCTTTGAAAAATTATTTTATTTTCATTATCAAAAGCATACACTATAACTGCAACTTCATAATCTTTCGATATCTCTTTATTGTCTTTTAGAAATTCTTTCAATTCTACCATATTTTTTACTTCTTGTGTAAATAATTCCATTCTATATCTCCTTACAAGTCTGTTCAAATTGATTAACTAAATCATTTTTTTAAATAATAATATACTACACACAAATCTTTAAATCCAAATTTTCTATACATTTTACTAGGATAGAATCCTTGCTCTGTTTGTAAATATGCAGTATTAATATTTTTAGATTTGCACATTTGTAATTGCTGCTTTAAAACTTCTTTTCCAATACCTTTATTTCTGTAATCTTCTTTTAATGCTAAACTATAAATTCCATAAATTTTATTATTATAAGTGCTTTGTGTTGTTCCAACTACTTTTCCATTTACTTTTATATAATAAAATTCATTTTCTATATCATTATAAATATTTTTATAATTCATATAGCCTTGTCTATATCCTTCATCTAAATCTCCATAAGGATCATTTTCATCGTCTGTTTGGTAACAACTCATTACACAATTAGCATATTCCTTCATATCAGATGCTAATTCCAATTCTACATCTAAATTGCAATTTGTTTCTATATTATCTAATTTAGCAAAATCATTATATATTTGCCATACTTCTGTCGAAACTAATTTATATTTATCTGTTACAAAATATTTTTCTCTATTATTATATAATTCTTCCATAAATGGAATCAAATACACAGCAGTACTTCTATTTATATCATTAAATACTTTATCTGCTTCATCAATGTTTTTTTCAAATTCTTTTTGATTTTTAACATCAAAATTCGAAATAAAATTACTATAACAATCCATTATATTTTTGTTATAAGTAATTTCATAATTGTTTTTACGAATAACATCAAAATCTAATCCTTCAAATCCTTTTATATGCAAATTATATATATCTTTAATTAATTCTATATCCATCTATTTTTTCCCTTCTAATGGAATGTTTTATAAATACTATTTCAATACACTATAATGTACTTGTACTATATCGTCTTGCTCTTTTACTACTTTTTCTAATTTTAATTTATTTTCGAAATAATTGCCCTTAAATAATGGAATCCCCTTATTTAATACAAATGGATTATAATTCAAAATTACATTATCTACTATGCCTTTTTCCATAAAAGCATTATTAACAGTTGCACCACCTGAAATAAACAATTTTTCATATTTCATTTTTCCACATACTTGAAGACAATCTTCTATTGAACTACAATATGTAAGATTTGCAAAATTATTTTTAGGTTTAATATCTTTGCTCAAAATAATAAGGTTTATATCTTTTAAATCCTTTAAGTATTCGTCTCCCCAAGATATTATATTTTCCCAAGTTTTTCTACCCCATATAAGTACATCATACTCTTTTAAGAATTCAAGCATTATCTCCCATCCTCTATTAGATAGAAAATCTTCATTTCCATCTTCTGTGGCAATTAGTCCATTGATAGAGCATGCCATTTCAACTGTTATTTTTCTCATCATTTTCTCCTATAAATTAAAATAATATCATTCCTGCACCTAATTCTTCATTTGGTCTTGATACAAAACCGAATTTTTCATAAAAAGCTTCTTTTCCTTTACTTGCACCTAAATATGTTCTGATATTTGGATTTACTTTTTTATATTCTTTTATTTTCTCTAACAAATTCTCCATTATACCAGTTCCTATTTTCTTGCCTTGATATTCTTGGATCGCCATAATATCTTGAATATATAAGAAAATTGTTTTATCACCTATAATTCTGCCATAACCTATTAATTTATCGTCAGCATATACACATAATGAATATAATGTATTTTTTAAAGCTTCTTTTACAATTTCTTCATTTCTAGTTCCCCAACCTACACTATTAGTCAATTCATTATATTCTCTTGCTTCTGGTACTTTATTTATATATTTTATTTGCATTTTTTCCTCATTTCTATAATGATTTTTACATTTTTATTAAAATAATACTTATAATTATTAAAATTGCTGATATAATTTTTCTCAACAAATTATCTTTTTCGTTTAAGAATATATATCCTATAATTACATTCAATATTACTGTCAAAGCACATAGTGGTGCAACAATTGTTACATTTCCTAATTGATATGCTCTCAATTGCACAACAATCATTAATCCCCAAGATATAGCTGTTATGGCAATTGCTTTTTTATTTCCATTTACTAATTCTTCTTTTATTTCAGATGGTTTTATTCTTTCAGCAATCATTATTAACAATGCAGGTATAATTAATGTTAATGCCACATAAAATGGCAAATTAAAATTGTCTGATATATTTACATCTAAAAATAATGCAATTGTAAATGTTATATTCGCTAATATTCCTAATCCTATATATTTATTAAATTCAAATTTTCCTTTTTTATAAAATATTAATATATTACTAAATATAATAAGCATTGCACCAATAAACTTATTTAAAATAAATTCCTCTTTAAAAAATATTAAACCTGCAAATATCATAAAAGTCGTAGATAATTGTTTAAGCATACTGAATGTTGATGCTTCGATTCCACTTCTTACTGTTGTATTAATTCTATCTGTTATGGCATAAAAAATAATTGATAAACCGAGCATGATATATACATTTATATCTGTTGGAAACTTAAACTCAAAAAAGGGACATAAAATTAATGCTGTTATTCCAGCCATCATCTGTAATAAAATTGTTAAAGCTCCTGCCTTTTTTAATGTTTTTGTTGTAACCTTGAAAAATTGTGTAAATGCTGTCGCTAAAATTAAATATAGCATAACATATACTAACCAATTATTTAAAATATCCATGAATTTCCTCCATAATTTTTTATGTTTCTTTAATTTCTCTTAAACTAATACTAGTCACGCTGAAATCTTATCATAAAATAGCAAAAAAATAAAGTATATAACAAATTAAATTATTACATACTTTACATTCTGTCTTTTACTTTAACTATAAATAGTTTATTATTTTTCAAAGGTAACTACTTTAATATTGCATAATCCTCTTAGTCCCCATTTTCCACGAGTTCTTCCTAAACCTGATTTTTTAACTCCACCAAATGGATTATACGGTGCAGAATATGCTAAATTTATTTTATCTATAATTTCTTCTTTGGTAGTCTCTTCAACTTCACCTAGGATTTCATTATTACTTGGATTTATAGAAACTAATTTCATATTTTCTCCTCCTCATTTTATTCAAATTGATTGGCTAACTGATCTATCGTTACACCATTTCCTGTATAATACCAATCTATTTTTATATTATCAAATTCTTGACTTCTAAAATTGTTTAATTTTTGATAGTCCTCTCTTTCCATTTCAAAAGTTACTGCTTCTAAATTTTCATTTATTCTTTCTATATTAGTACTTTTAATTAATGGTTTGATATTTTTTTCTTTTACTATCCAATTAAGAATAATTTGATTTTGAGTTTTATTATACTTCTTTGATAATTCTAATAATTCTAAGTAATTTCTTTTAGCTGTTCTATTTCTTCTTAGAGCTTGATATGCAACAAAAGTGATGTCATTTTCTTTGCAATATTCTAAAATACCAATATCTTCATTTATTTTACATTCTAAATTATATACACCTTCAAAAAAATCTATTTTCACTGTTTCATTTACTACTTTTATTTGTTCTAAGTTACAATTACTTATTCCTAAATATCTAGCTTTTCCTATATTTACTAATCTTTGCATTTCTTTGTAGGTATCTATTAATGGTAATTTTGTTGCTTTTGGAGTATGAAGTTGCAAATTGTCTACATATTTCAAATTCAAAATCTCCAAATATTCATTTAACTGTTTTTCTATATCTTCTATCTTTTCTATTGTTGGTTCTATATTGACATTTATAAATATTTTTTCTCTATCCAAACCATCAACAAACGGCTTTAAATTTCTTACAACTGCTCCACCATTATACATCATATACAATGATAAATAGTTTTGTCCTTTTTCATAAGAATACATTAGACTTTTCATATCATTTTCTATATTTTCATAATCTATTTTCCATGTTCCTATTCCAATAGGAAATATTTCGTTTTTATTTAACATATTCTTCCTCCTTTATTTTCCTCTCCTGTTCCTCCAACCTTAATTTTGCAATCCTATCCCATTCTACTATTGTTTTTTCACCAGCTGAATTTAATAATTCCATTTTCTTTTATATTTTAAATCTTATATAAGATCTATCATCATAACTTTCTTGATTTTTATAGAAACCTCTTTCATAAGCAAATTCTTTATAACAAAGAGGATCAACCTCTTTAATATATTTTAAATTTTCTTCTGCTTCCTTTAAAGTTGCAAATGGCTTCCTATATCCATCTGATACAAAAACAATTTCTTTTATATTACTTGGAACATCAATACATTTTATTAATTTCTTATTTGGCTTATTGAATCCATCAATTACTGCATAATCATATTTGCTATTATATATTTTATTCCTTATGTATGGTTGTCTTTTGGATAGATTCTGTACAAATTTTCTTGCAATATCTTCTTCTAGTAGCTGTTCTTCTGTATATCCTGTTGATAAAAAATATTCTATTGTCATTATTCTAATTTTTGTATATAATTCATCAACTTCTAATTTGTTTTCAAGTATATTATCACCATATAAAGCCATGCAATCTCCTATTAACCATATTTGATTATGTTTTTTAGAATAGATTATAACAGAGGCAGATGGTTGATTAGCAGAATCATCTGATATTTTTTCAAAAATATCATGTTTCTTATAAAATTCGAGCACATAATCATTTAAAAAATCTATACTTTGATAACAATCAAATTCGTTATCTAATTTTGGTATAGCTTCTAATAAAATATCACATATTATTTTTCCCAATTTTTTATTCTCATATTTAAAGTGACTTTGAGAACTAACTCCATCTATTACAGCTATAAAATCATCTGTTACACATATACCATCTTCGCATAATTCTTCATTATTAAATTTGCCTTTTAAAAATTTTTCTATAACTTTCATATACTATCTCCTTTATAAAAAACGAATTATCCACAACAAATAGTCTGATTTACTTTTAATAATTAAACAGTTTAAATTTTTTCTCTGCTAAAACAATATCATAAAATTCAATATTTTACAATAAATTAAACTTACAACTAAATTCAAAAGAACTATTAATTTTTTATAAATCTTTAAAAGTAAAAAAATAGACATCAGTATATATATACTGACATCTATTATTGTCTATATAATTTTTCATTCTCACTTTATACCTTCTTTTCTTCTATTAGCACACTTAAAAACTATCTATATACTTTTACCATCATCTACAAGATATATTGAACCTGTCGTCCATAATGATTTGTCTGATAATAAAAACTCTATTGTTGATGCTATATCTTTTTTGGCATCTCCTATTCTTCCTAATGGATACAACTTCTTTTTATCTTCTGACCATTTATCATATCCTTTTTGAGTATAATCACCACTTGCTATATAAATATTAGTATATACTGCTGCTGAATTTACACTATTAACTCTTATGTTATATTTGCCAAGTTCTTGTCCCATATATTTTGTGAGCATATCTACTCCGGCTTTACTTGCACAATAAGCAATTGAACCTCCTGCTCTTTCTGATATGACATAGATGAAATATTTACTATTGATGGATTGATTCCTTTTTTAATAATGGTAACAAGGTTTTTGTTAGTAAAAATATTCCAGTTAAATTTATATTGATGGAATTATTCCATTCTTCTAGTGATTGTTCTTCAATTCCACCCAGCTTTATAATTCCTGCTGAATTTACTAACCCATCTAATCTATTATATTTTTTCTCAATTTCTTCATATATTTTTTTGCAATCTTGCTCTTTACTAATATCTCCTTGTAAAAAAGTCACTCTGTTAGCATTAGTACATAACTTTTTTTGAGCAATAGATAAATTTTTATCTCCCCTTGAAAGAGAAATAATCTCATAGTTATCTTGTTCTAATAAATATTCTATTGTTCCTAGACCAATACCACTTGTTCCTCCTATTACTAAAACAATTTTCTTTTCTCCCATCTCTCTTTATTACCTCCAAATGTTACCTTGTAAATCTCCATTGTTTAAAATATGTACATTTTCCATCATCATTTATTGATATTTGAAAAATTCCATCTATTTCTTGTTTAGTACTTGTTTTTGTCATTGTTCTAGTCATTTGCCAATTTATTATACAAATATCTTCATTAAATGCTACTATATTAAATTTATAATTTATATCTTTTTGATTATCTGCAACTACATTCCATAAATTAGTTACTTCTTCAAAATTTACACATGGCTTATCTATTGGATTTTCATAATATTCAACATTCTTATCCAATGTTTCTAATGTTCTTTTCCAATCTAGCTCTTTCCATGATTCCATAAATTCTTTTGTCCATTTTTCATATCTTTCTTTTAACATATTCTTCCTCCTCTTATAAATTATTTATATCACATTTGTATCAAAAATACTACTATTTAAAATTCATATTATACCTGAATATCCAAAGTTTCTTTTAAATTTAACACCGAAACACATTCAACATGGCTTGTGAATGCAAACATATCGCAAATAGCTAATTTCTTTAACTCATATTTTTCTTCCAAAATTTTTAAATCTCGTGCCAAAGTTGCTGGATTGCAACTTACATATACAATTTTATTTGGCATTACTTGTAACAAAGTATCTAATGCAATTTTATCGCAACCTTTTCTTGGTGGGTCAATAAAAACAACATCAGCTGATAATTTTCTCTGTTTTATTAATTCTGGCAAAACTTTTTCTACATCACCAGCAAAAAATTCACTATTTTCAATTTCATTAATTTTTGCATTCTCCTTAGCATCTTCTATTGCTTCTGGTATAGTTTCAATTCCATATATTTTTTTCACATTATCTGATGCAAAAATTCCTATTGTCCCTATTCCACAATATAAATCAAATACTGTTTCTTCCCCAGTTAAATCAGCATATTCTACTGCTTTTAAATATAATTTTTCTGTTTGAATAGGATTTACTTGATAAAAAGAAAGTGGTGATATTTTAAATTTCTTATTTCCTAAAATATCATATATATATCCATCACCATAAATAATTTCTGTTTTATTTCCCAAAATTACATTTGTATTTTTATTATTAATATTTTTTGCAATTGTTTTAATTTCCGGATATTTTGATATTAAATATTCTACAAGTTCTTTTTCATTTTTTATTTTCTCTGTATTTGTAACAAGAGTTATCATTATTTCATTAGTCTTTTTGCCAATTCTTATAATTATATGTCTTATGCTGCCTGATAAACTTTTTTCGTTATAAACTTCTATTTTATTTTCTACTATAAAATCATGTATTGAATTAGCTATTTCCTGTGATAACTTATCTTGGATTTTACATTCTTTTGTATTTATTATATTGTGACTTCTAGAAGCATATACTCCCATAACTGTCTTTCCGTCACTATTTACTCCTATTGGATATTGCAATTTGTTACGATAATTAAAAGGATTTTCCATTTTTATAACTTCGTCAACTGCAATTTTCCTACCTAATACTTTACTTATAGTATTTTCTACGGCTACTTTCTTCATTTTCATTGTAAAATCGTAATCTATATGTCTCAAACTGCATCCACCACACATTTTTGCGGTTTCACAATCTTCCTCTTTTCTATGTTCAGATTTTTTAATAACTTCCATAGTCTTTCCAAAAGCATGTGAAGAAAGCACTTTCAAAATTTTCACTCTTATTTTTTCACCCTTTATTGCATTAGGTATAAAAATTGGCATATCATCAAGCTTTGCTATTCCTTCTCCTTGAAATCCACTATCTATTATATCTACAATATATTCCTCATTTTTCTTTAACATATTTTATTTTTCTCCTATTTTACTGAAAACATTGCATATATTATTAGTTTTCTTCTACAAGTTCAAAAGCAATTTTTCTAATTAATTTATTAGCTTCAATAACTTTAATTTTTACTTTATCACCTATTTTAAATACTCTATTACTTTTTTCTCCAACCAAAGTTTTTCTATTTTCATCATAAATATAATATTCATTAGCTCCCATACTTTCAAATCTTATTAAGCCTTCAACTGTACTTTCAAGCTCAACAAACATTCCAAAACTTGTTATAGAAGATATAATGCCATCAAATTCTTCACCAATTTTATCTTCCATAAATTCAGCCTTTTTAATATCCTCTGCTTCTCTTTCAGCCTTAGTTGCAACTTTTTCACAATCGGATGAACTTTCTGCATATTTTATAGCTTTACCTTCCAATTCTTGAATGTGCTCCTCATTCAAATGATAGCCGTTTTTAATATATTCTGAAATAATTCTATGAATAAATAAATCTGGATATCTTCTAATTGGAGAAGTAAAGTGGCAATAATATTTACTTGCAATTCCAAAATGTCCTTTATTTTCAGCCTCATATCTAGCAATTTTTAAAGCTCTTAGTATTAATGTAGAAATAACTTTTTCATATTCTGTGTCTTTAATTTTCTCCAAAACTTCCGCAAAGGCTTTTGGTCTAACATTATCCTTACTTGCTTTTATTTTATAACCAATGTTAAATAAAAACTTATTAGCTTCGTTTATTTTTTCTAATTCTGGTTCTTCATGCACTCTATATATAAAAGGTGCTTCTAACCAATAAAATTTTTCTGCCACTGTTTCATTTGCCGTAAGCATAAATTGTTCAATTATTTCATTTGCAAAATTCAATTCATATTTCTTTACTTCAATAGCTTTACCATTGTCATCTAAAACAATTTTACTTTCTGGAATATCCAAGTTCAAATATCCCTGTTTTAGTCTTCTATCTTTTAAAATATGAGCTAATTCTTCCATATCTTTAAAACAAGATATATATTTTTCATATTTCTTAACTATTTCTTCATCAGAATTTGTAATTATTTTATAAACATCCGTATAACTCATTCTTTCTGTTACTCTAATAACTGATTTACAAACATCAGAAGATATAACATTTCCACTACTATCAATTTTCATTATACAAGACAATGCAAATCTATCTTCACCAGCATTTAAACTACAAATTCCATTAGATAATTCAAATGGTAACATTGGTACTACTCTATCAAACATATATACACTAGTGCCTCTTTTTATTGCCTCTTTATCTAAAATAGAATCTTCTTTAACATAGTAACTTACATCTGCAATGTGAACTTCTAACAAATATGTTCCATCTTCATTTTTTTGCACAAAAACAGCATCATCTAAGTCCTTAGCATCCTCTCCGTCAATAGTAAAAATTGGATGAATGTCTCTAAAATCTTTTCTATTTTTTATATCTTTTTTGTCTATCTCTTGTGGAATTCCCATTGCCTCTAATGTAACTGGTAATGGAAATTCATTTGGCAAATCAAATTCTTTTATTACACTTAGCATGTCCACTCCTGCCAAGTCTATATTACCTAAAACTTCAACAATTTCTCCTTCTGCATTCTTACCCTTCTCTGGATATTTGATAATTTTAGCTACTACTTTATCATTGTTTCTCGCATTCAAACATTTATTTTTTGAAATAAATATATCTGTATCAAACTTTTTATCATCTGGAACTACAAATCCAAAATTTCTACTTTTTTGAAATATTCCAACAATTGTGTCTTTATCTCTTTTTAATACTTTTACTATTTTACCTTCTGCTCTTCTTTCATTTGTTTTAGGTTTAAAAATGTTTATTAACACTGTATCACCATTCAAAGCACCATTAACACTTTTAGAAGGTATAAATACATCTTCCATGTCTTCTACTTCAAATTCCACAAAGCCATATCCTTTTTCATTTGCACGAAAAATTCCTTCATATTTTCTTTTTTTCTTATTTCCCATAACCAATTCCTTTTTTCAAAATTAAAAGGGCTAGCTAATTGCCGCCCCTAATATTTCTCTACTTAAACAACATAAATAATTCCCAAAGCTATATTTAATACTGCAAATGCTATTGCTAATATTATTGTTGCTTTTTTCATTTTTCCTTCTTTTGTCTTACCTTTATTTTTTTCATAGAAGTTACTTGCTGATGCTCCCATAACTGTTCCAGATGCTCCACTATCTTCCTTTGATTGTTTAGTTATTAAAAATATTAATGCAACACAAATTACTAAATATATTCCAATTATTATATTCTTTACTATTTCCATTTAAAATTCCTCCAAGACTAATTTTGTCAGCTATTATAGTTTAACATAAGAAAACAGAAAAATCAATATCTTTCCACAAATATTTTTAAATTAACATATTTACATTATCAACAATCTTTACACCAGAATTTGAATTTTTTTGTTCTTCATCTATTGCATCTGCTTTATTAAGCATAAAATTACTTATAGTTGCTAAAATTATTGCTACTGTAAAAATAACAAAAATCTTTTTTAGTCCGCTCATATATACCTCTCCTATCATATATATATAAATTAATTGTATAATTAAAAATTTACAAATACAATAAAATTTGAGTTACATTTATATTACAAAAGTCTAACACTAGGTTAGACTTTTAATATTATTAGATTTACAAATCAATTTGTTATTGTTTTATTATTTTAGGTTTTCACTACATCTATGGCAAATACCTGGATGGTCTTTATTTTCTCCTACTGTTTCTGAATACATCCAACATCTTTCACATTTTTCTCCCGAAGCTTTTTCAACTCTAACACCAAGACCAACTTCTTTATCTTCATTGCGTCTATTATCTCTAATTTCTACCTTAGATACAATAAATATTTCTGCTAAAATATTTTCATTTTCTTTTAATAGTTCATATTCTTCACCTTCTGCAAATAATATTACTTTTGCTTCTAATGAAAGGCCTATTTCTTTGTTGGCTCTTGCTTCTTCTAATTTTTTAGCAACTGCATCTTTTACTTTTATCAATCTAGACCATTTTAGTGCAATAGCTTCGTTTTCATACTTACTATTTACCTTTGGATAATATCCTAACATAACACTTTCTGTATTTTCATCTTTTTTATGTGGCATATAACTCCAAATTTCTTCTGCTGTAAAACAAGCCATTGGAGCTAATATTCTTACTAATGCAGATAAAATTTCATACATTGTTGTTTGTGCAGCTCTTCTTTCTACTGAATTTGATTTAGTAGTATAAAGTCTATCTTTTATAATATCTAAATAGAAAGCACTCATGTCTACTACGCAGAATTGATTTATTGCTTGATATGCATTATGGAAATCATAGTTATCATAAGCATCTGTGCAATCTTTAATCAGTTTATTAAGTTTTGTTAATGCCCATTTATCAATTTCTTGTAAATCTTCGTATGCAACTGGATTTTCAACATCAAAATCACTAATGTTTCCTAAAATATATCTAGCTGTGTTTCTAATCTTTCTATAAACTTCTGTAACTTGTTTTATAATGTTTTTAGAACCACTAATGTCTGATTTATAATCTGATGATAAAACCCAAAGTCTCAAAACATCTGCTCCTGATTCTTTTATAACATCTTGTGGAGCAATTCCGTTTCCTAATGATTTAGACATTTTTCTGCCTTGTTCATCAACAGTATATCCATGTGTTATAACTTCTTTATATGGTGCTACACCTTTTGTTGCAACAGATGTTAAAATTGATGATTGGAACCAACCTCTATATTGATCACTTCCCTCTAAATATAAGTTTGCTGGTGGAAGTCCTCGTTCTGCTAAAACAGATTCATGTGTAGAACCAGAATCAAACCAAACATCCATAATATCTGTTTCTTTTTTGAATTCTGTACATCCACATTTAGAACATTTTGCTCCTTCTGGCATAAGTTCTTTTTCAGATAATTCAAACCAAGCATTTGAACCTTTTTCTTTAAATATTTTTTGAACCTTCTCTAAACTTTCATCAGTAACATATTCTTTTTCGCAATCTTTACAATAGAAAACAGGAATTGGAACGCCCCAAGTTCTTTGACGAGAAATACACCAATCGTTTCTATCTTCAACCATTTTTGTAATTCTCTCTTCACCCCAAGATGGATACCACTTAACTGTTTTTATTGCTTCTAATGTTTCTTTTCTAAATCCATCAACAGAAGCAAACCATTGATTTGTTGCTCTGAATATAACTGGATTTTTACATCTCCAACAATGTGGATATGAGTGATTTACCTTCTCAGAAACAAGTAATAGTCCATTTTCATCTAACCATTTTATAATTTCTTTATCTGATTTTGCATAATACATATCTTTGAAAGGTCCAGCTTCTTCTCCTCTTTGTACACCTTTACTGTCTACTGTAACTACTATTTCAAGATTATTTTTCAAACCACATAAATAGTCTTCTTTACCATAACCAGGAGCAGTATGTACAGCACCTGTACCAGTTTCTAGTTCAACTAAAATTGTATCATCACTACCAAGAACTATTCTTGAATCTCTATCAAAAAATGGGTGTTTACAAATTACTCCTTCTAATTCTTTTCCTTCAAATTCTTTTACAATTTTATATTCTTCAATTTCAGCTTTTTCCATTACTTTTGAAACTAAATCTGTTGCCATTATTAGTTTTTCTTTTCCAATATCAACAATTGCATATTTAAAATCAGCACCAATTGTAATTCCCATGTTACCTGGTAAAGTCCAAGGTGTTGTTGTCCAAATTACAACAAAAGTACCTTTTACATCAAATAAGCCTTTACTGTCTCTTACTGGGAATTTAACATAAGCTGTATTTGAATTTACATCTTTATATTCAATTTCAGCTTCAGCCAAAGCTGTTTCGCAATCTGTACACCAATAAACTGGTTTTAATCCTTTATAAATAAAACCTTTTTGATACATTTTAGAGAAAACACCAATTTGTTTTGCTTCCATTTGAGGTTGATAAGTAATATATGGATTTTCCCAATCAGCAAGTACTCCTAATCTTTTAAATCCTTCTGTTTGTATATCTTTATACTCAGCTGTAAATTTTTTACATGTATCTCTAAATGTATTTACTGGTATTTCATTCCTATTTAAACCTAATTTTTCAATTGCTTTTTTCTCTGTTGGCATACCATGTGTATCATAACCAGGAATATATGGAGTATAATATCCTTTTAAATTTTTATATCTAACTATTGTATCTTTTAAAATTTTGTTTAATGCGTGTCCTAAATGAATTTCACCGTTAGCATAAGGTGGTCCATCATGTAAAACGAATGGCTCTTTTCCTTCATTTTTCTTCAACATTTTTTCGTATATTCCCTTATCAAAAACTCTTTCTTTGATTTTAGGCTCATTTTCTGGTAAATTTGCTCTCATTGGGAAATCTGTCTTTGGCAAATTTAATGTTTGACTGTAATCTTTCTTTTCTTCGTTCATAATTTTGTCTCCTTTTCTTTATATTTAAAAAAACAAAAAAGGTCATTCGACATAGGACGAATGACCGTGTTACCACCTAAATTTAAAAATTATCTTATAATAAATAATTTTCCTCTAATTTCTTTAACGCAGAATTACGAATATACTTACTTCTTTTGGTATATTAGCTCCAAGGTGATAATAAATAAGTTATTTCCTGCTAAAATCTCACCAATCATTAGCTCTCTTTTGGTTTTTGCTTATTTATATTGTCCTTTTCTTTGCTTTTTATATTAATTTTAATATAAATATATTATCACTTTTATCTGTAATTTGTCAATATTATTCTTGTATTTCTTCTATTTCAAACACTTTACTTACTGTATCTATTGAAAGCATATCAGCCAATAATCTATTTTTATTTATTGGATCTCTGTGTTTTCCTGTAATTTCAACAGTTTTTATAGTATTTTCATCACCTTTATCAATGTTCATTTCTTGAACTTCAATTTTATTTCTATCTAATAATTCTTGAAGTTCTAGCATGATTTCTTTTGGATTAGTTGATTCAATATGCAAATTGATATCATGAAAATGTCCTATTTTTTCAGAAATTGAACTAGAATGTCTAAGAACTATATATACCACAGCTGTTGCAATTAATCCACTAAAATACATACCAGCACCTATACATAATCCTATGCAAGTTATAACTAATAAACTAGCTGCTGTTGTAAGACCTTTTACATTGAACCCATCTCTTAAAATAGTTCCAGCTCCTAAGAAACCTATTCCAGATAATAATTGTGCTGGTATTCTGCTAAAATCTGTTCCACCAGATAATTCTGATATTTTTTCCCCACATATAACAGTAAGTACAGCACTTATCCCAACTAATACATGAGTTCTAAAACCAGCTGGTTTACTTAAAGAAGCTCTTTCAAATCCTATAATTCCAGCTAAAATATATATTACAACAAGTTTAAGTATAACTTCAATTGGTTCTAACGATAAAAAACTCTCTAAGATATATAAATATTTCAATTTATTGCCTCCTTATCTTTTGTGCATTTATTATATATCTTATGAAAAAAATTTACAATATCATTTCTTTTGTTTCGTCATATTTTCCATTCTTTTTGCTTGCTCTTTTTGCTTATCTATTGGCAACCAAATATCATAAGAACAAATAAATTCACCATATTTTGTTGTTTCATCTTCATCCATAATATTATTCTCCTTTCAATAATATTATGAACAAAAAACTTTAAGCTATTCTAAATTGGATTTACATGAATTACAGTTAAATAAACCTCTTCTATTTCTTTATCAATCTCTTTTTCTAATTTATCTGCAATATCATGACTTTCAAATGTTGATAAATTTCCATCAACAAATATTGAAAATGAAATTTGATATTTATAGCCTACTGGTGTTGAATTAAAGTGAGTTATTTTTTGAATTTCTTTGTGTTTACTAATAATGTCTAACACTTCTTTTTTTGTATTATCATCAATACATTTATCCATTAAAACATCATAACTTTGGATAAAAATTTTAATGGCAGAAACTAAAATCCATATTGCAATTCCAATTCCCACAATTCCATCAATCCAATAAATTCCCTTTAAAGATACCAAACACGAAATTAAATTACATAATGTTACTATGCAGTCATTTCTGTGGTCTTCTGAATTAGCTTTTATCAATAAATTATTCAATTTTTTTGCTATTTTATTTGTATATAAAAACAAAAACAATTTAATAACAATTGTTATAACACATACTATAACCAGCCATACTGAAAAATCATATTTATTATGGAAAAAAATGCTAGTAGCAGAATTCTTTATTATAATTAAAGACATCACAATCATAACAATGCTTATAAACATTGAATATATGTATTCTGCTTTTCCATGACCTAAATTATGATCTTCATCGTCTGGTTTACTTGCTATTTTATTTCCAATAAAAGTCATAACAGAAGAAAAAATATCTCCTGCACTATTAAAGCTATCTGCAATCATTGCTTGACTTCCAGTAAGCAAACCTACTGTTGCTTTTATTACAAGTAAAAATACATTTCCTGCTATTCCCAAAATACTTGCTAATCTTACACTCTTAAATCTATCCATATCTTATTCAATTTCTCTTTCTTTTTATATTAAATCAGTTTATATTATTATATTTGTTTTATACTTCTATATATGTCATACCAACTATAACATTTTGTTATTTTATCTTCTACACAGTTTTTATTATATTCTGTAACATAGCAAATTACAGGAACAATTTGTGATAATTCCTTTATATTATTTGGATTATCCTCAATCATTAAATCAATCTTGTTTTCAATAATTTCTTGTGATTTTCTTTCATTTTCTGCTTTTGAAAAAATCAATTTATCATATACTATTCTGTTTTCTGATAACCATTTTTTTACTAATGCCCTCATGTTGTCACCTAGCTCATCACCTCTGTTAGTAAGCCATCTAGCAGTTATTATATATATTTCATTTCCATCATTTTTTAACTTTTCTATAACTTCTGATGCAAATGGTCTAGCCTTTTCATTTACAGCATAATATTCTAAATATTCATTCCAAAAATTATCTTCAATTTCTTTACTAATATTAAATGTTTTACAATAATCATAATCTATATCACCAATAGTATATTCAATATTATTTTCAACACAATATTTGCTTGTATAATCAATAACAAACTGACCTATGTTTGTTAAAACTCCATCAATATCTATTCCTATTCTCATAAATTCCTCCAAATTCTACATCATTATACATAAAAAGCAAGTAAGTTTCAACTATTTTACTAATAATACAATCTATTAAATTTTTTACTTTTTTCATAATCACACAAATGCATAAAATTATCTACTTCTAATTTTTCAACAAATATATTTTTATTTTTTCCCTATATAATTTCTTCAAATATTATAAATTATTGCTATCTTTTAATTTTAATATGTAGTAAGTAAGATAAAATGGAATTGTCATTTGTCCTAATGACATAATTAAGCTAAACCAAAAACTTCCATTAGTAACTTTATATAAAAATTCAATTGGAGCAATACTAAAATTTTGTGATATAAACATTAAATTACTATCGAAAATATTATTTATAAAAAATGCCACACAACACATAACTCCAACTAAACTTGCAAAATATTTTATATCATCTTTTTTTAACTCTATATATTTTGTTTTATTTACTAATATTCCTAAATATACCATTATGCCATGAAACAAAAAACTATGAATACTAAAAAAATGGAAAGCTGGATAATATACTAATGATGTTGATGGATATATTATAAAAATAGCTCCTCCAATTATAGAACCTGTAGCTAAAAAAACATCTCCTACTCTTTTTAGCTTGCCTTTTCCAAAAGAACTTAATAAGCCTGCATATAGTGATATACTACAATAATACAATGGTAAATATGTATTTACATTATATAATGAATTTTGAGATATACTATAAATTATTTTAATAGCTTCTAATATACACATGATTATTGTTAGTCTTGTTATTATTTTACAGACATCTTCTTTACTTTTCGACATTGTATGCTTTAATGTTAAAATAATACTACTTATTGTTATAGCAATTAGAACACAATGACCTTGCGAAAATATTCCACAAGCCTTATATTTCCCCATTTTTGAAAACATTTCTTATCCCCTCTATACTACTATTTTACTACGACTTTCCTTAATAATTAAATATTATCATATATTTAATTATCATTCTACATATTTCTAACATATTTGAAAATTTTCCTCTGTATAATGAATTAATATTAACAATACTACTATTTTATTTCTCTTTTTCATAGGAATTAGTAATTTTCACAAAAAATAAATATCCACCAATACAACTGGTAGATATTTATTTTATTTTTCTCAAAGTATAAATTATTCATTTACTTAATGATTAAATAAAGCAATTCGACTATAATTAAGGCAAATACTATAATAGTTTCAACAACTAAGCCAAAGAGTTGTATGACTATTTATTTGATATATTATTATTCAATATTATAGTTTTTTTCTAACTCATTAACTTTTTCTTCTAATTCATTAATTCTAACATTTATTTCATAAATACTTTGTGCATCTGTTAATGTACTATCAAGATTTGATTTAGAAATTTGTATTGCAAATTTATATAATCCTATAACTATAATTATTAAAACTAATAATAGTATCACAATTCCAGATTGTAACAACATTTTACTCTTATGCTCATTACTTTTGTTTAAATTCAAAAGATTTTCTTCTGCTCTTTTATCATAATTATTCATTTCAATCATCTCCCCACTTAATAATTCATTTACACTAATATCAAGTTCATTACATAGTTCAAGCATTATTGATGAATCTGGCATACCTTTTCCAGTTTCCCATTTTGATATTGCTCTATCTGTAATGTTTAGTTTTTCTGCAAGCTCTGCTTGTGTCATATTTTTATTTTTTCTACATTCAGCAATGAACTTTCCTACCTTTGCTTGCTCCATATTTTACCCTCCTTTAATATTATTGTAAAGTCTTTATCTATAAAAGTAAACATACTAATCGTTGAGTGAGGAAAACAACAATTAGTAGAGTTCTAAAAATTACTCATATAATTTTATGTAGACTGATTTTACTAACCTTACATGCAAAAAAAGCAGATTTTTAAATCTGCTTTTAATGGTGCCCTAACTAGACACGTTTGCGAAATCGTTAGGACAAAAAATATCTATTTTCAACTCTTAATTATAGTTATATCAATAGTTTGCAAGAATTATATTTGCAAACTTGTTTTTTGACTATATTTAATGTAACATAAAATAGTAGAAATTACAAGAGCTAAAACAAAAATAATATTTCCAAAATTTTGTTTTGTTCGCTTGTATTTTATCTAATAATGTTGTATAGTTGTAGATATAGAAAATGAGAATAAGCGGAGTGTGTTGCCACCTTTGACAACTTAGTGTTTACAAAAACCTCCACAACTTAGTTTGTGAGATTGAATATAGGAGGTGGTTAATATGGTAGAATCAGCATTAATAATTATTACATATCTACTTTTCTACGGATTAGTAGCAATGACTATCATAAATGTTGCCTTGTTAATCATCATCTGTTGGTTACTTCATAGGCAATAAAAAATAAACCATTCTGCTTTGGCGAGTGAAATGGTTTATTAAACATATTCTCGGCAACACACTTTGTGTTACTCATTTTCTATCTTTATTATACATTCATTTTTTTATTTTGTCAAATATAATTTTTTCACAATTTTTTACTGTTAAAACTATTTAATCTAACTTACAACTTGTAATTTATCTCGTTAAACTATATTCTCACCTAATATAATTTTAGGCATTGTAATTAAACATCTATTCCATCTTTTATAAAATTTTTCTATACCTAACTTTGATACCTCTGCATGAATTTCTTTACTTTCTAAAGTCCAGTGTAGAATATAGGTAACTTTATCAACATATCTAGTTAGTTTAACTGGTGGGATTCCTTCCTTAACTGCATTAAAGGCTTTTTGTCTATGAGTCCTTTTTATATATTTAACATCAATAACACCTTTTTGAGATTTATAAAACTCTGCTACTTCCTTCATTAGTGCTTCTACTTCATCTTGTTTATTTATTTTTACTTCATAAATACATATTTCATTAAACATATTTTTCACCTCTACAAATTACTATTTGTCTTCATCATTATAACATATTTTTTATATTTATGTTATTTACTAAATTGTTATAAATCGTTTTATCTAAATACATATTTTTCTTTATAAAATCTTTTTCAATTATTTTCAAAAATCTTTCAATCTCAATTTTTATCTCTCTATCTGTCATAGTATTAGTAAAAAAATGCAGTCCATTTGCAGGCATAGGTTCAATGAAATGCTTTTTAGTTGTATTATAAAAGTATCTTTTATCTTTGCATAGCCATAAGTCAAAAATTATATCTTTTCCTTTTATAATAATTTGTATATAGCCTACAATTTGATTGTACTTCCAAATAGATTGTGGCAAATTAAATCTTTTTAACCATCTTTCATAATCTCCTATTTCATCATTAAGTTCTAAAAAGTGTTTTATACTAGATTCATTGGAAGTTTCCCATTTTTTATAAAATTTTTCTTCACTCATAGAATAAACAGGAATTTCAAATATCACTTTTGGCTCCATTATCATTTCTCCTAACATGAAAATTCAATTCAATTATAATATAAAGCATTGCTTTTTACAATAGCTAGGTAGTCAAATAGTTTATATAACAAAACAAGATAGAATAATCTACCTTGTTTTATTTCTGTCTTTTTTATTCTTTTCCTGTTCTTTCTCAAATTGTGCTTTTTCATGTTCAATTTGCTCATGTAATTGATGTTTCTTAATTCTTTCCATCCTTTGCTTTATATTATTGCAATGATTTATTTCTTCTGTAATTGGAGTAATCTGTTTTGAAAGCTCTACAATTTCATTTTCTATTGTTTGTTTTTCTTCATCTGTTTTTGCTCTTTTATGTTTTTTCCAAAGATTTTCTCTTTTACTTTTCAATGGGTTAACTCTTTCATAAGCAGATTTTTCAAAATCTAGTAATTCTTGCTCCGTCTTTATATTATATTTTGCTAAAAATCTTGCTTGATTAGAATACTCATCCATTTTCTTAATCTCTGCTATTAGTTCTGGTGTCATTTTTGTTATATTCGATTTTAAAGCTCTTTCTGTACTGATACCGAATAATTTCTCATATTGATATATAAGATAGGCAATACAACCTTTATTTTGATAATGTTTTTCTTTTTGTTTATTATAATTCTCACAAGTTCTAGTAATCAGTATCATGGGATTAGAAGAATATGGGTATAGTGGCTGTGTTTCTAATATTCTCTTGTATATATTTTCTTTTGAGTATTTATTACCAAATTGCCTTTCAATTCTTGTGTTTCTTTTGTATGGATCACACCTTATAGATAGAGTATTATTTTTGTCTGTAACTATATAGTCTAAATCTTGTAGTATCTTTATAAATTCATTGTAATCTTTTGCATTTGCTATTGCATAATCAATAGAATCTTTCATCAGTTCCTTGTATAAACTGCTTGTAGCATATTTATTATATTTTTCTTCTTGCGATAATACATTTAATCCATATTCTTCACAAAGTCTATCTGATGTTTTTCTCATAATAGCATAATCTTTTTTAGTGTTACAAAATTTCTTGCCATCTGAAAAAGAAACAGAGTTTAGTA
Organism: uncultured Clostridia bacterium; assembly: GCA_948678575.1. GTDB lineage: Bacteria > Bacillota > Clostridia > TANB77 > CAG-508 > Scatovivens. The sequence goes on from CAPPGO010000008.1 coordinate 61,768, forward strand.
TGAAGTGATTATGCAAATTATCTGTGTTCAAATGTGTTGTAACTACTACTTGAAATTTATCTCCCCATAATTCTTCAGCAAGTTTAATACCAATTTCGTGTGCTTGTTCTGGTGTTATTTCTCCTTTTACAAAAGATTGTACTGCGTGAAAGCATTGTATTCCATCTGTTTTAAAATATTGCTTTTTTACATTTATCATTTCTTGGTATGATGTATCAGGCATACAGTTTATACCTGATACATATAATCTTTCTTCCGTCTTTTCTCCGATTTACTGCATAGTTTATTGTTATGTCTAATCTATCTTTTACTTTCCATATTTTTGTTACTGCCATAATTTAATTACCACCCACTAACATTTTTATTTCTTGTTGGTATAAGATAACCTTCTTCTAATGCTAGTATAAAATTTTGTATTTGATTATATAAAGTTGCATACTTATTTTCATTTACATAGCCTTTATACTGATTATAAACTCTTGACATCTGATTTAAGTTTGTTGCCATACCACGAAGTTGTGATAATATCTCATAAAATTTTTCATCTGGTTTTTCTTTTAGCTGATAATCTAAAATTATTTTCCTAAAAAATTCTGATTTATTTAATCCAGACTTTCTTACTTTCTCATTTAATATTCTATTTTCTTCTTCATTCAAAAAGATATTTATTTTTATATTTCTATTTCTTATAATTTCTCATCTCGCTTTCTATTTTTATATTAGGGTTTGGGACTTGTCCCATTCAATATTGGTATTTGTGGCGTGAGTACAAATACGTTGCTTGCTAAATCAATATTTTTAGGTTGTACTCACACTTCATATTTGGTGATTATTCTTAATTTACTGCAAATTAGTTATAAATTAGAATAAATTTTTACACATAAATCAACTCATTATATATAATTTCTTCTGCTTGTGCTTTAATAGAGTTCATTGCTGCTACCCAAGCTAATTGGTCTTTTGCTTTTAATTCTTCTGTAATATTTTCTTTTTTTACTAATTCATTTATCATAAAATCTAATCTATTTTGAGCTGTTTCTTGAATTTCTTTTAGATGATTATTAAGTGTTCCTTTGTAAACATTATCATATATTCTGCTTTTTTATTTGTTTTTAGATAGTTTAATCTTGCTCTACCATATTTGTTTAATGCTATTTTTTCTTTTTCTAATACTAAATTTGGCATATAATAATCGCCTTGTTTTGTGTACTCAATTCCATATTTATTTTCTTTTATTTCTTTATTTTCCATTTGTTTTACCTCCATAATTTTATTTTTAACTAACTTTTTCTCTTTCTTTTACACGAATTTCGCCTATAATATGATTATCTTTTTGAATAGGAAAGCTCTTATCATTAGCAATTAATTCTACTAATTTGAATAGTCTTTCTCCATTTTCATTTTTGTATGGCATCCTATAATATTTCTTTTGATAGCCTTTTTTAGGTGCATCTGGTCTATCTAATTCATAATATGAAACTTCATAATAATCGCTTAATCTGTCCATATATTCTTGTAGTTCTTTTTTATCCATTTGTACTGTTGTAGTAATCAAAGTTTCTTCTTTTCCTATTGTGCAAGGAGATGTAAAATCAACCATTCCATAATCTAAAATTTTACATATTTGTTCAATAAAACTGCTTCTAAATTTTATATTTACTAATTCATAAATGCCTTTTTCGTTTTTATCAATCGTAACATTTTCTATAAATTTTGAAATAAATTCTTGTTTTTCTTCTTTTGTTTTATTATTCCATTGAAAGATTAGCATATCATAAAATTGATTAGAACGAATTAGTTTTTCTTTTTCTACATCTCTATCAGCCATTATTTGCTGTGTGGAAAAGGTTTGTTTATTTAAGTCGATTGCTTGTATTCTTTTTTCTTCCAATAGGTTTAGTTTTTCTTCAATTACTCTATAATCTTCTGAAAAATCATTTACTTCTACAATCCCTTTTATATATGCTTCTTTAATCCTATCCTTTTGTTTTTTCAAATTTGCAATTTCTTTATCTAATTTTTCTGTATCACGTTCTTTTTTATCTGCTAAAACAGGGAAGAAGTATTGTTTTACTGTCATATCGTATTCCACTAAATTCATAATCAAATTCATTGTTACATTTTCAATTAAATCTTCTCTTAAATATAGCTTACAGTCTGTGCAATGATAATACATATATTTTTTCTTTTTACCACCTGCTCCTTTACAAGTCATTAGCTTTCCACACTTTGGGCATATTAGCTTTTGCATAAATATATAAACTCTATCTCTACAAAATGCTCTTTGGTTTTTCTCTTTTTGGGCTTGTATTTCATCAAACATAGCCCTTGTTATAATCGGCTCTACAACATCTCTATAAATTACAGGCTCTTTTCCTTGTTCTTTTCCAACTCTTTTAAATCTTTCATAATCTCCCATATAAATTTTGTTATTTATCATTTTTTCTATTGTGGAATCTTTCCATTTTGCTTTTGTAAGTGTTGGTACCTGTCCTTCATTTAGAATATTTGCTATTGTTTGATAACTTTTGCCCTCTAAATACATATTAAATATTCTAATTACTAAATCTTTTGTAGTTTCATCAATTATCATTTTTTTGCCTTCTCTTTTGTAGCCAAGGGGACACCTATTAGGAATATGACCAGATTTTATAGCACCTGTTAATCCAAATTTTGTTCTTTCACTTACTATTTCAATTTCTAGCTGAGATAACACTGTTAGCATACGCACAAAAAATCTACCATTAGCGGTCGAGGTATTTACATCATCTCTATCACACACCAAATAACAATTATGCTTTTCTAAGTCTGATATTAACACTTCTAAATCTCTCACAGACCTTGTAACTCTATCTAATTTATAGGCTACAATATAATTGATTTTGCCTGATCTCATATCAGTTAGCATTTGCTGAAAAGCTGGTCTGTGTTCCATGTCTTTTGCACTAATTCCTGCATCTTTGTAAACCTTGAATATCTCATATTCTTTATATTTACAAAGCTGTTTTAATTTTTCGTCCTGCTCTCCTAAACTAAATCCGTTCCCTTGCTTGATCTTCTGTACTTACACGAATATAAATTCCTGCCTTTTTTGTTTCTCCATTCATTCTATAAATATTCCTCCTTCCAAATTATGAATAGAAAGGCAACTAAAAAAAGTGCCACATAGCATAGGTTTGGCTATTAGCACTTTAGAGTTTTATATTTATTATTAACTATCTCTTTAATTCTCTTAAAAAACACAAATAAACCAATATAGTATAATTTTTTAAAACTCTAAAATGTTTTGCCGTTTTCTCCTATGATATGTATTCTTGTAACTTGGACATTGGATACTTTGTCCTTAAATCTGTTACGTAGAAGTAATCATGTTCATTAAAGAATAACAATAATTTGTTATTTATGATTACTCTATGGGGCTCTACATACGCTAAATTCGTATGTTCAATTATTCTTAAACACCCGTTAATGATTTCAGGTTGCTGTTTAATGGAGTTTATACGACACGCCCACTTAATTTTAGAGTGTAATTCATCACTCATATTGATTTGTTTTTTAATAATATGTAACATAATATCACAAAAACCTCCTTTTTTCAATAGTTTTAGTCAAAAAAAGTCCAACCCATAAGAGTTGGAATAAGATTTTTGTGTTCATCAAATTTTTTATAGTCTTAAAATTAAGTTATATTAAGACTTTCAAAAAGTTCGACGAAAATTGCTTGTGGTGCGGTAGAGAGGACTTGAACCCCCACGGTCTCCCACTAGATCCTAAGTCTAGCGCGTCTGCCAGTTCCGCCACTACCGCATTAATTATTATTATTTGTTATTATCTCTAACAACATTAATATTTTAGCATAATGAAGTTTTAAAGTCAATACAAAAATGAAAAAAATAGACATATCATATAAAGATATGCCTATTTAATATTAATATCTATCACCTGTTTTTATTCTTCGATTTGCTAATTCTCCTGTTCTTTTTACTTTCTTAACAACTAATTGATTTGTATTATTATATCTATAATAACTATATTGATATTTTCCACTTATTCCAGGCATACCATTAAGTACAACACCTAATTTTTTCCCTTTTACAGTTTCCATATTTTTTATTTTCTTTACTTCACTAAGAAGTGCTCTATTATATCTTACAACCAATATCGTATAGTCTACTGCTGTTGAAAATGCAATATCATCAGCTACCAATGATTTTGGAGTACCATCTATTATTATAAAATCATATTTTTGTTTTAATTGTTCAATTAATTGCATAATTTTATCTGTATAAAGTAATTTTGAATAATCTATACAAGCAGTTCCTTTTGTAATAATATCTAAGTTTTCTACTGTTTCAACATGTGTTATATATTTGTCGAAATCAATATTATCACTACTATCTTGTATTAAATTTGAAATTCCTTCATTATATGGATTTATATGAAATATACTATGTTGTCTACCTCTTCTTATATCTGAATCAATTAATAAAGTCTTTTTTCCACTTCTCGCATATGTAATCGCCATATTAGAAGCAACAAAACTCTTTCCTTCTGATGGATTACAACTAGTTGTTAAAATAACTTTTGGATTCAAATATTTTATGTTAGATAATAAAACTCTAAAAACTTCACTACAAGATGAATTGTTTGCTGTTACTAAGTTTACTTCCTTTTCTGGAACTGTTCCTAATTTTGCAAGAACTGGTAATTTTAATTTTTCCTCAACTTCATGCTCTGTTTTTATTTTTTCATTAAATATCATTTCAGCAAAAATGATTAATGTAGAAATGCATCCACCAATTATAAATCCCATAACAGCAAATTTTATTGGATTTATATTACATGGTTCTGTTGGCTCTTCTGCTTTATCTAATACTTCTGCATTATTTATATTATATACTCCAGAAATTTTTTCAAAAAACACATTTGGAACTTCATTAGCAATTTTTACCGCCATTTCAGGGCTTTCATTTTCTACCATTATTTCAATAACCATTGTATTTAAGTCATTTTTCAATGATATTGAATTACTTATATCTTTTTCTGATAAATCAGATTTCAAATTTTCCTTTATTCCACTTGCAACAGCATTACTTTTAATTATTTTTTGATATGTATCCATAAGATTCTCTGATAATTGAATATCATCATTTGTAACAGTTTCATTTTCGTTAGAAGTGATTTCTTCTTTATCTCCTTTAACAGATAAAATCACTGTTGTAGATGTTTGATACATTGGCGTTGCTAAATTATTATTATATATATAACCACATATAGTTCCAAGTACTAATAGAATTGCAATTATTATTTTTCTTCTCCAAATTAAGTTTAACAGTTCTTTAAAATCTATCTCTTCCATTTCATCCTCATTTTCCTATATTTTATTAATTTTCATTTGTATATTTAACATATTTAAAAATATATCATACATGAAATTTTATTTCAATATTATTTTTAGTAAAATTTAAAATATATTTTAAATAATTTTTAAATATATGATATAATTTAAGAAAAAATATAAAAATTTTTAGGAAGGAAAAAATATGTTAGAAAAAATCTTTAAATTAAAAGAAAATAATACTACCATTGTAACAGAATTAATAGCTGGTTTAACTACTTTTATATCTATATCATATATTATTTTTATTAATCCTAAAATATTATCACAAACTGGTATGGATTATAATTCAATATACTCCGCTACAATTCTTAGTTCTATTATAGGAACTTTAATTATTGGACTTGTTGCAAATGTCCCATATGTTCAAAGTGCAGGTTTAGGAATTAATGCATTATTTACTTACACTATCTGTGGAAGTCTTGGTTTTACTTGGCAACAAGCACTTGCAATGGTTTTTATTTGTGGAATAATTAATATATTAGTTACAGCTACAAGTATTAGAAAAAAACTTATAAAAGCAATTCCTCCATTTTTACAAGATGCTATCACCGTTGGAATTGGTCTATTTATTACTTATACAGGTTTTAGAAATGCAAATTTGTTGCAATTTTCAGTCGAAAATGTAGCAAATGGAATTTCTACTGGTAGTTCTACTATTCCTAGTTTAGTAACTTTTAATCAACCAGCAATCATTTTAGCTTTAATTGGCTTAATAATTACAAGTATATTAGTACTAAAAAAGGTTAAAAGTGCTTATTTAATTGGAATTATATTAACTACATTAATTGGAATTCCACTTGGTGTTACATCACTTCCAGATTTCTCTAATTATACAATATTACCTTCTATTGAGCCTACTTTACTAAAATTAGATTTAAGTGGTTTACTTACTGCAAAAGCTGGAATTGTAACCGTTTTTATGACAATTTTCACACTATGCATTTCTGATATTTTTGATAGTATTGGAACTTTTATTGGTACTGGTAAAAAATCTGGAATTTTTCAAGTTGATGAAAATGGAAATATGCCAGTCAAATTAGAAAAAGCTTTATTTGCTGATTCAATAGCAACAAGTATTGGTGCATTACTTGGAACTAGTAATGTCGCAACTTATGTAGAAAGCAGTGCTGGAATTGAAGTTGGTGGTAGAACTGGACTTACAGCTATATTTTCTGCAATGTGTTTTGCTATATCTTTATTTGTAGCCCCAATAGTTGCTTGTGTACCAATGGCAGCAATAGCCCCTGTTCTAATCTTGATTGGAGTTTCAATGATTGGTTCTGTAAAAACTATCGATTGGGATGATATTAGTATAGCACTGCCTGCATTTTTCACAATTGTTATCATGCCATTTGCTTACTCTATTACTGCTGGAATTGAAATTGGATTTTTATTCTATGCAATTAGTAATATAATAAATAAAAAATACAAAAATGTATCAATTATAATTTATATTTTTTCTTTGCTGTTTATAATCGATTTTATATACTCTGCATTAGCATAGTAAAAAGAGCTATTCTTCATTGAATAGCTCTTTTAAAATATTTCATAAAAATTTTTAAATGTATATCCTTGTTCTTTTAAATATCTTATAACTTCTGGTAAAGCATCTGCTGTAACTTGTTTATCACTAGCATCATGCATTAAAACAATTATTGTGTCATCACCCTCCATTGTAGCTTTTAACTCTTCTAATTGTTCTTCAACTGTATTTTTTCCTTCTGCATCTCCTGTCATACAATTCCAATTTGTGTACGTAACTCCATAAGAATTTAATACATTTTTAGATTCATTTTTTACATCTGAATATCTTCCACCAGCTGAACCACCTGGATATCTGAATAAATACATTCTATAATCATCTATCCCAAGTGCATTTCTTACAGCATTCTCACAATCTACATATTCTCCAAAAATTGTATCTAATGATTTGTAAATTTCTGAATATGAATGTGTATATCCATGATTTGCTATATAATGTCCTTCTTCATAAGCTCTTTTTACTAAATTGGGATATTTATTTACTCTTGCACCTACTACAAAGAAAGTAGCTGGTACATTCTCATTTTTTAATATGTCTAATATTTGCGGTGTTATTGTTGCCGAAGGTCCATCATCAAAAGTTAAATATGCTACTTTTTCTGTTGAAAAATACAAATTTTTTATATCTTCTTGTGCATTTTCATTATATTCTGGTATAAATTTTGATTTCATTTTTTCTATGTTATGTTTTGCTATTTGGACATGTTCTGTTTTTATTGCCTTTTCTTCATGGGGTACATCTACATCAACTGGCTCTGTTGATGTAGATTCTGTATCTTCTGTTGGTTTTGCCATTTTATTATAACTTAACAAAAAACTTCCAACTAAAACTATAAAACACATTAACACAGAAGTAATAAAAATTGCTACTTTTTTGATATTTAATTTTTCATGATTATTATATACATTAACTAATCGAGTTTCTTCGTTGTTATCATATAACATATTTATTACCTCCTTTATATATTATACAACAATATTTCAATTTTGCAATGTATATTTCTAGAAAATTTAAGAGCCTTTTCAGGCTCTTTTTTTATTTATTCTTTTCCATTTATTTTTAATAATTTGAATATTTCTACAACAATTATTGGTGCCAAAATCAAGCAAATTGTTTCAAATAAATTCTCTATTGGAAGTAATACAATTCCAAAAATATTTCTCAATGCTGGAATTAATATAACTGCAAACATCAATAACGATGATGAAAAAATCGCTAATAACAATTTACTATTATTAAATGGATTTGTAGTAAATAATGATTTTTCATTATTTCTTACATTAAATACATGTACAAGTTCTGAGAATGCAAGAACTGTAAATGCCATAGTTTGACCTACTTGTATTTTATATACTGGATCTCCATCTACACCTAATCCTAAAATAAATGCTATAAGTGTAAGTAGACCTATCATTATACCTTGATATACTAATCTATAAGTCATTCCTTTTGTAAATATTCCTTTTGTCTTCTTTAATGGCTTTTTATTCATAACATCTTTTTCTGCTGGATCAACTGCCAATGCTAATGCTGGTAATGAATCTGTTACTAGATTTATCCATAATATTTGAATTGGTAATAATGGTTCTAATGCGCTTATATATTCTGATGTAATACCAAATTTATTTGCTAAAATTGGTGTTAGCATAATTGCTGTAAATAATACAACAATCTCACCAATATTACTTGACAATAAAAACTGTATTGCTTTTAAAATATTATTATATATTCTTCTACCTTCTTCAACTGCTGAAACTACTGTTGCAAAATTATCATCTGTTAAAATAACATCCGCTGCCTCTTTTGAAACATCAGTACCAACAATTCCCATTGCACAACCAATATCTGCTTTTTTTAATGCTGGAGCATCATTAACTCCATCACCAGTCATTGCAACTATCTCACCATTTGCTTGCCAAGCTTTTACAATTCTAACTTTATGTTCTGGTGAAACCCTTGCATAAACTGATATATTTTTAACTCTTTTAATTAATTCTTCATCAGATATTTTTTCTAATTCACTACCAGTTATTGCTTCATCACCTGGTTGTAAAATACCTAATTCTTTTGCAATAGCAGAAGCTGTAATTTTGTGATCACCAGTAATCATAACTGTTTTTATCCCAGCTGAAATACATTTGCTAACTGCATCTTTAACTTCTAGTCTTGGTGGGTCTATCATTGCAACCATACCTGTAAAAATTAATTCGCTTTCCAATTTTTCCATTTCTTTGTCTGTTGGCATATGATCTAATTCTTTATATGCCATTGCTAAAACTCTAAGAGCATTTTCGGCTAATTTTTGATTTGCTTCTATGACAATTTTCTTATAGTTTTCTAAATCTGTTTTTATTTCTCCATTTAAAGAATAACCTTTACAACAATTTAATAATTCATCAAGTCCACCTTTTGTATATACTACATATTTATCGCCTTGCTTATTTACTGTTGTCATTAATTTTCTATCTGAATCAAAAGGAATTTCTTGAACTCTTGGCATTTCACTATATATTTCATCAGTACAATTTAACTTAAATCCCATATCTACTAATGCTGTTTCCGTAGGATCTCCTGTTAAAGTTCCGTCTTCTGCAATTTTAGTATCATTGCATAACATACATGCTTCTAAAACCTTTTTTCCTTCTGCATCCAAATTTCCAATTTCTTCAATATCTGACAATTTTCCATTTACGAAAAATTTAAGAACAGTCATTTTATTTTGAGTAAGTGTACCAGTTTTATCTGAACAAATAACTGATGCACTTCCTAATGTTTCAACTGCTGGTAATTTTTTTACAATAGCATTTCTTTTAACCATTCTTTGTACACCAATAGCTAAAACTATTGTGGATACTGCTGCCAATCCTTCTGGAATTGCCGCAACAGCTAGTGATACAGCTGTCATAAACATATGGATTGGTTCTTTACCATATAAAGTACCTACAAAAAATATAAGTACACATATTGCTAATGCTACAATTCCTAATGTTTTTCCTAAATTATTTAATTTTATTTGAAGTGGTGTTGCTTCATCTTCGGTTTCATTAATCATAGAAGCTATTTTACCAACTTCTGTATTCATACCTGTTTCAACAACAATACCTTTTCCTCTACCATAAGTTATTAAACTCGAAGAAAATAGTATATTTTTTCTATCGCCTAAGCTAACTTCTTCATCTTCAATTTTATCTGCAAATTTATCTACTGGTACAGATTCACCAGTCATTGCAGATTCTTGTGATTTTAAATTAATTGCTTCAATAATTCTTAAATCTGCTGGAATAAAATCACCCGTATCTAAAATTACTATATCACCTGGAACCAAGTCAGCTGATTGAACTACCTCTAATTTTCCATTTCTCATAACTTTGGCTACATGACTACTCATCTTTTGAAGTGCTTCCAAAGATTTTTCTGCTTTATTCTCCTGTGCTACACCAATGATAGCATTTACTACAACTACTATCAAAATAATAATTGAATCTGTAAAACCTTCTCCTTCTTGTACTCCCACAATTCCTGAAACTACTGCTGCAATAATAAGTACAATAATCATAAAATCCTTAAATTGTTCTAAGAATTTTACTAATAAACTTTTTTTCTTTTTAGCTTTTAGTTCGTTTGAGCCATATTTTTCTCTTCTTTTTACAACTTCATCAGAGCTTAAACCTTGAATCAGATTTGCGTCAAGTTCTTTCGCTGTTTCTTCTGTTGTAAGATTAAACCATCTTTTGCCCATAAAAACCTCCCATAATTTTTTAAAGTAAATAACTAAACAAAAAGACTTTTAAAGAATTATATTTCTTTAAAAGTCTCACTCCCTTCAATATTGGGTTTACTAACCAGATTTATAATCGGATATGTTGGTTAATAAATTATAGTTACTCCCTCTTAATTACATTGATATTATATATATAAATTTAAAATTTATCAAGTATTTTTTAAAATTTATTATATTTAGTTTTTGGATATAAATTTTCTACTAAATATTCTTCTGTATATTTAGCTTCTTCTTCTCTTCTTAATTTTTCTTCTGCAAGTTTTATCTTTTCAATTTCTTTTTTTCTTCTTTCTTCTTCACGCATACGAGCAAGTTCTTGTTCTTTTTTAGCTTTTTCTTCTGCTTGCATAGCAGCTAGCCTTGCCTTTTCTGCTTGCATAGCTTTTCTTTCTTCTGCTCGTTTTTTTCTTTCCTCTTCACGGATTTTAGTAATTTCTGCATCTTTTTTTGCTTTTTCTTCTGCTTGAATTTTTCTTTCTTGTTCTCTTTTTATTTTCTCTTCTTCACGAATTTTAGCAACTTCTGCATCACGTTTTGCCTTTTCCTCTAATTTAGTTTTATTTTCCTCAGCTTTTATAGCTTTGTAATCATTATATTTTTTTGAATATTCTTCTGCTTTTAATTTTATTTCTTCACTAATTTCATCTTTTTTTGCAAGTGCTTTGCCTTTAAATACATTAACTTTTTTGTTCCATTCTGCTCGTTTTTGAGCTCGTTCCTTAGCTCTTTCTTCGGCAATGGCTATTTTCTTTGTTCGTTCTTCTTCTCTTCTTTGTTGCTCTTCTTGTTCTCTTCTTGCTTTTTCTTCTGCCATTATTGCATCTTCTTTTGCTCGTTCTTCGGCTTCAATTTTTGCTTGCTTTATTCTTTCAGCTTCTAATGCTAATCTTTCTTTTTCTTTTCTTAGTCTTTCGGCTTCTCGTTTTTTAGCAATTTCTGCATCTCTTTTCGCTTTTTCTTCTGCTTGTCTTGCTCTTTCTTGTTCTATTTTTTGTTTTTCTGCTTCACGCATTTTTGCGATTTCGGCATCTCTTTTCGCTTTTTCTTCTGCTTGTCTTGCTCTTTCTTGTTCTATTCTTTGTTTTTCTGCTTCACGCATTTTTGCAATTTCTGCATCTCTTTTCGCTTTTTCCTCTGCTTGTCTTGCTCTTTCTTGTTCTATTCTTTGTTTTTCTGCTTCACGCATTT
>CAPPGO010000008.1:73779-78559 GCA_948678575.1 uncultured Clostridia bacterium
TTTGCAATTTCTGCATCTCTTTTCGCTTTTTCCTCTGCTTGTCTTTTCCTTTCTTGAATTTTTCTTTTATTTTCTTCTATTTCAACAGCTTTAATTCTTCTTTGAACCTCTTTCTTTTTTTCTGCTTCTATTTTTCTTTGTTCAATTTTATTCATTTTTTCTGATTTATTTACATCAGATATTCTTTTATTTAAAGACTTTATTTTTTTTACTAAGTTTTCAAAACAATTATGTGTTTTTTCAATTTTTTCTTTTGTAAAAGCACAAATTTTTTCTTTAAAAGTATTAGTTTTTTCATCTTGACTAGAATAGTAATAATAATATTCATCACCATATTTTCCATTACTAACATCAACTTTGTTAAGTGCTATACCAATTACTTTTCCTCCAACATCTTCTATGTTAGATTTAGCTTTCACCAAATTATCTTTTTTAGTTTTATTATTTTCTGCAACTAACATTACTTTTTCTAATACTCTACCCAAAATCAAAGAATCAGTAATTGGCAAAATTGGTGCACCATCAAAAATAATTATGTCATAATAATTTTTCAATGATTCAATTAATTCATTCAATCTAGCAGAAGCTAATAATTCTGCTGGATTTGGTGGCACACTACCAGCTGTAATAATATTTAAGTTTTTAATATCAGTTCTCTTTATATATTCACCTAAATTCCAATTTATTTCCATACCATTTGAATCTATATTAGAAATATAATTTGAAAGTCCATTCATATTTGAAACTTTAAATATTTTCGATTGTCTTCCTCTTCTCATATCAGAATCTACTAATATAACTTTTTTTCCTGCTTGTGCAAAAGTAATAGCTAAATTAGCTGATACATAACTTTTTCCTTCTGATGGCAAACAACTAGTAATAAGTAATGTTTGTGCACCTTTTAAATCTACATTACTAAATTGTATATTAGTTCTTAAAGTTTTAAATGCTTCTGATATAATAGATTTACTATCATTTACTGTAATTAATTCTTCTTTTTTATTCTTATCAAAAGGAATATTTATTAAAGTTTTTACATTTAAAAGTTCTTCTATATCTTTCGAACTTTTTACTGTATTATCCACAAAAGAATATATATACACATATAATATTGATATAATAAGTCCCATAAGAATTGAAATAGCTATATCTCTTACATGATTTATATTATATGGGACATACTCAATTGAAGGTTGATCTATTATATAAACATTTTCAATTTTATATATTTCTTTAACATATTCAGAAAAAACATCTACAACTTCTGTTACAATATTTTTTGCAATAACTGGATCATTATTAGTAGCTGTCACTTGTAATAAATCTGATGAACCAACTCTTGCTACTGAAACACTTTCCATAAGACTATCCACACTAATAGTATGATTTAATCTTTGACTAACTGATTCCATTATAGATCTACTTCTAACAAGTTCACTATATGTATCAATTAAGCTAGAATTTAAGTTCAAATCTGACATCGTAATATCTTTTTCAGATTCTAAAACTTCTCCATTAGATGCAGAGCTAACTTTACCTAAAATAACACTCGCGCTTGATTTATAGCGTGGTGTTGTATATTTAAAAGTATAAACACTACCAATAATAATTGAAATAGTAATAATAACAATAATGCTTATTTTCTTTCTCCATATAATTGTTAGTACATCTTTAAAATTTAGCTCTTCCATTTGCAACCCTCTTAATCTTAAAAAAATAAAGACACAAATAAAAATTTTATTTGTATCTTTTGTAAAACTCTCTCTAAACTTGTAATTATTTTACCACGAATTATGTGAAATAGCAAGAGCTTTTTGCATATATTTACATAAAATATTGTCATACTATTTTACTTTATTTACAAAGCCTAGTATTTATAAAACCACACTTTTGACATAACTCTTCTATCAGTTCATGTCTTTTAAAACCAGAAACTATATCTTTGGCTCTATTGCTAGTTAATATTTCCTCTAATGATTGTTCAAAAATATTACCTAAAAAAATATTCGCATCTGCATCTAAGCAACATGGAACAACATCTCCATTTGATAATATTCCAATTTGATTTCTAAGTCCATAACATTTTCCAGTTTTTGAAATAATTTCTCTATTTATATCTGGCCATTCAAATTCTATATCCTGATTTAAGAATACATTTCTATCCAATTCTATAAATTCATTTTTTTGCGCTTCTTCTATAATATTTTCAATATGATATTTATTGCCCAATTTTAATAAAATACTTTGATTTATTTTATTATTTTTTAAGTTTTCCAAATTCCATAGTCTATATGAAATAATAATATTAGTTTTATTACATATATCATCAACGGCTTTAAAAATATTTGTTATATAAACATCTTCATCTATTCCACTTTGTTCAGCAGAATGTAAAGATATATTAATTTGTCTTATACTTGGAGATGATAATATTGTATCTAGCTGTTTCAATAACAAAGTAGCATTAGTTGTTATATTAACTTTCAAATTATATTTCTCACTTATACTTAAAATTTCTTTCAAATTTGGATGTAATAATGGTTCTCCTTTTACATGTAATGCTATTAAAGAAGTAAATTTACTTGCATCTCTTACTACTATTTCAAATTCTTCAACTGTCATAATTTTATCTTTTCTTGAAATTTTTGTGCAAAAAGAACAATTCATATTACATTTATTTGTTATTTCTATATATATCTTTGAAAATTTTGTCATACTTATTAATAATTTCCTTTACTATTATTTATATAAATAGTTATTTCGAAAAGTTCGATAGAACTTTCCTACATAATAAAAAAGAAGCCTTTTCAGCTTCTTTCTTATATTTTATTAAAGATTATAATCTGATACTTTTTTATAAGCATAAATTGCTGAACCAATAAATGCTATTGCTATTAATACAACTGATGTTGTGCTTGTACCAGCATAAGGCAATTTACTTGAATTACTTGAACTATTTGTTGAATTATAACTACTTGTATTGGCTTTATTCGTATTGGTGTTAGTTTTATTTTTGTTTGTATTTGTAGCACCAACAGCATTTTCTTCTACATTATTTTTAGCAGCATTTACTTTGCTTGTATTTGCTTTATTTGTGTTTGAACTTGATTTATTTGAATTAGTAGAACCAATTTGAACTGTTCCTGATTCTGCTTCATTATCTGAATTTAATTCTGTTGCAAGTGAACTTACACTTCCAATAACCAATATTAATAATAAAATTGAAATTACACTTAATAATTTTTTCATTTCACAATCTCCTCACTCTACTATATTTATTATACTAAAACATAACGTTTTTATTCAATCTGTTAATATTATAACAATAATAAATTTCTATTGCAAGTATTTTTTTATCTTTTTTGCATTTTTTTACAAAAAATCGTCAAACATTATTTATATTCGACATTTTTAAACGTTAAATCTAAATAATACAATATCTCCATCTTGCATGATATATTCTTTTCCTTCTGAACGAATAACTCCTTTTTCTCTTGCTGTAACCATTGAACCATTACAATTCATTAAATCATCAAAAGAAATAACTTCTGCTCTAATAAATCCTCTTTCAATATCTGAATGAATTTTTCCAGCAGCTTGTGGTGCCTTTGTTCCAATTTTTATTGTCCATGCTCTAACTTCTGGCTCCCCAGCAGTTAAAAATGACATAAGTCCTAATAAATTGTAGCTTGCTTTTATTAGTTTATCTAATCCAGATTCTTCAAGTCCAAGGGCTTCTAGCATTTCTTGCTTGTCCTCATTTTCTAATGTACTAAGTTCTTCCTCAATTTTAACACATAAAGGAATAACTTCTGCTTTTTCAGATTTTGCAAATTCTTTTACTTTATTGAATTGCTCATTTGATTCTGGATTTGAAAGTTCTTCCTCAGAAACATTAGCAACATACATAATTGGTTTTAAAGTAAGTAAAAAAGCTTCTTTTAATACCTCTTTTTCTTCATCTATATAATCTAATGAACGAGCTGGTTTTCCAGCTTCTAAGGCTGTTTTTACTTTTTCTAATGTATCTACTTCAAAAGCATACTTCTTGTCAGCTTTTAACATTTTTCTTGCTCTGTCTAATCTTTTTTCTATTGTTTCCAAATCTGCAAAAACTAATTCTAAATTAATAGTTTCTATATCTCTAAGTGGATCAACACTTCCATCAACATGAACTATATTTGAATTTTCAAAGCATCTTACTACTTCTAAAATACTATCTACTTCTCTAATATGTGATAAAAATTTATTTCCTAAACCTTCACCTTTACTTGCACCCTTTACTAACCCTGCAATGTCAACAAATTCAACAACTGCTTTTGTGACTTTTTGTGGATTATAAATTTCTGCAAGTTTATCTACTCTTTCATCTGGAACTGGTACAACACCAACATTTGGCTCTATTGTACAAAAAGGATAATTAGCACATTCAGCTCCTGCTTTTGTTATACTGTTAAAAAGAGTACTTTTTCCAACATTTGGAAGTCCTACAATTCCTATTTTCATATCTATCTCCTAAAATCTTATAATTATTTACTTATCTAGTATAACACAATCTAATACTTTTTTTCAACTAATACAAGAGCAAAAGCATTATTTTTTTATTTGCTTTTGCTCTTAATTTATTATCTACCTATTCTTCTGCAATATTTTTCAAACATAGCTGCTGCTTCGGCTCTTGTTGATTTTCCTTTTGGATTCAATGTCTTATCTTTTTCATTTCCCGTTATTACTCCTGCTCCTACTGCCCATTTTACTTGATTTAATGCATAACTTGAAA
>CAPPGO010000009.1 GCA_948678575.1 uncultured Clostridia bacterium
CTACCGCTTGGTTTCTCTTAAAGGATATTTTATTGTTTATTTTTCAATGTACTTTCCAGCTATCTTTCCGACAGCTTATTTAGTATAGCACTTTTATTTTTTAAAGTCAACACTTTTTTTCAATTTTTTTAAAAAATTTTTAAAGTACTACTCTCACTCCTAATTCTATGGGTGAGTGATTATTAGTTTATCATTATTGAATATAAAAGTCAACACATTTTTACTAAAATTTTACTTTTTTCTTACATTATGCTATAATTTATTTAGTTCATTGAAATTTTAATATTATGGAGGTGTTGTCATGAGCAATTTGACAATGATATTTCTTGTAGTCATCGCTTTTGTTGGTTTATTCTTCTTTCTGAAATTAATGTATAAATTATTTGTTTTAGAATTAGAATTAATCATCAAATACTGGCCGGTATTACTTGTCATTATTATTGCATTGATTTTGCTTGCCGTGTTCGGTGACATAATCAAAGGAATATTCCAAGGGATATTCCACTAAACATCTCCATCTCGGAGATGTCTATATTTACGCCGAGTCATTGAACGGCCAAAGCTCGCAAGAGTGGAGGCCTATTTTTTATTTAAAATTATATTTTTACTTTATTTACAAATAATACTTTTAGTTATATAATGTTTTCATCTTAAAGATAAGGAGGGTATTTATATATGAAACTTATCGATTTACTAAAAGAGATTGAAGTAAAAAATAAAGTTGGCGATCTAAATTTAGATATAACTAATATACATTCAGACTCTCGAAAATTAAAGGAAGGTGGCTTATTCATAGCAATAAATGGATTTACAAAAAATGGTATAGAATTTATACCAAGTGCCATTGAAAATGGTGCAAAAGCTATTATTGTAGAACCAGATGTTGATATTAATAAATTAAATCTTTCTTATAATATACCTATTATTTCAGTAGAGAATACGAGAAAGGCTTTAGCACAAGCTGCTTGTGCTTTTTATGATTATCCAGCAAAAAAACTAAAAATTATTGGTGTTACTGGAACCAAAGGAAAAACTACTACTACTTTTATGACCAAAGCTATTTTAGAAGCTCATGGATATAAAGTAGGATTAATTGGAAGTATTGCTGTATATATAGGTAAAGAAAAATTATATGATACTGACAGAACAACTCCTGAAAGTATTGAAATTCAAGAAAACTTAGCTAAAATGGTAAAAGAAAATGTTGATATTGTCATTTTAGAAGTATCTTCACAAGCACTTATGCTTGATCGTGTTACTGGTTGCGATTTTGAAGTAGGCATTTTCACAAATTTGAGTGAAGACCATATTAGTCCAAAAGAACATCCTTCAATGGAACATTATTTTAATACAAAACTTAGTTTAATTGAAAAAGCAAAATATGGTGTTATTAATAATGATGATGAAAAAACATGCACTATTCCAAAATTATTACCAAATAAAGAAATTACTACTTTTGCTATTGACAATGAAGCAGATATAAAAGCTAATCCAAGTAGTTTAAAAATTACAGATTCCTTTATTGATTTCACTATCAATTTTAATGGTAAAGAAGAAAAAATTGAAGCAAGTATTCCAGGTAGATTTAGTGTTTATAATGCCTTAGGTGCTATATCTGCTGCCTCACATTTCGGAGTTACCGCAGATGAAATACGATTAGCTTTAAAAGATTTAAAAGTATTAGGTAGAAGTGAACTTGTACCTAATAAGTTAGGTTTATCTATACTTATAGATTATGCTCATACTCCATCAAGTTTGGAAAGCATTTTACTTTCTGTAAAGTCTTATGCAAAAAAACGAATTATATGTGCATGGGGAGTTGGTGGTGATAGAGATGCTGCCAAAAGACCTGTTATGGGAGAAATTTCTGGAAGACTTGCAGATTTTACTGTTCTTATGTCTGATCAAGTTCGTACAGAAGATCCACTTAAAATATTAAAAGAAATAGAAGTAGGAATAATTCCAACTGGAAAACCTTATAAAATTATTGTTGATAGAACAGAAGGAATTAGATATGCTATTTCAATTGCAGAACCAGGAGATGTAATAGTTATTCCTGGTCTTGGAAATGACTTATATCTTGAAAAAAATGGAGTTAAATATCCTTATGATGAAAGACAAGTTATTACAAAAATCATTGACGAAATGATTAATTCTGGTGAGAAAACTCCTTTAATAAATTAATTGTCAATCTCAAATATAAAATAATTTATATCAATAAAAAGATGAACATAGTTACAAAAATCTATATTCATCTTTTTTATTTAATATTTCAAATATCTATTTCACCTTTAAAAACTTTTTCAGCATTTCCCATAAGAATAACACTATTGGTATCTACATCATACTTTACTTTAACAATTCCTCCTTCTAACTCTACAACTACTTCATTATTTATGTAATTTTTTAATATAGATACAACTGTCGCTGAACATGCACCTGTTCCACATCCCAAAGTTCTACCTACTCCTCTTTCCCACACCATCACTTTTATTTTGTTTCTATTCATTACTTTTACAAATTCAACATTTGTTTTGTTTGGAAAATATTTATAATTTTCTATAATGCTTCCAATTTCTTCTAATTTTAAATTTTTTAAATCATCTTCAAAAATAACACAATGTGGATTTCCCATCGACATAGGAAAACCTATATACTCTTTATCTTCAATATTTATTTTCAAGCTTTCTAATTGTTTTTCAATAACATTCGGAAAAATTACTGGTATTTTATTAAATTCAAAAACAGGATTCCCCATCGATACTTTTACATAAACAACAGTCTTGTTTTCAACTATTATTTCTATTTCTTTTATTCCTGATAGTGTTTCAATTTTAAAATTCTTGACATCTACAAAATTTTCTTCATACAAATATTTTGCTAAACATCTTATACCATTCCCACACATTCCTGCTTCTGTACCATCTTGATTAAATATTCTCATTTTATATTCAGCTATATTACTTTTTTCAATAAATATAACTCCATCTGCACCTACTCCATATCTTCTATCGCACAAAAATTTTGTCAAGTTAGAATACGAAAACCTAAATGTTTGATTTAAACAATCTATAATTATAAAATCATTACCTGTTGCTTGCATTTTACAAAAAGAAATCATACAATTCACCTCTTCGATTAATTGTATGATTTACTTTTAAAATAATTACTATTATTTATTGTCCATCTTTTAATTCTTCTTTTAAAACTATATGCACTACTGTTCCAACTTCTTGTTCTGTTTCATATGATGGCTCTTGCGAAACAACTATTCCTTTTGTTCCTTCGGCAGAAACATTTAATTTAGCTCCTCTTAAAGTATTTCTTGCCTCAGAAATTGACATTCCTTTAACATTTGGAACTGTTGTTGAAACTCTCACTTCATTTTCAGCTGTATATAAGTAAATTGTAGCACCAGTTTTTAATTTCACACCTGACTTTGGTGTCTGATCTGAAACCAAAGTAGTATTTTCATCTCCACTAATATTGACTTGTACATTGAAGCCCAAAGCTGTTAATGTTTTCTTTGCTTCTGCAACAGTTTTATTAACTACATTTGGAACAACTGACAAACTATCTTCTTCTGCAACAGTTTCAGTAGTATCTGCCGGAATTCCCAAAATAGGTAAAACTTCTGACAATATTTGTGATGCTACTGGACCTGCCGTTTGTCCACCTTGATGTGATACTCCATGAGGATCATATAAAATAACTAATACTACTACTTGTGTATTTTCAATAGGAGATATAGCTATAAATGATGCAACATATCCTGCTTCTGGATTATTGACAGGTGGTTCAGATGTACCACTCTTTCCTCCAACTGAATACCCCTCAACTTTTGCATATCTACCAGTTCCTTCTGTAACAACTGATTCCATCATATTTTTCATTTTTTGAGAAGTTTCTAAGGAAATTACTTGCCTTAATTCTTCAACTTCAACTGTTTCTATACTTTTTTCATCTGTATTTTCAATTTGCTTTACTACTCTTGGTTTTACATACACACCATCATTTGTAATTGCAGAAACTGCTGAAATTAATTGTAATGGTGTAATTGTAATTCTCTGTCCAAAAGACATTGTCGCAAGTTCTACTGGTACAATCTTACTTTCATCAAAAAAATACCCTTCATAGGCTTTTGCTATATCGTCTCCAACTTTTGAAAACAATCCAAATGCTTCATAATATTTATATAATAATTTACAACCTATTTTTTGACCTAATTGCATAAAGGCTGGGTTACAAGAATTTTGAAGCGCTTTTCTCAATGTTTGAACCCCATGTGAACCATCTGTTTTCCAACAACTTATATCTCTATCTCCAACATGTAATGATCCTGTGCAGAAAAAATCTCCTTCATGATCTGTTGTAATTATATTTTCTTCAAGTGCAACCGCAGAAGTTATAAGTTTAAAAGTAGAACCTGGTTCATATAAATCTGATACTGCTCTATTTTTCCATACATTTAATAATTTTTTGCTTTTTTCTTCTTGTGGTAAAGTTCCCCATTCCTCTTCCGTTAAACCAGTTGGTGTAATAGAAAAAGGATCGTTTAAATTATAATCTGGATATGTAGCCATAGCTAATATGTCACCATTTTGTGGATTCATTATAATTACATTTCCACCATTTCCACATTTATTTTCAACAACGGCTTGTTCAAGATACTTTTCAGCAATACCTTGAATAGTAGCATCTATTGTAAGATATATATTGCTTCCATTTTCTACTTCAACATACTGCTCGTTCTTATCAGAAATAGCTTCACCTTTTACATTTTTAGCAGTAACTATTTTCCCTGATTTACCTGTAAGTTCTTCATTCCAACGCTCTTCTATTCCCCATAATCCTACATTATCGCTACTACAAAAACCAATTAAATTTGATGCTACATCATTACATGGATAATATCTCTTACTATCTTCATCAATGTTAATACCTGTTGTTATACCTTTTTTTGACATCCATTCTTCAAGTTCTGTAATTTTTTCTGTTTCAACCTTTTTTGCAATTATAACAACACTTTTATCACTTGAAACCTTTTTTAAGGTTTCCTCATAATTTAAAGAAAATATCTGTGAAAGACCTTCTGCAAGAACTTCATTTTCGACTGTTTTATTATTTTTATAACATACTTTTCCTGGATTTATAGAAACTGTATCTACTGAAACACTAAGTGCTAATACTTCACCCTTACAATCATAAATAGTTCCTCTTTTCGGACTGATTATCTTATTCTTCATTTGTTGATTGTATGCCATTTGACTATATTCTTTTCCTTTTACAAATTGCAAATATGATAATCTACCAACTAATACTAAAAAAACAGATGTAGCAATACAACCCGAAATTGCTAATCTAATGAACATTTTTCTTTTTTCTTTCTTTTCTTGCTTCTCTCTTTTTTCTAGTTTACTATTAGATACTTTTTTTATATTTTTCTTTTCTATTTTAATCAACCTCTCTTATGTGTTTTTTACATAATCTGCAATTTGTGCAAATTGTTCTAATGTTAATTTTTCTGCACGTATCTTTAAATCTATATTAAGTTTCTCTAACATTTCTTCAACTTTTTCTTTATCTTCTAAAATTTTACCATTGTACAAACTATTAGCCAAAGTTTTTCTCTTTTGCATAAAAGCAATTTTAATAACTTTAAATAATGTTGGTTCGTCTATTACTGTAACTCTTGGCTTTTTTAGTAAGGTTAATTTTATTACAGCTGAATTTACCTCTGGTGCAGGAATAAAAGAAGTATTTGGAACATTAATTACTATTTCACTATCTGCAAAATAGTTTATACTATATGTAATCGCTCCTGATTCTTTTCCCCCTGGTTTTTCTGCCAAGCGTTCAGCCACTTCTTTTTGAACCATAACTGTAATACTACTTAAATTTAATCTATCTTCTAATAACTTCATAATTATTGGAGTTGTTATGTAATATGGTAAATTCGCAACAACTTTCGCTTGTTTTAAATTATTTTCTTTCAAGTTTTTTTCTATAATACTATTTAATGAAACTTTTAAAACGTCTTCATTTATTACTTCAAAATTACTATATAATGAAAATCTGTCACTTATAATATTTACCATTCTTTTATCTAATTCTATACATACAACTTTTCCAGCTTTTTCAAGCAAAACAGAAGTAAGAGTTCCAAGTCCAGGACCAATTTCAATAATCAAATCATCTTTTGAAACTTCTGCACTATCTACAATTCCATAAACAACTTCACTATCTACTAAAAAATTTTGTCCCAAACTCTTACTTGCTGTGATATTATATTTATTCATTATAAATTTGGTTTCACGAATTAAATCCATTATATTGACATTTCCTCTTTTATTTTCTCTAAACCTTTTGCAAACTGATCTGGGCAAGATGTTCCCTTTGTACCACATGGAATCCCTTTTAACTTTTTAATAGCTTCATCTACTTTCATTCCAGCTACTAAAATTGAAAGTCCAACTGTATTCCCAGGACAACCACCAATTATTTTTGCTTCTTTTATAACTCCATCTTCAATATCAACTTCCATTTCCATTGAACAAACTCCCATAGGTCTAAATTTATATACCATAACGTCCTCCTTTTTATATATTATTTGTTTTATTTAATAATTTATTAGTTCATTATATATTTTTACTATATATATATCTGTCATACCTGACATATAATCTACTATTGCTCTATTATAATCTTCTAAATTTTCTAAGTTATAAATAATTTTATTATCATATAATTTTGTATCTCTATCTTCTGTAATTGCATAATTAGAAAGCCAAGACGAAAATTCTTCTGCAAGAGTAGGATAATATCTTTTCATTTTCTTTAAATTTTTAATAGTATTTTTTCCATTAAACTCATTTCTAAGTGCATAAAATATTTCATTTATTAAAACTGTAAAATATCTTATAGTTGGTTGTATTTTATTATGTTTATAAATATTTTCACTATTAAACTTTCTTATTTGATACATAGTTTCAAGTGCTTCATCTGAAAATTTTAAACCATCTTTTATAGAACTATTTTCACATAAATCTACTACCAAATAATTGATAATATTAGAATTGTTTACTCTAATATTTTCTACTAATTTGTCAAATTTTTCTACTTCTTTTTCAGTAAGCAAATTCATTTGTATAGCATCTTCAATATCTCGTCCCATATAAGAAATATTGTCTGCAATTTTTACTACACAACCTTCCCATGTATATGGATTATATATTCCAGATTTTGTAAATTTAGATAAATCTATTGCTTCATCCCTTGGCTTTAAACCATTTCTATCCGGCTCTCCTGAATGTGATATAATTCCATCTCGTACAGCATAAGTTAAATTCAAATTTCTTTTAATTCCTGAATAATCTTTTAAAAGCTCTAAATCTTCCACAAAATGCAAACCATTTCTAGCATGCCAAAACTTTTCTTTATATTCTCTCTCAGAAATAGTAGATAGTATTTGTTCTCCTTGATGTCCAAATGGACTATGTCCTATATCATGTGCAATAGCAATAGCTTTTGTCAATTCTAAATTTAATCCTAGATAATTTGCAATAGTATGACTTATTGACTCCACTAAATTTACATGTTCTATTCTAGTACATATATGATCGTTTTGAGGTGCAAAAAATACTTGGGTTTTGTGTTTTAATCTTCTATATGCGTTACAATTTAATGTTCTAGTATAATCCCTATCAAATTGTGTACGCATTGTTTTTGCTCCAAAAACAGGATTATATAGTTTTTCTTGTCTGTGTATTGCTTTTTCCCATTTTTCGTTTTTTTCATTCATTTGAACTTCTTCAAATTTTTTCATCTTTTGTATATCACCTCTAATTTATAAGCTTCTCTAAATCTTCTTTCGTAAATAAATAAGTTGTATTACAAAAATGACATTTTGTTTCAGCCATTCCATCTTCTTTAATCATATTTTCTATTTCTTCTTTTCCAAGAGAAATAAGACCTTTTTCAAATTTTTCCTTAGAACAATCACATCTATATCCAATAATTAAATTATCTTCAATTTTTTTAACATTTTCATCACCAGTAACAATTTGTGCAATTTCTTCCAAAGAATTTTCTTTATCTAACATTTCACTAATAGAAGGAGCTTTCTCTATTGCTTTTTCTATTTTTTCTATTTCATTTTCAGTAGCATCTGGCATTAAATTTATCATATAACCACCAGCTGATTTTATTCCACTTGAATTTACCAAAACACCCAAAGCCAAAACTGTTGGTGTTTGTTTAGATTGTGCAAAATATCCTGCAAAATCTTCTGCTATTTCACCTGATACTAATGGAACTAAACCATTATAACCAGTTTCTGTAATTGAATTTTCTTTTATAATATTCAAATATCCAGCTGTTCCAACAGCCCCACCCACATCAATTTTACCATTTGATTTAAGTGGTAGTTCTACACTTGGATTATCAATATATGCTTTAATAAACACTTGATTATTCTCTTTTTGCACAATTGATACTAATGAACCTGCTTCACCTTTTCCGTTTAATTGGATTGTAAGACTATCCTCTTCTGATTTTATATCTGTATGTCCCATCATTCCAGAAATTGTGGCAAATCTACCAAGTGCAGCAGATGTTGTAGGTGTAAGGTCATGTAAATTCCTTATATATTCTATTAAATCTGTTGTTTTTGAGCAGATAATACTAACTTTTCCATCATAAGCTAAAAATTTTGCTGTTCTATCTTTGTTCATTATTCACTAAACGCCTTTCTAACTATTTTATAACTATTCATAAGCAATGCAAATTTCATATCTTCTGGTACATCTTCATTGTACATTGCATTTGTAATTGGTATTGTGTATGTTGTATATTTAGGCATAAATGCCCTAGTTTTATATATGTAATTTATTAAACAATCTGAATCTTTTACTTCGACTTCGTGTCTTTTCAAAAAGCTACGCAGCATAGCTGTATATTCATCGTGAAAATAATTAAATACTTTATCATATTCTTTGTTTTCTGCTAACTCTTGTAACTCTCTTTCTATTAACATTTTTACCTCATTATTGCATTTGATATTTAATTTTGGGTAAAATTTCCCTTTTATTATTGCTATTTTATAATATTCTGTCACAAATAACAAGTATTTTCATAATATATTTTAGGTGATTTTTATGAATATTTTAAAACAAGGTTCAACTGGTCCAGAAGTTGAACTATTACAAAGTACATTAACAAAAGCAAATTTTTTTAATAGTAATATTGATGGAAATTTTGGAAATAGAACAAAAGAAGGAGTAATTAATTTTCAAAAAAGTGTTGGATTAAATGCCGATGGAATTGTTGGAAATCAAACCTGGAATGCACTTATGCCATACATACAAGGATATTATTTGTATAATATAAAACCTGGTGATACTTTCTATTCTATTGCATTAGATTTTAATACTACTGTAAATTCAATAATTATAGCTAATCCTCGTACAGATTACAATAATCTACAAATTGGCGAAACAATTATTGTTCCATTTGGCAATATTGTTCCAACTGATATAAGCTATACATCAAACATTTTAACAATAAACTTATCTAGTTTAAAAATTGTATATCCTTTTTTACAAATAAGTAGTATTGCAACATCAAATTTAGGCAATAACATCCCAGTTGTAAGATTTGGAAATGGTTCAAATCAAGTTTTGTATGTTGCTTCAACACACGCTAATGAATGGATTACTAGTGTTTTACTTATGAAATTTTTAGAAACTTTATCAAAAGCTTATGTAAATAATCTAAAAGTTTTTAATTATGATATTAGAGAATTATTTGATAATGTAAGTCTTTATATTGTTCCTATGTTAAATCCTGATGGCGTTGATTTAGTAACCGAAAACTTAAATAAAAATTCCTATGGTTATACACGAGCCAAACAAATATCCAATAATTTCCCGAATATTCCCTTTCCAAAAGGATGGAAAGCAAATATAGAAGGTGTGGATTTAAAAATCTACCAACCAGTTTGCAAAGTCTTGTATTTATCCTTTGTACTCTCCACCATTTATATGCATTACTTGACCTGTAACATAGGATGAATCATCACTTGCTAAGTATATAAATAGTGGTGCTATTTCATAAGGATGCCCAGCTCTTCCCATTGGTGCGTCTGAACCTAGTGTTGGTATTTTTTCTGCTTCCCAACATGCTGGTTGTAGCGGAGTCCAAAATACACCAGGTGAAACTGCATTTACTCTTATATTTTTATCTGCTAAATTCGTTGCAAGTGACCTCGTAAATCCTACAATTGCTCCTTTACTTGTTACATAGTCTATTAATTCTGGTTCTCCTTTAAAAGTTGTTATTGATGTTACATTTATAATACTCGCACCTGGTTTCATATGTTTTAAAGCTCTTTTGGTTAAATAAAACATAGAATAAATATTGGTTTTCATTGTTAAATCAAATTGTTCATCTGTTATATCTAATAAACTTTTTTGTTGATATTGCACTCCTGCATTGTTTACTAATATATCAATTTTGCCAAATTTTTTTATAGTTTCTTCCACAATCTTATCGCAGAAATTAGTGTCTTTTATATCTCCAGCAAGTAATAAACATCTACCACCCATTCTTTCAATGAATTCTTTTGTTTCTTCTGCATCTTTATGTTCATCATAATAGACAATAACAACTGTGGCTCCTTCTTTTACAAATCCAACTGCTGTGGCTCTTCCAATTCCAGAATCTCCTCCTGTTATGATTGCAACTTTATTATATAATTTTCCAGCTGACCTGTAATACGGATTATTAAATATAGGTCTTGGTGTCATTAAATATTCCATTCCTGGCTGTTTATCTTGATGTTGCGGTGGAAACTCTATCCTATAATCTTTACATATTCTACCATAACCTTGATCGTCTATATATTTTAGTCCATAATCATCCTTTCCATTATTGTTTGAAGTATAATAATCATAATTCATCTTTTTTCACCTCTACCATATATATTCTAAATATCAATTGAGTGTGCATGTTTAAAATTTCTTTAACTTATCTTTAAAGATTTCTCACTAATTAATTCTTCAATTTTGATAAATTCATCTAGGTTCTCATTGATAGAATTTAATTTTGAAAAGTTAAAATAGATATACACATTTTTATCTTTGTCAATTTCAATTTTATTGATTAGCCTATATAAATATATTTTATCTATTTGTTCTAATTTCAAAAAGTTTTCTATTACTTCATCTAGTTCCATTGTCTGATTATTACTTTCAGTTTCATTTTGAGTTTCAACTAACTTATGTTCTAATTCTTCCTTTTGTTTTATAAAATTTGTTCTGTCAAATATAAATTTTTGTGATAACCTCATGTAATCTTCTTCGAGAATTATGCCTTGTAATTTATCCATATACATTTTGTCTAAATTGTTATTTATTTCTAATATAGCTTTATCAATTTGTGATAGTTTTTTCTTAAAGCCTTTTCTAATATCAAGAGTTTTGTTTTGACATTTTTCATAAATAGAATAAAAAATTTTTTTGTCAGCATATATCTGACAAATTTTTTTTACAACATAAATAATATGCTTTTCGAACTTTTCATAATTGATACTTAATGGATAACAACCTCTTTTTTTATGGTCGCTACAAATTATATATGGATGTGATTTTGCATTTCTTTTAGAATTCTTTTTAAGCACGATTTGCAGTTTCCTTTTGCAATGATAACAGTAAAGTAACCCTCTTAATAAGTAATCGTATTTTAGTTTTGTATTTGTTCCTCTTTTTTCAAGAATAAATTGTACTTTCTCAAATGTATCTTTATTGATAATAGCTTCATGTGTATTGTTAACTCGTATTTGATTTTCTTTTTCTACTGTTCGTATTTTATGTACTTTATATGAGACAATAGACTTCTTATTTTGAACTGTATTTCCAATATATACTTCATTTTTTAACATATTGCATAAGGTAACCTCATTCCAGTTATAATTTATTTTGTTTTCATCTTGCACCAAACTAGTTTTTCTATAACCAGTAGGAGATAAGTATTTGTTGGAATTTAAGTAATTTACTATTTCCACACTACCATGTCTATTTATATACATATCAAATATTTTCTCTACAATACCTTTTACATTTTCATCAATAATTAGTTTATTTTTAATACTAGGATGTCTTTTATATCCGATATGCTGGAATACTACACATATACTCTCCACTCTTTTGCTTTTCCTTATAGACACTTCTAATTTTTTTCGATATATCCTTAGCATAATAATCATTCATAATTGCTTTAAAAGGTGTTATATCGTTATTTGTGCTATCAATATAGGTGTCTATACCATCTGTTATTGCAACATACCTAATATTGTTTTGTGGAAAGTAATTTTCTATGTAATGTCCTGTTTTAATATAATCTCTTCCAAGTCTTGATAAATCTTTTGTTATAACCATATTAATAGTTCTGTTCTCAATATCTTGTAGCATTTTATTGAATCCCGGTCTATCAAATGTAGTTCCAGAAATACCATCGTCAACATATTCTTTAATAAGTGTTAGATTATTCTCACTCACATATCTTTGCAAAATATTTCTTTGATTACCGATACTTTCGCTTTCTTGTTTGTCACCATCTTCTCTAGATAGTCTTATATAAATTCCGTACTTTGAAGTTTTGACTGTTTAAATTTAGCATTTAACCTCCTATCCGTAATCATCTAATACAACAATTGTAACGTGCTCAAAATAATTTTACAAATACTTTATAAGAACCCTACCCACTTACACAATCAAAGATTGTGAGTGGGTACCCAGGAACCTTGTTGCTTTCGCAATAATAATTACTTTATTTTTAATTTTAAATTTCCTATATAATCTTTAAAAATTAATCCTATTGTTTCTTTAACTTCCTGCTTTTCTTCTGTAAAAATACAATATGTATTAAATTCTAATTTACCTTTTTTGTTATCTTTTTTATCTTTATTCACATTTACATCAGCTCCTTTTTATTTTTTAATTAAATCCTTTTAATACAGAATATTAAAGAATATAGCTTGTTATGACACTTAAAATAAGCGTGTTTGTCAATGTGCTGTTTAGTATTTCTATATATAAGCCCTGTTTTTATACCAAAAGCAAAACTATTTTTGAAAAATTTTTAATTTTATAAGAAAAAAAATCTAATATATGTTTTCACATATTAGATCTTTACTTAGCTAATTTTACTTTAATTTTATTAACTGCTCTATTCCAATTTCATTTAATTCAATATCTGTTTTTCCTTAAATTCTACCTTTAACATTCCAATCAGTTTAATCATGTCTAACAACATAAAATTTTATACCTTATTCTCCGTCCATTAATACTTTTAATTTATCTGGAAAGTTAACTGTCATTCCATCTATATTTAACTTATATACTTTTTGCATTATTTCTTGATCACGAATTCCCCATAATCTAACACCTAGCTTATTGCTATTGGCAAGCTCTATACTATTATTTGATACTTTATCAGCTTTTGAGCAAATTTGACATCCTTTTATTGATAATAATTTATCAATATTATTTTGATTAATTTCTTCATCAATAAGCCAAGATATTTTTATATCTTTATCAAATTTTCTAACATTTTCTAATGCTTCAAATATAAAAGATGTAATATAAATATTTTCTTTACTTTTACTATATTTATCAATTATTTCTAATATTTGTTTTTCTATTCCTATAGTCTTTAGCTCTATTGCAAATGTTAAATCTTTAGATAAAAATTTTTTGGCAAACTCTTCAAAAAGTACAATTTTTTCATCTTTGTATTTTAAATCAAACCAACTTCCAAAATCAAATTTTAACAATTCATTATAAGTATAATCATTTATTGTTCCTATACCATTTGACTTTTTATCTATAAAATCATCATGAAATATAACTATTTTTCCATCTTTAGTTTTTTGTAAATCTAACTCAATTCCATTAGCTTTTAATTCTACCGCTTTTTCAAAAGCACTCATAGTATTTTCTGGTGCATAAGCTGATGCACCTCTATGTGCATAATTAATAAATTTGTTCATACAGTATCCTCCTGTTTATTTAACTTTGAATTATTTCTTATATCATTTTTCCATACTGCATATATTCCTGTAATCAATAATATTAAATCTCCTAATACCATAAATCAACTATTTTCTCTATATTAGCATAAAAATAAATTTTTATCAATTATATTACAATTATTTACTTTGCATATCAAAAAAACTATATGCTTTTATACATATAGTTTTTTTGATATACAACTTTTTGCTTTCATTTTCTTATAATTAGATTATCTATGTGGTATGATTTTGCTAACAACGTTTATACATAGTTTTCCTAACATAATTTGTATTTTGTGACCTTATCTATACTCATTTTTCCAGTTTTTCAAGACCTATTTGAAACTTTTTTGCAATCCAAGATTGAATTGTATCCTTTACATTTGCCTATGTATCTCTTTAAAACACTCTTTAACTTGATCAATGGAAAATTTATATTTATCATTTAAAACATATTTATTTTGCATATTTTCAAATTCTTTTATTAGTGCATCACTAAACTCTAATTTAAAATAACTAAAATCTTTGATTGCTGTTTTTTCATCTATACCACCTATTCTTACTTTTTCCTCTTGTCTTTTGTAATCTATCAGTTTATTTAATTCATCCTTATTATTTAATAATTTTTGAATTTTATCATTATTAAATAATACTGATATATCATATAAGTGTTTTGCTGTATCCATATACATATTTCTTATATAATAAAACTCTGCTGCAAATATTTTATCTATAAACATTCTCTCTAATTTTATTATTTCAATTTCTATTTTTGTAATATCAAATTGCTCTTCTAAAATTTTCTTTTCTTTATCATTTGCAAGTTTATATATTAAAGGCTCTATATAGTATTTTTCGGTTGGCTCGCTTACAGTAAACGAAGTCGATTCTACTTGTATTTTTCCTGCTCTTTGCAAAGGTATTTCATTATCTTCATATACTGATACATATTGGTAAACTCCTGTAACACTGCCTTTATTATCTATACACCCATCTTTTATTAGTTCTAAACCTTCTATTTCATAACCTAAAGCAGATTCTTTTAATCTCTTCTTATTTCTTGTATTAGATTCTTCTAGTAAAACTTTTACAGTTAAATCAATATCTTCTGAAAAACGATTCATTGTTTCTAAAATTTTATATACTGCTGTGCCACCTTTAAAATATGCTTTTAAATAATCTTGCTTTTTAGCTAATTCTTTAAGAACTAAACATACATAATAGTCTTTTTCTATTATATCTACAGCTATATTTGTCTTAATACTCATATCTTCTATAAACTTCTTAAAATCTTTTTCTTTCAAATGAAATAGCACTTTCTTTTTTCTCCTATCTTGCTAGTACAAATAACTTATCTAATACTTTTCTATTGTTTGTTATTCTAGCATATTTTATAATTTTTTCGAAATCTAAATTACATTCCTCTATAATACTATATATAATTTCATCTGCATTTTGAGCATCAATAGGAATATTATCTTTGTTATCTAAAATATCTATAAACTGTAAATATCTATAATTCTCATTTGTTATCTCTATTTTTGGTCTTATTATATATACTCTTAACCTTTTATCATATTGTTTATGATATTTACATTCATTTGTTACTATATCAGTTACATTAGGAACTAATGTTGTTAGTCCTAATTTATTAAATAATTTTGCTCCTACAACATATCCCTTTATATTACCTTCTCTATCTTTTAAATATTTGAGTTGTATCAATTTTCTTTGATCTAATCCCATTTCACCAAACATAGTAATAATTGGTTTATAATATACTCCTTTATATTCTGCTTTTATAATACCTTCATTTTTTAGTCTATTTAAAATAACATTTATATTTTTTAATATACTTTCTTGTTTATTATCGTTTTTGCATTGCTCAATAACATATTTTTTTATATCTTCGATAAATATTGGCTCATCTTCTGGATATTGCTCAATACATTCTAAAACTAATTTACAAATATTCATGAGTTTTACCTCCTTTGTTATTATTGTGTATTATTTGTTGTATATTATGTACTTTATAATAACATTATATTCGTTTTTTTAGAATTTGTCAATATTTTGTTATTGTTTACATACTGTGCTTTCCTTATTTCATACTTATTTTTCTCAATTCTTCTTTTTCTTTATTTAGCAAATTTTCTAAAACACTTATTTCAACATTTGGTTTAACTCTATTATTTCTTAATTCTAACATTCTATTATTAATTTCTTTACTTTCTTTTTTATCAAATAATTCATTGACTATATCTATTCCAGAATGTGTAACATTAAAAATAAGTTTTAGCAATTTATCATTAGTTACAAAGAAATGTACATTGTTTGATTCACTTTCATTCCAATAAAAGGTACTCCAATTAGATAAATAAGTTAAATCCCATGCTTGATTAATACATCCATTGATTATTTTATTAAAATCCACACTATTTATATTTTTTGGAGGTCTAACACCTTCACATTCTCCAAAGAGAAGAATTGCATAAACCATTGTATATTGACATATTAAAGTATTTTCATAATTCCATTCAATAAATTCTATTAATTTCTGCATTCTACTTTTATTACTTTTATATATTCTAGCTAAGGCAATCATTTCACATTCATGCATTAATTGATGTCCACCTTTGTATGAAAAGTCAACATTTCTATTATATTTATGTATTTCTCGTATTTTAGAAATTGTTTTATCTTTACTATATAAAACATTTTTCCATATCATTGATGGATAATATTCAGTTATTGTTAGAAATCTATTTAATTCTTCTTCTATTTTATTTTTATCTTTTTGTGTGTTTGAATATTCCTGCAATGCAAATCCAACACTAATTTGAAAACGATTAGCATTACAATACAACATTATAAGTGCTATTATAATCATACTGTAATTATCTCTTAATATTCCATTAGTAGTATACTCTATTAGATATGAAACAATATTTCTGTCAAATATAACAATTTTGTTTTTATTATTTAATTTTAAAAGTTCTCCATAATTTATTCTACCATCTACTGCATATTGAGGATGAAAAAATAATTCTGCATCACTTACTAATTCATATATTTCATCCATTTCATTATCCTCAAACATTATAATATCATTCATCTATATCTTCCTTTTTATATCCTACAACAGTATGTCTTATATGAGTATCTTCTATATTTTGATGTTTTTCTACAACTGTATATATTTTTACTAACTCTTTATTTATTTTACTAAGATTTTTTTCTATTTTAGTATTTACTTCTTTCAATTCATCTATTTCAGAAATATATACTAAAAATCTTGAATATTGTTCAAAATCAATTTCTGCACTTTCAAAATATTCTTTTTTTCTATTCAATTTAGAATAAGCATATTCTATTTTTAAAATTTTATTATCATATTTTTCTAATATCTCTGGCACAATTACTCCTAAGCATATTACCCATTGTTTGTCAGGAAAGATATGCATATTATTAATTTTATTTTTTTCTAACCCAATTCCTTCACTTTCTGGTAGTTGTTTTATAAATTCTTCTTCAAACTTTACATTCTTAATTGTTAAAGGAACTTTTCCTACATTTCTAACAACAACACACGCTAAATTAGCTTTAACAAGTTCAAATGTAATCTGTAAATAAGGTCGATTATTTTCAAACTTATCTCTTAATAAAAATACTATTGTAATCCATGAAGCAAATAGTGATAAAATTGCAATTATATCTCCAAAAGAAATGCTATTTAAATTTTCAACAGCACTCACCAGTTTATTAATCGATTCTTCCATATTTCACCTCATATTTTATATGTTATTATATATTATCTTAATCTTACTATTTTTATCTAGTTTTGTAAAGAATTATAAATTTGTTTATCTTTATGATTTACCTTTTGCCATACATCCAAATCTAATTTTTTGTCAATTAACTTTATCATTTCTTTTTGATTTTTTAAAATTATTTGATATAAATCTTTTCTGCAATTTAGTATTATTTCTTATATTATTATCTTCTATTTTTTGATTGATACTGGTATCCAATATTTAATGGATAGGTTACATCATTTATATAAATTTTTCTTTAAATGATTTGATTGTTTTCATTTCAACCACCCCAATTCCAACATTAAAAATCCAACAAAAAAATAGAATACTTCAATCAATTTGAAATATTCTGCAATATAGATGATTAATGCACTTTATTAAATTTTTATAGTGGTTGGAAGTTTTTAAAGTCCACAGGTATTGACTTGAATTTACAATTTCCAGCTGGTTGGGAACAAGCCAAAGAAATAAAATATAAACAAGGATTTGATAAGCCTGCTCCTCGTGACTTCGTTGGATATGGACCGCTTACTGCTCCTGAGTCTATTGGTATATATAATTTTATATTAGCTCATAATTTTTCTTTAATGATTACTTACCACACACAAGGTGAAGTAATTTACTGGCAATATCAAAATTATGCACCTCCAATTTCTTTGACAATTGCAAATCAATTTGCTAAAACTTCTGGATATCAAGTAGCTAATACTCCTTATGAGTCAAGTTTTGCAGGACTTAAAGATTGGTACATTTATTATTACAGACGCTCTGGTTTTACAATAGAAGCGGGGCACGGAATAAATCCTCTCCCAATTTCTCAATTTGATGAAATTTATAATAAAAATTTGGGAATTTTAGTTAATGGTATGATGCAATAAAAAGCAAAATGTGAAACAAAATTGATAATTCATATTAATCAATGTTTCACATTTTTATTTCTAATATTTATACTTATAGCTATTTTTTCCAATAATTTCCGCCTTGGTATATAAGTTTGTCACCTTCTTTAATATCTTCATACAGTTCATTAAAAAATTCTATTTCTTCAATACCTTCTTTTCCTGCATTAATATTATTGCTTAAATCATATAGCCACACTCTTCCTGAATATTTTTCTCCTACCTCATAAATATGTCCTTCTATTCTTTTGTTTTCTAGATATTTATTCTGCTCTTCTATATTTTCTTTAATCATATCATTTATTTCTTTTTCAACAGCTTTTGTCCCATCTTTATCTAATACAAATTCGTTACTTTTATTTCTTAAAACACTACCTAATTTACAGCCTTCTGGTAAATCTTCTATTAATTTTGTAATAACTTTATGATTTTTATCTTTATTACAACTACATAAATTATATGAATCTTTTTGACTTGAATTATTATATATATAATACATATCTCCTTCTTGTTCTGTTTTTTCTGCATAATTTCGTAAAATATTAACTCTATCTAAAAGCATCTTATCTCTAAATTTTGTAATTATTTTAGTATCATATAGTGTTAAATCATCTGCAAGTAAATTATTATATTCACTCTCCTCTTCTACCATTAATCTATCATTATCTTTTAAATAATTTGTTAGTTCTTTCATAAAATTTTGTACAAATTCTTTTTCTTTTACACTTTTAACAACTTCATTTATTAAGTCTAAATTCAATAAGCATCACTCCTTTTTTTAATTTTATAATTTGGAAAATTTACTATTGATAAATAGTAATAAGAAATAAACTATTGTAAAATTATACATTACTTTATATAACTTTACAATAGTTCTAAATAAATTTATTCTTCAAAACTTTCACCAGTTGCATAATCAATTATTATTTTTGGTTGCACATTATAACAATACACATTAAAACAAATTCCATTTCCTGCGTCTTCCACCGACATTGCTTCCATTTGTACTCCACTTGCTAATTTATTATCTCCTTCATATATTGGAGTAACTCTATATAATACATGATTATTTATATTTTCAGCTATATAATCATCTACTTTATTTTCAAAAGGTAACA
The DNA here is from genome assembly GCA_948678575.1 of uncultured Clostridia bacterium. Lineage (GTDB taxonomy): Bacteria > Bacillota > Clostridia > TANB77 > CAG-508 > Scatovivens. Next base: position 19,901 of record CAPPGO010000009.1, read on the forward strand.
TTCCTTCTGTATTCAAATATCTTGTACCTGTAATTAAATTATTTTTATTTGCATTTTCCCCAGCCAATTGCCAACCAATTAAATGACAACGATTATATAAATATTTATCTTTAATTACATCATCATATCTTTTTTGCATCCAACCAGAAAGATCTTTTATTTGTCCTATTTCTCCTCTTTCTTCACCTTCTTTTGGCATCAATTCTTTACAAACATTTGCATATGCCACTCCACTTCTGCCTAATTCATCCCAATCGCTATATGTTTCAAAAGCTTGTGTTGTATAATCTTCTTCGGTAAAATATGGAATATTATTATTTATTTCTACATACGGACTTGATGAGTATTCTGGTATTGAAGATAAATCAAAAATTACTTCATTTTCTAAAACATTATTTTCTTCATTTTCGGGATTTTTTTGAAATTCTATATTTTCATAAACTAAAATAACAATTATTAAAATTACAGCAAATATTGCCTGATTCAAACTTAATTTTTTACTTTTTTTACTCATAAATTATTCCTCTTATGTTTTTATACAATATTTTTAATTCTTCTATATTTTCTGCAATCAATTTTTCCTGTCAAATATGTAGATAGTTTTTCTCCATTTATTAAATTTTCCTTTTCATTTTTAGGAAGTTGTTTAATTTGATATTCTAGTTTACATGCTGATGACTTTTCTAATGTTTGCCACGCTGTTTCTAATTTAATTACTTTATGAGATTTAGTATATTTCGCTCCATTTTTTGAAGTATGTTCTTTTAATCGTTTTTCTAAATCATTTGTTATTCCTGTATAAACTGAATTACCTTCACATCTTAACATATATGTATAATACATTATGCACTCCTTATTTTTCTGATTGTAATTTCATATCTCCATCTTTTATTATATTCTTTTTTCTTAATATAAAAGCTACTGTTCCAGCTATTATTGCTGGTAAAATAAAATGTAATAATAATATTTTTAATAATAATACCATTGGAGTTTCTGTTCCAATCATAGTTTCCCAAGTCATAATTTGACCTACTAATCCAGATGTTCCCATACCTGCACCAGAAGCATTATTAGTCATTTGAAATACTGTTGTAGATAAAGGTCCTAAAATTGCACTAGCAATTATTGCTGGAAGCCAAATTACTGGTTTTTTCATGATATTAGGAACCTGTAACATTGAAGTTCCTATTCCTTGTGAAATTAATCCACCAAATTTATTTTCTTTAAAACTTGCTACGGCAAAACCAATCATATTTGCTGAACAGCCTACTGTTGCAGCACCAGCTGCTAATCCACTTAAATTTAATATAATTGATATTGCTGCTGAACTTATAGGAAGTGTTAAAATCATTCCCATTATTACTGAAACTAGTATTCCCATTAAAATTGGTTGTCTTTCAACAGACCAATTTATTAATGCACCTAATCCTGTCATAAAGCTAGAAATTATTGGTCCTATTAGTAATCCAACTAATGCCCCAGATAAAATTGTTGTAAGTGGTACTAAGATAATATCAACTTTTGTTTTTCCTGTTATTAAATTTCCTAATTCTATTCCTATTATTGATGCAATAAATGCTCCAAGTGGCTCTCCTGGTCCTGAAAATACAATAAGCCCTGTTTCTGTAAATACTTTTCCAGCTAATATTTGAGTAGCAAACGCACCTACCATACCTGCTATTCCAGCAGATACTGTCACATAAGTCCCTGAATTAAATTTAATTGCAACACCTATCCCAATTCCAGCACCAGTTAAAGCTGATGCAATTTTTCCAATTACTACAATTAACTCTCCAATTCTGCCAGGTATAAAGCCACCTATTTGAGTTAAAATTAGTCCTATAATTAAAGTTGCAAATAATCCCCAAGCCATTCCTGTAAGACCTTCAACAAAAACATGATTCAAAACTTTTTTAATTTTATTCTTCATTTATTTTCCCCTCCATTATAATTAATGATTTTCAAAAAAAGTTAATACTTCTCGAAATCTATCTTCTTGATTATTTTCTACTTGAATAAATTCATGCCTATAACCATCAAGTAAATTAAGTTCTACATCTCTTATTCCTACTTCTTTTGTATAAAATTCATATAAGTTTTCCATACCTTTTCCCATATCCCCAACTGGATCATTCTTTCCAGCCATTAACAATAATGGTAAATCTTTTCTCAAAGAATTTTTATAAGTTTTAGTATAAAGACTTTTTAAACCTTTAAAAAAATCTGCATAAAAACGATTTGAACATGTAAAACCACAAAATTTATCTTCTTTATATCTTTTGTTATTTTCTTTATCATCACTTCCCCATTCTCTATCAGGGAATTTTTTAGAATATATACCAAATGAAAGTCGCTCTATTAATTTTGATGGTTTACTTTGGTTTCCAAAGAAATTAAATATACCTGTAACTATTGAACCTAAATACACTTCATAATCTTTTTTCTTATTACTACCAGCAATTACAGCTCCATCTATTAATTCTCCATATTTTCCTATATAACTTTGTGTAATAAATGAACCATAAGAAAAACCAAAAACAAAATATTTTAAATTAGGATACTTTTCTTTATAATACTTTGTAATTTCTCCTTCATCATGTACAGTATCTTCAAACATATCTCCTTCACAAAATCCAAGTGTTTCTGAATCCGTTTTTCCATGTCCACGATGGTCATCTGCTACAACTAAGTATCCATTTTCATTTAAAAACTTAGCAAATTTCTCATATCTTCCTGCATGTTCAGCCATACCATGTATAATTTGAACTATTGCATTAGGAGCATCTACTTCAAGCCATTCATGAATATATATTTTTTTATTATCAAAACTTTTAAACTCCATTACTTATACCTTTCTTATAGTTTTTATTTATTTCTATATCATATTAACACAAATACATTAAAATATCTATATTCACAACTAAATTTAATTGACAAAAAAATTCCATATATATATAATTTATGTATATACATAGGAGGTTTAATATGTCTTTTTTTGATGATGATAAAAAACTTGAAAATACCGAAGATGAACAATATGAAGAAGAATTAGATGATGATGAATATGAATATGTTGAAGTTGACGAAGATGAAGATTTAGAAGATGGATACGAATATGTCGAAGTTGATGATGATGGAAATGAAATCATTTCTGAACAAACTAATCAATCTTCTCCAGAAGTTACAGAAGAAAATGCTTCACAAAAAATTGATGATGACTTAAATCCACCACAACTTGCAAATATTCAATTAGAATACGCATATTTAGGACTTTTATTTAATAACCCAAAAGGAATATCTGTATATTATTTTACTTATGATGAATGTTTCTTTTCTACTGATGCTTTGGAAAATTTATATAAAATTATTCTATTCCAAGATGGAGAAAAATACGCTCCACCACAAGCAAAAGAAAAGTTTAATTTACCATTAGAAGATGCTCAAACTTATGATTTAAAATTGCAACTTAAAGGAGCTGTGTCAAGAAGAAATTTTAGTTTAGAGCATATTTATACTGAATTAAAAAAACTATTTACTTTGAAAAAAGCTTTTTTAAATTCTCCAACTAAAAAAATGCAAGATAAAATATTAGAAATCGCAAGTTATGAATTGTATAAGCAAATGTCTGTTGAAGAAGTTGAAAATGCTATTGAACAAATAACTGTTACAAACAAACTAAGTCAAGCTGTTCTTAATGAGAATGTTACAAGCTTTTTACTTGCTGGTGAAAGTAATTTAACAAATGGACTTCAAATTCCATTCAGAATATTATCTACTGTTTTCAAAGGACTTCGTAAAGGTGAAACAATGTCTTATGCAATGCCATCTAACTCTGGTAAAAGTAGATTTACAGTTAATTTAGCAGCCTATCTTGCTTTCGTTCAAAAGAAAAAAGTTTTAATTATTTCTAATGAGATGACAGAAGATAAAATGAAACTTTGCTTAATTACAACAATTTTAAATAATGCTGAAATTCAAGAATTACATGGACAAAAACTTTCAAAAACAGAAGGTGAACTATTAGAACTTAAATTCAGACCTGATGAACAACACAAATCAAAAGTAAAACTTGACAAAAATGGATTTATTTTAAAAGAAGATAATGAAACTAATGCAGAATTTACTGCTAGACTTGAAACTGTTTCAACTGAATTTAAACAAACTATATTGGTAACTGAGTGGTTAGCAAAACAAATTGATAATTCTATATATTTTATACATGTTACTGAACACTCTAATGAAGATTTAAGAAAAATTATCTTAAACTATTATTATAAAGAAAATATCGAATATGCTTTCTATGATACTATGAAAACAGAAATTGCTGATATAGGAAATGGAGAAGAACTTAAAAAGACTGCAACTGTTCTTTCTACTATTGCACAAAAATTCAAAATATTCATAGCTTCTTCTTTGCAATTATTAGAAAGTACAACTTTACCTGTCAACTTAACAATTAATGATATGTCAGCTAGTAAAACTGTAAAAGAAGTTTTGGATACTCTTTGCTTAATTAAACAAATAAACAATCAAACTCTTTCAAAATATGAATATTCTTTAACTGATGATTATCAAAAATGCTATGATTTAGAACCATCATCAGATCCAGATGTTAGATATTATGCTTGTGTTGTTGATAAAAATAGAGCTGGTGCTAAACCAACAGTTTTATTTAGATTAAACTTGGCATATAATCATTGGGAAGAATTAGGATATCTTAGACTAAAACAAGAATTTGTTGAAATTTAGATAAATAAAAAACTCCGACAAAAGTCGGAGTTTTTTTAACACATTCTTCTATCACAAGTTAAAAGAACTATATTTATAATTATCAATAAAACTAATATCGATATAAAAACAATTAAAGCAGGTAAAGCTGCTAATATTGTTGTAGATAATAAAGCTCCAACTATTAGTCCTACAATTACTAACAATACAGTAATTAAAATAAATAATACTATTCCTAAACAACTCTTATTTTTACATCTTTTACATGAATAATATTCTTCCTGAGGTTCTATCATATTGTTCACCTCCATATTTAATTATCTATATTATATTTTATGAATATTACTTAAAATTTGTTATACTTTAATCTACTTTTTCTTGAAAAAAATATAATTTAGCGATAAAATTTATTTATAATATACAAAAGAAGGAGTTTGGTAAATTGACTTACACATATTTTTTAGAACTTGGTTTAATAATATTATTTGTAAAGTTTTTTTCATTACTAACAAATAAATTTCACATTCCAAAAGTACTTGGTGCTTTACTTGTTGGAATTTTTTTAGGTCCAGCAGTATTAGACATTGTTCATACTTCAAGTTTTTTAGACATTTTATCTAAAATTGCAATTGTATTTATAATGTTTTTAGCTGGAATGGAAACTCGATTAAAAAGTTTCATTGCGGGAACAAAAAAATTTGCTATTATAGCTATTATGGGTATTATATTTCCTTTAATTTTGGGATTTTTATTTAGTAGATTATATACACATGATTTTGTAGAAAATCTAATTTTTGGAGCTGTTATTACTTCAACTTCTGTAAGCATTACAATAGAAGCTTTAATTGAATTAAAAAAGATGAAAACCAATGTTGGACTGGCTATATTAGGCGCAGGAGTTTGTGATGATATCTTAGGAATTATTTTCTTGACATTCGTTATTAACAGTAAGAATTTAACTTTTGGAACATTTGCAGTTATATTTGCAAAAATATTCTTATTCTTTTTAGTAGCAATTGCATTTGGTTTCCTAGTATACACAATATTTGTCTTCCTTGGAAAATTGCTTCATACTGATGATATTCCAGTTTATGCAATAGCATACGCTTTGATTATGGCTTCTATGGCTGAATATTTTGGTGTAAGTGGTATTATAGGTTCATATATTGCTGGACTTGTAATTGGAACTACTGATGGTGCTAAAAAAACTAAAAAGCAAATTGATACATTGGTTGAACTTTTCTTCTCTCCTATATTTTTTGCTAGTATAGGACTAAATTTAAAATCACTTGCTTTTTCATTTGAAGCTTGGATATTTATATTTGGATTTGCAGCAATTACTATCTTATCAAAAATACTTGGCAATGGATTTGGTGCAAAAATGTGTGGATATAAAAAACAAGATGCTCTTAGAATTGGTATTGGAATGTCTACTCGTGGAGAAGTAGCTCTTATAATGCTTGAAGCAGCTGTTGAATTAGCTTTAATACAAGAAACAAGTTTCTCAATAATATTAGTTGCTATTTTACTAGTAGATCTAATTTCTCCTATATTATTAAATATGAGTTTTGAAAAAAATAAAAAAGTAGATACAGAAAAATTACAAGAAGCATAAAAAAAGCTCCATTAATTGGAGCTTTTAATTTACATTTTTTCCTTGTTTTACCCAAACTGAAACACTACCATCTTTACAATAAAAAATGCCGTTTCCTTCATTATCTACATAAACTGTTTCTTGCATATTTCCTGTACAATCATAAAATACTGTATTGGCTAATTTTCTGCCCACATTCATTTGTATTGAGCCACCTTCTTTATCTGTCATAACAACAGCTAATCCTGAGTCTGGATGCTCTTCATCTCCTTCTCTTATAAAACCAATTATATTATTATGATTAAAATAATCTTTTTGATAACCATACGCATAATATTTTCTGACTTTTAAAAGTATATCTAACATCTCATTTTTAGGCGCTACATCCTTTTCTGGAATTCCATAATAATCTCCATAAAAAATGCAAGGTGTACCACTTTGTCTTAATAAAGTAAGTGCATAAGCATGTGGTTTAAACCAATCTAAAATCCAAGATTCCAAAGCTTGCCCTGGTTCAGTATCATGATTATCAACAAAAGTAATCGCTTTCTCTGGATTTCTTTCAACTAATGTTCCTTCAAAAATACTACTCATATTGTATTCACCATTACTAATAGATGCTCTATATAAATTATAATGTAAAGGCACATCAAAAAGTGACATACAACTATTTGTTTTTTCAATATATTTCTGTAAAGTATCTATATTAGCAGACCAATATTCGCCTACTGCAAATAATTCTCTACCTGTATCTGTTCTTAATTTTCCAAGCCATTCTGGAAAAAATTCTGCTCTTATATGTTTTACAGCATCTAATCTAAATCCATCAAATCCTGCTGTATCTAAATACCATCTTCCCCATGACTTCAATTCATTTATGACATCAAAATTGTTAAGGTCGATATCAGCTCCCATTAAATAGTCAAAATTACCCTTTTCTGTATCAACATTTTCATCCCAATGTTTACCATAAAATTTGTATATTGCAGCTTTTGCTGTATTTTCATCCCAATCGACACCATGAAAATGAGTCCAATTCCACTTAAAGTCTGAATATATATCTCCTCTACCAGTAAATGTATATTTTGTCCATGCTTTAATTGGCATAGCATTAGATAAGCTCACATTTCTATCATCTGCATCATCTTCTATTGCTAAAACTTCTTCTAATTCATCTGCTCCCATTTTATGATTTAAAACTATATCAGCTAAAACTTTTATATTATTTTCTCTAAGTACTCTAATAGCATTTAAGTATTCATCTTTCGTTCCATACTTTGTTGGGATAGTTCCTTTTTGGTCAAATTCACCTAAATCATATAAATCGTAAACTGAATATCCAACATCATTAATTCCTGCTGATCCCTTATATGCTGGTGGTAGCCATAAGCTTGTTATTCCAATGCTCTCTAAATGTTTTGCCTCTTTTGTAACTTTTTCCCAAAGTGTAGAATCGCTAGGCAAATACCATTCGAAGTACTGCATCATTGTATTATTTCTAGTCAAATCTATCACTCCTAATTTATGATAAATTCATTATATCAATAAATTTTTTGTATGTAAAGTGATTATTTTTTCTTCGATTTTTGTGTATGGTATGCTAATTCAGTAGAAATAAATCTTGGAGATAATTTATTTAATCCATATAAAATTTTTATTCCTATACCTGGTATTATTATTTCTTTTCCTTTTAAAGTTTTGTCTATTGCGTATTTAGCAACATATTCACTACTCAAAGATTTTACAGAAAATCTAACACCTGCAACATTGTTAAAATTTGTATCTACTGGACCAGGGCATAAAATACTAATCCTAACATTAGATTTTGCCTTTTTAAGCTCTTCATTTATTCCACTAGATAACTCCACTACATAATTTTTAGAAGCATAATACGCTGACATTAAAGGTCCTGTCATAAATCCTGCAATAGATGCCACATTTAAAATTTTGCCTTTATTCTTTTCCTTCATACTTTTAGCATATAGTTTAGTTAATATATGTGTTGCTTTTATATTTGTATCTATAAGTGATATTTCTTTATCTAAATCTATTTCCGTAAATTCTCCAAACAAACCAAATCCTGCGTTATTGATAAGCAAATCTATATCTTTATGCTTTTCAAAAAGCTCTTTACAGTTTTCTTCTTTACTTACATCTAATACTTCTATTTCTACATTTGTTTTTAAATCTTTCTTTAATTCTTCTAGTAAGTTTTCGCGTCTTGCTACAATAACCAAATCATATCCTAAACTTGACAAATATCTTGCCATATCTCTTCCTATTCCAGAAGAAGCGCCTGTAACCAAAGCTTTCATATTAATCTCCTTATACACATATAGGACGGTTTTTCCGTCCTATATTAAACTTAAAATTTTATCTTTATTTTTTATAATTGTATCATATCCTACTTGAATTAACTCATCAAAATTGTCAATAGCCAAAAGTCCTGTTCCAGCAGCATCAATCTCTATTGATAAGTCAGCTATTTTCTGTGCATTTCTAACATCTTCTAATGAAAAAATATCTACTGCTCTTAATAGTACTGCAAAAATATCTTCTCTTGGTGTATAGTCATCAATTCTAAAATTTAGTGCTAATGTTTTATCTGCTCCCATATTCTTTAATATCTTTACTGGTAAATTATCTTTTGTTCCACCATCTATAAAATTATATTTTCCATAATTACATGGTGTAAATATGGCTGGAAACGACATACTTGCTCTCGTTGCAACAGAAATTGGAGCATCATAAATATAATCTACATATTCATCTTTTTTCTTACATTCTTTTGATAAAAATATACATTCATTAGTAGATATTGTATCTACTGTACAAATTGCATAATTTATATCAAGTTCATTCATATTATTAATATCTTTCTCTTTTGCTAATTCTTCTACTAAGTTTGAAATTCTCTCTCCTGGCATAATTCCCTCTATTTTAGCTACACCAGTAGTCGCATAAGTAATTCCTGCTTTAATAATTGGTTTTTTATCTAAATTTGTAAGTGTTTTATAATATTGTTCTGCTCTTGGTTTCATCTCCTCAGGAGTAAATCCCATTGCGTAAAAACTTGCAAACATACTTCCAGAACTTGTTGCAGATAAATATTTAGGTTTAATTCCTATTTCTTCTAATGCCTTTAAAGCACCTATATAGGCAATTCCTTTTAAACCTCCACCAGCTAATGCAATTCCTAATTCCATTTATACTTTTTCTCCCTCATCATTTTTAATATATACTGTTTGTGTTGGATATGCAAGCTCTATATTGTCTTTTTCAATTAAAGCAAGTAAACTACATAAAATCTCTTCTTTTATATTTAAAAATTTTCTATAATCTGTTTCATTTATGTACATATACATTTTTATATTTGCACTTGAATCGGCAATTTCCCCAAAGTTGACTTGAATAGTATCTTCAATTACATTTGGATTATTAGCTAATACTACTTTTATTTGTTTTAGTATTTTTCTAATTTCTTGACTTCTTGTATCTAAATGTAATCCCAAAGTTAAATCTAATCTTCTACTTTTTAATTTATTCCAATTGATAACATATTCTGATGTTATTACCGAATTTGGTATTGTTACTATTGAATTACTAATAGTTTTTATACGAGTACTTCTAAAAGATATATCAACAACAGAACCAGCATAAGTACCTACTTCAATCCAATCTCCTAATTCAAAAGGTTTATCTGTAAGAATTGATGCTCCGGCTTAATAAGTTCTTTACAAGTTCCTGAGCTGCTAACGCAATAATAGCACTGGCAAATCCAAGTCCTGTAATTAAACCACTAATATCTTCTAGAAATCCTAGTTCGCTTATTATAACAAATATTGATATTGTCCAAATAATACCGCGTATTATTTTACAAACAAACGCATTTACTTTATCATTTTCTGATTTCTTTAAAAACTTTTTCAAAATTTTTGAGTCTGAATAAACTAATGTTGTAATTAATTTAGTAATGAAAATTATAATAATTGTTTTAAAAATCTCGTTAATTATAAGAGTTATTCTTTCACCTTTTGGAATAATTCTAAGTGCTAAATAAATAGCTAAAATAACAAACATTTTCTTGATTGGTGAATACATTTCACTTTCTTTTGCTTTTTTAGGATTTTTTGTCAAACTATAAACTATTCTTATAATAATTCTGGCAACAACACCCTTTATTAAAAGCGCTATAATAACTAACGCCAAAGCTATTTGTATATCGAAAATTGTTATCAAACTATCTAAATCTATACTAGATAAAAAATTTGTTATTGTAGCCATAATTCCTCCATTTTATTTACATATACTAATTCAGTGTTATTATATATTAAACAAAAAAAAGAAGCAATATATTTTACTCCTTTTTTATTTTTATGGATTATTATCAGAAATATTCTTATAATATTTCGCTATTAATTTATCTAATTGCGTGCTATACTTATAAATGGTATCAAAATCGGCACCATCCTCTATACTTTGATTTAATTTCTTTTTTAATTCTTCAATTTGTTTATTAAGCATATATATATCACTTCCACCTTATAACCAACTACCACTATAATCGTAAAATATCACATTTTTCGTATAAAATCAACAATTTGACAAACTTTGATGATATTTTCAATCGACATTATTCGAGTTTTTTCGACATTTTATATTATTTATGTATATACTAATACCAAAAATCACCGTAATAATTGCAATTAGTTGCGAAATCCTTATATTCAGTAGCATTAAACTATCCGCTCTTACACCTTCAATTAAGAATCTAATAGTTCCGTACAAAATTAGATAAAAACTAAAAAGTTCACCTTTACAATGCACTTTTTTAATATTGCAAGTAAAATTTGTATTTCCTTCTTGTATATTTTTTTTATTATTTTCATAACAAAGTTGTTTACTTTCTAATATTTTCAAAATTATAAAAATTAGTAAACATCCAATCATTTCATACAAAAAGCATGGATGTACTTCTGTATATCCAGAAATAGTTTCTATTCCCATTCTAAATATATTATTAGTTTCTATTCCATACGCTTCTATATTAAAGAAATTACCTATTCTTCCTATTGCTTGTGACAAAGCCAAATATGGAACAATATAATCACAAAAATCCAAAAAATTAATTTTGCGACGTTTGCAAATAATATATGCCGTTATAGCTCCTGCTATTATTCCTCCGAAAATAGCCAAGCCTCCTCCTTTTATATTAAATATTTCACTTATATTATTTAGATAATAATCCAAATTAAATACAACATAAAATATTCTAGCACCAATAATTCCAAATATTAATGTAAAAATCATAATTTCTATAATTTGTTCATATTTAATTCCATGTTTTTTATTAGAAAAATACATTAATATTAAAGATATAACAATTCCAGAAACAATACATATTGAATACCAATATATTTGTAAATTTCCAAATTCAATGGCAATAGGTGAAAATTCAAATTCTAAATTAAAAGTAGGAAATACAACTTTATTCATTTGGTAATACCACTGAAACTATTTTTTTATCTTCCACAAAAATTTCTTTAAAAACTTTTTGAACATAATCTTTATCTAAAACTAAAACTTCTTCTAAAAATTCAAAAGAATTTATTCCCCTTAAACTGTCAGCTAAAAAATTATTTGAAATACTAGATATATCATTATATGATTTTACATATTCACCATACATTTTTTTCTTAATTCTTTCAAATTCTACTTTATCAAATCCTTTTTTATTATAGTTTTCAATTTCATTTTGAATTTCGTCTATTACTTTTTTTGGATTATTACTTGTATTTTGAATAAGCACATGTGCATAATTTTTTGCAAATTCGTAATTATATCCAAACTCTTCGGAAATTAATCCTTCTTTGTATAATTTTTGATATAAATTTGAACTTTTACCAATTATCATATTGCAAATACATTCAATAGCCAAATCTTTTTTTACCATTTCACCTGGCTCTACTTTATCTTTATATCCTATTAAAAATATAGGTTTACTAATATTCATTCTAGTTTCTTCATATTTTTTTACTATGTTTTCTTGTTCTTTCAGATATATTCTTTGAACTTCTTGACTAGAATTGTTTGATTTTAAACGCTTTTTTATTTCATTTAAAATACTTTCCACTTCAAAATCACCACATAATACTAAAACTTGATTATCTGGTCTATAAAAAGAATTATATATTGTATATAACTTTTCTTTATCAATTTCTGAAATTGTTTCTTTTGTTCCTGCAACATCAATATTTATAGGATGATCTTTATACATACATTTCATAGCATTCATGTATAATTTCCAATCTGGATAATCATCATACATCATTATTTCTTGTCCTATAATACCTCTTTCTTTTTCTACATTTTCATCAGTAAAATATGGACTTTGAACATAATCCATAAATTCATCTAATGCTTCATAAAAATTATCTGTTGCTTCAAATAAATATGCTGTGTGATTATTAGTTGTATATGCATTTGCATCAACTCCTAAACTTGATAAAACATCTAAACTATTTTTTCCATTTTCTTGTTCAAATAATTTATGTTCTAAGTAATGTGCTATTCCATCAGGAACTTTAACTATTTCTCCATTTTTCTCGATTTTGAAATTATTATCTATTGAACCAAATTCAGTTCCCCAAATAACATATTTTTTACATATATCTTTTTTAGGAATAACAGCAACCGTTAAACCATTTTCTAATTTCTCAATATATACTTTTTCTTTGACTTTACTGCTTTCAATGATTTGCACTTTAAACAGTTCTCCCTTCAATTATTTATTAGTTAAGAAATAAATAGTATTATATTCTAACATATTTGCAAATTCTATAATTTCTTTTTTAGATACTTTTTCTATACCATCTATATACTGCTTTAAATTCATATTTAATTTAGAAATTTCATTTCCTATATAAAATACAATTTCTGAATCTTGCTCTTCTTCAATTGATTTGATTCCTGAAATTAGATAGCATTTTGCATTATTTATATCCTCTTCTGTAAAATTTCCTTGTTTAACATTTTCTAATTGTTCTCGTATTATATCTAATGCTTTTTGGTAATTATCAACTTCTATTCCACATCTAATAAAAATATTTCCTTTTTGCTTTACATACTTTGATTTAGTTGAATATGCTAAACTAGCTTTCTCACGAACATTTTGGAAAAGCATTGAATTAACACCATCACCTAAAATTGCATTATATACTAATGCAACACAGCCTAAATTTTCTTGTTTAGATAATACATCTAAACCAATTACTAATTTTCCTTGTGCAACATCTAATTTTTCTTGCTTTTCTTGAACTTTATCCACTTTTTGTTTGCTTTCTGTGGATTCATTATTTAATATATAATTAGGTTGTCTTTCCGCTAATTTTTTTATATTCTCATCATTTTCTAGCATTTCTTTTACATCTAATTGTTTTAAATCGCCAGAAATAAATATATCTATTTTACAAGTATTTATTAAATTTTCATAATTCTTAGCCAAACTCTGTGCAGTTATACTTTCTATGTCTTCTAAATATCCATATTTGTATAACCCAAAGCCATTATCACCATACATTGAACTTATACAATTTTCAAAAGCATATATATCTTTGTCATCTATTTTGCTTTCAATAACTTGTCTCAAATTCTGTTTTTCAATTTCTAAAATATTCTCTCTAAACTTTCCATTTTCAATTAAAGTATTAAAAACAATTTCTAAAATAAGATTAATTGTCTTTCTTAACATTTCTTCTGTTTCATTTACAAAATTATCATTAATACTTTCAATGTAAAATTTTAAAACTTGATTGTCTCCCATCTTATCAATACCACAATCAAAAGTTGCACCGTACATTTCTTCCAATTTTTTATTTATCTCAACTTGTGTAGTGAATTTTTTTGTTCCACTTCTTAATAAAAATGGAAGTAATGCATTTCCGAGTAACTGTATCTTTTAAAAGTGGTGTTGTTAAAAGAACACAAGCAATATTTGTTTTAAAAATATCATTTTGTATTAAGTGAACTTTTATTCCAGACTTTATCTCGAAGCTATCTACTAACATTCAATTTTCTCCTTTATATTTGTATATATATATTATTTTAACTTTTTACAAAAATATACTATTTTGTTCCAAAAATTCTATCTCCTGCGTCACCAAGACCTGGTATTATGTATGCTTTTTCATTTAGTTTTTCATCTAGGGCACTTGCATATATTTTTACATCTGGATGAACTTCTTGTAATTTTTTTATTCCTTCCGGAGCAGCAATTATACATAAAAATTTAATATCTTTTGCTCCCTCTTCTTTTAACATTGTTATTGCATCTATTGCAGAACCACCAGTTGCAAGCATTGGATCTAAAACTATAACTTGTTTTTTGTCTATATCTTTTGGAACCTTATAATAATATCTTTTTGGTTTAAATGTTTCTTCATCTCTACATAAACCAATATGTCCAATTTTTGCATTTGGTAATACATTTATTAATCCATCTAACATTCCTGTTCCTGCTCTTAAAATTGGTATAAAAGCATAATCATCTTCATTTACTCTATAAGCTTTTGTTTTACAAATTGGTGTTTCAATCTCTATCTCTTCTGTTTTAGCATCTTTTAAAGCTTCGTAACATAGAAACATTGAAATTTCACTAACTAACTCTCTGAATTCTTTTGTTCCTGTTTTTTTGTTTCTTAAAATTGATAATTTGTTATCAATTAATGGATGTTTTAAAATTATTGGTTCCATAATATATACCTCCTAAAATTTCCTTCATACAAATTATTTAATATTTTATATAAAAAGTCAAGTAAAAAACTCAATTTAGGGTTGACTTTTAAAAATATTTTTGGTATTATAATAATACTTGTTAATGCAGGTATAGTTTAGTGGTAAAATAAAACCTTGCCAAGGTTTAGTTACGGGTCCGATTCCCGTTACCTGCTCCATATTTTAAATCAAGTTATAAAACTTGATTTTTTATTTTGATTTTGTCATTTTTAAAAAGTATTTGACATATACTAAAATATAAGCTATAATTGATTAGTAAATGGCGCCTTAGCCAAGCGGTAAGGCACGAGTCTGCAAAACTCTGATCATCGGTTCGATTCCGATAGGCGCCTCCAAAAATTAGCATTTTAAATATTAGAATGCAGAAATACTCTCTTTTTAAGAGAGTATTTTTCGTTTTATAAAATAAATACCTATCATAAATTACAAAACTTTGTTTCGTTCGCTTGTATTATTATAAAATATGTAATATATTAATTGAAGACAGATGTGAGATAGCAGATATGTTGTGGCTGCCACTTCTAATACTTGATACATTCGAGAGCAAGGAGAAAATTGTTTATGAAATTAGTTTTAACTTCTGGTGGTATATCAAATAAAAGTATTGAAAACGAATTAAGAAATATCATTGGTAAAGATTTCAAAGATTTAAAAATGTTATTTTGTATTACTGCATCTAACTATGAAGGTGGTGATATGAATGATTGGGTTATAAAAGATCTAGAATATTTTAAAAATTTAGGTTTTAAAATAGATATATGTGATATTAATGGTATTAGCATAGCAAACTTTTTACCTAGATTTGAATGGGCTGATATTCTTTACTTTGAAGGTGGAAATACACAATGGTTAAGAAAGGCCATTAAAAATTCAGGATTAGAAGAATATTTAGATAAATTATTAGAGACACGAATTTGGATTGGAGCAAGTGCTGGTAGTTGTGTTCTATGTCCAACTATTTGTAATTCATGTCAAGATTTATTTGACGAAAATATTAATGGTTTTCCAATTGATGGATTAGGTCTAGTAGATTTTCAATTTGTACCACATTTTAATAACGAGTTTTTTCCAAAAATACGAAAAGAT
Source organism: uncultured Clostridia bacterium (assembly GCA_948678575.1). GTDB lineage: Bacteria > Bacillota > Clostridia > TANB77 > CAG-508 > Scatovivens. The sequence continues at coordinate 36,102 of CAPPGO010000009.1, forward strand.
AATTTGCTAAATGCAAGCAAAAACTTAAAAGAAATCGACGGAAAAAAATTATATGTTATTGATGATAATGGAGCTATTTTTATAGATGGTAAAAAGATTAAAATTATTAGTGCAGGAGATTGGTTTGAAATATAATACAATAATAGTAATTGGTTTAAGCAATATAAAAAATTATAGGAGAGCTATATTATGAGATTAAAAAGTCGCGAAATCAATGATTTTAACGAAATCGTTGATATATTAGAAAGATGTAATGTATTAAGAATTGCTTTTAAAGGAGATGAATATCCATATATTGTACCAGTTTCTTTTGGGATAAAAAAGAATGGAAATGATATTGTACTTTATTTTCATGGTGCAAAAGAAGGTAATAAAATAGAGCAAATTCAAAAATGTCCAAGCATATGTATTGAAGGAGATATTTTTTACAAGGCTGAACAAACATCATATGGTATTACAGCTAAATATGAAAGTATAATAGGATATGGTGTTATTGAAAAAGTTGAAAATGATGAAATTATTGAAGGATTAAAAACTATTTGTTCACACTATAATTATACAGAATATCCTATTGAAAAATGTAAAACACTTCCTATGACTGCTGTCTATAAAATAAAAATTAATAAGTTGTCAGGAAAACGAAAACTGCCAGAAATATAATAGAGTGAAAATACGTAATATATAAAAAAGTGAATTCTTTTTTAGAATTCACTTTATATTTTTTAAAAAACTTTTCCACTTTTTGGAACTTCTGTATTTTGTACTTTTACTCTATTTTGCTTTGTAGTATTATTTACTGAATTTTTAGCCTTTTCCTTTTCTAATTTTTCTTTCTCTTCAATTATTTTTTGTAATTTATCTAAACTTGCATCTGCTTTTAAAATTATTGGAGTTGTATCTGTCGTCTTCTTTTTATTTACATAGGAATTCAAAAGTAATTCAGTATTATCAACATATTTTATTGATAAGTATATAGAAAAATTATTTGAATTTTCTAACAAAGAATCACCATTTAACTCATAATTTTCAAACTTTAAAGTATCTGTTTTCAAAGTCTTTAAACTTGAAATTAAATCTTTAAAATCTGAAACATTATCATATCCTAATTCTAAATAAATTACATGTTTATTTTTTTCAAACAATTTAGTTAAAGAATTGTCATCTAAATCTTTACATTGTTTATAGTATTTTGGAATTATATTAACAGCTAAATTATTATAAGCCTTACAGATAATTTCTGTTGATAGCCTACCATCATATTCTGCTCCAAGTTTATATAAACCTTTTGGCAAAACTAAATCATCTTCCATATCATTGCTTATCATAATTTCTTCTAGTTTATTTTGTGCATGTAGTTCTTGATTAAAAACTAAAAATAAAATTATTCCTATTAGTATAATCATACATAATATAATTAAATATTTTACATACTTTGCTTTTTTCATTTATAACTCCTTAAATTTTAGAAGAAGTAACATATCTCTATGTTACTTTCTTCTATATATTTTATGCATACATTCTGTTTATTAATTCGAAGAATTTTGGATCAAAATACATATTTGTAACTAATCCCATTAAAGCTCCTGAATTTTGTCCTTCACCATATTTATCTGATGGTTGTTTTGTTCTAATCCAACCTTCAACATCTGCAAAACTTCCATTCAATATATCTGTTGCTAAAACATATTGTGATTCCCATCTTTTTTCAAGTGTTCCACATGTTGAACCTATCGGACAAGCCTTTTCTAATAAAGCTTTAACTATTTCTTCATCACTCATACCTGAATTTATTACATCTTCCCAACCTAAGTTTGGACCCCAGTTTTTAAGTGATGCATAAGTTCCTTGTGCTACTAATGATTTATCTAATAGCCAGCTTACACCTGCATCTTCAACCCATGCTTTAAATTCTACTTCATAAAATCTCTTCATTTGCAATTCTAAGAATCCATCTCTATCTTTTGCACAAACAGCAGCCCAAGCAGTTTTTAAATCATCAAAGTTAGCACAAATCTGACTTGCTGAATATGAGCCAAATACTGAAAGTTCGCTACATAAGCTGCTATCTTGTTCGCAGAACCATTTACATACTTCTGCAACATTATTACATTTACCTTCAATACTTGTCCATTGTGCAATACCAACAGCAACTTCATTTGGCCCTGAAACTGTACCACAAGCTTCTGGTCCGTTCCCATCTCCATCTAATGGTCCTGATTCATAAGGTAACCAGTAGAAAAATTCCCATTCTACTTCAACATGTTTTCCTTGATCAACATGAATATAAGTTTCAACATCTTCCATAATAGAATCTTCTAAGTCTCTTAAAATTAATCTTATATAATTTCCATTGCCTTTTTGATCTTCTGATGGTTCTGCATCTTCTCTTGTCTTTCCTATTACTGTACCTTCTTTAATATAAATATCTTCTCCATCTGTAAAGAATGGTGCTGCGTTTTCTTTTGCATCTTCTCTCCATAGGGCTTGTGCTTCTTTTAAATCATCTGTCATATTATATACTTCATTTGCTCTATATTGTGAAATTTCTTCTGATTCTGGATCAGCCAAAGTTTCATCTATTGTTAAGTCAAATCCTTCTATATATAATACACAACCATCTATAACTCCACGATATTCTTCGTAAAAATAATCATAACCTTCTTTTTTATCTGGATCATAAGTATTTTCTGGATCATATTCAGAATCTTCTGTTGTACAACCATTTTCACTTGTAACAAAATCACCTTCGTCAGCTGTTATATAATGATCTAATGCCTGAATCTTAATAAATCCAACAGTTTCTATTTCGCCAGTTTCAATATTAGTTCTATTTACAGTTCCTTTTTCAATAATTTTACCTGTAACAGGTGAAACAACTGCTTGTTCTGGTTCGTATCCTTCAAATAGTTTTGCTGTACCTGTTAAGTTTGGTCTCATACCAATTATGAAATTAGCTTCATATGCTTTTGGTGGATTATTTATAGCATTAACTGAACCAGCATTTAACCATTCTCCATCGTTTCCTAATATCTGAACATGTCCTATATTATTTGTATCAGTTCCACTATATCCAGATTTATTGAATAATAAATCTCCTGGTTCTAGTTCTCCATAAGATGTAATTGGGGTAAATCCATTTTCAGAAGCCCAATCATAAGTTGCTTTTGCTCCATGTGATACAAAACCATATCCAACTTCATTTAATACCCAAGATACATAAGTTGCACAGCATGTATTATGATGTCCTGCTACCGCATCTTGAATTGATGTATTTAAACCACAACCATGTCCATATACATGATCACATCCACTTCCTAATACACAATAATCCCAATTGTTGCCTTCCATTTCTTTATGTACTTCGTAAGCTTTTGTTACAAAATTTGTTATTGAACCATTATTTCCTGTTATTGATCCGCCTTTGCTTTCTTTTCCTTCTTCTTCTGCCTTTTTAGCCGCTTCCTCTGCTGCTTTTTGAGCTTCTTTTTCTAAATCACTCATAGTATCGCTATCAAGCTCGTCATCTAATTCACCTAATTGTTCTTCGGCTTTTTTAACATCTTTTTCTTTCATAAAGTCTAAATCAACTTTTGAATTTATAAGTGTTCCATAATAGGTTTCACCTTTTTCATATTTTCTTAAAGGCCAACCTGCTGAACCACATTCTGGAATAGGCCATTGCATAACATCTTGTATTTTATCTGATAAATCTTCTTTATTAAAGTAGTTTAATTCTACTATTAATTCTTTAAAATCTCTATATATAAAGTCTGCATCAAGTGTATGTGTATTTTCCAAAATAGAAAATGCATTTAAAGAATCTTTATTTATATCTGGTTTTGCAATTAATTCTTTTGTTCTTCCATCACTACTTGTATTATAATTTTCTACTTTATTATCAGCTCTTGATCTATCTTCAAGAATTGCATTTGCTCTTTCTATACTTCCGTCATATTTATAATACTTATTATCCAAAAACATTCCTTTTATTTTTGGATTTGTTTCTGTTCTTTGACCATCTTCTACTTGTTTGATATCTCCTGGTCTTGTTTCTTTATAATATATTAGTATATCTTCTGTAACAGAAGCATCTTCATTTTTATATATCGCATCTTCTGTTAATTCTCCTGCTGCATCTTGTCCAACATCCATTTTTGTCCATGGAAGCTCATTGTCACTATCATTTAGTTCATAAGCACTCCAATCATTATCATAATTTGGTTCTAAATTATCTGTTATTGCTTTTTTTACTAATCTTGTTTTGCTTGTATCTCCCAAAGCAATTTGTTCATTTATTTCTTGAACTTGTGCCTTAGATAAACTAGATGGAGTTGAACTTCCTTCTTCATATAATTTATAATCTCCTGCTTTGAAACCTTCTGGAATACTTTCTCCTTCTTCCCAAGTTTCATACATTGTCCATCTTTCACCAGTTTCATAAAAATAATCTTCATCAACTTTAACTACTGGTTTTATTTCATCTTCGGCCTCATTCATTACAAAATATACATCTCTAAACCAATGATCTGTAACTTTTGAAATGTATGGTGTATATGATTCCCATTTTTTATCATTACAAATTTTTATAGCTGCTATTAATTTCATTGCACGCTCTTTACATTCTGTGCAAATCGTATGTGAGTTTATAAGATCACCATTTTCACCATATAAATCTCCATCACACTCACTTTCAGAATTAGCACTACCTGGAATATGAGAACAACATGAACAACTATTAGAATGTGGCATTCCCATTTCAAATAATCTGCATAAAGCTCTATCATTAAAAGTCAATTCCTCTAATTCTTCTTCTGTCCATACTCCACTTCCACCAGTAAATGCTCCTGATACAAAATTAACAAAATCTTTCAAACCTTCCCAAGCTGCTTTTAAAAGTCCTCTTTCTTCCTTTCCTATTGCAGAAACATCTGCATAAGTTATAAAATCATCATCTGATGAGCCAGCTGCCCATCCATCACCAGATTTTTTCAAAATTCCAGCTGTCATTGAACCTTCAACTTCATGTAATAAAACTTCTACCTCAGTTTGAAAAGAAGTAGCCATATCTATTGCTAAATCTGGCATTTGTGTAGCTAAATGAACTGATAATAAAAATTCTAATGGCATACCATATCTTCCAGACCAACCATCTACATCAAAAGTATATGTACCATTTGACCAGCCTCTTTTAACCATTAACTTTTTACTTTCTGCATCTAAGGCTATGTAGCCTTTTTCTTTTGCATCATAATATCCATCTGGTATTCCAACTCTTGAACCTTCATGATATATAGCAATCAATCCTCTACCATAATCTGGATTACTATATGATTTTAATACTAAATATGAGCCACCTAAAACACCCGCTGTTGCAGCTACTGCTGCAATTATACTTATTATCCATCCTGCTGGTGTAAGGAACAAAACTATTGCTCCAATTATAGCAGCAATACCTGCTATAACTTTGGCAACTAAACTACCATTTCCTTCTGTTCTTTCATCTAATGTTGTATTAAAATTTTTTATTATAAAACATTGATTATCACTAATAAGATATGCCATAAGTGGTTCACTATTTAGATCTACTACTGCACCAGTATCTATTCTTCGTATAATTCCATCTCTTACTTCTAAATCTGCTGCTGTTAAATCCTTAAAATCTGAATTATCATCATATTTTTTATTAAAGATATTAGTAATGTCATTAACTGTTTGAGAGATATCACTTTCAGTTTTATCAGAAGAAACAAAGCCCTCACCTTTTAAATCATATCCCATTTTTTCAATATATTCAGCAACCCCAGCTAGCTGAGCCGTTGAAATCATTTGGTCTTCACCTTCTATCATTGCTGCCCATGCTTTATACAAATTGTTAGCCAATGTACGACATTTTCCTACAATTTGACCTGGCATAGCGACAAAAAACATAATTATACCAACAGCAATAATAAGAACTAAAATTATGACAGCTACCCAAAACAATATTGGTGCTAATGCTGATGCCAAGCTTTTCATCATAACATCTAAACCTAATTGTTGAGCTTTTTTCTTGGCTGCCTGCTTCATTACTTCTTTTCCAGCTTCTTTTGCAGCACCCTTAGCACCATCCTCTTGTGCACCTTGCAAAGCTTTTCCAGCAATACCTGCTTTATCTAATCCTTCACCTTTTGGTACATCTGGTTTCGGCGGTTGACCATCTTTGGCTGGTGGACCATCTGGTGTTTGTCTATCACCTGATAAATCCAAATTTTTACCATCATTTTTATCACCCGTTTTACTTGCTTCAGGTGAAGTTTTATCATCACCTGTTGCTGCGTCTGCTGCATCTTTTACTTTTTGAGCATCATCTTTCTTTTTGGCCAAATCATCTAATACATCTCCTGTACCATTATTTTCGCCTGCTTCTTGTCCATCTAATTTTTTATCTGGATTTTCTCCTTCATCTTGTCCTTTTCCGTTTTCCTTCATCATTTAGATTTCTAGGATTAAATCCATCTCTACTACCACCAGATTGTTGTGGATTTCCACCATCATCAAATTCTTCTTCACTACCATCGTCTTGTTGAAAGTCTTCGTCTTCTTCTTCCATTAAGTCTTCCATTGCCTCTTGATTTCTTTCTAAATCGTCGTCTACTTTACCAAAATCATCATCATAAAAGTACATATCTTCTCACCTCTTTTCTGCATATAATTTATTTAACTGGTATATTCATACTAAATTTAGCAACTGCTTTATCTATTTCTGCTTGTTTATCCTCTTTTTTAGACTCTGTACCTGCATATTCTTCTAATACTCTTATATTTCCAAATAATATACTTTGGGATTTATCGCCATCATCAGCAAATTTCATAAATCCTAACCAGAAAGTTTTACTCTCTCCTGGTTCTAATACTATTGTTGTATTAGAATTTTCCATACCTCTATATTCATTAGAAAGCGTTAATGCAACTTCACTTTCTTGAAAATTATCAGCTACAACAATAATATCTTCTGTTCTATTGGTAAATACTACTTCATAAGTTTCTGTACTATATCTTACTAATTTATTCTTTATATCTATTTTTAAATATTCATTCTCAGAAATGTTATTTATATCTTCATAACCAATAAAGTTTCCTACTGCTATATCATATCCACTCTTTGAATTTTTAGTTAAAACAATTTTTTCTGTTGTATATGTATATTCTGAATTTGTAAGTCCTGTTGCAAGAAAATCATCAAAATATTTTACTTCATAAATATAATATTTATCATAATTTGAATAATTTTGAATACTATATTTTTTTGGTGTTGGTAATTTCTCTAAAACATGTCTTGCAAAATTTTCTACATCATCTTCAAATTCATATTTTTTACAATCTTCTGATAACATTGCAAAAGCTTTTTGATATTTTCCTTGATTACAAGCATCAACATACTCTTCTACCATTGTTTCTGCTGCAATTTGCACTTTTGAAGGTGCTGTTTCAGACTGATCTAATACAGAAACAGTAGGTGTATATGTGGTATTTGGTGCTGGTTCAATAGCATATTCTCCTAAAAATTTATTAACAATAAATATAATAGACCATACTACAAATACGAAAAATACTATTTTTCCATATTTTTTAAACCAATGTCTAATTTTTAATCTCATTTCAATTGGTAATTGCATTTAATATACCTCCAATTAATTTGCACTAAAAGATAATTCAAAATTATTATACTCATTTTCTTTTACAACAAAATTTATTTCTTTTCCTGAGTTTGGAGCACCATTTATCGCATCTGTTACTGTTAACCAAATAACATATACATCTCCTGTTCTTTCAAAATTTGTATAATTAATATCCATCATTTTTGAAAAGTTAGTTTTTGCATAATCTTCAAAACTTTTTTTAGTTGAAAAATAGTTTTTCTTATAATCACTATTTAATAAACTATAAGCTTCATCATAATTTTCTGATTCTATATAATTCATGAATTTTGTAACATAATATTCTATTCTAGCTCTTTCTGTCATTGCTTTTAATCTTTCTGTTTCAGAATTTTCTTGATTTTCTGCAATATTAGGATCCTTACCAGAATCAACATCTATTTCTTTATTTAGATTTCCCTCATACTTCACTTCTCTGCTTTCTAAAACCATATTATATATAGCAATTACAATTAATACGAACACTATTAACATTGTAGCTATTATAATAGTTGTCATATTTACTTTTGTTTTTTTTCTACCCATAATTTTTACCTTTATCCATTATTATTTCTTGGTGGTTTTACTTGTGGTGTTTGTCTTTGTGCAGCTTGTGCTTGTTGATTTGCCTGATTTAGTTTTTCATTTGTAGATCCCAATGTTGTCTCAGTAGCCCTTAAATCTGCATTTAGATTATCAACTTTCGTTCCAACCTCTCTTACTTCACGCTCAGAAGCACCTTCATTGATTGTTGTCTCGTTATTTGTAACATTAGTTATTCTAGTTATATTAACACTATTAGAAGCAGCTTCTGCAATATCCGCAACACTTCTTCCAGTAGTATTTGCTGTTGTTGAAATAGATTGAGAATAATTTACCTCTGCTAATAAAGATGCATATTTTTGTGCACTTGATAACATTTCTCCTTTATCTGCACCCTCTTCTGCATATTTATCAATCATATTACTTAAAAAATCCATATTGAATTGACTTGGGTTTGTTTTAAGTTGCATAGATACTTCACTTGCAAAAGCTTTTTGACTTCTTAAACCACTTATAGCTTTTAGTAACTCATTTAATTGATCTTGTACTTTCTCAAATCCACCATTTTCAGCAACTTGATTAATTCTAAATGTTTCTGCTTCTATATCAAAATCTTCATCACCTGCATTCATATTAGCAACAGCTTGCGCAGAACCAGAAACTTCTTTTTGTAATGTTTCGTCTGTATTTTTCATATAACCATTTGCAAATCCAGCACCAATTTGATATCCAGCCATAGCTTGACCAAATCCGCCACCTAATCCGATAATACCAGTAGCTGTACCAAGCATTCCAGCTTTAATTTTGTCTCCGTTTTTTGCCCAGAACTTTCCAGTTGCTCCTGAAATTTCTCGTAATTTCTCTGATCTTCTTTCTGATCTTTCTGCTTTTCTATCCAATTTCTCTTTTCTTTCAGATTCAATTTGTGTTCTTGCAGATTTTATCTCATCCTCATTTGGTGGTCTATTTTCACCTTTGGCATGTAATTTTTGTGTAGCTAATTCAACTGCTTTTGCTCTATCTTTGCTTTCTTGTTTTTCTGCTTTTTTATTTGCTTTTTCTTTTATTTTTTCACCTTTTGGTTTATATCTTTCTTTCATCTCTTTTTCTATTCTGTCATGATTAGCTTGATAAGCTTCTGCATATTTCTCCTGATTATTTAGAGCTGAATTTGATTGCTTTTGTTTATCTGTTCTTTTTTCTGTTTCTTTTTCTAATTTCTTTCTACCTCTTGCAGTTAATTCTCCTTTTGAATCTGTATAAGCAAATTTATTAGACATATCACCTACTTTATTAGATAAGCTTTTTGTTACATTAGAAATTTTATCAGTATTTTGTGCAATAAAGTTTTTAGCTTTTGCAGCACCAGAACCAGCAACAGCAGCAGCTTTTCCACCATATTTCAATGCACCAACAGTCATTGCTGTACCTGCAACAAAAGTAGAAAGTGATTGTGCATTCTTAAATCCGAAAATATTTTTAACAATATCTTCACCAGTTTTGATAAATTGAATACAACAAACTGCTAATACCATTTCTGCAATACTTGTTCCAGCTGTTAATTCTGATACACCTATAAGTTTAAATGCTACACTAGCAAATGCTGCAAATAATATACAGTGGAATGGTTGAATTAAAATATTATATATAAATTCTTTTAACCATGTATTTAATGCTTGTGCTTTTTGGTCACCAATTTTATCTATTGAATATGTAATAGTAATAAGTGGTGCTATCATAATTAAAAATCCAATTGTAAGCATACGCTTTACATAAGCAAATAAAAATGAAAATGTTTGATAAATAATAATACCATATAATATAAGCGCAGCCATTGCTCCTGCCATATCTATACCAATAGCTTGTAACGTTAATTGTCCTATAAATCCTGTTAAATCTGTATCTTCACAAATATCATATAAAGCATTTACTAATGCTTCATTACAAGCAAACGTAAATATCATAATATAATGTAATAAGAACAATAATGCAAGAGATGTTACCCAATCTACTAACATTTTTTTATACATGGCTTTCTCAGAAGCTATTGTTGAAATTGCCATTCTTATACCTATATATATTAATATTACTGCTAATGCCATACTTGCAATTAATCTCATTGTATAATACCAACCAGCAACTGCTGTTCTAAATGTCAATACTGTTCCACTTACACCAGTAAGATTAAAAAAGTTTACATCTAATATTGGTATTCTATTAAAGAATATATGAAATGGTGTTACAAAAATCTCACTTGATATTGTACCATATCCATCAATTTCTCCTATTCCTAAACGAGCAAATAAAGAAATTAATAAATTAATACCCGTTAGTAATGCCATAAGTATTGCTCTTGGTATCCATGTTATTAAACCTACAAGGCCATTAAAAATACTACCTATTCCGAAATCATCTGCATACGATATATTAGATATACCCGCAGATATTAAATTTACTAACAAGAATAATATTAAAATACTTATTAAACCTTTTTTTAAAATTCTCTTCATCCTTTTATACCATTCCTAAAATTTAATTTCTTGTTTTTTTTGTCTTAATAAATTGCTAACTTCTGTACTTTTCTTAATTTCTTCATATGATTCAATTTTCGTTGCATCTCCGCCTACTCTTCTTGATCCATCTCTACTTTTATCAAATTGTTTTGAACCATCACCAGTAGCCATCATTGTTTTATATACTTTTACTCTGTCATCTCGTTTTGCTAATACCATTTCTGCCTTTTGTTTATCTTGATGTAATTGTGTTTGAAGTAATAACATCTTAACAATATCATCTGAATTTGCTCCGTCTGTACCTGCTGAATCAGATGCTTCACCAGTATTTATAGTATCAATTACACCTTGAATTCCTGCACTTTCCAATTCTTCCTGTTTTGCCATTATCTTCTTGTCAATTTCCAACTCTTGTTTTTGCTTTAATGTTTCCTTCAACATCTTTGAAGCTTTGCTATCTATTTTTTGCTTAGCCTTGTCAGAGAAACTTGCCTTTCTTGCTTGAATAGCTACAACAGCACTCGCCTGCATAGCACTCAAATCAATAGCTTTTGGTGCTTCACTATCTGCTTCTTGTTTTTGTGCGTTTAATCCTTCCAATACAACATTTGACTGTTGACTAGATTGCATTGATTCAAGAGCTGTTTTTTCATAAGATTCTGTAAATTTTTGTAAAACATCACTGTCTGAAACCTTGCTTGGATCAGTAATACCTTGTTCTTGCATTACACTAACAATAGCATCACCAGCCATTTTTTCCTCAACTACTTTTTTACCTTTTCCACTCTTTTCAATTTTTACTTTTCTATCTTTTACTTTATTTTCTAACGCGTCTATAACAGTATCGGCTTTTTCGTCTCTTTTAATTATTCCTCTGGTAATTAATTCCACTTCTAATAGATTTTGAATATCAGACATTTTGTCTTCGACATTTATTTCTGATATATCCATTATACCACTTTTTTGAGCACATTCAATAATTGCATTATCAATAAGTTTATTTTCTGAATCACTAGCTAATTGCTTCTTACCATCTGGCTTCTTGATTACTTCAATTGGTTCTTCATACTTAGAATCTCTAAGAACTTCCTCGTCTGTCTGTTCATCAATTCTCTTTTGCATTGCAAGCATTAGCATTGCATAATCGTCACCCAATTCTTTAGCATGTCGTTTTGCATCAGAAACATATTGTTGATGTTCCATTTCAAAATATTGTTCTGCCAATATATCCATATAATCAGATGTATGTGCATCTTTTTCATATTTTTCTCTGGCTTTTCTATCTGCTTTGGCAGCTGCATTTAATGTAGTTTGCATTGCAAGCCATGCATTATCTTGAACTCTACTTATAATAGAACCTGTTAATTTTGCGCTACCCGCTGCTCCTGCAACAGCTGCAAATGCAGGCACTCCAGCAGAAGCTGCCATAGTTCCAACAGTAACAAAAGATAATGCTGCTCCTGTATTAGCTGCTAATCTTAAATCTCCTTCAATTTTAGGGAATTTCGTTTTCATTTTATTTACAAGTTTAGAATTATGCTCTTCTTCGGCAACAGCAATTTTTTGTGCTTGATTTCTTGCCATTGCCTTAGCACCTTCTGCAATTGTATGTTCACTCTTTCCTTCAAATCTTTTAAAAGTATAAGTTCCTTTTACATCTTTTTTATATTTTTCAGGATATCTTTGTCTACTTCCTTTACTAGACAACATTGGTGCCATTCCACTAATACCAGCTGACATTGCAATCATACCTGCTGTTGGTTCAGCAACCAATAACGGAATTCCAACTAATACTCCTAAAAATCCATATACTTCTTTTGATAATAATTTTACTTGATTTTCAAGTGCTTTTTTCTCATCTTTATTAAGTCCTACAATATTATTTAATTTTAATTGATTAGCTAATCTTTTACTTGCACTATCAACACGTTTTCCAAGTTTTATAGAAAAATGTTTTCCATGAATTGTACCATATTCTGTTTGTGTTTCAATAGTTTTATAAACTGGTTTTCCATTTTTTAATATTACTTTACCATCTTCATCCCTTTGTTTTTCTGTATATCTAGATGGATCCATTATATCTTGCCATTTATCACTAAAATAAATTCTATATCGTTTTAACTTACCATTTTCATCATGTAATTCGTTATATTCTTTTCTCCATAATTCTTTTTGGTCATCTGTCATTGATGAAATAGCTTTAAATTCATCAAGTTCTTTTCTCTTATTTTTTATATAATTTTCATCAACAACGCCTATTTTTTGTCCATACTCATCTGTAATTGTATCTCCTATTTCCAAAGTATCAATAGCTTCTTCTAATTCATTAATATCAATTTCTCCATCATCTAATAGTTTAAGCATGCCACCAAAATGAAGTGTATTAGTTCTTCTTTTACGCAAAGCTTTTCTTAAATCTTCGTTATCACGTATTGCATTTTTACCCGTTGTTAGACCATGTTCTTTTGCATATTTTTCCGCTTCTTCATCTAATTTTGCTGCTCTTTTTCTCATACCAGCATTAATTCCTGCTGTGGCAACAGACCTCAAAGGTTTAGTTGCAATTTTAGCAACTCCTTTTGTATAACCAATTGCAATTTTGGCACCTGCCATTCCAATCATTGTATTTTTCAATCCAGTTACAGTATCTTTTAAACCTGCACCAGCTGAAATATCATCAACGCCACCAGCGCCTCCACCAGTAATACCAAATATCTTTCTAAAAATTTCTTCTGCCTTAGACATAAAGTTTAATAGAACCATTGATAAAATAAATCCTGAAATTGAAGCTAATGACAATGTTAATGCTGTTTGAACAAATACCAAATATATTAATGCATGTATACTTTGCAATATAACAATAAAAGAAAATTCTTTTAACCATTTACTAAAAATCGTTGCTTTTCCAGAACGTACTTTGTTATAAGCATAAGAAACAGCAACAAGTGGCGCCATTATCATAAGAACTGCCACTGATAAATATCTTTTTAAATATATAAATGTATATTTCCATGCATAATAAACTAAAACCATATACATAACCATACCAGTTGTTCCAACTGTTAATTTTACATCATATGCCCTAGTTTTTACTTCATCATATAAAGTAAGCTCCAATTCTTCATTAGTAAGTGGTTTTTGAGCTCTTTCTTCTAAACCATACTCATATACTTCCATAACATGGTCGCCTGAACCTGTTCTTAGTTTCTCTAAACCAGTTACCAAAGTTTCATTAAAAGTTATTATAAATAACATTATGTAATGAATTGAAAATACTAAAATCATTCCAACAAACCAGTCTGTTAACATTTTTTTATAAACTGCTTTATCAGATGCTGATGATTTTATTGCCAATTGAATACCAATATACATTAACAATACAAGCATTACCATGATTGAAATTGTTCTTAGTACATAATACCAACCAGCAACTGTTTCTTTTAAAATTAATACTAAATTTTTCTTTTCTCCTTCTATTGTACTATCTTTAAAATTTGTTTTTTCACCTTGAATAATCTTAGTTTCTACACTACCAATTTCTTCACCATTTTCATCAATATATACAACTCTTGGTGCATTATGTTCTTCTGTTTCTGTTGGTTCAGCTTCTGCTTCTTTCTTTTGACCAATTGCATTATATCCTTCAATCATTTCTAAATTAAAGAAATTAATATCTAAAAGTGGTACATGATTAAAGAAAATTGCATCTAATGTAACCCAACCATCTGATGAAAAAAGATTAGTTGCACTTGTACCTTCAACATCAATTGGTTCGCCAACAGCACCTTGTAAAATCATTGTTAAACATCTTTCAAATAAGGCTGTCCATCCAACAAATACCATCCTAACACCCATTGTACATAAACCAAGTAAATAGTCTAATATTGCCTCTAATGTTTCTATAAGTTTTTCAGTAAATGATTTTTCTACTGTATAACTTCCTTTTTGCACGCCAGAATAATAGAATTCATCTTTGTTTACTTTACTAGCATATACAGGCGCAGTAGCTATAAAAGAGCAAAATGTTGTTATTATACACAGTACTATTATTAACTTATAACCTAATTGTTTTGCTAGTTTCATGTTTCTTCTCCATTTCTAAAATTCTAATATTATTTCCTGGTCATCATATGTTAAAATATCATTTTTAAAATCTTTAATTAAAAAGTTTCCTGTGCCTCTTTCTGTAACAGTTGTTTTAATACCTGTTGTTACATCAAAACAATAAATACCTTCTCCATATATACTATATACAAAATAATTATCTGAAATCCATACATAACTATATACTGTTTCATTTAATTCTCTGTCTGGATATTCTCCTGTTTTGGCTGGAAAATAAACTTTAAGAATATCTCCTGATAAGTCCTTTTCCAAATAACTATAAAATAGCATACTTTTTGTTTCTTCTTCTTTTTCAATAGAATTACATTCATCTTTAAAATCTCTTAGTTCTTCAATTCTTCTTTTTTCAGCTTCAAAGACACTATCTAATTTTAATCTTGATATAAATTCTGTATGTTCTAAATATTTCTTAGCCGTACTTATATTATCACTAATATTATTATAAAGAATAATTCCACTTACATTGTCATAATTTAACTTTATTTCTACTCCTCTATTTGGAAAAGCCATAAACATGTAATCTGACGCATAAGAATATTCGCTATAATCTTTCCAAATATATGTAAGTTCGTTCATAAAAGTTTTAAAATCCATATCTTCTTCTAAAAATGTATCAACTAACTTCCAAAATTCTTTATAATCATACTTTTCATTTTTATATATTGATATTTCATCTTTTGTAAAGAAAGCATATATGTCTTTACCTTTATAACCTATAACTCCTAATTCTTCATTCTCAAAAGCTGGTTTACCTAATAGTTGTTTAATTGAACTAAATGAAGTTCCAACACTTATATTGTTAACAACTGTTCCTTGGAATCTTTCTGTAAAAATAACATTATATATACTTGAACCTATTTTCCTATACTTAATGCCTTCATCAAAATGAATATAATAGTTCTTAAATATACTTTCTCTTGTTCCAAAATTTACATCTGTTGACCAATTATTATCAATTAAAAAATTTAAGGCATCTACATTTGATGTAAGACTAGTTGTATCAATTTCTTCATATTTTGTAACTTCTAACTGAGAATTCATATAAATAAAATAATCTTCCATTCCATTTATAGTTAATGTTGATATTGATCCATCTTTACATACAGCTTCAATTGTAATATCATTTTCTGTATCTATCATTTTGAAATTAGTATATTTTAAAAATTTGGCAACATCACTAATTATTTTATTAAACCATTCTTCGTTACTACTGTCATTTTCATATAATTTTTCTTTAAAAACTAAATTTATTTCTGTTGGGTAATCTCGATTTTCTCTATATGTATCGTTTTTATATTTACAATCATAATGTTCAATTAATTCTTTTATTGAACTATATCCTGATAAAATATTTACATTTTTGTTAGTATTATTGCTTTTAGAAATAGTTAATATTCCAATTATTAAAAACAATAATATTATAAATAAAATCGCTATACCAGTTATAAAAATAGCTCTAATTTGTCTTTTATCAAATTCCATACTATTTCATACTTTCTCTTCTTTTTTGTTCTGTCATAAAAAGTAAATCTTTGTCTGGCTCTAATGTTATTTTATTTGCTTTTATCAAATTTTTAACAGTATCTGTAAGATAGTAATTATTATATATTGTTATACCTTTTGAATCATTTGAAACAATATCTATCCCAATTCCTCTTGTTGGAAATATAAGCTTTAAATCTTGTTTTTCACCATCATATTCAAATTCAAAATAGCTTGACCATTGTGTTGTAAAATCAGATACTAATTTATCTAAATTACCAGTTTCGCAATAATCACTAAGATATTTATCAAAATATTCATTTGCTTCATATTTATATGGATATATTGATACTTCATCTTCATATAGGAATATATAATTTTCAGGTGATCTATACCCTAAATATCCTTCTTTACTACTTCCAAAACTAGCATCTTTATATACTTTTTCAACATCTTCTAATTTTGTTTTTACATGAACTGCTGGTGCTATTTCGCCCTCATAGTCTTCATCAAAAATTAGGTTTAAAACTTTATTTCCACCCAATTTTGCTTTTATATGTTCAGTTGGATATTTATAATATCCATTTGGTAATTCTTCTCTTTCTCCTGTAACAATAATTGTATTAGCAAATCTCATTCCTCTTAAAAATAAAGTACCATACAAATCATTGCTAACTCCAAAAGCTTTTTGAGGAGCAATTTTTGTTTTACTAATTTTCAAATATAAATCACCATCAGATTCATCATAAAAATCTTCTATATCATTTATTTTTACAGTATATTTTTCTTTTATTTTGTCATAATTTACAAATATTTCAAATTTCTTTTCTTCATCAATTAAGTAAAATGAATTCTGTTGTAGTTCTACAATTTGATCAACAATATCCATAAAATATTTTTCTTTACTGTTACCATTTTCATCATACAAATCATATTTAAAATCTGCATAAATTCTAATCATAACACTTTGATTCATATATAAATAAGATGAACCAGCATTTTCGATAATTTCTTTAACCGTTGTTGGTCTTTTATTATTATTATCAGTTCCTGTACTAACAGATATATTTGAATTTTCCTCTAACTCTTTCTTTTTTAGAGCAGATACAAGCATTTGTAAAACTATTAAAAGCACTAATAATAAAACAACAATAAGTATAATTATAAAATTTGCTTTTTTCTTTTTTTCCACCATAATTTAACCTATTATCCTTTTCTTTTTTTGTGTCCCCCACCTTTTCCAAAGCTTTTAAATTCTTCATCAAAATTCTTAATTGATGTTGCATTTGTAATACCGAACACATCTCTAACAATCTTCTCTAATCTTCCTAAAACAAGTAAAAATACCATAGCTACAAAAGGTGCTGTGGCTGCAATTTCGCCCGCTGTAAATACGAAAACTAGATAAATTGCTGCATGTATTGGTTGTAATGATATGTTTATTATGTATTCTTTCATCCAAGTGTCAAAAGCTTGTGCTTTATTATCTCCCATTTTATCTATTGAAAATGTAACTGTAATAAAAGGAGAAATTATTGTTAAAAACATTACTGACAAGACTCTTTTCAAGTAAGTCAAGAAGAACTTGGCTTGCATAAGTACTAAAAACCAGAAGAATACTGAATACATGAATGTTTGCATACCTGATGATTCTGACAAAAATCTAAAAATTTTCGCCATAATTACTTCTTCAAAACTTTCTGAATTAAGTCCTTCTCTTAAATTATATATAATATTTAAAACTATATTTCCTAACTGTATTGCAAAAGTCATTATATATTGTAAAAAGAAAAGTATTACCATACTTTCTGCCCAAGAAATTAACATTTTCTTATATCTGGCTTCCTCAGTTGCAACTGTTGATATTGCCATTCTAATACCTACATATATTAGAACACATAAATTTATCATTATTGCTAGTAATCTACATATATAAAACCATTTTGCTGTGCTTTCTTTTAAATTTATAAGTGCTGGCGTTTGATGTATTTCCTGTTCTTTATCTCCAATACCAACTTTATAAGTACTATCCATGTTAAATACATCTATATTAAATAGTGCAACTTCATTAAAAACAGTTCTTTGAATCGAAAAGTATGTTGAAACATCTACTAAATCAACAACATATTCTACGGCTTCTTTTAATGGATCCTCTGTACCAGTTGGATTTTTCGCCAAATGTGTCATTAATGCATTCACTGTCATTGGAAATGAATTTAGCATTAGTGATATTGATTGAAATATTGTTCCTAAAATAGAAGGTGTAACTTCTGCTTTATTTCCTTCATCATCTGTTCCATTATCTGCCAACTGTTGATATTGCTCACCAGTAATCTCACCTTCACCATTTGATTCTGGCAAAGAAACTGCTGAATCATCTGGTTCGTCTGCATAAACGAAACTTGTTCCTATGAAATTAAATACTATTACTGCTATAAGCAATATAGTTACTAATTTCTTTTTCATAACTTCCCTCTATTAATTATTTTCAGCTTCTCTTTTTGCTCTTTCCATTTCTGCTTGTTTTGTAAGGTTTGTTTCAACAAATTCAAATTCTTTCTTAGTTGGTTGAATTGCAATTATTGCTGAATCTCCACCTACTTTAAGTAATCCTTCACCTCTACCACATGTGATTAAGAAACCTGCTTCACCTTCACTTAATTTGAATACTTCTCTTAAATATTCAATTTCAGCTTTATCTTGTGATAAGAATAGTTTTGTCTCGGCAGAAGTTAAAACTGCTTGACATTCTTGTTTTTCATAAAAATCTTGGAATTTTTGTGAAATAACTGCCAAAGATACATTTCTTTTTCTTGCTCTTCTTGCCATTGTATTTAAGAAATCAACAGCTTCTGGGTAAGGAAGAAGCATCCAAGCCTCATCAACTAAAACCCTTTTCTTTGCTGCTTTTGCTTTATCTTCACTATTCTTTTTAACATATTTTTCCCAAACCCAAGAAAGTAAAATTTGTTGTGCAAGTGGTCTTGCAAATCTTTCTTCTAGTTGAGAAATATCTAAGTTTATAAATGGAACACCATCTAATAGTTCAAATGTTGATTGTCCATCAAAATAAGCCATTTGTCCATTATATTCTCTAACATATTGTTTCATAACTTTTACTAAGTAACTATAATGAAATCTATAATCTGGGTTCTCATTTTCTTGTGCTTTTCTACAAATTCTTCTATACCAAGAACCTATTGTTGGCATATCTTTTTTAGTTCTACCTAAATAGTTTTGAGTCATATCTACTGTTCCACCTGATGTTTGTCTCTGATATAAACTTTCTACATTCGAATTTATACCAAGTGCTGCGTACTCTTCTGCAACAGATTCAGAAATAATTTGTTTTGTAAGTTCATTTACTTCTGTACTCTTAGTACTACCTCTTGACATTGTAAGTAAACCTTGTGTAACATCTTCTACTTTGTTTTCAACATTTAATACTGTTCTTTCTCTACCTGTAATTTCATCTTTTGTTGTTTCTGGTTCAATATCAAATAAATTAATAACTGTTTTTGACGTTGGACTTATAACAACGTTTACACCTCCAAGTGATTCAGCAACAACACCATATTCACCTTCGGCGTCTAACGCTAAACTTTCAATTCCCATTAAAATTGATGAACGAGCTGTAATTGTTTTTATAGTAACAGATTTACCAGCACCAGACTTACCAAATACAACCATATTGTAATTTGTTAATTTTGAACTAAAATTATTGTATAAAATTGGAAGTCCTGTTTGTTTGTTAAATCCTAATGGAATTCCATCTTCATGTCCTACATCTGATACGAAAAATGGGAAAACTGTTGACATGGCTCTTCTATCAAAAGTATGTGATTTTGTAATTTTATTATCACAAAATGGCATATTTGATCTAAAAGCCTCATCTTGTATTGCCCAAGCTGGTTTAATATCTATTAAACTTTTTGACATTTCACTTGACAATAATTCTGTATATTTATCTAATTCATCAACACTGTAAGCAAATAATGTTGCAATAATTGATGAATCATATAGTTTATTAAATCCTGCTGCAATAGCATCACGAAGCTCTTCTGCTTCTGCTCTTTTTTGTGCTAATATTCTCTCTCTGTTAATATCTCCTCTATCAGCTGCAACACATCTTTCTGACTCTAATTCATTGATTGTTCTATTCAAATCTGTTTGTGAACTAGCTTCACTAACTGGATTAATAAATACAGATACATTCAAATCTCCAAAAGTATACATCCCTCTAAGAAATTCTGGGAAAGTACACATTCTTGGTAAATTAGCAACAATCATGCTTCTTGCATATCTTGTTCTTGAAGAAGCAATTTCTATATGATTGGTATAACTCGCATCAATTCCACCAGGTGCAATTAAACCTTTTAAATTTTTTTCATTTTTCTTAAAAATGCTATTCTTGGTTTCAACTGGATTAGACTCTAATTCGTTGACTCTCGTTTCAGTTTTTTTACTACCAAACATTTTTTATCCTCCTATAATTTACTCTTCTGTTTTTCTTCTTCTAACGATTTTTTTCCTAGGTGCTTCAGCTGAAGGCTGTGCTTGTGTTTGAGATTGTTCTGCTTTCTGTACTCCTTTTGTTTTTAAAGCTTCATGATTTTTTATTTCATCTTGTGCTAATTCATAAACTCTTGGATTTAATTGTTCTTCATACGCTCCTAATAAATCTAATGCTCTTTCTTGTATTTTTTCATTTTTTACTGCTAAATCTTGCATTTTTTGTAAATCTTCTATTTGTTTTCTCTTATCAGCCTTTAAAATACTATCTGTTGCTATATCAATTGCAGCAATATTAATCTCTTGATCAAGTTTTTCTTGTTTCTTTTGAATTACATCTTTTCCAGAACTATACAATGAATCATATTGTGAATCTAACGCTTTTGTAAATGTTAATAACTCTGATTCATCTCTGTTATACGCAATGTATAACAGTTCTGCTAATTCTTCTGAATCTAAAATTTTACTTGTTATTCCAGAAGTTCCTAATGCACTTGCAATGTTTTGGCATCTTGTATATAATTCTGAAAAACACATATTGTCAATTTCTTCTTTTGAATATTTATCAAGTCCTCCACCCATTTCAGCAGTATAATAAGATACAATTACATAAGTTCTTTGTTGTAAAACATTCTTATTTGAACTTAATTTTTCAACATAATCAGTAATATCTATTCCATATTCCAATACATTAATTTTTCTTCTTTTTTCAAACTCTAATTTTTCTCTTAAAGCTCTATTATTTTTTGCTTGTGCTTGTGCAATTTTTATATCAACTTTTTCAATATCATTTGCTAAATTATCAACTCTTTGTTTATAATCTTCGATAATATCTCTTAAATTTAAAGTTCTACTTTGAATATATAATTGAATTGGAAATCTAAGTGTGTTTAAGAATTGTACGAAACCTTCCTCAACACCTATTTTTTCTTGTTCAGACATAAGATCATAATTTACACCATTACATTGGATAACCATTACATATTGAGAACCTTTTTTTCTTACAATCATATTATCAACAACTTCATCAAATTCCATAAATTCATATATAGATTCTCTTGTAAGCTCACCATGGAATTTTCCATAATCTTGATCTTTCTTTTTAGCTTTATCTTCCTCTGTTTCAGATTCAATAAGCTCTGGTTCTTTTTCTTCTTTTATTGTTTTTGGTTTTAATAAATATATATATAAGAAAACCAATAATATCATAATGCCTATAATGACATATATTGATACTTGAAGTAGTGGAATAATTGACTCCATTTACTTTTCCTCCTTTGTATAAGTGTAAATTTTTCTACTCTTTTTAAATTTTATATATCTCATAATAATTTCCCCAAGTGGTTCTCCACCAATTTTTTTAGTAATTGGAATAGCAACAATCGTTGGTATTTTTAAAGCTCCAACTGCCCAACCGATTACTGCAAAAACTGCCATTGTAATAATTCCAACCATCTTCATTGACATTGCAGAAAATATCAAGAAGAATACTGAACCTACTACTGCACCAATTGCTGTTGTTATCAAAGATTTTACTGTAAATATATATAAAATTCTTGTCTCTCCCTTATAATTTCTAGGTATATAATATGTTCCCATAATTTCCTCCTTTGTAATTTTATGCTGTCATTGTATCTAAGGCTGTTGTAACTATCTTCCAAATGTAATATCCACCAAATATAACCACTGCTGAAACAACTAATCCAATTAATTGTTGTTTTAATTTGGCTTGTCTTTCTGGTGGTGAAATCATATACAAAATACCCATATATGCTGTTGCGATAATAACAATACCAGCCCCTATAAGTCTTAATGATTTTCCAATTGCAGAAAATTCCTCACCAATTTCTGATACACTTATATTATCTGCTGCTGCTTTTTCGCTTCCCTTTTGTATAAATTTATCGGCTTTATCAAAATCTACTGCCAAAGAAAAATTAGCAAATGAAATCATTAAAATTAATGCTATTATTAAAGATTTTATTATATGTTTTTTCATAGTTCACACCTCTTTTTCACCTATTTAGTCCATTATATATATTATACTGAAAAATTGTTTATATTTCAACATTTTTCGCAAAAAAACCCTAATGTAATTAAAATGTAATATATTAAATTTTATATACAAAAAGGTGTTTCAAATTCATATTTGAAACACCCCTTATTTTATTATTTTTATGCTTTATTAATTTGCTGCTGTTTTTAATGTTGTATCTGCCATATTTGCAATAATATTTACTAAATTTACTGCTGCAAATAATATTATAGCACCTATTACCAATGGAGCTATTTGCTTTTTAACATCTGCTTTATCATTTGGCGCTGCCATCATATACTTAATTCCAAGTACTGCAACCATTATCATTGATATACCTGTACCTGCAATTTGAACTAATCCAAGTACTGCATTTAGAATTTTTGATACCTTTGCATTTCCACCCGATGTATCTAATTCTGCATCTTCCATTTTTTTCATTGCATCAATAGCAGAACTAGAAGTACTTGCAAAAGCTTCAATTGTCATTACAGAAATGAACAAAACCAAAAGCAATATAATTAACACTTTTAAACTTTTTCTTTTCATAGGCATTCTCCTTTACACTAACAATTCAATATTAATTACCTATTGTAAGCGCAAATTCTTTAACAATTGTCAATAACCCAACGCCACAAATTAATATAAATGCACCTATTACAAAATTCATAGAATATTGTTTTATATTTGCTCTTTCACTTGGTGATGCTAGCATAAATTTTATACCAACATATGTAAGCATTATAAGAGCAATACCCATACCAATTATTCTAACTACATCAAGTATAGTTCCTATAATTTCTTGTGTTGCTGTTGCGGCGCCTTGCATATCATCAACATTACCATTAAAAGTACCTTTTAAATCAACAGCTAATGTTATTAAATTAGAAAATACAATTGTTAATAATATTAATATTACAACAATTCTTAATAAATTTCTTTTCATAATAAACCTCTATAATTATGCTGAAATATTTGATGCAAAATTTTGTATAATTCCTATTAATTGTGCTCCACCGAACAATACAATTGCACCTACTACATAAATAACAGCATGTTTTTTAATTTCAGCTCTATCACCAGGAGCTGAACTCATATATTTAATTGCTACTGCTACAAGCATAATAAGCGCAATACCAGTACCAACAATTCTAATAACTGAAACAATTGCACCTACTATATTTCTTGTTGCAGAATCTAATGAATCATTATTATTTGAATCAAATTGTGTTGTACTTTTCCAATCAGTAGCACATACTGAATTGGAAACCATTGTAACTCCCAATAACACTACTAATAAAATAATAGCTAATTTCTTTAAATTTTTCATTTCTTTCTCCCCCTTGTTTTATGATGGCATAATTGTCTCAAATATAGGAATTAACATTCCTAATAAATTTGCGGCTCCAAATACAATTATAGCACCTACAACATATTGCATTGCTCCTTTTTTAAAATCAGCTCTATCTCCTGGAGCAGCAATCATATATTTTATACCCATATATGCTAATATAATTATAGCAATACCTGTACCTGCAATTCTTACAACAGACAATACAGCACCTATACCAGTTTTTACTGGATCTGTTATTGTTGAATCAGCATTTTTTTCAAATCCTGAAAAATCAAAATTATCTGCTGCTATACAAACGCAATTGCTTATTATAATAAACATAAACATTATGAATATTATTAGCGCAATTCTTACTAATCCCTTGTTCTTCATAGCTTTTCCTCCTTTGCGCACCTTCCTATATATATTATAACCTAAGCACATTTTTTTTTCAACATTTTTTGTTTATTTTTTCAATAGTTTTACAAAAAATGCACACCGAAGTGTGCATTTTTTATACTTATTAAAATCTCTCTTGTTTATCAAAAACTTACTAGCTGTTTCTAACATTCTCAGAAAAGTTCTTGATGATTTGTAAGATACCTGTTGCTGCGAATAATACGATAGCACCTACTACATATACAACAGCATGTTTTTTAATGTCTGCTTTATCACCAGGAGCTGCAGAAATGTATTTGATAGCTAAAACAATTAACATGATGATAGCAACACCGCTACCAATGATTTGAATAATGTTAATTAAAGCACCTATAATTCTTGTAACACTAGTACTTGCATTTGAAGTATCTTTAATTGAATCAAATGCATTCAAATCTAATCCATCTGATGCAAAAACACTACCAGCCAAAGATGCTACTACTGCTACCGCTAACAAAACTGCTACTATTTTCATAACTTTTTTTGTCATAACAAAATCCTCCTTTTTCTATCTACACTTATACTTATTATACTACTTTTTTTAATTTTTTTCAATACTTGTATATAAGCATACTTCATTCGATATTTTAATATTAGCATATCTTCTTTTTTTTGTAAATACTTTTTTCAAATTTATTTATTTATTTTTAATATGTAAATATAAGTATTTATTATTTTTGGTTAAATAGCCTAAAATAATAGTTCAAGATTATTAAATCAAAATAAAAAAGCCCATTTTTACTAAAAAAACGGCTTTCTTTGGTTGCGGGGGTAAGACTCGAACTTACGACCTTTGGGTTATGAGCCCAACGAGCTGCCAACTGCTCCACCCCGCGATATTTACAACAGTGATATTATACTACGCTATGTTGTAAATGTCAAGCTTTTTGGGTAAATTTCATTTTATTACTACATATTCTTTAATACTTTCATATTTTTTATCTCCTATTCCTGATACATTTTTAAGTTCTTCAATGGTCGAAAATTTACCATTTTCCTTCCTATAATTTACTATTCTATTTGCAAGAGATTCCCCTATTCCATTAATTTTCTGCAATTCTTCTACATTTGCTTTGTTTATATTTATTTTACTTGACGATTTTTTATTATCACTACTTAAATTATATTCACTTTCTTCATCAAATATACTAGGAATGTAAATTTTTTCTCCATCTGATAATTCATAAGCTAAATTTATATTAGTTAAATCAGCATTTTCTTTTATATTTCCTGCAATCTTTATAACATCATCAATTCTAGAACCAGCTTCTATTTCATATATGCCTTCATTTAAAACTTCGCCCGCAATATGTACTTTTATTGTATCTATTTCTGTTTTTGTTTCTTCTACAATACTATTTTCTTCAATATATATATCATCATATTCATTATCTTTATTATACATTTGAACAAAATAAACACCTCCTAAGATTAAAATACACGTACTAGCTATAATATAAGTTTTTTTCACAAAACTACCTCCTTAAATTTTATTAATTTTATCAAGTAAATATTGAATTTTTCTACAAAATACGATAAGATAATCTAAATTTAACATAAAGGAGTAACTATGAAACCAAAGAAGAAATTTTCAATATTACTTATTATTTTTTTAATAATGAATTTTTTCATTTGTTCAAATATATTTGCCATAGAACCTGATGTTCATGCGGAAGCAATTTTTTCTGCTGAGGTTTCTACTGGAAAAATTCTTTTCGAAAAAAATGCTCATGAAAAAATGTATCCAGCTTCTACTACAAAAGTTATGACTGCATTACTTGTATTAGAAAATTGTAAATTAACAGATACTGCAACAGCAAGTTATAATGCAATTTCAATTATTCCTAGTGGATATTCAATAGCAAATATTCAAGTTGGTGAAACTCTTTCAATAGAAGATTTATTATATGCACTTATGCTACCATCAGCTAATGAAGCAGCTAATGTCTTGGCTGAACATGTTGCTGGTTCTATTGCTAGCTTTTCTTCTATGATGAATACACGAGCAGAAGAATTGGGTTGTAAACAAACACATTTTGTAAATCCAAATGGCATTCATAATGAAGATCATTATTCTACAGCTTACGATTTATATTTAATAGCAAGTGAAGCTATGAAAAATGAAACTTTTAGAAAAATTGTATCTACACCAACTTATACATTGCCACCAACAGAACAATATACTGACAATGATAGGGTTTGCAAAAATACTAATCAACTTATTCATGTAAATAACAGTTCAAAACCAAGCAATTATTACTACAAATATTGTATAGGTATAAAAACAGGATTTACTACACAAGCTCAAAATTGCTTAATATCACAAGCTTCAAAAGATGGCTTAGAAATTATAAATGTTGTTTTAGGAGCTGGTGCTACCGAGGACGATTTGAGTGTTAGATATTTAGATTCTATTGCATTATTTGAAAATGCATATAATAACTATTCTATGGATAATATAAAAGAAGAAAATGATATTATAAAAACAGTTGAAGTAAAAAATGGAACTAAAAAAACAAAAAATTTAGATTTATTAAGCAAAAACACAATAACAGCTTTTCATAATATAGAAATTGATTTGAAAAATATAGAGCCTGAAATTACTTTAAAAGATAATTTTAAAGCACCTATAAAAAAAGGAGATATCGTAGGTACAGCAAAATACAAAGTTGATGATTTAGAATATCAAACAGAATTGATTGCTGGAAGTGATGTTGAAAAAAGTAATATTGGAATGTTTTTAATAATTTCTGGCATTGTTATTTTAGTTTTAGCAATGATTATTATGCCTAAGAAAAAAGGCAATAGAAATAAAAAATATAGATATATGGTACACAATAGATAATACCAAAAACATACATATATTATAAATGCTTGCATTAAATAATGCAAGCATTTTTTTATTCATCTATATTATTTTCTGTTGAACTTTGAGTATATCCATTTTCTAACATATTTGTTAAATCTTCAATCAATTCAGTTGTTTTAGATTTACTATGTATATATACCCATACTTTATTACACAATTCTGATTCTCCTGGTAATTGCTCCATTCGAATATTATTAAAATCTAAATCCACTGTATATGGTATATATGGTAAAATATCTTCTATACGCATATCTGTATCCAAATTATCCATTACCGTTTCTAAAATTTTTTTAGATTTTAAAAGATTCTTAGTTTGAACAACTTGCCCCATCGTAGATTTCATAAACTCTCTTTGTGTTCTCATTCTTCCATAATCATTATCTCCATATTCGTATGGATAACTTGAACCATCATTATTATGTCTAAATCTTAATAATTGTTCAGCTTTTTCGCCATCAATTCTTTGCATACCTTTTTTGAGATGTATGTGCAAATCTTGTGTTGGATCATCATAATCCATATCAATTGGAACTTCAAAATCCACTCCACCAATAACATCTACCATTTGAATAAGTAAATCATTATTAATTACTGCATAATAATCTATATCTATGCCTGTTAATTCTTCAACTGCTTCAACTGTTTTATCCACGCCCTTAGCATAAAGTGAATTTATTTTGTCATTTCCCCTTGCCCTGTTTTTATTTGTTCCTATAAATGTATCCCTTGGAATAGATAACATCATAGCTTGATTTGTTTTAGGATTGTATCCGCAAAGCATTATTGTATCTGTTAAATTACTATTTAAATCTGTACTAACTCCTAATGCTAATATATATATTGTATCTAATTCTTCTAAGCTTTTTCTATTCGAACCCAAAGTAGTAAGAAGAAAACCTTTTAATCCTCCACCGTTTTTTTTGTATTTGCATAGCAAACATAATTCCAGAAACAATTGAAATTAAAATAAACAATATAAAAATTATTTTTAATTTAGATGTTTTTTTCTTCTGTTTTTTTACTACTCTTGTACTCTTCTTTTCGCTCACTAAATCACATACCTTTCTATTTTTTTAGTACAATTTTTATAATTACATTATCATTATACATTTTGCTACCCAAAGTTGAATCCTGAACTGCATCAATAATTCCCCAATCTTGAATAAGTGGAGATGCTATTGAAAATACTGCTAATACAACATAAATTATTAAAAAGCCTTTTATAACACCATATATTAAACCACCAGATTTGTTAAATGTTTTTATTATTGGTAAGTTTGCAATAATTTCTGCTGCAAATCTTATAAATACTAAGAAAAATCTTGAAAGCATAAATAAAATTAGCATTGTCCCTATTCTAATCATACCATAAGCAATATTTGAAGCTGTATAATATACAACATTATTTGTAGTTTCTTTTAATGCATCTGTTATAAAAGAATTTAATATATCTACCATGCCTTTTGAAATTGTAGAATTTTCTTCATCATATTCTAATAAATCTCCATCTTTTAAAGTTGTTCCTTCAATATTTTGAGAGATTTTTTCTGTAATCCATTCATCTAATTCTGTATTTTTAATTATTGCATTTGATACTGGTTTGTATAAAATAAACATTATTATAATTGAAATTATAAATGTTAATATTTTAAACATTACTCCAGTTAAGCCTCTTCTATATCCCCAAAATGCATTTGAAATAATTATTGAAATAATTACTAAGTCTATTAAGATTCCACCAAAAGCAACCCAATTTATAACCCCCATTTTGCTTGCCTCCTATAAATCTATTAATTCAATTTTATCTTTATATATAATACCTGCAATGCTATCTCCTACAACTAAACTCTTTATCTCTTGTTTAGATTTATAAGATTTTAATAACATACCATTTGAATTAACTATTTGTACTTCTGTTCCTAAATTTATACCTATTACATCTGAGCTAACTATAATACTTTTTGGAACATCATTTTTTAATATATATAAATTTTCTGATGTATTTGTTGTACTTTTTAATTTCATTTGATATTCATAAGAAAATAATCCTGATGATTGCTTTTCTATTAATGCAAATTTATCTCTTAATCCCATATCAAAAAATAAAACTTCTGGACTAATATCCATAAATTTGCTACTACTATCAATTCCTACTTTTTGAATATATTTATTAAACATGCACATAGCAATGTCTTTATCTTGATACCTAATTGCCGAAACAATTTCACCAGTGTTAGATTCATACTTATTTATAACAGCATTTTCTTTTTCAGATTTGTTTTGTGCCAATGCAATAGAAAGGATTTTTATATTTGATTTTACTATTGTTCCAGAATAATCAACTTCTCCTATCGCTAAATATTTGTTATTGTTTGAAATATCTGTACAAACTGCATAAGTCGAAGATAAAAACGATCTAAATAATTCTTTGCCTTCTGGATTATATAAAATAACAACAGATTTGTATGTGGTATTAGTTACTATAACACTTACATAACCATTTCTATTGACATTTACTCCTGAAATTTCTCCATTTATGTCATTCTGCCATGCAATATTATCTCCATTTATTAAATATATTTTCTTACCATTTTGCTCTGCAACAACTATATACTTACCTCTTGAAGCTACTATTGGTTTTGAAATATTGATATTTAACTCTGCAAACTTACTACCATCATGCGTATATATATTAAAAGTATTTTTGTCAAGCACTGCAACATACTTATCATAAGCAAAAATACTTGGCGTTCTTTCATAATTTATCTCTATTGTACTTAAAGTATCTTGTTCAAGTTCTTTTTTTAAAACTTTTGTATCAATAAGATATCTATATTCTTCATCTGTAATATATCGTGCAATAACTATCGCAAGTAAAATGCCAAGCAAAATTAATATACTTATTTTTAAATTTTTTTTCATTTTACCACCTATCTTTTTTTGCAGTTATTATCATATCAATTTTAGCCTTTTTTTGCAAGTATCTTTAATAATATTTATAAAAACTTAATATTCTCTATTAAAGTTTCATATTCACTCCAAAAAATGTTGATTAAAATTGACTTTTTAGCGTATACGTGTTATAATTTTTGTGTTTTATAGAAAAAATATAAAATATATAAAGATGTAAAAAAAGGATGTTGAATTATGGAAAATGAAATTGAATTAGCTGATTTTTTCAGTATACTATGGCAAAAGAAAATAATTATTATAATTACTACAATTATATTCATGATAATTGGCTTTTCAGGAAGTGTAATTATAGAAAATATAGAAAAAAATCAAAATACACAAGAAATTTCTAAAATGTACTATGCTCAAACCACTTTTTTAGTTGCTACATCTCAAATCTCAACTACTACAATCGAACAACCATTAACGAATTCTATTCCTGTTAATATCACGGGAAATGAAAAAAATACTATTAATGATATTACTATTAATACTTATAATTCATTAGTTAAATCACAAACAATTTTAAATAATATAAAAAACAAATTAAACTTAACAGAAGACTTATATGATTTAATTTCAGTTTCACAAGTTAACAATAGTAATTTAATTGCAATAAATGTTGCATATCATGATGAACAGAAAGTTCTTCAAATTGCTGACGAATTAATGAATGAATTCGTACAAAATATGTCTCAAACATATTTTATTGATGCTGTTTCAATTATAGATAAAGCTTATTTACTATCTAATAAGGATATTGCCAATATATTTAAAGAATATATAATATCAGAAGCACAAGCTAAAAACGATTTAACTAATATGTTGAGAACTTTACAAATTTCAACTTTAATTCCAAAAAAAGAATTACAAAATATATTTGAAGAATACATTTTCACAGATAAAAATATTGAAGAATTAAACATTGATTCTTCTTTAAAAGATATTTTACAAATTGATTCTTCTAACATCATTATATATACAATCTTTTCTACTATATTTGGTTTTATTATATCAACTGGTATAATATTAGTTGTAGATATTTTTAATAAAACTATTAAAAGCGAAAATAATATAAGTGGTAAAATATTAGCTTCTATTAAATATAATGGAACAAAAAATATTTTTGATATATTAAGAATTAAATTAGAAAATAATAAATTAATACTAATAAATAATTTAGATAATGCAAATGAAAATTCATATATTACTGATAATTTGGCAACTGCTTTTACCAATATTCAGAACAAAACTTTACTAATAGATTTAGCTTCTAATACTAACTTAGTAGAAAAATCTTCTGAAAAAAACTTATTCGATTTAATAAAAGACAAACCTAAAAAAATTGATTCTTATATTTCAAAATCTACAATCAATAATTTAGATATTTTAGTATCTGGAAATATAGATAATACTTGTAAAGAAAGTGATTTTAAAGGTGTTTTATCTAACTTAGAAAAAAGTTATGATTATATAATTATTAATTCAAATAATGTATTAGAAAATGCTAATTCATTACAAATATTTAAACTAGTAAAAAACACTATTTTAGTTGCAATACAAGGAAAAAGTAAAATCAATGATTACAATAAATTCAAAGAATCAATATCTGAAATAAATGGTAACTTTTTAGGAACTATTTTATTAAAAAAATAAAACAAAAAGTGCATAATTATAAAATATGCACTTTTCTTTATTTTTTCTAATATTGTGTTGACAAATAAAGATATTTGTGCTAAAATATTTATTGTTCGTAAGAATGGACCAGTAGCTCAGCTGGATAGAGCAACGGCCTTCTAAGCCGTGGGTCGGACGTTCGAGTCGTCTCTGGTTCACCATAAGCTCTTCAAAAAGAAGAGCTTATTATATCGAGGTGTGGCTCAGTTGGTAGAGCGCGTGGTTTGGGACCATGAGGTCGCAGGTTCGATCCCTGTCACCTCGACCAATAAAACTGTTGATACTGTGAGGTTTCAACGGTTTTTCTTTTTTATCACTAAAAAAAGTTAAATAGCAATAAATATTCTTGAATAATCTTGAAAGCACTTATATATCAATACTTTTATAAAGTTCATTAAATGTGGACTTGTGATTTAAAATTATATAGAATTATTTAAAAATATTCAGTAATATAGTTTCTTGTGGAGTTTTTTGTGGACATCTTGCAAAAATCGTCCACAAAAAACTAATTCTCTGTATGTATTGATTTATAAGGAAATATTGACATTTTTGCTGGAATTATTTGTGGACGAAATTATATAAAATTATTTAAGATTATTTGCAATTTTTCAAGATTATGATTTTTTGAAAAATGTTTGACATATAATATAAATGATGTTATAATATATTTAGCTTATAAGTAATGTAACTTGTCATAAGCTATGTACCAGTATGTAGGGTAACGACTGCATACTCTTTTTTTATGCAAAAAAATAAAGCGAGGCTATGTAACGATTTCACCTCGCCCGACAAAGATTACTCTTTATCTAGTTTGTTTTGTAATGCTTGTATTTCTGCATTTAATCTTGCGATTTCCTGCAATAACAACCATATCAATGTAAAACTTGTCATTTGTTCTATGTACCTCCTTTCTACCTTATGAGAAAGGCAAAGCTATTGTATTACATAATAGCTTATTTTTCAATACTGTTTGTTGATTTCATCTTTCTTCCTCAAAGTCTTTTAAAATATATTGTGTTAATTCTTCGACTTCCTCGTTAAGTAATTCTAACCAATTGTCAGAGTATTGAGATAATAAAGTTTGTTGCTCTGGTGTTAGATTTTCTTTTAAATCATTAAACATTTTGCTTTCTTTTTTAAATAACTTATCAAGTTCAGTATTATCTCTTTGTAAATATTCTACAATATCGTCAACTCTATATAAATAATATCTTTTTTTGAAATCAGTATATGTTTCTAAATTCTCTTCTTTTGTTTCTATTTTAGGTTTTAAGTCAGTAGAACTCATTTTATTACCACCTTTCAATTATTTTTCT
Organism: uncultured Clostridia bacterium; assembly: GCA_948678575.1. Taxonomy (GTDB): domain Bacteria; phylum Bacillota; class Clostridia; order TANB77; family CAG-508; genus Scatovivens. Next base: position 69,573 of record CAPPGO010000009.1, read on the forward strand.
TTATCAAAGTTATGTATAAATGAATTTACAAGCCTTTTTAATCTATCTTTTGAAAAGTCAAACAAGAGTGAAACATACTCAAAAGTTTTGTCTATATAATCTCTCAATTTTAGAACTTCATTTTTAAGATGTATATTTTCTTGTTTTAAAGTATAGTTTTCAACTTGTACTTGCTCAGTTTTATTTACTGTTTCTTCAACAACAGTTTTTATTCTAGTATATCTTTTAGCAAGTGTATTAAACTTATTTATTACTCGTTTATATTCATTTCTCATAACTTCGATATTGTCGGTTATTTTTTCTTGTTCTAGACAGTTTGTATCTTTAAACATTTCTTGTACTTCAAAATTAGTAATCTTTTTTAATTTTTCTATGGGTATATGTTCATTATCTTTTGTGTTTCCGCGTTCTAAATCAAAACCACTTTCAGTTACATATTTATAAAATCTATCTTGCAAAATTCTATAACTTTCTCGACCTTTCCAAAACTCACTACAAGCTATCTTATTTATTTCTTTTCCTTTTTTATTTATAGTATGTACTACTGGAATAAAAACAATGTGCATATGTGGTGTAGTTTCATCAAAATGTACTTTTGCAGATACTATAAATTCTTCTCCTAAATTATTATAATTTGCGACAAAGTCATAAGCTAATTTAAAATATCTTTTTGTTTCTTGTTCTCCAATATTTTCAAAAAAGTCTTTATCAGATGTGATAATCAATTCACACATCACATTACTAACTTTTTTTATTTGCCCTTTTAAATTGTATTGTTCTTTTAAGTTATTAAAAGTTTTTTGATAGGAAGTATTACACTTTTTTAATGAGTAATTTTTTATAGATTTATCTTTTACAATATCTTTATTGGAGTAATTTGTATTTTTTCTTTCGTTATGTCTATAAATATAAGGCAACTGACCTATTTTATAATTTTGATTTCGTATTATTGCATAACTCACATTTCAAAATCTCCTTTTTCATTTATTAGTAAATCTTCGTAAGCCTTTACTTATGTTCTAATACTTTTTATACTAGCTTATATAACACACATAGAAAGTGTGAGGTGAACCAAAAATATTGGACTAAAATTTAGTATGAATGGAGGTCCACCA
>CAPPGO010000010.1 GCA_948678575.1 uncultured Clostridia bacterium
GATTTCTACCCTAAAACAGCATAGACACTTGTCCAACTTTTGTGGGTCACTTCAAGTTTCTAACACACTAGAAACTCATAGAGTTTCTGTGCGATTAGGGAGTACCCTAATAACCCCTTTAAATTATTATTTAATATCAGCTACTATAGAAAGTGATAAATAATAATTTTGTTAATGTTTGAGCTTTTATAGAAAATGGATCTATAAGCTCAAACACATTGAAACACCATTAATGGTTTTTCAAACTTTTCCTTAAGCTATCTTTCAATGTCTATTTTCTCGTTAGTGCTAAATTTGTTATTTTTTGAGCAACAAAATGTTCTTCTAAACTCTTCTTCTATTGTTCGTAATAATACATCAAAATCCTCTGCATTAAGCAACTCATTCATAATTAATTTTTCAATCATAATTGTTCTAGGATTTTCTATATATTCAAGTTCTTTTTCTTCTTTATTTTTCATATCTTAATCCTACTTTCTAATCTTTTTTTATATATTCTATGATGAAATTTAATATTGTAACTTGCATTTTAAGTATCATATTTAAAGTATAGTTTTCTTTGTTTTTTGTTTGGTCTTGTAATTGTTTATTCACATTTAATATAGATTGAATATCGCTTTTAGTATTTTTATATGTAAAACTTTCTGCTATTAAAATTTTATAATACTTATAAGCCTGTTCCTTATCTAATGACTTGTAAATTTCATTTTTCTTATTAGCAATTATTATTTTTCCTCTTATTGAAGGTTCAAACTTATCAAAAGTTGTATTCAAATAAATATTTGGAGATAATTTACTTCTTTCTTTATTACAAACAATTACTATATCTTCATATGACAATACATCAATTTTTCCACCAATTATTTTTTCAAGTTCTTCTTCAGTATTTTTAATTTTCATTAATGTTGGTTTTTGTCCTACATCTTTAAATAAAACAATTATATTTTCGATATTATTCATTTTTAGCACCACCTTTAAAAGTGCTATTTTTTATTTTTTGAACATTGTTTATAAAGTGCTTAATTGAATTTTCTTTAGTTATAATAACTTCTTTTTTAGATAGTTTTAATTTTTTACAAATATCTTCAAGTTTGTAACTTTTAATTAGTGATAAATATAAAATTCTCTTTTCTAAAAGTGATAATTTTTTCATTGATTGATAATAAATTTCATTTGTAAAAATGTTTTCTAAATGGATTACATCAATCTTTTTCTTTTGTAAATCTTCACTATATTCCTTTCTTAAATATTTTTGATAATCTTCTTGTTCAATAAATTTCTTATCTTTTAAATTATCTAATGAAATTTCTTCTTCATTTTTCTTTTGTTCTGTTTCATATTCAAAATATTTCATTTTAATACTCCTTAAAATATTTTGATTTCTAGAAATCAATTTGTCGTTCGAACTAATTTCATTTTAGCAGATATTTTCTCAATTGATTTATTATAGTAGAATATAGGAGAGTATAGGAAAGTTTGGGAGAAAACTTTGTTCGCTAATGAAAGACAAAAAAATAAAGCTAGATTACTCTAACTTTATTTCATATATGAATACTAATAATTACACTCCTTTAAATCCAGTATTATTTGATATATCTGGATACCAAAAACCGTTTTTTAATAAATTTGCTCTTTCACTTTCTGTTAAATTTAATCTTCTCATAATTTCATTTTTTTCTTCATCTTTTATTTTTTTCTTAGATAATATAAACTTTTTTATAACAGGTAAGTTAACATCTTCTCTTAATGCTAGAAATACGCCTGTATTCATTCCGTCTATACTAAATTTCATATTTATTGTAAGTTGTAATTTTTCAAAACATTGATTTACAGCATAATAATTTTTTAAACTTATAAATGCAATGTCTGAATTTGATTCGATAGTTCCAGTATAATATATTTGATTATCTCCTAATAAAAAATCTACTTTCATAAAACCATTTTCAGGTGTTATTTTCAACCTATATTCAGCTAAACTGCCAAATCCTAAATAATACATATATAGTACATCTGTTGTAAACGGATTTACAGATGTTTCTCTATTTACTTCAATTCTGTCCTTTACAGTCAAGTCATTAATATCTATTCCCAAAACATTGCATATTTCTAGTGTAGTAATTAAATCTGGAGCAACTTCATCTCTTTCATATTTATAAACCGTAGTTGTTGATTTACAAATTTTTTTAGCAAGTTTTTCAATACTTAACCCCTTTGACTTTCTTACTTCTCTTATCATTTTTCCAATTTTATAGGCTTCTAAATTATACATAATAGAAAACTCCTTTCAATTGTTTACATAAATTATACCATTTTTAAGGTGTTTTTGCAACTTTCCTTACAATTTATAAGTATATAACAAAATTGCAAATAACACTAAAATATGCTATAATATACTTATCTATTAAGGTAGATAATCGGTTATGCTTTTATAGTATATACTTTAATCCGATTGCTCAAGTAAGCTTGAAACAAAAATTCCAAGCTTTACGAGGGCTTGGATTATTTATATATTATACAAAGGTCATTCGATTTCTGTGTAATATAGTTTGTTAATATCTTATTAGAAATTTATTACACGGAGTGCAATTGTAATGGCAGATTTAAAAAGAATATCATTAGGAATTCCTGGAGGATATCCTATTTATTAATCTATTCTCATAATCGAGACAAGGGGAACTTTCCCCTTCCCCTTTGGGGATAACTGAATTCGCTTTAAACTGAACTACTCGTAATAGTTTAGTTTAATATAAAAGCCATAGGTTCCGTGTAATTGCCATTACATCCTATGGCTATTTTTTTGTCATAAAAATACAATCATTATGAATTTTTCATTTTAATAACATTTCTTAATTGAATTTTATCGAAAAAATAACTAACTTATTACAAGATTTCTTACATTTTATAACTTTTCTTACAAAATATGTTATCTTTTCTGCAACTTTTCTTATAACTTTCCAAAATTGATTTATGTAAACATAAAGTGCTATACTATAATCAGAAAGGGGGTTATATATGAACTGTTCTTATGAATATACAAAAGATGTTAAGTATAAATCATTTGAACAACTTGTTAATAACTCTCTTATCAATTTAGGTTTTAATATTAATAATTTTGGAACTAAACTTTTAAAAGATTTAATTTTATATGCTTATTTCAATCAAGATTACGATATTTATTTCGATAAAGTCGTATCAGCATTTTTTAAATATCGTTCAATTAATAATATTTCTGTAAATACTGCAAGTCACAGAATTTGTTATGCAATACAAAATGCAAACTATAATATTTTTAAAGAAAACTTTTCAACAATATTTAATATAGAATATGATTATTATTTTAGGTCTCCTAAAAATCTATTAATATTATTTATAAACAATTTAAATAATAAATAAAAAAATAAAAGAATATAACTAGTATTCTTTTATTTTAGTCATCATTAATATTATTTATATCAAACAAATCTGAATTATAAAATTCCGATAAAGTCATTTTAAAACCAATACATATATAATATAAAGTTGTAATATTTGGTGTTTTACATCTACTTTTTAAAACACTGTGTATTGTTGCAGGATTTAATCCAGAATTTATTGCTAATTGATTTACATTCATCTTATTAATTTTAAGTAATTCTATTATACGCTTTTTTATAGCATCCGAAAGTGTCATATAAATTCTCCCTTTTTCGTAGTATATAGAATTTAAAAACAAAATATGTGTGAAATTTCACACATTTGTATTGAAATGAAAAAATAACTATTATATAATCTAAACAGCGCTAAAAATAAAATATTTTATAGGAGGTAAAAATGAAGAAAATTTTAAATTTAATGACATCTTTAATGATTATTTTACTTATATTAATTACTCTAACAGGTTGTTCTAGCAATAATTCTACAACTAATGATATTAACACAAATAATGCAATTACAGAATTAAAGAAAGATATTCCCGAAGGTGATTTTTCAGAAATTGGAGAAGGTACTTTTTATTTAAATACTTTATCTGGTACTTCTGAAAATGGTAATATACCTGTTATATATGTTGATGAAAATTATCTCGCTGGAAAACAATTTGCAATGGAAGTTGGTGTAGGAATTACAACAAGAGATTTCGATGCCACAAAACTATCTACTATATATGTAGATGGAGTTTCTCAAGAAAAAGAACAACTAGGAGATACAGATACATCTATATATGTTTCTGCTAATTTATCAACAGTTGGAATTCATAAAGTTGAAGTTTTGCAATTTGATGATGAAAATAATGTTATAACATATAAATCAGCAGAATACGAAATTAAAGTTAAATAATCAAATTATCCTCCAGCTTATCTAATATGAAAAGATAAACTGGAGGATAACATTTCAAATTTAATAAAAGGAGATTTTTTATTATGATAACAGGTTGTTTATCCATTTTTTTAGTAATTATGGCAATATACTTAATTATAGCAGTAGGTATAATTGTATTGCCTTTTATTGCTTTATTTTTCTTTATAACATCATATTCACTATATTCTAAATCAAAAAACTTGCAAGTTAGCAAAATGGAATGTCCAAATTGCAATTCAAATGAAATAAAAATTCAATCAATACGAACAGGAGATGAATCAAATAGCAATATCTCTGGAGCAGGCTTGTCTGGAAGATTTAGAATTTTGGGAATATATACTCTAGGTGGAAAAAACAATTCAAAAACAACATATACTTTCAAAAGAGAAGGATTATGTCAAAAATGTGGATTTAACTTTGACTACTTAACGCAAGAAGATGTAAATAATATGCAAGAAAGTGCTAAAAACAAATATTATCTTTCAATTATATTCTTAATAATATCAATTATATTATGTTTTGCATTTATGAGTCAATCTACAAATAATACTTCTAATAATACTTCTATTACAGATTCAAACATTTCTAAAAATTCTAATATTACTACTTCTGTCTGGGCCCAAAGTAGCACACCAATAGAAGATTTTGATTACTTTTTAGAAGGAAATAACATCTATTTAAAAAAATATATTGGAACTGATAAAAATGTAAGAATAAATAATACATATGTAATTAATGGAAATAATTATAATATTACATCATTTTCAGAAGGAGTTTTTGCATTAAAAAGTGTTGACAGTGTTATATTACCAGATGGATTGACTTCAATGCCAGCAAATACATTTAATAGTTGTGGAGTTAAATTTATTTATATTCCTGCAACACTAGAAAATCAAAATAATGGCTATCCGTTTTATAGATACTTTCATAATGTAGAAAAAATATATTATGGAGGGACAGAAGAACAATGGAAAAATTTAACTAATAATACTGATAGAGCTTCTATTGATGTAAAAGAAATTGTTTATAATTCAAGTTTAAATGATTTAAAATAATATGATTATCTAAAAAGTAGAAGTCAAATATTACTATTACATTTGACTTCTATTTTTTAGATAACTACTTTTATTTACTATACAATTACATTAATCATTAAAATACAATAGTATTTTATATTATTATATAGAATTTTGTTTCTCATATCTTTTCTCTATTTCTTCTTTAATTTTCCTCTTTAATTTTCTTCTTTCTTCAGTATTAGGTATAGAAAACTCTTTTAAACTTCTATTATACATTAATTTACTTTTATATTTATTAGTATATTTTCTTAAAACTAACATATTATAAACTGTATTTAATAACATAATTGTATCTATTTTTTTATTTGAATATGAACGCCCATGTTGACAAGGATTTCTTCGAATTTTTTTGGAAGTACTAATTTTAATTTCTTTATTAAATTCTATATCATCATATAATGTATTTATATTACTGTTCAATATCATAATAAGTATAATCAAACTTTTATCACTTTTTTCCTCATCAAGATCTCTAATTATAGGTTCAAACAAATTTACTCTACTTGTACAACCTTTATTAATTAAATAGTATGTACACATTTCATCTATTATTGCTAATATTCCATTGTTAGCTAAAGCATATTTTTTATTATAGAAAGCATATTCTATTTGACTAAACAGTACTCTATGTTTTGAAGTAATATAACAATTTATATCTTCAAATAGTTCCCCTAATTTTTCATTTGAAAAGTATTTAGAAATTTCATTATCAAATTCCTTATCTGAATTTACTTTTTCAATTATACATTTCATCTCTTTAGCACTCATTTTATATGGTTTAGTCCAAAAATAATCCGATAATCTATCTACATATTCATATAAATTTAATAAACTATTTGGATTTTCTTTAGCAATTCTAATTTTTTCCCCTAATTCACTAAAATATTCTGTATTTGCACATATATTTGATAATAGGGAATTTAAAGGTTCTGTAATTTGTTTCATTCTTTCAGAAAATTCTTTTAATTTATTCATATTTTCTGGAAAATTTATATTATATTTATTATTCATATTTAATTAATTCTCCTTTAATATATATACTTTTTATTATCGAAAAACTTTTACTCAATAATTTTCTATAATCTATTATTCCAATAATCATATACAAATTTATTAAATTTTTCTACATTTTTAATATTATTTTTTCTAAATTTTCCTTTAAGTATTCCTGTTATTTTTAATATTTGTGGGCGCATAAGCATTCTATTTTCATATTCGACATTCTTTTCTCTAGTAAACCAATCTATTTCATTTTCAATAAATCCTTTCCCTTTTGAATGCACTTTACTAAAAGAAAATTGATAATTTATTGGAATAAAAGCCTGTGAAAATGCTAGAATTTTCTCATTTTCTGGTCCCATTGTTTGACCTTCTCCTAGCTTTTTAAATTTACTTCGTTCTTCCTGATATTTCTTTAAATCAGATAATATTAATGTAGCCTGATTTTTATCTTTTAAATAAACAATTTTATTTGATGATATTAATTGAAAAACATTTAACATTCTAACTTCATTTTCATTTGTCAAATTTATTATTTTCTTTCCTTTATATCTAGGATACATTTTAGTATCAATTAAAAGTATCATCTTATTAGAGTTTATTGGTAGCATTATAATTAAACCAGCATTTGTAAGTCCTAAAGCTCTCTTATAAAAAGAATTATATAAAATTACAGGATTATCACTTGAAATTAATTTATGTTTTTGATTATTATAATTCAATATAATTAATTCTAAATCATATATCTTATCTATTAGATGCGATGTAATATCTAAAGCCATCTGGGGAATTGCATCTCCATGTTCCTTTTCAAAATTTTTCCTTAAATTTTCTAATATTTGCGGAGAAATATATTTATTTTCTTTATTTAATTCCATTTCTAAAAGAATTTTAGTTGCATTCCATTGTAAATTTGATATATTTTCTTTATTGGATACAGTTCTATATCTTTGGTATAAAATATATTTCTTCAAAATATTTATTTCTTCTAAATTTGGAAAATATTCATTTCCTTCATTTATTTTTCTAATTATTATTGAAGCAGCAGATTCAATTTCTCCGAGTTTAACTTCCCATTTTTCATCCTCTCCATAATAATAATCTTCGTAGCACTGTTTTTTGTAAGGAACATTTTCAATTATACTTTGAGAATTAATATTAAGAATAGTAAAATTCTTATCATCTCTTACAAAATTTCTCAAATAAAATTGTGGTACATAATGTTGTCTTTTTCTTTTATTCATAATTAACTCCATAATAAATCATCTATATTCTTATAAAAACTTTATATAATAATTTTATTATAATATTTTTTTCACTGACTATCAATTAATTTATTTTATCTCATCTATCCTATAAATGGCAATAATAAATTTCAGGTTTATTATTGCCATTTATAGTTTTATAAAAATTTAATATAAAACTTGCATAACACAAATTATTCTGTTATAATATATTTAACTTATAAGTTCGTAAGATGTCATAGAACTTGTACCGAGATATGTTGGTCACATATCTCTTTTTTTATGTCAAAATAAAAAGGAGGTGGTCAGCCTCCTTTAAGGATTACTCCTCATTTTCTTGGTTTTCGTTGCCATTATTTTTTAACAATAATAAAACAACTAATCGCCAGATTAACTCATAAGATGTCATATAATATGTACCTCCTTTCATAAAGATTTCCTTATGAAAAGGATGCACTAATTATAGAGTATATTATTTAAATTTACAATAGCATTTTTCAACATTTCTAAACTTCTCTCAACTTACAACCCCAAGCACAACCCCAAATGTTAAAAATATGCTTAAATATCAACAATGTCATCTGTCCGTCGCTACCAAAACCATTAATACTGTAAGAGTTTATTTAACAAACTTTTACAGTATTTTTTTATTCAAATAAAAAGTAGCAATAAGTTGCTACTTTTATTTTTTATTGATTTCTGTTTTGTTTTCTTGCTTTTCTGCATTCTGGGCATCTTACAGGATCATTTGTGAAACCTTTTTCAAGATAAAAAGCTTGTTCACCTTCTGTAAAAACAAATTCATTGCCACAATCTTTGCATGTTATAACTTTGTCTGCCATATAAAAACCTCCTTTTTCATGATTTGAATATTTTTGTATAACCACTCAAAAAGAAGGGATATAGACTAAAAATAAATTCAAGTAAACTAATATTTGTTTACTGTACAAGTTTATCATAAAAAAATAAAAAAAGCAACTGTTTTTAAACTTATTTAATTACAAAAAAACAGATAAATTGACAAGAAATAAAAGATATACTATAATAATTGAAAATAAAAAGGAGATTAATTATGGAATTAAGAGAAGTAGAAACAGAGATTGAAAATATTAAGAAAAGAAATAAAATAGTGGAAGAAAATAAAGCATGGGAAACAAGCTGGACTAGAAAAATATGTATATGTATTTTAACATATATAGTAGTTGTTATATATTCATATTTAGTTAGAAACTATGATAACATATTTTTAAGTTCATTAGTGCCAGTAATAGGCTTTACTTTATCAACATTATCTTTAAAATTTATTAGAAAAATTTGGAGTAAAAACAAATAAAATGATATCAAAATTAAGATTCGTAAACTTGACAAAAATCAATAAAAAAGCTATAATACGAGTACTGCGTTTATTAACTATATAGCGTAAATTTAAAGTAAAATGAGGTCAAATTTATGAATATAATTATCAAATATATTTTAGTATTTTTAGTTAGTATGGTTCCAATAGTTGAATTAAGAGGAGCTATACCAATAGCTGTTGGAATGGGATTAGACAAAGTAATTTCTTTTGTAATATGTATTATAGGAAATATGCTTCCAGTTCCAATAATATATCTTTTTGCAAGAAAAGTTTTAGAGTGGGGAAAAGATAAAAAATTTATAGGAAAATTCTTTACTTGGTGTTTGCAAAAAGGAGAGAAAGCAGGAGAAAAATTACAAAGTACAGCTGGAAAAGGATTATTTTTAGCATTATTTGCATTTGTTGCAATTCCACTTCCTGGAACAGGTGCTTGGACTGGTACATTAGGAGCTAGTTTTTTAAATCTTAACTTTAAAAATACTGTAACAGCAGTTATGTTAGGCGTTTTAACAGCTGGATTAATAATGATGGCAATATCATTTGGCTTATTTGAAGTAATTTTATAATATTTATAATAAAAAGATGACATTTTAGTCATCTTTTGTTTTGCAAAAAAATTTATGATATATTAATATTAGAAAAATGGAGGTTAATATGAAAAAAATATTATTTGTTTGTTTAGGAAATATATGTAGATCACCAATGGCTGAATTTGTATTTAAAGACTTAGTAAAGAAAAATGGGATGGAAGATGAATTTATAATAGATTCAGCAGCAACTAGTTATGAAGAAATAGGAAATGGTATTCATATTGGAACACGAAAACAACTTGATAAAGAACATATTGAATATGATAATCACAGAGCTAGAAGAGTAACAGTAGAAGATTATCAAAATTTTGACTATATTTTAGGAATGGAAAGCAGAAATGTAAGAGATATTATAAGAATTATTGGAAGTGATAATGAAAATAAAGTATGTAGATTATTAGATTTTTCTAATAACCCAAGAGACATAGCAGATCCTTGGTACACAAACAATTTTGAAGTAACATATGATGATATTGTAGAAGGATGTAATGCTTTATTAAAATTTTTGCTTAAATAATAAGTATATACACTTAAATTGAACTATATTCTAATAATTTGGGTATAATTCAATTTAGGTGTTTTTTAGATACAATTTAGATACATTTTTAATATATATAATACTTTGGAGTGTGATATTATGAGCAAAATTTTAATAGTAGAAGATGAAATTGCAATTTCAGATTTAATAAAAATTGAATTAGAATCAAAGGGCTATAAATGTGATGTAGCAAATGATGGAGAAATAGGTGCAGACTATATTGAAAAAAATAATTACGATTTGCTTTTATTAGATATAATGTTGCCTAATGTAGATGGATATGAATTGTTAGAATATAATAAAAAAACAAAGCAAATTCCAACTATATTTATTACAGCTAAAAGTCAAACAAAAGATAAGATAAAAGGATTAAATGAAGGAGCAGATGATTATATAATAAAACCTTTTGAAATGGGCGAATTAATTGCTAGAATAGAAGCAGTTTTAAGAAGATATAATAAAGTCAATGAAACTAAAAAAATAGGAAATATAGAAATAAATATCAGTGCAAGGACAGTGAAAAAATCTGGAAGAGAAGTACTTTTAACACCAAAAGAATTTGATTTATTAGTGTTACTAGTAGAAAATAAAAATTTTGCATTATATAGAGAAACAATATTTGAAAAAGTTTGGGGAACTGAACTTGAATTTGAAACTAGAACTTTGGATTTGCATATTCAAAGATTAAGAAAAAAATTGGATTTAAAAGATAAAATTGTAACAGTATATAAGATAGGATACATGTTAAAAATTTAAGCAAGGCGAGGAGTATATGAAATCATGGAAAAAAGCTATTTTGTTAGTAATTGTTATTATGAGTATAGTACTAGCTTGTAGCAGATATTATGTAATAAAAAATAATTTCTTTTATTCTATACACAATATTAGTAGTGTACAAAATTATAATCAAAATATATTAGAAAAATATATGTTAGAAAGTAATATAATTCAAAACATTCAAGATGGAAAAGAAGTAACTTATGAAACGATTACTGAATATTTAAAAAGTTTGGAACAGTATATGGAAGATAATTCTGAACTAGTTGCATTATATACAGAAGAACACGAAAAATTATATTCTACAATTGATGATATAGATAAAATAGATATATCGTCTTTATTAACTGAAAGGCAAAGCAATTATGCATTGCGAAAAATAGGCAATAAGCATTATATGTTATTTTCTTCATATTGGTCTATTAATGCCAAAACAATATATGTTGTAAATGCTTATGATGTAAGCAATATATATGAAGAAAGAAACAGACAACTTAAAGAAACTTTGATTAGAGATGTAGGAATTTTATCAGCATCATCTATTATAATTTTTGTACTAGCTAAGCTAGTTACTAATCATGTAGACAAGCTTAATTTGCTAGTAAAACAAAGAGAAGATTTTATAAATGGTTTTACTCATGAACTTAAAACGCCAATGACAGTAATAATGGGATATGCAGACTTATTAAGATTGAAAAAATGTGATGAAGAAATATCACAAAAAGCTTTAAATTATATTTATACAGAATCTAAGAGATTAGAAACACTTTCATTAAAATTAATGAAACTGATGTCGTTAACAGATGAAAAACTTGAATTAGAAGTAATTGAAGCAAGTAGCTTTATTAATAATTTTGTAGATAATGAAGATTTTAATCTAAATGGTAATAAATTAGAAATTGATATGACTAAATATTATATAAAAGGCGATAAAGAATTACTTGAAGTAGTTATTAGAAATTTGGTTGAAAATGCTAATAAAGCTGAGCCCAAAGATAATAAGATTTATATAAAGGGAGAAATTATAGGAAATAAAAAATATAGAATTTCTGTTATAGATAAAGGTAAGGGGATTCCCAAAAAACATATTTCAAGAGTAACAGAAGATTTTTATATGGTAGATAAGTCTAGAAGTAGGAGCAATGGAGGAAGCGGTATAGGTTTATCATTAGTTAAAAAGATATTAGAATTTCACAATTCAATGCTTCATATAGAAAGTGTTGAAGGAGAAGGGACAACAATATATTTTGATTTAAAGGGGGCAGAAGATGAAATTAAATAATTTTATAATTTATATTATAGTTGTGATGATTGTTTTGTTGTCTTTTAAATTGCCAGAACTGATTTTAAAACATGAGGAAGATAATATGGAAATGTCATATTATTGGGAGCAAAGAAAAAATAAGATTGATGTTGAAACAGAAAAGATATATTTAGTAAGAGCAATTCATGATATACAAGAAGAACTTTCAAAAGTTGAAATTGTTACTGATGCTTCAAAACATGGAAAAATAATAGAATTTAATAATGAGGAAATGGAAAATGTGTCTATTGTTAAGAATTGTGCAAAAGAATTATTAAAACTTCAAGAATATAATATTATAAAATATCCAGAAACAATTGAGAGTGCTATTGAAAATAGTAATAACAATGATGAATATAATGCAATGTCAGCAATTGATAGAAGCTATACATTGAATGAAAATGTCTATACTATTAGTAATATAGAATTGATACTAAAAGGCAATATGTATGAATTTGAATTAGAAAATAAATCTGGAAAAATATTATTTATATCTTTTGACAAAAATGAATTGAATAGTGAGATGTCAGATGAGCAAATAATGAGAAACTATGTTAATTATTTAGATTTACACATTATTGACGATTGGAGTTTAGAAGATGGTAGATTAAAGTCAGAAAAAGCGGGTTTAATTGTAGGATTGGTAAAGTCAGAAAAAATGGATACATGTTTATTATCGATACACGCAATTGATAAATATTATGAAATAACTAATTCTGATAAAATAAAATCAGTTGTTGTTGAAAAAGCTAAAAATTGATACATTTTAGATACAAATTAAATACAAGTTAGATACGCAAAAGTGCTATATTTAGAATATAGCACTTTTAATTTGTTATTGACATAACAAATTAAAGGATTTATAAAAAGAAATATAAATGGAGGTTGCTTATGGAATTTGTATCAAACGAGGGGAAAAATGTCGAAATATCTGTTGGTAAAGATATTTATTTAAGACATGCTATAAAAATGAGATTTATAACAGACAAGGATAATTATATAGATGTTATAAAAGAGTATGTATCAGATATTTATGAGGAAGGAGATATTATTTCTATTAGTGAAAAAATTATTAGTATTTGTCAAAATAAGATTATAAAAAGAGAAGATATAAAAATTGGATTTTGGGCAAAATTTTTGTCGAAATTTGCGTGTAGAAAAAATAGAGGTGGATATGGTGTTGGTATGGCTATAAATATGCAATATGCTATTAATAAAGTAGGTATTTTAAAAGTGATATTTGCAAGTTTGGTAAGTGGTATTACAAAGCTTATTGGAATAAAAGGAGTGTTTTATAAAATTGTAGGACGAGATGTAAGTGGCTTAGATGGATTTTATGATGGAGCTTGGAATGAATATAAAGATATTGGAATTGAACTTCCAGAAAACTCTAAATTAGTTTGTAATGAAATTAAAAATAAATTAGGAATTAGTGCAATGATTGTAGATTCAAATGATTTTGGACAAGTAATATTAGGAAAATCAAATGATATAAAATTAAGTGACAAAATTTTGCGAGAAATTATAAGGGACAATCCAGCAGGACAAGGAAAACAAACAACACCCATTATTCTTATCAGAAAAAAAGTGTAACTTTTAATGAATTTTATAGAAATATATAAGTAAGAATATGGAGAAAAAATGAAGAAATTTATAGTATTTTTAGTAGGCTTAATAATAGTAATAAGTTGCAGAATGTTTTTAGAGAATAATTTTAACAAGCTGAATAAAGAAACAGGTGATTTAATAGAAAATAATATAACAAACGAAGTAATACAAGAAAAGAAAATAGATGATTGGAGAATAAGACTAGTAAACTATGAAAATGTATTGCCAGATAATTATGAAATAGAACTGAAAAATATAGATAGTACAAGACAATTTGATGCAAGAGCAATTGAAGAACTGATTAATATGATGACAGCTATGAAAAAAGATGGAATAACAAATATATGGGTTCAATCATCTTATAGAAGTATTACTCGTCAAAGAGAAATTTTTGATAAAAAAGTAAATACATATTTATTACAAGGAAAAACACAAGAAGAGGCAGAAAGATTAACTTTACAAACAATTAATAAGCCAGGAACAAGTGACCATAATTTAGGATTAGCTATTGATTTCAATTATATTGATTATGCCTTTGACGAATTGAAAGGTTTTAAATGGTTACAGCAAAATGCTGAAAAATATGGATTTATATTAAGGTATAGAAAAGATAAGGAGGATATAACAAAGGTTAATTATGAACCATGGCATTGGAGATATGTGGGAGTAGAACATGCAAAAAAAATTAATGAATTAGATTTTTGCTTAGAAGAATATATAGATTTTTTAAAAGAAAATTAATGAAAACATCAATAACAGTTGATGTTTTTCTTTTATTTTGTGAAAAAATATGCTATTATTTTAGATAGATATTGTGAAAAATTAAGTCTTGAAAGTCTTGATATAAGCTAAATGTTAATTTTAGTTGACAAATTTCAAAGCTGAATTGGTAGAATGCAACCAATCAAAAAGATATAATTTTTTTAGAAAGGAAAAGGTAAAAAAATGGATATAGGAGAAAAATTATTTGAATTAAGAAAACAAAAAAATTTATCACAAGAAGAGGTTGCAGAAAAATTAAATGTAACAAGACAAACAGTATCAAAGTGGGAGACTAATCAAAGTACACCAGATTTTGATAAAATAATTCCAATTTGCGAATTATTTGAAATTAGTACAGAGGAATTACTAACAGGTAAGAAAGTTGAAGAAAAAAATGAAAAGCAAGAAAGTTCAGAAAAGGAAAAATTTGAAGAAAAAACTATGACAAAAGAAGAAGTAAGAAGAAAATCAGCAGAAGTTGTAAGTACCTCAGTATTATTATATATTTTGTCAATTGTTTTTATTATGATAGCAATACCAGTGCAAAAAATGAATCCAATTGTTGCATCAGCAATATTTTTATTTATCATAGCAATAGCAACAACTAGAATTATTAAACATTATATGTCAATTCCAAAATTTGACAAAACAAAAGAAGAGAAACAAGAAGATGATATTGTAAAACAAATAAATAGTATAATTGGAGCAATATTTACAGCGATTTATTTTATAGTAAGTTTTATGACTTTTGCTTGGCATGTAACTTGGATAATTTTTGTAATATGTGGAGCTGTATGTAATATAGTCAAATTAATCTTTATGTTAAAGGAGGAAAAGTCTAATGAAGAATAAAGGTTGGATAATTGCTATGATTATATTTTGGATTATTCTAATCATATTCTTAATAGCATTTTTATCTTATGTTATATTAAATAATACTAATATTCCAATTGGAATTTATAATACGAGCAATAATTCAGAGATTATTTGTAATGAAAATTATGATTTAGAATTTATAAATAATATTGAAATTTTAGTAAGTGCGGGGAAATTGAAAATAGAAGAGAATACAGATGACAAAAAAGTAAAAGTATTAGTATATGGAGATCAAAATAGACAAATAGATGTTAGCGTGGATAATGGTAAATTAAAGATTGATAATACAAAAAGTAAAAGAGTTGTATTTTCTTTTAATAATCATATAGACGAAATTACTGTGTATTTGCCTCGAAATTATAATAAAGAAATTAATGTAAAATCAGATTATGGAAATGTTGATATGATTGATTTGGAAAATGCTACAATAAATATAGAAGAATCTTGCGGAGATATTAATTTAGGTAAGGTTAAAAATCTACAAATTGATTCTGATTATGGAAGTATAGATGTAGATACAGTTTTAAATAAATTAGATATAGAAATAGATTGTGGAGATTTGAAGATAAAGAATATAGAGCTAAAAGAAAATTCCAAAATTAAAAATGATTTGGGAGATGTAAAAATAGGAAATACAAATGATATTTATATTGATGCAAATGTTGATTTGGGAGAATATAAAATAAATAAAAATAATAGATATGCAGAATCGACTTTAAAAATTGATGTAAATTGTGGAGATATAAAAGTAGAAAATTAAACTAAAAAGAGCACAGATTGTGCTCTTTTTTAGCTAATTTTGGTTTGTAAATTTTTGTTTAGCTTGATCAATTTTTTGTTGTTCTGCAAATTCAGTTTTGTACCAACCTTTTTCTACCATAAGATTGTAGATTTTGTTTTGAATATCTAATGATTCGTTTAATGCACATTTAAAAGCTTCATGGACATCAGCTGATGAAGATTCTATTGTACCATGCAAGTATAAATCACAAACACCTTTAATTATTAGTAATTCTTTTTCCATCAAATCTCTATCTTCCATAATTCCTCCTTATAATAAATTTAAAAATTTGTTATAGATTTCTTCATGTTTTTTTTCTAATCCTCCAATATAGGCAGAAAGAGCAGGATCTTGTAACATAGCAGAAGTATCCTTACTACAACATTTCATAAATTTTTCGTGACCTAGCGCATCTTCAACATACAAAAGTTCTTTACTAGTCATGCAATCACCTCCTAATAATATAAAGTATTTCCATAAAAAGGAAAGCTATGCAAGTTATTTACCTTGACTTTAAATATCAATATGTTAAAATTAATATATAGTCGAATTTTGAAAATTTGGGGGATAATATGAGAGATAATAATAATGATCCAATTCAAGAAAATAAAAAATTTCGATTTGGATTAGATGACTTAATAAAAGACGATTCAATAAATAGTATGGATGATTATAGTGATTTACATGATTGTTCAAATGATTTAAGCGATAGAGGAAGTATCAAAGAAGAATATGAACATGCAAGATTTGCAGAAAATAAAAGAAAAAATTCATATAATTATTCTTATAATCAAGGTAAAAAACAAATTGTATTGATAGATAAAAAGAGAAAATTTGTAATATATCTTTTGGTATTTTTCTTTTTTATATTACCAATATTACAATCTGTTTTAGGATTTGTAATTACAATAGCTGATGGCATGATATCAGAAAATATGAAAGATTATGAAGAAAGTTATATAGATTCTAATATAGAAATTTCAAATGATTATTCAAATGAAAATTTAGTTTCTGATTTGGAAACACAGAGAGAAAATATAGTTGTTTCAAGCAAGATGTTGCCTAATAAAGAATTGCTTATAGAAACACAAAATGCAAGTAATTATACAATGTTAGATATAAGATTGCAGATAATTTTTTATGATGGTGCAGATAAACCAATATATATTTCTGATATGAATATTAGTACTTTATTTGCAAATCAAAAAAATATGCAAACACTTTATGATGTACCAGAAAATTTCGAAAGATATGACTTTTTAATTACCCAACCATTTAAAACAAATAGAGCAATTATCAATTATAATGATGTAGATGTTAATATGATAGGAGAAGCAAATTCAAATTTAACTTTTGAAGTAACTAATAATACAAATGAAACATTAAATGATGTAGAAGTAGCAATTTTAGGATATAAAGGAGATGAGCTTGTAGCTTTTGAAACAAGAAGTGTTTGGGAAATAAAACCAGGAAAGAGTAAAGAAGGAAACATATATCTATATAATAAAGACTGTGACAGAATTGAATATTTTGTAAATGATATATATAATTACGAAAAGTAATAAGTTAATAAAAAAAGAAATAGCAGCTTTTATTAAAAAGGCTGCTTATTCTTCTTCATTTTCTAAATTTTCATCAATAATATTTTCATCTTCCTCAATTTCTTCTGTTTTATCATTCTTGTCTTTTTCTTTATCCTCAGATTTTTTTGAAACAAGAGGGATGATTATATTTTTCTTTTTCTCAGAAGTATGAGGTTTCAAGTTATTCATAATATCTCCAACTTCTGAAATATTAAGTTCTGTGTCATCTCCCATGACAATTTGTAATTCTCTGTTTTCTGAATCCATTTTTCTTCTCCTTCTTTTGAAAAATATATCCAAATACATTATACCATAAAAAAGAGTTAAATGTCAAAAAAGTCTTGAAAAAAAGCAATTTTTTTGATATCATAAAAGTTACATTCTTACATTTTAGGAGGAAAAATGAATTTAGTAAAAGAGCAAGCGATAATTGAAGCAATGTTATTTTCAACTGGAAGAGAGATTAAAATCAAAGAAATTATGAATGCACTAGAACTTGGTTCAGAAGACATTGAAAAAATTATGCAAAATATGAAATTAAAATATGAAGCAGAAGATAGTGGTTTAGAGCTTATTAAAATTGAAGATGGATATCAATTATGTACTAAAAAAGAGTATTATGATTACATTTATCCATTATTTGATAATAGAGCAAAACCAACTATTTCAAATGCTGCGCTTGAAACTTTATCTATTATTGCATATAATCCTAAAATTACAAGAGCACAAATTGAGGCAATTCGTGGTGTAGGTTCAGATGGTACAATATATAAATTGCTAGAATACAATTTAATAGAAGAAGTCGGAAGACTTGATGCACCTGGAAGACCTACAATGTATTCAGTTACAACTAATTTTATGAAAATGTTTGGAATAAGTAATTTAGATGAATTACCAGAACTTCCAAGATATAAATTAGATGAAAATGAACAAATAGTAATTGATGATGTTATTTTATCAAAAGAACCAGAGGCTCCGGACCCCGCAAGGGAAGAATTAGTAGCACAAGAAAGTAATGAATAATTAAAATAGGAGGAGTTTTTATGGGAAAAGAAGAATTTGTTAAAGAAATAACTAATATAGAGGAAGATTTTGCACAATGGTACACAGATGTTGTTAAAAAAGCAGAACTTGCCGATTATACAGATACAAAAGGATGCATAGCTATAAGACCTTATGGATATGCAATTTGGGAGAACATTCAAAAATATGCTGATGAAAAATTCAAAGAAGTTGGAGTTGAAAATGTTTATTTTCCAGTTCTAATTTCAGAGAATTTACTACAAAAAGAAGAAGAGCATGTTGAAGGATTTGCACCAGAAGTAGCATGGGTTACAGAAGCTGGTGGAGAAAAATTAGAAGAAAGATATTGTATTAGACCAACATCTGAAACAATGTTTTCAACACTTTATTCAAAATGGCTAAGCTCTTGGAGAGATTTACCAATGGTATATAATCAATGGTGTAATGTTCTAAGATGGGAAAAAGAAACAAGACCATTTTTGCGTTCAAGAGAGTTTTTATGGCAAGAAGGACATACAATTCATGAAACTGCAAAAGAAGCAGAAGAGCGTACAATTCAAATGTTAGATATATATGCAGATGTTATAGAAAACTTATTAGCAATTCCAGTGTTAAAAGGAAGAAAAACAGTAAAAGAACAATTTGCTGGTGCTGTTGCAACATATACAGTTGAAAGTTTAATGCATGATGGAAGAGCTCTTCAAGCTGGAACATCACATTATTTTGGACAAAACTTTACAAAACCTTTTGAAGTAAAATTTCAAAATAGAGAAGGAAAAGAAGAATATGCTTACCAAACTTCTTGGGGAATTAGTACAAGATTAATTGGTGCAGTTATTATGGCACATGGAGATAATAGAGGTTTAAAATTACCACCAAAAGTAGCTCCAATTCAAGTTGTTATTGTACCAGTAGCAATGCATAAAGAAGGTGTTAAAGAAAAAGCAACAGAATTATATGAAAATTTAAAGAAAAAATTTAGAATAAAATTAGATTTAAGAGATAATTATACACCAGGATTCAAATTTAATGATTGGGAGATGAGAGGTGTTCCAGTTAGAGTTGAAATAGGACCAAGAGATATTGAAAATGGTGTAGCAATGTTAGTTAGAAGAGATACACTAGAAAAAGAAACTGTTGAACTTTCTAATTTGGAAAACAGAATAGAAGAATTATTAAATGAGATACATACAAGTATGTATAATGAATGTTTAAAAAGAAGAGAAGAAAAGACAACTGTTGCATATACATTAGATGAAATGGTTAAAAATTTAGAAGAAAATCAAGGTTATGTAAAGACAATGTGGTGTGGAGATGTAGCTTGCGAAGAAAAAGTTAAAGAAGTTACAGGAGCACATTCAAGATGTATGCCATTTGAACAAGAGCATTTGGCTGATACTTGCCCAGTATGTGGTAAGAAAGCTGAAAAGATGATTATTTGGGGACGTCAATATTAATAGAAGAAAAAATAATTAGGGTAACCGTTACTGCTGTAAGGTTACCCTTTTTTATTTTTGTTGTAAAATACTAAAAATAATGCAATTTTAATGCAACTACAAATTTGAAAGATATTTTACTGTTTTTTCAACTTCTTCTTCTTTAAATTTATTAAACACAGTAGTATATGTATTCAAAGTTGTTTTAATATTTTTATGCCCTAAAAGTTTTTGAAGTGCAACAGGAGCCATTCCTGCTTCTATGCATCTAGTGGCATAGGTGTGTCTTAACATATGAAAATTTGCATTCCTTTTTATGTATTTTTTGCAAAAAGATTTAAAGGATGCATTTACGTAAGATGTTCTTATAACTTGATTATATTGATCTGTAAAAATTAAATGGTTTTCATTTAGCTTCATGTTAGATATAGAGCGATGTAAAGCATCTTCAAACAAAGGAGTAATTGGAATATCTCTAATACCTGCATATGTTTTAGTGGTAGTACCTAAAACTGTTTCTTGCTTTTTATTTCTAGTTAAGGTATTTTTTATGTGAATTACATTCTTATCAAAATCAACATTTTCTATGGTTAAAGCTAAAATTTCTCCAATTCGCATTCCTGTATATATTCCGATAGTAAATATATCTCCGTATTTTTTATTTTCATTAAAATTTTCTACCAATGTTTTTTGCTCATCTATATCAAAAGCTTCTACTTTTTTATTTTGTTTTTTAGATTTTGGCTTAACGACATTTATCATTGGATTTTTATATATGATTTCTTTTTTTATAGCTTCGTTAAAAATTCTATTAAGGAGTTCTAAAATTAGACTAATAACACAGTTAGAATAGTTTATTTTTGTATTTACAAACATTTGAATTTGAGTGCTTGTAATTTTTTGGATTCGACTATTAGCAAATTCACTCTCTTTTATAATATTTAATATATAATTAGTATTATGATAAGTGGCTTCTATTATGGTATTAGTTTCTAATTGCAAATCAATCATTGCTTTTCCAATTTCATATAATGTAGATTTGTTATAATCTATTACAGTACATTGTTGTACATTTGATAAAGCTTTAACCATTTTTTCTTTTACTTCTTTTCGAGTATTACCGTAAACTGATTTGCGATTCAATTTTCCATTTTCTTTTCTTCCAGCAGTAAATTGACCAACCCATTTATTTAATTTTTCAGAGAAGTAAATAGTTCCTTCTCCATTTCCTCTTTTTGACATAAAAAATACCTCCATTTTTCTTATATTTATTTTTAATAAACACTTGAAAAATGAAAGTATTTATATTACAATACAAATATAATCACTTTCAAGTGGTTATTGTGTTAGGATAATGTGTGACTTCCGCAAAAAAGATACGCATTATCCTTTTTTATTTTATATTAGTACAAAACTAATGTTTTGTCAATTACTAATTATTTATTTCAAATTTTCCTATGTATTTTCCTAAGATTTTTATTGTTGTGTTCTTATCATATATTTGTGTTTGAAAGTTTGGATTATCAGACATTGGTTCTAGTACAATAACTTCTCCATGCTGAGTAAATTTTTTAATTGTTGCACAATCACCGTTTACTAAAACTGCTGCAATTTCTCCATTTTCAACTATGTCTTGCTTTCTTATTAGGGCATACGCTCCATTTCGTATTACCATATTCATACTTTCACCATTAACACGTAAAAAGAAACATTCCTCAGGATTAATAATATTCATCATATTAGGGTCAATTGGTAGATACCCTTCAAGGCACTCTTCGGCCCAATTTGGAAGTCCTGCAGCTATCTGACCATATATGGGGATGTTGTAATACTTATTATTGTTTTGAAATATAGAGATATCAATACTATTGGATATTTTACTACTTTTTTGTTGATTGGTTTTTAGCATTTTAACTTTGCTTTTAAAAATTTCAGTCAAAGTGTTTGAATCATAATCACTAAGATATGCTAAATTTAAGCTCTTAAGAAAGTCTTTTGTGTAGTTTAATAACTTAATAGTTTGTTCAGAGTTAATTGTAGTAGTTTGACTAGTAAAACTAAGCAATTCTAACCTTTCTAAAGAATAAATTTTTGTATAAATTTCTTCCAAATCAAAATAATTTGAATATGTGTAGTTAATTAAGGCTATAAGGTTTTCTTTTTCTAGGCATTTTAAAAAACTCTCATATAGAAAAAGAAAAGAGCATACTAAATTATAATCTTCTAAAAAGTAATCCTTTTTATAATAATCTGTTAAATAAATTTTTGAGGATCCTTTTTGTTCTACTGATTGTATTAGGTCTGGAACATATTCTTGGAAGTGTTCTATTGCTGATTCGACTTCGTATAGGTCATTATCATGGTGTCTATTTATTTTTTTTGCTAAATCAATTAATCGTTTATATATATTATAAACAATACTTTCAATATTTTCTTCTTTATAACCGCATACAGTCATTAACTCATCATAATTGGTAACACCATTTGAGGCTTCAGCAAGTTTTTCAAGTAATTTTGGAGTGGGCGGTTCATCTAGTTTCATATTCATATATTGAGATAAATAGGTTCTATTTATTTCAGATTTTTGTGAAAAGTCTCTTTGGCTATTATATGTGTCATTTATACTTTTTAAAATTAGTGCAAATTTATTTTTATCAAACATAATAATCTCCTTCTAGTATAGTATAAATCAACAGTTAAAAAAAGTCAACTTAAATTGTTAAAAAAAATTTACCAAGACTATTGACATATAAAAAAAGATAAATTATAATGTGAGTGGTTAAGAAAAATTTACCAATAAGGAGGTGTATAAAAATGGAAATTAATATGGGAGCTTTTAAAACTTTATTAAGAGAAAAATTCAACAATAATCAGTCTGAGATGTCAAAGTCTTTAGGGATAAACAGACATCAATTGAATATGATATTAACTCATAATGGGAAAAATGCGGGTAAAAAAGTTATTGGAGCTATTATTAGATATTGTGATACTAATAATTATAACTTTAGAGATTATATTTTTTTAACTTAAATGGTTAAAAAAAATTAACCCTTATGAACAGGAGGAGAGTTAAATGAGAGAAACAAAAAAAAGTAAATGCCTTGTTTGAATTAGAATCCGCAGAGTCGAATTTATCGGATGACATACAAGCTTTAGCATACTTGCAGGATGAGTATTTTTCAAAAGATAGAATTAGTGACAATTTTAAATACTCATATTTTGAAATACAAAATGCAATTCAAACATTGCTAAAATCAATGATTTATAACAGAGATAAAATGTTAAAAGCTACAGAAGAAAGTTATGTAGAATTAAAGAAAAGAAAGGAGTTGTAGATTAAATGAAAGATTTACAGTTAATTAAATCGAGTAAATTTGGAGCAGTAGAATGCGATATTTACTCAAATGAAAAAGAAATGTTTATGACAACAGAACAATTGACAAATTGTTTAGGATATGCAGATAGAAAATCAGTTAGCAAAATAGTTGAAAGAAATAAATACTTGAAAAATGAAGAATTTTCAGCTGTCGTCAAAATGTCGACACCTTCAGGAGAACAAGATGTTAGAGTATTTACAGAAGACGGGATATATGAAGTAACAATGTTAGCAAAAACAGAAAAAGCGAAAGAATTTAGAGCCTTTATAAGAAAGTTACTTAAATCATTGAGAAAAGGTGAAGCGAAAATAATTAAACCAACAAATGAGCAACTTGAACTATTACAGATAAAAAAACAAAATGCAGAAGCTAGATTAAAAAATGCAAAAGTAAGAGAAGCTAAGTTTTTACTAGAAGCAGTTGATAAATATAAGAATGTATTAGCAAAACAAAGTGTTGAACTATTAACAATAAATGCTCTGGAAGTAATAAATGGGAAAAACACAATAGAGAAACCTAAATTACCAGATATAAAATATTATAGTGCAACAGAAGTTGGAAAAATGTTTAATTGTAGTTCTAAAGTAATTGGACAATTGGCAAATGCTAATAATCTAAAAACAGATGATTATGGAAAAATGGTATTAAGTAAGTCAAAATATGGACCAAAACAGTGTCCAACTTTTATCTATAATGATAAGGCAATAGCTAAATTTAAAGAAATAATAGGAGAAAAGTAAAAATGTTTTATTTAAAAAAGAAAGTTAATGGTGATGTTGAACTAAAAATAGATTTATATGATGATGAAATTTATACAATCTGTCCTAAATGCGGAAAAGAACTACAAGTCGGTAATGAAACGCTAGCAGGAGTTTTAAAGGATTGCGATTTAGCAAGTACATCATTGTATTGCGAAGAATGTTCAAAAAATATAAATAAAAATGCGGAAGTCACACAAAAATCTTAGGAGGAAATTATATGAAAGAAAAGAAATCAACAGTTACTTTTAATGAACTGCCTGACACAATAACACCTTTAGAATATGCAGATTGGAGAGGGATAGGAGAAAACAAAGCTAGAGAGATTTTTAATAGTAAAGGTTTTCCAAGAATTAAAGGTACTGGAGTTAAACAAGTTGCTGATAAAAGAGCAGTTTTGTTATTTGAATTAGGCTTACAAGAGGAAGACAAGACAGAAGTTCTAAAAGAAATGGCAAGACAGATAATTTAGGAGGATAAACAAATGATAAAGGAATTAAAAGAAGAAATAAAATTTACAATAGAACATCCAATATTAGTATTAGGATTTATAGGTTTATTTAGTGGATTTATACCAGCTATGTTAGTAGCTGTTGTAGATAAAATTTTTTAAGAAAGGAGAGAAATAGTATGTTTAAAAAACAAGAAGAACTATTGCGAAAGCGTAATAATAAAAGATTAGAACAGCAATTTGAAAATGAAGACCTTGCAAAAGAAATACTTTATTATTCAAAAGACAAGCCAGAATTTGAGCAAAACGAAAGAAGAAAGTTCTTAAACAGAAGATTAGAACAAAGAAAAGACTTATACATCTACCCTGAGAAAGTCGTTGTATAAGTCATCTCAAAAAACTTTGATATATAAATATCACTTTTATTATATCAAAGTTTATAAGAAAAATCAAATTTAGGAGGATTTTATAAAATGAAAGAATTAGAAAAAGCATTTATTGATTTAGGAAGAATAGCAGATGCTATGGAAAAAAGAAATGATTTATTAGAAAGGTTATTACCTAAAGTTCAAGAAACAACGGATGCAGATATGAAAGTTGTTCAAGATACATCGACTTTAGCACAACAAAGTGTAGCTACTACACCAGTTCAAGCTCCCCAACCAATTCAACCTGTACAAGCTCCTGTAGCACCAGCTCCTACAGCAATACCTGTAACAAATACAGTTCAAAATTATACTCAAGAACAGTTATCAGTTGCAATGGCTCGTGGGCTAGATATGGGCTTAATGGAGCCAGTTCAAAATATTATACATAGCTTTGGAGTTGATTGCTTAATGCAAATAGCACCAGAAAATTATGGAGCTCTAGCCTTAAAACTTAAAGAGATAGGAATTGATGTGTAATGCCTAGTACAGATAAGGACCACGCATTACTAAGTGCTAGTGGCTCTCATAAATGGCTTATTTGTCCACCTTCTGCAAGGCTAGAAGAAGGTTTTGAAAATAAGACAAGTGATTATATGGCAGAGGGTACACTAGCTCATGCAATTGCAGAATTAAAAGTGAGAAATTATTTCCTTGAGCCTATGGGTAAGAGAAAATTTAATAGTGAAATGAAAAAATTACAAAAAAGTGATCTTTATAATGAAGAGATGCAGGGATATACAGATATATATTTAGACTATATAAAAGAGTTAGCACTTAAATCAAATGTAAAACCTAATGTTGCAGTAGAATTAAAAATTGATTATAGCAAATATGCTAACGAAGGTTTTGGAACAGCGGATTGCCTAATGGTTATGGGGAATGAATTACACATTATCGATTTTAAATATGGTAAAGGCGTATCAGTATCTGCTGAGGACAATCCACAATTAAAGTTATATGCTTTAGGAGCTTTAGAGAAATACAAAATCGTATATCCTATTATGCACATATATCTTCATATAGTACAACCTAGATTAAGCAACATATCAAGCTATACTTTATTAAGAGCTGAACTCGAACAGTGGGGCAATGCTGTTGTAATTCCCGCGGCTAATAAGGCTTATATGGGACTCGGTGAATTTGTACCAGGAGAACATTGCAGATTTTGCAAAGCAAAAGGATGTTGTAGTGCTAGGGCAACAAAGAACCTAAGAGCAATAGAAGATTTTAAGCCAGTAGATTATGACAAAAAAGAGCAACATACAGATTTATCTTCGATAGCAAAAAGCATAATAGATAGTAGCGAATTAGGAACTATATTAAGCCAAATATCTGATGTAGATAGTTGGATTAAGGATTTAAAGGCTTATGCCTTAGATAGCATTTTAAAAGGTAACGAGATTAAAGGTTGGAAAGCAGTTGAGGGTAAAAGCAATAGAGTAATAACAGATATAGACAAAGCTTTTGAAGTGATAAAGGATTATGGCATAGACGAGGCTTTATTGTTTGAAAGAAAACCTTTAGGAATTACAGAACTAGAAAAATTGTTAACTAAGAAAACTTTTAATGATTTAATAGGCGATTTTATTGAAAAGCCAAAAGGAGCTCCGACTTTAGCTCCAATATCTGATAAGAGAGAAAGTTATAAATTAAGTAGTGCAAAAGAAGATTTTGCAGAAAGTGAGGATAAATAATTATGGAAAAAGTAGTAACAGGTAAAGTTAGATTTAGTTATGTGAGTGTTTTTGAACCTCGTTCAGTAGAAGGTGGGGAGGCAAAGTATTCTATAACTTTGTTAATTCCAAAATCAGATACAGACACTTATAACAAAATAATCAACTTAATGAATAAGACTTTAAATGAAGCTGTTGCAGATGTATTTAAAGGTGTTATGCCAACAAACCCAAGATTTCCAATTTACGATGGAGATGGACTAAGACCTAGTGGCGAACCTTTTGGAGATGAATGTAGAGGATGCTGGGTAATTACAGCAAATTCTAAGGAGAAACCTGAGGTCGTAGATGCCGGGTGTAATCCAATTATGAGTAAAAGTGATTTTTACTCAGGATGCTATGGTAGAGCTTCAATAGTTTTTTATGCTTACAATACAAGTGGAAATAAGGGGGTAGGCTGTGGACTTAATAATCTTCAAAAATTAGAAGATGGACAACCTTTATCTGGTAGAAGCACAGCGGCAGAAGATTTTGGAGGAAGTAGTGCGTATAGTGCGCCAGCAAGTCCTATGGCACCTGCTACTCCATATGCTCAAGGAATACCTGGATATAACCCAGCACCAGTAAACCCAATTCCAGTACAACCTCAGGCTCCAGCTTATACTGGGCAAGTAAATCCAATAACAGGTCAGCCAATTGTGAATAATATCTATGGGGTGAACTAATGCGAGAGTTGGATATTGATATTGAAACTTTTAGCAGTGTAGACCTTAAAACCTGTGGACTGTATAAATACGTACAGTCTCCTGATTTTGAAATTCTATTATTTGCTTATAGTTTTGATAGAGAAGATGTTAAAATAATAGATTTAGCACAAGGAGAGCAGTTGCCAGAGGAGTTAGTAGCTGCTCTTTCTGATAAAAATATAAAAAAGATAGCACATAATGCAGCTTTTGAGTGGTACTGCTTAAATAAATTTTGGAAAAGTCCTATTGAACAATGGACCTGTACGATGGTAAAAGCCTTATATTGTGGATATCCTGCAAGTTTATCAGCAGTTGGAAATGCATTAGGTCTTGCAGAAGATAAGAAAAAACTAGCAACAGGTAGGACTCTTATAAGAAAATTCTGTGTTCCGTGTAAACCTACTAAGAAAAATGGTGGTAGACTAAGAAATTTACCAAAGCACGAACCTGAACAATGGGAACTTTTTAAAACATACTGTAAGCAAGATGTTGTAACTGAAAAAGAAATTAAAAAGCAATTAGACAGAATAGAATTTCCACAATTTGAACAAGAAATGTGGATAATAGATCAGCTTATGAATGCTTATGGCGTGCAAATTGATACTAAACTTGTTGAAGGAGCTTTGTATATAGACGAGACTAGAACCAATGAGCTAATAATTGAAGCTATACAAATTAGTAATTTAGGCAATCCAAAATCAGTAGCCCAGCTTAAAGAATGGATTTTAGAGACAACTGGTGAAGAAGTAACAAGCCTAAATAAATCTGATGTACCAGAGCTTATTGAAAATACTGACTCAGAACAAGTTAAAAGAATGCTTGTGATTAGGCAAGAACTTTCAAAAACAAGTACTAAAAAATATGTAGCTATGCGTAATGCTGTTGGTACTGATAATCGAGTTAGAGGACTATTGCAATTTTATGGAGCTAATAGAACAGGTAGATGGGCTGGTAGATTAGTACAAGTACAAAATTTACCAAGAAACTATTTAAAGACACTCGATTTAGCACGAAAATTGGTTAAAAACAAAAATATAAATGCTCTTAAACTGATTTATCGGAAATGTACCAGATACAATTTCTCAGTTAATTAGAACAGCTTTTATAGCACCAGAGGGCAAAGAGTTTGTCGTAGCTGATTTTTCAGCTATCGAGGCAAGAGTTATAAGCTGGCTTGCAGGCGAGCAGTGGAGACTAGATGTTTTTAAAACTCATGGCCAAATATATGAAGCATCAGCTAGTCAGATGTTTGGGGTACCAATCGACAGAATTAAAAAAGGTAATCCTGAATACGCATTAAGGCAAAAAGGAAAAGTAGCAGAGCTGGCCTTAGGTTATCAAGGAAGCTCAGGAGCTTTAATTCAAATGGGTGCCTTAGATATGGGGTTATCAGAAGAAGAACTACCAGAAATTGTAGAAAGATGGCGTAGTGCCAATAGAAGAATTGTAGATTTATGGCATACAATACAACTTTGTGCGATAAAGGCTATAAGTACTGGAACAACACAGGCGATGCAAAAAGGCATTTCCTTTAATGTCGAAAATGGAAATTTAGTAGTAACTTTGCCATCAAAAAGAAAGCTATTTTATATTAGACCAGAGCTTATTACTAATAGTTTTGGTAGTCAAGCTATTGCATATATGGGACAAAATCAGAAAAATAATAAATGGGAAAAGATACCTACTTATGGAGGAAAACTAACAGAAA
This sequence comes from uncultured Clostridia bacterium, assembly GCA_948678575.1. Lineage (GTDB taxonomy): Bacteria > Bacillota > Clostridia > TANB77 > CAG-508 > Scatovivens. Next base: position 29,433 of record CAPPGO010000010.1, read on the forward strand.
ACATAGTTCAAGCTATCGCAAGAGACTGTTTAGCTGAAAGCATCAAGAATTTAGTAAAAATAGGATACACACCAGTTTTTCATATACATGATGAGGTAATTTGTGAAGTGCCTAAAAATAGTGATTATTTTACACTTGAAAGAGCTATCGAAACAATGTGCTTACCTATTAGTTGGGCAGAAGGATTACCACTTAATGCAGATGGCTTTAAATCTGATTATTATAAGAAAGAATAGAGGTCAGAAATATGAAGTTCGACAGAATTATAAAAATAACAACTGGTCAGAATAGGAAATCTACTAATTGGATAGTGCAAAGTTTAAAATGGTCAGACTTTGTATTGAAAATTAGCAAACCTACACGAACAGAAGAAACGATAGAAGAATTTTTACAATATAATAAATCAAAACAGACAGAACTAAAAGACGTTGGAGGCTTTGTTGCAGGAACAATCAAAGATGGACATCGTAAATCCGAAAACATAGTTGATAGATGTATTGTTGCCTTAGACGCGGACAATATTGAAGCAGGAAAAACAGACGAAGTACTAAAAAAAGTATCTGCTTTAGGATGCGCTTATGCAATTTATTCAACTAGAAAGCATACAGCGTATAAGCCAAGACTTAGAATTTTAATACCATTGGATACAGATGTTACAGCAGATAAATACGAAGCTATAGCTAGAAAAATAGCAAGCTTAATTGATATGCAGATTATGGATAGCTCAACTTTTGAAGCATCAAGGCTTATGTTTTGGCCAAGCTGTAGTAAAGATAGTGATTTTAAATTCGTATATGAAGACAAACCCTTTGCAAATGCTGAGGGGATATTAGGACTTTATAAGAATTGGAAAGATGTAAACGAATGGCCTAAACTTGTAAACGAAAGTGAAATTGTAAAAAAAGAGGTGTCAAAACAAAAAGATCCTCTTGAAAAAGAAAATATCATTGGTGCTTTTTGTAGAGTTTATGATATTCCAGCTGTTATCGACAAGTACTTATCAGATGTATATGTACCAGGAGACTTTGCAGATAAATATACTTATGTAAAAGGTTCTGTTGCAAATGGAGCTACTATATATGGTGATGGTAAATGGATATACAGTTATCATGCAACAGATCCAGCAAGTAGAACTCTTTGCAATTCGTTTGATTTAGTAAGAATACATAAATTTAGAGATTTAGACGATGAAGCAAAAGAAGGAACACCAGCAAACAGGCTACCAAGTTTTTCAGCAATGTGTAAGTTAGCTTTAGAAGATAAGGAAGTCGCGCTTGAGCACGAAAAAACAAAACTAAGTATAGCAAAGAGCGATTTTGAGCAAAGCCTTGATACTGCCGATGGGCTAGAAAATGATAATATTGCTTGGAGACTTGAAAAGTTAATCAGAAATGCAAATACTGGTTTAATTGATAAGTCAATAACAAATGCAGTAACTATTCTCAGTAACGATACTAGTTTAAAAGCAAATATGATATTTGATAGGTTTTCAAATAGATTTCTGGTTAGTCAAATGTTGCCTTGGGATAGACCAGGAATGGTATACCCAAGACTGTGGGGCGATAGCGACGATGCAGAGCTTAGATGGTATTTAGAGAAAAATTATGACAAGTTTAAAGGCAAGGATATGATAAATGATGCTTTGTTAATAATGAAGAACAGAAATTCAATAAATGTAGCAAAACAATTCTTTGAAAACTTACCAGAGCACGATGGAACTGAACGACTAGATACATTATTTATAGATTACTTAGGGGCAGAGGACACGCCTTATACAAGAGCTACAACAAGAAAAATCTTTGTTGCAGCAGTTGCAAGAGTCGTAACTGAAAGACCTATAAAATTTGATAATATGCTTATCTTAACTGGTCCTCAGGGAATAGGAAAATCAACGATACTAAGCAAAATGGCTGAAGACTGGTTCACAGACAATATTGTTGACTTTGGAAACAAAGACACTTTACTTATTTTGCAAAACTGCATAATTGCAGAAATCGCAGAGCTTCAAAGTTTTAAAAAAGCTGATGTAAATACCTTAAAAATGTTCTTAGGGCAGCAAACTGATAAATTTAGAGCCCCTTACGAAAGAAGAGAAGAAGAACACCCAAGACACTGTGTGTTCTTTGGAACAACAAACGATAGAGAGTTTTTAAGAGACAGCACAGGAAATAGACGATACTGGCCAATAGAGTGTGGTTTAGTAGAACCTAAGAAAGATGTATTTAAAGACCTTGATAACGAACGAGAGCAAATCTGGGCGGAGGCAATGAAGTTATTTAAAAAGGGCGAAAAATTATATTTAGACAGTAAATTAGAAGCGGAGGCAAAGAAGCAACAAAAAGAAAGACTTGAAGAAGACCCTTGGGAAAGTGCGATATTAGATTATTTAGAACAATTTATACACGAGGATTGGTACGAAAAAGGTTTAGATGCATCAGGAAGGCTTGTTCAAAGAGATAGAGTAAGTGTTTCAGAAATATTAAAAGAGTGTCTGGATATACCTGTTAAACAACAAGATAGGCAGTCAAGAAATAGAGTTTTAGGCATTATGTTTAAGCAAGAAGACTGGAACTACAAAAAGTGTATAAGATTTGGCAAAAAAATCTCAACAGGCTTCCAGCGCAATGAAAGTAGCGTGTAGTTGTATTCAAGAACTACAAATCAAAAATAGCAACTACAAGAAACACAATTTGTAGTTGTGTAGTTCGGATGTAGTTAACTGTAACTACAAATATGAACTTACGGCGAGAACTGATATAGCGATTTTGTAGTTTCGTAGTTATAAATATTATATTAATAATTATAAATAGGTAATATAGAGAGATTAGGCACATGTGCACGCACCTAACGTGTCATATATGACATGTATATACGCGCGCAGGTAGAGTCATACTACAAAAAATAAAAAAATTGGAGATATGTAGAAAATGCTTAAAATATATGATGAAAAATACATAGAGCGAAAACTGGTAGATAAAGTAAAAGCACTAGGTGGACGAGCTTATAAGTTCGTTTCTCCTGGTAACTCAGGAGTGCCAGACAGGATTATAGTTCTTCCAGGAGGTAAGATTGGATTTGCAGAAATGAAAAGACCAGGAGGTAAGCCCTCAAAGCTTCAAAGAAATCAGATACAGTTTCTTAGAAATCTAGATTGTAAAGCAGAAATATTAAGTACTGTTGAGTGTATTGATAAATTTTTAGAAAAGATTAGAGGTGATGAAAAATGAGAAAAGAATATGCGATTTACAAGGGGAATAATCAAATATTTGTAGGAACAATAGAAGAATGCATGAAACATTTTAATGTAAAAAGAGGAACTGTGTATTATTGGGCCTGTCCGGCAAATAAAAAAAAAGCAGATACAGGAATAAGACCAGGAAGAAAGCCAAGAAAAAAAGAACAGTCTGGTGTTAAAGTGGCTGTGAGGTTATGGGAGGATATAGAATGAAACAAGTTTTGAAAGCACACGAGTATCAAAAATATTGTATATCAAGAGTTATAAGTGACAATAAACTTGGACTATTTCTTGATATGGGCTTGCGGAAAGACAGTAATAACATTAACGGCAATAAACGATTTAAAATATAACAGGTTTTTAATACATAAGGTATTAGTAATTGCACCTAAAAAGGTTGCAGAAGACACCTGGACTAGAGAGCAGGAGAAGTGGGAACACTTACAGAAATTAAGAGTTATTGCAGTTTTAGGGTCTTTGTCTAAAAGAGTTAAGGCCTTAAATACTCCAGCAGATATCTATGTAATAAATCGAGAAAATGTAGAGTGGCTAGTTGATTATTATAAAAACGATTGGCCATTCGATATGGTCATAATAGATGAGCTATCCAGCTTTAAAAATGCAAATTCTAAAAGATTTAAAGCAATGAAGAGAATTAGACCTTTAATTAAAAGAATTGTAGGACTAACAGGAACGCCAGCGCCGAATGGATATATAGACCTATGGTCTCAGATATATTTATTAGACCAGGGTGAAAGATTAGAACCTTACATAACGCATTATAGACAAAAATATTTTGAACCCGATAAGCGAAATAGAGATGTGGTTTTCACTTATAAAGCAAAAGATAAATCAGTTGAGGTTATAAAAAATAAAATCTCAGACATCTGCATAAGTTTATCTGCAAAAGACTATTTGGATATGCCAAAACTAATTGTTGATACAAAATACGTGCAGTTAGATAGCAAGGCTAAGTATATGTATGAGGTATTTGAACGAGAAATGTTTTTGCAGATAGAGAATGAAGACGAGATTGATGCTACGTCAGCTGCGGCACTCACTAATAAACTTTTGCAGTTCTCGAATGGAGCAGTTTATAAACAAGACAGCAATGAATTTGTTGAAGTGCATAAGTGTAAGATAGAAGCTTTTAAAGAATTAATTGAGAGTTTACAGGGCCAGCCTGCACTAGTGTTTTATAGTTTTAAGCACGATTTGGATAGGCTTCAAAAAGCCCTAAAATCAATGAAGCTACGAGTAGGAGTTTTAAAAAGCTCAGAAGATATAGCAAAATGGAATAATAAAGAACTTGATATATTATTAGCGCATCCAGCGTCAGCAGCTTATGGACTTAACTTGCAAGATGGCGGAAATCATATAATCTGGTTTGGTTTAAATTGGAGTTTAGAACTATATAAGCAGGCAAATGCAAGGCTTTATAGGCAGGGGCAAAAGGAGTCAGTATTTGTGCATCAATTGGTTACAGCTGACTCAGAAGACGAGGATGTTTTAGTTGCATTAGATGATAAAGATGTAAATCAGAATAAATTATTAGAAAGTTTGAAAGCAAGAATTAAAAAAGTGAAAGGAGCGAGCAGCTTAAATGAAATGTCCAATTAGATTTACAGTGAGACAATTTAATATGTATAGACTTATAAATGATATAGATAACGATTTTAAAGGTGATTACAGGGTACTTATAGAAAATCAAGATTTTGAAGAGTGTTATCAGGAGAATTGCGTAGCGTGGGATAAAGATAAAAAAATGTGTAGAAAATTGGAGGGAGAGTAATGTTTGTAAGTAAAACAAGGTTAGGCAAGAAAATGCTTAAAAGAATTGAAGAGTATAAGGAACAGGGATATCACTACTGCAGTATATGCAGAAAAGCTATTACTGAATTAGATATAAAAAATTTAAACTTCGAGTATGTGAAAAATAGACTTGCTGAGAATTATGCGCATACAAGTTGTATTGAATACAAAAGGAGGACACATAAGAATGGAAAACATAGTCAATAGAGAAAAAATAGAAGAAGCCAAAAAAGAGCTTCGAGAATATAGAGAAAATATAAAATACATACGAGAGAAAAATGAAGATTCAGAAGAATTAAGAGAAATCTTAGCATCTACAACAACAAGATTATCGCCAACTAAAACATCAAATAGTAGTATGAGCACAGACAAATTTAGTGATGGACTAGACAGGTTAGATAGAATAGAAAAAGATAAAAATGAAAAGTTAGTAGAGCTATTAACAAAAAAGTGGGTAATAGATGAAAAAATTGATAAAATGAAATATCCTTATAGAGATGTACTTTTTATGAGATATGCAAGAGGAAAGAGCTGGAGAGAGATTACTAGTACATTAGGATATGAGTCGGATAAGTACATATTTAAAATTCACGGCAAAGCATTAGCAATGTATGCAGAACTATAATGATCTGAGAACAAACAAAGAAAAATTTATAAAAAAATTTAAAATTTGGATACCAAAAGAGGTTGAATGATACATTTTAAATATGTTATAGTTAAAATAGAAATTTTAAAATTTGGTAGTAAATTTCATTGAATTTCACATTTTAGTTGTGATATAGTTAAAATAGATAAAAAAACATAAGCAAATAGAACCTTTGAGAGAGGGTTCTATTTTTTATACATAAAAGAGGTAATGAGATGAAGAGAAAATGGACTAATGAAACAGCAGAAGAATATATCAAAAGAGTTGAAAAAGGTAAAGAGCCAATAGGAATGAAATATTTAAGTGCGATAGATTATTTGAAAAATCATAAAAGGTTAAGCAAACATTCAATTATTGGAATATAAAATTCGAACAGCAAAATAAGTAGGTGAGGTGGAATGGCGAATGAGAAAAATTTAATTCCCTTTAATAAACGAACAGAGAGCGAACAAAGAGAATATCAAAGTAAAGGTGGTAAGAAATCAGGAGAAGTAAGACGTCAAAAAAAGAAAATGAAGGAAACTATGAATATGCTTCTTTCACTTGAATTAGGAGAGGGCTCAGAAGTTAAAGAAATGATGGAAAGCATAGGAATAGAAGATGAAGACTTAAACGTTCAAACTCAGATACTTATGCAACAGACCTTAAAAGCAATGAACGGAAATTTGGCTAGTGCAGAATTTGTCAGAAGCGTTGCTGACGAAATGAACTTAGTACCAGATGAACAAAAGGAAAGAGCCTATAAAGTTTTAATACCTGCGAAAGATATACCACCAGCTTTTATAAACATATATAGAGACGTAATAAATCATAGATATTTAGAATATATGCTAGGAGGCGGAAGAGCTTCATTAAAATCAACTTTCGTTTCAGAAGCTATAGGAGAGCTATTAGAAAATAATCCTTGTATGTGTGCAATAGTTATTAGAAGAAGAGCAAATACATTAAGAGATTCTGTATATTCACAGATGACTTGGGCTTTAGATAAATTGAATGAAACATATTTTTCATTATTAGAAGATTATAAAGAGTTAAAAACGCCATTGGAAATTACGAAACTTTCTACGGGGCAAAAAATTTATTTTAGAGGGACAGACGACCCTGGAACTATAAAATCAATTAAGCCACCACCTGGAATGTATATAGGTATAATTTGGTATGAAGAAGCTGATCAATTACAAGGAATGGATGCAATAAGAAAAATAAATCAGTCTATTGTAAGGGGTGGTAATGATTTTTGGATTTTCTACACTTTCAATACACCAGCTAGCAGAAATCATTGGATTAACAAAGAGAAAAAGAAGATAAAGAAAAATAGGATTGTTCATAAATCGGATTATACGCAAGCACCTATTGAGTGGATAGGTCAAGCTTTCATAGATGAAGCAGAATTTATAAAAGAAACGTCACCTAATACTTATGAAAATGAATATATAGGAAATGAAACAGGTGATGGCGGACATGTATTTGAAAATTTAGAAATTAGAGAAATAACAGATGAAGAAATTGCTGAATTTGACCACATATATAGGGGGATAGATTGGGGATGGTTTCCTGATCCATTCCATTATAGTAAGATGCACTTTGATGTAGCTAGAAGGACATTATATATTTTTGATGAATACAGATGCAATAAAACAAGTAATGCTAAAACTTGGCAAATTTTACATGAAGAAAAGGGTGTTGAGTTTGATGATTTAATAACAGCTGATTCAGCTGAGAAAAAGTCAATAGGAGATTATGCTGATTATGGTTCTTTGATTAGAGGTGCGGAAAAAGGACCAGGCAGTGTAGAATATAGTATGAAGTGGTTGGCTGGTTTGGCAAAAATAATAATAGACCCAGTAAGGTGTCCTAAAACAGCAGAAGAATTTGAAAACTATGAATTAGAGCAAGATAAAGATGGAAATTATATAACAGGATATCCAGATAAGGATAATCATGCAATAGATTCCGTAAGATACGCACTAGAAAGAATTTGGAAAAGGAGAGGACAGTAAATGTTTAGTACTATAGTTAATTGGGTTAGGTCAATAATGGATAAACTACTATTGAAAAATTTAAATGGAAAAAGTGTTAATACTGATATTCCAGTTTCTGAAGAAATGAAACAGTCAATTGATTTATGGGAAAAGATGTATAAAGGGCAAGCACCTTGGATAAATGAAGACGTAAAAAGTTTAAATTTAGAAGCCGATATATGTACAGAATTTGCTAGATTAATAATGCTAGAACATAAATCCGAATTAACAGGTAGTCGTAAATCAGAATACATATATCCAGAATATAGGAAAGTGCTTAAAGAATTAAGAGATAGTAAATTAGAATTAATGTTAGCAACAGGAGGATTAGTTCTAAAGCCTTATGTTAATAATGGAAAATTATACACAGATATAATACAGGTAAACAAATTTATCCCTCTAAGTTTTAATTCAAATGGTGTGGTAACATCAGGAATAGGTATAGCTCAAAATACTATTGGAAAAATAATACATACAAGATTAGAGCATCATATATTTGATGAGGTTCAAAGAACACATACTATATATAACAGATGTTACGAAAGCGATAATGAAAATGAACTAGGAAAAGAGATAGATATAAAGCGAACAATATGGAGCAATTTAGCACCAATTGGAATAATTGAACATGTTGATAAACCACTGTTTGTATATATAAAAATACCTTTAGCAAACAATATTGATACAGATAGTCCTTTAGGAGTATCTATTTTTTCAAGAGCAGTAGATAAGATAAAAAAAGCAGATATTCAGTATGGTAGAGTAGATTGGGAGTATGAAGCATCTGAAAAAGCTATTATGGTAGATGAATTAGCTCTAAGAGAAAGTGATGGAAAAACACCTTTAAAAAATAAGGTAGATAAATTAAAAAATAGAATATATAAAACATTCAATACAGACAAAAGTGATTTTTATAAAGAATATTCACCAGAAATTAGAGACGAATCTTATTGGAGAGGTCTAAATAAACATTTAGAAAGAATAGAGTTTAGTTGCCAATTAGCTTATGGTACTTTATCAGAGCCTACATATTCAGATAAAACTGCAGAAGAAATTAAAACAAGTAAACAAAGGTCTTTTTCTGCTGTATCTAAACTACAAGAAAGCTTACAAACAGCATTAGAACATCTAGTATATATTTACGATGTTTTAACCTCAGTATATAGACTAGCTCCAGAAGGAAAAATAGAACAATCAAATGAATGGGATGACAGTTTAATAGTTGATAGTGAAGCAGAACAAAGAATAAGACAGCAAGAAGTTAGAGAAAAATTAAGAACAAAAATAAGCTATTTAATTTGGCGATATCGGATTCACAGAAGAGCAAGCAAAAGAAGAACTTAAAAGGATACAAGAAGAAACAGCAGAACAAGAGAAAAGTATATTTAATCAACAAAAAGAATAGAGGTGGTATAATTGTTATCACCAAATGATTTAGAATATATAGCAGATGATATAATAGATATATACAGTAAATTGAATGAAAGAATAGTAGAAGATATTGCAAGACGATTAGTAAATGCTGGGACAATGACAGAGTCAGCTAGATGGCAGATTAAAGTAGCACAGGAAACAGGTTTATTATATGATAATGTGCTCGAGATGGTGTCCGAAAATATGGGATTATCTGACAAAACAGTAAGAAAAATTTTTAAAGATGCTGCAATAGAGAGTTTAGAATTTGACGATAGCATATATAAAAAGGCGGGATTAAATCCTATTCCAATTATGCAAAGTGAAAACATGCTAAATATATTAAAAGCAGGCTTAAGCAAAACAAATGGAAATATTAGTAATTTATGTATGACAACAGCTACAGACGTTCAGGATATATTTACGAATGCTTTAGATGAAGCCTATTTTGATGTAATATCAGGAGCTTTTGATTACAATACTGCTATATTTAATGCTATAGAGAAAGTATCAAAAGAAGGTACGCATGTTATTTATCCAAGTGGATATAAGAGTAAATTAGATGTTGCGATTAGAAAAAATGTTGTAACAGGAATTTCTCAAACAACAGGAACGATGCAGCTTGAGAGAGCTCATGAAATGGGCAATGATTTAATGGAAATAACAGCTCATGAGGGTGCTAGACCTACTCACGCATTGTGGCAAGGCAAGATTGTTAGTTTATCAGGAAGACCAGGATATTTAAGCTTAACGGATATAGGATATGGTAAACCTGATGGCTTTAAAGGTATTTATTGCAGACATGATTGGTTTCCATTTTTTGAAGGTATAAGTGAAAGAGAATATTCAGATAAAGAGCTTAAAGAGTTAGACGATCAAACAGTAAGATATAATGGACAGGATATTAAAATATACGATGCAAGGCAAATGCAAAGGGGAATGGAAGCTAGTATTCGAGAAATAAAGAGAGAACTTTCAGGATATAATGGTATATTAACATCTAACACAGATAATCAAGATTTAATAGAAGAAACGAAATCAAAATTTGCCTTAAAATCAGTTGAATTAAAACAAAAAGAAAGCATATTAAAAGATTTTTCTAAGCAAACTGGTTTGATGAGAGATAAAGCTAGAGAACGATTAAATAAGTTTGATAAAAGTGTGTCTCAAAAGGCTGTTCATGCTAGTAAAAATATTGAAAATAACAAAAATATGTTATATAATAATACTACTAAGCTAGAAAAACAACTAATGTTTAAAGATTTAGAAAGTGAATTAATGAATTTTATTCCATTACATACTGAAATAACAAATGTAAAAGATATTGCTGGAGGAAATTCAGGCAGAGTATTTAGAAAAGCTGAAAGTTTAGCTAATATGTATAACACTAGTCCAAATGATTGGATTAAACGAGTAGGCAAAATAGAAAGCGATAAATATATATTTGATATACATTGGGAAGAATGCAAATTAGGAATAAAAACAAATTGGAAGATAAAAAATAAGAAATTAAAGAGGTAAGGAATGAAAAGAAAAGTATATCAGTCAGAAACTGATAATTATATAGAAATGGAAGTAATAGCAAAGGTTAGATATGTTGGTGTAAGCTTTGGTATAGATGCATTAACTGATGGAAAAGTATATGATGTTGTTGCTATTGAAGATGATATGCTAAGAGTAGTAGATGATAGTGGCGAAGACTATTTATATTCCATTGCTCAACCAGCTGATTTAGTTGATCCAGAAAAATTAGGTGGCAAATGGGAAATTGTAGAAGATACTAAAGAAAAAGAATTAGAAAAATTAATTAAATAAAAAAGTAATTAAATAAAGTTAAATTGTAGACGTTCAAGTAGGGCGTCTATTTTTTATACAAAAATTGCCCTTGCGTGGCTGGGCTTTAAATGGCACGATACACAATTGACAGAGTGAACTGTCGTTTAAATTAAATCTGTGTATGAAAGGATTAAAAATGGAATTTTTAAAACAAATTTTAGGTGACGACCTATACTCACAAGTAGAGAGTAAAATCAATTCTTATAATTCTGACGAGAAAAATAAGGATAATCAGGTAAAAATTGTGAATTTAAGTGAGGGAAACTATGTTGGCAAAGACAAATTCGATGCTAAAGAAACAGAATTGAAGAACTTAAATACTCAATTAACTGAAGCTAATAAGCAAATTGAATCTTTTAAAGAGATGGACATTGAAAGCATTAAAAAGAGTGCTGAGGATTATAAACTTAAGTTTGAACAAGCTCAAAAAGAAGCAGACGAAAAAGTAAAAGAAATGCAGTACGATTCTGATTTAGCTGAATATGTAAAAAACTTAAAAATAAACGATGACGTACACGCAGAGAACTTAAAGAAAATGATTAAAGAAAAAAAATTGCCATTTGAAAATGGTAAATTGATTGGTGGAGATGACATTGTGAATATATATAAAGAAAAATATCCATCAGTGTTTAAAGCAGAAGAGGATATACCTAATTTTAGTGCATCAACACCAGGAACTACTCAGAATTTTATAAGTGGTGATCCTGATAAAATGGATTTTAATACTTATAAAAAGTGGAGAGAACAAAACAAATAAATTAAGAGAAAGGATGGTACATTAATATGCCAAATACAATTTTAACACCACAAATTATTGCAAATGAGGCCTTAATGGTCTTACAAGCAAACTTAGCAATGGGAGATTTAGTACATAGAGACTATTCAAAAGAATTTGTAAAAGTAGGAGATACAATAACTGTAAGAAAACCTGCAAAATTTGTAGCTAAAAATTTTACAGGAGAAACATCAGAGCAAGAAATTTCAGAAGGATCTGTACCAGTAAAAATGGATAGATTTAGAGATGTTACAGTAGGCGTGTCTTCTAAAGAAATGACTTTAGACATAAAAGATTTCAGTAAACAAGTCGTAGAACCTGCAATGCAAGCAATTGCTCAAGCAGTAGATTCTGATTTGCTAGCAGTAGCAACACAAAAAGCAGGAAAAACAGTTTCTGCAACTGCAAATCCAACTGATTTAAAAGACATCGGAAATTTAGCGAAATATTTTGATTTAAATAAGGTTCCAATTCCAAACAGAAGCCTAGTTTTAAACCCAAATCATAAATACAAATATGTATTTACAGATAACTTAAGTAAAGTATCTTATGCAGGAGATAGCAAAACTTTAAGAGATGCTGAAATAGGAAAAGTATATACATTGAATACTTATATGGACCAAAATGCGCCTGATACTGTAGCAGAAACAGCAGGTACAGCAAAATCTTATAAAGTAACAGCAGCAAAAGGAGCAGAAACAGTAAAATTAACTGATGTAAACCCAGCAACAGGAACAATAAAAGCAGGTGATGCATTTATTATAGACGGCTATCTATATAGATTTATGGAAAATAAGACAGCAGCTTCTGGAGCTATTGAAAGCATCAAAATAGACCAACCAATTCATAATGTTTATGCAGCTAGTGAGGGAGCACTAGTAATAAACAATACAAATTCTGTTGCTTTTCATAGAAATGGTATAGCTTTAGTTACAAGACAGTTAGAACTACCACAAGGTGCAGCTAAGGCTGCTATTGCATCTGCTGATGGATTGGCAGTAAGGGTTGTATATGGGTATGACCAAAAAACTAAGAAAGATTCTATTTCTTTTGACATTATATATGGTATCAAAGAATTAGATGAAAAAATGATAGCAAGATTAAATGGATAGTTAAAATGGGTGCTGTAGTATAATTTATAGCGCCCATATTTTCTAAACAGAGAGGTATATTATGACAAAATATATAGATGAAACTTATTATAAAAATTCGTATAAAGGTGCTTTAGATACAGAGAAACTTGAAAATTTAATAATTACAGCAAGCAAATATATTCAAAATCATACATCCAATAGAGCCGATTCTAGTATGGAAGATGTAAAATATTGCTGTTGTGTTTTGATTGACAAAATTCAGGAGTATAACATAAAAAAATCAGAAAATAAGAAACAAGGCAATAAAAAATCCGAGACTGTTGGAAAATGGGCTGTTACTTATGAAGATGTAAAAACGGATAAAGAATTGGAAGAAGAGCTTGAAGAAGAAATATTAAATATTATTAAGTTTTATTTATTGGATGTCACAGATAAAGATGGGGTAAATCTTTTATATAGGGGGAATTAAAATGTTTCAAGATAAAATAACAGTTTTTCACTTAAATGATGAAACTAACAAATACGAGAAGCAGTGCTTTGAAGATTTGTATTTTGACCATACTAAAGGTGTGTCAATAGAAAAACTAGGAGAAAAATCAAATAATTCTGGAACTATCATAATTTCTACTGAAAAAGAAATAGCAATATACGAAAAGGACATTGTTATTGAGGGAAAAATAGAAGATGATTTAGACCAGGATAAAAGGTTAGCCTATCTTAAATCGAAATATACTGTTTACGAAGTTATTGCTGTTGATGATCTTAGAAAAGGAGATTTACCACATTACGAAATTGAGGTGAAGTAATTGAAAATAGAAACACCTAGAGGAGTAATAGTAAATGTAAATAAAAAAGGAAAGTTAGTACGAGCAAAACTGGAATGGAATCCGAAATTCCAATTAGGTTGGGAAACAAGATTTGGAAAAGCTCAAAAATATACTGATAGTGAATGCTTAAGACATAGTGATAAATTGATTCCTTTTAGTACTGGGCTATTAAAAAAATCGGGAATACTTGGAACTAAGGTAGGTAGTGGAGAATTAAATTATTTAGCACCATACTCAAGGTATCAATATAAAGGAAAAGCAATGGAGGGCCATCCACCAAAAAAAGTTACGAACAGACCTTTAAAATATCAATTTGCACCTAAAAGAGGTGCTTTTTGGTTTGAACGAATGAAAGTTCAGCATAGAGAGCAAATATTAAAAGGTGCAAGTAGATTTATGAGGAAGTGATATCATGAAAATAGAAAATGAAGAACTTTTTATTAATAAGTTAATAAGTTACCTAGCTAAAGCAGATGTATTTAGTAATAAACCTAAAATAAAAGTAGATTATTTAGGAGATAAAATTGATAATTATTCTTTAGAGGCTGTTCCAGCTGAAAGAACACTACACAAATTTATCGATGGATTAAAGGAAAAGCAAAAAATATTTGTTTTTGCTTCAAGAAAAACATATTCACAAGATGAAATTGAAAACTTAGAAAATTATAAATTATTTGAAAATCTAGCAGAATGGATAGAAGAACAAAATGATGAGGAGAATTATCCAGATATTTCAGAAATAGAAAATATTGAAGAGATAGAATCGATAGAGATAATGGACTCACCATATATTGCTGAAATAAGCGAAACAGAAGCTAGATATCAAATGGAAATAAAAATAACTTATATTCAAAAATGAAAAGGAGGAATAAAAAATGTCTATTACAGGTAATGGAAAAATACAAAGAAAATTAGTTATGCTTTTTGTTGATGTAGGAACTTCTGAAACACCTGAATGGGAACAAATAGGTAAAGGAATAGAAGAACTTGCAAGAGAAATGAACAATAACGTAGAAAGTGTTACAGATATAACTGGAGAAACAGATGTTGAGGTTACAAAAGGAAATCAAACATCTTCTGTATCTCCATTTAAGGCTAGAAAAGAAAGCAAGCTATTCCAAAAATTGTATAAAATCTATACAGATGATTTAGAACTTTCTGATGTGGAAATGGACTTCTTAGAGGTATCTGTTTTTGATGAAGTTTCAGAGGGCGTATATAGTGCTATCAAACAAAGAGGCGCTGTAGACTTAAAATCATTTGGAGGACCAACATCAGGAGTAGAAATGCCTTTTGATATAAACTACATAGGAGCAAAAGAAAAAGGTAATTTCACATTAGCAACAAAATCTTATGCGAAAAGTACGGGCGTTTAAATCAATATAAATAAGCAATAAGGACTTATATTCTTATTGCTTATATTTTTTTATATGGAGGAGTAAAAAATGGCTGAAGTTTTAAATTTTAATCAAAACGACACACAAATAACATTGGCTTTAAATGGCGACGAAAGTAATTTATTAACTTTTGATCCAGGAGATATAAATTTAAGAAATAATTTTTATAAAATATCTCAACAAATAAAAACAAAAGAAAGAGAATTTGATATTAAAGCCAAAAGAATAAATCAAACTGATGTACAAGCAATATTAAATTTAGAATACGAACTATTTAATTATATGTCAGATATGATAGACAAGATATTTGGAGTAGGAACAACTAAAAAAGTATGCGGAAATAGAAAAAATCCAATAGTTATAGCAAATTTCTTAATTGCAATAGCACCATATTTCAAAAGATTTAATGATAATGCTAAAAACAAATATGTAAATAATTTAAAAAATGCAGGAGTTTTATAATGAATGCTTTATTAAATAAATTTCCACAAAAAGTGAATTTAAAAGGAACTATTTTTAATCTAAATACGGATTTTAGAGTTGGGCTTAATATAATTATGATGTATGAAGACAATTCTTTGACTATTTATGAGAAAACAGACATAATGCTGGAATTATTATATAAAGAAAAAATACCAGATGAATTGAAAGATGTTGCAATAGAAAAAGCAATGTTGTTTTTAGATCGGTGGGGAGAATAATAATAATAATAATAACAGCGAAAACGATGAGGGTGTATTAAAGCCAAAGAGATTATATTCATTTACGCAGGATGCAAAGTATATATATTCTGCAATAAAAAAATCACATAATGTAGATTTAGAAAATATAGAATATTTACATTGGTGGAAGTTTATATATTATTTTTTTGACTTAGATGAAAAAAGTTTTTTCTCACAAATGTTATATTTGAGAAATCAGAAAAATAAAGGAAAGCTCACAAAAGAAGAAAAAATTGTTTATTCTAATTTAGAAAATATTTTAGAACTTGAAAACGAAGAACAATACACAGAAGAAGAACAGGAAAAGATAAATAAATTTATGAGAAGATTGGAGGAATCTAATAATGGTAAAACATGTGATTGAAAAAGGTGAAAGTCTTGAAAAAATTGCGAAAAAACATAAAATATCAGTTCAAAATATAATAGATGATAATAAAATACAAGATAGAACACGTCTTGGAATAGGAAATATTCTTAATATACGAGAAGCTGGTGAGAATATTGAAAAACCAAAAAAATAAGATAGAGTGCCCTTTTTGTGGTTATGAAATGCCTATTACATTTAGCAAAGAAGCTAGGTGCAATGGCATTTTTGTTAAGTGTAAAGGTAAAAATTGTAAAAGGGTATTTGAAATAAAAATACAAGGGAAAGTCAAGTAGAGCCATTATGAGCCGATGACTTCTGAGAAGAGGTGAATTGGTTGACTAAATATGATGGTAGTTTGAAGTTTGATACTAACATAGATTCAAGAGGATTTAATGTTGGAGTAAAAGGGATTGTAAGTAAATTAAAAGCAGTTGGTGTAGCAATAGCAGGAGCTTTTGTTACTAAACAAATTATAGATTGCACTAAAGAAGCTGAAAAATATCAAAATGCACTAACTGGACTTAAATCTATTATGGATGGACAGGGGAGAAGTTTTTCCACTGCACAAAAATTTATAGAGTCATATACAAAGGATGGTCTTATAGCTCAAACAGAAGCTATAACAGCTTATAAAAATTTAGCATTAAGAGGATATGATACATCTCAAATTGAAAAAGTAATGGTTGCATTAAAAGATGCAGCAACATATAGTAGACAAGCTAGTTATGGATTGGGAGAGGCTGTTGCGACTGCTACAGAAGGCTTGAAAAATGAAAACTCTGTAGTAGTAGATAACGCAGGTGTTACTAAAAATGTTGCTAAAATGTGGGAAGAATATGCTGCTAAAATTGGAAAAACATCTAATAATCTTACACAAGCCGAAAAAATACAAGCAGAAGTTAACGGAATTTTAGAAGAGACGAAGTTCCAAACAGGTGATGCAGCGACTTATGCAAATTCATATTCTGGTATGGTTGCAAGATTAAGTGCATCATTTACTACTCTAAAACAAACAATTGGTGGAGCATTTATGCAGATTTTTCAAGCTGTTCTACCAATTATACAATCTGTAATAGATGCTTTGATTAAACTAGCAAATATTTTTGCTCAAGTTGTAAGTTTAATTTTTAATAAGCAGGTTGATACAAACAAAAACTTAGCAAAATCTAGTAAGGCAGCTGCAGCAGGAGTGAAAAAACAGGGAGATGCAGCAAAAAAAGCAGGAGAACAAGCTAAAGGTGCTTTATTAGAGTTTGATAAATTAAATGTGTTAGACGAGAAGTCTAGTAAATCATCATCTGGAAGTTCTGACGTTTCTGGAGTTAGTGATTCAATAGTAGATCCGATAGGAGATTTGGAACTAGGAAACAATGTAACAATTAGTCCTAAAATACAAGAAGCTTTCAATACAATACAAGAATTGTTTAATAATTTTAAAAGCTGGGGAAGTACAAATTTTGGATCGATATTTGACTCAATAGTTGAAGAAATAACTCCTAAAATAGACACTCTAAAAGAAATTGTTTTAGGAATGTTTGATGATTTATCAACATTACAAGAACCATTAGAAAACTATTTTAATAATTCATTTACCCCATTTTTACAGCAAGTACTTACTTCTGTAGGAAATTTAGCTAATGAATTTTTAAATAGTTTTAATATAGTATTAGGAAGTTTATGGGATACTGTTGTATTTCCAGTTTTACAAAATTTTATAACTGTTGGGTTACCTCTAATAACTGATTTTTGTACACAAACCCTAAGTGTTTTTGATGTTTTAATAAGTTCTATTTCTGAAGTATTTAATACTTTATATTTAGATATTGTAGAGCCAGTATTAATGTCTATTACTACAATCTGGACGGACTTATGGACATCTTTACAATTGTTTTGGGAAGAATGGGGAGTGCCTATTTTTAATAATATAAAAACAGCAATAATAGAAACAAAAGACACTTTACTAAACGCATGGAGTACATATATAAAGCCAGTTTGGGATACTATTTGTGATAATGTTGATTGGTTGTGGAGTAAACACTTAAAGCCGTTACTAGATAATTTTTTAGACTTTGTAGGTGAGTTTATAAATGGAGCTTTAGAAATATATAATAAATTTATATTGCCAGTAGTTAACTTTTTAGTAAATATATTGGGACCTACTTTTACAACAGTATTCTCAACGATTACAGGCTTTATAGGTACTAGCATAGCAACAATTATAGATATAATTAATTCCGTAATAACAGTATTTAAAGGATTAATTCAATTTATAACAGGAGTATTTACTGGAAACTGGAGAAAAGCATGGGAACGGAATAGTAAATGTTTTCAAAGGACTTTTTGAAGGAATAGGAGCTATTGCAAAGGGAGTAATAAATTTTGTTATAGATGTTATTAATGGAATTTTAGATGGAATTACATCAAGAATCAACGGAATTATAAATACCATAAATAGTGTATCTTCACATGTTGGCATACCAGCGATACCTAACATATCAGCACCTCAAATTCCTAAACTTGCGACTGGTGCAGTAATACCACCAAGGCAAGAATTTATGGCAGTATTAGGAGACCAAAAGAATGGCAGAAATTTAGAAGCACCAGAGGACTTAATTAGACAGATAGTAAGAGAAGAAAGTGGAAATAAGAAAGTAACAATCGTGACAAAGCTAATTGTTGATAAAAGAGAATTAGCAGAAATAATAAAAGATGTTGATTTAGAAGAAGAAACAACAAGTCCAGATTTAGATGGAGGTGGAGCATTTGTATATTAAATTAGACGAATTATTAATACCAGATAATATGATTATAACTAAAAATTACTCTGCTACGCCCAAAAATGTATATTCTAAAGCAGAACGTAGCAGAGGTAACTCCTTGAAAATGATTAAGGTGTTACTAGGTTCTGTTTACGAGATAAAAGTAACTCTAAATCATATGAAACTTGATAAAACTTTTGTATCACAACTTAGGCAGGAAATTATGAAGCCCGAAATCAATGTAGATTTTTTTGATGATTATTCGTTATCTCAAAAAGTCCAAAGTTGCTATTGCCAAGACACTGAAATTAAATTTAGGTTAATAAGGGGAGATAATTTTCGATACGAAGATATCTCTCTTGTTTTTATAGCTAATCAAGCAGCAAATTGGATTAATAATCAATAGGAGGCAAAAGGAATGTCAAATGATATAACATTAAAGCCTAAGATTGAAAATGTTGGAGATTTTGGGGAAGCAATTGAAGATATAGAGGTTCTTTTTAAAACTCAAAAAGGAAGTTTTATAGGAACATTTAATTCTTGGAATATTACTTTAAACTTAAATGATAATAGCGTCGAAATACCAGAAACTATAAAACCACTCTTTAAAATAAATGGAAATCCTATAAAGATGCCTACTTTTTTATTAACTCCTACCAGTGATGAAGAAACTACAGAAGATGTTATTGTGAAAGGTTATGACAAATCAATACTTTTTGATGATCCATTTGAGTGGACGCAAACTTTGCCTTGTACTGCGGGACAGCTAGCTCAAAATATTTGCAATAAAGTAGGAGTACAATTGAAAGATACTAATTTTGCAAATAGTGATTTTATAATTTATAGACAAATGGTTGATAGTAAAAGGAATAACAGAGAAGTAATAGCAATGATAGCTGCTATTGCAGGTGGAAATGCTTTTATTAATGAAGATGACAAATTAGAGATTAGAAGTTTTATAGAATTGGATTTGGATATTCAGGAATATTTTTCTAGTGAGAAATTTGTAAAAATTGGACCAATTACAGGAGTAAATCTTGCAAGAGAACCTATAAAAGACTATAAAATATTAAATGATGTAGATTTATCAGATTTATACAAAAGTTGTATAGTAAAAATAACTAATAATTTAATTGTTGATGATAACAGAGAATTGGCAATACAAGGTATTTATAACAAATTACACGGTTTAGAATTTTTTTGTAAAAAAATAGAAACACATAAGGCTTTTTTCACAAAGCCTTTTTCTTTTATTCAAAATAGAAATCATAAAGTTTTAGTAGATACAATTTGCTTAAAATATCCAACTTTAATAGATTCATATATAAGTTCTAATCAGCTGACAGCAATTGAATCTACTGCAAAAAATAAAAGTATAAAGCAAAGGATTATAAATGCAGAAGCTAAAGTCAATGAAGTTGAAGGTACAATCAAATTAATTACAAGTGAGATAACTGAACATGAAGATAAAATTGCAAACTTAGAAATTGATGTGAATAGTATTAAACAAAGTGTATCAGATATAGTTGATTATAAGAGAGAAGTGCAAAATTTTACAGAATTACATTTAACTGATGCAGGAAAAGCAGACATATTAAAATTTGAAATAAAAGGTAATAAGACTTACGAAAGTAATTTATTTCCAAGAGCAAATTTATTTTCCTCAAACAATTTATACCCTAACATGAGAGGAAGTGAATTGATTTGAAGTATAAAATAATAGTGGATAAACAAAGTAGGACAAATCCTTCAAATGAAAAGAAAACATATGAAATAGATATAGAAGAGTTACGATTTAAAGGTGATGTTCATGACAGCTTGATTATAACAAAAGACGAAGATTATGTGATTAGAAGATTATCCTTAAGTAAGTACAAAGTATTATCAGTATTAATAGAGCCTATAAAAGAGCCTTTGCAAGATATAAATATAGAGCTATTTGAGGGTGACAATTATGTGTATTTAGAAGATATGGTAGGAAACCAACTATGTGCAGAATATATAGTAAAAAATGAATTTAACGACATCTATGTAACTAGAAATGAAATGAATAGTGCTATAAATCAGACTGAAAAAGAAATAGATTTATCAGTCAATCAAAAACTAACAGGATATTCTACTACACAAGAAATGAATAGTGCTATTAATTTAACAGCTTCTAACATAATTAGTGCTATTGATAGTACATTTGAAGATTATAGTACAACAACACAAATTAATAACATAATTAACCAGAAAATTTCGGATAAGGAAAATAGTATTTTATTACAAGTGTCAAACACTTATACAACAAAGGACTCTATGCAAAATGTGGTTAGGGAAAATAATATAGTTGCAAAAATAAATCTTGCTGTAACCAATAAGCAAGGTGTTATAAATATCGAGAGTAATCAATTTACCCTTAAAAGTGATAAAACTACATTAGATGCGAACGGAAAATTAACAACAAGTGAAATAATTGCAACAGGTGGTCAAATAGCAGGATTAAAGATGTCACATGAACAAAATGGAAGCTATTTAGCCAAAACTTACACAACAAATAATACTCAATATCAAAGTGGATTCTATATTCCAGATTCTGGTTCAGGAAGTAGTATTTTTCTTTATGCTGGATGTCCTACTGCAGGATATTTGGCAGATTCTAATTTATATATAAGACATGATGGATTGATAAAAGCAAAATGGTTTGAAGTAAATGGAGAAAGTGGTTATTTTTATGTGAACTACAATAGTAATAGAAGAGCTATGACTTTGAGTAAAACTGGAATAGATTTTTTTATTGATAATAGCACCAATAACAATTTTGCTAGTATGACGTATGGTTCTCAATATTGGAATTTTATTTTATACGATACTCCTCATTTGTCGATAACTGATGGAGTTCATGACAGAATGGCTTTGACTTATGAAAAATATAATCCGAGTTCTTCAAACAATTTAAGTAAAGTAGGAGATGTATTTTGGTTTAATAGTGTTTTATATGTACAAGGAAATAGATATAACAATTTAAATAATACAATTTACATTCAAGGATACGAAGTAGCAACTAACGCATCAGACGAACGATTAAAAGAAAATAAAGTAGAATGTAAAGAAAATTCTTTAGAAGTTACAGATAAAATTCCTATAATCTCATTTGATTGGAAAAAAGATATTCATACGAGAGATGCAGGTAAACATATAAGATTTGGATATGGAGCTCAAAGGACAAAAAAGGTTTTTGAAGATGGTGTGAATTATAGCATAGAAAATGACACATATCAAATGAATTTACTAAATTTATCGGCTTTACATCATAAAAATATCCAAGACATACATTCTTGGATGCAAAAAATAGAAGAAATATTAAAATTGGAGGAAATTTAAAAATGGAAAATGAAGAAGAAAACGAAGTTGTGAGAAAAGGAATAAATTATGCAACTTTTGAACTCAAAAATAGAATAGCTCAAGTTATTCAAGAAGCTGAAGTACCTCTAATCAATGCTAAATATGTGTTGATTGAAATGACTAATGAACTTACTAATATGTCGTATCAAGCGATAAAAAGAGAAGAAGAAGCTTATCAAGAATCTTTGAGAAAAAAAGAAGAACAGAAAAAAGAATTAGAGAAAAATAATAAGTCAAAATAGGAGGCTAAAAATGGTAGTTTGGAAAGATGGAACATTAGTAACTCCAGCTCATGTAAACGAAGATGGTACTATAACAGCAGCTGTATACGAAGGTGAAACACCATTGAGTGCAGAGCTTTTAAACTTAATGCAAAAAGTTGATACTAAAAGTATAACAATAGCAAAAGGAACAGTTATAACTAATAATAAAGAAATAACACTGCCATTGAAATATCAAGTACGGTAATAATTCTTTAAAGTTATATTGGAATGGAGTACAGATAATAAAAGCCACAGATACAACAGATGGACATTACAAAGAAGTAGGAAATGCTGGAGCAATAAGTAATAAAATTAAAATGTACAGAACTACAGCAGATGGAAATTATACTTTAAATGAAGATGTTATTCTTACAGCAACTGTTCAAGGAGTTGTAGAAAATGAGGAGGTGGTTGGAGATGCAAACACCTAGTGAAGATTTATTGTTTAAAATCATGCCTAAGAACGCAGGAGCTCATAATTCAGTGTATAGAGGTAAGGACATAACGAATCTGTTTTATAATGGAACTTTAAGTCCACAAATAGCAAATCAAACATTTGATGATATATTTGTAGGGGATTATATAATAGGAAATGTAAGTAACAAAAAGTATCTTGTGGCGGATATAAACTACAGATTTCATTGTAGTAATACACAAATTACAACGCCTCATATTTTAATGATACCAGAAGGTTCTATGGGACTTGCAAAAATGAACGATACAGATATTACAACAGGTGCTTATGCTGACAGCAAAATGCGTACAGAATATTTAACTCCATATAAAACGATAATACAAAATGATTTTGGGACAAATCATATTTTAAGCCATAATAATTTTTTTGCTCGTTCTGTAACAAATGGCTATGAAAATAGTGGTACATGGTATCAGTCTGAAATTGATTTAATGAATGAAAGAATGGTTTATGGCTCTGATATATATCATAACAAATTAAATGGAACTAATTTAGCTATGAATACAACAGTAGATAGATGCCAACTATCATTGTTTGCAATAAGAAAAGATTTAATATTGTTAAATCCAAGATCAAATTATTGGTTACGAGATGTTGTTAGCAACACTACTTTTGCAACAGTAGATGGCTATGGCTTTTCATTTTATGGTCCAGCATCTAGTTCATTTAATGTTAGACCAGCATTTTTAATTTATTAAAAAATAGGAGGAAAAAAGAAATATGAAATCAAGTGCTGTAACCGTTGGTGCTGTACACACACACACACACACACGGATAGTTATTTAAAAGAAGAAAAAACTGGAGGTGAATGCAAATGAAACTTCCAGAAGAGATAAAAGAAAACAATGTATATTCAACAGAAGAAACAAAAATTGGAACATATTTAGATAAACCGTTATATAGAAAGGTTATCAAAGGTACTACTGGTAACGTAGATACAGCAAATTTTATACCTTTAATTCTAAATGTAGATAATTTTTTGAATTTTGAGTGCAAATTTGGAGCCGAGCAAAGACCATATAATTATATTTGGGAGCGGGGATAGATTACCACTAGATTTTTTAATATTAAGTGGAAATTTTTGCTATAGAGTTATGAGTAGTATTGGAGCTAATAAGGCTTTTACAATAAATATCAATTATACAAAATCAACTGATTAAAAAATATCTCGATTTGAGATATTTTAGAAAGGATAAAAAATGGAATATTTACAAGATTTAGAATTTACAAATATTATATGGGTATTTATATTACCTTTAATTTTAATGTTTATTGATATAATAACAGGTTATATAAATGCTTGGAAAAATAAAGAAATATCTAGTTCAAAAATGAGAGATGGAATAGGAAAAAAATGTGCTGAACTAGTTTACATACTATTAGGAGTTTTATTTAAATTAGCATTTGGAATAGATGCAATAATGTATTTTCTAGTAATTTATATATGCTATATGGAGCTTAATTCAATTGCTGAGAATTGTGACAAGTTAGGATTTAGATTACCAGAAGGAATAAAAGAAAAACTAAATAATGTAAATAAGGAGGACAAGTAATGAAATTTCACAAAGGCTGTGTAACCGTTGGTGCTGTACACACACACACACACACACGGATAGTTATTTAAAAGAAGAAAAAACTGGAGGTGATTGTATATGAAACTTCCAGGAGAAGAAACTATTAAAAAATTTGAATTAAAAGAAATAATACCTAAGAACGCAGGAGCTCGTAATAGTATATACAGAGGCAAAGACATAACAGATTTATTTTATAACGGTACACTATCACAACAAATATCAGCAGGAACTTTTGATGATATATTTATAGGAGACTATATTATAGGACAAATAAGTGGGCGTAAATATTTAGTTGCTGATATAAACTACAGATTTCATTCCGGAAATGTTCTATGTAATACTTTTCATGTTTTAATAATACCCGAAAAAGTTTTAGGTACTAGTGCAATGAATGATTCAAATACTGTTGCGGGTGCTTATGTTGGAAGTAAAATGTATTTAGAGATTTTAGCTTCAATTAAGAATACAATAGAAAGTGACTTTGGATTAAGCCATATTTTAACTCACAAAAATTATTTCTGTAATGCTGTTACAGGTGCTTATGAGAGCAATGGTGATTGGTACAATTCTACAATTGATTTGATGAACGAAAATATGGTGTATGGTTCCAATATTTATCATAACTTTCGAAATGGAACCAGTAAAGCTATGAATATTACTATTGATAAAACTCAATTAGCATTGTTTAGGTTAAGGCCAGATTTAATTGTATCTTTAAACAATAGTGGATCAATTCAAAAATATTGGTTACGAGATATTGCATCAGAATCAGCGTTCTGCTTAGTTGGTGGTGGTGGTTCTGCAAATAATGCAGGAGCTTCTGAGGTACAAGGCATACGTCCAGCTTTTTTAATATATTAAAAAATATCTCAAATTGTGATATTTTATCTCAAAATGAGATATTTAGAAAGAGGTGTAAAATGAACGAAAAAACTAAAAAGATTTCATTAATTATAGTTGCTTGTGTCTTAGCAGTTATTTGAACTTTAATGATGATATTATATCCAGATGCAGAAATTAATAATACAATAGGACAAGTTCAAAATGTAGTTATTGATGAGATACAAGCAATAGATGAAAATATAGTAGTAGAAGATATTACAGAAAATGAAGAACTTTCTTCAGATGGAACTACAATAGATGGAGCCACAATTAAAGATGAAGAAAAGCTAGAAACAGAAGAAATTGAAAAAATAGAAACAGAAGGATTTGAACTTCAAGGCGATATTTCCTATGATGGCGATAGAGCTAAGAATTGGAATGTTGAACTTGGAGAATATCAAGGACTTACATATTATAGTCAGATAGATAATAGATGGAAAAATAATTTATATACATCTGTTGGAAATAAAACTCAAACAATAGGTTCAAGTGGCTGTGGACCAACTTGTGCAAGTATGGTAGTGAGTTCTATAAAAGGTATTATAACTCCAGATGTTATGGCTAATTTATTTGTAAAACATGGATATCGTTCTCATAATAATGGAACATATTGGTCAGCGTATCGTGCTGTAGCTGATGAGTTTAACATAGGATATACTGAAACATCAGATATAAATAAAGCAATAGAACTATTAAGAAATAATAACTATGTAATAACAAGTTGTGGTAATGGATTATTTACTACTGGAGGACATTATATTGTAATAGTTGGAATAGAGGGCAATACTCTAAAAATTTATGATCCATACAATTATAATGGTAAATTTGATACTTCAACTAGAAGAGGTAAAGTAGTGGTTGAAGGCAATACAATTTATTGTAGTATAGATAACTTTAAAAGATATGCTAATTATAAATCATTTTTCTGTTACCAGGATATTGAACATTCTAAGTTCAGGATGGGAGAGAGGGTACTTGTAGATGTACCTGTGGGAATATGCTGTTACAGTGGTAATTACGCATTAGTAGATGATTGGACTACTCAATTTTGGATACATAGCTCAGTAATTACTCCAGACAGTCGAGTATATGGACTAGCTGATGTCGCTTATGTTGGTGGAAACCGATATATTGTTCAGATATTTAATGAACAATTTTGGTGTTCTGAGAAAAATATAAACTGTGTCATACCATGTCCTACTGTGTCAAATATTCCAATTCCAAACACAGTGGGACAAAATCGAAAACTAGTACAAGCTAGTATAATTTATCAAAATTCAAATTTAAGTGGTTTAAAATACAATTATAAAGCGAATACAACTATTGTAATTATGGAAAATGTTACTGCAGATATAGATAAAGTTAAAGTGAAACAAACGGGTAGAGAAGGTTATATAAATAAAATGTATTATAAATAAAAAGGACCCAAAAGTCCCTTTTTTATACTAGCTTATACTTTTTTTGAATTTTTTTATATGTTTTTTTTCACTATGAATATATTTAGTGACAGTTATAAATTCGATAATGCTTTCTAAAGGAAATAGTAAATATATTATTATACATATTGCCAATAAAAGCAGTATTGTAAAAAATATCAACATATTTAATTCCTCCATTTCTTTTTAAATTCGCAGGCAATTCCTAATATGAATGTAATAATAAATAATATTATAGACCATCCAAAAACTATTTTTAAGTCTAAATCATTTTGAGGAATAGTTTTTGAAATGCCATATGCTAATGATGAAACAACTAAAATACCAGTAGTAATTACCCTTATAAAAGTAATAAAATACTCATTTATATTATATTCATTTTTATTTAATTGCATGATTATATTTACACAAATTGAAATAGAAACCATTAGCATTTCTGAATAATTGTCCATAAAAGAAAAATGTCCATTTGTTTTAAATGTTTCTATAAAAAATATAGCTCCAATAGGAAATACTACAGCAAATAAATTAGAGAATAACCAACTAGATACATTTGCAAATATTTTTCTATATTTATCAGCTTTTATGTGATTTTGATTGATTAAGTCTTTTGAGTTACTTTTCTTATAATTCATTTTTACATCCTTATATAATATTTATTATATTAAAGTAATAATATATTAAATTTTATAAAATATCAATAAATTTCACACAGAAATTACAAATAAAATTGTATAAGAAATATAATTATGTTATACTAAATACGAAAGAAGAGTTGCATATGAAAAATACAAAAGTTTTAGAAATATTAGATAATGTAGAAAACTATATTGAATAAGAAGAAAATTTAATGCAATTTTTAATGCAACGCGAAAGAAAAATTATAAAAAACGAAGTTAAAACATATAAAATAGAAACCTGAAAAAGCTGTAAAATAGCGTGATTTAACAATTTGTAAGAAATTATAAAAATCTATAAAAAGCAATATTGTTTGGGGACGTCAATATTAAAAAATATATTGCAAAATAGAAAAATAAGTAGTATAATATCTAATTGGAAAAAATTATATCATTGTAGGGAGAGATATTATATGATTGGAAAAAGAAAATTAGTATTAGTCGGAACAGGATTTGTAGGAATGAGTATGGCTTATGCAATACTTAGTCAAGGAGCAGCTAGTGGAGTTAATGAATTAGTTTTAGTAGATGTATTAAAAGACAAAGCTATTGGAGAAGCAATGGATTTATGCCATGGTTTACCATGTTCATCAAGTCACATGAAAATAAAAGCAGGAGATTACAGCGAATGTGCAGATGCAGATATAGTTGTTATTACTGCTGGTTTAAGTCAAAAACCAGGTCAAACAAGATTGGAACTATCAGAAGCAAATGCTAAAATAATGAAAGATATTACAATTCAAGTTGTAAACAGTGGATTTAAAGGCATATTCTTAATAGCATCTAATCCAGTAGATTTAATGACAAAAGTTGTTCAAGAAGTTTCAAAATTTCCAACAAGTCGTGTAATTGGATCTGGAACAGCACTAGATACAGCACGTTTAAGATTTATGGTTGGAGAATACCTTAATGTTTCAAATAAAAATGTTCACGCATATATAATGGGAGAACATGGAGATTCTTCATTTGTTCCTTGGGAACATGCTTATGTAGGATGCAAGAAAATTACAGATATTCTTAAAGACGCTGGAAAAGATATGTCAGATTTAGAAAAAATACATATTGAAGTTAGAGATGCAGCTTATGAAATTATAAATAAAAAGAAAGCTACATATTATGGTATTGGTCTTGGACTTGCAAAAATTGTTAAGACAATTATGAATGATACAAATGAAATTTTAACTGTATCAGCATATTTAAATGGGGAATATGGTCAAGAAGACATATATATTGGTGTACCAGCTATTGTAAATAGTAATGGTGCAAGAGAACTATTAAAATTAGAATTATCAAAAGAAAATCAAGAGAAACTAAATAATAGTGCAAACATTTTAAGAACTAATATGGAAAATATAAGAAAAACTTTAAATGCTTAATAAAAAAAGGAGATTCAAAAATCTCCTTTTTTGTTTTTATTGCTCCAATGTATAAATTAGTTGTTTGAACGAAGTGAATTACAAATAACTTATACTACTAGTTTTTTGATTTGTTTTACTTCTAAGTAAAGTTGTTCAATATGAGCTTTTCTTACTTGATAAGCGTCTTTTAATTCTTCCAAAGTTTTAGGAATAGCATCAACATTTTCATTTCTTCTTAGAAAAGCTTTTGCACCTTCACGGAAATATTCTTTTTTACTTTCAGTAGGTGCAGCTTCCATTTTATTATAATATCTTAAAGCTTCTTCAAATCGTTTTATTTCATCTTTTAAATATTCTAAATAATCTGAACGAGAAGCAATTTCATATTCTGTATCATCAATAACAACCTTGAAAAGTGCTTTTACTATTTTTCTATCAATTTTTCCAAGTCTTGTTTCAGTTGCTAAAATTTTTAAACCATCTGGTATAGACTTTATTGGATTTGGTTTTGTATCATCAATTAATATATTTAAAGTTTCAATAATTCCAATATGTGTTTTATATTGTCTTTTAGCGCTAATCGCTTCAAATTCGTCTGCAACTCTAATGATTTGAGCTTCATAAGGAATTTTATTAGCAGATACGCCATTTGGATAACCAGTTCCATTCAAAGCTTCATGATGATAAAGAGTACCAGCAGCATAAGGTCTTAATTTTGGGTCATTCATACACATTTTATATCCAATAGTTGTATGAGTTTTCATTACTTCATATTCTTCATCAGTAAGTTTTGAAGGTTTTTGTAAAATTTCAGGAGGAATAAACATTTTTCCTATGTCATGAAGGTAAGCACAAGTTGTACAATAAATAGTAAATCCTTTATCTAATTTTAAATATTCACAAAGTCTACAAGTAATAGAAGCAACATTTTCAGAGTGTCTTCTAGTATAAGCATCTAGACTATCTAACATTTTTAATTGATAACGAATACGATCATCTAAGTTATAAGATTTTAAACTCGTTTTACTATAAAAATCAAATTCCTCTTTCATATTTTCTCCTTTTGTATAAACATATATATTATTGTATATTTAATTGAATTTATAGTCAAGAAAAAAAGATAATTTTATTGTATTAGAAAATACTTGCGAAAAATGTAAAATTAATATATTATTAAGTATAGCAATTTATAAAGAGGAAAAAGAAATGTATTTAAAAAGATTAGAGATGTACGGATTTAAGTCTTTTGCAGATAAAACTGTATTAGAATTTATGCCAGGAATTACAACAGTTATAGGACCAAATGGTTCAGGAAAAAGTAATATTTCTGACTGTATTCTTTGGATTTTAGGTGAACAAAGCATGAAATCTTTAAGGGGTCAAAAAGCAGAAGATATAATTTTTGCTGGAACACAAAACAGAAAATCTTTGGGATTTGCCGAAGGTTCTCTTGTTATAGATAATTCTGATGGAAAATTGCCTATTGAATATAATGAAGTTATTGTTACTAGAAGAATATATAGAAGTGGTGAATCTGGATATTTTATTAACAAAACATCATGTAGATTAAAAGATATTTTAGAATTGTTTATGGATACTGGAATTGGAAAAGACGGATATTCAATAATAGGACAAGGAAAGATTGATCAAATATTAAGTAATAAATCAGAAGATAGAAGACATATTTTTGAAGAAGCAGCTGGAATTGTAAAATATAGAACAAGAAAAAATGAGTCTGAGAAAAAATTAGAGCAAACTAAACTTAATTTATTAAGAATAAATGATATTGTAAGTGAAATAGAAAATAGTATAGGACCATTAAAAACTCAATCTGAAAAAGCTAAAAAATTTTTAGATTTAAGAGAAAAATTAAAGGAAATAGAAGTAGGGCTTTTCTTATATAATATTGAAGATTTCAAAAAGAAAATGCAAGAGATTAAAACTGATATTGAAGTTTTTGAAGCACAACAAATAAAAGAAGAAGAAAAATTAAATAATGTTCAAGAAGAAAAAGAAAATCTAAAAAAATTAGTTGATGAACTTTTAGAAAAAATTGAAGCTACTCAAAATTTAGGGTTTGAAGGTGGAAAGAAAAAAGAACAATATAATAGTGAAATTGGAATTTTACAAGAAAGAATCTCAAATAATATAGAAAATTATGATAGATATGCAAAAGAGATAGAAGATTTAGAACAAAGAAATTCTGATTTAGAGCAAGAGAAAACTCAAAAAATAGAAAAGAAAACAAACTTAACTGCGAATAAGGAAAAGTTTGATATAGAGCTTAAAACAAAAGAAGATGAACTTTCAAAATATACTCAAACTCTTTCAGAAAAAGACTTGGAGATAGAAGCAAAAAAACTTGTGGTTCAAACAAATATTGATAATAGATATGAAATTTTAAATCAAATTAGTACAGGAAAAGCTAATTTTGAAAACTTAAATAAAAAAGAAGTGTCAATAAAGAATGAAATTCAAGATACAATTTCAGAATTAGATGAGGCTAGACTTAAAAAGAGTGATATGGCTTCTCATTTCCATGAAATAGAAGCTACTAAAAATAGTTTGGTAAATGAACTTGAACAGATAAAAGGAAAACGTGAAGAAAGTTCAAAGAAAATTAGTGAGTTTGACGAAGAAATAAATAATCTAGATACAGAATATAGAATAAAAAATTCTAGATTGAAATTTTTAGTAGAAACAGAGAAAGAAAAAGAAGGTTATGGTAGAAGTGTTAAATTATTATTGCAAGCTATTGAAAAGGATTCATCTTTAAATAAAGGTGTTCATGGAGTATTAGCAAACTTAATTTCAGTAGATAGCAAATATGAAACTGCTATTGAAATGACACTTGGAGCAGCTCTTCAAAATATAGTAACAGATAATGAACAAGAAGCAAAAAAATTAGTAAATCATTTAAGAGAAAATAATTTAGGAAGAGCATCTTTTTTACCAATAACTTCTGTTAAACCACAAAAAATTTCTAAATTAATTACTAATGGAATTAGTGGGGTTATAGGTGTTGCAAGTGAACTTGTTGAAACTAACAAAAAATATCAAGATATAGTTTCTAATTTGCTTGGAAAAACTGTTGTTGTAGAAGATATGGATACAGCAATAGCACTTGCAAAACAAAATTCATATTCTTTTAAAATAGTTACTTTAAAAGGTGATATAATCAATCCATCAGGAGCTATAAGTGGTGGTTCAGTTCAAAAGAAAACAGTAAGTATTTTAGGTCGTGGAAAAGAAATTGAAAGTTTAGAAAAAGAACTTAAAAAGATAGCAGAAAAGAAAGAAAAAATTGTTCAAGACAAGGAAAAATATATAAGTGAAGTTCAAGAAATTTTGCAAGGCTTTGATGAAAAACAAACCAAACTTCAAGAAATAGAAATTGTTTTTGCCACAGAAAATCAAAAACAAGAAAACTTAAACTTAGAAATTGCAAAGGCTGAGGCAAAACGAGATAAATTAAAACAAGATTTAGAAAATTTAAAACAAGAAAAAAATGACAATCAAAGTGCAGAAGCAGGATATAATAATAAAATTTCTATAATTGATGAAGAAAATGAAAAATTAAATAAAGTTATTGATGAATTTACAGAACTTAATAAAGATACACAAAGATATATTGATGATTTGAATTTTGATATTACTAATTTGAAAATATCAGTATCTTCATTTGATGAAAGCGAAACTTCAATAAATGAAATATTAGCTAGATTAAATAGTGATATAGAAAATAATAAAGCAAGTATTGAAAATAAGAAAAATTTGAGAGAGAAAATTTTAACAGACAATGAAGAATTTGAACAACAAATTGAAGAAACTAAAATAAAAATTGCAGAACTTGAAAAAGAAGTTTTGGAAAGTGGAGAAAAAGTAGATAAATTAAAAGAAGAACGCTTCCAAAAGAATGAAAAAATAGTAAACTTAGAAAAAGAAGCAGAAGAAATTACAGCAAGAGTTACTGACGTAAAAAATCAAATTTCAAAACTGGATTTAAAAAATTCTAAATTAGATTTAGAGCTAAATCAAATTATAAATAAAATGTGGGAAGAATATGAACTTACTCCAAATAATATTGAAGAAGTTCCAGAAATTTCAAATGTTTCAGAAGTTCAAAAACAGGTAAATTCTTTAAGAGCTGATATTAGAGATTTAGGTCCAGTAAATGTTAATGCAATAAAAGAATATCAAGAATTGAAAGAAAGATATGATTTTATGAGCGAACAAAGGCTAGATTTAGAAGAAGCTAGTAGTAAATTAAAAAAAGTAATTAGTGAAATGACAGAAACTATGAAAACACAATTTTCTGAACAATTTAAAATTATTAATAAGAATTTTTCAGAAGTATTTGTTGAATTGTTTGGTGGCGGAAAAGCAGAATTAATTCTATCTGATGCTGATAATGTTTTGGAGAGTGGAATTGAAATAGAAGTTCAACCGCCAGGAAAGAAACTTCAAAACATGATGCTTTTATCTGGTGGAGAGAAAGCATTTACAGCTATTGCATTACTTTTTGCAATTTTAAAAATAAACCCAGCACCATTCTGTGTGCTTGATGAGATTGAGGCAGCATTAGATGATGTTAATGTTTATAGATTTGCAGAATATTTAAAGAAATTTGTTGTAAATACACAATTTTTAGTTATTACACATAGAAAAGGAACTATGGAAGCTGCTGATACTGTTTATGGAATAACAATGGAAGAAAAAGGTATTAGCAAATTATTATCTATGAAATTAAAATAAGAAAAGTGGCTTCGCCACATGTGCAGATTGTTTTGAATTGCACGAATATATGTAAATTAACCTTTTTATTTCGAAAAGTGCTGATGAATTTTTCTATATAAAAAATAGAAGAAAAGACTTCAATTTGAAGTCTTTTCTTCTATTTTTTCAAAAGTTATAATATCTCCAATATTACAATCTAATATAGTGCAAAATATTTTTAAATATTCTGCATTTATTAAAGTAACATTACTATTGCAATAGTTACAAATTGTATCATATCTTATATTAGTTCTTCTTGAAAGGGCGTATCTAGTAATGTTTTTTTCTTTTAAAATTTCCATTAAGTGGAATTTAATATTACCATTTACTTGTGGTAAATTACTCCCAATAATTGTATTATCTAATTTACTCATATTTTCGCTTCCTTTTTTATTTCTGTGTAACAACTTTATTATAATTTAAATATAACGTCTTGACAATATACGTTTGAAACGATATAATTCAAATATAGCGTTTCAAACGTATAGTTTTTTGCGAAAAACTATGAATAAAACTATACAGTTATGAATATATATATTAATAGTCGGAGGTGGTTTTCCTTCTGATTATAGCGAAAAAAATATTTTCGCTTTTGTATTTTTGTGTACAGAAGAGACTTTTGATTCTAGAAATTGTAATAATAGTTATAATTTCTAGAAATTTTGTTATTTAAAATATTTTAAATAACAAGTCTCTTCACAAATAAAAAAAGGAGGAAAACAAATGAAAAAGCATAACAAAAAATGCATAAGAAAACAAATGGACAAGCAGCATGGTATAACACTTATAGCTTTGGTTATTTCAATAATAGTAATGCTAATACTAGCTGGTGTATCAATAAATGCTATTATAGGTGATGATGGAATAATCAGTAGAACACAATATTCAACATTTCTAAGTGAAATGACAGCAGTAGAAGAAGCAGTGCAAATGTGGAAAGCAGGAGAAGCAATAGGACAGATGGGAGAAGAAACAAAAGCAATACCATCAAATGGGCTTTGCAGAGTAAATGACTTAACAAAAACAGAGAGATTAGTTGGAGAAGTAGGATATTATAGAATATGGAGTATGACTGAAACAGTACCATCAACTAATGTACTAAGTTCAGCTGATACTTTTAATAGTAATTTTGAAAGTGAATTGATTTATTATCCAGCGGGAGTACAAGATTTATTTTATTTAAACAATGAAATATTAGGAATAGAAAGTAATAAAACTTATGTAATAGATATAGCAACAGGAATGATATATTCAATGTCAGGTGTAAAACTAAAAGGTGTAAGTTGTTATAGCTCAAATATGGCAACAGCAGTAATGAGTGGAAGTTCAAATGCACCAGTATTTGCAGAATCAGAAGTAAGTGGAACAGGTACAGATGATAAGTTGGCAGGAAATACAGAGCATGAATATGGATTTAAAATAATAGCAGATCCTCTTACAGATAACATATATAAATTGTATAATAATGGAGATTTATACGCAAAGGGTATAAAAGGAATAGGATTAAATACTCCAATAGTAGATATGGAAAAAATAGATAGTGCACTATTTAAAGAATTTACTCTACCTGAGGAAGTAGGAAGTGCAAAGAAAATTATACTTGGTGAAAATGGAGCAATATATTTTATAGATTCAAATGACGATTTATGGGGATATGGAGCTAATACATCTAATAAATTTGGATTGACAGAAGAGCAACAATTAAGTTTTACAGGAAGAGAAGCAATAAAACTAAATGTTGATGGAAAGAAAGTAAGTAAAGTTTTTGATACAAGTGCAAATTCACTATTTGTAGTAACAACAGATAACAAATTGTATGGAGCAGGTTATAACGTAAGAGCACAATTAGGTCTTGGAAATCAAGATGTAATATATGAATTTACTGAGATAAGTGGTATAAATGATCCAGAACATATTTTTGATATGAATGGTGATAATGCATCTGGAATATGTATATGGTATAACAATGCACCAAATAACATTACTGAAAGAAGTAATGAATGGTGCTCATATAATCAATTTTATTGGACTGGATTTTCTAGATGGGGATTTGGTGGAATAAATAATGGAAACCCAACAACATATACTAATTTTAAAAGAATATGGGATGGAAATGATGGATTAGACTATGATCATAGAATAAAAAATATTATGCTGGGTGAGTCACCTTGGATTTTATTAACTGATGGAACTGTAATGCAAAGTGGATATGGTGGAAGCGGAATGGGTTCTGGCTGGGTAGGTGGTGGCTCAAATGCTAACTTCTTTACTAGAACTGAAATTCAAGGTAAAACTTTTAAAGATATGTGGTATGGCTCAGGAACTTTTATTTTATTAGAGGACACAGGCGTATTATGGGGTGTTTCCTTTGATAATGTTAATAGAATAGGAGATACAACTAGAGACTGGATATTAGATCCTCTTGTGAATGTTCCATTTAATACTGCTGACTTAGAAGAAGTTTTAGTTACAAATGTGAATGTATTTTATTTATTAAAAGATAAAAGTGTATATGCAACAGGACCATATATTGGTATGGGACTTGGAAAAGATTGGTCAACTAATATTTCAGGTTTTGTATGTTTAAGCAGAGGAGAATATGCAAAGAGTTTTCCAAAAGTAAATAGTTTATATGGTGGAAATAGTAATATAGGAGAACTAGTGAAAAATAGACTTTGTTCAATTAATATTGCGACAAACAATTTATTTATAGGACAAGATGGAAAAATATATATGTCAGCAAATTCAGAGTTAATGTTTAGAAATGATGTATTACAAAAAACGTGGAAACATATAGCAAGTAATGTGAAATACTTTGATCCTGTTTGCCCAGCATATATAGATAAAAATGGAAATTTATATGTAGCAGGTAGTAATTCAGATTATATAGGTCTTAATTATGATAAAAATCAAAAAGTAAATAATTTTACAGAAATAACTGATTCAAAAATTAAGGGAAAAGCTTTAAAAGTAAATTATGACGAGCCTGTATTATCAGTGTTAACAACAGATAACATATTATATGCAACTGGTTTATCATATTATAATCAAGAATATTTTTATTCTGGATGGAATAATGTTAATGAAAATAGAAAAGACTTTGTAGAAGTTATGACAGGTGTAGAAGATTTTAATTATTGTCTAAGATCTAGAATAATAAAGAAAACAGATGGTAGCATTTGGGGATTTGGACAGTGGAGAAAATGGATACAAGAAGCTAATGCCAATATACCTACTAAAGTAGAGTCTGTAACAACAAAAATAGTGGGATTATATGCAAAAAATAGACAATCATATATACTAGATGAAAATGGAAAATTATATTATTCTGGTGATGGTGCTTTTCATATAGGAGCGCCAGCCAATGTGGGTGATTATAAAGAATGGACAGGTAATATAAACGGAGAAAAAGTGAAAGACATAGTTGGAAATAGAAACAATTATATAGTTTTAACTGAAAATGGTAATTTGTATGGTTGGGGAACAGAAAATAAATTAGGAAAAGGAACTTCTTCTACTAATTTAATTTCAGAACCAGAAAAATTACCAATAACAGATGTAGAGCAAATAGTAGCTGGACCAAATTGGTATGTAGCAGTAAAAAAAGATGGAACAGTATGGGGAACAGGAAGTAATACTTATGGAATATTAGGACGTTGGATAGGAATAGATAGAAAACAACCAAATAGTAGATATAAAACAGCATTTGAATGGGTAGAATGTCCAGAACTTGAATTATAAAATACTGGAAGTGGTTTCCCTTCTAGAATATAGATTTATTAGAAAAGGAGCTATATTTATATAGCTCCTTTTTACACAAAAAAACAGCCTAATTGGCTGTTTTTCGTTAATATAATATATTAACGACCTATTACAAAACAATAATACACATAAATTTCTAAGAAGTCAAGCTTTCTATAATAAATTTTTGAGCAATTTTTTTGCTCTTTTTTTATGACTCAAAAATGATGAAACTATTGTTATTACTGAGATATATTGATTTTACTATTTTCGTTAATATATTATATTAACGAAAAATATTATGTAAATAATCAGAGGTGGTTTTCCTTCTGATTATACCAATAAAAGTGTGTATCACTTTTAAATTTTGTGTACAGAATGGTTGAAAAGTAATTACAATTTTATCTGTGTGCAGTGGCAATTTTCATTAAAAACGCGGTTACATACTTTTGTATGCGCCCTTGCCTTTTTAATAAAATTTTCCTTGCTAAAATTTAATTACTTTCCAACCTATCTATATTTAAGAGAAAGGAAAAGAAAAATGTGTAAACAAAAGAAAAACAGAAGGAAAACGAATTTATTAAACAATCCAAACGGAATAACACTAATAGCATTAGTTATTTCAATAATAGTAATGTTAATTTTAGCTGGTGTTTCAATTAATGCAATAATAGGTGATGATGGCATAATAAGCAGAACACAATATTCAACATTTTTAAGTGAAATGACAGCAGTAGAAGAAGCAGTACAAATGTGGAAAGCAGGAGAAGCAATAGGACAAATGGGAGAAGAGACAAAAGCGATACCAGCCAATGGACTTTGCCAAGTAAGTGATTTAACAAAAACAGAAAGATTAGCTGGTGAGGTTGGATATTATAGAATATGGAGTATGACTGAAACAGCACCATCAACTAATGTTCTAAGTTCAGCTAATATTTTTAATGGGATTTTTGAAAGTGAATTAATGTATTTTCCAGCAGGTGTACAGGATTTGTTTTACTTAAACAATGAAGTTTTAGGTATAGAAAGCGATAAAACTTATATAATAGATGCAGCAACAGGAATGATATTTTCAATGAATGGAGTAAACTTAAAAGGAGTAAGTTGTTATAGTGCAAATATGGCAACAGCAGTAATGAGTGGAAACTTAAACGAGCCAGTATTTGCAGAATCAGAAGTAAGTGGAACAGGCACAGGTGACAAATTGGCAGGAAACACAGAAAATGAATATTTAGAGGACGGAACAAGAAATCCTAATTATGAAGAATATGGATTTCAAATTATAGCCAATCCAAATTCTCAAAATATATTTAAATTATACAATAATGGAGATTTATATGGAAAAGGAGTAAAAGGAACACAATTAAATACAAGTCCAGAAGAAATGGAAAAAATAAATCAATATGTATGGAAAGAATGGAAAGTACCAACAGAAATAGGTGAATACAAAAAAATCATTGTTGGTATATATGGAGCAATGTATTTCATAGATAGTAAAGATGATTTATGGGTATATGGATCAAATAGTGCTAGTAATAAATTGGGTTTAACAGCAGAACAAAGTGTAGAATATACAGGTAGAGAAGCAATGAAAGTAAATTTGAATGGAAAAAAAGTTAAAAAAGTTTTTCCAGGAACAGATACAACATTTATTTTAACTACTGACAATGTTTTAATGGCAGCAGGACTTAATACATTAGGTCAATTAGGTTTAGGTGATACTCATTCTACAACGGTTTTTGAAAAAGTAGAAGTACCTAATGCACAAAACATTGAAACAGTATATTGTTCAGATAATCATTCACAAGCAAATGTTATAAAATATAAAGATAATACTTTTTATTTTGCAGGAAGTAATGGTTTTGGTGGATTAGGCACTGGAAAAAATGAAGAAAATTATAAAATATTTACACAAATATGGAATGGTGTTATAGGTCCAGATATAGATCAAGATGTAAAAGATGTTATGTGGGATTGCCAAACTGTTATTTTAAAGAAAGATGGTACAGTATGGGTAGCTGGATATACAGGATATTTGATGGGAAATTTACCAAGTGGAAGTAATTTTCAATTTAGAAAACATAATATAGAAAATGTGAAAAAGATGTATAAATTAGGTGCTACTGATGTTGTGTTGGAAAAAGAAAATGAAATATATTGTATGAATCATGGAAATAGTTTTGGTACTGATTATTATTGTAAAAGTTATCCAGTAAAAATGGAATTGCCAACTGAACTACAAAATGAAGG
Source organism: uncultured Clostridia bacterium (assembly GCA_948678575.1). Classification (GTDB taxonomy): domain Bacteria; phylum Bacillota; class Clostridia; order TANB77; family CAG-508; genus Scatovivens. Next base: position 69,156 of record CAPPGO010000010.1, read on the forward strand.
AATCAAAGAATGTTATATAACAAATGGAGCATTATATGTTTTATCAAAAACAGGTAAGTTATATGGAACAGGAGTAAAATCTAATTTAGGAATAAACGAAATGGATGGTTACACAACTAAAATCCAAAAACTTACTATGGATAATATAGATACAATGTATGATGCAGAGATAGATACTGATGCAAATGAAAGTTTAAGTTTAGTTTTATTATCTAAGGGAGGCAAATATTATACAACAGCTAATTCTTCACTTATGTTTGGAAATGATATATTACAAAAAAATTGGACAGTAGTTGCTAAAAATGTAAAATCATTTAATGCTATGGGTGGTGGATACATAGATAAAAATAATAATTTATGGGTATCCGGAGATAGTAGATTCCTTGGATTAGGTGTAGACTCAGCAAGTTATAAAAATATACCTAATTATATTATGTGTCCAGACAATAATATAAAAGGAAAAGCAAAAGAAGTTATATTTGCACGGAGCAACTTATGTTTTAACAACAGATAATCAATTATGGGCTACTGGTTTATATGAAAATGTAGGGTATAATTATTATGCAGGTTGGAGTGATACAGAAAATAAAACAACTTTTGTAAAACTTTTAGATAATGTATCATATTTCTCAGCAGGAGGAAATAATATTAGAGTAGCAATTTTAAGTAATGGAAAAGCTTATGGTTGGGGATTATCTTATAATGGAGCTAATGGAATTTCAGGATCAACAGCACACATAGGACCAAAAGAATATACACTTCCAGATATTATTGGTGGAGTAAATAATATAGCAAGATTAGAATGTGAAGATTGCCATTTTTCAAACATAGTTACGAAAACAGGAAAAGTATATCAAACGGGAGCTTGGTTTAATGGTGGCTATGTTGGTGGTCATCCAGCTACCAATGGTTTTAGTGAATATACTCATAATTTAACATTAAATGCTGACGAAGTTATTTCTGATGTAGTGCCTATGGGAGCTTTAAATTTGAAATTTTTAACTAGTAAGGGAAGAGTATTTGGTTATGGAAATGCAAAATATTTAGGTATAGGGAGTCAATTAAATGATTTGACAGAAACAAGAGAATTGACTGGAATAAATGAAGTAGAACAGTTAGTTGCTGGAAATGGTTTCTACATAGCTGTGAAAAAAGATGGAACAGTATGGGGAACCGGTTTAAATATTAATGGAATATTAGGACGATGGATAGGAATAGATAGAAAACAACCAAATAGCAGATATAAGACAGCATTTGAATGGGTAGAATGCCCAGAATTAGAAATTTAATATAATAAAAAAACAGCCTTATTGGCTGTTTTTTCGTTAATATGGAATATTAACGACCTATTACAAAACAATAATACACATAAATTTCTAAGAAGTCAAGC
>CAPPGO010000011.1 GCA_948678575.1 uncultured Clostridia bacterium
ATTATTATGGAAAGCTTGACTTCTTAGAAATTTATGTGTATTATAGTTTTATAATAGGTCGTTAATATCATATATTAACGAAAAATATAGAAAACTGAAATAAAATACACCTATTTAGTAAGCATCTAAATAGTGTGTTTTTTTATTTGCTAAAAAAGAAGGGTATCTAATATTAGATACCCTTGGACAATTTTTTCGTCTCCCAACGAACGATAAATTTTTTCTAGCAGGAAAACCACCGCTAGAATTATTATATATTATTATTTTACTGTTCATCCAATTCTTCATAAGTTCCGTTTGATACTTCCATATAGCCTGCTCCTGAACCTATTCCATAACAGTCATTAGTCTCTGGATTTATATATCCTGTTTTATTTATTGTTTTTTCTGCTCTTATTAAATGATTTTCTACTTCATCATAACATGTTGGTCTAATCATATTTTTTACAGATACTTCTGTTTGATTTCCAAATATACTATAAAAATAATAATATCCTGTTGTTGGTTTTCTTCCCCAATCTAAATTTGTGTAATATACATTTCTTAGAATTCCATTTTGTGCAAATACTTTAATTGGGCTTACTTTATTTGTAGTTCCATATTTTGTTAATACATAACAAGTTGAGCTTAATTTATTTCCATCTTTATCATAATCATAAATTGGAGTTGTATAATCTCCATTTGTTATTCTATCTCCATTATATGCATATACCTTTGCTGTTTTACTTACTTTTACTGTTCCACCATTTCCTGCTTTGCCACCAGAAGCACTTGGAAAATAACCATTCATACCATAAAATACTGCTCCTTGACCTCCAACTTTTGGTTCTCCTATTTTAGTATTTGTTCCATTTATATATTGATATCCATTCATTACTCCTGTTGTAAAATATGATGCTGCATCATCACCTGCTCCTCTATATGTCCCCTCAACTATTCCTGAAATTCCTTCTTTTGTAAAATCGCTTCTTAATAAAGATATACCATTATTTCCATTACTTCTATAACAATCACCATCATCTCCCCAAGTTCCTACATATCCTCCTGCTCCACCTGCCCAGTCGCCACCTCCGGCCACCAGCTCCTCCACCACCTATTCCTGCTGCTGGATAACCACTTCCACCTGAATTTGTTCCAATGTTTAATGAAGGTATTGTGTTTGAACCTGCGCCTCCATAAGCATATACTGTTACATCATTATATATATTTACTTTTCCACAGTTTTCTCCTGCATATCCATCATGTCCACCATCTGTATATCTATGTCCCCACAAATCATTTTCATCATTTCTAGGAGTATTTCCATCAACACCTGAACATGTAGAATTAGATTCTCCACCATTGCCTCCATTTCCACCTATTCCAGCACCTGCTCCGCCGCCTCCGGCCTCCACCATTACCGCTAGAACTCATTCCTTCTGTATTACTTGTTCCAGCTCCACCTGCTGAGGCATTTCCACCGTATGCTACTACTGTTCCTTGTCCAGATATATTAACTTCTGCTCCTTCTGGCACATTTATTCCTGCATACGCTCCTTTTCCTCCTTCATTCTGTTTCATTTGTCCCATGTTTCCTGTTGCTCCTTGGGTACTAAATCCTGAATTTACTTCTAATGTAGCACCATTAGCAACAAATATATCTAATATTCCTGTTGGCTCTATTGTTATTGCACTTCTTTTCATTCCTTCATTTGTTAGTTTCATGTCTTTTAGTACATTTATTTTTGAATGAGTTCCTGCCTTTACATAAATAGATAATTCCCCGTCTATTTTATCTATAAATATTAAATTAGAATCCTTATCTATTACATATTTTCCTTTTTCGTCTTCATTAGTATCTGTTGCATTATTAAAGCTTTCCTCTGTTACTAATACTGTTCCTCCTTGCACGCTTCCACCAGATGAAAAACTTATATCTCCATACTCTGCCATATATACTCCATCATTTGCTGTATATATGTCTATTGAATAACCATCTTTTTGTACTCCATAAGCTACTTCATCCATATAGTTATTATTTTCGTCAAATCTTGGTACTGGTAATGCTTCTTTTTCATTTTGTACATAATTTCCGCTAGAATTTAGAACTCCATCAATATATCCATTATCCAGTAATCCTCTTAATATTGTTTGTATTCCTACCTCTTTGTCTGTAAAAGCATTCATATTGTATCCTGCAAGTTGCATATTTAGTTCTTCTAATATACTTGCTTTTTTGTGTGTTTCTGTTGCACTAGTTGCTCTTGATAGTATTCCATTTTCACCTACTATTGCATTAATAGAAACACCTGCTAAGATTAGCATTATGATTATTGTTATCACTAATGCTATTAATGTTATTCCGTTTTGACTGTTTTAACATTTTCTTTGCATTCTTTTTCTTCTGTTTCTTCATTTTTCTCCTCCTTATTTTTTTCGGGTAAAACAGTATAAAAACTGTTTTACCCTGTACACAAAATAGAAAAGTGTGTTTTCACACTTTTATTTATATATAATCAGAAGGAAAACCACCTCTGATTACTGGCAAAATTATTTTTTGAAACGTTTTGTTTCTTTTAAACTTAAAAAAATATCTGAAACAGACACATTATACAGTTTCGCTAATCTTTCTTTTAGGGCATCACTTGGATTTCTTTTTCCACATTCTATCATCGATAAATACTCCTTGGTTATATCTAACAATTTGGCCGTTTCTCGTTGTGTTAAATGTCTTGTTTCTCTTAACTCTTGCATTGATTTCAAGGTGTTTTACACCTCCTTTTTGAAACATTTTGTTTTGCTATATTAATATTATCAAACGAAAAGTTTAATGTCAATAATTTTGCTTAAAAATTTGTAACAATTTGTTTCGCTTTTTAAATTTTTTTGCACATTTTGTATAAAAAGTCTTTACATGTTAAACATTTTGTTTTATAATGTCTATGAGGTAGGGTATGAATAGATTAAAAATTTTAAGAGAAGAAAAAAATTTAACTAAAACAGAATTAGCAACATTATTAAATGTAAAATCACAATCAATTGGTCAGTATGAACGCGGAGAAAGAGATTTATCTACTGAAAAGTTAATCAGATTTGCAAATTTTTTCGGAGTTACAACAGATTATCTTTTAGGTGTAAGCAATACCAGATTATCTGATAGTGCCGATTTAAACAATTTGTTACACATTCCAGTACTTGGAAAAATTCCAGCTGGTATGCCAGTGCTTGCAGTAGAAAATATTTTAAAATACTTACCAATTTCTCCTGATATGTTTTCAATTACCGAAGAACAAGATTTATTCTTCCTAAAAGTTGATGGAGAAAGTATGAATAATGTAGTAGCTAATGGCTCTTATGTTTTAGTTAAAAAGCAAGACTATGCTGAAAACGGAAACATTGTCGTTGCACTTGTCAATAATAATGATGAAGCTACATTAAAGAGATACAAAATTATTGATAATCAATTTATTATGTTAGAGCCAGACAGCTCTTTTACAGAATTTGAACCAATAATCATTAATTTGAAAAATCAAAATTTTAGAATTATTGGTAAAGTTATTGGAAATTATAAAGAGTGGTAAAAAAAGTTCAGTATAAAACTGAACTTTTTTACTATATTCTAAATCCCTTATTTTTTCTTTCTTTTGACTATTTTTATAATCGTACTAATTATTACAACAGCAATTAGTATTGTACATACAAATATTATTCCATTACTCATTTTATCTATTTCTTTATCTGCACTTAATTCTTTCGTTTCTCCTTGAACAGTTTGCATTTCAACTGTTTTATTTTCTTCTTGCCAGTTTTCAAATTCTTTTAAAAACTTATCATAGTTTTTAGGAACTTCACCAATATACTCTAATTTATATTCACCATCTTGCTTTGTCATTTCTAAATAACATACATTTCTTTGTGGTGTGTCCCAAGAAGTATTATTTGCATCTACTGGTGTAACTTCAAAATTTATATTCATTAAAATTTTATTATCATTATTTGAATTTGTACCATATCCATTTATTCTATAATCTGTAATTCTTTTTTCAATAGGTGTTTCTTCACTTTTAAAATTTTCTAACCATTTTTCTACTTCTGGTTTCCAAATATCTTCTCTGTTGATACTATCTATTCTAGCTTCATATTCTTCTTTTTCCATTACTACACTCTCCTTTCGCACTCATACTTAATTTTTCTTTTCAATTTTGATTATTTCTTCTTTGCCATTTTTATTAACTACAACAGTTACCTCATCTGTCGCATCATATTTTGTTAAATCGTACATTGCACTATATGTTAAACTTTTTTTATCTTCTGAAATATCCTTGCTTCCATTTTCTCTTGGTCCCATTGTAAATTCAAATTTTTCATTATTACTATTCAATAAATATACTTCCACATCATACGCTTCATCATAAGCTTTTCTATAATTTTGATATTCTTCTGTCATCCATAATTTATTATACAAATATGAACTTATATCTGATTCAAGTGTTTTAAATTCACTATCTTCTGGTAAAGTTTTCAAAAATTCTATTTCTGGTGTTGTTGGTGGTTCTTTGGGAAGATTTGGTATAACATTTTTTAATTCTACTTCTACTTCCATTCCAGTTTCATATAAAGTAGCATTAGTTACTTTATAATTTGAATTAGTAGAAGATTTTTGTACATATTGAATAGCTGTTCTATTATACATTTTTTCTGGAACATTAACTTTAAAATACCAATTACCAGTTAAAGTAATTTCTCCATCTCCAAACATAGTATTCACAGTCTCATCTTTTGAAATATTTATTTTTCCAAATTTTACATTAAGTTCTTTACTATTAGGAAAATGATCAGAACCAGTATAAATATTATATACAACTTTTAAAGTATGATCTTTTCTTTCTTCTAAAAAAGTATTAACTCCTGTATTTATAAATTTTTCATCATCTATGTATTCCATTGTTTTTTCTGTTCCAACAAATACTATATATCCATTCTCGTCTGTTATAACAATATCTGTAAAGTTCATTTCCCAAACATCTTCTGCTTCACCTTGTATTACTTCCAATGCTTTATCTGATAAATTAACATTAAAAGTCATACTTAAATTAAAATCATCCATAACTAGTTCATCAACTTTTACAGAAGTTTCTAAATCTTCAACTCTTTCACCTGTTTCTTTATTTTCCATTACTGTATTTGAAATTTCTGGTTCCATTTCTGGCTTTTCAATATATCCTTCTTCCATTGCATGACCAATTCCATTACCAGTTGCCCAAAAATTTTCATATATTTTACTAGAAATATCTCTCGCAAATACAATACCTGTAATTGAAAACATACATATAACAACTGCAAAACTACTTTGCAATATGTTTTTAATTTTATTTTTTCTAGCTCTTTCTTTTCTAAAATTACTAGCACTAATGTTATCTTTTAAATTGTTTAAAATACTATCTTTATCCATAATCAATTAAAAACCTCCTAAATTTAATAATCGTTTTATTCTTTCTCGAGTTCTATGCAAAGTTGTTTTTACATTACTTAGCGATAAATTCATTTCCTTTGCAATAGTTTTCACTTTTTTATCTTCATAATAAAATTTTGTAAATATTAGATATTCTTTCTCTCCAAGTTTTTTTACATTTTCCATAATCCAATTATTTACTTCTTTTTCTTCTATGATTTTGTCGACATTAAATCTAGAAACTAAAATTTTATCATAATCTTCAATACTGAATTCGTTTGATAATTCTTTATATTTTTTGAATATAATTCTTCTAGTAATTCCAGCTATATATGGACTAAACTTCAAATTTTTGTTAAGCTTCTCTGAATTTTTCCACAAAACTAAAAACACATCTGAAATAATTTCTTCTTCATCTTCTGCTTTAATCGTTCCAAAATTTCTAATTATAGCTGTTATATAACTTTGATAATCTTCTAAAAGTTTTTCAAAATTCAATTTTTCTTTATCAAAATATGCTCCAATTAATTCTTCTTTTATCATAAATTGCTCCTTTATTTTGTCCTTACATCTATATATTGCCTTAAATTATATAAAAGGTTACAAAAAAGAGAATATTTTTAAATATTCTCTAATGTAAACTCATCTTTATTGAATTTTATAGTTGTAGGTCTACCATGTGGACAAGTATATGGATTTTTTAAAACCAATAAATTATCAATTAATTTATCTACTTCCATTTTTGTTAAATCCATATTAGCTTTTACTGCTGCTTTACAAGCAACAGTTGCAATAAATCTTTCTTCTATATCTTTACCTTGACTTCTTTCACTTGTAAGCATTTCGTCCAAAGTATCCATAAACAAATCCTTACTAGTTGTTTTTTCTCTATATTCGATATCTGGAATTCCATTAATTTTAACACTATTATCCCCAAATTCTTCTATATCAAAACCAGCTTTTTGAAAAAGTTCAATATTTTCTTTTACAAATTCACATTCTTTATGTGTTAAATTTATAATCTCTGGAATTAAAGTCATTTGAGTATTATTTTTTAAATTGTTTTTATAATTTTCTTTAATTTGCTCATATAAAAGTCTTTCATGAGCAGCATGTTGATCTATTAAATAAATATCTTTTCCAACTTCTATTACTATATATGTTCTAAATAAAATACCAATATATTTATATTCTACTTTTCTTTTATTTTCACGCTCAATAATAGATTTTTCTTCCACTGTATCTATTTCTTTACTTGGTATAATAGAAGGTTGTTTTATAAAATGATTAGTTACAAAATTATATTCTTTTTCTATATACTCAGTTTTTCTTTCTTCCATTTCAGTATTACCTAAAAATTCCTTAGAAAGCATTGCACTTTTTATAGCATTATAAAATACTTTAAATATTTTATCTTCATCTTTAAATCTTACATCCATTTTAGTTGGGTGAACATTAATATCATAATAACTTGCTGGCATATCTAAATTTAAAATAAAAAAGCCAAATTTTCCAATACCAGTTCCTCCACCTTTAAATGCTTGATCAGCACTAGCTGTTAAAATATTATTTTTTATATTTCTTTTATTTAGAAAAACTATTTGATCTTTTCTAGTATCTCTGGCAATTAAAGTTGTTCCAATAACTCCACTTACTTTTATTCCCTCATCTTCATAATCTACTTTTATAATGTTTTCTTGAACATCTTTACCATATAATACATATATTAAATCATCTATACTTCCATTTCCATTTGAAGAAAAAACTATTTTACCATCATTTATAAGCTTTATAGAAACATCTAAATGAGATACTGCAAATTTTTGCAACCATTCCTTTATATATCTAAATTCTGTACTGTCATTTTTTAAAAATTTATATCTAACTGGTGTATTGAAAAATATGTTTTCTACTATTATAGTTGTACCTGTATTGGATGATACCTCTTCTGCTGAAACAATATCACCACCATCAGTAGTAATTTTTATTCCTATTTCTTGATTATCAGTTTTAGATATTATAGTAAAATTAGAAATTGAAGCAATACTTGCTAAAGCTTCTCCACGAAATCCCATTGTATATGTGTGTTCCAAATCTTCAACACTTCTTATTTTACTTGTAGCATGTCTTTCAATAGAAAGTGGTAAATCCTCTTTTTCAATACCTTTACCATTATCTGTAATTTTTATAAAAGATTTTCCACCTTTTTTTATTTCAACAGTAATTTTAGTAGCTCCTGCATCAACTGAATTTTCTACTAATTCTTTTACTACATTCGCTGGTCTTTCAATAACCTCTCCTGCTGCTATTTGATTAATACTTAGATCATCTAATAAAACTATTTTCCCCATTATTTGCCCCTTTTTATAGTTTGTAATTATCTAAAAAATGATGTGTTTCTCCGTTTTTATGATATGAAATAATTGTATCTAAATTAACATTTTGCACACTATTGAATATATTTACATCAACATTCTCATAGTCTTCACAAAGTTTTTTTATAAGAGCTTTTATCTCTTCTCTCTTCGAAGATTTTTTCTTATTTGCATAATCTTCTGTAAATTTACATGCACATTCTATAAATTCTAAACTGTTTTTATCTCTCCATTTTATAATATCTTCTTCTTTAACAAAATATAATGGTCTAATAAGCTCCATACCGTGGATGTGAAGTACTACATACCTTTGGCATCATAGTTTGCATCTGTGCACCATAAAACATTCCCATAACTATTGTTTCGATTACATCGTTAAAATGATGTCCTAATGCAATTTTATTGCATCCCATAGCCTTTGCCTTCTCATATAAATAACCTCTTCTCATTCTTGCACATAAATAGCATGGACTATCTTCAATCTTTACGACCCTACTAAATATATCTGTTTCAAACATTTCAATAGGAATATTAAGTATTTTTGCATTTTCTATAATCTTGTCTTTATTTTTTTCATTATATCCTGGATTCATAACAATAAAACAAACTTCAAAATTCATTTTTCTATGCTTTTTTAATTCTTGAAAACATTTAGCAAGTAGCATAGAATCTTTTCCACCAGATATGCAAACTGCTATTTTGTCTCCTTCTTTTACCATTTCATATTCAGTTATACCTTTTATAAATCTTTTCCATATTTCTTTTCTGTAAGTTTTTACAATGGTTTGTTCTATTTCTTCATATCTTTCCATTCTAAGCTCCAATAATATCCTTTATTACTTCTCCTGCTATAATTAATCCGGCAACTGATGGTACAAATGAAATACTTCCTGTCACTTTACCTTCATATTTTATAGGCTCTTCTTTTGAGTATAATACTTTAACATTTTTTATATCTCTTTGTTTTAATTCTTTTCTCATTACTTTTGCAAGAGGACACACAGAAGTTTTAGAAATATCTGTTATTTCAAACTTTGTGGGGTCAAATTTGTTTCCTGTTCCCATTGAAGAAATAACTGGAATGTTTAACTTTTTAGCTCTTGCAATTATTTCAATTTTTGCTGTTACTGTGTCTACACAATCTACAACATAATTAGCTGTATTGTCAAAAACATCTTCACTATCTGGCATAAAAAATTCTTGATATGTTTTTATTTTTGCACTTGGATTTATACTTAAAGCTCTTTGTTTTGCAATTTCTACTTTTGGTTTTCCAATAGTATCGTGAGTAGCTATTATTTGTCTATTTATATTAGTTAAATCAACTTCATCTTTGTCTACTAAAATTAAATTTCCTACACCTGCTCGTACTAATGCTTCTACTACAAATGAACCAACGCCTCCAATACCAAATACAACAACCTTTGAATTTTGAAGCTTTTTAATTCCATCTTTACCAATTATTAATTCAGTTCTCTCAAATTGATTTGCCATAATAATCTCCTTTTTAGCGTTATTATTATATCACTAAAAAACAAAAAAGTCAGTATTTTTTCTCAAATACTGACTAGTTTTAAATTAAGTTTGTTCTATTTTTCCGTAGACTCCTCCTCCACCTTCAACAATGTGCATTTTTCCGTCACGAGCTCTAATAATATTATTTGCAATCTTCTCTCCAACAACAGCTTCTATATCATCATCTGATAATTTGTGCAAAATTGTCATTTCTGTACCAAAATGATTTAACAACTTATCTATTGTTTTCGCTCCAAGTCCTGGTATAAAGGTAAGTGGAATTTGATATATATAAGGAGGTCTAAATTCTGGACTTTTTGTATCCACCTTATCTTTTATTATTTCTATTCTATCAAAAACTCCCATTGTGATATTTTTACTTTCGCAGTCTGGGCATTTAGTAACTGGTGCATCACCTGGAATTCTTTTATCACATACTTCACAATATGTTCTATGATATTTTCCTAATTTAGGATCCATACCATAATTAGATATAATTTTTCTGCCATCTTCTCTTCTTAAAGCTTTTAAAAATTCTTTAAAGCTTATTCCTTCAACCTGAATTTTATTATATTCTCTTGCGATTTTAGGTAATGAGTGTGCATCAGAATTTGTTAAAAATGATTTTGTTTCTAGCTCTGAAATTTTGTCAGCTAAAAAAGTATCTGAACTTAAACCAAGTTCAATTGCTGGTATTTTATCATATTTTTCCTTAAAAATTCTCTTTAATGATGATGTACAATTACCGTAAAAACTTTTATGTGGTGTAAATGCATGAGCTGGTACTAACACTCCATTATATTTTTCTACAATATCAATTAAATAATATGCAGAAATATCAGCTCTTTGTGAACTTAAAGTTATGTTTTTTATATGATGACTCATTTCATTTGAAAAGCCTTTTATATCTTTCAAAGTTGGAAAATAGCACAAATTATGAGCACTACCAGTTTTTCCATCATCATTTATTTCATTGGTTTCTATTTCACTTCCTAATATTATACATACTTTATCTTTATATATAATTCCGCCATCTTCTATTTCATAAGCATCACCATTTCTTAAAAAATTCTCTATATCTTCTATAACATAAGGTGAAGCACAATCTATAATTCCTACAAGATTTATTCCTTTTTTCTCTACACATTCTTTTGCAATATTAGCAAAATTTAAACTTCTTGCCGCTGTAATTTTTATTGGTTTTCCGTTTTCACTTCTTCCTATATGAACATGCATATCTGCAAATACTTCGTACATTTTTGCCTCCTAAAATTCAATTCTTTGTCATTATATTTTAATTCGACAAAAAATTCAAGTGCAAAAGAAAAAAGATAGGTTCTTGCCTATCTTTTTTCATATAAAAGTAAATCTGTAAGCCGGGTTCTGTCGTGAATAGTCATTTATCTAGAATATATATTGCTATATATTTCAAGCCACGCAAATCGAGAAAATGGCGAGCAGCCTTAACTTTCTCTATGAGGTGTTGCTCCAGATAGGGTTTACACAGCCAATATGTCACCATACTGCTGGTGGGCTTTTACTCCACCTTTTCACCTGAACCTATAAAGGTTGTTATTTTCTGTTGCACTTTCCCTAAGGTCACCCTCGCTTGACGTTATCAAGTATCTTTGCTCTACGGAGCCCGGACTTTCCTCTCATGAAGCCTTTCGGCTTTCATCAGCGACTATTCAATTTACTTTTTGGTGGAGGTGCGGAGAGTCGAACTCCGGTCCAATAAATCTTCCACATAAACTTCTCCGAGTGCAGTTTATTATTTAAATTCCCATATTTAACACTAATAAACAAGTTTTAAATATAGTAGCTTTTAAAAATGCCTACTAATATCAAAAGCAAATATTAGCTTCGTTTCCTGCTAATCGTCGCCTTATCTTAAACCGCAGGTTGTAAAAGTAAGACGTCACTGCAACTTAGGCAGCGAATGCTAATTCTTTATTATCAGCGTTTATTTTTAATTTTTGCCTTTTATAGTGGCCAGGCAACTCCACTACTCGCTATTTATCCTTCTAATTTACTGTCGAAACCAAATACACCCCCATATTCAATTCACTGTATATATTATTATACTCTTTTTATTCTTTCTATGCAAGCAAATCTTGCAAATATTATGTAAATATGATATAATTAAAATATCTAACCGTGTTTTTTTAGCACATAATTTGACCATATATAATATAACAAAAAAACATGAGACCAAAGGAGGTTTTTTATATGGGAAAAGTTACAAAAAAATATAACTGGGGCTACTCGGTTATTGACTTTCATGGCTTAAAATATGCTAACACTGATTCAGACGATCAAATTCACACTATCAGTACAGCTGTAATCAAAGCCAGAACATTCATTCCGTTACACATCCAATTCGAAGGTAGCGAACAGTATCAAGCATTGACATGGGGATTACATGCTTTGACTCTTTCGCTTGAAGAAGCCTCAGCCTTGACGGACACCGAAATATTAAAACAGTTAAAAGATGCTCCTCAGATGAAAATTAGTGAAGTTTCAACATGCCACAAAGGTCAGCTTCATATTTTGTATAATTCATCAGACATTGAAGCGAGATTAAAAATTATTAATTGTTTTGAGGATTAATTTACAGAATGAAAAAGATGGAGAATCGTAGCAAGGAATTTTGCGCTACGATTTTTCTGATTTTAATAATAAAATACTGATTATGCCCACATGATTATCACCTTTTAATATAAAAAAATTTATTGAGATTTACATTATTTTATGATACTATGATAAAAAACCGAAAGGACTAAAAAATGAATGAAATTTTAAAAAACTTTACTCATAAAGTTAAATATGATTATAATTTACAAAATAAACATCTTTTCAAAAAGAAAACTGGAAATGCAAAAGCTTATTATCAATTAATTTTTGATGATGCTCTACCTAATGATTTAAAAGTTTTACATGAAATGTATAAGAAAAATTTGCCTTTTAAAATTTTTGGATTACATACTAACTTATATATAACAGATAATGGATATGATGGCTTATTCCTTGATGTTGATACAAAAAGTTCTAACATAACTTTTAACAAAGAAACAGAAGAATTCACAGTAACTTCAAATGTTGTAGTTAGTAATTTTGTTAATTACACAAAAGAAATGGGCTATGATTTTGCTATGTTAACAGGTATTCCTGGTGTTATTGGTGGTGGTGTTGTTGGAAATTCTAGCTACCCTCATGCAATAACAAATACCTATACAAAAGCATTTTCTGATTTTGTTAAAAAAATTATTGTTTATGATTTTGAAATTGGAGATTTTATAGAAATTATACCAGATGAAACTTTCTTCTCTACTCGAAATAGCTTTTTAAAACAAGCTAATAATCCAAAAACAAGATATTTTGTTAAAGAAGTAATTTTAAAAGCTGATTACATTGGAAAAGATGAAGTACAAAAAAATTTTGATATTCAAATGAATAGACGAAAACCATCTTTAAAAATTAGTTTTGAAGAAGGAAACGCTGGTAGCTTCTTCTCTACTCAACACATGCAAAAATTAATTGGAGAAACTCAAAAATCTTTACTTATAAAACATCCTTCAATAAATATAAATGTAAATGGTGCAACTTTTAGTCCAAATGGTAGTATGCACTTTACAACAAGTGAAAATACTACTGATAAAGATTCTGCTGATTGCTTACGACATTTCACTCAAACAGTAAAAGAAATATATGGAATTGACTTACATAAAGAAGTTATGATTCTTGATTATGATGGTGAAATAAATTTACAAACTTTCTTTGATAGAAATAAATAATTATTTGGAGAAAAAATATGAAACAATATATTAGTGAATTACAAACCATGTTTGGAACTTGGGAAGAAGATTTTAAAACTACAATTGAAAAAAATAATCCTAACCTTGAAGAAGATTTTAATGACATATTACAAGCTCTACCTCCTGAAATTATCACAGAATATTTAAGTTGGATAATAGATATTGGAAATACACCATTAATCTCAGACAATATAGATACTATAATGCGTTGTGCCTCAGAATATACTGGTTATCAAAAGGTTTGGATTGTAAAAACAATAAATTTACTAAAAAACATTCAAGATCCTAATATAGACAATAGTATTGCAAACAATTTAATTCCTATTATAAAGGGTCCATATACTCGTGGAAATCCTTGGGTTATAATAAATTTCTATAATAACTGTAAAGATATTGGAAATTCCAGAGATATAATAGAAGAAAATTATGGTGAAATATTAAATACTATTTTTTCTCATAACGAATATTTATCTAACAATCCAGCTGTATTGGATAGAATAAAAGATTTAATATACAAAATAGCAGAACAAGAAAATGTTACACTAAGTGATATTGAAGATGCTGGAAGTGGACAATATAGTGATTGTATGAAAATTGGTACAACAATTTTGAAATTTGGAAAAAATAGAATATTAGAAGATTTACCAGTTCATAGAAGAATTTTACAACCTAAATTAAGAATTAATATCCCACAAAACTATAATGAACAAATAGATCAAGGTACATTAAAGCCTGATGATTTAATAGCAATAGAATGTCAAGATGAAGTTGATACTAAATGGGATGAAAATATGCCTGATAATCAAAAAAATGAATTTTTATATAGTATTTACAAAGATTTAAGAAATTCTGGGTTTATTTGGACTGATATTAAGCCAGAAAATGTTGGTCGTTTATTAAAACCTAATATTATAAATTATACTGTTACAGATTCAAACGGAGAAGCAGTTCAAGCCCAAACTTCTTTACCAGTTGGAGAATTTGTTATTTTCGATACTGATAGAATTTATGAAAAAGACAAATTGCCTGAATTTAAGAATGTGGGATTACTACACTCTCCATCATACGAGCAATTTGAAGAACGATATAATAACGAACAAAAAGAATTAGCTTCAAGATAATTTTAATAAAAAAGAAGTTCATGCTCGAACTTCTTTTTTGGGTTTTATTTTCTTCAAATCAAATCTATAAATTGCTATTAATACTGTACTAATTTCAATCATCGTTGCTATACAAGATGTAAATGCTAAAACTTTTACATTGTATATCATAAGCAATGCACAAGCAATAGCTTCTCCTATTCTCATAAATGTTAAATCTCCATACCACATAGCTACACTAAATAATATAATACCAAACATTACTAATAAACTTACTATGTCAGTATATGTAATTAATGAAAATCCTACAATATGTGCTAAAACTACTATTAACCATATAATAGATGCTCTGCCATTTTCATTTTTTCCAAAAATATAATTTCTAAAAACACAAGTTAAGTTTAATAAACACCCTGTATATGCTCCCAAAAATGCATATTGAACAGCATATAATAAACTAGAAAACATTTGATATTTCATTAACATTTTTTTATTATTATTTTGAAGACTTAATACCAACATAAACAAAGCACATAATCCAATAAGTTGTACTAATATAAACTTTACTGTCATACCAATTTCCTTCTACTATTTCATTTTTTCTTTCATTTTCACAAGAACATTTAATGCATCTATTGGTGTTAATTCGTTAACATTCACCTTATCTAGTTCACTTGCTATATCGGCAAGCTTTATATTAAAGAAATCAAACTGTCCTTCTACTTGCTTTTTATCTTCTTTTTCTTCCTTAACTTTTACACCAGATTTCTCTAATGATCTTAAAATTTTATTTGCTCTTGTTACAACATTGTTTGGAACTCCTGCAAGTTTTGCTACATGAATACCATAGCTTTCATCAGTTCCACCTTCAACAATTTTTCTAAGGAAAATTATATCTTCTCCCTTTTCTTTTACTGCAATAGAATAATTCTTTATTCCTTCTATTTTTTCTTCTAATGCAATAAGTTCATGATAATGCGTTGCAAATAAAGTTTTGCAACCTATTTTTTCTTTATCTGCAATATATTCTGCTACTGCCCAAGCAATAGACAATCCGTCATAAGTAGATGTACCTCTACCAATTTCGTCTAATATTACTAAACTTTTTGCAGTAGCATTTTTCAAAATATTTGCTACTTCTGCCATTTCTACCATAAAAGTACTTTGTCCCATGCTTAAATCATCAGATGCACCAACTCTTGTAAATATTTTGTCTACTATACCAATTTTAGCACTATCTGCTGGAACAAAACTTCCTATCTGTGCCATTAAAGTAATAATAGCGACTTGTCTCATATATGTAGATTTACCAGCCATATTAGGACCTGTAATAATTGCTACTCTATTACTTTGAGTATCTAAGTTTGTATCGTTTTGTACAAACTCTCCATTTCCCAACATTTTTTCTACAACTGGATGTCTACCATTTACAATTTCAAGTGCTTCACTATTATTAATTTCTGGTCTTACATAATTGTTATCTTCTGCAACTGTTGCTAAACATGATAAAACATCTATTTTTGAAATAACACTACTTGAAGTTTGCAATCTATTAATATTACTAGCAATAATATCTCTAATTTTTATAAATTCATTATATTCAAGTGCTATTGCTTTTTCTTCTGCTCCTAAGATTTTAGTTTCCATCTCTTTTAATTCTTCTGTTATAAATCTTTCACAATTTGTCAAAGTTTGTTTTCTAATAAATCTATCTGGCACTTGCTTTAAAAATGATTTTGTAACTTCTATATAATATCCAAAAACTTTTGTATATCCTACTTTTAAATTTTTAATACCTGTTGCTTCTCTTTCTTTTGCTTCAAGTTCTATTATCCAGCCTTTTCCATTACTAGATGCACTTTTATATTCATCAATTTCACTATTATATCCTGATTTTATTATTCCACCTTCTTTAACACTAATTGGTGGTTCATCTACAATTGCCTCTTCTATTAAATTTGCTATATCTTGAAGCTCATCTAATTTTTCATAACATTCTTTTAAACTATTTGTTTGTGCCTCTTTTAAAAGTTGTTTTAATTCTGGCAATTTTTGAAGTGAATTTTTTAATGATATTAAATCTCTTGCATTAGCATTTCCATAAGAAATTTTTCCAGACAATCTTTCTATGTCATATACTTTCTTTAATATCTCTATTGTTTCACCTTTTAAGATTAAATTATTTTTAAATTCTTCTACTCCATCTAATCTTTTATTTATTTCATCTACTTCAAGTAAAGGATCATTTATCCAACGCCTTAAAAGCCTTCCCCCCATAGAAGTAGATGTTTTATCTAAGACCCAAATTAAAGTGCCTCTTTTACTTCTATCTGACATACGTTCTGTAAGTTCAAGACTTCTTCTGGCATTTACATCTAATGCCATATATTTTTGAACTTCGTACAATTTAATTTTATTTATATGTTCTAATTTTACTTTTTGTGTTTCTGTAAAATAATTAAGCAAGCCATTTATTGCTGGAACTGCAAAAACATATTCTTTTAAGCTTTCTTTCTTTTCATCAGCATCATCTACAACATTATACAGTTTTTGAAGCAAATTACTATCAGTACTAAACATATCCTCATTTCTAACTGTAACAAATGTATTCCATCTGTTCTTCATTATTTCTAATTCCTCTTCACGAGAACCCATTTCAGTATTTACTACAATTTCAGATGGAGTATATCTTGCATACTCATCTAATAATTTCTCAAAATTATTTTCTGGAAGTTTTACTTGTGTTGAATAAAAATCTCCTGTACTAATATCACAAATAGCTAAACCATAGTACATACTTTTTTTAAAGATACTCATTATATAATTGTTTTTCTTTTCTTCTAGCATATTAGTTTCTATAACTGTTCCAGGTGTTACCACTCTAATTACATCTCTTTTAACTATACCTTTTGCTTGCTTTGGGTCTTCCAATTGCTCACAAATTGCAACCTTATATCCTTTTGCAATTAGTCTTGAAACATATATTTCGGCAGCATGAAAAGGAACACCACACATTGGTGCTCTCTCCTCCATACCACAGGCTCTACCTGTTAATGTTATTTCTAATTCCCTTGATGCAGTTATTGCATCATCAAAAAACATTTCATAAAAGTCTCCTAATCTATAAAACAATATGCAATCCTTGTATTGTTCTTTTGTTTGCATATAGTTCTGCATCATAGGTGAAAGTTCTGTCATTTATTTACTCCTTTTATTACCATTTGAATTGTTACTTTTATTACTATTTTTCTTTGGTACATTATTTACATTTTTATTATTGGCTTTTTTCTTAATTGGATTTTTGCCATTTTTATTATTTTTTTTTGTTGTTGGCTTTTTCTTTTTACCACCATTTTTATAATCCAAATATTTCTGCATTTTGTCTTCATTGCTTGACAAAGTTTTTAAAATCTTTTTATCCATTTCTTGTACTGTCATATCTAATTCTTTTGCTGCGTCTTCCATTTTCACATTGTCAAAAAGCATTTTATTTATAACAATAACTAAATCTAATTGTCTTAGATTATCCTCATCGTCAGCTAAAACTTCTTGAATTCTATGAATTAAATCATCTCTTCTTAAACCAAATTGTTTTGCAGTTTTTCTTATTGATAATTCTGCATTTAATATTCTATTTATGAAAATCATTTCATTTCTATTAGACATTTTATAACCCCTTAATTAGTGTATAATTTTCCCTTTTAAATACCATTTGTGTGCTTCAATAATTTCAACAGTAACCATATCACCGATTTTCTCATTAGTTTCTGGTTCAAATATTACTACTTTATTTGTATCAGTTCTACCAGTTAACATCTTATCGTTATTCTTACTTAAACCTTCTATTAAAATTTTTTGCTGTGTGTGTAAATATTTATCATTATTCTCATCTACCTTAGATTCATATAGTTCTTTTAATTTATCAAATCTTTTATGTTTGATTTCTTCTGGAATTTGTTCTAACTTAGCTGCTGGTGTACCTTCTCTTGGTGAATATATAAACATAAATATTTGTTCAAAATTTACTTTCCTTACTACATCTAATGTATCTTCAAATTCTTCATCCGTTTCCCCTGGAAATCCAACTATAATATCCGTTGAAAATACAATATTCGGTATTTTATCTTTCATTTTTCGAACTAATTCTAAATATTGTTCTTTATTATATACTCGGTTCATTTCTTTTAAAACCTTAGAGTTTCCTGATTGAAGTGGCAAATGTATTATTTTGGCTATTTTATCATTCTTTGCTATTGATTCAATGACATCGTCAGTGAAGTTCTTTGGATGTGGAGAAATAAATCTTACTCTCTCTATCCCATCTATTTTACATACTGCATCTAACAGTTTTGCAAAAGAATTAATTTCTCCTGCACTTTCTAAATCTGCTCCTTGATGTGCCATATATGAATTAACATTTTGTCCTAATAAAGTTATTTCTTTATATCCATCATTTGCTAAATCTTGGACTTCTTTTAATATATTCTGTGGATTTCTGCTTCTTTCCCTACCTCTCACATAAGGAACTATACAATATGTACAAAAATTATTACATCCATACATTATAGTAACCGAAGCTCTAAATTTATCGTTTCTCCTTATTGGTATATCTTCGTGAATTTCTCCATCGACATCTATAACATCTTTTACTTTTTCATGTTCTATTAGTGCCTTATATATATCCTCTGGAAGATTTTGCATTGTATGTGTTCCAAAAATTACATCTACAAAAGGATAACTTTTTCTGATTTTTGAAACCATGTTTTTCTCTTGCATCATACATCCACCAATAGCTACAATTAAATCTTTATGCTCTTTTATTTTTTTTATTTCTCCAATTTTACCGAATAGTCTTTCCTCTGCATTTTCTCTAACACAACAAGTATTAAAAATGACAATATCTGCATCTTCAAATTTTTGTGTTTCAGTATATCCCATTTCGGTTAACATTCCAGAGATTTTTTCTGAATCATTTTCATTTAATTGGCATCCCATTGTTAATATATAATACTGCAAATTTCTACCATCTATCTTGGCTTTCACCATTTTTATAAATTCTTCTTGTTTTTCTTTCACGAAAATATCCTCCTAGCCGTTAATATTTTATACTATTTTACAATCTTTTTCAAGATTTAGATTGTATTTAATTAATATTTCTTATATAATATTTTTAGAAAATTTATAAGGGGATTTTTATGAACTATTATCAAATTTTAAAAGTCTCAGAAAACGCTTCACAACAAGAAATTAGAGACTCTTACAAAAAATTAATAAAACAATATCATCCTGATATTTACAAAGGTGATTATGAATATGCAGAAAAAATTACAAAAGAATTAAATGATGCTTATGCAATTTTATCAAATGAGGAAAATAGAAAAGAATATGATGCACTTCTACACCCATTAACTGAATACAATTATAATTCTTCATATCAACAACAAAATATAGAATATGATGAACCATTAAAACCTTCTATTGAAGATATAATGAAAGAAAAAATCTATAACATAGTAGATGAAAAAACCAGTAAAATGAATCGAAAATCAAAAACACTTCTAGTCATATTAGTAATACTATTTGCCTTACTTCTTACAGCTCTTGCAATTAATGATTATATAAAAATTATAAAAATCTCAACTGAATCTGAAAATATGCACAATAACACGGTTGTTGAAAATATAATAAATAACTAAAAAAGTATCCATTAAAGGATACTTTTTTTGATTATTCGCTTCTTAAAGCATCAATTGGATTTAATTTAGATGCCTTCATAGCAGGAATTATTCCGAAAATTATTCCTATTACTGTCGAAAAGACAACTGCTATTATTGTAGCAACTGGACTAATAGCAACTGGCGTCATTGCAATTTTTGAAATAACATTTGCCATAACAATTCCAACTATTACTCCTACTATTCCACCTATACTAGTTAATACTGATGCTTCTGTTAAAAATTGTAACAATATTCTTTTTCTTCTTGCACCAAGTGCCTTTTTTAATCCAATCTCTTTTGTTCTTTCTGTTACAGATACAAGCATTATATTCATTACACCAATTCCACCTACAATTAATGAAATACTTGCAATAAGCAACAATTGATTATTTGTAGATGAACTTAAATCTTGAATTTGTTTTGCTTGTTTTAATAAATCATCATTTTTATAAGCTATCTCTTCTTCTCCATTTGTAGTAATTCTAGAATTCAAATAATCTGCTGTCTTTTTTCCAGCTTTTGTCATATCATCAGTAGAATTACATTCTACAACAATGTTTTGAGGTTCGTCAAATCTACATATTATTGACCAACACTTATCTGGTACAAAAATTTGTCCCATACTTTGTCCTGCATAAGTCATATAGTCTTGAAAAGAGTTTATAACTGGTTTAAATTTTATTTTCTTTTCACTAACTCCTATAACTGTAAATGGTTCACCAAATATTTCTACAACTTTACCAACTGGATTTACACCTTGAAACAAAGTTTCAGCAGTTTCTTTATCGATTATTGCAACTTTTCTAAATTGTGTAAAATCTTCTTCTTGAAAAGTTCTTCCCATTTCTACATAAAAATTATTAACCTCAAAATAGTTTTCATCTATTCCATATAGAGAACCTGAAAAAGATTTATTTTTATAAAAAACATTTTCAGAATATTCTCTTCTCATGTATGTACAAGCTTTGCTTACTCCATCTATTTTTTCTATTTCTTCTAAATCTTGCTTTTTAATTATAGGAACTCCATCTGGAACTGGATTCCATAAGAAATTCATTTTTCCTTCACCTTGATATAATTCTATATTAACTGCATCTGTTCCAGAACCTATTAAATTTTGTTTGATTTGCTCATTTGTTCCTTTAATAGTAGAAACAATAGTTATAATTGCTGCAATACCTATAATTATACCTAACATTGTTAGTAAAGAACGAAGTTTGTGACTAAATATTCCTTGCAAAGCTAAAAATATGTTTTCAAACATTTTCTATTTTCCTTTCTTATAATAATGTTGCTTTTAATAATATAAATCATCCATAGAGCCTTCAACTGTATTAGCCCCCTCTTTTACCTCTTTACCATAAGGAAAAGCAATCCTATCATCAGTTGTTAGTCCACTTTTTATTTTAAGATTATCATAAGCTCCACCATCTATAAAAATTTGTCTTTTTTCTAATTTGTTATCTTGATTAGCTACATATACAAAATACTTTCCATTTTCTTCTAATACAAAAGCTTTCATTACATATAGTCCTGAACTTCCTGTATTTTCAACTTGCGGTGTAAGTGCAACATATTCATCGGCCTTAAAAGTTGCTTCTTCACTAACAAAAACAGTATATGGATAATATGAAACATTACTATTTCCCATCCCAAAATTTCGATAATTTGAAAGTGGTATATTAGATACTTCTTTAACAACACCTTCTGCCATACTACCAGAATTGTACGACATAACTGATACTTTTTGACCTACTTTTATTTGATCTAAACTAAGTTCTCCAATATAACCAGTAATGTAATATCCTCCACCACCAGAAATAACAATAACTGGTTTTGTCTTAATTTCAGAATCAGTTAAACTCAAAACACTTTTTACAACCCCATCAACTTTACTATAAACAGTTACGTCCTTTATTTCACTCTCTAAAATTTTATATTCTGATTTAGCTACTTTAATATTTAAAATTAATTCACTAATTTCTTTCTCTTTTTCTAATGTCATCTTTCGTAATTCTTCTGCTGTATAAGAAGCTTCCATTTCTTCAAAATTATTGGGAATTGTTGGAACTTCTATAACATTATTTTCTGATTTATGCTCAACTATTGGATCATCTTCTTCTGTATAATTTTTTACAATTGAAAAACTATATTCATCTGCTTTTTTTGTAAATTTTATTTTTGAAGCACTTTTAAAATTTCCATATATTTCATTATTATCTCTTACCATAAAAATAGCATAAACTTCTGTTTTTCCAGCTCCTGCTCTTAAAAGTAATTGTTCGATAAAAGATTTTTCATATTCTTTACCTTCTGACCACAAAAATATATATGGAAGTTCAGTAGTTCCACTTCCTGTAAGTGGAGCTGGTACCATTTCTTTATTTTTAGGAACTTCTGGAAGTGGAGCCGAAAAAGTTATATAATTTTCAACTGATTCTTCTGGAATTTCTGGTTGTATAGGTTCTTGAACTGGTGCATTTGGTTGATAATTTCGTATTTTTTCTAATTCTTTTTTTGCATTATCCAATTGCAATTCCATTTTCTTTATATCTATTTGTTTTCTTTCCAATTCTAATGAAGTTAAAGTTGTACTATATTTTATTAATGGTGTACCTTTTTTTACTTGTTCTCCTTCTTTTACAAGTATTTTTTCAACTTCTTGTGTACTACTCAAATATACAGATTGAGTTTTATCTTCTTTTACTAAGCCTTCTGTTTGATTACTATCTTGCCAAAAATCTGTCATGCCAATATCATTCATTGAAAATACTGGTACTTCTTTTACATTATTTTTTTTATACAAATAAATTCCTAAAACTGTTGCTACAACTATAACAAGAATAATTATGAAAGGTATCATTACTTTTTTTTGAAATAATTTTATTTTTTTCATTTTAACTCCTCTTGAAGATTTCCATCACGAATATGATAAATTTTTTTCGCACATTCAGCTATTTTAGGTTCATGTGTTATCATAATTATTGTAGCACCTTCATCATTTAATTTTTTAAATAATTCCATTATTTGTTCACCAGCTTTGGTATCTAATGCACCAGTAGGCTCATCTGCTAATAATAAAAGTGGATTTCCTACCATTGCTCTTGCAATCGCTACTCTTTGACATTGACCACCTGATAATTGATTTGGTAAAAATTTCTTTCTGTCACCTAGACCAACTTTTTCCAATGCTTCTCCTGCAATTGCCATCCTTTTGGCTTTACTAACATCTCTATATAACAATGGTAAAGCAACATTTTCTATTGCTGTTAATTTAGGTAACAAATGAAATTGCTGAAAAACAAATCCTATTTTTTGATTTCTTATATCTGACATTCTATTATCTGTTGCCTTAGAAACATCTTCACCATCCAATAAATATTTTCCTGTTGTCGCTACATCTAAACATCCTATAATATTCATTAAGGTTGTTTTTCCTGAACCGGAAGGTCCCATTATAGCAATATAATCTCCCTTATCTACTCTTAAAGAAACATTATTTAAAACATTTACTGGTATGCTTTCCTGATTATATATCTTATTTATATTTTCTAAATCTACTATCATTATTGACCTCCAAGTGGTATAGTAGCACCAGATTGTACATTTGTTGTTACACTTGTTGAATCTGGTGTGCTTGTTACATTAGAAACTGATGTATCTGGTGTTTTTACTGTATCAGATGTTGATGTATCTGGTATTATTGCATCATTCTCAACTGTAAGTTCTCCATTACCATTTGTCATGTCTATAATTTCTCTATTTTCTCCCATATCTATATTCATTTTTACATCTTCACCATCTTCAATCATTGGAATATCTGATACACTATCATATTTCTCAACTTTTAAACCTTCTGTTAATTCTTGACTAGGATCTGCAATATAGTCATCTTTACTTAATCCTTCTGTTATTTGAACTTCTAATAAATTCTCATCTTTGCTTCCAATTGTAAGTTTTCGTTTTTCTAATTTATCGCCTTTTCCTGCAACCCATATATAGTTGTTTCCAGCATCCTCTACAATAAAATATGATGGTATCCATATTCCATCTTGTTTTGCAATTTGACCATAATCAAATTCAATATATATATGTTGCCCCATCATAAGCCCATCTTTTTGCTCTAAATTAATATAAAATGGATATTTAGAAGATGTAGTCATTGTATCCGAATTACCATACATCATCATTCCTGAATTATTATCATTTGACTCTGGATTAGAAGTATCAACTTTTGTAATTGTACCATTCCAAGTTTTATTTTCATCTAATCTTGAACGAATTATAACTTTTTGTCCTTCTGAAAACATCATAACATTTTGTTCATTTACAACACCTTTTATTTTATAATCGCCTGTTTGCATAATTGTTATATATGAATCATCTTCACCATCTTGATATCCCATTGAAGTATCATTGTCTCCATCATTAATGTTTTGAATTACACCATTTATTTCAGCTGTTATTACTGAATTTTTTATAGTTTTATTTAAGTTAGATATTTCTAAATTTTTAGTCTTAATATTATACTCTGTTTGTTTTATATCATTTTCCAAAGTTTGTATTTCTATTGAAATTTCTGGGTCATCCGGACGAGTTTTACTTTCTTCTAATAAATTTTGTATTTGTTTTTTAGAATTAGCAATAGAGTTTTCCATTTTTTCTATCTCTAATTTAGTTTGTTCAACTTTATTAGAATTTTCAGTTGTATCATATTCAAATAATTTTTGACCTTTTTCAACTGTTTGACCTTTTTCAACATATAATTCTTTTACTTTCAATTCAGTGTCTTTTTTTATTTTTATAGTATCTTGCGCAACTACCATTCCTGCATATTTATTTTGAAATAAATTCATATTTTCTGTAAATATTTTAACAGATTGTGTTGCAATTTTATTATCACTATTGTTACCATCTTTTCTAAATACAAAAAATAATCCAACAGAAACTACCGCTAGAATAGCAATAATACTTATAACAATAATTGCTATTTTTTTAACCTTTGCTTTTTCTTTCTTTTCCTTTTTACTCATATCAAAAATCCCTTCTATAAGTATATATTTTTACACATACATTATATTGTTATATATAATAATTTTCAATAGTTTTCACATATTCTTAATAAATTCGCCATATGTACAGATTGCTTTGCAATCGCACAAATTTATGTAACTTAACCTTGTTATTTCGCAAAGTTCTGTCAAACTTTCATACATAGTAAAAAAAGTTTATATAAGAAAAACAAATTCTTAATATAAACTTTTTTATTTTTTAAAAACTATATTTATTAAACTTCTGCATATCCACCGATGATTTTGCTTGATTTAACTCCGTTTACATAGTTATGTCCGCCAGCTAAAACTACTTTATCACCTGATTCTAAGATTCCCTTAGCTTTTAATTTTTCGATACCAGCTACAACTGTTGCATCTGTATCAACACCAGATTCAACATAAACTGGGTGAACATTCCAAGCCAAACCTAATTGACGGAAAGTTCTCTTATTATCTGTAACAGCAAGTATTGGACAACCTGCTCCCATTCCTGCTAATCTTCTTGCTGAATCTCCTGTATGTGTATAGCATACAATAGCATCAGCATTTGTATTTTTAGCAATAACGCAAGTAGCATAAGCAACATTATCTTCTAAATCATTTAATACTATTTTATCTTTATCATCAAATCTCTTCCAATAATTAACTTCTGGCTCAACTCTTCTTGCTATTTTATCCATTGTTTTAACACATTCTAATGGGAATTTACCCATAGCACATTCACCAGATAACATGATAGCACTTGTTCTATCATAAATTGCATTAGCAACATCAGAAGCTTCTGCTCTTGTTGGTAATGGATTACTCATCATAGATTCTAACATTTGTGTAGCTGTTATAGCTGGTTTATGAGCTCTATTTGATAATTTTATAAATTTCTTTTGCATTACAGGTGGTTCTGTAAAGTCTGTTTCAGTAGCCATATCTCCACGAGCTATCATTTGAGCATCTGCTGCTTTAACAATATCTTCCATGTTTGATAAACCTTCAACATTTTCAACTTTTGTTATAATTTGAATATCTTTTCCACCATTTTCATCTAATACTTTTCTAACTTGTGCAATATCATCTAAGTTTCTTGCAAATGAAACTGCAACAAAATCGTATTCATGTTCACAAGCTGTTTTTAAGTCTGCTATATCTTTATCTTTTAAAGCTGGTAAACGAATTATTGTACCAGGTAAGTTCATTGTTTTTCTACTTCCCAAAGGATTTCCATGAACAACTGTACAATGAATATCTTTATCAACTATTTCATCAACTCTTAATTCAATAGCTCCATCATCTATTAATATTTTTGTTCCAGGTTTTACATCTTTATATAGTTCTTTGTAAGAAACACTTACTCTATCTTTATCACCAATAATATCTTCGTTAACTAATACAAATTTTTGTCCATCTTCTAGTGGTATTTTCTCATTTTTACCTGTTACTAACATACCTGTTCTAATTTCTGGACCTTGCATATCAAGAATCATTGGAATTGGTAGGTCTTTTTCTTCTCTTATTCTTATAATGTCTTCTGTTTTTTCTTTTTGTTCTTCGTAACTACCATGTGAATAATTTATTCTACAAACGCTTAATCCAGCATCAAATAAATCTTCTAAAATAATTTCACTAGATGGTCCGATAGTTCCTACTATCTTTGTTTTTCTTAAATATGATTTCATATTACTATTCCTCTTTTCTCTATATAGTTTTTATAAACCCAAGTCTTAGCATATCATAAAGCTTATATTTTTTCAAGTCTTTTTTTAAGTAAATTGACAAAACTTGAATATTTTGTCAATTTACTTTGCATAATATGTTTGAAAGGATATTTACTTATGGATTTTTTTAAAAATGTAATAAAATATTTTGAATACATTCCCAAAAAAGAATATGAATTTTCAATAAACAATTCTTCAAATAATATTACTGATAATATTGCAGATGAAAAAACTGTCTTTCCTAGTTTAACCATAAATCTAGATTATATAAAGACAAAATATAACACATTAATAAATAGTGATATTGTAATTAGAGAATTTAAAATTCCTATCAGAAATATTGAATATTCTGCTTTCATACTTTATATTGATGGAATGGTTGATAGTGAATCTATAAACAATTTTATTTTGCAACCTCTATTACTGAAAAACTCTATAAATATGAAACCAAAAGATAACACTACTACTGCTGTAAGTCGTGGAATTTCTGTAAAGCGAGTAAAAAAATTCAATTTAGAAGATTTTATTTTTGATAGTTTAATTCCTCAAAATTCTATCAAAAAAGACACAAAATTCTCTGATATTGCATCAAAAGTAAATAGTGGTTTTTGCGCATTATTTGTAGATACAATAAGCACTGCTTTTTGCGTTGAAACAAAAGATATCAAAGGTCGTTCTATTTCTCAACCTTTAAGTGAAAATGTAATTCGTGGTTCTCATGAAGCTTTCATTGAAAATATTAGAACAAATACAGCAATGATTAGAAAAATTGTAAACAATGAAAACCTAATTATCGAACAAACTAATGTAGGTAAAATCAGTCAAACTGCTGTTGCCATTTGTTATTTAAAAAATATCGCAAATGAATCTTTGGTATCAGAAGCAAAATTTAGAATTAATAATTTGAATGTAGATTATATCACTTCTTCTCGGACAATTAGAACAATTTATTCAAGATAAAAAGTGGTCACCATTTCCTCAAATGATTTCCACTGAAAGATCTGACAAAGTATCTAATGCTTTATTAGATGGCAAAATTGCTGTTATTGTAAATGGTTCACCATTTATTTTAATTTTACCTTCTGTTTTTATAGACTTTTTAGAGTCACCAGAAGACGTTAATTTAAATTACATTTTTTCTAATTTTTTAAGAATAATTAGATTGTTAGCTTCCTTTTTTGCAATATTTTTACCTGGATTGTATGTTGCTATTACAAATTTTCATCAGGAATTACTTCCATCAGAACTCTTATTCGCAATAGCCAGTTCAAGAGAAGCAATCCCATTTCCTGTTATTTTTGAAATTTTATTAATGGAAGTTTCTTTTGAGCTTATACGAGAAGC
The DNA here is from genome assembly GCA_948678575.1 of uncultured Clostridia bacterium. Lineage (GTDB taxonomy): Bacteria > Bacillota > Clostridia > TANB77 > CAG-508 > Scatovivens. The sequence goes on from CAPPGO010000011.1 coordinate 28,061, forward strand.
TGGTATCAGAATTGCCTCTTCTTTTAGCACAACCGTTGGTATAATAGGTGCTTTAATATTGCGGTGAAGCTGCTGTTTCTGCCAATATTGTAAGTCCTATTCTTATAATAATTATTGCTTTTACTGGAATTTGCAGTTTTACAATTCCTGATTTTACTTTGGCTTTTTCAATTAGAATTTTTAGGTTTATGTATATTGTACTAGGATATTTAGCAGGATTTTTGGGAATTGCTTTTGGATTTTTTATACATTTCTTGTTATTAAACACACTAACTTCATTTGGAGCATCATATTTCACACCGTTTCTACCAGTTTCTGAAATTTTAAAAAATAGTAAATTCTATTTACCACCTATTTGGAAAAGAGAAAAAAGAGATAATTATATAAATACAAAAAGACCTGATTTAGAAAAATCTACTAGTATGGAATGGAGGAAACATGAACAATAATTATAAAATTGGAAACGTTGAAGCAATTTTTGCTATATCAATTATTATGGTAAATAGAATAATCTTAAATCTTCCATATTCTATATTAGAAAATACTGGCACTGGCTCATTACTAAATTTAATTTATATTGGTATAATTGGATTATTATTTGTTTTGCTCATAAACAAATTATTTAAAGCATTTCCAAATTCAGACATAATTGATTTAGCAGAATATTCTGGTCGGAAATATATTTAAAGTAATAATTGGTATCTTATTTGTTGGTCTATTCTTTCTAACACTTTTTTCAACCATTGTAGACTTTACAAATTTACTTACCATTATATACTTCCACCGTTCCCCAATTATATTTATAGTACTATTTTTCATCTTATCACTTTTAATATCAAATTTAATTGGCTTACGAGCTATTGCAAAAACAATTTCAATAATCGTTCCTTTTACTGTTATTAGCATTTTATTTACTTTTGGTGCTGTTTATGACTCTTTTTCAATAGACAAATTTACACCTATTTTAGGTGATGGATATCAAAGCGTTTTTATAAGTGGTCTTACAAATTTATTTGCATTTAGCATAATCATTTTCTTTTTCTTTTTTAAACCACTATTAAAAAATTCTTTTGACTTTCCGAAAGTTACTATAATTTCCTTTTTAATTTCATGGGGACTACTGTTATTGACAATTATTTCACTTTTAACAGTATTTCCAGTTACAAATGCTAGTTCTAATTTAAACTTTTTATATTCTCTTGCACGAAAAATAGACTTAGGAAATTTTCTGCAAAGACTTGATGCTGTTTTTATAATGTTATGGATTTTATGTATTTTCAGCTATTTAAGTATTATCACTCATATAATTAATACTATATTTAAAAAAATTACATTATCAAGCAACCGTAATATGTTTTCTTATTTTGTAGCAATCACTCTTCTTGGAATGTGTTTAATTCCTGTTAATATTGCTCAAATAAAATTTATGCAAAGTACAGTTTATAAATATACTATTTTAGGTAGTTTTGCACTTGCATTTCTTATCTTATTGTTTGCCAATTTCAAATTTAAACATGCTCAAAAATCAGGAGGTAAAAAATGATAAAAAAAGTAATCCTAAGCATTATTTTAATAGTTTTTTTATTTACGCTTACTGGTTGTTATGATGCAAATACCATTGAAAATTCTTATTATATAGTAGCTCTTGGAATAGATTTAAATGACAAAGACCCTATAAACCCATATCATATCAGTATCCAAATTGCAAAAAATAAAGCTTCCTCTTCTGATTCTGGTGGTGGTTCTTCTCAGTCATCTGCCTATTCTATATATAGTGTTGATTCTCAGACAATAAACAATGGAATTGATATATTAAACAATTATTTAGATAAAAAAATTAATCTTTCACATTGTTCAGCTATCATATTTTCAGAAGAATTAGCAAAACAAGGAATTAGTGATGCATTAAATGCTTTATCAAGTAATCATGAAATAAGACCAAATGCTTATGTTTTAATTAGTAGTAGCAAAGCTTCTGATGTTCTAGACAAAGTATCAAATGCTGGTGAAGATTTTTCTTCAAGATTTTATGAATATATAATAAATTCTTTCGATTATACTGGATATTCTGTTGAAACTACTTTTAATAAACTTTTATCAGAAATTAATAATACCTTGGGTGATGGAATTGCAATATATACTACCATCAACAAAGACAGTATTCAAAATAGTGGTTTAGCGGTCTTTAAAGATGATAGAATGGTTGGACATACTTCTGCAATCGAAAGTATTGCATATTTACTATTAGTTAATAAATTAGAAGAAAGTAGCATTACAATTGATAAACCATCAGATGAAAATTCAAAATTAGATTTAGAAATTGGAATAATGAAGAAATGTCATAAAGATATTGAAATTATTAATAATACGCCTTATATCACTTGTGACTTTTTCATAACTGCTAATATAAAAGCTTCTGGTAATGATTTTGATTATACAAAATCTGAAAATATTTTAAAAATAGAAAAACATGCTGAAAAATATTTAACTGACCTTATAACTGACTATTTATATAATCTTTCTAGAAATTATAATGCTGATATACTAAATTTTGAAAATATGTACACAAAAAAATGTCTGACAAATAAAGAATTACAAGATATTCACTTTGAAGATATATATAAAGATTCAGTTTTTAAAGTTAATGTAAATGTTGATATTGGTTCAACTCATTTATTTGAAAAAGAATAGGAGAAAATTATGTTTATAGTTGGTTTATTTTTTATCTTTTTTTGTTTTTTGAAATTTTTATTTTATGGTATATATGAAATTAAAACTCTAAATAATAAAGTCGGTGGCATTACAATTTGCACACTAGCAGTTATAAGTTCTATATTCACATCAAGTATTATAATTTATTTTTATATACTTTAAAAACAATAATGGGATGAGCTCTTATACTCTAAGTATAGAATTCATCCCACATATAATTTATTCTTACATAAAAATTTATCTACTTGTTTATAGTAAACTCATTTGAATAAAATCTGTCTTCACTAAGTTCTCCACCTTTTATTACTCTATAAGTTCCTGGTTTTAACTCATCATATAAATATGTAAAATCAGTTACAAAGGTAGCAAAACCAAAAACTGGATCTGGTACATTCTGAGCTAATGAATATATTGGTCCACCGCCGAATTCAAATTCTGCCGTTATTTTTAAATCTTTCCATTCATTACCTTCTTTTTTTTGCAATTCAAAAGCATCACTAAAACCCATTTCTCGATAATTATTTCCTTTTCCATTTTTATCTGTAACTAAAACAGTTGCACCTTTTGAAGTTACTGTACTTAGTAAAACATCTAATGTAACATTACTATATCTTTCTCTATATTCAGGACTAATATCTGCTGGTATTTCTACTTCTTTCTTAGGAAGAGTAAATTCATTAGAATAAAACTCATCATCAGTATTAGATGTATATTGTATAAATCTATAAGTGCCATTTGATAAAGTTCCATATAGATTGCTCCAATCAACATCCAATACATAAAATTCTTTATATGAAATAGTGTTTTTCACATTATTATAAATAATTTCTTCTGTATTTTTAATTTCTAGGTCTTCCCATTTATCATCATTCTTCTTTTGAAGTTTATACTTTTTTGCCCAATCATATTCAATATATTTAATACTATTTTCAGAAGTATGATTTTCTACTAATATCTTAGCACCTGTTGGTTTTAAAGTACTCATAATAACATCTACTGTAACATGATTGTCTTCATCTGTTTCAGACACATCTTCACTACATATTATATTTCCGAAAAGAATCAAGATCTTGCTCATTATTTTCAGTATTTTTTAAATATATAAAACCAATTATACTAACACATACAACAAATGTTACAATGGAAATCACAAGCATTATTATTGTTTTTTTATTCATAATTTTAAAACTATAATTTTCTCCTTTTAAACTTCTAATATATCATTAAAGCCCATTATTACTCAATGGGCTTTATAATTTTTAAGCTTCTGATTTTTTAATTTCTAAAAGTTTTTCTTTTAATTCATTTTCAATAGACACAAGTTGATTTTCTGCCTCTGCTCTTTTAGCTTGACCATTTGTATGAATTTCTAAAATTTTATCTAATGTTTCAATTATATCTTTATTAGTTTTTTGTAAAGTTTCAACATCAACAATAGCTCTTTCAGATTCTTCTGCAATTTGAATGCTACCTTGTTTTAAAAGTTCACTATTCTTTTGTAGCATATCATTTGTCATATCAGTTACTGCCTTTTGAGCACCTAACGCATTTTTAGCATTTGTTATACCCAAAGCAATAACAATTTGGTTTTTCCAAAGTGGTATTGTATTAATTAATGAGCTTTGAATTTTCTCTACTAATTCACTATCATTGTTTTGAATTAATCTAATTTGTGGTGCCATTTGAATTGAAATAATTCTAGTTGTTTTTAAATCATAAATTTTCTTTTCAAATCTGCTAATCATATTTACCATATCATTAACTTTTTGTGCATCAAGTTGTTCACCAGATTCTTGTGCTTTTTTTTGTAATTCTGGTAAAGTAACATTTTTTAGCTCTTCTAATTTCTTTTCTCCAGCAATTATATATAATGAAATTTCTTTAAAGTATTCTAAGTTTTTTTCATACATTGTATCAAAAACAGCTATATCTTTAAGCATTTGTAGTTTATGTGCTTCAAGATTTTTTTCTATTTTATCAATATTATTTTCAACTTTATCATATTTTGCAACAATTTTATCTAATTGTTTTTTAGCATTATTAAATAATCCAAATAAACCTTTTTTCTCTTCGACTGGTATATCTGTATCAAATTCTTTTATTTCAGCTACAAGTGAAGAAAGTAAATCTCCAACTTCTCCTGAACTTTTTGTTTTTACATCTTCTAATACAGAATCAGAAAATTTAGAAATTTTATTTTGTGCACTAGCACCATATTGTAAAATTTGTGTTGTATCTGCAATGTCAATTCTACTATTAAAATCATCAATTGCTTTTTGTTCTTCTTTTGATAAAGCATCATAATTTAAAGTTTTTTCTACTTCATTTTCTTCAACTTTTCTACCAGCAGATAGTTCTCCTTCTAATGCCTTAGTATCTAATTCTGGCTTTAATTCAAGTTCTACACTTTCGTTCATTTTTATTCCTCCTTAAAATTAATTATCTAAATAATCTATTAATTTATTATACATATCCATTTTTAAACTAGATACTGTACTTGTAATAGCTTGTGGGATTCCTGATATACCTAAGCTTGAAACATCATAGTTTCCACCAATTATACCAGTTCTAAAACCATATCTATCCCAAGCAATCTGACTTATATCTTTATCAGAAAAAGCTTTCAAAAATTCATTTCCTTCTGCATCAAAAGTTGCTATACAATGTGAATTCCAAATAGTTGGTGTTGGATATAGTATTCTAATATCATCTTTTACTTGATTAAATCCATCTGGATTTTCATAAGCAAATTCTACTATACTTTTTTCATAATCTACAATCATTGGAGCACCACCAAGACCTGTTTTTAAATATTTTTCAAAAAGGTCAGCTGGTGTATTATTCATATATCCAGATTTTATATAAAATTCTTTTAATTTAGGTAAATTTTCTTCCATACTTTCTGCTGTAACATTACCACCACACATTATTGATAAAAGTAATCCATAGTATGTAGCTCCTGGTGATGAAGTAACTGGATCAGTTGAAGCAATATTTACACTTCCATATAACATATCTAAGCCTATATCAGACCATTTTTTTCCTTCTAAAATATATTGTAAAAGTTTATCCATGTCTGTTATATAGTATGTTCCTTCTTTTTCAGTAACAATGCCTTCTGAAATTAAACCATCAACAACTTCTCCCCAACTGTAAATTACAATTGGTGTATTTAATGTAAGTCCACCATCTAAAACATTGTATCTATCAGCTTCGCCTTTTTCTTTGTTTGGCCATAATTTATAATAATCATAAAATCTTTGATCTGAGCAAAACATAGCATTATATTTGCTACCATCTTCTCTAACTAATTCATTTACTATTAATTTTCCATTACTCCAACCATCATAAGTAACATTCAATTTATATTTATCTTGCATAATCTTTACAACATCTTTATCAGCAAGAAAATCTTCTTTTCCTCCACCTGTTGCTACATATACATTTGTTAAGTTTGCTAAATCTACTTCATTACTTTCTGATTTTTTGTCTGCAACTAATTTTATACCTATTATTGCTAAAATAATCACTATAAAAATAACAAATCCTACTAATTGTTTCTTTTTCAACCTAAGTATTCCTCCTTATAATTTAAAATCACTATCTCCATAACCATCTGATTTAATCATAGAATCAAACACTTTCATCTCAGCATTTGTATCAATAATATCTTCTTGATATAAATGTGCTAATTGTTGATTAAATGAATCTTTTATTTTTGAAACCATATCTCTTGTTTTTTTCATAAATTCTTCACTGGCTTTTCCTAATCTTTGATTTTCTATCTCATCATATTTTTTAAGTAAATTAAGTGTTTCTGGCAAATAATAAGTAAAGAAATTTTCTACATTTCTAACTTTCTTGTTGTCTTTTGAAACTGTGTTTATTATTTTATTTGCAGTTTGATAAATTGCTCTAATATCTTGTTTTAAAACATCATCTTCAACTTTATTTATCATATTTAATATAGCTGAATTCATCTTTTTCGCATTATTTAAAACATCTACAAGATTTTCATTATTTTTACCAAGTGTCATATTAGTTTTACTGTCTGAAAACATTAAAGTTCCAGCACCATAACCTAATACTCCAAATAATAACGAAACTGGCATAGTAGCTATTTCTAAGCAGAATGGTACTGCAAAACAAGCACCACCTACTATTGCTGAAAGAATATATCCTTTTTTCATGAAAGCCTCCTAATTGTATCCTCTAACTTCTTTAAATGCTTTTAGTAAATCTGATTTTCCATCAAAAACTTTGGCATTTGTAAGCTCTGCAATCTCTTCAAGCTCATCTTGATATGCACTTCCAAACATAATTGAATATATTGGAATATCTTTGCCAAGTGAATTATATTTTCTAACTAAATTTGTATAACTTCCTGAATTCGACATTCCATCTGTCATTAAAATTACTGATACATTATAATTATCTGTATCTTCTTGTTCCAAAATTTCTAATGCTCTAATTGAAGTATCATAAACATTTGTAGAACCACCTGGTGCTAAACTTAAAATATTATCTATAAGCTCTTGTGTTTCAACTCCATTATCAGTATGCCATTGTCCTAGAACTCTTCCATTAAAAGGAATAACTGATATCTTGTCTTTTTCTGCAAATTGTAATAAATTTTCAGATGCTTTTGTTTCATCCAAAATGTATGTCATTGCATTGCTTAAATCTCTGTATCCATCTCCACTCATACTACCTGAATAATCTAAGCAAAATACTGTGTGTATTGGTTTTCTTAGCTCTGTTTGATACATAGCCAAAGCTTTTTTTATTATATCTGTTCCTGGCATTTTTAATGGTACTATATATTTGTTAGTATCAATTCCCCAAGTCGGATTAAATACTGTTTTATCAGCATTTTCATTTGTTCCACCATACCAAGTTCTTCTTCCTTTACTAGCAAGTAAAGATTGTCCTTCATCACCTAAAATATATTCTTGTAATTCTGTAAAAAATTCTTTTTTTCCTTCATCTTTGTTATTTATATAAGCAAGTGGAGAATCTGAAATTGAAACTCCATCTACTGGATAAAGAATATATAGTGGTTCTCTTCCTTCTGCTTCTAATTGCTTATTAATATTTATTATTGAAAATTCATAAGTAACTACTGCTTCATAATCACCATTTATAAACAATTCTTCTAGAAAATCTTCACTACCTGATGAGCGCTCCAATCCTGAAAATAGAGTAATTAATTCAGATTTTAAATTCTCATCTGCCAAATTTTCTTCTCTTAACACTTCTGGACTTCCAGCTAATGTTGTAAGTAAACCTAAGTATGCTGACGCTCCTGTGTTTGTTTGAGTTGGATTAGACATACTAAATTTTAAATTTCCAGCTTTTATTGCATTAACAATATCTGCTGTATAAATTTCTTTATCTATAAAACCTAATTCTTCTGCTTTACTCTTTTTAATTCCAAAAACTACTGGATTTATACTTGTTGATTTTGAATTGCTTGTAGAAACATTATCAAGCATATATACCCACATTGAATTTGATGCCCATACAGCATCATAAATTTCACCATTATTTAGTTTTTCCATTATATCCAAAGTTCCAGCATAATCAATTTCTAAATCTACACCTTTTGAATTTGCATAATTTTTTAAATCTTGATCTAAGTCTTCATTTTCTGAACTTGCTATTATTTTAAAACTATTAACATTTGGTATTGCCTGCACATTGTTTTTTTCGGTTGTTTTATTACCACTAAATTCAACACATGTTAGAATTACTATCAAAAAAATTAGCATGTATGTGAATTTAGCTGCTCCTCTTACATTTGGTCTATTTGTATCCAAAATTTCCTCCAAAAAAAATAGAATAATTATATAATTATTCTATTTTATTTTTAAGTTTTTGTAAATAGTTTTTATATTTTTTTTATTGAAACCAACAATATTCCAATAATTCCAAATAATACTGTCCACATGCCTACTGATACTATGCTGTCTAAACAAGCTCTTATTATTGTTGTAAACGCATTTGTTAATGAATTTATGGAAATCATAAAATTATCAATTTGAAATTTCGAATTTATTAACCAATTTATAAGTAATAACACTATACCAGAAGATAATAAAGATATGCTGATATAATTTATACCATTAAAAATTGATTTTACATTAATAATTAACAATATTATTATTAATGCAATAGTAGCATTCTTTGATATACTTTTAGCTTTTTCAAGAGTATTTAAAACTTTTGCTAATTCTTTTCGTGTAGATTCAGTAGTAATTTGATAGTATTCTATTCCGCTTTTATATGCCTTTACTATTGCACTTTTAAAGTTCTTTATATTTTTTTCTTCTTCTTTTGAAATCTTTCTATTTTCTCTACCTATAAAAGTATTAATTTCTTGATCAAGCTTTTCTTCTATTTCTTTTGTATCTATTTCAACTGTTCTTTGTGAATATAAAGCGTATATTGCTGTTTTTATATCACTTTTTACTTTTTCCTTAGTACATATATTTTCTATTACTTCTTTTCCCATACCAGATTGATATATATAATTCTCAAAATAATCTTGAATTTCCATCAACACTTGACTATATATATCTATTTCATCGAATTTTTCTAAAATATAATCCTTTTGTAGCATCCTATTTATATAAGTTGTTAATGTAGTTGCAATTATTGCTATCACTAATGCAAATGAAAGAATTATACTAAAAATATTTTTTACAATTTTCATTCTTACTCCTTCCTATTTTGCATATACTATAAATCTTTGTGTAGCATGACCTAAACCATTAGTTGGATAGCAAGTATATAACATAAAAATTTCTTCTTTGTCTTGAATTGGAGCCTCATCAACATCAGTTTCATGTACTATTTTTGTATTATATACTGTATATTCAAAAGTTCCATAATCTGTTTCAACAACAATCTTATCGCCTTTTTCTACTTCTGGAAGTCTTTTTAAATATTTAATATAGTTATGTCCCATACATAAGATACTTCCACCTTCTCCTGGAAAATAACTAACTAAATGTTGACCTATTCCATTTTTCAATACATCCAAACTTTCACCATAATATATTGGCAAATCTACATTTATTTTTTCAATTTTTAACTGAGCATATTTTGAATTTATTAATGGTTTCTGTTTTAAACCATTTTCACTTAAAACCAAATCTATTGGCTCATATTCTATATTTTTCGTTGATATAAATCCGCGCCAAACTTGATACCGTTTCAAAACCTTCTTTAAATTTCAAGTTATATATGACACAAATAATAAAAACAAATAAAAAAGCAACTATTATAGAAATAATAGTTGCTTTTAAAAATTTTAATATCTTATTTTGCATTAACTTTTTTTACTAAACATACTGAAACGGCAACCAAAGCTATTAAAGCTACTATTGAATATACTGGAACAAGACTTCCTGTTTTAGCAAATTTATTAACTGTTGTAGATGAATTGTTGTTATTGCTTTGTGTTGAACCAGTTGTATTTGTTTGAACTTCTGGAAAAATACTTTTAAAAGTTCCTTTTGCTTTTTGTGAAATAACTGATCCTGTTTTAATATCAACAGCTGTATATCCACCATCTGTACCTTGTCTAATTTCAACACCAGCAATTTTAGCTGCTTCTTTTAATTTAGCTGCTCCTTTTGCTTTTGATTCTGCATTTAAGTCATATATGCTTTTAACGCCTTGTGCTTTCATATCTTTTTCAGCTTCTGCTTTTGCTGAATCGATTTGTGATTTGATTGTTGCAGCATCTGCATCTGATACTGGTCTTTCGTTTAAACGATTTATTACAGCAGTTCTATCTGCACTATTTAATTGGTATGTTTTTTCTCCAATTTTATGTGTTCCAGTTACATAATTTTTTAAATCTTCGTTTGAGTATGCACTAACTGTTGTAGCTAAACAAGCTATTGCTAATACTGCTACTAATAATGCTATTGTTAATTTTGATAATTTCATTTTAGGTTTCTCCTCCTACTTCTCTTTTTTCATACTATATTAATTATATTCTAAAAAAAAAATAAAATCAAGCTTTTTTATAAATTTTAAACTTTTTTTATTAATTACTTGCATTTTTTTTATTGTTCTTGTATAATATGTAAGTGACATAGGGGTATAGTGTTAATGGTAGCACATCGGTCTCCAAAACCGCCTGTGAGGGTTCGAGTCCTTCTACCCCTGCCAAATTAAGTTCAAATTCTTAAAAGGACTTAATTTATTCATTTCAACCACATAAAAGAGCATACATTTTTGTATGCTCTTTTACTATAAAAAGGAAGGAATGAATTACACCATGAAAACTAACTTTTTAAATTTTTATTTTATAACTATTATTATTCTAATAGTCTTATCTCATATTATTCATTTTTATACAAATAATAATGTTACTTATAATTCTACTACTTCTAATTTCCATTTTTCAGAAAATTCAAACCTATCTTGGCCAATTCCACGGTTTTCACAATATAACTTCTGAATTTGGAACTAGAATTCATCCTATTACTGGTAAAACATCTTCACATTCTGGAATAGATATTTCAGCTTCACCAGGAAGCAATATTTATTCTGTAAGTTCTGGAATAGTAATTCTAGCAAAATTTAATGGTGCAAATGGATATAGTATTCATATACAAAATGGCAACTTTGAATACATATATGCTCATGTTTCTCCACAATTTATGGTACAAGTTGGAGATATCATAAATCGAAATCAAATTATTGGAAATGTAGGTCCAAAATATGTTGAAAAAACTCCTGAAAATAAATATGTCGATAGCACTGGTAAATCTACTAATGGTTCCACTACTGGACCACATTTGCATTTTTCAATAAAAAAAGACGGCATAGCCGTCAATCCATTAGATTATTTGTAATTTATTACATGTCATCTTCAAAGTCTCCCCAATCTAATTCAATAGTATTATTACAATCAGGGCATTGCATTTCTGTAAGTTCACTATCACATTCAATCATAAAATGTGCATTGCAATATGGACAAGTAATTGGTTCAAATTCTATATCATCTTCTTCAAAAAGTTCTTTTTCTAATTTTTGTATTTGTTCTTCTAAATTATCTACTCTACTTTCACAATGTCTTACTTTTGCTTCACATTTTTTCTCAATGTTATCTAAATTATCCAAATACGCAATTGCAAGTTCAGTAACTTGCTTTTTTGCAACCTCTAAATCTTTCTTGTTAGAAATATTTTCTTCTAAGTTTTTAATTGCATCATTAAACTTTTTGTTAAACATTAAATAAATAACCTCCTAAAGTCTTTCCATGTACTCGCCAGTTCTTGTATCTATTCTAATTCTATCTCCTATATTAACAAATAATGGTACAGATATTTCTAATCCATTTTCTAATGTAGCTGGTTTTCCAGATGTTGTTGTTGTGTTTCCACTAAAACCTGGTTCTGTATATGTAACTTCTAATTCAACAAACATTGGTGGTTCTACATTGAATACATTTCCTTTAAAAGAAAGTATTGTAACATCCATATTTTCTTTTATGTATTTCAAAGCATCTCCAATTTGTTCTTTATTAAGTGGAATTTGTTCATATGTTTCATTATCCATGAAATAATATAATGTCTCATCATTATATAAATATTGCATTTGTCTTTTTTCAATTTCAGCACCTTGCAATTTTTCTGATGGATTAAATGTTCTCTCAATAACAGCTCCTGTAATTACATTTTTCATTTTTACTCTAACAAAAGCAGCTCCTTTTCCTGGTTTTACATGTTGGAACTCAACTACTTTAAAAACATTTCCATCTAATTCAAATGTTGTGTTATTTCTCAAATCTCCTGCCATATATACTTCTGCCATAATAAATACCTCTTTTCTTTTATTTTTAACATAATTTTTATAATAATATCATATTTTTATACCAAAATCAACCTTTTAAATTAAGTTTATTGTAGTAATAGTTTTACCAATTTTTGTTAAAGTTATACATTGATTTTTTTCAATTAAACAAGTATCTTCTATTCTAATTCCAAATTTTCCTGCAAAATATACTCCTGGTTCTACTGTTACAATTGAATTTTTCTTTAATACATTATCTACTTTCGAATTTAAAGTTGGCGCTTCGTGTATTTCTAATCCCACTCCATGTCCAAAAGAATGCATAACTTCAATATTTTCAAGACTATAATCTGTTTCTCTATTTCTTATAATTGCTTTTATATTTGTTCCTTCTTTAAAATTGTCTATTATTTTTTGTTGTTCATCTAAAACAAAATCATAAGCTTTTCTTTGCTCATCTGGTATATTACCAACAAATACAGTTCTTGAACAATCAGAATGATATCCTTGATACTTAGCTCCAAAATCAAAAAGTATTATATCGTTTTCTTTAATTACTCTATCTGTTGGTACTGCATGTGGCATTGAAGAATTTTCACCACTTGCAACAATTGATGGAAAAGCTATTCCATCAGCTCCATTTGAAAGCATATAATTTTCAAGTTCAAAAGCTATTTGTTTTTCTGTCATACCTTTTTTTATATTCTTTATTATATATTCAAAAGCTTTGTCTGATATTTCACAAGCTTTTTTTAGTTTTTCAATTTCCTCTGGTTCTTTAACTATTCTTTGACTTTCTATTAAACCTTCTGTTTCAACTAAATTTACTTGGAACATTTCTAAATATTTTTTATAGTTAGCATAAGTAACATAGTTTTCTTCAAATCCAATATCTCCTAGTCCTTCAAAAATAGCTTCATAATCGTATTTAGACATTTCTTTTCTATCACATGCTACAATTTCACTATCAATAGTAAGATTATTGTTTACACTTTCAATGTATCTACTATCAGTAACAAATAAATTTTCTTTTGGATCAATTATTAAAATTCCTTCTGCATCTAAATCTGTTAAGTATTTTATACTTATTGGATTTGATACAATCATTCCATTTAAACCTAGACCTTTTAATTTATCTCTTAATTGTTTTATCTCAGGTTTCATTTAACTTCCCCCTATATTACTTCGATAAACTTAAAATTTTATCACTAATACTAGTACATAATCCTATAAATAAAGTAAACACTGTGTTTTGTGGTATAAAAATACAAATAATTGATGACAACACCAAGAATGGTCCAAAAGGCATATATTCGTCTTCTGATTTTAATATTACTCCTCTTATTATTAATATAACAATTGAAACAATTGAAGCTATAAAGAAAGAAAGTAATGAAATCTCAGCTGTTGTTCCCATTCCAAAATATAGTCCTACTGCTGTCATAAATTTAACATCTCCAAATCCCATTGCTTCTTTTCCAGCTATTAAGCCTCCAAGTAATGTTATAAATCCGAAAATTCCTGCTCCTGTTAGCATACCCAAAAACATATCTTTTGCAATATTCAAATTATTAATACCATAAACAAATGTCAACAATATTCCGAACTTCAAATATAACCATATTTAATCTATTTGGTAAAATTCTATGCTTCAAATCTATCATAAATGAAGATATAAGCATTGGTGTTAAAATTAAAAATTTAATCAAATCTAAATTTTTTACGAATGTTTCTCGAATTCCAAACTTATATAAAAGTAATACATATATAATAGATACAAAAAACATCATTATATAAGTTCCTTTAATATTTCCAGCTCTATTTTCTGAGAAATACTCTTTACTAAATATTTTTTTGTCTTCTGGTAATCTTAAATTACACCATGCCATAAACTTTCCTATAATACAACCTATGGCTGCGATTACAAAATATACCATTATGTGAATATTATTAAAATACATTTTTACCTCTATTTTTTCATTTGTTTTTTAAATATTTTTTTATAATTTTTTCTTCAATTGGCCTTTTCCATTTGGTTATAAACAAATCTTTTTCATTTACTGGTTCTACTAAAATAGGAAATATTTTGCACCTGTTTGCTCCAATAATATCTGTAAAGATTTGATCTCCAACTGCTGCAATATTTTCTGGTGGAACTTGTAATTTTTCTATTGCTTTTTTAAAACCTCTTTTAAGTGGTTTCGTTCCAAAATAAATATATTCAATTTCTAATGCTTTTGCTACACTACTTACTTTGTCTACTTTATTACTATTAGAAAGAATTATAGTTTTTACACCTGAATTACATATGTTTTTATGCCATTCTTCTAAACCTTCTACAAAATTTTTGTCAATATCTATCAAAGTATTATCAACATCTAGTATTAAAGCTTTGATATTATTTTTTTTCAAAAATTCTATACTTATGTCTGTAATTCTCTTGCAATAATATTTTGGATATAAAATCATTTTTCCCTCCACCTTTTCTACACTATATTATCAAATGTGAAAAGGTTTTGTCAATGAAATCTAAGCTATTTGCAAAATATATGCTTTCCTATTGTCATTACTTGTGGTCTACTCCATATCCACTTTGATGTTGCTGTATTTGGATTAAAATAATATATACATCCGTGAAGTAGGATCCCAGCCGTTTATTGCATCTTGCGCTGCTTTTCTAGCTGTAGAATCGGCTGTTAAATTTATTTGCCCATCACTTACAGCAGTATATGCTCCATTTTGATAAATTACTCCTGCAATAGTATTTGGAAACGAAGCATGTGCAACTCTATTAAGAACTGTTGCTGCAACTGCAACTTGCCCTTTATATGTTTCTCCTCTTGCTTCTCCATATACTAATTTACTAAGTAAATTTAAGTCACTATTATTAGAAGTAGTTTTGTTAGATGAATTTCCTTTTCCACTACTAGGAGCATTTATTCCTAATGCAGCCAAAGTTTTTTCTCCTGCTATTCCATCTGCTGTAAGTCCATTCTTTTGTTGAAATTTCTTTACAGCATTTACAGTTTGCGTTCCATAAACTCCATCTATTGAACCTGAGTAATATCCCCAAGATTTTAGTTTTGTTTGAATTTGTTTTACTTCATCACCACTTGAACCATATTTTGATGTAGCAAAGCTATTAAAGAAAAGTGCACTTGTTATTAAAATCAAAAAAATAGTTAAAATAAAAATTTTTTTCATGTCAAAATCTCCTTTTTAGGTATTTTGAACCAAAATTTTTATTTTATACAAAAAGATGCCAAGATTAGAAATCTTTGGCATCTTTTATATTAGAAAAATTATGTTTATCTATATTGATTGTTCAATTTTTAAAGCCCCAATTTGTTCTATTTCCATATTAGTATTTTTATAATATAAATTGTAAGCTTCTCCTTCTTTTTTTATGAAAAAGTAATCACTACTGTTTTCAGCATTTTCGCCTTTTCCATGATTAGTAATATCTCTTTTAAAGTTTTCTATTTTGACATAATAACAATTTTCTTCGAAAGTTAAATCTTCAATATACTTTGTTTCAGTTGGTTCTGTCTCAGTATTTATGTTTCCAGTTTCATCACAAGTATATCCTTTTAAATATAACATTACTTTATCTGCATTATAAAATTGTTCTATTTTATTTTCACCACCACTTGTAGCTTTACTATATGCTTCTAAATATTTCTGTGTTATTATAACATTTATTTCTTGTAATACTTCACTTTGATTATATTCTTTTTCATCTGTTGTTACTTTTGTAATTATACCATCTCTTCCAATTGCCCATTTATACGCCATAAATCCAATTAAAAATAATATGACAATTACAATAAGTAGTTTTAAAAAAGCTTTTCCTTCGTTATTTCTCATCCTAATCTCCTATACTTTACACTCATTGTATATGTTTTTATCCATTTTGTCAATTATTATATAAATATTCTATACATAAAATTTACTACATACAAAATACAAATAACTTGACTAAAAATCAGCTTGCTATTATTTTATAAAAGTTCAATATTAGAATTTCCTGCTAATTCCCTAAAAATATTTAATATTTTTTCATCCATCAATATTGCTCCACATGGCTTGATTTCTTCACCTTCTCTAATAGAAAATTTCACATTAGCTCTTTCTCCTGAAAAGAATTTTATTGCACCACGCAATTTATTTTTCTTATCTTCATCAAAATCTGTAATATCTACTACAATTGTTTTAATAGTTTTTAGAGATTTGTTTTCATTGTTATTTTCATTAAATTCACTTATTCTAGATGCAACTATTTTTACTGGTTCATCCTCTCTTATACTAACTCTCCCCTCTACCAAAACAATATTATCTTCTAATAATATTGTAGAAGCTCTTGAATAAACACTATCAAAGACAATTACTTCTATTTGCCCATGTAAATCTTCAATAGTTATAAATGCCATAATTGTATTCTTTTTGGTAAATTTCTTTTTTATCTTACTTACAATTCCAGCATATTTAACTGGTTGTCCATCTTTATATTCTTTACTATATCCATACTCTGCAATTTCATCATTTATCTGCAAAATTTTCAAAGAATTTATATCTGATTGCTCTTCTATATGAACTTTATATTTATCTAATGGATGACCTGAAATGTACAAACCTAACATATCTTTTTCTTGACTTAATAAATCTCTTGTTTCCATTTCTGGCATTTCTGTGAAAGAATATTTTGCTGTTTCTTCTACCTCTTCTGTTTCTGATATAATATCAAACATTGAAACTTGATTTTCCATCATATTTTTTGATATTTGATTTATACTATCAATTATTTTCTCAAAAGAAGCTAATAAAGTTGCTCTATTTTTTCCAAAATTGTCAAAAGCACCTGCTTTGATTAAACTTTCAACACATTTTTTATTAATATTTGAATCTTTTATTCTTTCACAAAAAGATGTGAAATTTTCAAACTTTCCATTTTTATTTCTTTCTTCAACTATTGCATCTACTGCACTAATGCCAACATTTTTAATAGTACCAAGTCCAAACCTAATTTTATTGTCAGAAACTGTAAATTTTGTATCACTTTCATTAATATCTGGTTTTAAAATTTCAATATTTAAGTTTTTACATTCATCTATGTAAATAGGTATTTTATCTAAATTACCTAAAAAGCTATTTAATGTAGCTGCCATTAATTCTTCTTTGTAATATCTTTTCAAATAAGCTGTTCTATAAGATACTACTGCATATGCTGCTGCATGAGATTTGTTAAATGCATATTTAGCAAATTCTGCCATTTCATCAAATATTTTATTTGCAGAAACTTCATCAATTCCATTTCTTACACAACCTGGAACTATAACCTTTCCTTCTTCATCAACTTGCCCATTAATAAAAACCTCACGCTCTTTTGCCATTACATCTAGCTTTTTCTTTCCCATGGCACGACGAACTAAATCAGCTCTTCCTAATGAGTATCCAGCTAAATCTCTAACTATTTGCATAACTTGCTCTTGATATACCATACAACCATAAGTTACATTTAAAATTGGCTCTAAGGCTGGATGTGTATATTCATTATGCCCTGGTGACAATTTACCTTTTATATATCTTGGAATTTGATCCATAGGTCCTGGTCTGTATAAAGAAACACCAGCAATCAAGTCTTCTAAGCAGTCTGGTTTTAACTCTTTCATAAAAGATGTCATACCAGCACTTTCGAATTGAAATATTCCATAAGTTTTTCCTTCTTGCCAAAGTTTATATACTTCTGGATCATTCATTTCTTGATCAAATTGTACATCTATTCCTCTATTTTTCTTAACTAATTTTTTACAATCTTCTATAACAGTTAAAGTTCTAAGTCCCAAGAAATCCATTTTTAATAATCCAAGTTGTTCAAGTAATGTCATAGTATATTCAGCAACAACATTACCATCATTAACATATAATGGAACATAGGTATCAACTGGATCTTTTGTTATAACAACACCACAAGCATGTGTTGAAGCATTCCTTGGCATACCTTCTAAACCTTTTGCAATTTCTATTATTCTTCTTGTAATCTCGTCTTGTTCATATAATTCTTTAAGCTCTCTGTTTTGTTCTAAGGCTTTCTCTAATGTCATATGTATTTCAAAAGGTATCATTTTTGCTATTTTGTCAACATCGTTATAAGGAATATCCAAAACTCGTCCTACATCTCTTATAACACTTCTAGCTGACATAGTTCCAAAAGTTATAATTTGTGAAACATGGTCTGCACCATATTTTCTAGCAACATAATCAATTACTTCGCCTCTTCTTTCATAACAAAAATCGACATCAAAATCTGGCATACTAACTCTTTCTGGATTTAAAAATCTTTCAAAAAGTAGTTGATATTTTATTGGGTCAATATCTGTTATCCCTATTGCATAAGCTAGAATTGAACCAGCTCCTGAACCACGCCCTGGTCCTACTGAAATTCCAACTGATTTAGCATAATGAATAAAATCCCATACAATAAGATAATAGTCAACATATCCCATTTTTTCTATTATATTGAACTCATATTCTGCTCTATCTAAAATTTCTTTACTAGGATTTTCTCCATATCGTTCTTTTATCCCATCATCACATAATTTTTTAAAATATTCACTATGAGTTTTAAATTCTGGTGGTACATCATAATTTGGAAGTTTAGTAACACCAAATTCAAATTCGAAATTACACTTATCTGCAATTTTAATAGTATTTTCGATTGCTTCTGGTACATTAGAAAAATAATCTGCCATTTCTTCTGGTGTTTTTATATAAAATTCATCAGTTTCAAAACGCATTCGATTTTCATCTGTAATTTTTTTACCTGTTTGTATACAAAGTAAAATTTCATGATTATAACTATCTTCTTGTCTTAAATAATGTGCATCATTTGTTGCTACTAGTGGAATATCTAGTTCTCTTGAAAGTGTTATCAACTTTTGATTAACCAGCACTTGTTTAGATAATCCATTATTTTGGATTTCCAAATAATAATCTTCTTTAAATATATTCTTAAACCATAAAGCTGTTTCTTTTGCTTTTTCCATGTCATCTGCTAATATAGCTTGATTTACAGCTCCTGCTAAGCATGCACTAAGTGCAATTAACCCCTCATGATATTTTTCAAGAATTTCTAAATCTATACGTGGTTTATAATAATATCCATCTGTAAAAGAAAGAGATACAAGTTTAATTAAATTTTGATATCCTTTATTATTTTTTGCCAATAAAATTAAGTGAGAATATCTATCATCAATTCCATTTTCTTTCTGCAATCTACTTCTTGATGCAACATAAACTTCGCATCCAATAATAGGTTTTATTCCCTCTTTTTGACAAGCTTGAAAAAAACTAACTGCACCAAACATAACTCCATGGTCTGTAAGTGCAATAGCTTTCATTCCAAGCTCCTTAGCTCTCTTTGGTAAGTCTTCAATTCTACACATTCCATCTAATAAACTGTATTCACTATGAACATGCAAGTGTACAAAATCTGTCATACTTATTCTCCTAATCTTGCAATACTTTTTGCTATGTCGTATCTTATAATACTTTTATTATTTCTCCAACAATTTTACCAGAAGTTGGGACTTGTAAAATTTCAAATTTAGAAACTTTATCTCCAAATTTAATTTCTACAATATCACCAACTTTAACTTCATAACTTGGTTTTACAACTTTTCCATTTATGGATATTCTACCACTATCTGCTGCATCATTAGCAACCGTTCTGCGTTTTATTATTCTACTAACTTTTAAAAATTTATCTAATCTCATTTTTCTTTCCTTCGCTATTCATTAAAAGTACTTTTTCCAATTTTTCAATCAATTTTATTTGATTTATTTGTTCGGGTTCATTTTTTTCCATACTTTCAGTTAATTGTTTCATTGTTTCTTCACCTAATTTTGACATTTTGGTATCTAATTTATTTATCATTCTTGCACATGAAATTAACTCCTTGGAAATATTCTTAGGAACTCCATTTTCATATTTATATTTTATCTTATGTTCCAAACTAGCCCAAAAATCCATTGCAATAGTTCTAATTTGAATTTCTACTTTAACATCTACTGTTCCATTAGAAAAAGTAACTGGAACTAAAACTATTAAATGGAAACTGGAATATCCACTAGCTTTTGGCGTTTTAATATAATCTTTTTTCTCTATAATTTTTAAATCTTCTGATCTTTCAAACATTTCTACAATTCTGTAAATATCTGGTAAAAAAGAACATATAATACGAATTCCTGCCACATCATTTATGTAATTTACCATATTATTATAGGTAACTCCCATACCTTTTCTTTCCATTTTCTTTATGATACTTTCAGGTGTTTTTACTCTTGTTTTTATGTGTTCTATTGGGTTATATTTATATAAAGTTTGAAATTCATCACTCAAAATATTTACTTTTGTTTCAATTTCTTTAAGCGCTGAGTTATACATAAGCATAATTTTTTTAAATTCAGCAGTTCCATTTTTAATATCATCTAAATTTATAACTATACTATTATCTTTCAAATCTTACCTCCTTGATTTGATAATATATTATATATAATGTATTAAAACTATATTAAAATTCTGTGAAATTTTAGTGAATTATTTTCTCTTTAAAGTTTTAAGAAACTCTTTCTGTTCCTTACTTATTCTATATGATTCACGCATTTTTTGAATTGCTTTATTATGTGTAAAATTATCTAAATTATTATTTTGTAAATATTTTATTGCTTTATCATTAAATTTTGTTGCTATTTCTGCTATTGTCCAAGCAACTGCCATTTTTACATAATATCCATCATGATGTATTTTATCTAATTCTTTTATAACTTTATCAACATATTCTTCTGTTATAAAATAATCTAACATCATAATTACAGCAAAACGAATGTCAAATTCCTTATCAGATTTTGTATATGGAATAATAAAATTCCATGCTAATTCTAATTCATCATTTTTAGGCTTTAATGTTGGTGTAAAAGTGTCTGAAATAGCCCAACTATCGATTTTAGGTACAAATTCTTTTATATATGGTATCTTTTCAGAAAATGATATTTTAGAATATGCAATAACTAACCCTTGTAATAAGACGCCTTCAAAATATTGGTCTGTACTATTATCTAAAACTTTTTGCAAACCATATTCTTTCAGCAAAGTTTGAGCTAATTTCCTCAATTCTGGAACACGAATGCCAAGCATTTCTTTTTGTGTATCAGGGCAAAGTTTACTATTAAATTCTTTGTATTCTTTATCTGAAAATTCTAATAATTTTTCTTCTACAAATGTCATATTTGCTCCTATCTATGGTATGTTTCATTATTTAGTATTTTAAATCCTCTAAAAATTTGTTCAAGTAAGAATACTCTTATTAATTGGTGTGGAAATGTCATTTTTGAAAAACAAATCTTTTCTTTGCACATATTTAAAAGTTCTTGTGATATTCCCAAACTTCCTCCAATAATGAAAGTAATTGAACTATTATAATTTACAGAAATATCTTCAATTTTCTTTGAAAATTCTTCTGAAGTTAATTGTTTCCCACTTAAATCCAAACAAATTAAATATGTATCTTTTGGAAGTTTGTTTATCATTAACTTTCCTTCTTTATCTTTTATAGCTATTTCAAGATTTAGATTTAATTTATCTGGTATTTTTTCATCTGGAATTTCTATAATATTTAAGTTACAATACTTAGACAATCTCTTAGAATATTCTCCAATTGCATCTTTTAAATAATTTTCTTTGATTTTTCCAGCACAAATAATATTTATTGTTAGCATTTTTTCTCCTTTTTCCAAAATAAGATTATCATATTTATTTTTTTTTTTCAATACAAAAAGACAGGTTATCCTGTCTTTCGTTTTCTAATTTCTGCTAAAATCCACTATATTCTTCCCAATTTCTTATTTTTCTTAATTCTTCTATGTCATATATATCATTATCTTCAATATACACTTTTCTTAAAGCACCTTTTTTATTTAAATCGACAAGAATATCAACATTACTATATGGTACACTATCTGCATAAGAAATATCTTGAATTAGATTATTTTCTACATTTAAAATTTTCAACTGATTCAAATTCTTCACCGCATCTAAGCCTATAATATTATTATTTTTCAAATTTAATTGTTTTAAATTTCTTAAATTTTTTATTCCATCAATATTGTTAATTTTTGCTCCTGGGCAGTCAATTACCTCTAAATTACTACAATTTGCTAAAAAATTCAAATTATTTATCAAAGTATTATAGGTATAAAATTTTTTTAAGTTTTCAAATCCATTTGAAAAATCCAAGGTATCAAAACAATGATCATAATTGCAACTTTTTGATTCTTCTATACTATATTCACCATTTTTCCACCTATTCCAAAAACCTAACAATATTTCTTCTACATTTGCATTATTTAATCTATTCAAACATTCTCCTGCATTAAGTCCAATCGCATCTATATTATTTTTTTCATCTTTATATGTTGAAAGTGTATCTGCTTTCCAATCACCATACATAGAATTAAACATTTTTATTTTTATTCCATATTTTTCTACATTCAAACACATACTTGCAAGTGTGTTTATGTCACGAGATTCTAATTGTAATATATTAATTTCTTTGCAAGAACTATAATCAAAAACATTATTATTTAATCTAATACTAGATACTTTTGGAGGTAAAACAACTTTATATGCTGTACTTTCAGAAAATCCAATGTCCACCGAATTTACACAAGCTGATAAATCGATAGTCCCTTTATATGATAATCCTGTTAATTCTAAACCAGTTAAATTTGTACATTGATTTAATTTTGAAGCTAATTCTCCAATTCTCATTCCACCCAAAGCATAATATTCTATTGTTCCTGTTATATCTCTTTTTAGTCCACTTAAAGTTTTTTGCATACAAGTCAAATCTATATCGGGATTATTACATTCAATTCCAACAATCTTATTACAATATGTATCCAAAACAGATACACTAGTTCCAGTTACCCCAGTATCTTTAAAAAGAATTTCTTTTAAATTTGGTGTATTTTGCACAAATTCTAAGCTCGTTAAATTTGTACATCCATTTAAATTAACAGAAATTAAATTTGGAAATTGTTTTAGTAAAAGATTTATTTTATTATTACTTAATTGTGGATTATTTTGTAATTGTATAGCTTTTACTTCATTTTTTGCACTTGTACTTAAATTTTCCAATGACACAATTTCAGGAGAAGTATCTGTTAATGTTTTATCTCCCAATAAATATATAGATTTCGAAGCTAAATTTTTCTGATATTTTCCATCTATATTTTTCTGAAATTTATATGCATTATTATATATATCAGCAATACAAGAAACTTCACTCTCCAATAATGATGGACAACCTGCTAAATAAAAATAATCATATATTTTTATATGAGTTGATAATCCAGACAAATATTTCAAGTCTTTATTATTGCTTAAATTTACTCCTAATAATTCTGTTTTTCCTGTTAAAGAACCTAGTGCTTGTCTTCCATTTTCAATGTCATCTGTCAAATTATTTCCATAAGCTATTAAAAACTGTAATTGATTCATATTAGAACAAGCGACATACAAAGATTCTATAATATTATTATATATTTCTAAATTAGTTACATTGCTGAAATTTTCTAAACAATCTATATCTTTAATATTGTTGCTATATAATTTTATTGTTTTAACAGCCTTTTTACTTGCATCCGTTAATTCGCCTAATTTTGAAACATCAGAAACTTCTTTTTCAGAATTTATTATAGCTATGCTATTTAGATTAGTATAGTCTGTATTTTTCATACTTGTCAATATCTTTGAAATTTCATCATTTGTTGTTTTTTCTATTTTTAAATCTTCCAAAGTTTTTATTGAAGCAAGTTCAGAAGTATCTTCTATAACAGTATTATATAAAGTTATTTTTCTTAATTTACTAATATTTTCAATTCCAGATAGATTTTTGAAATTAACATTTTTTAAAACTAATTCTTGTAAACTTATAAAGTTATATAATTTTGATAACTCTTTTATTCCACTTTCCTCATCAATTGTAAGTGTTGAAATTTTCTTAATATCATTAGCTGTAACATTTTCTTCATCATTGCCATTAATTAATTTAGCATACTCACTATTAGCAGAAAAAATTTCTCTATTGGGATCATCTTTATCTATATTAACATTACCTACTATATTATTACTACCATTTTTGCAATAATATACTTTTAAATCACTCGTAACTCCATAAACATCATTTAAAGTTGAATATGCTTGATAACTTTTATCTCCTGCTTCTCCACCTTTTACCTGAGCCTTTAATTCTTCTGGTAATCCATCTTTATTTATAAGATAATATACCATTCCTCTTTTATCTACTATATATCCCAAAGGTGGATTGTAAAACCAATTAGGTTGATCATTTTTCAAACAAAATAAAGGTGCTTCATCTGAATCTAAAAATTCAGATATATTAGAAGCATAATATTCATTAAAATATTCCTCTAATATTGCACAACCTTGTAAATAAACCGTTTTTTGCGCTTGTGTTATTATTCCATTATCTCCAACAATTGCATTTATTGAAACACCTGCTAAGATTAGCATTATGATTATTGTTATCACCAATGCTATCAAAGTTATTCCGTTTTGATTGTTTAAAAAAATCATTCTTTGTTTTCCTTCTGTTCCTCTTTTGTTTACACATTTTTCTTTTCCTTTCTCTTTAAATATATGAGTTGGAAAATAATTTTAATTTTGATTAAACTTTTTTGTATTTCTGAAATACATTTTAGCTAATTTCAAAACTTATCTGTTTTCCAACCTTTTGTACACAAAATTTAAAAGTGTTCTACACTTTTATTGGTATAATCAGAAGGAAAACCACCTCTGATTATTTACATAATATTTTTCGTTAATATGTAATATTAACGAAAACAGTGAATTTAATATATATCAGTAATTGCAATACATTCATTAATTTCAAGTAATAAAAAAAGAGCAAAAAAATTGCTCTAAAAAATTATTATGGAAAGCTTGACTTCTTACAAATTTATATGTATTATAATTTTGTAATAGGTCGTTAATATTACATATTAACGAAAAAACTTATATTTCAAAAATTTTATTTATATAATTTTAAAAAAAGTTTGCATTTTTTTGCAAACTTTTTTCACAACTATTTGTTTCCATCAAAAGAATATGGTAATAATTCATCCATTGCATATTCTTCTATTTTATCGTTATAAGCTGTATATATCTTAAAATCTTTATCTGTATATTGACTTATGAATTGTCTACAATATCCACATGGTAAACATCTTTCATAATCATCTCCACCTTTTGGAGCACCAATAACTACAATTCGTTCAAAATCTGTTTCACCTTCTGAAATTGCCTTTACAAAAGCTACTCTTTCTGCACAAATAGATTGTATGCCTTGATTTTCTACATTACAACCTGTATATTTATTTCCATTTTTGCATTTCAATACTGCTCCTACATTATATGTTGTAGATTTAGCATTATCTCTAGCGATTCTTGCCATTTTCAAATCTTCTGTTAAATTAATCATCATATCCTCCTATTTCAGATGGGCTGTTTCATCGGTACCACCTATCATTTTCTCTTTTGTTGGTTGATTCTTACCAATTTTTATTTTAATTTTATTTAAAAAAGTAAACTTATATTTTATAGAAATATAACCAATCGTACTTGCAACTAGTGCTCCTACACTATCAACTATTATATCTTCCATTGTGTCTGAAATTGCATCTCTACCTTGAAGTTCTATTCCACTTTCAAGTGCATATTTTTGCATATTAGTTCCTAAAATTCCATCACTTGCAAATTCATATACTTCCCAAATTCCACCAAGTGTCATTGCAAAACAGAACGCAAAAAATGCTACAAAAAATGCATTCAAATTAACATTTTCGTTTTCTCTATTTAACATATCAATAACAGAAAATCCTAAAAATCCTATCATTGTTCCACTAAGTGTATGCAAAATTAAATCCCAGTATTTGAATCTATAATAAAAATTTTGTATTTCTCCTAAAAAAATAGCTGCATATAGAAAAAACACATAAAAATAATACATTACATTTGGAATTTCCCATTTGAATTTTCTACTTAGAAAACTTGGAATTGCCATTGCTATAATACCTAATAAACACTGAACTAACATAAGTACATAATCACTACGCACTCTCATTTCACCACTATTAGGTAATATATCATTAGTTGTTGTTGCAATTCTAAAAACTAAATATAATATTGGTGCAATAAAACTAATTAACACACTTACTGATATTATTTTTTTCCAATTTCTATTTTTTAATGGCATTTCTATACCTTCCTTATCCCAATTTATTGGTATTTTCATGCTTTATATTTTGCATTATATCATTAAAATTTATTATTATACAAGTAGTTAAATATATTTTTTTAAACCTAAAACTAATCTATCATTTCGAGTTTCTCTTTGAATTTCATTAAATATAAATTTGCCTTTTCCTCTTATTGTTATTACATCTCCTACATTTATTTTCTTTGAAACCTTTTCAACTAATATTGAATTTAGATAAACTCTCTGCTCAGTAATTATTTCTTCTGCTCTTGTTCTCGAACATTTTACAATTTCTGCAACAAAATTATCTAATCTCAAAGAAGAAACTATTATTGTAAATTCTTCAAAAATTGTCTCTACATTTTGAAGTCCTAATATACTTACTATATCAATTTCTGATTTTCTAAATCTAGTTAATTCTTGCAAACTATTTTTTAAATATTCTGCAATTTCTTTTAGTACAACAATATCTGCTCCATTTTCATTTACTATAATATCCCCGAATTTTTCTCTCTTTAAACCTAATTTCATAATTCCACTCAAATAATCTCTATGTTCATATTTAAGTTCCTTAGGTAATTTTATTCTAATTACTTCTAAAATATTTTCTATATTTTTTCTTGCCATTTCTTCTGAAATTTTATCAGGATATAAAACTAAAATATTTCTGTCAGCACCTTCTTTTCCACCTTCAAAAAAATAATTCTGAAATTTTTCTTTAAATAAAATTTCTTGTGCTTCACTTTTGCTTGCTATATCTAAAAAATCAGTATGTACTATCTTATTTCTTGTTCTGCAAAATTCTATTTTGTCTGATATTTTTTCTCCTTGATATTGCTTTCTATCATTTTTAAGCATTTTTGACCTCTATTTTTAATTTCTTTAATACTTAATCTTAGTTTTAATTTTTTGCTATCTAAAATTGTATTTACTATACTTTCTGTATCTATATGATATTTCTTTTCAATTTCTTCTGTTTTTCCATGTTTTACAAATTCATCTTGATATGCAAAAGCAATAAAATCTATATCTTTTAATTTGTTTTGAACTATAATTCTTTCTATTTCACTATTTAATCCACCTTTTACAGTTCCATCTTCTAAAACTACTGCTATACTACAATTTTTCATTTCTTTTTTTATCAATTCTTCGTCAATTGGCTTTAAAAATCTAGCATTAATTACTTTGCTACTTATTCCATTATCTTCTAATTCTTTTGCTACATTATATGCTCTTGCTACCATTTTTCCAATAGCAATTATACATATATCTTCTCCATTCTTCACAATTTCAGCTTTTCCAAGACTTATAACTTCTTGTTTTTCAAATTTCATATCTTCTGAACCTCTTGGATATCTTATTAAAACTGGTTTTTCAAGATTTATAGCAAATTCTAACATATTTTCTAGTTCAGTAAAATCTTTTGGTGCCATAATATTTAGGTTTGGAATTGTATTTCCAAAAGCCATATCTAGTAATCCTTGGTGTGTTTCTCCATCATTTCCCACAATTCCAGCTCTATCAGCAATCATAACAACTGGTAAATTCTGAATGCAAATATCATGTACAATTTGATCATAAGCTCTTTGTAAAAATGATGAATATATTGGTACTACTGGTATTAATCCTTCCTTAGCTAATCCACCAGCTAAACCAATTGCGTGTTGCTCTGCAATCCCAACATCAAAAAATCTATCTGGAAACTTTTTTTGAAATTCTGCAAGTCCTGTACCATCTGCCATAGCTGCTGTTATAGCAACCACTTTCTTGTTATCCTTAGCAATAGTTACAAGCTTATCTCCCATGGTTTTTGAATAATCTTTTTTGCCATTTCCAATTTTCTTGCCTGTTTCTATTTCAAATTTTGATGTACTATGGAAAATATCTGGGTTTTCTTCTGCTGGTTTATACCCTTTTCCCTTTTTAGTTAAAACATGCAATAATATAGGTCCTTCTTGCTCTTTACATATTTTTAATATATCTTCTAATTTCTCTAAATTATGACCATCTACTGGACCTAAATATCTAAAACCTATATCTTCAAAATACATTTTTGGAATAACTAATTGTTTGATACCTCTTTTTGTTCTTTGCACTAGTTTAACAACTTTTTTTCCAAAAAATGGTATTTTATTTATGATCCTTTTGCTCTTTAAATTTCCTTTTACATAAAATCCCTTGGTTCTTAATTTTGAAAGCACCATTGATATTCCACCAACATTTTTAGCAATACTCATTTCATTATCATTTAAAATTACTATAATATTGCTTAAACTACTTCCAGCATCATTCAAGGCTTCAAGCGCCATTCCACCAGTTAAAGCTCCATCTCCAATAACTGTTACAATCTTATGATTTTCACCTTTTATATCTCTTGCCCTTGCCATACCCAATGCAACAGAAATAGATGTACTACTATGTCCAGTATCATAAGAATCATATTCACTCTCACAAGTTTTTGGAAAACCTGCAATTCCATCTAATTGTCTTAATGTTTCTAATTTATCTTTTCTGCCTGTTAAAATTTTATGTACATAAGTTTGGTGTCCTACGTCCCAGATAATCTTATCCTTAGGACAATTAAATACACTATGTATTGCCATTGTAAGTTCTACAACACCAAGATTTGATGCTAAATGTCCACCAGTATTTGAAACTGTACTGATAATTTTTTCTCTTATTTCTTGTGCTAAAACTTTCTTTTCTTCTGTATTTAATTTTTTCAAATCTTCTGGATAATTTACTTTATCTAAAACCATAATTTCTCCTATACCATTAAAAATGCTAATAATGAAGTGATTAGTGGTACAGTAATGTTGTCTGTACCTTTAATTGAAACAGCTTCAATTAAAGTCATCAATCCTGCAATTACTATTGACTTTATTGCCCAATAATCTGCTTTATTATAATACAAAAATCCTGCTAATATCATACAAGTAATTACACACATTGTAATACAACCTGCAATGCTTTTGGTGTCTCCTGCAATTTTGAATTTTTTACTTTCTACTGCTTGTCCTATAACCGCTGCTAATCCATCTCCATAACCCATAACTAAAATTCCACAAAGTCCAACTAATGGATTTTGTAATGGTCCAAAAGTAATTAATGCAAGAATTAATAATGACAATGCATAATATACTGTTCCCAAACTATCTTTATTTTCTGAATTTTCATCTCTTTCCATAACTTTTATAAGATTAGTTTTAAAAGAAATATAATTTACAACTACAAAAACTGCTGGTAATAAAGCAGCAACCCACATATTATCAAAAAATACTATCGCTATAATCCACCAATTTGACAACATTATGTGTATAAATTTTCTGCTGGCTTCTTTTCCTGCTTTTTCAAATAGTTTTCCTGACATTATTATAATTCCCATAAATAATACAGAAACTACTAGACCAATTATATTACTCATTATTTATTTTCTCCTAATATTTTTGCTATTTCTTCATGTCTTTTTACCTTTGCTGTTGTTGTTTTTATAAGTTCTTCACTTGTAACTATTACATCTCTAATATGTTTATATGGTGGCATATTTTCATTTATCTTTGCAATAGCTTCTTTCATATCTTTTAATATATCTTCTTCACTTTTATATCCATGAACTGCTTTTATTTCATCTTTATCATAAACAATCTTTACGCAAATATCTAAATCATTATCCCATGTAGGTCGTCCATAAACTATACTTTCTTTTACAAAAGGAATATGATTTATAAGTACTTCTAATTCTTCTGGAAAAATATTCTTACCATTTTTTTGAACAATTACATTTTTCTTTCTACCAGTAATATAAAGGAATCCATCTTTATCTAAATAACCTAAATCTCCTGTATGATACCAACCGTCTACTAATACTTCCTTTGTTGCTTCCTCATTTTTATAGTATCCTAGCATTACATTTGGTCCTTTAATTAAAACTTCACCAATTCCCTGTTCATCTCTTCCTTCAATTTTAATTTCTACATTTTTTATTGGTTTACCTACTGAACCAAGTCTTACATCAAAATCATTTTCGATTGATACTGTTGGTGCAGCTTCTGTTAAACCATAACCTTGAACTGTTCTTATTCCAAATCCTAATAATCCTTCTAAAATTTGAGAATCTATTGGAGCAGCCGCTGAAATTAATAATCTTAAATGACCACCAAGTGCATTATGAATATCTTTAAACACTTTATCTTTAATTTTAATATGTAATTTATCTAATACATTTGTAAATTTTGTCATACTATTAACAAGTTTTGTTTTTCCTTCTTTTTCTATCTGTTTCTTTATTCTTTTATAAATTACTTCTACAATAGCTGGTACTGCGACAATTACAGTACATTCATATTCTGCTAAATTTTGAGTAATATATTTTAGTCCATCACAGAAAGTATATGTTGCACCAACATATATAAGAACATTCATAACAAAAGCTGGAAGAGCATGATGGAAAGGTAAAAGTGCTAATGTACAATCATTTTCATCAAATTTCATGTATGCTAAAATACTTAGAGCATTTTGACATAAATTTCTTTGTGAAAGCATTACTGCTTTTGACATTGAAGTTGTTCCAGAAGTAAATAGCATTACAGCCATAGCATTCTCATCTATAACTGCATCTGTTTGAGATGTATCTCCATCTTCAATCATTTTTTTGCCTTTTTCAATTAATTGTTTATATGATAAAATTCCATCTTCTTCTTTTTCAGCATCCATATTTATAAAGTATTTAATAGAAGATAATTTTTCATCTCTAATTTTTTTAATTACATCTAAATATTTATCTTCAAAAACAATAGCTTCTGCCTCACTTCTTTCAGCCAATGATATAATCTCATTATTTGGCAAAGATTTATCTAATGGAACTATGATTTTGCTTCCAGTAAGAACAGCATAGTATGTTTCTATCCACTCATATCTATTTTTAGAGATAAGTGCTATTCTTTTATTATCAATATTTAAAGAATTAAGCGCTGTCCCCAAAGCTTCAACTTCTTTACCAAATTCTTTATATGTCATATAATTGAACTCTACTGTCTCTCCTTTTTTATACATTCTTTTTTTGAATTTAAATATATTATTATCCCCATACAAATTAATTGAATGATTTAATAACTCTTTAAAATTTTTTACTTCTTCAACACTATAACTAGTTTCTTTCATATACTCCTCCAAGTTATTCATAAAATTCCAGTTGATTATATCACACCACCATAAAAAAAACAATATAACAATATTTTTTGACTACTTATATTGACTTTAACATATATTTCTTATATTATAGGTTTAGTAAAAATTTGGAGGTATTATTATGAGTAATAAATTAGTTTCATTTGTATTTCAAACAGATGCTTTTAGAGTTAGTTCAGCTGACCAACCTTTTTGGCTTACTTCTGGATTAATTTCACCATATTTTGTAAACACTCATTTCTTATATGGTAATGAATCAGATGCTGTTGGACTTTTAAATTTCATAACTAATTCATTAGAAACAGAAACAAAAACAGATTTACCAGGAATGATTTTTGAAAAAGTTTTAGAACAATACGAAAGAAATGAAGTTTTCAAAACAACAATTGATTCTTTAAAAACTTTAATTCAAGAAAACATTGACACAAAAGTAATTGACTATGTTTCAGGTGGAGAAAGAAGAGATTGGTATTTTTCTATGATGATTGCTTATCTTCTTGGATTACCACATATAACTTTATTTAAAGATCAATCTGCTGTTGTAAGCACTTGTGATTTTGAAGAATGTACAGAAGTTACAAAATTAGAAGGTAAAAAAGTTTTACATGTAGCAGATTTACTTACAAAAGCTTCAAGCTATGAAAATTATTGGGCTCCTGCTATCAAAAAATTAGGTTCAGATATATATTGGAGTGCTGTTGTTGTTGATAGATTAGAAGGTGGTGAAGAAACTTTAAAAGGATTAAAAATTGAATCTTTATCATTAGTAAAATTAGATAATTCTTTATTTAAAGAAGCTTTCGAGTTAGGTATTATAAATCAATCACAATTAGACATGCTTACAGAATTTAAAAAAGATCCATATACTTATATGAGAAACTTCCTTATAGCTCATCCAGAATTTTTAGAAAATGCTTTAAAAGCTGATCCTAAAACTGCTAAAAGAGCTCAAAGCTGTATAGATAATGATTTATATAATTTAAAAAATAATTAATTATAAAATTTGAAAAGTTCTGACGAACACATAATAAACCAAAAACGCACTTTGTATTTTAAAGTGCGTTTTTGGTTTATATATAAACTTATTAAAGTATAATACAAATAAGTCCTCCGCTTCCTTCATTTACTACTCTTTCTAATGTTTCGCGAAGTTTTTTCTGTGCCTCTTCTGGCATTCTTACTAATTTATTTTGCAAGCCTTCATTTACTAATTCATGTAAACTTTTTCCAAATATATTAGATTCCCAAATTTTCTTAGGATCACTTTCAAACTCTGCTAATAAATATTTTACTAAATCTTCTGATTGTTTTTCACTTCCAACAATTGGAGATACTTCTGTTTCCGTATTTATTTTCATCATGTGTATTGATGGTGCTTTTGCTCTTAATTTTACACCATATTTTTGACCTTGTTTTACAATTTCTGGTTCTTCAAGAATTAAATCATCTATTCCTGGTGACACAATTCCATATCCTCTCTCATTTACTTCATGCAAAGCATATGCCATTTTATCATATTGTTTTTTCACTTTTGCAAAGTTTGTAATACAAGAAAATAAATCACCCTCACTGCTAATATCCATGTTTGTTATTTCACTAATCATCTGATAAAATAAACTTTCTTGCAATTCTACATTAACAAATACTTCTCCTGTACCTAAATCTATTTGCCCCAATTCTGCTTTCTTTACTTCTTCACATTCAGAAAATTTTGTATAACAATTTCCTACATCTTTTATTCTTTGTACATCTTCAAAAGTTTCTCTTGCCTTAGAATATAAATTCTCTTTTAATGGATTAGTCATTTCCAAACTATTTATCCAATTTGGAAAATTCACATTTATTCTTTCAATTGAAAATTCATACAATATCTTAGAAAAAATATTATTTATATCTTCTAAATTCAAATCTACGCAATTTACTGGAATAACTGGTGTATTATACTTATTTGATAATTCTTCTGCTAAATTTATACTATATGCATCATAAGGATTTAAGCAGTTCATCAAAATTACAAATGGTTTATTTATTTCTTGTAATTCATATATAACTCTTTCTTCTGCTTCAATATAGTCTTCTCTTGGTATATCTGTTATTGAACCATCAGTAGTAATTACAATTCCTACTGTTGAATGTTCCACAATTACTTTTCTTGTTCCAAGTTCAGCTGCTGTTTCAAATGGCATTTCTTGTTCAGACCAAGGTGTTTTAACCATTCTTGGCATTTCGTCTTCCATATAACCAATCGCATTGTTTACTAAATATCCAACACAATCTACTAATCTAGTTTTTAATGTAATATTATCACTTAATGTAATATTTACAGCTTCATTTGGAATAAATTTAGGCTCTGTTGTCATTATTGTTCTTCCACCTGCACTCTGTGGAAGTTCATCAATAGCCCTTTCTCTTTTGTATCCATTTTCTATATTAGGTAAAACCAATAATTCCATAAATCTTTTAATAAATGTTGATTTTCCAGTTCTTACAGGTCCTACAACTCCTATGTATATATCTCCTTGTGTTCTTGTTTTAATGTCTTGATATATATTTAAGTTATCCATAAAAAATACCCCCTAATTTTGTACACTTTTATTAAAGTATATTAGGAAGTACTTTTTTTATGACTATTTAATTAAATTTATTTTATACGCACAAAAAGTAAACATTCTCGAGCAGAACCACCTACTGCATCAGAAGATGGTATTCCATATGTACTATGCCAACTATAAGCTCCAACAGCATAAAACCAATTTCCATGACCTACTGAACCATTCAAATAACAAGATGTTACTGCTGATGGTGATGACAACGTCAAACCACCCCAAAAGTTACCTGTTCCTAGTCCTTCTGTTACGGATTCATAACCAACTGCTTTTGCACTGCCATCTCCTTCTGTACATGTTTCTTTTGTAGGATTATTAGTTTGTTTCCATCTTTGATATTTTTTATTAGTTATATCAAATTTACCTGAAACACAACTATATGTTAATAAAAATTCATAATTAGTATTACTAGACCATGATTGTCTAAATTCATCAATTCCATTAGCTAAGATACTATACTTATCTGCTGTATAACATTTTCCTGCATTAGCACTTGTAAATTTATTTGCAGATGCTTGCGATGTTCCTATATCTTGATAAAAAATACATTTCCACAAAGAACCATCCTTTAATTTATAATATATGTTATGATTATTTAAATCTATATTATAATTGTTTTTATCATAAAGTATATAATCATATATTGATATATCACTTTTTCCATGTATCTCAGATTCCATATTTAAAATAATGTCATTTGCTAATACATAAGAAGCACCTTTTTTATATGTATATAATTTACCATTAATTGTATAATTAGTTTGTAAAGTTGCATTTTCTTGAATCCTTTTAGCCTCTTTTAATTGTTCAAAAGTTGTAATTGGAATTGTAGTATTAGGTGTTGTAGCTAACATAGAATCATAAAGAGAATTGGCATCAACACCACTTGAATATATTTTTGCAGTTTCACGAACTGTCTCCAATTGTGCTGAATTTCTTCTACTAGCAATAGAATATGCTCCTAATATAAATGCTAAGAAGAAAAGCATTGCCAAAATAACAAACAATGAAATTGCACCTTTTTGATTTTTTATATTTTTCATATATATAAATTCCTTTCTTATATACTATGATTTTAACCAAAAAAACATTTTTTATCAAGTGCTTTTTCATTACAATTATATTACTTATCCTATTTTTTCTGCTAGCATATTCATATGGTTTAATATATGTTTTCTTTCTATACAATAATTTTCTTCATGCTCTTTAAATCTCTTTTCAAGAGAATCCACTTTATTCTCTAAGGAATCTAATCTTGTATTAATTATTTTAACATCTTCTCTAAGTTCTGTTATATTTTCACACATGTCCATCATAGTATTTTTCATACTTGCGACTTCTTTTTCTAATTTTTCTATTCTTTTTTCTAATATATTTATTCTTTCTTCTAACGAATCTATTCTTCTTTCTAATGCATCAAATTTTTCTTCTAGTCTATCCATCCTGTTTTCCAATATGTCAAATCTTTTTTCTAGCCTATCCATCCTTTTTTCTAATACATCAAATCTTTCGTCCATTTTCTTTTGTACATTTTGAATGATTTTCTCACTCACTTCTGTGCTTAATTTTTGATACAATTCGTCTATTGTCATAATAGAACCTCCTTTTAGTTTATTCTATTACCCTATCATTTTTAATTATATATTTACATCAAATTTTAGTCAATAAAACAATTAGTTTATTAACCTTCTATACCAGCATATAACCACCTTCTTTATTTTATATTTTTTGTTTGGATATTTAAACCGAATGGTTTATAGATTTTTAAGATTTTTATACATATATCATGATTTTATAATATTGTCAATAAAAAAATAGCTATATAAAATATAGCCATTTTTTATCTAATTCATACTACTATCTACTGTATATGTACCATTTGATAATTCTATATATCCTGCACCAGAACCAATTCCTTGCCCATAACTAGTTGTTAAATTAGTATTTGAAGAATATTGTCTTAAACATACATTTACAATATCATCACATTTTGTTCCACTAGCTTTTGTTACAGAATATTTAGTATTAAATAATTTTTCATAAAAATTTTCTATCTCTTCACTCCAATTTTTGTTTGTTTTATATACAC
This sequence comes from uncultured Clostridia bacterium, assembly GCA_948678575.1. Lineage (GTDB taxonomy): Bacteria > Bacillota > Clostridia > TANB77 > CAG-508 > Scatovivens. Next base: position 64,804 of record CAPPGO010000011.1, read on the forward strand.
CAATTAAAATTCCTTTTTGTATATATATTTCTAATGGTTTTTCATAATATCCTTCATCAGTTTTATTTAAAGTACATTCATTTCCATTATAAGCATATATTTTAGCTTCACTAGATGTTTTTACATTTCCTCCTTTACCAGCAATTCCGCCAGAACCACCTTCTAGCAAATACCATCCATCCATGGTTGGAATTCCACCTTGACCACCTAAACTACTTGCTCTTGCTGTTGCACCTGCATAATTTCCAAGTTCGCATTCTCCTTTTGACAAATATCCACCACCACCACCAAATCTATGTATATCTATATCTGAATATCCTCCATGTCCATTTTTTCCATATTCTGTGCACCATTGAGAAGAACCACCTGAATATCCTCCACCACCATCAGCATGATCAGAACCACCGACCACCAGCTCCACCACCACCAATTCCTGCTCCTGGATAACCTCCACCAGCTCCTGTTCCGCCAGTCTCAGTAGCATCAGCACCTCCTGAGCCACCAGCACCTCCATAAGCATAAACTGTTAATGTATTATATATGTTTACGATACCACAATCCTCACCTGCTTCTCCATCTTTTCCAGAATCTTGACTACATCCTTCTGGACTACCTCCATGGTTTCCAGCGCCAGCATTTCCACCTTTTCCACCATTGCCACCAATTCCAGCACCAGCTCCACCACCTCCAGCGCCACCTAAATCTCTTTTAAAAGAATCCCCACCAGCCCCTGCATTTCCACCTTGTGCTGTCAATATTCCTGTTCCATATAAATTAAGAGTAGAATTCTTTGTTACACGTATTCCAGCATTAGCTCCTGCTCCACCTTCTGCTCCTGCTACAACACCAGCTTGACCAGCTTCACCAAAACTAGAATTTACATTTACCTTTCCATAAACATATAGATTTAATGTTGCTCCATCTTCCAAATTTATTGCACTTCTGTTTGGCACATCTTCATTATCAATATCCATGTCATGCATAATCTTTATTGTTACTGGTTCACCTGCTTGAATATTAAAGTCAAATTCATCTGCTGTTAATTTTTCATCTAATACTATGTACGATTTTCCATTTTCAAATACAAATCCATCTTCTGTATCTAATGTTTTTTGAGTTAGTATAATATTATCTCCATCTTCTAAAATAGTTCCATCTACTTCATCTGATATTTTGTAATATGTACTACCTTCGTTTTCTCTTACTATTTCATAACTTTTATCATCATATTTTATAATTGCATAATCTTCATCAGTAGTTATTGCATAATTTCCTATTTGTCCTTCATCTTGTATTTTAGATAAGAATTTATGCATTCCTTCTGCTTCACCTAAAAATTCACTAGAATTATAATCCAATAATATCATATCTAATGCTTCCCTTCTTGTTACTTCTTCCGATATAAGAGTAGCATTCGTTGCTTTTGCTAATATTCCATCCTCACCTACTATCGCATTAATAGAAACACCTGCTAAAATTAGCATTACTATTATTGTAATTACCAATGCTACTAATGTTATTCCGACTGCTTTTTTTCAAATTAACAATTTGCTTTTCTGTGTTTTGATTAACGCAATTTTCTATATTCGAAACATTTTGTTTCAAAACACTTTTCTTTCGTTTTTTCATTTCTTATGTTTTCCTCCTCTTTTTTTTAAGAGGGGATTTTTTCACACAAAAAAGTTCCCCTCATACACAAAAACACGGATTTTATCCGAATGTGAGGGAAACCACTCACATTTTTCATGTACACAAAGAACTTTTTATAAATTACATTCAATACTATTAAGATGTAATGGCAAAATTCCATTACATTTTAAATATTTTACAATTTTTAGCATTTTGTGTACATAATTTATTTCGTTAAAATAGTATATTAACGAAATAACATATCTTGTGTTTTTCTTACTAAATCAGGAATTTAAGACTTTTAATTCAATAAAAAAAAGAGCAAAAAAATTGCTCTAAAAAATTATTATGGAAAGCTTGACTTCTTACAAATTTATGTGTATTATAATTTTGTAAGAAGTCGTTAATATACTATTTTAACGAAAAACAACCTTAATTGGTTGTTTTTTTATGCAAAAAGGAGCTATACTAAATATAACTCCCTTTCTAATAAATCTATATGTTAGAAGGAAAACCACTTCTAGTATTTTATATTTCAAGTTCTGGGCATTCCACCCATTCAAATGCTGTTTTATATCTACTATTTGGCTGCTTTCTGTCTATTCCTATCCATCGTCCTAAAACTCCATAATTATTATTTCCTGTTCCAAAAACTCTTCCATCTTTTGTAATAGCAATATAAAATCCATTTCCAGCTGTAATACTATCAACTTCACATTCAGTCCCATTACTATCATTAACTGACAATTTTATCGGTTTTGGCTCTGATGTAGTATCAGTAGTTCCAATTCCCAAAGTTGAACGTTTTCCAAAGCCAAATAATTCTCCCTTTTCAGTTAAAAACATAAATGTAGTTCCATGTCCTGCTGCAACACAGTTTTTTACTATATTTTGATTTTCATATGGAATACTTGTATATGTATATACTGTCATCCCCAAACCATTAACAGTATCTCCATATCCATGTCTTCCACAAACTCTTAAATCATAAGAATTATTCTTTTTTATTCCTATATAAGATTTATCATAAGATATTTCCCACAAATTCACTTCAATCGCATCTGCAAATGCTGTATCTCCATCATTCCATTTTACTGGGACCAAACTTCTTCTTGGAATTGCTGCACCATCTGCACATCCCCAAGTATATAGTTCGAATTTTCCATTTTCTTTTCGTACTGCCATTCTTTCTAAATTTGCCATATAGATGTCTTCTACTTTATCAAAAATTTTAGTTGGTATTTTGGCATGTTCTTCTAATCCTGTTCCTATATATGAATATGGTGTCCAACCATAGGATAAGTAATGTCCTGAAACATATAAAGTATTATTGTCTTCTTCATTTGTTAAAATATATAAAGTTTTTGTAGCAAAACAAAAATCCTTAACTTTTCCATTTATATGTTCATATATTTCTTGTCCCTTTAAATAATCTTTTAATAGAACAAAATTTGGTACTTTTTCTACATCTCCACTGCTATTCAAACCTAATACATAAGAATCTTCTCCTGCTACCCATATATCATT
>CAPPGO010000012.1 GCA_948678575.1 uncultured Clostridia bacterium
GCTATCTTTCCGACAGCTTATTTAGTATAGCACTTTTATTTTTTAAAGTCAACACATTTTTTCAATTTTTTTTAAAAATTTTTAAATATTAAAAATACATCTCTAAATATTAATTTTTTTCTAGATGTAATTAATTTCTTTTAAGAGATGTTTTATTTACTGATTTAACACAAAAAGAAGTAAAGAACTTACAATTCTTTGCTTCTTTTTATAAACTCAATTATATCTCTAAAATTTTAGAACTACTTATATAATCAACAATTCTAGCGATTTCATTTTGCATTGTATCTTTATATTGATTATTTTCTTCTTCATCGTTTCTTCTGTCATATCCATATTTGTTTAAAAAACGATATGTCTCAATTTCAATTAGTTCTCTTTTAGTTATTCTTTTTACTTCAACTGGAAGATTTTTGTTTTCTCTTTGCTCAATTATGTCTCTAACTTTACTATCTGATATTATAAAATTACGCCTTAACTCATTTTCCATATTTTGAAGAATATACATATCTTCTTCAACAAGTTCGTCATCTTCATTATCTTCTAAAAACATTTGAATTTCAGCAACTAATTCATGGATACTATAATTATATACTAAACTCATTTTTTGAGATAATGTTTTTCTGATAGCTTTTTGTCTTATTTCAATTTGCTCCTCTTTTACTTCATCTAATTTATTAGAACCTGTAAAAAATCCTATAAATCTTTTAAAAGCTCCTTTTTCTTCAAGTATTTCTAAATCTTCTTTTAATTTTTTTAGTTCAGCTTCTCCTCTAACATTTAAAATTGTTTCTGCAATACCTCTTTTTAATTCGTTTTCTTCAATTATAGTCATTTCTTCAAATCTATTAATTTTAGATTGTCCTACTGAACTCTTTGGATTGTTCAAATAATTAATTAAAGTCCCTACTTGTAAATTAACTTCTGAAATTTTTAAAAGTTTTTCTGATAAATTTTCTCTATCTTCTTCTTCACAAAGTTCTTTTGCTTTTCCTCTTATAGCTGTAACTTTGTCTAATAATGTTTCTGTAACTTTTTTCATATCAAAAGCATTATTAAGTGCACTATATGTTGCTCCGATATTTCCTGCTATTTTTGCATGATTTTGCTGTTTAGTTATAAGTTTTTTAATATCTTCTATTAATCTCTTTGCTAGAATAATATTTTCATCGCATTCTTTATCAACTGCTTTTGCTATTTCTTCTAAGCTTCCTTCTTTTAACTTTTCATGTTTCTCTTTGGCTTCTTCTTCATATTTTTTCATTTTTTCTGAATAGTTTTCTTTTAAAACTTTTCTTTCTGCTTCATACTTCATTTCAAGTTCTTTAAATTCAGCCATTACATATACAGCAATATTTTTCTTCCATTTTGTTATAAAATCTACTGCCATTTTCTTTTCTTCAAAAATATTAGAATTACTATCTTGTAAATCTGATAATTCAGATTTTATTCTTTCAATGTCTGCTTTGTCAGCTAATTGCTCTGATTCTGGATAGTCTTTAAAATCTATTTTCTTTTTGATTTCAAGTTCATATTTAGATAATAGTTGTTCTAATTTTCTTATGTTTTCATTATTATTTAAAGTATCTTCATCATAGTTTATACTTTCTTGTAATTTCTGATTTACAACATCTGCTGATGTTAAAATATAATTATATACAGCTTCTTTTTCTTCAAATGTTAATTCTTGCAAATCTTGTTTTTCAAGAGTAACACTATATATAGGCAGTTTTCTATTTTCTTCAAATTGTATTTCTTGTGCTTCTTTAAATTCTTTTATCTTTGTAAAAGGAGCAATTAATATTTCGGGGGTATCTGTCTCTATTTTTAATGTTTCATCTATATTTATATATGGAACGTCATTGTCACCAATAAAATTTATAATAGTTGGCATATCTATTTCTTTATTTTCTGTTGCATGTAAAAAATAATCTATATAAATTTCATTTTTTAATTTTTCAATTTCTGCAAGTGTTGTACCATATACAAAAGACCATGCACTATTTTCTTTTGAATAATATGATTTTAACATTATCTCATATATTCTTATCATTGCATCTAAATTTATACGCACACTTTCTCTGTCATAAGAAAATGGTTGCATATCTTCTGATTTCTTGCTAAGCAAAGCAATGTCTGATTCTCCATTACTAACTAACAATTGATTTATCATTAATTGGTTAGTTTTTCTATATTCTTTTAAAACTTCAATTTCTTCATCAGTAAATTCAAATTCTATCATCTGTATCACCCCATATTTTTCTGAATATAATTTTATCATTACTGTAATTTTTTAGCAATAAATTTGCAACATTTTTTTAATATTTTTGCAAAAAAATCTTAGTACATTTTGTACTAAGATTTTTATAATTATTTTTTAATATTCTACTATTATTATTGGTCTGAAAGTTGTATTTTCACTTGCATCATAATTCTTATTTTGATATGCAAATAATCCAATGCCAGAAGTTTGAGTATAATCTACACCTCTACAAATTAACTGTGTAGGTGCTTCCTGTTTATGTCCCCAACTTAAAGTTTCTCTCATACCATCTCCTATAATAGTACTTGCACTTATACTATTTGTATATACAGTTGCATATTTAGTTGAAACATTTGTAGAATTAAAATATCCATTGATATTAGGTCCAGCTGAAACTAATTCGCACTTTCCACCTACTAATCCAAATACACCTGTTGTATTTTTACCCGTTGAGCAATACTCCTTGCTCAAATCAGCATTAGCATAATAACTTGATTTTTTTGTTGGACTTCCACTTCTACCATATTTGCTACAAGTTAAATATGATACTGCTCCCCATTCTGAATTTTTCATAAGATGTGTATCTATATTGTTTGTATCACTACCAAAAACGCCATCAATTAAAGTTCCACTTGATTTTGCAACTGTTGTTCCAAAATATCTATCTCTATAATCACTTTCCATTTTTCTACATAAATCAAAAGCATTTTTTGGAGTAATACTTCCCCAACTTTTTTTAGCTACTTTAATTGATTTTGGAAAATCTGTTAATGCATTAACCCCATTTTCAGCATTTCCTGTTGGTTCATACTTTGCTATCCAAAAGCCTAAGATTTCATTATCCCACTCTCCATTTGCAAAACCACTTGCAACACCATTTTGGAAAGCTGGTGATACTTTATATCCAGTTTCTAATGCTTTTCCTTCTGTTGTAATATTAGAAAAATCCGATAAAAATTTTACATCAATGGTTTTATTAGTATTAACTTTATAAGCAAATCGTGGTATCCATACATATACACTACCATCTTTTAATTTTACATTTGCCCATTTTTGTACACTTTCATCATAATTATACCAATTCTTTTTAGCTTCCTCAGTTATTAAAGCATTTCCACTTTCATCTATTGGTGTCATACCTTCAACTAACAATGGTTTATTTACAATTGTAACTGTGAAATCTACACTTCTTTTTTCTAACTCAGTATTTCTATCATTATCTATTGCAACTATTTGATATTTTCCTGATTCTGTAACAGTAATTGTATCAGTATGTGTAAAAACTTTACTACTAATTACTGTTGTATCATTTTTTAAATTACAAGTTATTTTTGTATATTTTTTTTCTAATTTTATATCTGCTTTATTATCATATGTTTGAACAGAACATTCAAGTATTGTATTATTATTAATAACAGGAGCTTGTAAAGATTGTCCACCAGTTAAATCATACTGTCTATAATACATAACTTTATCTACTTTTACACCTTCAACGGCTATAACGTTTCTAGTTGAAGGATTTAGCCAAATTCCTACATCAAAATTTTCTAATCCTATTTTTTCTGCAATAGCTGTTGTAGTAAAAAATCTATAATTACCAACGATATTGTCTATATCAAACCAACTTTTTAAATTAGCACTTGATGCTATAACTTCATCTAACACTGCTTTTTCACTAGTGCCTGCATCTGCATATCCTATCCCCATTGTGTTTATATCATTTACAGTATGTTGATCACAAAAAACATCTACTTTCTCTTGTAACGCTATCATCTTCGAAACAAAAGCTTGCTCTCTCATACTACTATACGATTCAATTGCTGTATATGTTGTTATCGTAGCCAGAATCATCATTAAGATTACGGCTGTAACTAGTGATATTAGTGTAATACCTCTTTCGTTTTTCATATTATTTAAGGATTCCTCCTTTTTTCTTTTGAATTTTATTCTGCACTTGCTTCTGAATTGTTATAATATTGATTAAAATAATTTTGTAAGAAAGCATCATAATCAAAAGCTTCATGAACTTCTGGTATTCCGTATTTTACACCAAAAGTTTCAACACTTGCATTTTTTATAACTGCTGGTGTTGCAAATTCTGTAATAGTATCTGGTGTTGAAACAGTAGCTTCTTCACCTTCTGCTGTTTCTTCTGGTTTTGCTTCAATTGCAAAAATTTTCTCAACAACATCTAGTCCTTCTATAACTTTTCCAAAAGCTGCATAAGAACCATTTAAGTTTCTATTTGTATCTAACATAATTTGGAAATGAGCTGATGCTGAATTATTTCCTTGTTCTGTTAAACCAAAATATGCTGAATATTCTTCTCTAAGCATTGAAACAACACCTTTTTCATGTTTCAATGTATTTTTATCAAATCCGTTTGCAACGAATTCACCATTAATTTGATATTTGCTACCTTCTGCTTCACCACTCATTGTTGGTTCAGCTTCTGTTCCATCTGCATTTCTTGTTGCATAGATAGCATTAACATCTTTTCCGTAAAAAGTTTTTCCTGTATAAAATCCTGTCTCAATTAAATTAATAAAATTTAATACTGTATTTGGAGCATACTCAGGATATAATTCTATTTTTATATTTCCATAATTTTCAACTTCAAATGTAGCTATTGGATTTTTTACTTCTTGTGTCTTTGCAAGTACAATATTAACTGTTAAACACCCACAAAGTGCAATTGCTAAAATTGCAATAATTATCCAAATCATTAATTTTGTTTTGTTCTTCATTTAAACTTCCGCCTTTCTATTTTAAACCTAAATACTTCATAGCATCTATTATGTTCTTTGCGCCTATTATATCTAATTTATATTTTTCTTTCAATAGTTTTTTATTACTTTCTGGAATTATACAAGTTTTATATCCTAATTTTTCTGCTTCTTTTATTCTTTTTTCAATCATATTAACACTTCTAACTTCACCAGTAAGTCCTACTTCGCCAATTGCAACTACATCTTCTTTTATACTTATATTTTTAAAACTTGATGCAACTGCTAACACTGACGCTAAATCCAAAGCTGGTTCATTAACTCGAATTCCACCAACAATGTTTAAATACACATCTTGATTTCCAAGTTGCATATTTGCTCTTTTTTCAAGTACTGCCATAAGCAAAGTTAATCTATTATAATCAATTCCATTCGCATTTCTTCTAGGAATGCCAAAAACACTAAATGTAGTTAATGCTTGAAGCTCTATTAATAATGGTCTTGTTCCTTCTAAACTAACTGCAATGATAGAACCTGCTGGATTTCCATCTCTTTCTGAAATTAATATAGAAGATGGATTTTTAATTTCTATTAACCCTTTTTCTTCCATTTCAAACATACCAATTTCATTAGTTGAACCAAATCTATTTTTTACGCCTCTTAAAATTCTATAAGTAAAATATCTTTCGCCCTCTAAATACAAAACTGTATCTACCATATGTTCTAATACCCTAGGTCCTGCTATATTTCCATCTTTTGTAACATGTCCAATTATAATTGTTGTAATTTCTTTTTGTTTGCACATTTTCATTATTCTTGCAGTAATTTCTCTAACTTGGCTAACACTTCCTGGTGCAGAGGTTATCTCTTCTGAATACATTGTTTGAATTGAATCTATAATAACAAATTTAGGTAATTCTTTATCTAAACTCACTTCAACATTATCAATATCTGTTTCTGATAAAAAAGATATATTATCATTATCGATTCCAAGCCTATCAGCTCTAAGCTTTATTTGCTCTGCTGATTCTTCACCAGAAATATATAGTACCTTTCCATTTAAAGCTAAGCTATTGCAAATTTGCAAGATTAAAGTTGATTTTCCAATTCCAGGTTCTCCTCCCAATAATGTAAGCGAACCATTAACAAAACCACCACCTAAAACTCTGTCTAGTTCTTCAACACCAGTTTTAACCCTAGTAGTTTCTTTTTTTACAACACTATTTAATTTTACCACTTCTCCTTGTTGTTTTTTTCTATCTTTTGCTGTTGTAGTTTGAATTGCTTTCTCCTCAACAAAAGTATTCCAGGCTTGGCAAGCAGGACACTTTCCAAGCCATTTACTACTTTCATAACCACATTCATTACAAACAAAAACTGTTGATACTTTCTTTGCCATAATTGCTCCTGTATTTTATTATTGTAATCTAATATTATTACATTTTTATGATTTTTTCAAGATTTATATTAATCCTAATTTTTTTAATCTATTAAGTACAATAATATACATTGCATGGCTCCAAGTAAGTCCTATTACCCAAGCTGGTTTTCTTGCATCATTATTTACTTGTTCACCTAGCAAACCATATTCAGATGCAGAAGTTGTAACAAAAGAAAAGTTCTCTAATGCCTTTTTATTTTCTCCTGCTTCTAAATTATAACATGCCATCCATAAGTTTGCTATTGGCCATGGATTATATCCACCCATATAGCAATCTCCTTCATATCTTATATAACCACCTGTATATGTACGAATAGTCATATTTACTCTTTCTATTGTATTTTGAATATTTTTCTCTTTTGGTGTAAACATATTGAATGGTGTAACAATACCAAGCATACTAATATCTATTTTTCTATCAACTGTATTTCTAACATAAGATTTTTTATTATCATCATAAAATTCTCTTAAACAATATTCTTTTATATCCAACACTAAAACTTCTAATTTTTTAATTTGTTTATTAATTGCCTCAATTTTTAATCTATTATTTTCAAACATGTCTTTTACTATATCATATATTTTTAGCATACTATTAAATGCTGCAAATATTGCTGATATTGAATATAAAGATACACCTTCAAATTCTTCCCAAAGGTCATAACTTAAAGCAAATTTTCCTTTTTTATTAAGTAAGTCATCTATATATTTTTCTAAGTATATCGTTCCATTTTCTAACATTTTTAAATTATTCTTTAAAAAGTTTTTATCTTTGCATGATTCATAGTGCATATATGCACCAAATATAACAGAAGCAGTTTCATCTATTTGGTACCCCCAAGCTGGTGCTAATTTTCCATCTGTATAAAATCTTTGCTCCCACATACCATTCTTGCTTTGTGTCATTTTACAGAATTTGCTATAAAATTTTTCAGCATCTTCTGACATACCAACAGCATCAAGAGCCTCAGTAATAAATACTGCATCTCTTGGCCAACAGAATGAATATCGACCACATTTAGTTTTATTTTCATCTACTTCTATTCCAGCTGAAATTCCTCCTGTTATAGGGTTAGTAACAAGTGGGAATAATAATATACTTCTGTTATAAACTTGTTTAATTCTATCATCAATATTTAATTTATTAATTCCTAGTTTATCATGATCTTTAACAAATTTTTTCCAATATTTTTTAGTATCTTCTATTTCTTTTTTTATATCTAATTTTCTAAATCTTTCGATTTCATTATCAAGTTCATTAAGTAAACATTTTGAATTATTATCATTTATATAAATATATATTGCAATACTTGCACTTTTACCAGCTGGAATTTTAAAATTATAACTTATTGCAGAATTTGATGACATTCCAATATAATCCTTTCCGCCTATTGTTCCTTCCATAATATTATTTTGTACACCATTAATTTGTACAGAATTTGGAATTTCTTTTGCAAAAGTACATACAGAATAATCATGATTATATTGAATTAAAGTATCATTTTTAAAATAACCACAAGTATCGTTATTCAAGTTAGAAAATACCTCTGAATATACTAAAAAATTCAAATCAAAATCTATATTACTTTCATTCATTAATTTATAACTTTTAATTAAAACATTTTCTTTAATTGGTACACAATCTGTTTGTAAAACTCTTAAATTGAAATATGTGTTTAAGATTTCTGTTTCTAAAACATTTGTGTTTTCTGCATATTCTTGCATATATGCATTATTAATATCATTATGAAAATAAATCATTGCTGAATCATTTATTTTTACACCAACATTAAATCTTTCTATAAATTGTTTATAATCTACTGTTGGACTATATAATCTTAAAAGTTCACCTGTTTTTGAAAAGCTTGCAGTAACAGTTCTGTTTCCAATTACTGCATCATTAAAATATTTTGTTACCATTTATATCTCCTATTTCACTATCATATTTGCTATTTGTTTTTCTATTTCTTTAATTCTATCACTTAATGATCTTATTTCATCATTTTGAGCTTCGAAATTTTCATCACGCACAATATTTTCAAGATTCTCAATATCATCTTTCATCTTTTCAATTCTATCCAATACATCAAATTTAACAAATTCTTTATTAAATTTCTTAACTTCTTCACTTTCATCAAGTTTCTCAAAAGTTTCTGATGTAATTTCATAAGTTTCACCAAAATCTGGTATTGTAACTGGAATTTCTGTTTCTTCTTCTATTTTTGACTTTAATACCTCTTGTCCTTCTTCTTCGCCATGAACTAAAAAGATATGTTTAGGTTTATTTATAAATGAATAAACAAAATTCAATAACCATTCTTGATCTGCATGTCCTGAATATCCTTCAATATATTCAATTCTAGCATTTACAGCAATTTCTTCTCCAAATATTTTTACTTTTTTAGCACCATCAACTATGCTTCTGCCAAGAGTTCCTGGCGCTTGATATCCAACAAATAATATTGTGCTGTTTGGATTCCATAGATTGTGTTTCAAATGATGTTTTATTCTACCTACTTCACACATACCACTTGCTGAAATTATTATTGAAGATTCATCACTTTCATTTAAAGCTTTTGATTCATCTGCTGTAACAGTAAACTTTAATCCAGGAAATTCTAATGGATGATCTCCTGATTTCATTTTTTCTTGTATTTCATCTTCAAATAATTCTGTATTTTTATTAAATACTTCTGTTGCAGAAATTGCTAATGGACTATCTACATACACAGGTGCTCTCATTAAAGTTTGATATTTTTTAGCAAATTCTTCATCCTGTCCTTTATCATCTTTTAATTTATCAATTTCATATAAAATTTCTTGTGTTCTACCTACTGCAAATGATGGTATTACAACAGTTCCACCATTATCCAAAGTTTCTGAAACAACATCTAAAAACATATTTGCTTTTTCTAAGTTTTTCATGTGAAGTCTATTTCCATAAGTTGATTCCATTACAACATAGTCTGCATTGCTTATCATTGTAGGAGAATCTAATAAAGGTAAATCATTATTTCCTAAATCTCCTGTAAATACTGTTTTTACTGTTTTTCCGTTTTCAACAGCCCAAATTTCAATAATTGCAGAACCTAACATATGACCTGCATCATTAAATCTTACACTTATGTTATCATCAATTTCAACAATATCATCATAATCTACTGATTCAAATATTTCCATAGATTTCAAAGCATCTTCTGCTGTATATAATGGAGGTAAAGCTTGCTTTCCTTCTCTTTTTCTTTTTCTATTTTTCCATTCAACTTCAATTTCTTGAATATGTCCACTATCTGGAAGCATTATTTCGCATAAATCACAAGTTGCCTTAGTAGCATATATTTTTCCTCTAAAACCTTCATTATACAATTTTGGAATTCTTCCCGAATGATCTATATGTGCATGAGTTAAAAGCATAAAATCAATATCTGAAACATTATACAAAAACGGATCTGAATTTTCCAAATCGTGTGTAACTTTTCCTTGGTACATTCCACAATCTACCAAAAATTTTTTTCCAGCTGCCTCAACTAAAAAATTAGAACCTGTTACAGTTTTTGCAGCTCCTAAAAAAGTAATTTTCATAGTTTCCTCCTTGTACAAAGTATTTTCAATATCTTAATTGAATAACTTTGTCATTTTCTTTTGTTTAATCTCTATATCTTTCTTATTTCCACTAAATTTTTGCTTTTCTTCTTTTTCATAAATTTCTTTATCGTAAACTTTTACATTTAATTCATCTTTGTCACATTCTAGATATATCTTTATTTCATTTAATTCTATAATTGTACTGTCTATTGCAAATTTTATAATTTCGTAATTTGTATTTATATCCATACTTACAATTTTAATTATTCCAGATTTGCATGCTCTTGTAATTGCTATTTTTAATATTTTATCTATGTTTTTGTTTAATATAGGAATATCTTTTACTTGATACTCTTTACTCATATTTATATTTTTTAAATATCTTAAAATGTATATCATATCAACAATTTCATTATTCGTTGTTGCACTAACTGTTTTTTTCTCCATCAATTTTAAGAAACATTTTTCCATTTCAATTATATCTTTTTCTATTGGTTCTTTATTTCTATAAATAGCCTCATATCTTTCAAGATGTGCCTTATGTTTTAAATAATTTACTGGAAGAGATAAATCTGATGCTTCTTTAAATTCTTCTAATATTTTTTCTCTTTCTCTTGATAACATATTTAAGAAAATTTTTATGCTTCCTATTTTTTTATCATCATCTAATTTATTATTTCTTTTTTTAAATTCCTTTGCTAAAACTTTTTCATCACTTAAACTTAAATCAATCTTTTGAAGCACTTTTGTAAGTTTAATTTTTTTATTTCTCATGCTTTCTAAAAATTTATCTTTATCTTTCATTTTAGAAAGTTCTTTACATTTTTCTTTAATCTTTAAATCAATTTGTTCTTTCTCTTTCGGTGTTACTTTTGCATATAAAATTTTACAGACATATAATAAAAATTTATTATCTTTATCAATTGTATTTATTCTATTTTCAATTTCAGAAAAATAATCTATTTTATTAGAACTAGTTGTTCTCCATTCTTTTAAAAAATTTTCTCCTAGCAAAAACAAGAAATTCTGATAAATTAAATTATTTATATACTTTCCATTAGACTTAGATTTTGTATCCCAAGACCATCCATTAAAATTTACCAAAATTTCTAAATTGTTTGTATTATATCCTTCTACAAGCATATCTTGTATTACTTTTTTAAATATTACTTCATTTTTTATATAAAAATATTTTGGAGCGATATCTGATATTGCATATAATAATGAGTTTTCAGTAGGATATGCTAATATACTTCTCTCCTTTTCGTTAGTTAAAGATAAAACTTTGTTTTTTTCCAATATATCTGAACCTTTACTGTCTGGTTCTACTGTTTTAACATTATCACAAAACTTATTAATTGTTTCAACAAGTTCTGTCAAAAATTCTTGCTTTGTTCTAACAACTCTTTTTATTGTAGCATAATCATTATATGAATTCTCTATTTTATAAATCATACTAAGAAGGAGATTTTTTATACTAGAAGAGAAATATTTTCTATCTAAAATTTCCTCTAATTCTGAGTTATAATCTTTTAACTTAGAAAATATATTCATCTTTATAAAAAACCTCCTTCCACCATTCAAATATTATTCTTCATCAGTAGAATTTTCACTTCCTGCTGGTGGTTGCATCATATTAAGTTCTGCCCAACGCTCTTTTGTCATTAAAAGTTTTCTTGGCTTACTTCCTTCAAAACCTGATATAATTCCTCGCTCATGCATACTATCTATAAGTCTTCCAGCTCTTGAATATCCAATCTTAAATTTTCTTTGGAACATTGATACTGATGCTTGACCTACTTCTAATGCATACTCTATTGCTTCTGTAAGTAATGGATCTGTTTCATCTTCATCATCATGCATCATATCTTCATCACGTTCTTTATCTGATTTTGTCGAATTTTCAATTTGTTCAAGAATTTTCTTACTATATTCACTTTGTTCTCCATCTTTCTTGATAAATGATACAATTTTTTCAACTTCTTTATCATCAACAAATGAACCTTGGACTCTAACTGGTTTGTTTGAACCTATTGGATAGAAAAGCATATCACCTTTTCCAAGTAGTTTTTCTGCTCCTGCCATATCTAAAATAGTTCTAGAATCTATTTGTGAAGATACAGCAAATGCGATTCTTGATGGCACATTAGCTTTAATTATACCTGTGATTACATCAACAGATGGTCTTTGTGTTGCTATAACTAAGTGCATTCCAGCAGCTCTCGCCTTCTGAGCTAATCTACAAATTGCATCTTCAACATCTTTTGCAGCTACCATCATTAAATCTGCAAGCTCATCTATTATAATAACAATTTGTGGAAGCTTACCTTGATCATATTTTTCTTCAAGTTCTGCTTCTTCTCCACTCATTGTTTCTTTATCTTTTTCAATCGCTGCATTATAACCTTTTAAATCTCTAACATTTTTTTGTGCGAATAATTGGTATCTGTTTTCCATTTCTTGAACAGCCCAAGCAAGTGCACCAGCAGCTTTTTTAGAATCTGTAACAACTGGAATTAATAAATGTGGTATTCCATTATAAACTGAAAGTTCAACTACTTTTGGATCAACCATTAGCAACTTTACATCACTTGGTTTAGCTTTATATAATATACTTGCTATTAAAGTGTTTATACATACTGATTTACCAGCACCTGTTGAACCAGCAATAAGTACGTGTGGCATTTTTGCAATATCAGCAATTACTGGATCACCTGCAATATCTTTTCCAAGTGCCATTGATAAATTTGATTCTGCATCTTGAAATTTAACAGACTCTATAATTTCTCTTAAATGTACAACTTCTTTTTCTTTATTTGGTATTTCTATACCAACAGCTTGTTTTCCAGGAATTGGAGCTTCAATTCTTATGCTTTCTGCTGCCAAATTCAAAGCAATATCATCTGACAATTTTGCAATTTTACTAACTCTAACACCTTCTGCTGGTTTTAGTTCATATCTTGTAATTGCAGGTCCAACTGAAACATTTTCTACTTTGGCAGAAACTCCAAAACTATATAAAGTTTTTTGTAATCTTGTAGCTGTATCTGTTAAAGCCTTTTTGCTTCCTTTATTACTTTTGGTTTCTCCTGCTTTCATAAGTTCAATCGGAGGAAATTCATAGTTTTCGTCATCAATTGAAATTTCATTATGTGCAAGTTGAAGCACAGCTTGTGTTTGAACTTCCTTAGTTTTTTCTTGAACCTTGAATAAATTAGCCTCAATTTCATCTGGATTATTTTTAGCTGGTTCTTCATATACAG
Source organism: uncultured Clostridia bacterium (assembly GCA_948678575.1). GTDB lineage: Bacteria > Bacillota > Clostridia > TANB77 > CAG-508 > Scatovivens. Next base: position 13,279 of record CAPPGO010000012.1, read on the forward strand.
GTTCTTCTTCAACTTTTTCTTCTTGATTTCTATTAAATAAATTAAATTTAACTTTTTGTGATTTTTCTTCTGTTTGAGGTTCATCTATAATTTCACCAGTTGCAACATTTATTGTTATTTGATCTTCTTCCATTGGTTCAGAAACTTTTTTCATTTCTTGTTTTGTTTTTCTTCTAGCAGTTGGTTTTGGTTCTACCTCATCATCAAATTCTACAAAAGTAGATTTCCTAGCTTTTCTTCTTCTTTCATAAGCAGCATCCATTTCTTCTCTACTATAACTTCTCTCTTCATCAATCTTATCAAGAAATGCTGCAATAATTTTTGAAGGTTCAATTCCAAATGTGAACACTAATAATATAAGTGCCGTTCCAACTGCTGCAATTGCAGCACCAAACATTCCAAATAATCTTATAAGTGGGTAACTAATTACTGCACCAACAGTACCACCACCAATGTTCTTTTCTCCTAAATCATATGCAACTTGCAAAATTTCTTTAAATTCCAATTCTACATTAATTGTTCCTTTTGATATTTGAAATATTGTAAGCATAGCAGCAATACAAGCTAAAAATATTACATATTGTACAAGTTTTGAAAGAACATAATCTCTATCATCTCTTGCAACAGAGACAGCAACAGCAAGCATTCCAATTGGAATTAAGTATTTTATAAAACCTATTATTCCCCCAAGTGTTGGACTTAATACCTCACCTATTGCACCTGTTTCTCCATATATCAAAACGAACAATAATACACTAATTACAAGTAGTGATATTACTGCTAAATCTAGACTAAATTTACTTTGTTTTTTACTTTTATTACTTTTTGATGTACTTCTTGTACTTGTACTCTTACGCTTTCTTCCCAACTTGTCCTCCTAAAAAACAGACCATAATCGAAAATTTCAGATTGTGGTCTTATTTTTATAATTTATTTAAGCTCTTTTCTGTTATTCTCAATTGTTTCAACTGTTTGTTTTATAGTAACTTCAACATTTGCCAAAGTTTCTTCTAACATCTTTACTGCACCTTCAACATTTGCCAAAAGTTCATCTGCATACACATTCGTATCTCTAACAATTGTTCTATGCATTTCATTAGCCTGTGCTACAATTTCTTCTTTTTTATCATAAGCTTTTCTAGTAATTTCATGTTCATCAATCATTGAGATAATTCTATTTTCAGCTTCCTTAACTATGTCATCAGCATCTTTATGAGCTTCTGCCATAATTCTTTCTCTTTCCTCTTTAATCCATTTTGCTTGTTTTAATTCATCTGGAAGTTTCAATCTTATTTCTTTGATTAAATCTAATATATCATTTTTATCTACTATTACTTTTTCAGTAAATGGTACAGCTTTTGCATTTTCTATTATATCTTCTAACGTTTCTAATAATGTAAAGATTTCCATCTTTTACTCCTTTCGCAAAAATAGGAGAATTACTCTACCATACTTTCGTTCATCATACATAGTTACATCTATGTTTTGTATTTTTTCCACAATTTTCTCTTTTGAATCTGTTTCAATAATGATTATTCCATTATCTTTTAACAATTTCTTTTCTATTATAATTTTAGTAGCTATTTCTGCATAATCCGTCTTGTATGGTGGATCTAAAAAAATAATATCAAATTTTATATTTTTTAAACTAAACTCATTTAAAGCTTTTTCAAACTTTTCAAAAACAACAATAGCTTCATCAGCAGTTTTTGTTTTTTCTACGTTTTGTTTTATTATACGAACAGCCTCATAAGAATTATCACATAAGTAAGCTGTTTTAGCACCTCGACTTATTGCCTCTAAACCTAATGCACCACTACCAGAAAATAAATCTAATACAACACTATCTTCTAAGTTGAAATTTATTATACTAAAAAGTGGTTCTTTCACTCTATCCAAAGTAGGTCTAGTATTTATTCCATCAAGAGTAAATAATTTCGTACCTTTCATTCTACCTGCTATAATCCTCATAATTATACTCCTACTATTATATATATCTATTTTATTCCAAATATTCAATAAGTCAATAATATTAACGCAATTGTAATACATACTTAATTTTTTTGTTAAATTTTAGCAATTAATTAAAAAACAAAAAAGGATTAACTATTAATTGTTAATCCCTTTAATATATTCTCTAAACTTCTTCTGAATTTTTATTTTCATCTTCTAAAATTTCTAATTGTGAGATAAGTAAAGCTTGCATTTTTGCTTTATAAACTTCAAATTGCTTTTTTAGCTCTTCTGTTTTTTTAGTAATTTCAAATTGTTGCCTATTCAAATCATCAACTGAACGTCTTGCCTCACTTTGAGCATCTCTAATTATTTGGTCTGCTTGTTGTTGAGCAGCTTTTTTTACATCTTCTGCTGTTGTTTGAGCCATTACCAAAGTATTTTGTAGTGTTTGTTCAACATTTCTATAATGTTCTAAATCTTTCTCACCTTGTTCAATTTTTACTTTATATTCTGCATTTTCTTTATACAATCTTTCATATTCCAAAGTAACTTGATCTAGAAAATCATCTACTTCTTCTACACTATACCCATTTATTTTCTTTGAAAATCTTTTATTCTCAATGTCCAAAGGTGTTAGCATATTTATTCCTCCTATTGCCCTATTATTTTATCCATGATGGAGCTGCAAATTTACTCTCAATTTTTTCTTTTGTAAATTCATTTACTATATCATAGTTAAATGGTGCAACAACAAATATAGAGTTAGATACTTTTTCAACATGACCATCTAGTGCCATAGCAGCACCACTAACAGCATCCATTATTCTTCTAGCAATATCTTTGCTAACATACTCTAAATTTATTACAACTGAATTTTTGCTCTTTAATTCGCTGATTATTTCTTCAACTTGATCAAAATTAGTTGGCTTTGAAATTTTCATTTTAATTTGTTGTGGTTGTGGCATAGCTACAACTTTATTTTTTCTTTTGAACATGCTAAAAGCATCGTTTTCACTATCTTCCTCATATTCATTTTCATAATCTACTTCTGTATCTAATTCATCATCATAACCTTCTTGAATATCACTTTCTCCTAAAAAGTTATTAAAAATTTTTCTAACTGCTGATACCATATTTCTTCAATAGACCTCCTAATTTTATTCTTCTTTCGTAGCATAATCTTATGCATTTAGTATCTAACTATTTTTATTCAATGTCAATACTTTTTAAAGATGTTATTAAAAATAAACAATTCTGTAATTTTAATGTAATATAATTTCATCATGTAATTTCAAGTCAACCATATCTGAAATTTCTTCATCTGTAAAGCCTAATTCTTTTAATTCTTCATCAGAATAATTAGTTACAATCGAAAAAGTTTCATTTTGTCTTAATACTTTAATTAATATTTTCTCTGAAAATTCTACACTTTGCTTATTGATATATGACAAGTCATTTTCATCGGTAGTAATTGCTGTATTACTAATTTTAAATCCAGAATATTCCCACCAAATAATGTCAAAAGATATTTTTCTATATTCTATAAGTTCTTCTATTTGATCTTTAAACTTAAAAACCAAAATTTTACTTCCATCCTCTTCTTGTCCGATATATACAATTTCAGCTGGAATTTTTTTTGTATTTGAAAGTCTTATAGTAACTTTATCTCCTATCTTAGCACTATCTGCTTTTTCTGTTTTCATGCAAGATGCTAAATAACAAACAAAATTATTAACAACTTTTCCTTTTTCATTGCTTTGTGGAACAGTTGCTCCTGTTTTTACATCATAACTATCTAATGCCGACTTGTTCAAATAGCTAAAATCATTACATTTTAAAATTCCTTCTAAGCCATCAACTCTATATGAAACTATACCAGATTCAGGAGCTGTAATTGTTTCAGCATTAGAGTTCAATTCTGCTTCTAGATTTCTTCTCTCTTCAACAAGATTTTTTACTAGCGAACCAGTTGGACTATGTTCCCCTGCAATCTGAGCCTTTTTAGCTATGTAACTATCTATTTTTTTCTTGTACTCATCTAATTTTCTGATTTCATTTGTATTATGCATAATATCCAAAGTATCTTCAATCTGTCCTTCTATACTAAGCATATCACTTGGTTTTTGCATACTTTGATTTTCTTCAATAGCCTTATTTATTTGTTCATCTAATTCTGCAATTTTCTTTACTAATGTATCTTCATTATTGGAATAATATCTAAAAACAGTATCACCTTTTGAAACTTTTTCATTTTCATATTTTATTTGTACCATACCATTTTTAAAATTTTCACCCTCTAATAGGTATTCGTCCCTAATAATATAACCAGTTCCAGTTTCTTCATAAGATATTGAACCTTTTTCTACAACAAATGTATCAGTTGGTTTTTTCAAAAGTTTTGTACTGTTTATTATAAAGAAAACTGCACTTATAATAATAACAATCGAAATCAGGAATTTGAATTTTGCCATTCTTGAATTATTCAAATTTATTTCATCCCTTCAAAATAATATCTATATTACTTTGCATATTGTTAGTTGCGTCTAACCATGTTATTTCTTTATTTTTTCTAAACCAAGTAAGTTGTCGTTTAGCATAATGCCTTGTTTCTTGTTTTATCTTTTCTATCATTTCATCTTTTGTCAATTTTCCATCTAAATATTCTACAACCTCTTTATATCCTAAACCTTGCATAGCTGTTGGGAAAGTAGAATATTTTTCTAGTAAATTTTTAACTTCTTCTATAAGACCTTGCTCAATCATAATATCTACTCTTTTGTTTATTCTTTCATAAAGCAAATCTCTATCCATTGTAATACCAAAAACTTTATAATTATATTTTACACCTTTTGCTCTTGATAAAATTTCCTGTTCTGTCTTTGTTTTTCCAGTTGCATGGAAAATTTCAAGAACACGAATAATTCTTTTTTTATCATTTGGACTAATAATTTCCATTGCTTTTTCGTCTATCTTAACAGCCTCATCATAAAGTTTTTTAAGTCCCTCTTCTGTCTCAGCTTCTTTCATAAGTGAATTTCTGTATTCTTCATCAAATTCCAATTCAGGATATTCAATGCCGTAAATTACAGAATTAGCGTATAAACCAGTGCCACCAACAATAATTGGTGTTTTTCCCTTTGCTAAAATTTTTTCTATTGCTTGTTCACAATCATTTTTAAAATCTGAAACAGTATATCTTTCACTTGGCAAAACAAAATCTACTAAATAATGTTCTATCCCTTCTTTTTCCTCTTCTGTAACTTTTGCTGTTCCTATATCCATATCTTTGTAAATTTGCATTGAATCACAAGAAATAATCTCACCATTTATTTGCTTAGCAAGTTCTATTGAAATCGCAGTTTTTCCGTGATGCAGTAGGACCAACAATTACAATTATTTTTGGTTTCATTTTTTCCTACTTTCTTCTAGAAAATTTCTTTTCGATATCTGCTCTACTCATTTTTATTGCAGTTATTGAGCCATGTTCAGTATCAAATGGATTTTCTAAAACTAATAATCTTTGTAATAATTCATCAATTTCTCTCTCATCGAGTGCTCTATTTATTCTAGTTGTTGCATTTTTTGCAACAGCTACAATAAATTTTTCTTCTTTTTCTTTTTTCTCATCTAATGCAACTCTATCTATTTCATTTAATACATTTATAAATAATTGCTTTGTATTTAAGTCTTCGCAAAGACTTGGCACTGCTGTTAATTTTAATGTATTCTCGCCAAATTCTTCAAACATAAAACCTGCATTATTAAATAATTCTATATTTTCTCGTGCAATTGACATTTCTCTATATGTAACAGTAACAATATCAGGCAACAATAAATTTTGACTATCTCTTCTTTCTGGATTAAAATAATTGTCTTTTATTACTTCATAAGTAAGTCTTTCAAATGCTGCATTTTGATCTATGATATACATTTCATTATTAAGTTCTATAATAATATTTGTATCAAAAGCAGTACCTATAAGATTATAATTTATTCTTGCAGGAATTACTTCTTCATTTTCAAAAAGATTATCATTTTCAGCATTTATAAAATCTTTTGAAACATTAATTTTTTCTCTTTCTTTTTCTTCTATTTCGCGTTCTTTACGAATAATATTAGCATCTACTCCAAAAGTCTTTTTGTACATATTTGCAAATTCTGGTGTAATTTCACTTGTATCATTCATTGCTTCTCTAACCCTAGATGTATCTATCATTTGCGTATTATCCATATTATTCATTTTTAATTCAAGTATTTTTGAAGTAATATTTTCAACAGCTTCAATAGATGGCACGGTATCTTCAATTGTGTCATCTTCTTTTTTGGAAGTTGCTTCTTCTATATTAACCTCAGCTGTATCAAATTTATTATCTTCTTTTTCTTCTTGTTTTAATTCTTTACTTAAATCTACTGTTTGAGTTTCTTGTGATACGGTTTCTTTGGTAGTTGGAATTATTTGCGTATCTTGAATTTCAATTTTTTTAGTAGTATCTAATGTTTGTGTTGCTTCTTTTAAAGCTGATGTTATATCAAAATCCAATTCTCTCGTATTACTACTTATTTTTGTATTTCCTAATTCAACTTCTTTTTCAATTATATCTTCATTAGTAACCATTGGAGTTACTAATGAATGTTCAACTTTATTTTCTTTAAGTTGCTCTTCTATTTTAGGATATACTGCTGGTTCATTAGATTCTATTTCTTTTTCTGGTGTTGATAATTCTACATTTTCAACTTCTTCTTGTTTTTTATCTTCAACATCTTTTTTAAATTTACTTAAAATTTCTGCAATCTTAGATTTTGGTGCTTCTGTATTTTCAGCATGTTTAGATATTTCTTCTATTGGTTCACTTTTTATCTCTTCACTAATGCTTGTACTTACTGGATTAGTAGAAACAGCTTCCACTTCTGTTGCAACAGCTGTTTTCACTTTTTCTACTGGCGTTATATTTTTTTCATCTAAAATTATTTCTGGTTTCTCAAATTCAATTTGTGTTTTATTTTTTATAGCTATTGTTGCCAAACCTGCTTTTATTGCATTATAGACCGCTCTAAAAACTTCTGCTTCTTCCTCAAATCTTACTTCTAATTTTGCTGGATGAACATTAACATCTACTTTCTTTGAATCTAATTTTACATTAAGAATAAGAAAAGCATATTTACCAGATGGTAATACTTCTCTATATGCTTGTTCAGCAGCAGTTGATAATTTAAAATCTTTTATATATCTATTATTAACAAAAAACATTTGATTTGATTTATTTGATCTTGCAATATCTGGTGTACCAATAACACCAGTAACTTTCATATCTTCATAAGTATAATCAACATCTATAATTCCATTTGCAACATCTTTACCATAAATACTATATATAATATTTTTAAAATCGCCACTTCCATTTGTTTGAAGTAAGACTTTACCATTGCTTATTAACTTTATAGCTACATCTCTATTTATTAAAGCAATTCTAGTAACAACAGTTTCTACATAACCAGCCTCTGTGTAATCTTTTTTCAAAAATTTATATCTAACAGGTGTGTTATAAAACAAATTCTGAACTGTTATTCTTGTACCTTTTTGAGTAGCTACTTCGCCTGTTTCCAAGGTTTTTCCACCTTCAATTACTATCTTATGTCCAAGTTGTTCACCTTCTGTTCTCGAAACCATTTCTACTTTTGAAATTGCTGCAACACTAGCCAAAGCTTCACCTCTAAATCCCATTGTTTTAACAAGTTCTAAATCTTCTGCCTTTCTTATTTTACTTGTTGCATGTCTTTCAAAAGCATTTTCCATATCATCAGCTACAATACCTGAACCATCATCTGTAATTCTAATTAACGATATTCCACCTTTTTCAATTTCAATAGTTATGTTTTTTGCACCAGCATCAATTGAATTTTCTACCATTTCTTTTACAACAGAAGATGGTCTTTCAATAACTTCTCCTGCTGCTATTTGGTTTATCGTTAGGTCATCTAAAAGTACGATTTTTCCCATCGTTTTTCCTCTTTCTAAAAAATATAATTCTTCCATTCTATGTGATTATATCATTAAAAAATTTTTTTGTATATCTTTTTTATGAAATTTTATCTATTTCTACAACTGCAACCACAAGACGAATTTGTTCTTGTATTTATGCAAGAATTTATACTTGTATTAGAACATGAATTGTTAGCTGTATTAGAGCATGAATTTGTATTTGAATTATTCTCAAAAAACATAACAAGCAATGCTGTCAAAAAAGCCAATATTGTATATATTATTGCAGCAATAATTAATTCAGCTGTTCCACCCAAAGCAAATGCAACAATTAAATATATAGCAAAAGTAATTCCTGCAATTTTATATGGACATTTTATAATTGTTTGAAAAATTCCAGCCAATATGATTGTAGCTATTGGAAGAGCGAAAAAAATTAGCAAATTGTTCATATATTAAACCTCCTTGTTTAATATATTTTATTCACTAATTTTCTTTTTCGTGATTACATATAATTTACTTTAATTAAGCAAAGTCCAGATGGTGGCAAAGTTTTTCCAGCTTTGCTTCTATCTTTACTTTCAATTATATCTTTTATTTCTTCTGGTTTAATCTTCTCTAATCCGACATCAAGTAAAGTTCCAGCTATTATTCTAACCATATTATATAAAAATCCATTTCCTGTAAGTTCTATATATACTCTTTCATTATCTTCCCAAACCTCTGCTTTATAGATTTTTCTTACACTACTTTTAGAACTCGTTCCACTTGCTTTAAATGCAGAAAAATCATGCTCTCCTTCAAAAAATTTTGCTCCTTCAATCATTTTTTGAACATTTAATTTTATAGGAAAATGATATTCCATCTCTCTATATAAAGCTGTTCCATATTTTGAATTATTAATTGTATATCTATATGTTTTTTCTTTTACTGAATATCTACTATGAAATCTTTCATCTACTTCTTCCGCACCTTTTATTACAATGCTCTTCTTTAATTTTGAATTTATTGCAATAGCAAATTTATCAATCGGAATATTGCTTTCTGTTTTAAAATTAGCAACTTGTCCGAAGCGCATTTACTCCTGCATCTGTTCTACCAGATGCAATTAAATCTATTTTTTCTCCTGTTATTTCTCCTATTGCTCGTTCTATCTCCCCTTGAATATTCAATTTATTAGGTTGTTTTTGCCAACCATTGAATTTAGTTCCATCATATTCTATTAGTAATTTTATATTTCTCAAAATTTTACTCCTTTAAACTTAATGTCTTTTTATTATAACAATTAATTTGTAATATGTAAATGTTTATAACACATGAATAATCGTCCAAAACTTGTAATTTTTGTCATTTTGTGGTATAATATAGCTATTCGAACGAAGTGAGTTACAGATATATTATACATTGGAGCAATAAAAACAAACGAAGTAAGTTACAAATGTATTAAACGATTGTATTGGGAGTATTGTAAATGAGTATAAAACTTGTTGCCAGTGATTTGGATGGAACAATAATTGATCGTAATAATTTCATAGCAAACGAAAACTTTAAAGCCATAGATAGACTACATTCTAAAAATATTGATTTTGTCGTTTGTACTGGAAAATCTTATTCAGTTTCAAAATCAATTTGTCAAAATTTTCAAGCTAAATATGGTATTTTTGGTAATGGCGCTCAAATTATTGACTTACAAACCGGCGAAGAATTAAACAGAAAAACTCTAAAACAAAAACAAATTAATTATTGCATAAAACTTGCAAGAAAAAATAATCTCCACATACATTTTTACACAGAAGATTCAATAGTTACAGAAAATTTACAATATATGGATTTAAGAAATTATATTTTAAAAGACTTAAATTCCACTGAACTAAAATTTATTATTGTTCCAGATATTGAAAAATATATTGAAGAACACCAACCTGACATTTTCAGTTTTATTATAAGTAGTGATAATAATTTGTCAGATTTAGAAAAAGATATAAACAAACATTTAACTGTAAGTACAAGTTTAATAAGTAAAAGAGGCGTTTATAAAGATAATATTATAAATAAAGAATATGAATATATAAATATTGCTCCAAACAACATAAACAAAAATCATGCTTTATCATTTCTTTCTAACTATTTGCAAATTCCTCAATCTGAAATGCTTGCAATTGGCGATAATGTAAACGATTTAGAAATGGTAAAACATTCTGGAATTGGAATTGCTGTTGGAGATGCTTATTCCGAACTAAAAGATGCTGCTCAATATGTTACACAAAAGAATGTAACAGATGGAGCCTTTGCAGAAGCAATAAATAAATTTATAGTTTAAGCAAAACTATAAGGGTAGATTTTAATCTACCCTTTATTTTGTTCTGATTTTTTTAAATCACTATTTGCATTTTTTTCTTGCTTAACTCTACCTTCATTTATTAGATTTTTAAGCAATATTTTCTTTAAAACATCTTCTCTTAAATCTGCTATTAAAGTTCCATCTTTGGCAATAGATACTTTACCAGTTTCTTCTGATACTACTACTGCAATACAGTCTGATTCCTTAGAAACACCAATGGCTGCTCTATGTCTTGTTCCTAATTCTCTTGCTATATCTTGATCATCTGCTAATGGTAACATACAAGAAGCTGCTGCAATTTTATTATCGCTAATGATTACTGCACCATCATGAAGAGGTGTATTTGGTATAAATATATTACATAATAATTGTGGAGAAATTTCTGCATCAATAGGAATACCAGTTGATATAATGTCTTGAATTTTAACATCTCTTTCAAAAATGATTAAAGCTCCTGTTTTAGACTTAGCAAGTTCCATAACTGCTATTACTATTTTATATACATTTTCCTTTTTCTTTGATTCTATATCTTTATTTAATCCTAAAAAATTTGTGAACTTATTTGCACCAAGTTGTTCTAAACCACGTCGAATTTCTGGTTGAAATATAACTATAAACATTATACCACCATACATCATAAGTATAGACAATATATAATTTAAGATTTTTAATCCTAACAAATTACTAATAATTGTTATTATAACTAATATAACAATACCTTTTAATAATTGCCAAGCCCTAGTATTTTTAATCATTTTACAAGCATATATTATTAAGGTAATTACAATAGCTAAATCTATAATAGTAAGTATTATACCTGCTGGATTATTTAAAGTACTTTTTATATATTCTATAATATCAATTCTATATACTTGATTTACAGAATTCAATAAACTTTCTAACATCTAATTTCTCCTTATTGTAATGCAGCGATTACATAATATATTAATGTTCCACAAACTGATAAAAGCATTAAAGCACATAAAAATCCTGCTAAAATTTTTTTTAAAATTTTCATTACATTTTCTCCTTTTTCTTTAAGTTAACAATTATAGTTTATCATATTGAATTTTATATTTCAATACAAAAAAATGTAAAATACTTAAAAAGCACCTATTAAAGGTGCCTTCTTTCTATTTAAAATACAAAGTAGGATTTACATATTCTCCATCTTTTATCATTTCAAAATGCAAATGTGCTTCTTCTACAACTTCAAAACTTGCTGTTTCTCCAATAGTACCTATTGTTCTACCTTTTTCTATTTCCTGACCTTCACTTATAAAATCTGCTGTTAATAAATTAGAATATACTGTTTTAAATCCATCTCTATGTGCAATTGTCACAGTTAAACCATATCTAGGATCATTTTTTATGCTCTCAACTATACCTTCGGCACTTGCTATAACCACAGTTGTTTTTGGAGCTTTTATATCAATTCCATTATGAACTGTCCATTCTTCTAATGTTTCAGAATAAACCAATGTTTCATTTGCAAAATCTTTCATTATTTCGCCATTTACTGGTGCAATAAAAGTAAGTGGTTCTACCAGAGCTGGTTCTTCTGTCTTTTCTTCTACTTGTTCTGTTTTTTCCTCAACTACTGTATTTTCTTGAATTTTACTTTCATCATGTTTTGCAATTTCTTGTTTTTTAGTAGTATTTTCCAATACTGCTTCTTTTTTCACTTCGTTTATTGCTTTGTCTTGTGTAGAACTGGCAGTAGTTGTATCAACTGTATTTGAGTTAGGAACAACTGCATTTATGCTACCTAAATCTAAAATACTTTGTCTTGCACTTTCTTGAAGTTTTTTATTATATAAATTAAATATTAATGTAAAAACTATTATTGTTAGTACCAACGCTATACCAAAAACAATACTTATTTTTCTTAATTTATCTTCTTCTCTAAAATAATCTCTTCTACTCATTTTACCCTCCATTTTTAGCTTTATTTGATAAAATAAGTATCTGCATTTTAAAGTAAAATTATTCAACTATTTCCACATTTTTATAATAATGTTTTATTATCTCTTCAAAATTTTTTCCTTGTTTGGCTAGACTATCACTCCCACTTTGGCTTAAACCAACGCCATGACCATATCCCAAAGTTACAAATTTTATATTATCGCCTTCAATCATAAATTCAAATTTAGCTGATTTTAGTCCAAATATAGTTCTAGCTTCAACTCCTGATAAATTTATGTTTCCAACTTTTAAAGTTTTAACTCTTCCACTATCATTATATTCTAAAATTTTCATACAATCGTCTTGCTTAAAATCTATCTTGAATTTCGAATATTTTTCTAACATTTTTTGAATTAATTCATCTTTTGAAATTTGTACTTCTGATGAATATGTCGAATAAGCCTCTTCTCCCGAAGTTTCAACACTTCCTAAATATGGATAATTTCCACCCCACACATTTATTGGCAATTCTGTTTTTCCAGCACTATTGCTATGAAAAAAAGCATTAATTGGCTCTCCTTCATATACAACATATTTTCCAGCTGTACTATCAACAGAACTTACAATTTTCTGCCAATTACTTTCTCTCTCAGCTTCTTCCCATCTTGCAAATCTATTTTCTTTTGAAATCCAAGCTTGGCAACATGTGCTATCATCACATATATCTGCATTCTCATGTTTCTTTTCCTTTTGTTTAAATTTAGTATAAGTTCTTGCCACAACTGCTTGTGCCTTTAAAGCTTCCATTTCATAACTTGCTGGCATTTCTGCTGAAACTACTCCATACAAATATGTTTCTAAACCTAATTCTTCCACATTATTTGTTTCTTTATGTAATAATTTTATAAAACTGTTTTCCACTTTTTGTTCAACTTCTGTGGAGACTTCATTTGTTTTTGTCTCCTTTGTAAGCATTATTGACATTGTGAATGAAATTGCAACAATTGCAATTATATAAATTAATATTTTTTTCAAAACTTATACCTCTGCCTTCAATTTTTCTTTCATATCTTTTAAAATCCTTTTTTCAATTCTGGAAACTTGTACCTGAGAAATTCCCAAAATTTTCGCAACCTGCATTTGTGTTTTTTCACCATAAAACCTTAGTTTTATAATTTTCCTATCTCTCATATTTAAGTTTTCAACAAGTTCTTCTATTGTAATTTTATCAACGATTTTAGATTGTTCATCAAACTCGCTAAAAATTTTTCTTTCGCTATTTCCATCATTTATGGATTCCATAAGCACTTTAAAGCCTAATTCTTTTACGCTTCTGCTTATTTTTATAATTCCATCATCTCTAATAAATTTTTTTATTTCTCCTAGAATATAGGGAACTGCATAAGTTGAAAGTTTTACTTTATAAGTTTTATCAAATCTCTTTACAGCTTTTATAAAACCCATACATGCAATTTGATATAAATCTTCTGTCTCATATCCTTTTCCAATAAACTTTTTTACAATTCCCCATATTAAACCTAGATTTTGATTTATTAGGATTTCCATTTTTTCTGAATTACCACTTGCTGCTTCCTCCAAGAGAGTATTATTATTTTCATACATAACCCCTCCATTATTTTATTTCATATGTATTTGTTTGCAAGCTTTCTTTGCTTTTTATTTTCTTTTTCATAGTTATTTTAGTTCCTAATCCAACAATAGATTCCACTCTTAAATTATCCATAAAACTTTCCATTATTGTAAACCCCATTCCAGAGCGTTCTAAACCACTTTTGCTCGTATATAATGGTTCTTTTGCTTCTTCAATATCATTTATTCCTATACCAGTGTCTGAAATTTCTATTTCAATTTCATCTTCATATAATTTTGCTATTACCTTTACTATTCCCTCACCATTTGGATATGCATGAATAATACTATTCGTAACAGCTTCTGAAACTGCTGTTTTTATATCTGCAATCTCTTCTATTGTAGGATCCATTTGAGATGCAAAACAAGCTACAACAATTCTTGCAAAACCTTCGTTATTAGACTTACTTAAAAATTCTAATTTCATTTCATTTTTAATCATTTTATTCATTAACAACCTCCCTGTTAGATGATACAATTGGAATTATTTTTAAAATTCCAGACATCTCAAAAATCTTTTTAATTTTTGAACTAACATTTGCTATTTCCAATTTTCCACCATAGCAACAAGTTGTTTTGTACCTACCTATAACTAATCCAATTCCGGCACTGTCCATAAATACAACCCTATTAAAATCAAGTACAACTCTTTTAGGCATAAATCTTTGAATTTCATAATCTGCTCTCCTCCTTATTTTTTCTGTAACATGATGATCTAAATCTTCTGTTATCTCGAATACCAAAAGTTTATCCTCTACATAATGCTTCACATTCATAAGTTTGTCCTCCTTATCTTTTGTTATACTGTAATATTCGATTATAGACAGTTTTTCCCTTCGATGAAAAATAAGAAGTTTTGTCGATTTGCTATATTTCGAATGACATTATTCGCAAGTCAAAAAAAGAGTGCTGACAAATATTTTTTTACTTTGTCAACACTCTAAATAAATATCTATTCAGTTATTTCAGGACTTTCCCATACACTTTCTTCTGCCGAATTTGATTCAACTTTGGGACCTACAAAATCTGGATTATCTAAATACATTTGAATACTTGCTTCATCTGTAACATTCTTTATTACTCTACCATTTTGCTTGTCATAAATTTGATAATAAGTATCTCCTGTTTTTTCATCTGTTACTTTATTATAATTTAACTCTATATTACTAGCAGTAGTCTTTTTATTGATTTTCGAAAATCCAAAAATTATAAAAATAATTGATATAACTATAAGTAATATAATTACAATTCTTTTATCCATTAAAAACCTTCTTTCCCTTCTGGCCAATCTAAATCTGAAATTATTTCAGTATCATCAAAGACATTATTTGAAATATCTAAATATTTTAATGACCCTCTTTTTTTATAGTTTAAGTCATATAATATGTCCAAAGCTTCATAAGCAATTGATTTTCCTTCTTCATTTTTGTAATATCCAAAATTATTTAAAGCATTATCCCTTAAATTTAAACTTTCTAATTTTGTACAATTTTTCAAATAATATATACTATTAATTTGATTATTACTCAAATCGCATTCTATCAAATTAGACATATTTTTTAGTGCAGATGTATCACTTATTTGCGTATTAGTAATTGAAATTTTTTCTAATTTAGTACAAGTAGCAAGATCCGACATATCTTTTACATTTTTTAAATCTTTTATTGTTAGACTTTTTAAATTCTTTAATGCTCCAAGTCCTGTTATTGAAGTTTTATTACTATCGTAAGTCCAACCATCTCCAACAAAATATTCAAAGCTTTCTAATTTATTCAAATTTCCTAATACAGATAGCATTTCAAATTTAAAGTTTTGATTTACGCCAAATTTTATTAAACTTAAATTAGATGCATTTGTCAAACTATTTATAAAAGTTGTCCATTCTTCTTCCGTGGCCAATGCTCTAACTTTCCAAATAGAAACTTTTTTTAAATTTGATAAGTCATCTGAAAATATTGGTAATACATTACCATCTTGCTCTATTTCTTCTAATGTACTTGGTAAATATAATTTCCCCCTATTATATGAAGAAAAGAAAGCTTTTAATTTTGTATTTGTTAAATTTAAACTTTTACCATTTGTTAAACTTTCCCAACTATTATTATAGGTTCTAAAATATGTAATTTCTGTACAATTTTCTAATTGGTATATCAATTCCCATTTATACAAATTACATCCACCAGCTCCACCACACCAATAATTTGTTGTTTTATCAACAAAAGCTTCACCAATAATTTCAACACCCTTACATCTAGATATCGTTGGCTGAATTGTTGTTATATCTATACCAGTATTATCTAAATGTATAGAACGTAAATTTTGAGAATAATTATTTAAAGATATCAAATTTGTTACCTTTGTTCCTCTCAAATCTAATTCTATCAGTTTTTCTACTTTACCAGCTCCAACAAAATCAATAGTTGTTAAATTTCCTAAATTATAAAGTTGTAAATTTTCTAATGATGTACATGTTGATAAAACTTTATTTATTTCTTCATTAAATGTTGGAGTAGTAGTATTGGTTAAAGTTGTTGCTCCGTTTTTTAATGTAATTCCAAATAAAGATAATTGTGTTAAATTTTTATTATTCATTAAACTTTCAAATTCATTTACTGTAACTTCTCCTGTCATTTTTAAAGTTTTTGAAACATTTGAAACTAATTCTGAACCATATTTTCCTTCCATAGAATAGTTTGAGCCACAATTGTTTACAACATCTTTAATTTTTCCAGCATCAGCTATCGCATTACAACCTGCTAAATATAAATATTCTACCCCTGTACAAGTATTTAAATATCCAACATTTTTTAAAACATTATTACTTCTTAAATCAACATAATATAAATTTGTATTAGTATTGTTTTGTTTAAAAATATAATTTAATGCATCAGTATTGCTAGCTGTACTTAGCTCATCTTTTCCCAAAGTATGCGTTTTCAAAATATTAGAATATTGAATTGGTGCAATTAAATAATGTAAATTATTCATATTTTGTATTCCATCTAATGTAGTCAACGCATTATTTTCTAATCTTAAAAAATATACATTAGAAAAATCTTTTAATGATGCAATACTCGTCAATTGTAAATTCTGTAAATTCATATATTTTATTGCTTGTTTTGTTACATCACTAAAATTAGATAAACCATTAATATTCGTTATTTCATATCGAGTTCCACAATACCCTGTTGAAATATTATTTAAATAATCATCATGGGTGGTATTAGCATTTTCTTCTTCTCCACCTACAATTCCAAAATATTCTAATTGGGAAAATTCTCCATTAGCAATACCATTATCAATGCTACAAAATCTCTCGATTTCAGCATCTTTATCTACTGGTCTTACTAGATATAACTCTTTTAAATTAACTAATCCATTCATTGAAGAATAATTTTGAATGCTACAATTTCTTATTTTTATGTATGTTAAAGAATTTGACGCACCTTCAATTCCTTCTAGACTATCAATTGTTACATTTTTAATATTTAATGTTGTTAAATTAGGAAAATTTGAAAATTCCTTAATAACTGCAATCTCTTCTTGTGAATCAATTGTAAGAATTTTAATTGCTTTTAATCCTTGATTTGTAATTGCAGATGTTCCTTCATTTACCATTTGTGCCAATATTGAGTTCTCATCTGCATATACAATATCTGGACTATCTGCATTTAACTCATTAACTGTTAGTCCAAGTATTGTGTCTATGCTATCTTTGCAATAATAAGCTTTTAAATCAGAAGTTATTCCATAAACTCCTTTCAATTTTCTATAATCTCTACTTTCTAAATTATCTCCACTTGATAATTGTCCTCTTATTTCTTCTGGTAATTGCTCTTTTTGTACCAAATATAACACTAATGTCTGTACTTCACCAGTATCTTGATTCATATAGTTTTTCTTTAAGCAATATCCTTCTGCTGTCTTGAAAAAGTAGTTTTGATATCCATTTTGCATAATCGTATCTAATGGTGTTTCGCCATTATCATTTCCATCAATTGCACAACTTGCATAAAGCTGATTAAAATATTCTGACAAGCATGCACAAGAATTTAAGTATACTGCATCTTCTGCTCTATTTAATATACCATTATCACCCACAATTGCATTAATAGAAATGCCAGCTAAAATTAACATTACAATTATAGTAATAATTAAAGCAATTAATGTTATTCCGTTTGGATTGTTTCAAAAATTCATTTTTTGTTTTCCTTCTGTTTCTCTTTTGTTTACACATTTTTCTTTTCCTTTCTTTTAAAAATAGATTAGTTGGAAATAGTTTAAATTTCGATTAATCAGTTTTGTATTTCTGAAATACATTTTAGATTTTCTTAAAACTCATCTATTTTCCAACCTTTCTGTACACAAAATTTAAAAGTGATACACACTTTTGTTGGTATAATCAGAAGGAAAACCACCTCTGATTATTTACATAATATTTTTCGTTAATATAGAATATTAACGAAAACAATATTTTCAGCACAGTTTAGTAATATCAAAGGTTTTATCAATTTCAAAGTACAAAAAAAGAGCAAAAAAACTTACTCTTAAAATTTATTATGGAAAGCTTGACTTCTTACAAATTTATGTGTATTATAGTTTTGTAATAGGTCGTTAATATTCTATATTAACGAAAAACATTATAAAAAAATATTCTTTGTCTCAAAACAGAATCTTACAATAACACTTATACAAGAAAATATATAAAAAAATAGTAAACATATAAAGATGTTTACTATTTTTTTATTAACAATTCACTTTTTCACTTGGCTTCCATTTTTTACTAAAATAGAAAATTGTGCATAATACTATTAGAATTATATACCATGCTAAAATTCCAAGTCCCATTGCTTCTAATGGTCTATTATATTGATTATAAATATACAAAACAATTACTATTTCTGCTACACTTGCCAAAGCACAATAAGCAAAAGTATATTTAGTTTTTCCTGTTCCTAAAATAAATCCATACAATAGCTGACAAAGAGGTACTAATGTAAAAGCTATTCCTACAATACTCAAATAACTAATAGCTGTTTGAATAACTTCACTATTATTTGTAAATATTGTACAGAACCAAGTTGAACCAAATATTATAAATAAAGCAATTAAAGTAGTTGGTATAAAAATTAATTTTAATCCATTTATTAAAACTTTTGATAAATTATCAAAATCTCGTTTTCCTATAAATTGCCCAACTACAACAGTAAGTAAAGTACAAACTGTTCCTCCTATTATCCATATTACTTGTTGAAGTTTACTAACTATTCCATAACTGCTTCCACCAACTACTCCTAATGAATTTGAAACATATACCTCAACCATTATAGTAAAAATAGTTGAAAGTTCTTCTATCATCATTGGAAATCCAATTTTAGAAGCTTCACTTATAAAAGCTTTATTAAAATTTATATGCTTCGCATTAAAACATAATAATTTACTTTTCTTTTTTACATATATTAAGTCAATTATTAAACCTAAAATCATTGAAACCGCCGTTGCAATTGCAGCTCCACCTATTCCAAATCCAAGTAAAATAAAAATAGGATCTAACACGATATTAGTAATCATAACAATCGTAAGCAATATAAGTGGCGTTTTACTATTACCTGTTGCCCTAATCGATTCAATAATCGTCATTTCAAAAAATTGAAATACATATCCTATAAGATAAATAGTTAAATATTCTCTGGACATTTGTAAAATTTCTGTTGGAGTATTGAAAATATCTAACCAAAAATCTAAACTTAAAATTAATATTCCAGACGTAATTACACCTAATATAATACTAATTATGTATAATGATGTAATTACATTTTTTATTTCTTGTTTTTCTTTGCTAGAATACCTTTGCGATACCATAACAGAAGTAGTAACTGTTACAGCTGTTAGTATTGAAGATGCTACCAAAATAATTGGCCAACAATTTGTTGTCGTTGCTACACCAGTATCTCCAATTAATCTCCCTATCCATATTCCATCTACAATATTATACATTGAACTTAGTAAATTTGTTATTAATAAAGGAATAGAAAATTTTAGCATATTATTAAATAAATTTCCATTTGTTAGGTCTGTTCCCTCTTGCATTTTAATTATATTCTCACTTTCCACAGTTCATTAATCTAGTTGTTAATCCTGTATTTCTTCTTTTTATATCTGTGTTATTTATCATAAATTCCACTAATTTTTTGTTTCCGATAACTATTAAAAGTTTTTTTGCCCTAGTAATTCCAGTATATAATAAATTTCTAGTAAGTAACATATTTGATGTTGGTGGAATTACCAAAATTACAACATCAAATTCACTTCCGTTGAGCTTTATGTATTGTTATAGCATATGCATGCTCTAATTCTTCTAATTCTGAAAATGCATACCATGCAACTTTCTTATCATCAAATTCTACTTCAATTTGTTTTTCATCATTATTTATTTTTCTAATAATTCCAAGTTCTCCATTAAAAATCCCAGT
Source organism: uncultured Clostridia bacterium (assembly GCA_948678575.1). Taxonomy (GTDB): domain Bacteria; phylum Bacillota; class Clostridia; order TANB77; family CAG-508; genus Scatovivens. The sequence continues at coordinate 33,584 of CAPPGO010000012.1, forward strand.
ACCTATTTCTTTATCTTTTTCCCAATAAATATCATAGTTATTTTTTATTTGCATTACTCTGTCGCCTTCTCTGAAAATTGTATCACCATATTGTTTTTCCATAACATTTACATCTTCTGGGTTCAAAGTTTTTTGCAAATTTTTATTTAATTCTTTGGTACCAAGCATTCCTTTTTTAGTTGGAGTTAATACTTGAATATTTTTGAAAAATTCATAATTTCCATATTTTTTTAATCTGTCCTTACTCAATGAAAGAACTTGATATAACATTTTATCTTGATTTGATTCATTTACATAGAAAAAGTCATCTAATTTTTCTTCATCTTTGTCATTTTTTCCAATAAAACTAATACCATTATTAACATCATGTGCATTTACAATGATTTTACTTTTTGCAGCTTGTCTAAAAATTTTATTAAGTCCAACAGTTGCAAATTGTTCTGAATCTATTAAATCTTTTAAAATACTACCTGGTCCAACAGATGGTAATTGATTAGCATCGCCAACAAATATTATTTTCGTACCATAATATACAGCCTTTACTATATAATTCATAAGAAATACATCTACCATTGACATTTCATCTATAATTAAAACATCAACATCTATTGGAGTTATATCTTCATCTACACTTCCTAATTTGTCCTCTTCGATTTTTGCAATTTCTAGAAGTCTATGTATTGTTTTAGCTTCTTCCCCAGTTGTTTCGCTCATTCTTTTTGCTGCTCTACCAGTTGGTGCACAAAGTACAACTTTTTTCTTTTCATTTTTGTATATTTCTAAAATACATTTTATGATAGTAGTTTTACCAGTACCAGGTCCACCAGTAATAATACAAATATTATTTTCATTTATTTGTCTAATAGCTTCTCTTTGTTTTTCAGATAATTCTATATCTAACATTCTTTCGTTTATTTTAATTTTATTTTCAAAATTCTTTATATGTTTTATATTATCAGCATTTTTCAATGCTAATAATCTTTCTGTAATGTTTAATTCAGCTTTATATAATGGATATAAATATACCCAAATTTCTTTATTCTCACGTTCCTCTACATATATTTCTTGTTTTACATTTAAGTTAATTAAATTGTTTTCTATTTCATCACTATTTACTTCTAAAACATTTTCTACAAATTGGACTAAATTTTCTTTTTGAACACAAGTATTTCCATTATAACTAGCAGTTAATAAAGCATATTTTATACCACTTTTAATTCTGTAATCACTATCTTTGGACATACCCAATTCTAATGCCATTTTATCTATCTTTTGAAAATTCACACCATAAACTATATCTATTAAAACATAGGGATTTTCTTCTATCTTTTCAATTGCGTCTTTCCCTAATACATCATAAACTTTTTTACTGTTATTAGCTGTAATTCCAAATCTTTCAAGAAATCCAACTATTTGCCATATTCCCCATTTTTCATTGAATTCTTCACCAATTTCATAAGCTCTATCCTTAGAAATTCCTTTTATTTCAGAAAGTCTCAATGGTTCAAATTTAAAAACATTTATTGCATCTGCACCAAAATTTGTAATTATTTTTTTTGCTGTTGCTGGTCCTATTCCTTTAATTGTTCCACTTGCTAAATATTTTTCAAAAGCGTCTGTTGTTTCTGGCATTATTTTTTCAAAAGAATCAATTTTAAATTGCTCACCATATTCTTGATGTACTACCATTTTTCCAATTAATTTTAAACAATCTCCGTACAGCAATAAAAGGCAAATATCCCACTACGGTAAGTATTTCTTGCTCTTCTGTTTGAAATACACCAATAGTATAACTATTTGTCTCATTTTGATATATAAATTCTTCTATTTGTCCTTTTAGTTCCAACTTTCATCCAACTCCAAATATATGTTTGTATTATTTTATCAAATAAAATAGTATTTTTCAAGAGTTTTTCAAAACATATTTTTTGTTTACATAATTTGACTTTTTTCCTATTTTATGCTATAATAGTCATGTATAATTTCCACTTTGTGGTTTTTTGTACATTGAAATGTTAATAATCAATCGGTCTATACTAACTCTATTGTCCTTTAATTTTTTTAAATTGAAAGGAGATTATGCTTATGGAATATAATTATAATGAAAAAGAGTTAAAAAATAGAAAGAGACTAATTAAGTTTTTTAGAGGAACTCATGAAAGGTTCAAAAAGCCAGAGAATTTTGAACAAAATTCAAAAGACTTTATGAATGCACTTTTTGATAGTTGTTCTTTCGAAGATGAACAAATGATAAGAACAGTTATCATTGCTCACTATGATTTGAAACAGACTTTATCAACAACTATTGGGAAAGACAACTATGAATTTTACAAGTTTCTAAAAATCGTTGACAATTTCTTTCGTTGTGAATACAACACAATAATTGAGCGTTTTTATCGCTAACTTAGTATACTAATTAGAAAATTCTAGGGCCGATTGATTTCGCGCCCTATTTATTTTAATATAATTATTAAGGGCAATTATGAGAGGTTTGTAGACCACGATTTACATTTCAAAATATACAAAAACTACCATGTACACGCATGGTAGTTTTTGCTTTAAATTGAATACGGAAATCATTTCCTTTGAAATATAATAACTATATTGAAAAGAAAGATTCTACTATTATTATATATTCTTTTTATTAATGTGTCAATTATCCGAAAATTCCTTTTTTCTTAATGGGTGGTTGTTCGTTCATTGTTTTTGCTAATTCTACTAATAATTCTCTTTGTTCATGTGTTAATCTTTTTGGTATTTGAACAACAACAGTAAATACAAAATCACCTCTCCAATTGCCATTTACACTTTTAAACCCTTTATTTTTTATTGTAAATCTTGTGCCCGTTTGTGTTCCTTCTGGAATTCTGTATTTCTCTTTTCCTCCATCTACCATTGGAATTTCAATCTCAGTTCCCAAAGTTGCACCAGTAAATGTAATTGGAACTTCACAAAATACATGATCTCCTTTTCTAGAAAAAATATTATGTCTCTTTATATGTACGACAATATATAAATCTCCTTTTGGACCATTATTTATACCTGGTTCGCCTTCACCTTTTAATACAATTGTTTGACCTTCATCAATACCCTCTGGAATTTTAACTTTGATTTTAACTATTTTTCTTAATCTTCCTTTGCCTCTACAATCTATACAAGGTTCTTTTATAACTTTTCCAGTTCCTCCACAAGTATTACATACTTTTTGTGTTGCCATTTGTCCAAATGGTGTTGTAACCACTTGTTTAACTTTTCCTTGACCATTACAAGTACTACATGTAACTGGTGTTGTCCCTGATTTTGCACCTGTACCATTGCAAGATTTGCAGACTTCATTTCTATTTATACTAATTTCTTTTTCAACACCTGAATATGCTTCTTCAAATGTTATATCTAAATTAACTTTTAAATCTGCACCTTTTCTAGGTGAATTTGAATTAGATCTTGATCTAGAACTTCCACCTCCAAAAAATGAAGAAAAAATATCTCCTAAATCTCCTAAATCATTAAAATCCGTAAAGCCTCCAAAACCATCAAAGCCACTTCCATAAGAATAATATCCACCACCTTGACCTCCGCCAAATTGTGGTCCATCAAATCCAAATTGATCATACATTTGTCTTTTTTGTTTATCTGATAAAGTTTCATAAGCTTCATTTATTTCTTTAAATTTTGCTTCAGCTCCTTCTTTATCATCTGGATTTGCATCTGGGTGATATTTTTTTGCTAATTTTCTATATGCTCTTTTTAATTCATCATCTGTTGCAGTCTTTTCAACACCTAAGACTTCATAATAATCTCTTTTTTGTGCCATAAATTCCTCCAAAATTTTATATATGTAAGTCATCCGCCACTATAATATTATATGAAATATTACAGTGGCCGACGACTTACATCGGCCATTTTTTATTTATTTTTTATCTTCTCCATCATCTTCAACTGTATAATCTGCATTAACTGTTCCATCTTCATTAGTTGTACCTGCTTCTGCACTAGCATTAGCACCGTCAGCTGGATTTGATTGTTTATATAATTTTTCAGAAATTTCATAGAAAACTTTTGTCAATTTATCTGTTGCTTCTTTAATTGTTTCAACATTGCTTCCTTCTAATGCTTTTTTAGTATTTTCAATTTCTGTTTCAACTTTTGCTTTTTCTTCTCCACTTAATTTATCGCCTAATTCTTCCAAAGTTTTTTGACTATTATATACTAAACTTTCAGCATTATTTTTAACTTCAATTTCTTCTTTTTTCTTTTTATCTTCTGATGCATGTGCTTCTGCATCTTTAATAGCTTGATTAATATCATCCTCAGTTAAGTTAGTACTTGCTGTAATTGAAACTTTTTGTTCATTTCCAGTAGCTTGATCTTTTGCTGAAACATGAACTATACCATTAGCATCAATATCAAATGTAACTTCAATTTGTGGTACTCCTCTTGGTGCTGGTGGAATTCCTGTTAATTGGAATCTTCCAAGTGTTTTGTTGTAAGCTGCCATTTCTCTTTCACCTTGTAAAACATGAACTTCAACACTTGTTTGACCATCTCCTGCTGTTGAGAATACTTGTGATTTTTTAGTTGGTATAGTTGTATTTCTTTCAATTAATTTAGTAAATACTCCACCATAAGTTTCAATACCTAATGATAATGGTGTTACATCTAATAATACTAAATCTTTAACATCTCCTGATAATACACCACCTTGAATAGCTGCACCTACTGCAACACATTCATCTGGATTAATTCCTTTATCTGGTTCTTTACCAGTAATTCTTTTTACAACTTCTTGAACTGCTGGAACTCTTGTAGAACCACCAACTAATAATACTTTGTGTAAATCTGATGCAGAAATACCAGCATCTTTTAACGCTAAATTAACTGGCTCTGCTGTTGCTTCAACTAAATCATGAATTAATTCTTCAAATTTAGCTCTTGTTAAAGTAACATCTAAATGTTTTGGTCCTGTACTATCAGCTGTAATAAATGGTAAATTAATATTTGTTTGTTGAACACCTGAAAGTTCTATTTTAGCTTTTTCAGCTGCTTCTTTTAATCTTTGCATTGCCATTTTATCTGATGTTAAATCAATTCCACTTGATTTTTTAAATTCAGAAACTAGATAATCCATAATAGCATTATCGAAATCGTCTCCTCCTAAATGTGTATTTCCGTTTGTAGATAAAACTTCAAATACACCATCTCCAATTTCAAGAATTGAAACATCAAATGTTCCTCCACCTAAGTCATAAATCATTATTTTTTGATCTTGTGCTTCTTTATCCATACCATAAGCCAAAGCTGCGGCAGTAGGCTCATTTATAATTCTTAAAACTTCTAATCCTGCTATTCTACCAGCATCTTTTGTTGCTTGTCTTTGGCTATCGCTGAAATATGCTGGAACTGTGATAACAGCCTGAGTTACTTTTCCACCTAAATAGTTTTCAGCATCTGCTTTCAATTTTTGTAATATCATTGCTGAAATTTCTTGTGGTGAAAATTCATCTCCTTCAACTTTAACTTTTTCACTTGTTCCCATTTTTCTTTTTATAGAAATAACTGTGTTTTCTGGATTTGTAACTGCTTGACGTTTTGCAATTTGTCCAACTAATCTTTCTCCATTTTTTGAGAAAGCTACAACAGATGGAGTTGTTCTATTCCCTTCTGCGTTTGGTATAACAACTGGTTCTCCACCTTCCATAACTGAAACGCAAGAATTTGTTGTTCCTAAATCAATACCTATGATTTTTCCCATTTTTAAAAATCCTCCCTTTTAAATGCTTTTATATTTTTTTCTTTGGTTCATATATAATAATAAAATTATTAACATTTTTTTATAATAATGCTTTCATGTTAATTTGCCACTATTACCATTGAGTGACGTATAACTTTATTTCCTATTTTATATCCTTTTCTATATTCTTCCACAATTTCTTGTGTTCCCTTTTCAGGGTCTTCTATATGAGATACAGCTTCATGTAATTCAGGATCAAAAGTTGTTCCTATTGATTCAATTTCTTTTAAACCAAATTTAATCAAAACTTCTGATAATTGTTTAGAAACCATTTTAACTCCTGCTTGATAATTTATATCTTCCGTTTTAGCATCTGCTGCTTTTTCAAGATTATCCATTACAGGAAGAATTGTTGAAACAACATCTCCTGTAATCATTCCATACAAGCTATCTCTTTCTTTTTGACTTCTTTTTTTGTAATTTTCAAATTCTGCAAGAAGTCTTTTATATCTATCTTCAAGTTCCTCAACTTCGCTTTTTTGTTCTGTTACTGTTTCATATGTTACTAAATTTTCTTCATTTTGGAACTCTACATTTTCTTCACCTTCACCCAAATCTATTTCCTACCTTTCCTTAGAATTTTCCTTTTTTGAAATCTTCATTCAATTTTTTACTAATATATTTCATAACTGAAATTACTTTTGAATAATCCATTCTCGTTGGACCAATAATTCCAATTGTTCCAATGTCTTTTCCATCTAGTAAATGATTAAATGTTACTATACTAAAATTTTTTAATTCTTCTCGTTCAGATTCTGAACCAATATATACATTTATGTCCTTTGCCATTCCAGTATTTATTACATCTGCAATTATATCTTTTGCATCTATCACATTTAAAAAATCTTTTGCCATATCTAGTTTCTTAAATTCTGGCATGTCTACAACTTTATTTGCACCTTCAATATATGTTTTAGTTGAACTTTCAAGTAGCTTATTAATTTCTTCAATGATTTTTTCGATAACTTTAATTCCTGTCTTCATTTCAGACATAATGTACTCTTCAATTGGTCCATCTATTTTTTCAAGTGGTTTTCCAACTAGTTTATTTTTAAATATATATGTTAAATCATTAATTTGATCTTGTGTTAAATCTTCATCAAATTTAATTACTGACTCTCGGATTATTCCTGAATCCGTAAGTATTACAGCCATTAAAACCCTAGTTCCCAATAATATAAATTTAATATCTACAATTGTATGATTATTAACATTTGGTTCTATTGAAATTGTAGTATAATGTGTTATTTCAGATAAAGTAGTAGTTGCAATTCTAGCTAAATCTTCTAAGCCATTTACCTTTGTTTCAAGCATTTCCTTAATCATTTCAATTTCTTTTCTACTTAAATTATCTTCTCTTAATAACTCATCTACATAATACCTATATCCCTTTTGAGATGGTACTCTACCTGCCGAAGTGTGTGGTTTCTCTAAAAAACCAATTTGTTCAAGTTCTGCCATTTCATTTCTTATTGTAGCACTACTACACTTTAATTCTTCATTTTGAACTAGGCTTCCTGAACTTACGGGCTCTGATGTTTCAATATATTCTTCTATAATTGCTTGTAAAATTTTTCTTTTTCTATTGTCTAAATTTTCAGGCATCTACTTTCTCCTTACTTTTAGCAATCTATTTATTTGACTGCTAATATCTTACATCATTTATTAGCACTTGTCAAGCTTTTTTGCTAACTTTTTTACTAATATTTTCTTCACACACAAAATCTCACTATCCTTACGGGATAGTGAGATTCATTCAATATTCTATTCTCAATATTCAACAGTTTTATTCTTAACTATTAGATATTTTGCTACACCTTTTTCAAATGCTTTTGTTCTTCCATAATGTTCATTAGTTTCTTTATACATTTTTAATTGATTTTCTCTTTCTGTTTCTGGTAGTGGATAAGCATTTCCTTCATTCTCATCTATTTTTTGCATAACTTGAATTGGAAGATCTTCATATAGTGGTGGCATTCCTAATTTCAATAATGGTTCGGTTTCTAATGGATCAATTGTTGTAATATCTGGTTCTATATCTTCCAAAGCAGCAAAAAATATTCTTTGTTGATATACATCTGACATTTTTTCTTCCTCATCACCATATTTTCTCGTTCGTTGTATTTGAATAATATCTATTCTGTTTTTTAATCTACTCGCTTTGCTAAAATACACTCCACCATCTTCTAACGGTTGTTCTGTTCCCAAACATTCTTCAATTCCATCATCATTGTATATACTAATTGTTTTTCTTAATATTTTATTATTAGGGCCCATTTCTACTCTAAACATTTTTAATTTTTCCAATTGAGTATCATACTCATATTTTGAAGTTACTATTGTTTTATTAAAATCACCTGATTCTGTCATAATAAGATTACCATTTGCATCTATCTCAATAATATTACTTATATATGAAATTGCCTTTGATGTATTAGAAGTGAATCCCATTTTTGATATCATATTACCCAACTTCCAAAGAATTGTTTCGTATCTAGGATTATCCATTATTTCAGATGATAAACCTCTTTCATAAAAATATTCTTTTAGCATCTCTTTGTTTCTAATAATTTCAATTTTTCTATCTTCCAACTTTTTTCCCCTTAAAAATATATAATTTATTTTTATTATATCACTAATAATTATTATCGTAATTTTATTTTTTAATATTTTATATTACTTTTGAAATTAACACTAATCTATAAAGTTTTATACTTATCATTATTTCAATAATAGACAATATTAATAAAATTGATATTACTACTATCATTGGATTATTTATCAAAATTAAAGTAAAGCATAAGCTCATAATTGCTCTTCCGATTTTTCTTGATAATTCTATTGTAGTTAATAAAGATTGTTGTTCTTTCTTTCCAACACTATTCAAAGCTAAATCTTGTATATACACTTTGAACGGATCTCTTATGAATAATATAATTATATAACCAATACTCATAATTGTAAATTTAATTATTATATTGCTAGAAATAAAAGAACCAACAATCATAAATACTATTGAACAACATAGAAATACTGGTAATATGACTCCAACCTTATCTTTATATTTGTTATGTATTTTATTAAAAGCTAAATTAGAAGCTACTCTTACCACTCTTGAAGTACATAATATTGCACCAATTATTAGAGCTGTTTTATCTACGTCAAAAATTTTTAACAATTCTTGTTGGATAAATAGTTTTCCATTTGATTGTCCCGAATTAATAATTGGATAAAACAATCCATATGAGATAATCATCATGATAATTACTTTATTATATATAATTTTTGATTTTTCTTTTTTCTCTCCTTCGCTTTCGATTTTATCATATTTTGAAAAATCAACTATATAGAATGATAAAATGAAACATATAAAGCAAAAGAATATACATCCCAACATTGGCAAATAATTATTACAATTAAACATTGGGCTTGCAATAAATGATATTACCATTGTGGCTATTGCATATATAGTATTCGATTTAGTTTTTATTTGTATATATTCTTTATCTCTTTGTTGCAAACTTAAATTATTTTTCAATATTGCACTTGTCATATTTTGAAAAGTAAATGCTATTTCAGAAAATACTTTTCCAAGAACAACTATTGCATAATTATTTCCAAAAGTTAAAAGTAAACTTGATAACAATAATAAAAACGAACCTAATCTTACTGATTTTGTATTTCCCAAAACTTTTATTATTTTTAATATTGGAATTTGCAATAAAATACAAACTATTAGTGAAATACTAGTTACTGAAACAATTTGCGAAGCAGTAAATTGTTTTACAACTGTTAAAAACAAACTATCTATTGCTACCCAAAATAATAAATCACCAGATAAGCCCGAATATATTGGAAATATTTTGTTAAACTTTTCTATATCCTTCATTTTCTTCTCCAATTGTTAGTACATAACTATATTTTAATTTTCCATATATTCTTTTAAAATATGTTCTTGCCATTCTCTGCACATTTTTCCAGTATAATCTTGTGGAGTTACCCATAAAACTACATGATCTTTTTCTATTGGTTCTGTTATTTTTTCTTCAAACTCTGCTATGTAAACATTAGCAATTACTTCTATATATCCTTTTGTGGTATCATAAATATAAGATCCTACTATATCAAATGGTCTTATATTTTTTATACTACATCCAGCCTCTTCTATTAATTCTCTTCTCAAAGCCTCAATTTCTGTTTCTCCTTTTTCTATTCCTCCACCTAAATAAAAGAAATCTTGCCCATCTGTCACAATGCCTATTTTATTATCTTCTTTTCTTTCTATTATTGCATATGCACCTGGTCTTTTTCTATATTCAACATTTTCTTCTTTATTTCCTACATATTTCATTTTTTGTTCTTAAATCTTCTCCTTTTTTATTAATAATTCAAATCTATTGAATTATATCACTAATATTAGTTTTGTATATAGTATTTTTTGTATAGAAAAATAAAAAAGGTTTGCTAATAAACTTAGCAAACCTTAAATTTTCATTTTAACTTTTCAATTTCTTCCTTTGTTAAATGAGTTGTTTTTTAAATTTCTAATTCTGGACATTCTACCCATTCAAATGCTGTTTTGTATCTACTGTTTGGTTGTTTTCTGTCTATTCCTATCCATCGTCCTAATATTCCATAAGTATTACTTCCTGTTCCATAAACTTTGCCTTCTTTATCAATTGCTATATACCAACCATTACCAGCTACAATTTGTACTATTTTGTCTATATTAGGAATTTCTTGCATTTCTCTACGTTCGTTTGTTGGTTTATTAATTCCTAAATAATTAGCATTTCCCCAGCCATATAGTAAACCAGTGCTACTTACTAACAATCCATTTTCGTCATTCATTTTCACTGCATCAATAATTTTAATATCATCACTTAAATTATATGTATATTTACTAAAATATGCTGTAGCTTCATGTCCACCATCATAAGAAGGATTAGCCCATGTACCAGATAAATAAAATTCTCCTGTTTTAGTTAATATGAAGCTTCTTTGCCAAGTTGGTGCAGATAATTTTAAAATATTATCAACTCCATTAATCTCATTTGTTAATTCAAATTTAGTAGGTAATTTTAAAGAAACTCCTGAACCACCACATGAATTGCCATAATTAACTCCCCAACCATACAATGTTCCATCTTTTTTTATTGCAATTCTATTTGGATTCGTATTTTTTTGATTCATATCATAAAAAGCAACATCTTCTATAATTTTTACAAAATTAATCTTATTCTCTTCATCTTCCCAACCTGGAAAGGTATCAACACCATTAAGCATACTCACACCAGTTGCCCACAACGAATTATCATCTAATAATACATATGTCAAAGCATCTGAATCTTGCCAACTTTTTACTACATGACCACTTATATTACTATCTGTATTTTTTATATAATTATTTATATAATTATAAGTTTCTGACATAGTTCCTAGACCGCAGCATCTAGAATCTCCGTTTACCCATAAAAATCCATCTCTGTCTACATAACAATTATTACCAGCTTGATAATTTTTAACATTCTTTGCTATCAAAGACCAATTTTTTTGTAAGATTTTTTCTCCAAACATTATTATAGAACTTCCAGTTGTATAATATTTAGAATTCTTATTTAATATAAACACACAATTGCTTTTATCAGTAACACTTATATCACTATATAAAGTTTCAATTCCATTTTGATTTAATGGTACGATTTCTTCTGTATAACCAGTTGCAATATCTAATCCTAATTTACTGTAATCACCTGTACCATACAATTCACCTGTTTTCGATAGAATATAACAACAACCATAAGCTGGATATATCTCTTTTATTTTTTCCTTTTCAAGTTTCTGTGGCAATACTAATTTTACAGGATAATTAAAAGTATTATAATTACTACCAGCATAATTGCTACCACCAGGATTAGCCCATATTTCTATGTTACCTTCATCATTTTCTACTTCAAAAAATATTGCTGATGCGACCTCATAAATTTTTTTTACATTCTCAATAGGCATTTTTTTAAAATTATGCACACTTTCATTTAAAAGATTTTCACTATAATATCCCCCATATCCTGCTATATATACTGAATTATTCATTAATAATATAAGACCAGATCTAACAATTATATCATCTATGTCCTGATCAATATCTCCACCAAGTTCTCCGTTCCAAATTTGTATAAAGTTTTCTGATTCATTTCTTGTGTTATTACTAATAGCTAATTGTCCCCACCTATTAGCACCTGCAAAGTAAAATGTGTTATCACTATATCTTATAATATTATATTTTGCCGCACTTTCTGAACTCTGCATATATATATTACTAATTTTATCTACATTATTAATATTAACTTTTTCAAAAGTAATTGTTGAATTTTTATGTCCTAGACCCAACTCACCATTTATATTTCTTCCTGCTGCTAATAATTCATTATCTTTTGTTATAATAAATGTACACGAATTTCCTAAAAAAGCTCTACTAACCTTCTTCCCATTTAAATTTATCTTTGTAGCTTCTCTTCCTGTATATTCTACTTGTTGTTCTTGTGTTAATCCAAATTTATTATTTACGTTTTCACCATAACACCACAAATCATCATTGCCATCTATAAAACATAGTGAATTTGATTGATTACCTACAATAGTTTGTTTTACTGTACCAATATTTGATGGTATATCCCATTTTTGCCATATATTTGCATTTACTTTTTTCATTTCTTCTGGACTTGTATTTAATTGAGCTCCTTTTATGCCTTTTCCATATAAGTCTCCATTATTATATAATTTAAAAATATTATCAGATTTTGGAGATGCAATTATTTGAAATCCATTTGGATTATATTCTGGATTTTTACTTCCATCTTCTAAAAATTCATCTTGCACATTTCCTGCTAATTTATCATCATTACCTGTTCCACTTACTTCTGATTCTGCAAATATTGGTGCATTTAAGTTTCCACTCATTACTGCTGTTGCCATATTTGCACTATAACAACTTACTCCTTTTAATTTAATTCCATTAATAGAGTAAATCATTCCTGTTGCTGCATCTATTAAATAAGCTTTATCGCTTTTTATGCCTAATACTTCATTGTTTAAATAAAATAAATCCTGTACACCTGCTGGAAAACATATCATTTCTGCTTCAAAAGCACTATTAAAATCGTCATTGCTACTAAATATACTTGTTGTTGGTACTGTTTCTGACATGCTCCATATTCTATAATATCCTACTTCTCCTACTAATCTATTTGTACTTGTT
>CAPPGO010000013.1 GCA_948678575.1 uncultured Clostridia bacterium
TTTGATGAATTAATCATTTCACCAGTTCCTAATTGTCCCTTTTCATTATAGCCACTAGCATATAGTTCGTTTTCTGTCGTTAATACAAATGTTGAGTTATTTACAGAAAAAACTTTTTCTACCTTTTTTTCATCTATATTTAATTTTACTGGTTCTCTTCCTGTATATTCTATTTGTTGCTCCTGCGTTAATCCTAATCTATTTGAATCGTTTGAACCCCAAGCCCATAAATCATTGTTATTATCTATTACAAAAATAATATTATTTCCTACTATAATTTCTTTGTAACTTCCAATTTGTGTTGGAATAGTTAATTCTGACCATACATATGAATTTATATTTTCCATTTCAGATTCTGATGTTCCCAATAAAGTTCCTTTTAATCCCTTACCATATAAATCTCCATTATTATATAATTTATATACATTATTATTAGTTTGATCTGATATTATTTCAAATCCATATTCATGCTCTTTATTTCCTGCTAACTTATCGTCTGTACCTGTTCCACTTACTTCTGATTCTGCAAATATTGGTGCATTTAAAGTCCCACTCATTACCGCTGTTGCCATATTTGAACTATAACAACTTACTCCTTTTAGTTTTACTCCTGCCATTGAATATATCATTCCTGTTGCTGCATCTATTACATAAGTTTTGTCACTTTCTATTCCTAATACTTCATTGTTTAAGTAAAATAAATCTTGCACTCCTGCTGGATAATACATCAATTCACTTTCAAAATTAGTATTAAAAATATCAGCTGAACTTAAAACACTTGTTATTGGGGCTGTTTCAGTCATACTCCATATTCTATAATATCCTACTTCTCCTGCTAATCTCTCTGTTTTTGTTAAGTCACTTACTTTGCAAAGTCCATTGGCTGGTATTGCTTTGGTCTCTTCTCCCATTTGTCCTATTGCTTCTCCTGCTTTCCACATTTGCACTACTTCTTCTACTGCCGTCATTTCACTTAGAAATGTTGAATATTGTGTTCTACTTAAAATACCATCATCTCCAACAATAGCATTTATTGAAACACCAGCTAAAATAAGCATTACTATTATTGAAATAACCAATGCTATTAATGTTATTCCATGATTGCTTCGTCTGTTTCTTCTACTTTCCATTTTTCCTCCTTTTGTTTTTGCGTATTTTTCGTACTAAAACAAAAGGGAGCATTTTAAAATTCAAACCCATATTTTATTTTTTATATAAGTGTATTTTTAAGAAACACAAAAAGGTAAGACCCTATTTAGCCTTACCTTTATACATATCACAAACAGCACTCAAATTATTGCTAATTTTAGTGCGAAAAAATATAACTTTTAAACTCTTAGTTTTAAAAGCTTCTTTCATTCTATGTTTCCTCCACTTTTGTTTTTGTGTACATGAAAATTATATACATAATATATTTCTCTTTCAATACCTATTTATATTTGTAATAAAAATGTAATCTTAATATTAATATTTTTACACTTATTTTTCACACAATGGGCACAAAACTCATATATTATAATAGAAATGTAGTTAAATTTTGAAAAAATAAACATGAAAGGAGTATAATGTTTTAGCGCCTGGACACAGTAATTACTGTGTTGACGAGGAGAAACTTATCGAAAGATTCGGCGGATGGTTTCACGGCACCAAGTTGCTGTCGTATAACATATTATTAAAAAGTAATAGTGATATTATAACAGAGATAATATGAAGTAACTCAAATTTAACCTACATAAATTTTTCTTTAAGGAGATTAAAATATGTGTGGAATAGTTGGATATATAGGTACTAAAAAAGCAAAACCTATACTTATTAATGGGCTTTTACGCCTTGAATATCGTGGTTACGATTCAGCAGGAATCGCAACTATTGAAAAAAATGAAATTAAAAATATAAAAAATAAAGGTCGTGTAAATGACTTGCTTAAAGTTGATGGAATTAATTCATTAGAAGGAACAATTGGAATTGGTCATACTCGTTGGGCAACACATGGAAAGCCATCAAGCACTAATTCTCATCCTCATATGGATAACTCAAATACATTTGCTGTTGTTCATAATGGAATAATTGAAAATTATGCAGAACTTAGAAAAGATTTAGTAGAAAAAGGTTATAAGTTTTTATCTGAAACAGATACAGAAGTTATACCTAACTTAATTCACTATCACTATTCAAAAAGTAAAAAAAATGGTGAACTTAAATTTTTAGGAGCAATAAATGAAACTTGTAAAGCACTAAAAGGAAGCTTTGCTCTTGAAATTATTTGTTCTGAATTTCCAGATTCAATGGTAGTTGTTAGAAAAGACAGTCCATTAGTTATTGGAACAAGCAAAACTGAACATTATATCAGTTCTGATATTCCAGCAATACTTTCTTTTACAAAAGATTTCTATCTTTTAAATGATTTAGAATTTGCTCTACTTTCTCGTGAAAATATCAAATTCTATGATAATAATTTAAAAGAAATTCATAAAACAGCTATTAGCATCGAGTGGAATGCTACTGCTGCTGAAAAAGATGGATTTGATGATTTTATGTTAAAAGAAATTTATGAACAGCCAAAATCTATCAGAGAAACTATTGGTTCTCATATTGTTAAAGATGGAAAATGTATTATAGATGGATTAGATTTATCTAAGGACTATTTAAAAACCATAAATAAAATATTCATAGTAGCTTGTGGAACTGCAATGCATGCAGGTCTTGCTTGTAAAAATGTATTAGAACAAATTTGTGAAATATCTACCGAAGTTGATATTGCTTCTGAATTTAGATATAGAAATCCTCTTATTAATAAAAATACTTTATGTATTTTTATTAGTCAATCAGGAGAAACAGCTGACACAATTGCAGCTTTAAAACTTGCTAAACAAAAAGGCTCAAAAACAATTGCTATATCAAATGTAATTGGAAGTTCTATTTCTCGTGAAGCTGATTATACTATCTATACTCATGCAGGACCAGAAATAGCTGTTGCTTCAACAAAAGCATATACAGCACAAATTATGTTATTAGATATTTTAGCACTTTATTTAGCTGAAACATTAGAAATCAACTTGGATAAAGTTAAAGCAATGAAAAAAGAACTTTTAGAAGTACCAGCAAAAGTTGAAAAATGCTTAGCTCTTTCTTCTGAAATTAAAGAATTTGCAAATAAAGTTTACAAAGAAAAAGATATATTTTTCTTAGGTCGTGGAATTGATTATTCTTCTTCATTAGAAGCGTCTTTAAAATTAAAAGAAATTTCATATATTCACTCAGATGCTTATGCCGCTGGTGAATTAAAACATGGACCAATTGCTTTAATTGAAAATGGAATAACTGTTGTAGGAATTTTAACAGTACCTCATCTTGTTGAAAAAACTGTTAGCAATATACAAGAAGTTATAACTCGTGGAGCAAAAACTTTAATTGTAACAAATCAAGATTTAGGAGACAAAACTTTTGATAAAGTTATTCGTATTCCAGAAGCTTCTGAATATGTCTCTCCTATACTTTCAATAATACCTACGCAACTTTTTGCATATTACATTTCCAAAGAAAAAGGTTTAGATGTTGATAAACCTAGAAACCTTGCAAAATCTGTTACAGTAGAATAAAAAATAAATAAACAAAAAACGAAACTGCGCCGGGAAATCCCAGCGCAGTTTCTGCTTTGTAATATGAAATTTTTAAAATTAAATGAAATCCAATGCAATCGCGCTACGCGGCGGTACAAAACCATCTTCTGCAATTTCAGCCGTCTTAAAAACAGGGTTACGAAACATAATGTTAACATTCCACGGTTCACTCGTTTGGTTGGTCAAGCATAAAATATTTTTCCATTTATATGCAAGATGTCCATCAGCACCATAAACCAATTTAAAATTATCAACATCCGCAAATGTCTGCCTATACTCACTACGGAAACTGCCAATACTTTGATAAAATTCCATTCGTTTCGTATCAATATTTTTCCAGGGTAATGGTTTCCTATTAAAAGGATCTTTATATCCCCATACACCCATATCATCACCAGCAAAAATCGCAGGAATTCCCGGTAAAGTATATTGTAGGAACACTGCCAACTTTTGCAACTCGTATGATAATTCAAGCTTATCTGGCGGTAAGAAATCATGATTAGCTTCCCACTCACGAAATTTGTAAGTGTTAAACTCACCGTTTTCCCACCAATAGCCATGCTTATCAATGTCCCAAAAATTCAAGACACCACAATTCTCACGAGTCACCTCGTATTTCTTCATAAACTCTCCCACCAAATTAGTTACAAGTCTTGGTGTATCATGAGAGCTCATAAAAATCGGTGAAACGGCTAATGCCTGTTTTGGATACAGTTTGCATACTTTTCTGAGTATATATTTAAAAATTTCAGTATTTCCTGCAACTGCATACCAGAGTATGGCATTGCCAAGACGGTAATTCATTACACCATCTAGCTCATCACCATTTAAGAAGCCTCTGCCTCTATCAAAAGCAAAATCCCATACTTCGCCAATCATATACTTAATTCCATACTTAATCCGCAATCTGTTTGCTTCACGCAAAACAAAATCAGGCATATAATCGGCTACATCAAGTCGTACCCCATCGCACTTTTTTGCACACTTTGCGAAAATTCTTTCAAGCAATGCAAAATACAATGGCGACTCTTTGTTAAATTCAGGTAAAGTGATATAATTCATCCACCCCTTTACTTTGCCTGTTACTTCATCCCTGTAATACATTTCTGGATGTTTCGTAAGCAGTACATTATTGATACCTGAATGGTTTAATACTAAATCCAAAACCAACAAAATACCAACCTGGTTCAGCTTGTCATGCAAGCTTTCTAACAACGCCCAATTTCCTATCATTCTATCTATTTCATCGTAATCATCTGTATCATACCGATGTGTAGACGAACTTTGGAATACGGGTGTCAAATATACTATGCTCACATGCAATGAACGCAAATAATCAATTTTGTCAATAATGCCTTGGATATTTCCGCCATAAAATTGATTATTGTGATACTCTCCTTCACTGTCTGGTTTCCAAGCCACTGGCGTGTCCCATGGTACAGTTTTAGATTTCTCGTTTTCCGCCAAATCTTTGGTATCAAAAGTATCAACATATATCTGACACATAGTGCCACCTTTCGGTTCATCAGGAGTTTCGAAATTTGCATTGTACACAAATAACTCCCAATAATAACCATCTTTGCTCAAAATGCCTTGCTCATTGTCAGGATCAGAAGTAATTATAGTTTCTTGACCATTGAGTGAAATTCTGAAACAGAAAGTCCGATAGCCTGCCTCATAAAACTTCATTGAACCGGTGAAAACACTGTATTCACCCATCGAATTATCTTTTTTATCATAACACATGTTCAGCTCTGCTTCTCCACCTGTTTCTTCTCCATAACGATTAAGCAACAGCTTCACATTTTCGACAAATCCTAAATCATCTGGCATCCGAAGGGATACTTTTAACTTAGAACCTGTTGCTAATGATGCTTGATAACTCACTTGAATTCTTCCATCACATAGCATTAATAGCCCTCCTTTTAATTAAAAGCTTAGTTTTATTTGGTTACCTGTGAACAAAGTCCACATTTACTATTAATTTATTATCTTTTTGCCCATTTGTCAATATAAAAGTCGAAAAATAACAGTGAACTTTTTGTGTCCACTGCTATCTTTTCTTTTCCTCTATATAATTACAAATTTCACATATTCCAAAAGCCATAAATGGAATTAAAATATAATAATATTGTATTACATATATTGCCTTCGTTTCCCATATAAGATGAAATACAAAACCACCTATTACAATTATTGGTATTAATAAAAATTTTAAATCCTCTTCTTTTCTAAATTTATAAATACCAATTCCAGCTGAAACGAAAAATAGTATTTGAAATGCATCTAATATTCTTTCTACCACATTAAATCCTGTTCCACACAATATACTCTCTATAAATGGTCTTTCTTCAACATATTCTTTGTATTCCTCATCTTGATCTAATTGCTTTCCAGGTGTTGAACACCATAAAACTTGAAATGTTGGATTAAGCCATGTTGTTTCTAATTTTTCTCCAAAATATTTTAGAGTATATATTGGATGTTGCACTAAGTATGAAAGTCTATCTAACAATAATGGTTTAGTGATTTCTGCTGATTCTTCTTTATCAAATCCACTTTCATTATAAATAACTTCTACATCACCAGTGTACCAACCTGGTGGATATACTCCTCCTGGTGCAATTCCCATATAAATATATGAAATCATTGGCACACCTGTATTTAAAGAATAATTAGTATTATGTTCAAAAATACTATATATAGATGTCTTCATTATGAAAACAACAAGCATAATTCCAATAATTCCTAAAATATATTTTATATTACTATTTTTCATTATATCAAAAACTAAAACAAATATTATCCCCAACATAAAAATTTGATAATTACTTTTTAATAAATATGCAATTCCAAGTGATATAGAAATTATAACTAAATTATACATTTTTCTTTTATTTAAAAATTTAATTGTAAATAAAACAGCTATTAGTGCAAACATAAGTCCAGGAACATTTCCATATATATGAACATCAAAAAATGTCCAAAATAGCACTGAGAACAATGCAATTAATAGTAATGACATTTTTTGTACCTTTTCTTCTTTAAATAATTCTTTACATATAAAATAAAGTACAATTCCATTAATAGCAGAATATATAACATTAAGATTCTGCAAAATAAGCATATTGCTTCTTAAATTAAATATCTTATAAATTACCATTACATAAATAATATAACCTAATTGATGAGGATATCTATTTAAGTATTCACCTGGTCTTAAAACCAAATCGCCAGTTTTATTCAACAAATTATCTGCACTATATACCATTAGTAATTGGTCATTTGCTGGCATAAATTTCATATAATTTACCCAAGCAAATCCCAATATTAAAGAAATGATTATAGAAATTGCAAAAATTATCTTTCTATTAATTTTATCCGATATTTTATAAAATCCATATAACGCACTAAAACATATACATACATTAATTAAATTAAATAAAATATTATCTATTTTAGTAAAACAAATTTCAGTAACATCATTTAATTTTATTTTAAAACTCACTGTAATAATAAATGCTAGAATTCCTATAATAAAGCATATTATAGCTACTGCATATTTTATTATTTCAGATAATTTTTTTTGTAGATTATTTAACATTTGTATTTTTTTCCTTTTTTGTTGTGTATATTACATATCCTGTAAGTCCTGTTATAGAAATTATTTTTATAATTACACTTATTATTTGAGCTGGTGTATTTTTATATTCTACTATAACATTTCCTGTAACTCTTTCTGGATTTGAAATTAAAACTTGTGCTGTATCTTCATCTTTTCTTAAATCCAATTCAATTTCTTCACCAGTAGTTGTAATTATTTTTGCCACATAGCCTTTATAATAAGTAATCGGTACATGAATGTTAAAATCATGTTCTGTATCTTCATACTTAAATTCTATTCTATTACCTATTTGAACATAATCCATTTTCTCTTTTGGAGTTTCCATATTGTATAAATACATTGTTTTATATTCAAAATTTACTGGTAAATATTCTTCTGCACCAACCTGTGAACGCTTAATAATTTGATCACCTGGTAGTCCAGAAACATTAGGATTAACATTATACAATTGTTTGCTAACCATAAATACAAAAATTATCATTAAAATATATTTTGCATCTCTTGTTTCAAATACCTCTGACACAACATACCCTATTACAAAACTCATAAATAGAGTTGTTAACATACTAAATCTAAATGGAAATTGTATAATTTGTAAAAACGCCATATTGTTCCAAGGCATTAATTGTGTTGACAAAATTAAACTTATAATGCCTAATATAAAACATTGTATAATAAATGGATTTTCTTTATAATTTAATTTTTTACATTTAAAAATTAATAATGGTATAAATAGTATAAATAATCCTTTACTAAATTTTTCTCCAAATCCTTCTAAGTCTTCTCCTAATAATTCTTGCAAACTTGATGCATGATCATATAAATAAAATGAATTATCATACACATCCATTTTAAAATCATCACTTCGTTTTTGTTCAAAGTATGGAATTGCATACGCTACTGCAAATATTACTGATATAGTTCCTGCAATAAATAAACTTTTTAGTCTCTTCTTATCTGCAAAAATTCTTTTTACATTCATTATACATATAAGCATTATACATATAAGTATTAATGCTGATGAAATTATATGGCTATTTATTAATCCCCATATTCCAAAACATATCAACCACCATTTTTTATTATCGCCTATTATTATTTCATATAATCCAGCTAATACTAATGGTAAAAATGCAAAAGCAATAATTTCACCCAATGCTGCTCTTACAAATATATCTCCTAATCTATATGTTGCCATTACATACATTAAAGTAGTAATCCAAGCTTTTTCTTTGCTTTTAAAAATATGCTTAGCACTATAATAAGTAATAAGAGTTGTTGCAAAATTTATTATTATTATAAAAATTGTATATGTTGTAAATATTTCAACACCACATATCAACAACAGTGCTGGAATATACAAAAACAATTCTGGATAAAAAATTGAATTTGCATAACCGGCAACCTTTTAATAAACCTGAATGTATTGCAATTGGAAAATTACCCAATTTTATTTCCTCAGCAATACTAGCAAATCTACTAATATGATAAGAAATATCATCTCCATCAATACTTGTTGTTTGTAAATATGGAATACATATAAAAATTGATATTGCTAATGCTATAATTATTACTTTTATATTTTCTTTTAACTTTTCCTTCATTCATCTTCTCCATTATTCAAACCATTCAAATTCCCATTCAAGAATTTTTACTGTGTCACCTTCGCAAACACCTTTGTTTCTTAATTCATCTTCTATTCCTAATTTTTTTAGCATTCTTTGTAAGTATGCAAAAGATTCGTTATCTCCAATATTTACTCTTGCCATTAATCTTTCAACTGCTGGACCTTCTACTATAAATTCGCCTTCTTTTGGACAGTAAACTGTAAATTCATCTTTATCATCTTGTAAAGTATATACAACTCTATCTTCTGCATCTACAATTTCTTCTTTTGGAAGAGTTTTTACAACTTTTCCAACATAATCCATAAGTTCATTTACACCATCACCAGTAACAGCTGAAATTTTGTAAATTTCTATATTATTTTCTTTCGCTTTTTTCTCTAATTTATCAAAAGCTTGTTCATCTTGCAAACTATCTGATTTATTTGCAACTATAATTTGTTTTCTGTTTGATAATTTTTCACTATATGTTTTTAATTCTGCATTTACTTTTTCAAAATCGTCTGATGGATTTCTTCCTTCTGTTCCTGCAACATCTATAACATGAAGCAAAAGTCTAGTTCTTTCAATATGACGCAAGAATTGTGTACCTAAGCCAACGCCTTCACTAGCACCTTCTATAATACCTGGAATATCTGCCATAACAAAGCTATCCCCAGATTTTGTTTTTACAACTCCTAAATTAGGATCAATTGTTGTAAAATGATAATCTGCAATTTTAGGTCTTGCAGCAGATACCTTAGAAATAAGAGTTGATTTTCCTACATTAGGAAATCCTACTAAACCAACATCCGCTAACAATTTAAGCTCTAATATAATTTCTTTTTCTTTTCCTTTTTCACCATCAATAGCAAAATGTGGAGCTTGTCTTGTAGAAGTTGCAAAATGAACATTTCCTTTGCCACCTCTTCCACCTTGTAAAATAAGCTCTGTTTGACCATCTTCTGATAAATCTGCTATAACTTTTCCAGTTTCACTATCTTTTACAACAGTTCCTTTTGGAACCATTACATACAAATCTGTTCCACTTTTTCCAAAACAACGATTTCCACTACCATTTTGACCATTTTCAGCTTTAAATCTTTTAGTAAAACGAAAATCTATTAAAGTATTTTCATTAGGATCTACTTTAAAATAGATATCTCCGCCTTTTCCACCATCTCCGCCATCTGGTCCACCAGCAGCAACATATTTTTCTCTTCTAAAAGTTGCTGCACCATTTCCACCATCTCCGGATTTAATTATAATTTTTGCATAATCAACAAACATTTACTTTCCCTCTTCTATTAATATCGTTTATTTAGTCTACTACTAAACCAACCTTTCTATAAACTTCTTTTAACAACTTATCTGTTTTTTCTATGGCTTTTTTATCTCCTTTTTGATAAATTTCTTTCAATTTTTCAGGATTTTCTAAAAGCTCATTATATCTCTTTTGTAATGGTTCTAATCTTTCAACTACTGCTTCTGCAACAGCTGTTTTAAATACGCCATAACCTTGACCATCAAATTCTTTTTCAATTTCTTCCATTGATTTATTTTTAATTATTCCATAAATAGACATCAAATTGCTTACGCCAGGTTTTGCTTCTCTATCATATCTTACTTTGTTTTCTGAATCCGTAACTGCTTTTTTGAATTTCTTTCTAATATCATCTGGTGTATCTGTTAATAAAACTTTGTCTAATTCATTTGTAGCACTTTTACTCATTTTAGCTGTTGGGTCTTGAAGTCCCATAATTCTTGCTCCAACTTTACCAATATATGCTTCTGGCAATTTAAAAGTTTCTCCATATAAACTATTAAATCTTTCTGCAATATCTCTTGTTATTTCTAAGTGTTGCTTTTGATCATCTCCTACTGGAACTAAATCTGCATTATATGCTAATATATCTGCTGCCATCAAAACTGGATATGTAAATAATCCGCTATTTATATTATCTGCATGTTTTGCTGCTTTATCCTTAAACTGTGTCATACGATTAAGTTCTCCCATATATGTATAACAATTTAAAACCCATGATAAGCTTGGATGTGCTGGTATATGTGATTGAATAAATATTGTATTTTTTTCTGGATCTAATCCTGCTGCAATATATAATGCAATTAATGATAATGTGTTTTGTCTTAATTCTTCTGGATCTTTTCTTATTGTTAATGTATGTAAATCTGCTATCATATAATAACAATCGTATTTATCTTGCATTTCAACCCAATTGTTTAATGCTCCTAAATAATTTCCAAGTGTTAAATTTCCTGTGGCTTGAATTCCACTTAATATAATCTTTTTTTCCATAATAATTCTCCTTCAAATTTTTATTTTTATTATTTATATTAAGCTTGCCATCGTTTCATTCTATATACTGCTTTAAATGTACTTATTTTCATATTTTTTCCTTCTTTGTTAAATAAATTTACCTAGCAATTATACCATATTTTCAATTTAAAGACAACCTTAAATTTGAAAAATTATGTAAAGTATGCTATAATAGTAATGTTATACATTTTTAGTAACTACTGTCGTGGGGCTAACCCACAGTGATACCTATTTTATCAGAAAGGAGCGTGACAATAGTGTATCAAGAAAACAAAGAATTTACAGTATATACGATTCGGAGGAAAAACAACTGGAATGTAAAAAATTCTAAGTGGAATCGTAAGCAGGGCACAAAAAGTCGGTATGCAACTTTTGTACAGAAATGCAAGGAGGAAAAAGAGCTTGAAGAAAAAGCTCAAATATATTTGGAATCAATTCTCCCGATATTACAAGATACACAAGCAAAGCTTGTAGAACTTGGTAATCCGCCTTCGTACAAGCACACAAAAGAAAATATTCTCTATTGTGTACAACTTTTTTCAATTGCTTCGGAATGTCAGGATAAGCTTGATTCTGAACTGAAAACAGTGCCTTATGCTATGAAAGATGTCGCCAAAGCCTTCAATAACGATTTGTTTTATAGTGGCAGACACAGCATTGATGAATATCGTAATGACAGAGTTTATGGAAAAGTTCCCTATTGGAATACTACCGATAAAGGTGAAGCGATAACAATCGATAATATCTACTTCGGACCTGAGCTTGGACTTACGAGAAAACCTGCCTCTTATTGGTTAAAATTATCAAAAAAGAAACGGGTTTACTTAGAAGAACAAACAACCTATGCAAAGGGAATGATTTCCAAAACCACTACTGCTTGGATAACCGATGCACTTGTAAAAGTTGGCATACATCACTTTATACGAGCTGCATATGAGGCTCTTACCACAGAATTGGATGCTTTGTTGGGATAATACCACAGAAATGAAGTTTATTTGTTTTCAAAAAACAGACTCGGAAGCGTTAGCTACCGAGCCTGTTTGCATTTTTATTTCTTTCTTCTTATAATCCAATCTTTTTCTACTTTACATGGAATTTTTAAAATTACTTTTTGTTCTGCTTTTCCTGGATTTACAGTATCTATTTCTTCTCCTGTTTCATCATTCCATAATTGATTAATATTAAATACAACTGGTTCAATTTGACCAGGAACAATAAGTTCCAAAGTATCTCCAATACTTAATTTATTTCTAATTTCAATTAAAACTTTATTATCTGCTAAACTTTCTATAACCTTTCCACCAAATTCATAAAAACTATTATATTGTCTTCCTGAATAATCTTGAAAGTCTTTATTATTTCTATCATTAAAGTAAAAAGTTGTTAAACCTCTTGTTTTTGTTTTTTCTAATTCTACTAAATATTTTCCTGGATTATATCCTTCTGGATTTTTAATATAATCATCAATTGCATTTCTATAAGCATTAATTACCGTTGCAAGATAGTATTCTGTTTTTAATCTTCCTTCTATTTTTAAACTATCTATTTCCATATCTACAATTTCTGGAATTTCAGCAATTAAGCATAAATCTTTTGAAGAAAATATATATGTTCCTTTATCATCTGTTTCAACTGGCATTAAGTTTCCTGGATTATTTGTTTCTTCAACATAAACATTATATGCCCATCTACAACTTTGTGCACAATCTCCCAAATTTCCACTTCTTCCAGCTAAAAATTCACTTAAAAAGCATCTGCCAGAATATCCAAAACATAAAGCACCATGTCCAAATATTTCTATGCTCAAATCTTCTGGTTTATTTTTCATAATCTCTTTTAACTGTTCTTTGTTTAATTCTCTACCAAGTACAATTCTTTTTGCTCCATTTTTATACCAGAAATTACAAGCATGCCAGCTAACTGTATTAGCTTGTGTACTAATATGGATTTCAACATCAGGAGCTACTTCCTTTACAGCATCTACAACTCCACCATCAGATATAATAATACCATCTACTCTTAAATCATTTAATACTTTTGCTTGTGTTTTTATTTCTTCATAAGATTCATCCCAAGCATATATATTTATAGCCGCATAAACTTTTTTTCCTAAACTATGTGCATATTCTACGGTTTTAAATAAATCATAATCATCAACTTCTGATCTAGAACGGAGCGATAATTTTGGCGTTCCACAATATACAGCATCAGCTCCATACATAAAAGCAATTTTTGCCTTTTCAAATGAACCAGCTGGTGCTAATAATTCTACTTTTTTCATATAAAATCTCCTACTTCAAATTTACTAATATATTATAACAAAAAATATCTTTAACTTCAATATTTTATAAAACTTTGTCAGATATTCTGATTTGCTTTTTTTCTCTAAATATGATATAATATCATACAGTATAAAAGGAGATTTTATGGAAAATTTTAGTCTTACTTTGCCAAATGGTTTTCTATTCGATATTACCAATATTGCTGGTTCTAGTAATGAAGTATGCATAAAAACAATTAAACATTACTATTCTTTTATAGAACATCCAAATCCAATAGTTCAACAAATTGCAAAAGCTATGGTTGGAAATCTACATGAATATTATAATGTATCTTATCCTGGTACTTCTCAATTTCAACTCGCTCTACCTCATTTGTCAGATGTTGCAAACTTTATGGATTCTAAAAATTCACCTAATATGGACATTCAATCAACTGCCCGTATTAAGTCTTTTTATAGTGCCTATGAAAAACTATTGTCTTCATGTGCTAATAGCTTAGAACATGATAGACCTATTCCAACACATGGATTTGCAAAAGATTTAATTGCAACTCGTGATATCTTATATCCTCGTTATCAATTTAGAAATGATCCACAAGCCTTTTATAAATGTACATATTCTACAATATTAGATTTTATGGAATATATAGAACAATTAAGTCAACAAGATCCTCAATATGGCTTTGAACCAGTTTCTCATCAAAAACAACAAGAACTTATGAAACCAAAAA
Organism: uncultured Clostridia bacterium; assembly: GCA_948678575.1. Classification (GTDB taxonomy): domain Bacteria; phylum Bacillota; class Clostridia; order TANB77; family CAG-508; genus Scatovivens. The sequence goes on from CAPPGO010000013.1 coordinate 14,200, forward strand.
AATATAATTTTCCAGAAGACGAAATTATTCATGTACCAGATAAAGATTTTCTTGCTTATGCTCTTGAATTAAAAGGTATCCCAAATATTTATAGAGATTTAGCAACTATATCTACCAAATTAGATCCAGAAATTATAATAAGAGATATTCAAAAAATACAATCTGGACAAATAGATAATATATATGATTTACCGATAATGCAAGTATTGCAAAATGAAGTAAAAAAAGATAGTCTTACAGAATTTAGAAATCTTTTAGAGCAAGAATTTTTGGATAACATTCCTGCCAATAGCACTATGCTTAAAGATTATAAAGCAGAAAATCTTGACGATTTTTTATATCTATATAAACTAACTTTAAAACCACAATATAAAGATTATTTAGCTATAATTTCACATATAGATTCTGCTTTCAAAGAGGGTAATTATCCAACTTATTTAGCTGAAAGCTTAATAGGTGGTAATGTTACTCAACAAGCAATAGATAATAAATTTGAAATAATTAATTCGAAACAAAATCAAAAACGAGAACAAATATTAGCAGATATACAATCTCTTGATTTAAATGATTTTGACAAAAATTTAGCTACTGCTAAAAAGCTTCAATATTTTGCTAGTTGTTCAAAGGATTATATGAAAAATCCAAAAGAAGCAGGATATCAATCTTTTCATGTTGTTGTAAGAACACCTTTCGGTAGATATGAAAAACAATTTAGAACACAAGAACAACATTACTTTGCAGAATATGGACATGCTAGTCATAGTAATAGTTACAAACCTTACGAAAAAGAAAATTTCCACAGATTAAAAGTTTGCACTCCACTTATGCCTAAACGAAATGAAGAAAAAGACATTATCCTCCCTATTCAATTAGAACCAGTTAGTCTAGAAGAAGCTATCAAAGAATATTATCATAAAGATTTTTCATTCTTTTCTGGTGGATTATCTATGCAAGAGTTTCAAAAAGAACATCCAGATGACTTTGATGATGCTATGCTTCATTTAAGTCAACCTAATGAAAAATTAATGGAAAGAGTTTCAACAGGATTTTCTTTCTTGAAAAAAATTAAAAATATAATAATACCTAAATCTAATGATTATAATCCTTTCGATAATAGATAATAGCCCCTTTAACTAAGGGGCCATATTTTTTTCTAAATATTCTATTCCTTCTTTTCTATCTAAAACTTTTATATTTATTCCCTCTTCTGAAAGTTTTTGTACTATATTAAAAGTTTCGTCTTTTGAATCTAAATCAATTACAACTAAATTATTATAAAAATTTTTTGAAAAATTTAATTGCCTTATGTAATTTTCAATACCCTCTTCTGCATCTTTAACAGTTAATATAAGTTTTGTATTGTTTTTAATTTTTTTGTATGATACTTCATCAATTATGTCATTTATAATACTTAATAAACCATAAATACATAAAATCCAGGCAACAACTTCTACAATAAAACCTAACATATATATCACCTCTCTTATATGTTATATTTTATGTAAAATTTTGTAATTTGTTACCACATTATGTTATTTAGAAAATTCTATATCTTTTTTAGAATATTCATTTGGTTTAAGCCCAAATCGTGTTCTCATATAATCTAATGATAAAATAATTGCAATGAGTCCAATTAAACCAACTAATAAAAATGCATTTTGAACAGATACTACCTTTATTAATTGTCCACCTAACAAAGATGCTATGGCTGCTGCCATACAACCTATAAATTCATAAGTAAATGTAATTTTGCTTCGTATTTTTTCATTAGTAAAGTTTTTTAAATACTTCCAACCTAATATATACCAAACTGCCGAAGTTGTTTTTAATACTACGTATAAAATTAATATTGTAGGTACAATAAAAGGACTTCCTGTTCTTTGAGAAATTAAACCTATTCCAACCACTGCCAAAACATAAAATAATGATATAAATGTTAATGTTCTATTTTTAAATTTCTTTTCAATTGTTTCTCTCATAGAAACTGCACCTGCTGCTATAAAAGTAAGGACTGCAAAAATTATAGAAAATTGTTCCTCTGGTATTCCTATATTTACTAATAAATCACTTCTATATACATCAACAACTCTAATTAATCCATAAAATATTATTCTGAAATATAAAAATGATCTCATTCTGTTAGATTTAAAAATAAATCTGCATGTATCTTTCAAATCTCTTCCATATTCTTTAAATGTTTCTACAACATTTTTCTTCTTTTTTTGTTTAACCTCATATATATCTGAAAAACCACAAGACAACAATGTAGAAATTATTAAACAAGTTAAGCAAACATAAATTGGTAAATAATTATTTATTACAAACAAATATCCCGCAATTAATCCAGCTGTACCATCTAAAATATAGTACATACTCCCACCTTTTGAATCCAGTTTAGAATACAAACCATCTCCACCTCTTGTTGCCACTGAATCGTATAACAAATCTCCTTCTGATAATGCTTTTATTGCATATCCCAAAGCACATAACAAATTAGCTAGCATTAAAAATCCAAGATTAGGTGCCCATATCAAAACTAACATATGTAAAACTAATATGGAATTCCCCAAAACCATACTTCGTTTTCTTCCTAAAAAATCACATATTGTAACTGATGGTATTTGAACTAGCATTTTAGATATCATGTAAAACGCACTTAAAAGTAATACATCTGAAACATCTATTTTTTTAGTTATTGTTAAAAATAAAAACTCTATTGAATAATAACATAATAAATCCCAAGAAAACATTTTATAAATTGGATATAATTTAGCATTTTTTCTTCTTATTTTTTTCCTATTTGAAGCCCTTCCCATAATTTTCTCCTTATTTAATATATAAATCTTCTTTTTTATATTCCTCTGGTTTAAGTCCAAATCTCGTTCTCATATAATCTAAAACCAATACTGTGAAAAGTAATCCTACTAAACCTACTATAATGTAAGCATTTTCTATTGATGTAATATCTAACAATATCGAAGCTACTATTGTAGAAATTCCAGCTATTAAAGAACCAATAAATCTATATGTGAAAGTAATTTTACTTCTGTCTTCTTCTCTTGTAAAATTCTTTAAATATTTTTCTTCTAATACATACCAAATACTTTGTGTAATTCTTTGTAATACAAACATAAATAATACAATTGGAATAGCTATTTTTACTTCTATTACATTTGTAATAATACCTACTGCTATGATACTCATTACATATATTAATGATAATAGAGTTAATGTTCTGTTTTTGAACTTCTTTTCTATATTTTTTCTCTGTGATATTGAAATTCCTCCAATTAATGTCAATACTGCAAATATTATTGAAAATTGCTCTTCTGGTATTCCTATATCAACCAATAAATCACTTCCATATATTTCAATAATACATATCAAACTATATAAAACAATTTTAAATAACATAAATGATCTCATTCTCTTTGATTTAAAAATAAATTTACTAGTTACCTTTAAATTTTGAGAATATTCTTTTATAGTATTTTTTAAATTTCCTTCTTTCTTAACTCTAACATCATATATGTCTTTAAATCCAAAAGATATTATAGTAGATATTAATAAAAATATAAAACAAATAATCATTGGTAAATAATTATTGATTACAAATAAATATCCTGCCATTAATGAAGCTATACCATCTAATATATAATAAAAACTAGCTCCCTTTGAATTTATTTTACTATATAATCCATCTCCACCTCTTGTTGCTACTGAATCATACAATAAATTAGTTTCTGACATTCCTTTTATATCAAATCCTAATGCACATATAATACTAGAAAGTGCTATACTTGTCATCCCAGGCATAAATACCAAAACTATTAAATGTAATATTAAAAGTATATTTCCTAATATAATACTCTTTCTTCGTCCTAAAAAATCCGTAATTGTTATTGCCGGGATTTCCATAACTACTTCTGACATTAAATATATACCACTAGCTAATAAAGCTTGTGAAGGTGTTATTCCCTTTGTAATTGTAAAAAATAAAAATTCTATTGAATAATAAAATAACAAATCCCAAGAAAACATTTTATATATTGCATATAATTTTGCATTTCTTCTTCTAAATTTCTTTAATTCATTATTGCGACTAGTAGCTTCCATTTTCTTTTACCTCTAAACATTCTCGTTTTTTATTATGTCTCATATAAATTAGTGTACAAGATAATCCTATTTGAAACACCATGAAAAATGCTGATAATCCTAGCATTGATGTTGCACCATATGCATACATTTTTCCAGCAAAAGACAATCCTATTGATTCTCCCAAAATTCCTATAATATATCTATAATTTGTAAAAGTTAATTGATTTTCTGTACTTACTCTATTTATATACGGTGCATCTATAATATTTTCATAAGCAGTAGAAATTAAAATTGACCAAGAAATAGCAATTATAGTCATTTCTACTGTGTCTACACAAAAAGCTATTATGTAGAATAAAAATCTAATTCCAAACTTTAACATCACAGTAATATAATCATTCTTTGAAGTTAAATATTTTAATGCTACTATTCCAATAACATCTGCTATTAAACCTAAAATAAGTAAATAATTTGTAGCTACACTGTCAGAAAATTCACAAAAATTAGTAAGCATAAGCATTTTTAAGCCTAAACCTGTATTCATAGCTATGTTACCAACAAAATAATTTAAAAAATATATTATTAAAATATCATCTTTTAAAATATACCTTAAACAATTATTGTTCTCTTTACTTTTATTGTCTGAATTAATAGTAATTTTAATATTTGCTACTACAAGACAAGCAAACACTAAAAATAATATTGAAATAAGCAAACATAAATTATAATCAAAACAAATTTGATAAATTGTTTTACCTATAAATAAACCACCTATTAAAATACCAACATCTCTAAATATGTATTCTATTAGCTTTCGCTTACTATATAATTTATCTGTCTTTTTTATTGTTGTAATAAATGGATATATACTTATAATAATTAATTTTTCAAATAATACATCTAAAATTATTAGTAATCTTATCAGTTCATTCCAATTTGTATGATTAAATTGAAATAAACCAAATAATACTGTTGATTTTGCTATTAAGCAAAACATAATAAAATTTTTTAATCTATCAATTTTTATTTTTTTAGCTATCATAAATATGAACATCGCACAAATTAAAGTCGATATGCTAAGTAGCTTTGCAATTATACTAGCTTCTAACCCGTTATCTTGTAGCCATAGTTGTCTAAAATTTCCCCATAATCCCACAGATATACTAAAAAAAGCTAACATTATTAATATTTTATCTTCTGTTTTAAATATTTTTTTCATTTTAACCTAAACTTTCGTAATATGAATTGTATAATTTAGCGTAATATCCGCCTTTTCCTAACAATTCAGTATGATTTCCTTCCTCTACTATTCTACCATTACTTAATACTATAATTTTATCAACATTAACAATAGTTGATAATCTATGTGCAATAAATATTGCTGTCTTTTCTTTTGACAATCTGTCTATTGATTTTTGAATTAATCCTTCTGTATATGTATCTATATTAGCTGTTGCTTCATCTAAAACAAATATATCTGGATTATGTGCAAAAATTCTTGCAAAAGCCAATAACTGTTTTTGTCCAGCCGAATATGAATTTCCTCTTTCATTTGATATTTCATCTATTCCGTTTGGAAGTGAATATATAAATTCATTTGCTGAGGCAAGTTCAATTGCAGAATAAATATCCTCATCTAAAATATTTTTATTTAATTTTATATTATCTTTAATACTTTCTGCAAATATAAAAGGATCTTGTAAAATTATTCCTATATGGCTCCTCAAACTTCTAATATTAATATCTTTGATATTTATACCATCTATTAAAATTTCGCCTTTTTGAATTTCATAAAATCTATTTATTAAATTAGTTATTGTTGTTTTTCCAGAACCTGTTTTACCTACCAAAGCAATACTCTCTCCTGGTTCTACTACAAAACTAACATCTTCTAAAACCCAGTTTTCATTATCATAAGAAAACCATACATTTCTAAATTCTATTTTTCCTTCAATTTTATTTAATTCTATTCCATTTTCAAGATTTTCTAAATTCTCTTTTTCATCTAGTATATCATATACTTTATTTATTGAAACAACTGCCTCTTCTACAACTTCTATGTTTTCAACTATTCTTGTAATTGGTTCAAATAATTGTTTTATGTATGTTATAAAAACATACGCCAGTCCAACTTCTAATGTAATTCCATATACTTTATATGTACAAACTAATACAATAATTGTAACTGCTATATTCTCCAAAATTGTCATAATGGCTGGAAGTAAAGCTTGAATTATTCCTTCTTGAAATCTTGTATTTCTAAAATCTCTTGTATATCCCTCACATTCAATTCTTTTTTCTTTTTGTATATTAAAAATTTTTATAACTTTTGAACCATATATTGATTCCGCTAAAAAAGTGTTTAAATTAGTCCTTATAATTTTTGATTTGTCATAAATCTTATTCAGTAATATAGTCATTACTCCTGTAAATAATATAACAAATGGTATTACTAAAAAAGTTAATAAACTTAGTTTTACACTAAATATCAACATAATGACAATAATTCCTATAATTAAAATTATGTCTTTTATAATAGTTGATACAACTTCTTTAAATAAAGTAGAAATATCTTCAACATCATTTGTTATTCGCACAAAAAGTTTTCCAGCCGAAGTTTTATCATGAAATGGAATATTGGCGTACTGAGTATATCTAAATAATTTATTTCTTAATTCATAAATAACATCTTCACCAATTATACTAGTCGCCATTCTTGCAATTAAATCAATCGCATTTCCTAATAAAACTATTCCTATATAAATAGCTCCAATCATTCCTACTGTAATTATTCCATTTGTATATATTTTTTTAGATAAATATTCATCTATAACAATTTTTATTAAATATGGTTTTACAATTTCTCCAATACTTACTAATAAAGCTAAAAAACTTATAATTAAAATTGCTTTAATATGAGGTTTTAACATCTTTTTAACTCTAATTAGAGTTTTATTTTTCATTTTTTACTCCTTATACATTTATTTCATCTTTTGAAGATTGTTTATCATAAAATTTCTTATATAATCCATTATAGTCTAGCAAAGCTTGATGCTTTCCTTCTTCAACTATCTGTCCATCATCTAAAACTATTATATTGTCTGCATCTTTTATATCTGAAATTCTATTTGAAATAATTATACAAGTTTTATCCTTACATATTTCATTAACATTTTTCAAAACTTGCTCTTCCGTTTTATTATCTAGTGCAGAAAAAGTATCATCAAAAATAACAATATTACTTCTAAGTAAGAAAGCTCTTGAAATTACAATTCTTTGCTTCTGACCACCAGATAAATCTACTCCTCGCTCTCCAATTACAGTATTTATACCATCTTTCATTTGTGATATATCATCATATATTAAAGCATTTTTCGTACTTTCACTAATATCACTATCTTTATAACCTTCTTTAAACAAACTAATATTATCACGCAATGTTGTAGAAAATAAAAAATTGTCCTGTGTAATATAGCAAATACTTTTTCTCAAATTAGTTATTTCTATATCATTTATATCTCTATCACCAATAAATATAGTATTATTTTTTACTTGATATAATCTAAGTAATAAATTGGCAAGTGTTGTCTTTCCACTTCCTATTGTTCCTATAATTCCTAACTTCTGACCTTGTTTTATTTCTAAATTAATACTTTTAAGTGCAACTTCAATATTAGCTGGATAATTATAAGTTAAATTTTTTATTACAATATTTCCTGAAATCATAGCTTCTTTGTTATCAGAAATTGGTAAAATCTTTTCTTTTTCTAACTTAAATACTTTATCTAATCTTTTATATGCTAATGCTGCTCTTTTTCCTCTTGAAATTAAGCTTGGTAACCATTCTACTGGTCCTACAAATAATCCTATATATCCTTGAAAAGCTGTAAATTCACCTACTGTGATACTATTTTCCAATACCAATTTTGATCCATATATTAAAGATATACCATAACATAAACCAAAACAAATTTTAATACATATTGATAAAAGAGTTGAATGCATTTCAACTGCAATATTACTTGATCTTAAAACTTTATTTTTTCTTATAAATTCTTTTAATTTTGCATTTTCTCCTGAATATGCCTTTGTAGTTCTTATTGCATCTGTACTTTCTTGAACATACTCAGATAAAGCTGTAAAATATTTTTGAGATTTTTTAAAGTTTTGTTCTACATATTTTTTTATTTTTACTACTAAAAATGCTGTTACAACAATAGGACACAATGTCGCCAGTGTTAGTTTTGCATTAACACCTTTCATCATTGTATATGTAACTATAATCATAGTTGCAACAATTCTAGTTCCATAAGAAATTACTTTATAAAAAAATGCCCTCATTTCCGAAACATCTTGTGTAAAATATGACATTAATTCTCCATTTTTAATGTTTTGTATATTCGACATTTTAATTTTTAAAAATTGATCAAAAATCTTATTTTTCAATAACATTTCAAAAGTTCTTGAAGTAAATGATGAAACGCTTCTCCAAGGCAACCTAATAAATAATAGAGCAATAGATACTAAAATTAAGTAAACTAAATTGTTTACTATTTCAGTTTTATTACTCTCTATATCGTACAATAAATCTATTATATCTCCAATAATTCTAGCTGGAAAAGTTAAAAAATACATATTTGCAATTACAAAAACAATAATTATAACAAATAGCCATTTACATTTTTTTAAAATATCCATTAATGTTTTTTTCATTTTATGTGTTTTACCTTTCTTTTGTTTGCGTGTACCTAATAATTTTATCATTACCTTCTACAAAATACAACTTTTTTTTACAAAAAAATAAAACCCTTTGTTTAGGGTTCTATTTTCTCATCAATTATAATAATTGTAAAATTGCCATTTCTGCATTATCTCCACGTCTTGGTTCCATTTTCAATATTCTAGTATAACCACCTTGTCTACCTTCATATTTTGGAGCTAATTCGTTGAATAATTTATCTAATAAGTCAACACCTTCAACTTTGTTAACTTTTTTCATAATATTTCTTCTAGCACTTAATCTAGATGGCATATCTTTTTGTCTTTTTTCTGTTGTTGTTTCTTTAACAACTTTTAAATATTCTTTACCATTTTTGCTTGTAGCTTTTTCAGTAACTTTTTTACCATTTTTATCTAATTTAGCTTTAACAACTTTAACATCAACTTCTTCAAAGTTTTTGTGTTCTTTAACTGCTAATGCTATAATGCTATCAGCCATAGCTTTTACTTCTTTTGCTCTTGCTTCCGTAGTAACTATTTTACCATTTAAAATCAAATCAGTAGTTTGTGTTTTTAACATTGCTAATCTTTGATCTGTTGGTTTTCCAAGTTTTCTTGTACCTGCCACTTTATTTCACCTTCCTTAATCTTAATCTTCTTCTGATGTAAAGCTTAAACCTAATGCAATAAGTTTATTTGTAACTTCATCTAATGATTTTTTACCTAAGTTTCTAACTTTCATCATATCTTCTTGTGATTTATTTGCTAAATCTTCAACTGTTGCTATACCAGCTCTTTTTAAACAATTGTATGATCTTACAGAAAGTTCAAGTTCTTCAATTGGCATTTCTAAAACTTTTTCCTTCTTAGATTCTTCTTTTTCAACCATAACTTGTGTATTTCTAGCTGTTTCAGATAAATCTATAAATAGTTCTAAATGTCCTACCATTACTTTTGCAGCTAAACTCAAAGCTTCAAAAGGTTTTAAACTTCCGTCTGTCCATACTTCTATTGTTAATTTATCGTAGTCAACCATTTGACCAACCCTTGTATTTTCAACTGTATAATTTACTTTCTTTACTGGTGTAAAGATAGAATCAATTGGTAATACATCAATTGGACTATTATCTTTTTTATTTTTTTCTGCAACATTGTATCCTCTTGCTCTATTTACTGTCATTTCCATGTGTAAATCGCAATTTGCAGATGTTGTTGCAATATGTAGTTCTGGATTTAATATTTCAACTGTACCATCAGTAGTGATATCTCCTGCTGTTACTTCACCAGCACCTTTATGATCTATTCTAATAATTTTCTCATCATTATCAAATACTTTTAATCTTACATTTTTTAAATTAACAATTAACTCAGGAACATCTTCTACAACACCTTGTATTGTAGAAAATTCATGTACTACGCCATTTATTTTAACACTTGTTATTGCAGCTCCTGGTAGTGAAGATAATAGAATTCTTCTTAATGAATTTCCTATTGTCATACCATAACCACGCTCTAATGGTTCACATATGAATTTTGCATAATTCCTCTTATCGTCTGTTTCCACACATTCAATATTTGGTTTTTCAAATTCAATCATTTTTACCTCCTAAATAGGTCTATTATAACCTCTATAAATTTTACCTCTTACGCATGTACTCCTAAGTGTTTATACTATTATTTAGAGTATAACTCAACAATTAAGTGTTCCTCAACTGGTAAATCAATCTCTTCTCTATTTACTAATCTAATAACTTTTCCACTTAATTTTTCGCTATTTAGTTCTAACCATTCTGGAACTGGTCTTGTAGCACCAGCTTCAACATTTGCTTTAATAACAGGATTGTCTTTTCTAATTTCTCTAACTGTAATTACATCTCCTGGTTTTACTAAATAAGAAGCTATATCAACTTTTTTACCATTAACTTCAAAATTTCCATGTGTTACCATTTGTCTAGCTTGTGGTCTTGAAGAACCAAATCCTAGTCTGTAAACAACATTATCTAATCTTGTTTCTAATATTTGAAGTAAGTTTGTACCTGTTATACCTTTTTTATTAGAAGCCATTTGGAAATAACCTCTAAATTGTTTTTCTCCTACTCCATAGAATGATTTTGTTTTTTGTTTTTCTCTTAATTGAGTACCGTATTCAGAAAGTTTTGTTCTTTTTTGTCCATGTTGACCAGGAGCATAATTTCTTCTAGTAACACTACATTTATCAGAATAACATCTTGAACCTTTTAAGAATAACTTTTGTCCTTCTCTACGGCATATACGACATTGTTCATCTTTATATCTTGCCATGTGATTATTACACCTCTTTCTTAAATTTTAAAATAAAATATTCGCTGTTAATCCTATACTCTTCTTCTTTTTGGTGGTCTACAACCATTGTGAGGTATTGGAGTAACATCTTTAATCATTGTTATTTCTAATCCAGCTGTTTGTAAAGCTCTGATTGCAGCTTCACGACCAGCACCTGGTCCTTTAACATAAACATCAACTGTTTTTAATCCATGTTCCATTGCAGCTTTTGAAGCTGTTTCAGCAGCTTGACCAGCTGCGAAAGGTGTACTTTTTCTTGAACCTTTAAATCCAAGTCCACCTGCACTAGCCCAAGATATAACATTACCTTGAGTATCTGTTATTGAAACTATTGTATTATTAAAGCTAGAATGAATATGAGCTGAACCTTTATCTATGTTTTTTCTCTCTCTTCTTCTAACAACTGTTTTCTTTACGTTAGCTTTTGCCATTTGGTTTTTCCTCCTTATAATTTTCCATTAGCTATATGCTATTTAGCTGCTTTGCTCTTGCTTACTAATTTTCTTGGTCCTTTTCTTGTACGAGCATTAGTTTTTGTTCTTTGTCCTCTTACAGGTAATCCTCTTCTATGTCTAATTCCTCTGTAACATCCTATTTCTGTAAGTCTTTTAATATTTAAAGCTACTTCTCTTCTTAAATCACCTTCAACTTTGTATCCATCCATAGCTTTTCTAATTTTAGCAACTTCATCGTCTGTTAAATCTTTTACCCTAGTATCTGGATTAACACCAGCTTCTTTAAGAATTTTTTGTGAGCTAGATAGTCCTATACCATAAACATATGTAAGTCCTATTTCTACTCTTTTTTCTCTAGGTAAATCTACTCCTGCTATACGAGCCATAAATTTTAGCACCTCCAAATTTTTATCTTTCTTTTTTGTTTTGCTTTTGGTTTAAGAATCTAAGCTTGAAATGTACCAAAAGGTAGTACTTAAAAACTTTCCCCAATAATATATATAAACACAAATATGAAATCAGTATAACTACTGACAGCCGCACATACTTGTGTTAATATCTAAAATTTTATTTTGGTTAAAAATTAACCTTGTCTTTGTTTGTGTTTTGGGTTTTCGCAAATTACTCTAATAACACCTTTTCTTTTAATTACTTTGCATTTTTCACACATTTTCTTAACTGATGGTCTTACTTTCATTTCTCTTCCTCCTCTTTCTAACTTCTCTTATTATTTTTTTGGGTTAATACTTTCTTTAATACTATTTAGCTCTCCATGTAATACGACCTTTTGATAAATCGTATGGTGATAATTCTAATTTTACTTTATCGCCTGGAAGAATTTTTATATAATTCATTCTAAGTTTTCCTGAAATGTGAGCTAATACTTGATGTCCATTTTCAAGTTCAACCTTAAAATTAGTATTTGGTAGTGTTTCCACAACAGTTCCTTCTACTTCAATAACATCTTCTTTAGACAAGTTAGTTCCCTCCTACTTTTTGCCAAAATTTAGGCTGTAACGCCTAGAAAATAGGCAAATTTTAACTTTTTCACTATAATAAGCTAGTATAGTATATAACATTTTTAGGCAATTGTCAAGATTTTTGGCTCTTTTTCTGTAATTAAAATTGTATTTTCATAATGTGCTGATAAACTTCCATCTTGTGTTGCAATTGACCAACCATCTTCAAGTTCCCAAATGTCTGGTTTCCCTACTATTACCATTGGTTCTATACATATTGTCATGCCTGGTTCCAATCTTGGTCCTTTACCAGCTTTTCCTATATTAGGAACTCCTGGATCTTCATGCATTTCTTTTCCAATTCCATGTCCTTGAAATTCTCTAACCAAACTAAAACCAAAACTTTTAACATAAGTTTCTACTGCATGAGATATATCTCCAACTCTATTGCCAGGTTTAGCCATTTTTAATCCTTCATAAAAAGCTTGTTTTGTAACTTCGACTAACTCCTTAGCTTCATTAGAGCAATTTCCAACTAAATAAGTTCTTGCTGCATCTCCCATATATCCATTTTTTTGTACTACTGTATCTACACTAACAACATCACCATCTTTTATAATAGTATTTTTAGATGGTATTCCATGTATTACAACATCATTTATTGAAATACATAATGAACCTGGAAAATTTGGTACTCCTCTCATACCACTTGGATAACCTTTTTCTGCTGGAATGCCTCCATTTTGTCTTATAAAATTTTCTGCTAATTTATCTAATTCAAAAGTAGACATACCAGGTTTTATAACTTTTTCAATATAGTCATAGGTTAATGCAGTAAGTCTTCCTGCTTCTTTCATTAACTCTATTTCTTTTTTAGATTTTATAGTTATCATTTAAAAATCTCCTCTTTTTGTTTCAACATCATGTAACTAAAATATTATTTGTTTCTTAAATATTCAAGAACATCCTGTGCAACTTCGTCTTTCATTCTATTAATTGCAACACTTAAAGTTGTTGAATATAATACTCCTGTATTTTTATAATATTCTGTAAGTGGAGCTGTTTCTCTATAATATACTTCTAATCTGTTTTTTGCTTTTTCTAATGTATCATCATCTCTTTGATATAATTCACCACCACAGTTATCGCAAACACCTTCAACTTTTGATGGATGTAAAACAGTATTATATACAGCTTTGCATTTTCTGCAAATTCTTCTGTTTGTAACTCTTTCAAGAATTTCTTCTGTTGGAGTTTCTAAGTTTACAACAGCATCTATTTTTTGATTTCTTGCTTCTAGCATTTTATCTAATGCTTCTGCTTGTGGAATTGTTCTAACAAATCCATCAAGAATAACTCCATCTTTTGCATCAGCTTCATCTAATCTTGCTTCTAGCATTTCTAAAACTATGCTATCTGGTACTAATTCTCCTTTTGTAACATATTCATTCAATTTTTTACCAATTTCAGTTCCTTCGCTAATATGTTTTCTAAAAATATCCCCACTAGAAACTGTTGGAATATTTAATTCCTTTGCAAGAATTTCTGAAACACTTCCTTTTCCAGAAGCTGGTGCACCTAACATAATAATGATCATAATTATTTCCTCCATTTATTTTTATTATGTAAGAAAGTTCTATTGAACTTTCTGAAAGAACAAAGTTAAGTTACATATATTTGTGCAAATTTTATAAAACATCACAAATATTTCTGAATTCGTTAATATCTACTTATTTTGCTTAATGTGCTTTTTTAAATTTTATTTCAATATATTAATTTTTGAACTATATTTTAATCATCATCTAAAATTAAAAGTTAAAAAAACACATTAAAACGAACAATAGCAAAGTGCCAAAAGGCACTTTTACTAATATTCGTTTTAAATATATACACTTATTATTTTTCTAAGAATCCTTTATAATGTCTCATCATTAATTGAGATTCTAGTTGTTGTACAGTTTCTAATGCAACACCAACAACAATTAATATTGATGTTCCACCAAAAGACAAGTTCAAAGTTGTAAATCTAAGTAACATAGGTAAAATTGCTATAATACTTAAAAATATAGAACCGAAAACTGTTAATTTATTTAAAATTCCTTTTAAATATTCTGTTGTAGGTTTTCCTGCTCTAACACCTGGAATAAATCCACCTTGTTTTTTAATGTTATTAGAAACTTCTGCTGGATTGAATGTAGCATAAGTATAGAAGAATGTAAATCCTACAATTAGTAAGAAATATACTATCGCATTTGCTAAACTATATCCCCAACCAACAGCTGATGAAGATGTTGCAATTGAGAATTTATATAATCCTGCTAAAAAGCCTGTACCACTATTTACTGCATCAGCAGCAAATATTTGTAATACCATTGCTGGGAAAGTCATAAATGATGATGCAAAAATTACTGGTATAACACCTGCCATAGCAAGTTTAAGTGGTATATGAGTATTTTGTCCACCATACATTTTTCTTCCAACAACTTTTTTTGCATATTGTACTGGAACTCTTCTTTCGGCTTGTTGTACGAATACAACACCAGCTACTAAAAGCATAGCTCCAAAAATAATTGCAAGTGATGTCACAATTCCAACAGTACTAATCGCACCATTTACTACAATTAAGTTCCATAAAGTAATTATTCCTGATGGTAAACCTGAAATAATACCAATGAAAATAATCATTGAAACACCATTTCCAATTCCCTTATTTGTGATTTGTTCACCAAGCCACATAAGGATTGCTGTACCTGTCATTAAAGACATTACAACAACTAAACCAGTTAAAAATCCTGGATTTATAAATATTCCTGATGAGCTATATGATAAATAAATACCAATAGCTTCAACAGCTGATAATACTATACTTAGTATTTTTGTATATTTATTGATTTTTTCTTTTCCAGCTTCTCCACCTTCTTTAATTGCTTTTTCTAATGAAGGTATAATCATAGCTAACAATTGAATAACAATTGATGATGTGATATATGGAGTGATTGTCATCGCAAAAATTGACAATCTTGAAAAAGCCCCACCAGATATTGTATTTATAAGTCCTGCTACACTTCCAGTAGCTGAGTTCATTTGCTCAGCTAATGTAAATGTATCTACACCTGGAACTGTTAAATAACATCCAAATCTAAATATTACTATTAATAGTAATGTATATAATATTTTTTTTCTAACCTCTGGTGTTTTTAAAGCATTTTTAATAGTCTTAAACAATTAAACCACCTCAATCTTTCCACCCGCAGCTTCGATTTTTTCTGCAGCTGATTTAGTAAATCTTGTTGCTTTAACTGTTAATTTTTTATCTAAGCTTCCTGTTCCTAAAACAACTATTCCATCATTTATTTTTCCAATAATTCCTTCTGCTAACAATGTTTCAGCTGTAACTTCTGTTGCTTCTGATTTGTTAAGCATTGTTAAAGTTACTTCTGTATATGTATTAGCATGAATATTATTAAATCCTCTTTTTGGTAATCTTCTATATAATGGTGTTTGACCTCCTTCAAAGCCTCTTCTTACACCACCACCAGATCTTGCTTTTTGTCCTTTATGTCCTCTTCCAGAAGTTTTTCCTAAACCAGATCCGATTCCACGACCAACTCTTTTTTTAGTTTCTCTTTTTGTAGCTGGATGTAAATTTCCTAATTCCATTTTCGCACCTCCTCTAGTTTGAATTCATTATATATTATCAATTATTTAATATCAATATATTTATTGTAATTTTGAAAATAAATTTTTAAAATTACAAAGTTAGGCTACCTATACTAGTATAAAAATATAACTTTTTATACATTTGGACATAGAAATCTTTGATTTCATTATGTCCACCTATCTTATAAAATTTCGCTAACTTTTTTGCCTCTTTTTTTTGCAACTTCTTCAGCAGTTTTCATGCTCTTTAAGGCTTCAATTGTAGCATAAACTACATTTCTTGGGTTGTTTGTTCCAACAACTTTTGTTTTTATATCTTTATAACCAGCTAATTCTAATACTGGTCTTACGCTACCACCAGCGATAACTCCAGAACCTTCTGCTCCTGGTTTTAAGATAACGCTAGCACTACCAAATCTACCAACAAATTCATGTGGTATAGTTGTTCCAACGATTGGTACAGTAACTAAGTTTTTCTTAGCTTCTTCAATAGCTTTTTTAATTGCATCTGGAACTTCGGCAGCTTTACCGTTTCCAACACCTACATGTCCTTGTTCGTCTCCAACAACAACAACAGCGCTGAATCTAAATGTTCTACCACCTTTAACAACTTTTGCAACTCTATTTATAGCAACAACTTTTTCTTTTAATTCAACTGTTCTTTCCTCCATGAGTTAACTTTTCCTCCTTCTTTAAAATTAGAATTTTAAACCTGCTTCACGAGCTGCTTCGGCTAATTCTTTAACAACTCCATGATATATAAATCCACCTCTATCAAAAACTACTGTATCAATTTTTGCAGCTAAAGCTTTTTTAGCAATTGCTGTTCCAACTTCCTTAGCAGCCTCTTTATTAGCTTTTTTAGTTTTAATTTCTTTATCTAATGTTGAAACATATATAATTGTTTTTGCAGTTTCATCATCAATAATTTGAGCAATAATATTTTTATTTGTTTTGCAAACAGCTAATCTTGGACAGTCAGCTGTTCCACTTATTTTATTACGAACTCTTTTATGACGTCTTACTCTTTCTGCTTTTCTATCTATTTTAGAAATCATTTATATTCTCCTTTCTAGGTTTGTTCTAGGGGCATATTTAATTCCTCTAATATCTTTTATTTTAAGGGATTAAATATACCCCTAAAATTTACTAGTTTAACCTGTTTCTATTTTTTACCTGCTTTACCTTCTTTACGTCTAATTACTTCTTCTGCGTATTTAATACCTTTTCCTCTATAAACTTCTGGTGGTCTCTTTGTTCTGATAACAGCTGCTGTTTGACCAACAAGTTCTTTATCCATACCTTTAACGATTATTTCGTTAGGATTTGGAACATCGAAAGTAATTCCTTCTGGTGCTTCCATTTCTACTGGATGAGAGTATCCTAATGTTAAAACTAATTTTGTTCCTTGTTTTTGTGCTCTATATCCAACACCATTTACTTCTAATTTTCTTTCAAAACCTTTAACAGTTCCTTCGATCATATTGCTTATTAAAGTTCTTGTTAAACCATGTAAACTTCTATTTGCTGGTTCATCATCTGGTCTTTCAACTTTAAGAACATTTCCATCAACTGTAATTTTCATATTTTTATGAAATTCTTTTGATAATGTTCCCTTAGGTCCTTTTACAGTAAGGTTTTGACCATCTAATTTAACTTCAACACCTTCTGGTACTGTAATAGGTTTATTTCCTATTCTAGACATTTTATGTCTCCTCCTTTTTAATTATATATTTGGTTAATTATGATTTAAAAATCTTTTCGCCATATCTTAATCTTCTACTCAATAAAATTACCAGATGTATGCTAGTACTTCTCCTCCGATGCCTGCTTCTCTAGCTTTTTTATCTGTCATAATTCCTTTTGAAGTTGAAATTAAAGCGATACCTAAACCATTTAATACTTTTGGTAATTCATCCTTAGATGCATAAATTCTTAAACCAGGTTTACTGATTCTTCTTAATCCATCTATTACTCTATTACCTTTCTCATCATATTTTAAAGTAATTCTAATAATTCCTTGGATATTGTCTTCTATTTCTTCAAAAGCTTTTATATATCCTTCTTCAAGTAAAGTTTCTGCAATAGCTTTTTTCATTTTAGATGCTGGAACATCTACTGTTTTAAATTTTGCACTATTTGCATTTCTTATTCTTGTCAACATATCTGCTATTGGGTCTGTTGTATTCATGTTTACCCTCCTTTTTCTTTTAATAATTATTATTCAGAGTTTTGAACTAATATCTAAAACAATATATGCTTTATTAAATAGTGACATTTACTCTTTTTAGTTTTAATCAAAAACGAGTATAACAAGGCAAACGAGTTAATAATGAAATGAGCATACTAAGGTACGTGATTTTCATTGTTAACAAAGCTCAACACAGTTAGACGAAGTTTTTCATTAAAACGATCTAATAAGCTTTACCAGCTTGCTTTCTTAACTCCTGGTATCTCACCTTTATGAGCTAATTCTCTAAAACAAACACGGCAAATACCATATTTTCTAATATATGAATGTGGTCTTCCACAAAGTTTACATCTATTATATTCTCTTGTTTTATATTTTTGTGGTCTTGCACATTTTACTTTTAATGATTTTTTAGCCATTATAGACTCCTTTCTTAGTTTTTGAATGGCATTCCTAAAAGTGTAAGTAGCTCTTTTGCTTCCTCATCGCTTTTTGCAGTTGTTACAAATATAATATCCATTCCTCTTAACTTATCAACTTTATCATATTCGATTTCTGGGAAAATAAGTTGTTCTTTAATTCCCATTGAGTAGTTTCCTCTACCATCAAATGAATTTCCAGAAACACCTCTAAAATCTCTTACTCTTGGAAGAGCTACATTAAATAGTTTGTAAGCAAAATCATACATTTTTCCTGCTCTTAATGTTACTTTACATCCTATTTTAGCACCTTCTCTTAATTTAAAAGCTGCAATTGATTTTTTAGCTTTTGTTACGATAGGTCTTTGTCCTGTAATTATACTTAAATCGTTCATAGCATTATCTAACGCTTTAGGATTATCTTTTGTCTCACCTAAACCCATATTTATAACTATTTTTTCAAGTTTTGGAACTTGCATTACTGAATTATAGTTAAATTTTTTCATTAATGCTGGAACTACTTCTTTTTCGTATTGTTCTCTAAGCATTTCCATTACTTAGGTCCTCCTTTTTTCTTATTTTAATTTCGCACCGCATTTTTTACAAACACGAACTTTTTCACCTTTTTCTATTACATATCCTATTCTTGTTGCTTTATTGCATTTTGAACATACAACATTAACTTTTGAAACTGGGATTGCACACTCTGTTGGTATAATTCCACCTTCTTCACCTTGTTTTCTAGGTTTGATATGTTTTTTTCTAACATTAACACCTTTAACAATTACTTTATTTATTTTAGGCATTATTTCTATAACTTCTCCTGTTTTACCTTTATCATTTCCAGATAAAACTTGAACTTTATCACCTTTTTTTATCTTCAATTTTTTCACCTCTTTTTATAAAACTTCTGGAGCTAAAGATAATATTTTTAGATAATTTTTATCTCTCAATTCTCTAGCTACTGGTCCAAATATACGAGTTCCTTTTGGTGTTCCATCTTCACGAATTATAACTGCTGCATTTTCGTCAAATTTAACATAAGAACCATCAGCACGTCTTGCGCCTTTTTTACTTCTTACAACGACAGCTTTTACAACTTCACCTTTTTTAACAACACCACCTGGTGTAGCTGATTTAACAGAAGCAACTATAACATCTCCTATTTCAGCATATTTTCTATGTGAACCACCTAAACATCTAATGCACATTAATTCTCTTGCACCAGTGTTGTCAGCAACTTTTAGTCTACTTTGTTGTTGTACCATGACAATTAAGTCCTCCTTTTATTATTATTTGATTACTGCTTTCTCAACGATTTCAACAACTCTAAATCTTTTGTCTTTTGATAAAGGTCTTGTTTCCATAACTAAAACTTTATCTCCAACTTTGCAATTGTTTTCTTCGTCATGAGCTTTTAATTTATATGTTCTCTTAACTGTTTTTTTGTAAATTGGATGAGCAACACTTGTTTCAACAGCAACAACTACTGTTTTGTCCATTTTATCAGAAACAACTGTACCAATCATTGATTTACGAAGATTTCTTTCTTCCATTAGGGATTACTCCTTTCTTAAATTAATTTGCTTTTAATTCTCTTTGTCTAAGTTCAGTTTTTATTCTAGCTATATTTTTTCTAACTTCTTTTATTTTCATAGGATTATCTAATCCGTTAGTAGCTAGGCTAAATCTCAACTTGAATAATTCAGTTTTTAATTCACTTAGCTCTTTTTCTAGCTCTGGTGAAGACATTTCTTTAATTTTATTATTCTTCAACTTGATCACCACCTACTTCAATTTCTCTTTTTACGAATTTTGTTTGAACAGGTAATTTATGAGATGCTAATCTTAAAGCTTCTCTTGCTATTTCTTCTGAAACGCCTGCTATTTCAAACATAACTCTTCCTGGTTTTACTACTGCTACCCAATATTCTGGTGCACCTTTACCTTTACCCATACGAGTTTCAGCTGGTTTTTTAGTAACTGGTTTGTCTGGGAATATTTTAATCCAAACTTTACCACCTCTTTTAATGTAACGAGTCATTGCAACTCTGGCAGCTTCGATTTGATTAGCTTTAATCCATCCTGCTGTTGTAGCTTGTAATCCGAATTCTCCTTCATTTACTACATTTCCTCTTGTTGCTTTTCCTCTATTTCTTCCTTTTTGCATTTTTCTATATTTTGATCTTTTTGGCATTACTGGCATTAGTTATTACCTCCTTTTGCTGTTTGTTTAGCTTTAAGGATTTCGCCTTTATAAATCCAAACTTTTACACCTATTTTTCCATAAGTTGTATCAGCTTCTGCGAAACCATAATCAATATCAGCTCTTAAAGTTTGTAAAGGTATAGTTCCGTCTTTGTAGAATTCTGTTCTAGCCATATCAGCTCCACCTAATCTTCCAGATACAGCAGTTTTGATACCTAATGCACCTGATTTCATAGCTTTTTGCATACATTGTTTCATGGCTCTTCTAAAAGAAATTCTTCTCTCTAATTGACCTGCAATATTTTCTGCTACTAATTGAGCATCAATATCAACATTCTTAACCTCAACAATATTCAAATTAACTTCTTTATTTATCATTTTTTCTAATTCAGCTTTTAAAGCTTCTGAAAGATTTCCACCTTTTCCTATTACTAAACCTGGTTTAGCTGTATAAACATTTACTTTTACACATTTAGCGGTTCTTTCTATTTCTATTTTTGAAATTCCACTAATAAATAGCTTTTTCTTTACATATTTACGAATTTCTTGATCTTCAACTAAGTAGTCGCTAAAATTTTTAGAATCTGCATACCATTTTGAACTCCAATCTCTAATAACACCTACTCTTATTCCATTTGGATGAACTTTTTGTCCCATGTCGTAAATATCCTCCTTTCTCTTATTTACTCTCTCTTAAAACTATTGTTATATGACTTGTTCTTTTTCTAATTCTAACAGCTGAACCTTTTGCAGCTGGTCTTATTCTTTTTAAAGTAGGTCCTTGGTTTGCATAAACTTCTGCAACATAAAGGTTACTTCTATTCATAAAGTGATTATTTTCAGCATTTGCAATAGCTGATTTTAATAATTTTTCTAAAATTTCTGCTGATGCTTTTGGTGCAAATTTAACTATTGTTAAAGCTTCATCAACTTTTTTACCTCTAATTAAATCTGCTACTATTTTAACTTTTCTTGCTGAAATTCTAGCATAACTTAAAGTAGCTTTTGCTTCTACTATTGTAGCTTGATTCTTTTCCTCCACTTTTCTTTTCCTCCTCATTTTATTGTGTAGAAAAATTTTTCAATTTTTCCTAACAACAAGGTTATCTACCTTGATATGTGTGATTTCTCAAAATCACTTATTTTATATTATTTTTTTGTAGTTTTATCTCCTGCGTGTCCTTTGAAAGTTCTTGTTGGAGCAAATTCACCTAATTTATGTCCAATCATTTCTTCTGAAATGTAAATTGGTACATGTTTTCTACCATCATGAACAGCTATTGTGTGTCCAACCATTTGAGGGTAGATTGTAGATGCTCTTGACCATGTTTTTAAAACTTCTTTTTTACCTGATTCGTTCATAGCTTCAACTCTCTTTAATAATTCAGGAGCTATGAAAGGAACTTTTTTACTTGATCTTGACATTTAGTTTTCTCCTTCCTTATTTTCTTCTCTTAACTATAAATTTGTTAGATAATTTCTTTTTATTTCTTGTCTTGTATCCTAATGCTGGTTTACCCCAAGGAGTCATAGGTCCACTATGTCCAACTGGTGCTCTACCTTCACCACCACCATGAGGGTGATCATTAGGGTTCATAACAGATCCTCTAACAGTAGGTCTAATACCCATATGTCTTTTTCTACCAGCTTTACCTAATTTAATATTTTCGTGGTCGCTGTTTCCGATTGTTCCGATTGTAGCTCTACATCTTACAAGAACTAATCTCATTTCTCCTGATGGAAGTCTAACATGAGCATAAGCTCCTTCTTTTGCCATTAATTGAGCTTCTTGACCAGCTCCTCTAACTAATTTTCCACCTTGTCCTGGATTTAGTTCGATATTATGAATCATTGTACCAACTGGAATGCTTTCGATTGGCATTGCATTACCTGGTTTAATATCAACTTTTGTTCCAGAAATAACTTTATCTCCATCTGTTAAACCTTTTGGAGCTAAGATGTAAGCTTTTGTTCCATCTTCATATTCGATTAAAGCGATATTTGCACTTCTGTTTGGATCATATTCGATACCAATAACTGTTGCATACATATCATCTTTTTGTCTTTTAAAATCAATTATTCTATATTTTTGTCTGTTTCCACCACCTTGGTGTCTAACTGTTATTCTACCATAAGAATTTCTACCAGCGTTTTTCTTTTTTGATGCTAATAATGATTTCTCTGGTTCTTTTTTTGTAATTTCTTCAAATGTTGAAGAAGTCATATTTCTTCTTGATGGTGTATATGGTCTGTAAGTTCTAATTCCCATTTTTATTTCCTTTCTCTCAGGATTATGAAAAACTTCGTCTTACTTAGTTAAATTTCAATCAGTTCTCCTCGCCGTACTTATGTACTGTCTCGTCGATACTGCTTTCATTTGCCTTGTAATACTCGTTTTTGCTAATCCCTCTACTCTAAATTATTGAGCAATTTTCCTGTGCTCGCAGTTATTTTTTATTATCCCAGTTTTGTCTGGATATTTTTTAATTCAATTAAGCTCCCATAAATTCACTAATTGAATCTTTGTATTTTTTAGTAACTTTAACTTCTTTTCCACCTTTACCTAAGTAAGTTTTTGTTGAAGCCTCAGTATCAATAGTAACGATTGCTTTTTTCCAATCAGAAGTTCTACCTTGGTGAACTCCTACTCTTTTTTCTTTTCCTTTAACTGTTGTTGTATTAACATTTAATACTTTTACTTCAAATAATTTTTCAACAGCTTTTCTTATTTCAACTTTTGTTGCTTTTTTTGCAACTTTGAAAGTGTATTTACCTTCTTGCATATCAGCGCTACTTTTTTCAGTAACAACTGGTGCTATTATAATTTCTTCTGCTACCATGACTAAGCATACACCTCCTCTAATTTTTTTACAGTATCTACTGTTACTACTAATTTTTTATATTTTAATAAATCATAAACATTTATTGTAGCTACTGAGCTTGTTCTAACTCCGTCTAAATTTCTAGCTGATTTTTGAACAACTTCATTTTTGTCTGCTAATAAAATCAAAGCTTGATCTGTAACTCTTAGATTTTTCATAGCATCAGCCATTTGTTTTGTTTTGATTTCTTTGAAATCAAATTTATCAACAACTATTAAGTTTTCTTCTAATACTTTTGAACTTAATAATGATTTGATAGCTAATCTCTTTTCTTTTTTATTAATTCTGTATTTGTATGAACGAGGTTTTGGTCCCAAAGCTATACCACCTTTAATCCATTGTGTAGCTCTTATTGAACCTTGTCTTGCTCTACCAGTTCCTTTTTGTCTCCATGGTTTTCTACCACCACCTCTAACTTCTGCTCTTGTTTTAGTGCTTTGTGTACCTTGTCTTTGATTTGCAAGATAATTAACTAATACACTATGTACAACAGCTTCGTTTGGTGCAACAGCAAAAACTGCATCATTTAACTCTATATCGCTAACTTTCTTTCCTTCTACATTATATACATCTATTTTAGCCATTTGCTTTTTCCTCCTTCCTTCTATTTAGATGCTTTTACGCTTTGTCTAATTTTTAATATACTACCTTTGTTTCCTGGTACTGAACCTTTAACTAATATAGCATTTTTATCTAAATCTACTTTTACAATTTCTAAGTTTTGAATTGTAACTTTATCTACACCCATATGTCCTGGTAATTTTTTACCTTTAAATACTCTACCTGGTGTAGATGTTGGTCCCATTGAACCTGGTCTTCTATGATACATAGAACCATGTCCCATTGGTCCTCTTGATTGTCCATGACGTTTAATAACACCTTGGAAACCTTTTCCTTTTGTTATACCTTGGATATCAACTGCATCTCCTGTTTCAAAAACATCAGCTTTAACAACTGTTCCTACTTTTTGATCTCCGATACAATCTTCACAAGCTCTAAATTCTCTTAAATGTTTTGCTGGTTTAACATTTGCTTTTGCATAATGTCCTTTTATTGGTTTGTTAACTTTATGTTCTTTAACTTCTCCATATCCTAATTGAACAGCATTGTATCCATCAGTTTCAACTGTTTTAACTTGAACTACTGTACAAGGACCAGCTTCTATAACTGTTACTGGAATAACTATTCCATTTTCATCAAATATTTGAGTCATTCCAACTTTTTTTCCTATAATTGCTTTCATTCTTTTCTTTCCTCCTAATACTATTGGCTGAATTTCTCCAGCGTGGTTTGCTGAGGCTGTTTTATTAATTTATTACATACAGCGTCAGTATTCAAACGCAAGTTGCGTTCATACTACTTATTCTTTAATTAGAATTTGATTTCAATATCAACACCTGCTGGTAAATCAAGTTTACTTAAACTATCAACAGTTTTTTGTGTTGGATAAAGAATATCAATAACTCTTTTGTGTGTTCTCATTTCAAATTGTTCTCTTGAATCTTTGTGTTTATGTGGAGAACGTAATATTGTTACGATTTCTTTTTCTGTTGGAAGTGGAACTGGACCAGAAACTTTTGCTCCTGTTCTTTTAGCAGTATCTACTATTTTTTCAGCAGACTGTTCTAAAACAACATGGTCATAAGCTTTTAATCTAATTCTGATTTTATCGCTTCCTACTTTTGTGTTTGATGTTGCCATTTTTAAATTTCCCTCCTTAAATATTTTTCTTATGGCTAACGGCAAGTTATCAACGCATCCTAGTGTATCGTATATACACATTTTAAAATCCAAGTCCTTCCTTAGTATTAAAAAATATAATTTGGTCTTGGATAAGTATGCATTTATCAAACTTATCGCCCGGTCTAAGCCAAGACATACTCCACAGAAGTTCCCTCCACCCTTACAGATGTAGCCACATTCTGCTTCTTCGCTCTATCTTACGCAAGTAATATTATACTACTCTATAACACCTCTTGTCAACCATTTTTTCAAAGTTTTTCCAGTTTTTTTCATTATTTACTTTTTATCTTCAATATTTTTATTTTCTTCCATTTTTATTAGTTAATCAAAAGAAGAGCACAAATACATCTGCTCTTCTTTTGTAAAACTTTATCTTAGAATTCTAATTTAGAATTTATATATTCTTTAATATCTTCTATTTTTATTCTTTCTTGTTGCATTGTATCTCTATCTCTTACTGTAACACATCCATCATTTTCAGTTTCAAAATCAACTGTAATACAATATGGTGTTCCAATTTCATCTTCTCTTCTATATCTTTTTCCTATACTTCCTGCTTCATCATAATCACACATAAAGCTTTTTGAAAGGTCAGCATATAAATCTGATGCTTTATCACTTAGTTTTTTAGATAAAGGTAATATAGCAACTTTATATGGTGCTATTGCTGGATGTAAATGAAGTACAATTCTTGTATCTCCTTCTCCAACTTCTTCCTCTTCATAACTATTGCAAAGGAATGCAAGTGCAACTCTATCACATCCAAGTGATGGTTCTATACAATATGGAACATATCTTTCATTAGTTTCTGGATCTAAATATGTCATATCTTCTTTTGAATATTCCATATGTTGTTTTAAATCGAAGTCTGTTCTATCTGCAATTCCCCAAAGTTCACCCCAACCAAATGGGAATGTAAACTCAATATCTGTTGTTGCATTACTATAATGAGAAAGTTCTGCTGGTTCATGATCTCTTAATCTAATATTTTCTGGTTTAATACCTAAATTTAAAAGCCAATCTTTGCAATAATCTTTCCAATATGCATGCCATTCTAAATCAGTTCCTGGTTTACAGAAAAATTCTAATTCCATTTGTTCGAATTCTCTTGTTCTAAAAGTGAAATTACCTGGTGTAATCTCATTTCTGAATGATTTACCTATTTGTGCTATACCCATTGGCATTTTTCTTCTAGTTGTTCTTAATACATTTTTGAAGTTTACAAATATACCTTGTGCTGTTTCTGGTCTTAAATATATTTCTGATTTAGCATCTTCTGTAACACCTTGATATGTTTTAAACATTAAATTAAATTTTCTTATTTCTGTAAAATTGTGTTTTCCACAGTTTGGACAATCTATTTTGTTATCATCCATAAATTTTATCATTTCAGCATCAGACATACCATCTGCAATCATATCTTTTCCATTATCATGTGCCCATTCTTCAATAAGTTTATCTGCTCTATGTCTTGTTTTACATTCTTTACAATCTATAAGTGGATCACTAAATCCTCCAACATGTCCTGATGCAACCCAAGTTTGTGGGTTCATTAAAATTGCTGCATCTAATCCAACATTATATTTTGTCTCTTGTACAAATTTTTTAAACCATGCTTTTTTTATGTTGTTTTTTAATTCTACTCCCAAAGGGCCATAATCCCAAGAATTTGCTAGACCTCCATAAATTTCAGAGCCTGGATATACATATCCCCTAGCCTTACATAAATTTACAATTGTTTCCATTGATTTTACCATAATAGGTACCTCCCTTTCTTATATTTGCTAGGGAATCAAAAAATCGCTTGCATCCCTAGCATACGCTAGGGACGAAAGCGATTGCTTACGCGGTTCCACCCTAATTGGCATTTAGCCCACCTTAATTAAATTTGCTCCAAAGCTCCAAAATATATATAAGTATTGTTTAGTTTGCACTATCCTAAACTCACTGGAAATACTTTCTTTATACATTTCCTCTTCTTCAACGCAATATATTAATATGTATCTATTGTACAAAAATTATTTTTCGAAGTCAAGTATTTTTTGAAAAATAATTTTATGTAAATCATTTTTAGCTATTATCCACTTGTGGAAACCTGTGGATAATGTGGATAACTTTGTGGATAGTTTATTTATAGCCTTTTTTCGACATTGTTTTGTACACATAATTTATGTTACTTTATTATATAATTATCATTTCAATTTTTTATGTGTACTGTATATATGTTCGCCTAAATTACAGGCTTTTGCTTATATGCTCGACTTTTTTATTGTTTGTCTTTTTGTTGCTGTTTTTTTAGATTTTTCTAAATTTATTTTTTTCACCAAATGTACAATAAATTCTAACACTAACAATCCAACTAAAAAATATGCCACAAAAGCTGTTAATGTCATTGGAATAACATATCTATCTACTGAACTTCCAAACACAACATAACTCATTATTCCACCATAAGTCGTTGCAAATAAAATAATTATAAATTGTAGTAAACTAATTTTACCTTTATTTTCCTCTGTATTATTAAATATTCTAAAATACAAATATGCTACTATCGAAATACATAACATAAGTGGTGCTTGCCATAAAGCAATTTCCATTATAGTTATAATCCTATGTATATTTTTATTCATGTAATTGTTTAATTTACCTGAAATTAAATTTTCTTCCATAACACTTCTATATTCTTCTATATATTGTTCATAATCTTTATTTACATCAA
Source organism: uncultured Clostridia bacterium (assembly GCA_948678575.1). Lineage (GTDB taxonomy): Bacteria > Bacillota > Clostridia > TANB77 > CAG-508 > Scatovivens. The sequence continues at coordinate 42,575 of CAPPGO010000013.1, forward strand.
CTAAATTATCTGTTCCTGGTATATATATCTTTGATGGTATATTAAAGTTTTCTCTCTCATACGGTGAAAAATCGCCTTCCTGTACAAATATTATTTTCCAATAATTTTGTTTATATATCTTAAAAACTTGGCTTGGATAGTTCAAACAAATTTTTATAAAAAAGTCTAATTGGTTTTTAAAACTATTTGATTTATCATAAAAATACACAAAATATTTATCATTTGCTTCATTATTATAAATATTAAAATATATATCTTTTATTTTTCCATCTAATATTTTATCTATTTTGATATTATCTTCAATTGAAATTAAATCCCTATCTATTGTAGGTGGTAATGTCTCAACTTGAAAATTCTCTCCTATTGTTATTACATCTTTTTCATCTGTTGCTAATTCTTCAAAATTATATGTGGTTGCTATTCTATCTCCCAACACGCCTATTATTATACGATTATCTATTCTAGCTGCCGTCGTTGCTTTAAGTACATCTATTCCTTTTGCTTCTTTACTTGTTTCAACTTGTTGTGTAACCTCTGTTTCATCTATTGCAATTTCTTCTTCTGGAATATATTTGCCATATTCATCATTCAAATCATAATGATTAAAAACTATCATACAAACAATAACCAATAAAATAGCAATTATCGCCTTAGAAATATTAGCCATTTTTTTCTTTTTTCTTTTTTGAAATAAATTTATTGCAAAACCAATAAATACAGTTGCTAATAATACTGCTATTGCTATAAGTATTAATTTTAAATAGTATTTACTTCCAGCCTCAGTATAGGACATAAAAAATCCCCAAAGCTTTACACTATGCAAAAGTGATAATCCAACAAATGATAATGTCAAAATTTTTGATATTACATTTTTATAATTAAAATTATTAAATACAGATAAAATTGACGCAGTCAATATTGGCAATAATGCAAGTACTACAAAAGATTGCTTAACATGATAAAGAAGTATTGTTGTTGCAGAGAAAATAATAGGATAAATAATTATTCCTAGCTTATTTTTTTCCCAAGTAAAATCTGCCCACCACCAAGAAAGTACAGACATCACTGCTATTCCCGTAATACCTACAAATTCAGTAAGTGCTGTGTGATAATATCCAAAAAACATTGGATTTAATGCAATAAAAATTCCTATGTATCCTATAAATGCTAATATTAATATCTTGTTTTGTAAAAAACCTTCTTTTTTTAATTTTCTATATATCAAATATATTGATAAAATCATACAGACATAAAAAGAAAACATAAGTTTAAGGAAACCATCTACTTTAATATCAGACAAACTTTGACTTAAATGTATAAGCCATGGAAATCCAACTCCTCTATGACCTATCCAATTCGATTGCATTTGGTCTGTTCCTATAAAAGATGCCAAACCTATATATTCACTTGAATCCCATGTCATATTCAAATTATAGCTAAAAAATATTTTACCCAATATTAACAAAATAACTAGTAAAACTATAACTTCTACAATTTTCTTAATATGATCTTTTACAAATTTATTCATATATCTTCCTCTCATTATTAAATGATATGTTTCATTTTATCATATTTGCTAAAAATCTTCTACAAAATTAGTTATTTTATTTATCATATCATCAATAGTATCATATTCGATAAAATCATTAGTAATAAACTTTAAAGCTGAACTTATTTTTTCACCTTTTTTATATATACACAATACTGGAATTTCAAAAAGGTCTGCCCAAGCTAATTCTATTCCCTGCCCTGTTGAAGGCAAAGATACTTCTGCAATCATAAGATTACAATTTTTAATAATTTCTTTCGTATTTAATAATTTGTTTTCATCATGTGGCAAAATAATTTCATTATTTTTATACATTTCAGATTGTTTTATTGGTTCATAAATTTTGTTTACATAGTCATACTGACTTGCATGTGAAATAAATATTTTCATATATTTCTCTCTTTCATAAATTTTATAGTCATATTTTATCATATTATATCAAAACATAAAATATAATTTTAAATAAAAAAAGAAAAGGGCTGAGCCTTTGATGAAAATCATATCAAACTCAACCCTTGCAGACAACTAGTTAGTTATCCAATCCCAGAAAAAGGGATTAACTTCTTGAACTAGCTTTCCGCTTCAAGTATTTTTTCAACTTGCTCGTGCAAAACACCCATACTCCGCATACTATTGCAGCAACGACTATTGCCAAAAAATCTGACATGAGTATTTTTCCCCCTTTCTTCATAATAATGGTATAACGAGTTTTAATTATATCATACTTTACTATACAAAACAATTTTTTTATGCTATACTTTTAGTTAATTAAAATATAAAGGGGCGATAGACATGATAAAAATTATTTTATTGTCATTACTACCACTAATCGGAACTTCTATCGGGGCATATTTAGGTATCGCGAAATGTAACAAACAAATTGATAATCAAGAAGATTCATTGGTGGCTGTCGCTACTGGAATCCTTGGAGCGATTTGTGTAAATTTGTTTTTCGAGACATTTAACTATGTTCGGGATATAAAATTATTTGTGGGTATAATGACAGGTGTTTTATTTATTCTTCTTATGAATAAAATCACCAATCGGGAAGCTTTGCACTCTCAGCTTTTTTGGGCTATGTTAATTCACAACATTCCTGAGGGAATTATTGTTGGATTTGCATTAGCCAATAAAATCACTATTCAAAAAATTGGTATTGTTGCAAGTGTAAGTTTACAAAACATCCCTGATGGGCTGGTAGTATCAATGTCGGGATTACCTAAACACAGAAAAAGCAAAGCTTTTTTGCTTGGTGTTTTATCTGGCATTGTTGAGCCTATTGCGGTAGCAGTAATAATTAGCTTTACAAAGAAAATCAATATGTCAATGGTTGAACCCATATTTATTGGTTTTTCTGTTTCTGCAATTGTAGCAATTGAATATGATTTGCTGAAAAATTGTCAGAAATTAAAGCTTTTACTGTTATCATTCATCACTACATTAACATTCAATGGCATTCTGGGTTAAAAAATGGGAAATGGCTAGTGACATTTCCCATTTCCCGTTTTTATTTTCATTATTCTTTATTTTAAATTAATAAAAAATATTAGGGTAAAATACCTTGTTATGAATTTACCCCAATTTTATAAAATTTGTTTTATATAATACCTAAATGTTCTAATAGTATTTTAAGTCCAATTAATATTAATATTATTCCACCTGATAATTCTGCTTTATTTTGAAATTTATCACCAAATTTGTTTCCAATATTTACACCCAATAAAGAAATGACAAATGTTATTATTCCTATTAATACTACTGATAAAACTATATTAGTTTTTAAAAATGCAAATGTAATTCCAACTGCTAATGCATCTATACTAGTTGCAATTGCTAATACTATCATTGTTTTAAAATCGACATTATCGTTTCGCTTTTCTTCTTCATCATCAAATGACTCTTTTATCATATTTCCACCAATTATAGATAACAACGCAAAAGCAATCCAATGGTCAATACTTGTAACTAAATCTGAGAATGTTGCACCTAAAAAGTAACCAATAACTGGCATTAAACCTTGAAAAGCTCCAAAATATAATGCTATTATAAATGCTTTTTTCCAGTCTAATTTCTTCATAGAAAGACCTTTGCAAATTGAAACTGCAAAAGCATCCATTGCTAAACTCGCACTTATAAATATAATTTCTGAAATCCCCATGTTATAATATCCTTTCCAATCAAATCATTAACTTTAATATTATAACTGTTACTTCTTGAAAAAACAAGCAAAAAATGTTGAACAATTTTTTATCTACCTATTCTTCTGCAATATTTTTCAAACATAGCTGCTGCTTCTGCTCTTGTTGATTTTCCTTTTGGATTTAATGTCTTATCTTTTTCATTTCCTGTTATTACTCCTGCTCCTACTGCCCATTTTACTTGATTTAATGCATAACTTGAAA
>CAPPGO010000014.1 GCA_948678575.1 uncultured Clostridia bacterium
TTTATGTGTATTATAGTTTTGTAATAGGTCGTTAATATTCTATATTAACGAAAAAAATCGCCATTTCTGGCGATTTTTATGTTATATCATTAATTCTTACTTTCATCTACTGTGTAAGTTCCATTTGAAATTTCAATATATCCTGCACCTGAACCTACCCCTTGTGATACCATATCAATAGTTTTAGTTCCATTATCTACTTTTATAATTACACTTCTATCATTCACAGGTTTATTCAATAAATTTGTATTTTGATATCCATTTTTTATTTTTAATGAAACATTTTCTGTTATTTCTTCTCTTATTTTTACATTTCTTATTTCATCTATATTATTTGCACTAGTTATTTTATCAACATTAGGTGCTATTGTACTACCAAATATATTATTAAAATATTGGTAATTGTAATTCTCTTTTGTTCCCCACCAAGCATTTATTTTGTATACTTCTCTCAAAATACCATTTTGAATAAATATAGGACATTGATATAACGATGCTGTATTACTGTTATATTCATGCTCAGATTTTCCATCTGTATATCTATTTCCATTATAAGCATACACCTTTGCTAATTTAGAAACTTTAATTGTCCCACCTTTACCAGCAACTCCACCATCTCCGCCTGCATCGCACCACCATTCTATCTGCTTACATTGTCCACCTTGCCCTCCTATCATTCCTGCAAGACATTCTCCAATACTGCCATCATATCTATGTGAAAAGAAATATGAACCTCCATCTCCTGATATAGTATAAAATTCTGGTTTTTCCATTTCACCACCATTAGTCATTTTTCTATTAGCAGTACCACTTTCACCAATACCACCTGAATATCCACCAGCGCCACCCCAATGGTCACCACCTCCGACCACCAGCGCCTCCGGCCTCCAATTCCAGCAGCTGGATAACCTCCACCACCTGTTCCTGAACTATTGCCACCATATTCTCCACCAGAGCCACCAGCTCCTCCATAAGCATAAACAGTCACTAAATTGTATATGTTTACAGAGCCACAACTTTCTCCATCTTTTCCATCTTGTCCAGAGCGTTCAAATAATTTTATTCCACCTTGTGTTGCTGATTCTGTATTAGCTTTTCCGCCACTTCCACCATTTCCACCTATTCCAGCTCCAGCCCCTCCGGCCACCACCTCCGCCAGTATTGTTAGATACGGCTCCTCCACCATCTCCAGCATTACCTCCAAAAGCAATTATATTTCCTTTTCCATATAGATTTAACATTGCACTTTCTGGTACATGTATTCCTGCATATCCACCTGGTCCTCCTGCTGCTCCCAAGCCAATTGCAGTTTCACCAGTTTTACCAAATCCACTATTTACATTTAATGAAGTTCCTTCTGCCACAAATAAGTCCAAAGTTGCATTAGATTCAAGATCTATTGCACTTCTTTCTATTCCTTCATTTGTTAATGTCATATCTTTAAATATATTTACTTTGGCGTGTGTCCCATTTTTTACTTGTATTGATAATTCACCTTCTATTTCATCTACAAACATTACAGAAGCATCTTTGTCTATTGTAAATTTTCCTTTATCTGCTTCATTATCTGATTCACTATAAAAAGCTTCCTTGGTTACTACTGTTGTACCCGCTGATACACTTCCACCAGATGATATATTTACCTCTCCAAATCTTGCTTTATATATTCCTGTTCCATCTACACTAAGTAATATTTTATAATCATCCTTTATTACTGCATAATCTATATATCCAGTATAATTATTGTTTTCATCAAATTGCGGTATTGCTATTGCTAAATTTCCTGAATCAACATATTCGCCTGTTGAAGATAATACTTTATCAACAACATCTTTACTCATTAAACCATTTAACATAGCACTTGCTTCTTCTTGTTTATTCAGAACAGTATCAATATTGTATGAAGCTAACTCCATATCTATTGCTTCCAATATCTGTTCTTTCTTATGTGTTTCTGTTGCACTAGTTGCTCTTGATAAAATTCCATTTTCCCCTACTATTGCATTAATTGAAACACCAGCTAAGATTAACATTATAATTATTGTTATTACTAATGCTATTAATGTTATTCCGACTGCTTTTTTTCAAATTAACAACTTGTTTTTTTGTGTTTTGATTTATACCATTTTCCACATTTGAAACATTTTGTTTCAAAACACTTTTCTTTTGTTTCTTCATCTCTTATGTTTTCCTCCTCTTTTATTTTTAGAGGGGATTCTTATATAAAAAAAGTTCCCCCTCATACACAAAAACACGGATTTTATCCGAATGTGAGGGAAACCACTCACCTTTTTCATGTACACAAAGAACTTCTTATAAATTATATTACAATACAATTAAGATGCAATTGCAATATTGCATTACATTATAGTTTTTCCAATTTTTATCATTTTGTGTACATAATATTTTTCGTTAAAATGCAATATTAACGAAAAATGCAATAAGCTTATTATTCAGTATTTTCAATCATTACCATGCTTTTGACAATATAAAAAGAGCAAAAAAATTGCTCTAAAAAATTATTATGGAAAGCTTGACTTCTTAGAAATTTATGTGTATTATAGTTTTATAATTAGTCGTTAATATTGCATTTTAACGAAAAACTCACTAAAAAGTGAGTTTTTTTATTATAAAAAAATATCCGCTCGTTTTATGAGCGGCATTTATTTAAGTTTATTCTTATTTTACTTTATTTCCTTGATTAGAAAATTTTTTAAGTCTTTCATTTACTAAATAATTAATTGTTCCTAATGGGAAATTTCCATTTTTATCTTTCTTTCCTGCTGGAACCCCAGTTAAAATTTCAATGCCTTCATCAATAGTACGAACACTATAAATATGAAATTTTCCTTTTCTAACTGAATCTATAACCTCATCAGATAAATGTAAATTTCTAACATTTTGCGCTGGAATTATAACACCATGTTGTCCATTAAATCCTCTCATTTTGCATATTTGGTAAAAACCTTCAATTTTTTCATTAACTCCACCGATAGGTTGAATTTCACCTTTTTGGTTTACTGAACCTGTAACAGCAATAGATTGATTTATTGGTATTCCTGATAAGCTTGATAATATTGCATATGCTTCTGTACTTGATGCACTATCACCATCAACTCCACCATATAATTGTTCAAAACATACACTAGCTGTAAGTGATAATGGCATATCCTGAGCAAATTGTTCTCCTAAATATCCAGTTAAGATTAGAATACCTTTTGAATGTGAAGAACCAGACATTTCAACTTCTCTTTCAATGTTTACTACGCCCTCTTTACCCATATAAGTATTGGATGTTATTTTAGCTGGTTTACCAAAAGAATAATCACCAATTGTAATAACTGTTAAACCGTTTATTTGTCCTACTTTATATCCTTCTGTCTCAATTAATAAAGCTTCTTCTTTAATCATTTGCAAATATTTAGTATCATATTTCTTTATTCTATCAATTCTTTCATCAAAAGCTTTTTGTACATACTCTTTTGTTATAATTTTTACTTTATCTAATTTTGCCCAAGCTGATGCTTCACCAACAATTTCTCCAATTTCACTAAATTGTGTAGATAATTTTTCTTTATCTCCGGCTAATTTAGAAGAAAACTCAATTACTTTTGCCATAGCTTCTTTGTCTAAATCTAATAAACCTTCTTGAACACAAAAACTTCTTACAAAATTACTTAGTCTTTCAATATTTTCTGTTGTCTTTGGAGCATCTTCCTCAAATTCGACTTTTATTTTAAATAGTTTTCTGAAATCATCATCCATTGATAAAAGTGTATGATAAATGTTTGAATTTCCTACAATTAAAACTTTTAAATCTAATGGTATTGGTTCTGGTTTTAATGAAACCATCATCATTGAACTTCTTTGATCTACTACATTTTCAATAGCAATTTCTTTTATTCTTAAAAATTTCTTTAAAGCCTCATAACACACTGAATTTGCAAGTAAATCTTTTGCTTGGAACATTATATATCCACCATTTGCTAAATGTAAAAGTCCTGGTTTTATCATAGTAAAATCTGTTTTTAACATACCATATTGATTTTCATATTCTAGACCACCAAAGATATTATTATATGAATAATTTGTATCCATAATAACTGGTGCACCTTCTAATTTACTATTATCTACTAGTAAATTAACTCTATAATTTAACCATGGTTCTCTAATTTCTGGTCTTTGTCCTGGTTGTAGCTGTTGTGGTGTTTTAGGGTCTGGATCTGGCTCTAAAAATTTACCAATATTTTTTAATATATCTTTTTTTATTCCATCTAAATATGTGCTAATTTTTTTATTTCTTTTATAATTTGCTTTAACAGAATTTATATGAACATTAATTGTCATAAGAGCAATGTTAGCTTGCCATTCTTCTATTTTCATTTCAGCTTCTTTTTCTATTACTTTCATTTCTGATAAAGCTTCAAAAATTTGCTCTTGAACTAAATTAGAACGCTCTTCAAATTCTTTTTTTATATTTTCATCTAAATTGTCAAACTCTTCTTCTGCAAGAGTTTTTCCATCTAAAACAGGCATCATATACATACCGTTTTCAGTTGATTTAACTTGAAAACCTTGTACAATTGTTCTTTTATTTAATTTTTCTAATAAATTATCTCTTTTTTGATCATATTGTTGTTTTATAATTTTCTTTTCTTTTTCAAAATCATCATTATTAAAAGTTTTTTTGATATCTTTTCTTATATCTTTTACGAAACTTTCCATTGTTTCCTTAAAAACTTTACCTTGTCCTGCTGGAAAAGAAATTGCTACTGGTGCATTGGGATCTTCAAAATTATAAATATAACACCAATCATTTGGAATTTTGTCTTTTTCAGCTCTAGCATTTAAGAATTTTTTTGTGTACATAGTTTTACCTACACCAGAAGGTCCTTCTAAATATAGGTTATATCCTTTTATATCAATATCTAATCCAAAATTTAAAGCTCTAATTCCTCTCTCTTGACCATAGATTAAATCTGTTGTATCAACCAATTCCTTAGTAGTTTCAAATTTAAATAAATTTGGATTGCATATATCTTTTAAATCTCTTGGTAATAATTCATTACTTCTTCTCATTTGTATTCCTCCGATTTATCCACTTGTTTGAATTTTATATCAAACAGAAAAAAAATGCAACAATCTTAGACATTTTTTTGAAAGTATTTTGTCATTATAATTGCATTATCTTCTCCATTATAATAGTTCTTTCTAATTCCTACTACTTCAAAGCCTGCGCTTTCATATAATATTCCTGCTGCAACATTGTTCTCGTTTACTTCTAAACTAATATTGTCTTTTTTCTCTTCTTTCGCCATTTCTATTAGTTTGCCTAAAAGTAAAGTACCTATTCCTCTTTTTCTTTCTGTTTTCTTTGTAACAATATTAGTTATTTCAGCATCTATTGGTGAAAACCATAATCCAGCAAATCCAACTATTTCACCGTTTTCTTTTGCTACTATATATTTGGAATTTTCGCTTTTTAATTCACTCTCCAAAATACTTGGTTTCCAAAAATCATCAAATTCATCAATTAGAATATCTTTAATATTTTCATAATCTTTTAAAGTCATTTCAACAATTTCCATATTATTTCTTCATTCTTTCTGCTTGTGATTTTCTTAAATAAATTGGCATAATTGTATCAGCATTTTTCAAATCATTTTGTAAAAATTTCTTATAGCCAATTCTTCCAGTTGCATAAGCACTTTGTGCATTATTTTCTGTAAACATTGCTCCTTCTATTTTTGATAATATTTCCTTATGTAAAACTGCTCCATTACCTATAAAAACACTATTAGAATATTTTGATATTTTTTCAAAAACAATATTTATATCATCTGCCATATATTCTTCTAGCAAATTATATTCTTTATCAAAAACGCCTACATAAACTTGATTGTTTCTTGCATCAATAAGAGTAATTTTATTTTTTTCACTATTATCATTTACAGCCAAAGTTTCTAATGATGTTATTTCAGCTACTGGAATATTATATACTTCTGCCATAGCCTTTATACTTGCAATTCCAATTCTAATTCCTGTAAACGAACCTGGACCACATGAAACTGCAATTAAGTCTATTTCATTTAAAGTAATTTTGGTTCTTTCTAATAATTCTTTTATTAATGGCATTAAATTCTCAGAATGTGTTTTTCCATTATCTAAACTATTTTCTTCTATTAATTTATCATCTTCTAAAATAGCTGTTCCACATACGCTACTTGAAGTATCAATTGCTAAAATTTTCATAAATATTTCCTTTTCTAAATAATACAAAAAAGTCCCCGCCTTAGCCGATATAAAAATGCGAATTTTTATGGACCTGTACTCACACAGGTGGGTGCCTTCCTCAATATTCCTGGGTTTCTTACATAAATGCAAGCATACACGCCATATCGAGAGTTCGGGCTCCCTTCTCCAAAACTTGTAGGTTCTAAAAATTCTGCCTATACGCACTACGCAGGGAAAATTAATAACTATTTATTTGTTAATTTAATAATAACATATAGTTTTATTTTATGCAACATCAAAAATTTGGTACATATTTGGCTTCATCTTCTTCTATCTCTTGCATATACCCATTTTTTAAGCCTAAGCTATAAAAATAATTTTCTATTTCTTTATATTCTTCTTTTGTTATTTTTCTATTTATATCTTTTGTTTCTTTTGCCTTATATGTTGGAAAATATTGTGCCATAACACTTACATAAGTTTCTGTTCCTAAATGATCTCTAATCCATTTTAAAACTTTTTTACTATTTTGTAAGTGATTTGGAAGAACTAAATGTCTTACTATTAATCCTTTTTTTATCATTCCATCTTCATCAAATATAGGATTTCCGAACTTGTCGTTTCATTTCCTTAATAGCAGTTTTTGCAATTTCAAAATAATTATCCACATTTGATAAATTTTTTGAAAGTTCATTATAAGAATATTTTAAATCTGGTAAATATACATCTATATATCCATCCAACATTTTCAAAGTTTTCAAGCTTTCATAACCGCTAGTATTATATACTATTGGAATGTTTAAACCTTTATTTTTAGCTATATCTAATGCTTCTATAATCATTGGGACATATGCAAAACCAGTTACTAAATTTATATTATGTGCTTTATCCTTTTGCAATTTTAAAAATTCATTTGCCAAATCTTCTACTGAAATTTCATAACCAGAAAATTCTTGACTTACTTTATAATTTTGACAAAATTTACAAGATAGATTACACCCTGTAAAAAATACTGTTCCTGAACCATTTTTTCCACTAATACATGGTTCTTCATAATAGTGTAAACTACTAAGAGTTATTTTTGCATTTTTTCCCGCTCTACATCTACCTAATTGTCCTTCTAATCTATTAACTTTGCACTCTCTTGGACATAAAATACACTTTTCTAAAATTTCCATTGTAATACCCTTGCCATTTGAACGCCAGCGCAAGATGCCATCATTAATCCTCTTGTCATTCCTCCACCATCTCCTATTGAATACAAACCTTTTACGCTACTTTCAAAATTGTTATCTATTATAACTTTGTTACTATAAAATTTTATTTCTGGTGCATATAATAAATTATCTGGATCTGCAAAACCTTCAACCACTTTATCTAATTCTCTTATAAATTGAAGTATATCTGTCATAGTTCTATAACCAATTGCAAAAGTTATATCACCTGGAACTGCTGTTTTTAAAGTTGGTACAACAGAATTATTTTTTAAATCTTCTTCCCAAGTTCTTTTACCTCTATAAATATCTCCAAGTCTTTGTACAATAATATTTCCAGAACCAAGTTCATTCAAATTTTTTGCAACATTTCTACCATATTCAATTGGTTTTTTAAATGGATATGTGAAATTGTGTGATACTAAAATTGCTAAATTTGTATTTGTACTTTTTGTATCTTTATAAGAATGTCCATTTACAAGTGCTAAATTGTTATCATACACCTCTGATGATACAAATCCACTTGGATTTTGGCAAAATGTTCTAACTTTATCTTTAAATGGAAATGGTCTTGCAATAAACTTTCCTTCATACATATATTTATTGATTTTTTCCATTACTTTATCACTAAGTTCATAACGAACACCAATATCTATTGTTCCTGACTTAGTATCTATACTGTGCTTTTCACACATATTAGATAACCAATTTGCACCTTTTCTGCCAACAGCTGATACAACTTGATTAGAATAATAATCTACTTTTTCATTAGTTTTATTATTTAATGTTTTTACGCCTTTAATAACATTATCTTCAATTATTAAATCTTGTACTGTTGTTTCAAACAACATATTTACACCATTTTCTTCTAAATAATTTTCTAATGCTTTATATAAATCATGTGCTTTTTCTGTACCTAAATGTCGAATTGGTATATTAATTAAATTTATACCCTCCTTTTTAGCTTTATTATATATTTTTTCAATTTCTTCTTGATGCTCCACACCTTCTAAATGTTTGTCTGCACCAAATTTAAGATATATTTCATCTGTATAATCTATTAATTTTTTAGTTTCATCTACACCAATATACTTGTGTAATTCTCCTCCAATATGAATATCATCATCTTTGGGATTATATAGTGAAAGTTTTCCATCTGAAAAGGCTCCTGCACCTGAAAAACCACTTGTTATATTACAGTAAGGTTTACATTTAACACACTTACTAGTCTTTCCAATTGGACAAATCCTATTTTCTACCCTCTTACCTTGTTCGATAAGCAAAATATTTTGTGCTTTCTTTAATTGTATAAGTTCATAAGCACAAAAAATACCACTAGGTCCCATTCCTATAATAATTGCATCATAGTTTTTATTCATATTTAATCCTCCTCTAAATAGAAGTTTTACAAAAGCATTATATATTACTTTAATAATTTTCTCAATATAAAAATTAAAATTCTCATAGTAAATATAAAAAGACAAACACCGCGACCAGAGTCACGGTGTTATGTAAGAATTTTTAGATGTAATAGAATTTAGAACTTTAAAATTTTAACTTCTCTTTTTTCCTTAAAACATCTAGTGCAAATTAGTCCATATCCATGGTAAGCACTTGGGATATGCTGTCATTCAGCTCAATCAGAACCAAGTTTTCACTTTTCGTTGCAGAATACACTTTCTCAGGAGACTGCGCTGGCTTGAATGACTGCATAGCATACCAATGCGTCTTATCCATTAAAGTCACAGGCATAATCCCAAACTCGTAGATTGTAAACAGAGCAAACTGTGTTATCGGCGCTGTGTACGGCTGATGTGTAAATGGATTTTCTAAAACTTCTTTAACACCAGAGCCCATTGCCTTCATCCCCTCATAAGTGTATTCTGTCAACAACACCAATGTTTCGGATGGACTGAGATCCAACTGTTCTAACCGCTGAATAATCTCATTCACATTTGTTGCCATTATTCTTACAAATTTTTTAAACATAAGTAATCCCTCCACAGGTTTTTTATTTTTGGTATACTTTAATTATACCATATTTTTAGAATTTATGTCAACCTTTCGAAGGCTTCTGCGACGGTCTTTTGAGCTTCTTCATCAACTTTTGGCTCTTGTCTATCTCCTTTATATCTTGGAATTAAGTGCATATGATAATGCTTAACTTCTTGACCTAATTCATTGTTTTGCATTCTTGTTAATCCTTCTGCGCCTAGCTTTTCTTTAAATTTAGGATATAATTCTTTAATAACTTCGTCTATTTCTCTTAAAACATCTTTATCTATATCCATTAAATTTGTATAATGATTTTTTGGAATAACCAAACAATGTCCTTTTGCTATTGGATTTATATCCATAAAAACCTTTATTCTATCATTTTCATAAATAGTATAACTTGGGATTTCTCCTTTTACAATTTTACAAAAAATACAATTCTCCATAATTTTACTCCTTCTTTCTTTTATTTTGCTAATTCAAAAATTGCTTCACAATATATTTCTGTCGCTAACATAAGTGTATCTATATCAATATATTCATCAACTTGATGACACATATCTTCTTCATTTGGCATTGTCGGACCATAAGCAATACAATTATCAAAAGCTCTTGCATAAGTACCACCACCAATTGCTATCGCTTCTTTTTTTGTAGCAGTTGCTTTATTATAAATGTCAATTAATTTGCTAACTAAAAAACTCTCTTTATCTACAAATAAAGGATCTTGTTTTGAAAGTACTTCCACTTTTATGTTTTCAAAAATATTTGATAATCGCTTATATTGTAATATAATGTCATCTAATTTAGTTTTTACTGGTACTCGTAAATTAATTTTTATAGAAAGTTTATTATCTTCAAATTCTAATCTTGCAACATTTGAAGTAAGTATTCCACTTTCATCTTGAATAATAGATACATCATTAAATTCTGTTGCATACGCTATATCTTGTCTTGATAAAAATTCTGGACTTTCAATTTCAAAAATTCCTAAATTTATAAGTGTTTGTAAATATTCATTTTTAAAATATTTTAATAAGTATTTTACTAAATTTGTAATAGCATTTTTTCCTAATTCTGGATGCGCTGCGTGACTTGCAACTCCTGTTGAAATAATTTTAACAATATTATCAGATGTTGTTTCTATTTTAATATCTTCACTTTCTTCAAAAATTGGCATACTATTTGTGCCAGTATATTTCAAAGTTATAGAAACATATTTAGGAACAACATTTAGAGCATTTTCATTACAATTTATTTCCACGATTTCAAAATTATCTAAATGAAATTCATTTGTAATTCCTATTGATAAAATTCCTTTTTCAGCATATATAGCTGGAAAATTAGCATCTGGTGAAAAACCTATTGTTGGAAACTCTTCTGTTTCTTTATATCTTTTCATACATTTCCATGCTTTTTCTTCATTTAATCCTAATATTAATCTAACTCTTTTATTAATTTTACAATTACCTGCTACTGCTTTCATAGCATATAAACTTGCTACTACTGGACCTTTATCGTCAATAGTTCCTCTTCCATAAAGCTTATTATTTCTAATTTCAGTTTTAAAAGGATCAGATATCCAACCATCATTTATATCAGCTGGAACTACATCTAAATGCCCAATAATTCCAACTAATTCATCTCCTTCTCCAAATTCTATATATCCACAATATCCATCAATATTTTTTGTTCTGAATCCTAATTTTTCACCTAAATTTAAAGTATATTCTAATGCTTTTTTACATTCTTCTCCAAAAGGCATATTTTCATCTCCTGTCTCGTTTGAAACACTTTTAAATTCTACTAAATCAGAAACTGTATTTATTATATTTTCTCTGTTATTTTTGACAAATTCTTTAAACATACACATCACTCCTCTTTTTTAAGTATGACTCTACTGGTTATTATATACTAATTAATTAAATATTAGCAATATTTTTTTATTATATAATATTAAAAAACGCCTGAAAATCTTAATTTAAGATAAACAGACGCTTTATTTATTATTTTATTATATTTATAATTGCCTCTGGTGCAAGTTCTGCTTCTACTTCTTCTCCTGTTGCCATATTTTTTACTTTAACTTTTCCAGAAGTCAATTCATCTTCTCCAATTACAATAACATTTTTGCAATTTAATTTATCAGCATATTTAAATTGCGCTTTAAAGCTTCTTTCCATGATGTCCTTCTCTACATATACCCCTGCTTTTCTTAAATTCTTTGCAATTTCAATAGCTTTTATATTTTCTTTATCTCCACAAGAAACTATATATAAATCTGGCACATTTTCTTGTACTTGTTCATTTGTTGCTTCAAACAATTCCATTACTCTTTCAACACCTGTTGCAAAACCAACAGCTGGTGTTGGAGCTCCACCAAATTCTTCAACTAATCCATCATATCTTCCGCCACCTAAAACTGTAAGACCTGTTTTGTCATCTATAAATTCAAATACAGTTTTTGTATAATAATCCAATCCTCTTACAATAGAACTATCTATTTCGAATTCAACATTTGCAGAACTTAAAGCTGACTTAACATTCTCAAAGTGTTCTTTACATTCCTCACATAAATAATCTATCATCATTGGAGCACCAACATTTAGTTCTTTACATTTTTTTTCTTTACAATCAAGAATTCTCATTGGGTTCTTTTCAAATCTTGTTTTACAAGTATCACAATAACTATCTAAATTTTTGCCAATAAATTCTCTTAATTTTTTTTGATATTCACTTCTACATTTTGGACAACCAATACTATTTATATTTAACTTAATATTAGGAATATTTAATGTGTTAAAAATACTTTTTGCCATTAATATTGTATCAACATCAGCTAAATAACTACTAGAACCTATAAGTTCTGCACCAATTTGGTGAAATTCTCTAAGTCTTCCTTTTTGCACATTTTCATATCTATACATAGCCATATTATAGTATAATTTAACTGGACTTGGCTTACTTGCCATACCATTTTCTAAATATGCTCTTACAGCTCCTGCTGTACCTTCTGGTCTTAATGTAATACTTCTTCCACCTTTATCATCAAAAGTGTACATTTCTTTTTGAACAACATCTGTTGTTTCTCCAACACCTCTTTGAAACAATTCTGTATATTCAAAAACTGGAACTCTTATTTCTTTAAATCCATAATTTTCTAAAACTTTTGCAACTTTTCGTTCAACAAATTGCCATTTATAACTATCCTCAGGTAGCAAATCTTTTGTACCTTTTGGTTTTTGTATCATGTCCATATTATATTCCTCTTTTCTTTATATTTCTAATATCTTGTTTGAAAAAGAAACCAGTATTGCAAGGCAGCAGACTTCAAAAAAGCAAGGGCGCATACAAAGGTATGTAACCGCATTTTTGAAGTCGATAACACAGCAAGACGAAGTTTACTTTTCAAACATCAACCTTAAAAATCTTTTGCTTTCAACTCAATATATATATTTCTTTCATCTTGTATCATAGTAGTTTTTCCATGTCCTGGATACACAATAGTTTCATCTGGAAGAACCATAAGCTTATTTGTTATTGAGTCCATAATTTCTACAAAATTTCCAGTTGGTAAATCTGTTCTTCCCCAAGTACCTGAAAACATTGTATCACCAGAAAACAATAATCTTTCTTTTTCACAATAAAGTGACAATCCACCTTTTGTATGTCCTGGTGTACTTATTATTTTAAATTCTAAATCTCCTACATGTATCAAATCATTATCATCAACCCTAGAATCTGCTTCAAGTTCCGGATTTTGCATATTTATATAATACGCTAAACTTATTTCTTCATTATATAATCCTTCACTATCTTCTCTACTAACTAAAATTTTTCCACCTTTTAATTCTTTCAATTTACTTATACCACCGATATGGTCGGCGTGGCAATGTGTAAGAAAAATGTATTTTAAATTAGCATCTAATATATCCAAAGCTTCTGCTATTCTTTCTGGTTCTCCACCTGGATCAATAACCATAGCTTCTTTACTTTTTTCATCACAAACAATATATGAATTTGTAAGTAAATCTTGCGTTGTTTTTACTTGTAATCGTTTTAAAATCATCTTTTTTCTCCTTTGTTTATTGTTAATATTTGTTAATGTTATATATTATTCAATATTTCAATTAGGCTCTGTTACTTCGTTCAGACATAATCTGTATATCATTCGGTCAGCGCCCTCATGTACCACACCTAACTCACAAATTCGCGGTGCTATGAGATTCCCTAACCTCATTCTTACAGATTATAAATGTCTTTACTTCGTGCCGTCTGAAAACATATAATATCAACAAATTACACAAAATACAGTATATAAAGATTAAATTTAACCTCTCTTACGATTAACCTCATATACAGATTCTACATTTCTAAATTGATTAACTAATTTATTAAGTTCAGAAATATTTTCAACTTCAACTAAAACATTGATAATTGCAATGTTTGTTTTTGTAGTTCTAGTATTTACTCCCATAAGTTTGGCTTTTGAATTATCTAATTGTTTTATAATGTCTTTTAAAAGACCTGATCTGTCATTAGCAAGCACTTCAATTTCAACACTATATGAACCTTTAATATCATCATACCAATATACATCTATCATTCTATTTTCTTCTGCAAATAGATCATTTATATTTACACAATCTGTACGATGAACTGAAACTCCTCTTCCTTTTGTAATATATCCTATAATCTCATCTCCTGGAAGTGGGTTACAACATTTAGATAGTTTTACTAAACAATTATCAATTCCTTTAACAACAACACCTGTTTTTGAAGGTTTTGCTCTTGAAGGTTTTGTATTAGCTAATTCTTCAATTTTTTGTTCTAAATCTTCTTCTTCATGTTCTTTTCTATATTCATCTAATAATTTGGCAATGACCTTATTTACTGACAAAGCTCCAAATCCAACACTTGCATACATATCATCCAAAGTATTATATTTGTATCTTTCCCTAGCAAATTCAAGCCATTCATCTTTCATTAATTCAGAATATTTCATGCCAAGTTTTTTAATTTCTTTATCTATTAAATCTTTACCTTTTTCGATATTCTCAGATCTTTCAGCCTTTTTATACCATTGGTTTATTCTACTCTTTGCACTTGAACTTTTTACAAATTTAAGCCAATCACGACTTGGACCTTTTGACTGATCTGATGTAATAATATCAACAATATCTCCACTTTCCAAAGTAGTAATAATAGGCATCATTTTATTATTGATTTTACAACCAATCATTTTATGTCCAACTTGCTCATGTATGCTATAAGCAAAATCTATTGGTGTAGAACCTGCTGGCAACACTTTTATTGCACCTTTTGGTGTAAATACATATACTTCATCTTCAAATAATTCTGTTTTTAAAATATTTAAAAATTCATCTGGTGTATCAGTATTTTTTTGCCATTCCAAAGTTTCTCTAAGCCAAGCTAATTTGTCATCAGTAACTACAATAGACTCTTTTTTTCCTTTATTACTAGCTTCCTTATATGCCCAGTGAGCAGCTATACCAAATTCAGCTGTTCTGTGCATATCCCAAGTACGAATTTGAACTTCGAATGGAGTTCCTTTATTTCCTAATAATGTCGTATGTATAGATTGATACATATTCTTTTTAGGTACAGCAATGTAATCTTTAAATCTACCAGGCATAGGAATATATTTTTCATGAACTACACCAAGTACCGCATAACAATCTTTTACTGAATCTACTAAAATTCTAAGTGCAAATAAGTCATAAATTTGATCTAAATCTTTATGATCTCTTTGCATTTTTCTATAAATGCTGTATATATGTTTTGCTCTTCCAGTAATTTCAGCTTTTATACCTTCTTCTTCAAGTTTTATTTCGATTTCTTGTTTTATTTGATTTATAAATTCAAGTCTTTCTTCTCTCTTTTTATCAAGTCCAACAACAATTTCATGATATTCTTCTGGATATAAATATTTGAAACTTAAATCCTCTAATTCCCATTTTAAAGAATAAATACCTAATCTATTTGCAAGAGGCGCATATAATTCAGCTGTTTCCTTTGCATTTGCAATTTGTCTTTCTCTTTTTAAAAATTTAAGAGTTCTCATATTATGAAGTCTATCTGCTAATTTAATAAGAATTACTCTTATGTCTTTTCCCATTGCTAAAAACATTTTTCTATAATTATCTGCTTGTTGTTCTTGAATAGTTTCATAACGCAATTTACTAAGTTTAGTAACGCCTGCAACCATCTCAGCAATAGATGTTCCAAAATCTTTTATAATGTCTTCATTAGTTTTGGATGTATCTTCAACTACATCATGCAAAAGTGCTGCACAAATAGTTTCATCATCCATTTCTAATTCTGATAAAATATATGCTACATTTACTGGGTGAATCATATATGGTTCACCAGACATACGAAGTTGAGTACCATGATTTTCTTTTGCATAATTATATGCTTTCATAATAAGCTCAACATTTGCATTTGGATTATTTTGTTTTTGTCTTTCTATCACATCATCTATTGTAATTTCCTTCTCGTCACTCATATTTCCTCCCCAACTAATATGATTTTCTAATATCTCTTAAATTTATTTGAACATTATCTATTCCATTAAAAGTATTTATCTCTAATACTCCTAAAACATCGATTTTATCTCCCATACGATATTCACCAGCTAAATTTCCCATGTTAAATCCTATTGCATTTATAACTGTGTTTCCATCTTTCAAAGTTAATTTCAAATGTTTGCCTTCTGATAACGCTCTTATTGAATCTATTTTTAAATTTTTATATATAAAAATCGGTGTTTTATTTGCCTCGCCAAAGGGTTCCAATTTACTAAGTTCTTTAACTGTTTTTATATCTATATCTTTTAATTTTATTTCTTTATCTATTTTCACTATTGATACAATTTCTTCTGTATGTTCTTTCTTAGCTATTTCTTCAAATTTATCAGCAAAATTCTGAACATTGCCCCAATCTAAACTTAACCCGACAGCCATCTCATGCCCACCATATTTTTCTAAATAATCACTACATTTACATAGTGCATCATGTAAGTCAAATCCTGGAACACTTCTACCAGATCCTTTACCTTTTCCATCTTCCAAACATATTAAGATAGTAGGTTTAAAATATAAATCTGTTATTTTAGATGCAACAATTCCTATAACACCATGATGCCATCCTTCGCCGGCAACAACAATTGCATTTTTTTCATCTAGTTTTTCTTTCTCTATCTTTGATACTACATCATCAAAAATTCTTTTTTCTATTTCTTGTCTTTCTTTATTATATGAATTAAGTCTATCTGTAATTGATAAAACATTATCTTTATCTTCATTCAAAAACAAGTTTAAAGCATCTTCTTCAAATCCCATTCTACCACAAGCATTAATTCTTGGCGCAATTCCAAATGAAATTGTATTAGAATTTATTTCTTTATATCCAGATGTTATAAGTAAAGATTTTAATCCTAAATTTTTAGTAACTTCTACTAATTTTAATCCTAATTTTGCAATAACTCTATTTTCATCAACTAATGGAACAATATCTGAAATTGTTCCTACACAAACAATATCTAAATATTTTAAATATTCTTTCTCATCCAATTCAAGTTTTTTAGAAATAGCTTGTGCTAGCTTAAAAGCAACACCTACACCTGCTAAGCTATTAAAAGGATATTTACTACCTTTTCTTTTACAATCTATAATTGCTAATGCATCAGGTAATTCATCTAATGGCTCATGATGATCTGTAACAATTACTTCCATTCCTAATTCATAAGCATATTTTATTTCTTCAATACAAGAAATTCCACAATCTACTGTAATAATTAAAGAATAACCTTCATCTGCAATCTTTTTTATTGCGTTTTTGTTAAGACCATATCCTTCATTTAATCTATTTGGAATGTAAAATCCTGTTTTTAATCCTCGTGCTTGTAAGAATTTTTTTAAAACTGTAATACTAGTAATTCCGTCAACATCATAATCTCCATATATCATGACTTTTTCATTATTATTAATAGCTTTTAAAATTCTATCTACCGCTTTTTCCATATCTGGCATCATATATGGGTCATGAAAGTCATTTCTAGTTGGCTCTAAAAACATCTTAATATCTGAATCTTCGACAATATTTCTATTTACTAATACTGTTGCTAAAAGTTCAGACATATTATATTGTTTTTTTATTCGTTCTACTGCATCTTCATCAGTCTTTAAAAATTCCCACTTTTTCTTCATTCCTTTTCTCCTAAAATAAATATTTGTCATTAATTATATAACAATTTCCAAAATATATCAATATTTTTTTATCTTACTCAATTCTCTGAAAATACAAAAAACCTGAAAATTTATTATTCAGGTTTTTTTAGGTTTTTATTATTGAATTACATCTTTAATAGCTTCGCCAATTGTTTTATTAACATCAGCCATCATAACATTAAATCTAACTTCTTTGTCAAAATACTCTTTAACTTTGTCATTTTGTACAAGTATAGTATATAATTCTTGTAATTTTGCCATTTTCTCATCACTTTGTTTTTCACCTTGCATAGCTAAAAGTTGTTCTTCATATCTAATTTTTTCAAATTCTTCAACTTTACTTTTTAATTCTGCATCTGAAAAAACTTCTTTTCTTATGTCTCTATATTCAATGTATTCTTTACTTTCTTTTATCGCTTGTGCTAAATTGTTTACTTCATCATATACTTTCATATTTTTAGCTCCTTTTTAATAATATATCATATAATCGATTTCTGGAAATATATCATCTTTATCAAAAACATCTAACAAATATTTTGCATCAATTTTATCATTTTTTATTTGATAATATAATTTCGTAAATCTACCAATATGGTCTTTTATCGCTTTATGCGCATATTCTACCATAGTTCCATTGGTTATAATAAATAGCCAATCACTACTTTGTGCTAAAAGTAGTTCTCTTGCACATTGATTTAAAGCTTGTCTTCTCAAAGTATCTCCTTCATTTGGAAACATTTGAGCTAATTCGCACATTCTATCTCCTGCTTTATGCAAGTGCCTATGTGCATAATCATTTGTAGGATTAAGCCAAACTTCACTATATCCATTTGCTCCCCAGCTTGATCTACATGGAGATGCTACTTGTATATTAGGAAATTTATCTATATATTCTCCTGGTGTTATAAGTTCAAAATTCTTTGCATTATAATAAATTTTCTTAAATAATATATACAACCAATATGGACCTTCATACCACCAATGTCCATAAAGTTCGGCATCATACGGACAAGTAATTATAGGTGGTACATGCATATATTTTGATAAATTATCAATTTGTGCCATTCTACAATCTAAAAAGTGTCCTGCTTGTTTTTCAGCAGAATTTTTTGCCCACTGAACATCATAATAATCTTTTTCGCCATCTTTTCCTGTAATTCTATAATATTTTATACCTGTATTTACTCTAACACCATTACAAGCTATGTATGGTTTTATATAATCATAAGGAGCATCATATCCGATATCTCTATAAAATTCCCTATAATTAAAATCTCCTGGATAACCATTTATTGAACTCCATACTTGTCTTGAAGATTCTATATCTCTACCGAAACAACATAGACCTTCTGGTGAAACTATTGGTGCATAAGTTCCATAGATTGGTACTGGATCTGCATATAAAATTCCGTGGCTTTCTGTAATTGCATATTCTATACCAAACTCTTTTAAATATTTATCTGCTTCTGGAACATATCCACACTCTGGAAGCCATATTCCTCTTGGTTTTCTACCAAAGTATTTTTCATAAGTTTGTACACCAACTCCGATTTGTGCTCTAACAGTTTTCTCATTAACATATAAAATTGGAAAATAACCATGTGTTGCTCCACAAGTAATTATTTCCAATACACCTTTGTCTTGCAATTCTTTAAAAGCTTGAATTAAATTACAATTATAAACATCTCTAAATATATGTAAATCATTTGAATATCTATCAAAATAATATTTTGATAATCTATTTACTCTTTCATCATACGTTGTTCTTTCAATTTCTTTTTCAGCAAGTTCTATATGCTTATTCAAATATTCTATATATCTCTCTTGTAAAAGTTCATTATCTAACATATTTAAAAGTGGCGGTGTCATTGTCATAGTAATTCTAAAATTCACTTTTTCTTCTATTAGTTTTTGAAAATTTAGTATAAGTGGTATATAACATTCAGATATTGCTTCAAACAACCACTCTTCTTCAAGGTAATCTTTACTTTCTGGATGATGGATATATGGAAGATGTGCATGTAAAATAAAACATACATATCCTTTTATGTCTTTCTTCATTTAATTCTCCTCTATTAAAAAAATAGAGGCGTAAGACTTAGTATACGCCTCAAATTTCATTATGTTTTATCTAAACACTGAACTTGACATACTTGAAGGATTTAATAAATTTGTCAAGCTTTCTTCTTCTAATTCTTTCTTATAAATTTCTTTATAAACGTCATAAATACTATAAATATGTCCCATTTTCTTAGCGAACTCTAAATTATCAATTTCAACAGTATTTTCTTCACCATTTTTAACATTTCTATATAAGACTTTGGTTTGTATGTTTTCGAATAATATATGATCATTTGGAACTTCTAACATATTAGAAGTAATAATTGGTACATAATCATTATGTAATACAACACTTTCTGTTGCTGAAACAATGTTCACCATTTCAGGTTTTTGTCTAAATTTTCTGCCTAATTGAATTGTATATTTTGCTTTCGAATCATTTATATCTAAATACCAACTATTAGCAAAATCATTTATTGGTACTTCAAAAGTATAATTTAAGTCTTGATTATGAACTAACAATACAGGATATGTTTCTTCAAAAAATCTCTCTCCAAAAGCTTTTAAATATTTCTCTCTATCTTTATCTGAAATATCCCAATATACAAATAATCTTTTTGGTGTTTGTGCTAATATTTTTACTACTGTTTCATTATATCTATATGGTAAATCATAGTATTCAAGTATATAAGAATCTTTGTTTTCTTTACTTGTAGTTTCTTTTTTAGCTTCTTTATTATTAACTCTTTCTTTTTTGTTTTCTTCTTCAAGTCTAGCTTCTTCTTGCATTGCAACAATTTTAGCTATAAAAGCTTTTATTTTTTCTACTACTGTTTGTTCTTTTACTTTTTCATTCTTTTTTGTCTCTACTTTTTTAACATCTTCTTTTTTTATAGTTGTTTTTTTAGATGTATTATTAGTAGCTACATTAGTTTTAGAAGATTTACTAACTTTACTAGCAACACTATTTGTTCCACTCTTTACTTTTTTCTTTGTTTTTGAGCTGGCATTTTTATTTGTTGCATTTGAAACTTTTTGGCTATTATCTTTACTATTTTTCTTAGTTGTGTTCTTCTTTTCTTTTTTTAATTCTTTATCTGCTGTTTGTTTAGGCATTATTTTCCTCCTTAGTAAATATCTTCTATTAATATATAATATACTAAATCAAAATTAAACACAATAGCAAAATCTAATTTTTTTACATTTTTTTAAAACTTATTTTTTTATAAAGAAATATACTTTTTACAAGTTTGTAATTAAAATGTAATCTGTCAAGTTTTTAAAAAATTTTTTTGGGTTTTTTGTCAAAATCTGTTTACTTTTCATATTTTTTTATATAGAATAATATAAGAAATTAATCATAGAATTTGATTACAAAAGAAAGTTTGAAAGGAGCAAAAGGTTAAATGAGAATTTTGATGCTATCATGGGAATATCCACCAAGAGTTGTAGGAGGTATTGCCAGAGTTGTACATGACTTATCTCACAGACTAATAAAAGATGGCCATGATGTTACTGTTGTTACTTATAGAGATGGTAATGTTCCATATTTTGAAAATGACAATGGTGTTCAAGTTTATAGAGTTGATAATTTTATGATTCAACCAAATAATTTTATAGATTGGGTTATGCAACTTAATTTTAATATGATAGCTAAAGCTGGAGAAATTATCGCAAAATATGGTAATTTTGATGTTATTCATGCTCATGATTGGTTAGTTGCTTATGCAGCAAAAACTTTAAAATATTCTTACAATTTACCTATTGTTTCTACAATTCATGCAACAGAAGCTGGAAGAAATAATGGAATTAGAGAAGAACAACAAAAATACATTAATGACACAGAATGGATGCTTACTTACGAATCTTCTGAGGTTATAGTTAATAGCAACTATATGAAAAATGAACTACAAAGATTATTTGGACTTCCATTTGAAAAAATAAATGTAGTTCCAAATGGAGTTAGTGCTTCAAACTTCACTGTTGCTGAAAGAGACTATGATTTTAGAAGAAAATATGCTATGGATAATGAAAAAATTATTCTTTTCATGGGTAGATTAGTTTATGAAAAAGGTATTCAACATTTAATTGGTGCAATGCCTAAAATTTTAAATAATTATCATGATGCAAAACTTATTATTGCAGGTAAAGGCGGAATGCTTGGAGAACTTCAAAACGAAGTAAACAGTCTAGGCTTAGGAAATAAAGTTTATTTTACAGGTCAACTTTCACCTAAACAAGTTCAAAAAATGTATAAATGTGCAGATATTGCTGTTTTCCCTAGTACGTATGAACCATTTGGAATTGTAGCTATCGAGTCAATGCTTTCTGGTGTACCAACAGTAGTTACTGATATTGGTGGCTTAAATGAAATTGTTGAGCATGGTGTTACTGGTATGAAAAGTTATGCTGGCAATTCTAACTCACTTGCAGATTCAATTTTAGCACTTTTATTTGATCATAAATTATGTGATTCTATTGTAAAAAATGCTAAACAAAAAGTTAAAACTCAATATAATTGGACAAAAATTGCCCAAGATACACATTTTACTTATCAAAAGGCTATATGTGAAACAATGGCTGAAAGACAAGCAAAACAAATGGCACAAGAAGAAGCAAATAAAACTCTTAATCAAAAGAAGTCAAACGAAATTACAAATCTTCTATCTTTCAAGAAACGCCAAGCTTTTGCATAAATATAAAATTAAAACTTCCTTATATTTTAAGGAAGTTTTTTGTTTAGTCAAATTCTTTTTAAAACAAAAATGAAAGCCCATATACAATTAACATGTGTACTGGATAAAATGTGTAAAAGAAATATTTCATCTTTCTTCCCTCTTTACCATTATAAAATAGAATTATAAAACCTGGCAAAGCTGTAAAAATAACACTCAAAATATTTATTGCATTAATATTTGTCATATATGCACTTAAATAATATAAAATTACTAAAATAGGATATGTTATAGTTCTTGCCACCTTATTGTTTCTTAATATATAAAACAACCAAACTACTGCAATGCCAAACCAATTATAATCTACTGGTATTATAAAACCACAAGCTAAAATTGTTGCACATATACAAAACATAATTAAAAATTTTAAAAAGTTTGACAACTCTTTCCTATTTTCAAAAAAATCTAAACTCCAAAGCCCAAGTATTGCAAACAAAAACGTAAACATTATATTTAATAAAAATTTATCTGCTACTAAACTTCTAAACATCATAAATGGTATTTGAGAAATACAAGCAAATATAAACATTTTTAAAATATATCTTTTCTTATTTCTCGTATGTCCCCATCCTTCTGTTGTTAAAAAAGCAAATATCGGAAATGATAATCTTCCAAAATACTGAGTTAAAAAACAATTTGTAACTGGTACAGCATATTTAATATGGTCTAAAACCATAGTTATTAACGCTATTATTTTTAAAATAAAACCTGTCATACTTATCACCTACCTGACAAATTTTATCATAAATTTTTAAGTTTTTAAATACCTTTTTAATATTGTATTAAATTTAGATAAGATGTAACTGCTAATTCTACAATATAATCTAGTGTTTCAATATATTCTTTAATTCTAAATAATACAACGCCTTCTAGAATCATCTTTTTATTTTCTTGCAAATATTCATATATCAGTTCTTTCAAAATTTCTTTTCCAAAATCATTATTCTCTTTACTAACAGTTAAAATTCTCATAGAAATTCTCATTATACTATCTTGTTCATCTTCACTAAGATAAAAATAATTTTTATGAATGATTTTCTCCAATATATTTTCATCATAAAATTGAGTAATAGTATTAGCAATTGCCTGACTTAAATTTTTCTGAAATAAAATTATATCATTTCCAATATAATGAACAATTATATTATCATAAATTTTAAATTTCCAAGAAGAAATATAAAAATCATTTAATTCAATTTGCTCTAATTGTTCTATTAAAAAATTTTTCTGAACTTCACTATCAACCTTAATACAAAAAGATTTCATATTTCCTCCTAACACTTTTTTCTTTATAGTGTATTCTAAAATAAAAATTTTGAGCCTGTATATTACAAGCTCATATTTATTCCATATGAAATTAGTTTCGACATGTTTTCTATCAGTTCGTCAATTTCCTTAGGAGTAACTACAAAATTAAAATCTTTTGGAAGTAATGCTTCTTTTATCTCTTCATAATTATCTTCTTCTTTTAATTTGTTTAAATATTCATTCGATTTTGATTCTTCTTGCAATTTTTCTATAAATAAATCTAAACCATCACTAGTAATAGTTGCTGCTTCAACAACTGTTGGTACGCCCAAAGCTATTACTGGTATTCCTAATGTTTTTTCTGATAATTCTGCCCTTGTATTACCTACTCCTGCTCCTGGTACAATACCTGTATCTGAAATTTGTATTGAACTGCTAATTCTGTCTATATTTTTTGAGCATAAACTATCAATTACAATTAACAGTTTAGGCTTTACATTTTCAACAATTCCCTTAACTATTTCTAATGTTTCTATTCCTGTAACTCCGTAAAACTCCTGGCGATACTGCTGATATCTCTCTTGTTCCTTCTTTTACAAATTGAGGGCAATACTTTATTATATGTCTTGTTACTTCAATATCACTTGCTACTTTTGGACCCAAAGCATCTGGGGTAACATATTCGTTTCCCAATCCTACAACTAATACTGAATCTTCACTTTTAATATGTTTATCTACTAACTTTTTTATTTCATTAGACAAAATTGTGCTTATCTTTTCCAAGCTTTCTTCTTCCATATATTTTACTTTTGCCACATCAAGTGTAATATATTCGCCTCGTGGTTTTCCCAAAGCATACTCACCATTTTCATTTGTTATATTTACTCTCGTTATACTAACTCTATCATTTACTCTCTCTTCATTACACTCAATTCCATCAATTTCATTCTCAATTGCATTTGCTTTTTTATAAATTTCTCTTCTTTCAAGTGCTAAATCAGTTCTAAAAATCATATTTTTATCTCCTATTCTAAAACTATTTTTAGCATTTTTTTAAAATTTATGCAAAAACCCATATTATATTAAAATTAATACAATACGAGTTTTATTTACTAAATTATTTCATTTAAGCATTTCTCATCATTAAATATTTGTTTAATATTTTCACAAGTATCACTTGCTATTTTATTTAAAGCTTCATTAGTAAAGAAAGCTTGATGAGAAGTAATTATGACATTTGGCATAGATATTAAAATTGATAAATTTTTGTCTCTTTTATATGAATTAGACATATCTCGTAAGAAAAATTCTTCTTCATCTTCATAAACATCTAAACCTACACCACCAATTTTTCCAGTAGATAACTCTTCTATTAAATCATCAGTATTTACTAATTTTCCTCTACTACAATTAATAATAATAGCTCCATCTTTCATTTTTCTAATAGTATCTTTATTAATAATATTTTCTGTTTCTTTTGTTAATGGACAATGTAAAGAAATTATATCAGATTTTTCTAATAACTCATCTAATTCTACATACTTAAAGCCTAATTCTTCACTGGCTTTTTCATCTTTAAATAAATCATAAGCAATAATTTCTGTTCCAAAACCTTTCATTATGTTGATAAATGCTTTTCCTATTCTTCCTGTTCCAATTACACCAATAGTTTTTCCATGAACATCAAATCCTAATAAACCATCTAATGAAAAATTATATTTCTTTACTCTTTGATAAGATTTGTAAATTTTTCTATTAATATTTAATAGTAATGCAACTGCGTGTTCTGCTACTGCATATGGTGAATATTGTGGAACTCTAACAACTCTTATTTTTCCTTTATGTTCCAAATCTACATTGTTAAATCCTGCACATCTTAATGCAACTAGTTTTACGCCATTTTCTTCTAATATTTTCAAAGTTTCTTCGTCTACTTTATCATTAACAAATACACATACAACATCATAACCTTTTGCTAATGTTGCAGTTTCATTATTTAATTTTGAAGTAAAGTATGTTATTTCAAAATTATAATTTTTATTATATTCTTCAAATAAATTTTTATCATAATCTTTTGTATCAAAAAATGCTACTTTTATCATTTCAATTACTCCTTCTTCTACGATAAAAAGATATAATTCTTTCAAATTATATCTTTTCTCTTTATATATTTTATTCTTCCCAATTATGGAATACTTCAACAACATCATCTAAATCTTCAAGATTATCAATTAATCTTTGCATTTTTTCTGATGCTTTTTCATCTAATGAAATATATGTACTTGGTACCATTTCAACACCAGCTTCTAAGAATTCAATTCCTTCGCTAGATAATTTTTCTGTAACTGCTGTAAAATCACTTGGAGCAGTAGTAATTTGATATACTTCTTCTTCTGCAACAAAATCTTCTGCACCAGCTTCAATTGCCATCATCATTAAATCATCTTCTTCAAATTTGCAACCTTCTTTTTCAATAACGATTACACCTTTTTTCTCAAACATATATGAAACACAACCTGATGTACCTAAATTTCCACCAAATTTATCAAATATATGTCTAACATCTGCTGCTGTTCTGTTTTTATTGTCTGTACTTGCATTTACGATTACCGCAACACCATTTGTTCCATATCCTTCATAAGTAATTTCTTCATATACTGCATTACTTCCTTCTCCGGAAGCTTTTTTTATTGCATTATTTATTGTATCGTTTGGCATATTATTAGCTTTACATTTTGCTATAACATCTTTTAATTTAGAATTTCCAGCTGGATCAGGTCCACCTTGCTTAACTGCTACTAAAATTTCTCTACCTAATTTTGTGAATACTTTTCCTCTTGCAGCATCTGCTTTTCCTTTCTTAGCTGCAATATTATGCCATTTACTATGTCCTGACATATCTAATTCCTCCTTTTATGTTTCGATTTATTTATAAAACTTATAAAGTATATTGAAACAATTATAATTTTCAACTTATTAATTATATCACAGTAAAATCAATTTGTGTAGTATTTTATTAATTTTTTTATTCTGTAAACTAATTAGTAAAGAAATCTAATATATCCATTCCACCATCTGTAACAGTTTTATACAGTTCTGTATATCCACATTTAGTACAAGTTATTGTAATAAATCTTTTATTTTGAACATCAAATATTTTAGCAAAATTTCCTCCTGTTGCTTGAAATTGATCTTTTTCAAATTCTGTATTTCCACATTTTATACATTTCCATTCCATCATAAAAACATTCCTCTCTTTCTATAATTATAATATCATATACTCTCTTAATTGTGTACTTTTTTTATGCTAAAAAATAATACTGAAATTCCACTAATAATTACAAATAAATAAAAACTAACTCCTCTGCTTAAAAGCATTGCACTACTTAATAAAGTAGCTGGAAATAAAATTTTATAAATAATTAAAAATCCACCTTCACTTATCCCAACAGCTCCTGGAAGTGGCATTGATGAAACTGATATATATAAAACAGCTTGTAAAGATAGAAATCTAAAAAAATCAGCTCCTTCTAGTCCAAACGATAAATATATACAATATGGTATGCTATGATATAAAACTATTTGAATTGTTGTTGTTAAAACAATTTTAAAAAGGATTTTCGGATTTTTCATTAGCAAATTTGCACCAATTCTATATTCATCAATCTGTTTGAAACATTTTGTTTCAAATTCTTCTGTTTTTTTATAATTACATTTATTTAAAATTTTGCATATAAACACAATTAGTTTAACAATTATCTTTTTTGAAAAAATACTTAATAATATAAGTACCAAGATTAATAGATTAATTGTAACACCTAATATCAAGAAATATTTAATATTACCAATTGAATTTTCAATAAATTTATAATTAGTAATAAAACCAATTAGCGACATTAATATTGTTACAACTTGAAAACTGGAAAACTCCGTAAGAATTGCCAAAGTAGATTTTCCTATTGGCAATCCGTCTTTTGTCATATAATAAATTTGCATTGGATCTCCACCAGATGCACTAGGCGTAACTGAACTAAAAAAGAAACCAACTAATGCATATTTTATTGCATCTTTAAAACTTGTATTACAATCTAATAGTTTTAATGTTCGTAATATATTAATTCCTTCTGCAAATACGAAAAAAAACATACATAATATCGCTAAACAAATAAATTTTTTATCTACTTGCTTTACTATTTCTATAATTTGTACAATATCATTATTTCGGAATATAATATAAAAAGTAACAATTACAAAAAACAGAAAAATTGTAGCATTTATTATCCCTTTTTTAATCTTTGTATTCATCTATTGTTTTAAATTCAAATCCTTTCTCCAAAAATTTCGGTATTACCATTTTTAATGCATTAATAGTTCTAAGAGGTGCTTCATCTTTTCCTCTTCCATCGTGTAAACAAATAATATCTCCTGCTTTCACCCTGTTTAGAAGTTTATTAGCAATTATATTTTCAGTTGTATGTGCTTCCCAATCCTCAGCCATAACATTCCATAATATAAATTTTATATTTTCCAATTCTAATTTTTTATGTAAGTAAATATTACAATCACCCCATGGTGGTCTATAATACTTAATTTTCACTCCCAATTCATTCATTATTTTCAAGCTTTTTTCTAAATCTGTTTTAGTTTCAAAAAAACCTTGTAACATTGAATTTTTATGTTTTAAAGAATGTAATGCTATTACATGACCTTCATTTTTAAATCTCTCAATTATATCTTTATGTTCTTGCGCAAAATTTGCAACACAGAAGAAAGTAGCTTTAATTTTATATCTATTTAATAAATCTAATAATTCACTAGTATATATACTTGGTCCATCATCAAAAGTTAAATATATTACTTTCTTTTTGGTTTTCTCTTTATTAAAAAATCTTTTCTTATATATGTTAGCTGGAATAAAAGAATAAAATAAAAATGTCAATATAAAAATTACTATAACAATTATCAAAATTAACATACTGTTATAATCTCCTCTCCATATATTTCAACAACATTTGTTTTTTCTAATCTATCTTTTAGCATTTGCATATTTTCTCTCATTTTCTCTAACTTATCAGGAGATTTCAACAATTGTATTATATCATCTGATACATTTTCACTTTTGTTCCAAACAACAACTCCAATTTCATTTTTTTCAATAAATTTCGCATTTCCTATTTCTTGACTTAAAAATGGTGGCATTATGTATATTGGAGTTTTAGAATGTATTGCCTCAAAAAGTGTTATTCCACCAGCTTTTGTTATAATCAATTGAGCCTTTTTCATATATTTATAAACCTCATCTGTATATCCAACAACTGTCATATTATCATATTTATTACTATATTGATTAAATAATTTTTGATTTTTTCCAGCAAGTAAAGTAACGTGTATATCTTCATTTTGCATCAAAATTTTCAAAGTTTTATCCATATCTGGAATTAATCCTAATCCACCACCCATAACAACTATTTCGTTTTTGTCTTTTATGCAAATTTCTTCTTTAAATTCTTTTCTAACTGGAATTCCCACCACTTTAATTTTTTCTTTTGGAATACCATTCTCCATAATTTGTATTTTAGTTTCATTTGAAGCAACGAAATACATATCTATTTCTTCTGAAATCCATTCTTTATTTGCTTCTATGTCAGTAATATATGTATATAATTTTAATTTTTTATTATTGTTTTTCTTGTATGTAGAAATATACTTTGTACATACTGGGAAGGTTGATATTATAATGTTAGCATTACTTTCAGTAATTAATTTTTCGATTCTTTTTCTTATAATTTTGTTAAAAGGTGCAAAGTTGGAATTAGCAGAAAATTTATAAAAGAAATTATATATATTACTACATTTACTAACCAAAAAATTAAATACACTATAAATTAATGTTTTTATTTTAGGAAAAATGATATCAAAAAAATCTACTACTTCTACTTGTACATTTTCATTTTCCAGTTCTTGCTTCAAAGATATTGAAGCTGTATAATGACCCATACCATATTTAGCTGTTAATATCAAAACATTCATATTTTACTCCCTTTATAAGCTTTTCTCCTTTTATTAAAGTTATTATAGCATAGTAAATATTTTTTAAAATTAAGTCCTCATTAAGGTTTTATTAAAATTTTCTTAACATACAAGAATTAAAAAAGATGAAAGTAAATTTTGCAGTTCACTTTCATCTTACCATGCACTAACAGAGTGGGGATTAATTTTCTGTTAGCCATGATCCTTCTATACTAAAATTTGTATAAAAAGCTAATCCTCTTTTATAATATTTTTGCTTTCTAAATACGTTGCCATAAAATATATTCCATATATAACACTTATTACAGCTACTGTTACTATTGCTGATGGAAGTAATTCTTCTTTACTAGCTAAAACTTCCATAACATTTATTCCAAATTGTATTCCAAATATAGAATGAATTATCGCTACAATAAGTGGTAACATGAAAAATATTCCTATCTGTTTGAACAATGAACTATTTATCATTTTTTCGTCACAACCTATTTTTCTTAAAATAATATATCTTTGTCTATTATCAGAACTTTCTGTTAATTGCTTCAATGCTAAAATTGCAGAACTTGCTATTAAGAAAATAATTCCTAAATAAATCGCAATAAACACTACTATTGTTGCTAGTCCAACACTACTTTCTGTTAAGTTTATTTTCGTCATTCCATCAATTATAACACCTTCTGCTAGTAATCGTTCTGTTAATTCACTCTCATCACTAGCAAAGTCTTTTTCTATCGCCTCTATTTGTTCTTCTGTTTTTGCATTGTAATTTCCTGCTAAAAACCAAGTTTGTCTTTGTTCGTCTTTTAATTCACAATCATCTGGAACTAATATAATTCCGCCATTGGTATGACTAGTAGAAATTTCTATAAATCCATCTTTACATTCTGGATATTTAGGTACATAATCTTTACCATTAATATTAATTTTTACATTTGCTTTTAAAGCTTGATTTCTAATTTCTGATATATTATCAAAATTACAAAGTATAATATATTCATTATCATTTAAAGAATATTCTTCTATATTGTAAAGTTTAGCTATCCTGTTATAATCAGATACTCTTATTATCATTTCTACTGTGTCATATCTCATCATTGGATATTGGTTCAAAGCCTCTTCTAATGCTGAACCTAATGTTGTTTTTAATGTTATGTCATTTATAGCATAAGTAGATATTTCTTCAACATCTTTTAATTTACTCATATCATACCCAACGGCTTTCAAAGAACTTCCAACACTACTTTTAGAATTTTCTCTTTGCATATCTGTATAAACAATTTCTTTTCCATATCTAGTAATTTTTTCTGGTAAATTAGCAACTTTATATAAATTTATATCTACTGGTGTCATTTCTCGCAAACTTTTTTCCATTGTATTTCTTAATGATAATGCCGTTGACAAAATAGTAATTGTTACAAAAAGCATTAAACAAATTACTGATATACTTATTACTGTTGTATTAATTTTATTGTGCATTTGTCTTAATACAAACAAATTCGTACCTTTTAAATATACATTTTTATTCGCTTGCACTAATTTTAATATAAAACCAGACATAGACCAAAATACTAAAACTGTTGATATTATACCCATTAAAATAATTGGTAATATATCATTTATTGTTCTTAAAGTGTTATAACCTGCTGAAACTTTATAATAACAATATGACAAAATTCCAACTGCTATTGCAAATACAATAATACATACAAAAGAATTTTTCATTTTGACAGTTTCATTTTTCTTAATTGCTGTTAATAGATTTATTAATTTATATCTTGAAATTGTAAATGTATTAAATATCATTACAGCTAAATACATTATTGCAAAAAATACGCAAGTTTTAATACAAGCCGTTTTTGAAAACACAAATTCAAATCTACTCATATCAGCTTGAAATAATTTTCCAACTAATATAGACATAAATTGTGAGATAAATACACCACACACAAGACCAACTACAAGTGATATTATTCCTACAAATATTGTTTCTAAAAATATTATTTTAGATATTTGTCTTTTGCTCATACCAAGTGTCATATATATACCAAATTCTTTTTTTCTTCGATTTATTAAGAAATTATTAGCATATACAATTAATAATCCCAGTATTACAGCAACAAACACAGATACCATAGAAAGCATTTCAATCATAAGTTTTATTATCTGCTTTGTAGATTTTGAAACTTGCAACATTGATTCTTGGCTATCTAGCGAATTAAACATGTAGAATATTGCTACACCTAGAACCAAAGTAATAAAATAAATTGCATAATCTTTAAAGCTTTTTTTCATATTTTTTATTGATAACTTAAATAACATCTCCAAGCTCACCTCCGAGTAAAGTTTGAACTTCTATTATTTTTTCAAAGAATTGCTTTCTTGTATCATTTCCTTTTATTAATTCGTTAAAGATTTTTCCATCTTTTATAAATAAAATTCTATTTGCATAACTAGCTGTAAAGGAATCATGTGTTACCATCAAAATTGTTGCTTTTAATTTTTGATTTAAACTTTCAAAACTTTCTAACAATTGTTTTGCTGATTTTGAATCCAAAGCACCAGTTGGCTCATCTGCCAAAACTAATTTAGGATTTGTTATAATTGCTCTTGCTGATGCAACCCTTTGCTTTTGACCGCCTGATATTTGATAAGGATATTTGTATAATATTTCCC
Organism: uncultured Clostridia bacterium; assembly: GCA_948678575.1. Taxonomy (GTDB): domain Bacteria; phylum Bacillota; class Clostridia; order TANB77; family CAG-508; genus Scatovivens. The sequence goes on from CAPPGO010000014.1 coordinate 32,440, forward strand.
TTATATCCAGTTTTTTAGCCACTTCTTGAACTCTACTATCTATTTCATGTGAATTAACTTTTTGTATAGTAAGAGCCAAAGCAATATTTTCATAAGCTGTTAGAGTATCTAACAAATTAAAATCTTGAAATATAAAACCTAATTCCTCTCTTCTAAATTTATTTAAAGCATTTCCTTTTAGTTTAGTAATATCTTTATTATTTATAATGATTTTCCCAGAAGTCACTCTATCAATTGTTGAAATACAATTCAATAATGTAGTTTTTCCAGAACCAGATGCTCCCATAATTCCAACAAATTCACCCTTAGCTACATTAAAACTGATATTATCAATTGCTTTTGTTAAATTAGACTTATTCCCATAATATTTTTCAATATGATTAACTTCTAATATGTTTTCCATAATAAATATCTCCTTTCATTCTAAACATATTATAATGTATTTTTTTATTAATTCCTATCGATTTGCATTACATTAATCTTACATTTTTGCAAGAAAAAAATAAGTATAGTATTTGTAGCATAACTTTCCTACAATATAATACAAGAGCAAAAGCATTATTTTTTTGTTTGCTTTTGCTCTTAATTTATTATCTACCTATTCTTCTGCAATATTTTTCAAAC
>CAPPGO010000015.1 GCA_948678575.1 uncultured Clostridia bacterium
AAGAAAGGAAAAAGAAAATGTGTAAACAAAAGAGAAACAGAAGGAAAACAAAAAACGAATTTTTGAAACAATCAAAACGGAATAACATTAATCGCATTAGTTATTTCAATAATAGTAATGCTAATATTAGCTGGTGTTTCTATTAATGCAATAATAGGCGATGATGGAATAATAAGCAGAACGCAATATTCAACTTTTCTAAGTGAAATGACAGCAATAGAAGAAGCAGTTCAAATGTGGAAGGCTGGCGAAGCAATAGGACAAATGGGAGAAGATACTAAGGCAATACCAGCAAATGGACTTTGTACTGAAAATGATTTGAGTAGTACAGAAAGATTAAGTGGTGAAGTAGGATATTATAGAATATGGAGCATGACTGAAAAAATACCAGAAACAAGTGTGTTAAGCAATGCTATTGATTTTAACAATGAATTTGAAAGTGAACTGATAGCTTTTCCAGCAGGAGTGCAAGATTTATTTTATTTAAATAATGAAATATTAGGAATAGAAAGTAATAAAACTTATGTAATAGATATAGCAACAGGAATGATATATTCAATGTCAGGAATAAAGTTAAAAGGTATAAGTTGTTATAGTTCAAATATGGCAACAGCAGTAATGAGTGGAACAGCAAATGCACCAATATTTGCAGAATCAGAAGTAAGCGGGACAGGTACAGACGACAAACTAGCAGGAAATCAAGATGCACAATATGGTTTTCAAATATTCGCATCGCCAGGAAGCAATAATATTTTTAAACTTTATAATAATGGAGATTTATATGGCAAGGGAGTAAAAGGACCTCAACTTAATACTTCTAAAAAAGATATGGATAACATAAATCCAAATATTTGGAATGAATTGCAAAAGCCCAATAATATTGGAACTATTGTGAAGACAATAGTTTGCACATCTAATATATTTTATATAAATGATAAAGATGAAGTTTATGCTATTGGAGATAACACTAGTAATAAATTAGGGTTAAATGAAGAGCAAATGAAAGAATATACAACAAGAGAAGCAATTAAACTAGATTTAAAAGGAATGAAAGTAAAAAATATTTTTTCAACAACTAATACTACTTTTATTGTTTCTGATGAAGGTGAACTTTATGCATGTGGTAATAATTCTAGTAGTGAATTAGGTTTAGAGAAAAAAACTAATCCAAGTACATTTGAAAAAGTATCTACCTTTACAAAAGGCAGTAGTATAGTACAAGTAGATTCCACTGAAAATGGTACATTAATACAATGTAGTGATAATACTTTTTATTTTTCTGGTTTAAATTCTTATGGCTTTTTATCAACTGGAAAAAAAGGAGAACAATTTGATAAATTTGTACAAGTATATGATGGTAATATTGGAGAAGATATAGATCAAGATATTGCTATGTGGAGTGGTGGAATAAATGTAACTGTTGTGAAAAAAGATGGAACAGCATGGACTTGTGGATATGAAAATTTAAATGCTAAGCAATATGTAAGTAGTGGTTCACCTTATAATTTTAGGCAATTAACTAGAATTTCAAGATGTTATAAATTTTTATCTAGTGTCAATGGTACACAATGCTTTTTAACCAAGGATAATTCAAATAATGTATCATGTTATATTGTAGGATATGCAAGAAATACCGCAGGTTCAGATTTCAATGGAAAATGTTATACAGAACTTGCTGTATTACCAGAAGAATTAGTAAAAAGTGGAATAAAAGATGTAATGACTTCTAATGGTCAATTTTTCTTTATTTCAAATTCAGGTAAGTTATATGGTACTGGTGCTTATTCAAATTTAGGAATGAATAAAACATCTGGTAATACAAAAAGTATAGAATATATTGAAAAAAACAATGTAAATAGTTTTGCAAACGAATCACTTATATATAATCATGTTAATGGTGTATGTTATGTATTTATAAATTGTAATGATAGAATTGAAACTACTGGGAACCAAGCACTTATGTATGGAAATAATATTTTACAATCTAGATGGAAAAAAATAGCATCAGATGTTAAATATTTTCATGCTAATGCAAGTGCTTATATTACGAAAGATGGTAATTTATATGTTGCTGGATCAAGTGCAGGATTAGGTTTGGGAGAATTATCAGAGCAAGATATTATAATTCCACAATATATAAAATGTGAAGATGAAAATTTGGTGGGTAAATGTAAAAAAGTAGAAATAGTAAGAAATTGTATCTATGTATTAACAACAGATGATAAATTATATGCCGCTGGAAAATATGAACCTAATGGTGGACCAGATAATACACCAAATTTTGCAGGATGGAATGATGGCGAATCTAAATACAATTTTTTTGAACTTTTAGATGGAGTAAGCGATATTATAGGAAATGAAAGTGATAGTTATGCAACTAAATTAGCAATTATGAAAGATGAAAGTTGTAGAGTATGGGGTTCTAATTTTGGTGGTACTGTTGGTTGTACTGCGAACAGACAAACAACACCTTATGCATTTAATTTACCAGATAAAATTGGTGGTGTAGACAATATAGAAAAAATAATTTTGCCATGTTCTTTTAGAAGTTTTATTATTACGAAAGATCATAAAGTATTTATTGGAGGTAATTGGCATCAAGGTACATCTGGTGGAAATACTGTTAGTAGTGATTTTGTTGAATATACTTATGGTTTGGATTTAGCAGATGATGAATACGTTATTGATGTAGCCTGTCAAAATAAAGATAATACTGTATTTTTAACAAATAAAGGGAGATTATTTGCTTATGGTTATAGTAATGCAATAGGAATAGGAAACAATACAACTAATTATTGCAATACAAGAGAAGTATTTAATAGCGAAAAGGTTATTCAAATTTCAGCTGGTTCAGGTTTCTTTATAGCAGTTACAGAAAATGGAAAAGTTTATGCAACTGGAAGTAATATATATGGAGTATTAGGAAGATGGATAGGAATTGGACGTGGTGATTCAAATTCTAGATATAAAACAGCTCTTAATTGGGTAGAATGTCCAGAATTAGAATTATAAATATAGAATAAAAAAGAAGTAGCATAAACTACTTCTTTTTTATTATCTTTCATCAAGTTCTTTTTGAGATTGTTCTTGTTGTGAATTTGCTCTATTTTCAAAAGATTGAGCAAGTTTTTGTGATTTTTGTCCATATATTGATACTGCATAAGGATCAGATTTTCCATCTTGTTTTTCATAAAAAGTACTCTTTATGAAATAAGTAAGATTTTGTACTTCTCCAAGTGCTCTACAAAGTTCTGGATCAAGTTCATGTGTATCAGATAATAAATATGTTCCAACACATTCAGCTTCGGAACAATCAGTTTTTCCTTGTGCTTCTAAAATTTTTCTTCCTGCATTTATATAAGATTGATTATAAGCATTATTAGAACCAGTTAAAACAATACCACTTCTTACAGGATTTCCAGCACTATCTGTAATGGCAATACTTCTACTAGAATCATTTTTATCAATAATACAAGAAAGTGAAGAAGTTGTTGGAGTAACTTTTGCACCAGTAGCTTCAAGTGCCTGTTGTAAATATCTGTAATTTGGTGCAGAGTGACCTTGCCCGGAAATAGTATATGTTTGTCCGTTAAGTTCAACGATAAAGATATTTGCAGAAGAATTATAACCAATTTGACTCTGACCATATTCAGACAAATCTATTTCTTTACCAGTATTATATTTGTAAATATCAGAAATTTTTTCAAAATAATCTTTGCATGCTTCTTCATAAGTGCTCATATTTGTTATACTATTAGTAAATATTGAAGATTTTTCAGCTTCTGGTGTAGGTTGAGAGACTTGTGAAATATTACCTTTATTTTCTAAAACTGTTCCAGATACATGTGGTGTATTACTGCCATGAGAAACAGTTATATCTCCATTAAACATTGTATATCCAGCTAATAAGACAACTGAAAGAGCACCAGCTAGTGCTAATTTTATACCATTATTTTTTAATCTTCCTTTAAAATCTCTATTTAGACTTAAAGTTGTACGCTTTAAATTAAAAGCTCTGTCAGCTTTTGTAGTATATTCTTTATCTTTAATTTTATTTCGTTCTGCAATAGTTTCAGCCAATTTTTTATATGTATATCCTAAATGCATAGGTGAATGTGATTGTATTCCTTTTGCAAATCTTCTAAAAGAAGGTGTATGTTTTGTTTTTGTAGTATCAAGAAAATCTTCTATATTAGAAGTTTTCATTTGAGAACCATATAATTTATCTGCCAAAGCACGATATTCTTCTAATGCTTTACTGAAATTTTTAATCTGAACATTTCTATGATAGTAAGTTTTAAAATCTTTTTCAAAATCTTCATCTGGATGATAATCTTTAAAATCTTTTAAGTCAGTTTTGATTAACTCAGATTCAGGAATAGGTGTATCATCAGATATGTTTTGATCTTCATGTTGGCTTCTGTAAATTCCTGAAATAAAAAGATTTAAGTCAGGATTTTCATGTAAAAATTGTTCTTGACTTTGAGATAATTTTGAAATTTTTTCAGTAAGTTCTATTATTTTTACATGAGTGCATGAACGCAATAATCTTAAATTTTCATATTTTTTTAGTCTCATATTTTTTCCTCTCTATAATACAAATATACATAATTATTATAATATATATAGGATATAAAAAGAAATATGTTACTAAAATTTAATATAAAAAATATAGAAATGTTACAGAATTTCTTGACACATTCGACATAAAGTAGTATTATAAAAAGGTAAACAGTGAAGAGGAAAAGTAAAATATAGGTTACTTTTAGAGAAAATGTGTCGTAGGCTGAAAGCACATTTAAGCAAACATATTTGAAAACTACCTTGGAGTTTCCGATTGAAAAATTGGCGTTGTGAGATTGCGTTACTAATCTTATTAAGAGTTAAATATTAGGGTGGAACCGTGAGAAAAACTTACCCCTATAAGCAATATGCTTATGGGTTTTTTTGTTATTATTTTGAAATTTCAAAAATCTATAAGTGTATGAATTTAATTTTTAAGGAGGAATAAGTTATGTTTAAAATCAAATTAGGTGGAGGAAGAACAGCAGAAGTTGAGGAGTCAATGTATTGGCATACAACATCACACATAATGGCACAAGCTGTTAAAAGATTATTTCCAAATGCAAAGGTTGCAATAGGACCAGCAATAGAAAATGGTTTTTATTATGATTTTGATGTTGAAAAGCCTTTTTCAGAAGAAGATTTAAAATCTATTGAAGAAGAAATGAAGAAAATTATTAAAGAGGATCACCCAATAGAGAGATTTGAACTCCCAAGAGAAGAAGCAATAAAATTAATGGAAGAAAAGGATGAACCTTATAAAGTAGAACTTATAAAAGATTTACCAGAAGGTGAAGTAATTTCTTTCTATAAACAAGGAGATTTTACAGACCTTTGTAGAGGTCCACATTTACCAAGTACAGGAGCAGTAAAAGCAGTTAAATTATTAAGTTCATCAGGGGCATATTGGAGAGGTGATGAACATAATAAAATGCTTCAAAGAATTTATGGTATATCATTTCCAAAAGCTAGTGAAGTTGATGAATATTTAGCCAAACTTGCAGAAGCAAAGGAAAGAGATCATAGAAAAATAGGTAAAGAACTAGATTTATTTATGACACATGAATTAGTTGGTTCAGGACTTCCAATGTATTTACCAAAAGGAGCAACAGTTAGAAGATTACTTGAAAGATATATTCAAGATAAAGAAGTAAGTATGGGATATAGTCATGTTTATACTCCATCTCTTGCCAATGTAGCATTATATAAAACAAGTGGACACTGGATGCATTACAAAGATGATATGTTCCCAGTAATGAAAATGGGAGAAGAAGAAATGGTTTTAAGACCTATGAACTGTCCACATCATATGCTTATTTATAGAAATAAAATGCATTCATATAGAGAATTGCCAATAAGAATTGGTGAACTTGCACATGATTTCAGATATGAAGATAGTGGAAGTGTTTGTGGCTTAGAGAGAGTTCGTGAAATGTGTCAAAATGATGCGCATCTTTTTGTAAGACCAGATCAAATTAAAGAAGAATTTAAAAATGTTGTTGATTTAATTCTTTCAGTATATGAAGATTTTGGATTTAAAGATTATTCTTTTAGATTATCTTTGAGAGATAAAAACAATAAAGAAAAATACTTTGACGATGATGAAATGTGGGAAAATGCAGAGAAACAATTAAGAGAAATTTTAACAGAATCAGGTATGGATTTCTATGAAGCAGAAGGAGAAGCAGCTTTCTATGGACCTAAACTAGATGTTCAAATAAAAACAGCATTAGGGCATGATGTTACAGTTTCTACTTGTCAATTAGATTTCTTATTACCACAAAGATTCGAATTAGAGTACATTGGCGATGATGGTGAAAAACACAGACCAGTAGTTATTCACAGAGCAATACTTGGAACATTTGATAGATTTTTAGCATTTTTAATTGAAGAAACAAAAGGTGCTTTTCCAACTTGGCTTGCACCAGTTCAAGTAAAAGTTTTGCCAATTTCAGATAATCAAAAAGAATATGCACAACAAGTAACTGAAAAACTACAAAAAGAAGGATTAAGAGTTGAATTAGATGACAGACAAGAAAAAATTGGTTATAAAATTCGTGAAGCACAACTTCAAAAAACACCATATATGTTAATTATTGGTGAAAAAGAAGTAGAAGCAAATGCATTAGGAGTTAGAACAAGAAAAGAAGGCGACATAGGTCAAATGCCAATTGATAAATTCATTTCTAGAATTAATGAAGAAGTAAATAGTTATTCTAAATAATTTAATAATAAGTATCTCATAAAAAGTTGTGAGATACTTATTATTTTTTATTGATAAAAATTTTTAGGTATGATATACTTTGCTTGTGAATTTTGAAAAAAATGGAGGATAAAAGATGTCAGCAAAAAAATCAGCAAACAATGGAGATTTAGAAACTAAGCTAGATTTTTTAGGCTTAGATTTAGATAAAGTACCAGAGTTTTTAAAAGATTTTAGTCCACTTAATTTTAATACTTCAAGACTAAATAATGACAAAGATCATAGAGTATATCGTTATGTACCAATTGATAAGATTGAAATTTTAATAACTCCATGTTTAAGAAGTGATGATATTAAAAAGAAATATTCTGAATCAGTACCTCTTGGAAGATTTTTTAATCCTATGGGTGATGAAGAAGATATTGAAAGATATGCAACATTACTTAAAATAATTAGCTCTATTTTTGTATCAGATATCGAAAATATTACATTACTTCAAAAATCACTTGAAAAAATAGAACCTTTTAAAGTTAAATATAATAAAGATCATTTATGGCAAATATATTATTCTCCAAGTACAAATAAATATTTTATGCTTGTATGTACTAAGGAAGAAACTTTTTCAGAATTTTTGTATTTATTGAAAAAGAAAATAGAATACAATTCTAAGAAAACAAAAACAGTGCCATCTATTTTTGTTCCAATAAATTATGTAAATTACAGTGAAGAATTTTTAAATAGAGATGAAATAGGAAATATTGAAAGTTATTTATGGCTATTCACTAAAAATTGGCCATTGATATTTGAAGTATATGATAAAAAAGATAATATGTCACTTCAAATAGTTGGAGATACTTATGTATATAATAATGTAAAAAGTAGTTATAAAGTTACATTAACAGATAAAGAGGAAGCTTTAAAATTTTATAAATTATTAAAAGCTTTATTTATCTTGCAAACAGAAATAAAAACTAAATTTGTTTTTGAGACAAAAATTGATAGCAAAAACGGATTAGAATTTTATTTTGAAGATTATAGAGTCACTTATGAAAACTTAGAAGATTTTATAAAAATACAATATAAAATTGCTAAAACTGATATATTTGAAGTAAAAGAAAAATGTGAAAAATTAGAAGAAAAATTAGAAAATTTAAAAGAAAAAGCAAAAGAAAAAGAAGAGGAATATTTAGAAAAGCAAAAAGAAATTTCAACATACTTAGAATATAAGAAAACTTTTTTTGGAAAAGTTAAATATTTTTTTAAATCAAATAAAAAAGTTAAATTAAAAAATGAAGAAGAAATTAAAGAAAAGAAGCAATCTAAAACGATAGAAATAGAACCAACTATATCACAAATAGATGATAAAAGATTTTATACAATAGAAGATGTTGTTGTTATTTATTCAGTTAAAGATAAAACTGATAAAAAGCAAAAAGATTTAGAACAAGATATAAAAGCACTACAATTAAAATTAGAAAACTTAAATAGTAAAGTGCGAAATGCAGAGCTTTATATAGAAGAAATTGATAAACATAAAAAGAGTATATTTGAATTTTGGAAGTTTGCAAATAAAGATGAAAAACTTAGCTTAGAAATGGGAAATGAAGATTCAAATAAAAATGAAAAAACTATTATTAAAAAAGCTTTTAATTTTGAAATGGATTTTGAAACTATGGGTGTATCAGTAGACAAAATTCAAAGAGTTAAGCTTTCAAAGGAAGAAACAGACAGTTTATACATTGCAAGTACAGAACTTATAGAAATAATAAATTTACTTCGTTCTGGAAAAATGGATAAACAGAAGATGGAAGCTGCACTTACATATTTAAAAGATGAATTTAATAAAAATAGATTGTACATAGAGAGTGAAGTTTTTGACATCTTCGGAAACATGGATAATGATAATAGAAAAATAAAATATATAGGAAGTAGAAGTCATAGAGAAAGTGAAAAAAGTAAGTTTAGAATTTTAAATATAAACAAGAAAATTGATGTTTTTGATTTCACAGAAAAATTACTTAGTATTTTATCGTATTTAGAGGGAGCAATTCCTAAAATGACGTCAAAATATGAAATGCCTTTATATAAAGTTGTTCCTATAACAGATAATATTCACGAAAATGATTTTTCAATATTTGATATAAATGTTGAACGTGAGTTAGAAAATTATACAGATTCTGGGGAAGGTGCAGTAAATCTTATAAAAGTTAATTTAAAAGAGGAAATGCCACTTTTATATTATTCAAATATTATTTTCTTTGATAATGCAAATAAAACTTTACCAGAAGGAATGGATTTATCTTCAAACGTTTTATTAGATTGTAAGAAATTTGATTTTACATTAGTTTCAAAAACTAAGTTTAGAACAAATAATTACTTTAATGAACAAAACAATTTGATTTTACCTAAATCAAAAGATATTTTAGTTTATGAGTATGATGTTTCAGTTAAAACAGATGAGGAAAAAGAAGATAAAAAATCTGATAACAATGATAAGATTGATATACAAGAAGAGAAATTAGAAAAAGCAGAGGAAAAAACATCAATTTTTGATGAAGATGATGATTTTAAAACAGAAGCAGTTGAAATAGATTTAGATTTTATTGATGATGAAGACGAAGAACCTATTGAAGAACCAATAATTGAAGAAAAACCTAAAAGAAGAATTGGCAGAAAGAAAGAAGAAAAACAAGAAGAGGTTATAAAAGAAAAGGTAAAAAATGAGAAGGTTAAGAAGGAAAAGCCTAAAAAAGAAAAAGTAAGTAAAAGGGCTAAAAAAGAAGTTGAAGAAGAGAAACAAATTGCAGAAGAAATTAAAGAAGAACCAGTTATAAATGATGTAAAACCAGTCAAAAGAAAAAGAACTTTGAGAATAAAAATAGAGGAGGATGAAGATGAGTAGAGTAAATATAATTGTTTTAGATAGCTTTGGTATTGGTGAATTACCTGATGCTAATAAATATGGCGATGAAGGAAGCGATACATTAGGAGCCATTTATAGAACAACTCCTCTAAATATTCCTAATATGAAAAAATTAGGTTTGTACAATATACAAGGAATTTCTATCCCAGAAAAAGAAGAATATTGTATAGGATGTTATGGAAAAGCAGTAGAGAAATCACAAGGAAAAAATAGCCCAGTAGGTCATTGGGAAATATCTGGATTTGTTAAAGAAGTTGGTTTTACTACATATCCAAATGCATTTCCACAAGAACTTCTAGATGAAGTAGCTAAAAGAGCAAATTTACCAGGATTTTGTTGTAATAAAAAAGGTTCTGGAACAGACTTATTAAAAGAATATGGTGAAGAAATTATAAATACTGGGAAACCTATGGTATATACTTCTGCCGATAGTGTTTTCCAAATTGCAGCACATGAAGAGTATATGTCAGTTTCAAAATTGTATGAAGTATGTCAAATTGCAAGAGATGTTATAGATGAAAAAGGCTACAATATTGGAACTGTAATTGCTAGGCCTTTTGTAGGCAATAGCCCAGGAAATTTTAAAAGAACATATAATAGAAAAGATTTTGAAGCTACAAATTTTGGAAGAACAATGCTTGATGTATTTGCTGAAAATGGGAAAAAAGTTTTAGCAATTGGAAAAATAGAAGATTTATTTTCAGGAAGAGGAATTTCAAGAGCAATTCATACAAAAGGAAATACAGATGGTATTTCAAAAAATATTGAGTCTTTAAAAACATCAAACGAAGATATGATTTTTACAAATTTAGTTGACTACGATATGCTTTATGGACATAGAAATGATCCAATTGGATATGCAAGAGCATTAGAAGAATTTGATAATAAATTGCCTGAAATTATGGATTCTATGAAAGATGATGATATCCTTATAATTACTGCTGATCATGGCTGTGACCCAGTTACACCATCAACAGATCATTCAAGAGAGTATATACCAATTTTGATTTATGGAAAAAATATTAAAGAAAATGTTGATATAGGAATTCGTGAAACTTATGCAGATATATCAGCAACAGTACTAGACATATTTGGTTTTGAAAAACTACAATATGGAACTAGCTTTAAAGATTTAATAATAAAATAATATTTTAATAATATAAGCCATATATTTATGGCTTATATTAAATTTTTAATATCTTCTGGTAAAGGAGCTTTTAAAGTTATATGTTCTTTACTTATAGGATGAATAAATTTTATTTGATAAGCGTGTAGAGCTTGTCTATCTATTAAATCCGATTTTTCACCATATAAAGTGTCTCCTAAAATTGGATGACCAATGTATTTGCTGTGAACACGAAGCTGATGAGTTCTTCCCGTTTCTAATGTGTATTTAACTTCTGCGTAATTTTCCAAGTTTTTAATAAGTTCTAAATGAGATATAGCAATGTCTCCAAATTCAGATACTTCTCTTTCCATAATACTATCAGCTTTTCTTGTGATAGGAGCATTTATTGTTCTAGATTGTTCATTTAAAGTTCCATTTAAAATTGCGATATATTCTTTTTGAAAAGTGTTCGATTTCATTTGTCGTATCAAAGCTTCTTGTATATATTCATGTTTTGCGAATAATACTAATCCAGAAGTATCTTTATCTAATCTATTTATAGGTCTAATTTTTCTTTGCAAATTTATTGAATCAAAATAGAATTTAATGCCATTTGATAAACTGTTTTCATAATAATTGCAAGATGGATGAACTGGAATATGTGCTGGTTTATTAACAACTAGTAAATATTCATCTTCAAAAATAATATTTAATTTAATTTGAGTTGGAACTATGTTATCAGAAGTTTCAACAAAATTCATATCAACTTTTAAATAATCTCCACATTTAACTTTTTCAGTTACATATACATGTTGATTATTCAAAAAAATTCTTTTTTCTTTTTTTAATTTAGTTAATAATCTATCAGAAATTTGAAAATGTGCTTTTAATATTTCTTTTACATTATCAAATTTGTTATCTATAATTTTATATTCTAAATTCATAAAAGCCTCCAATAATATTGTATCACAGTAATTTTAAATTTCATATAAAATAAAAGAAAAAAAGTTAATAAAGTAAGTTGAATTTATTCTAAATATGTTTACATAATTTTAGAAATGTGGTATAATATACTTGATTGCAAAAAATTGTAATTATTTTCCAAAACGCAAAAACAGCTACATTTAGTTTGCTTTTGGAGAATTGCTCGAACTAATAATTTATTTCAGAAAGGACAGATGAGCATGAAACTAAACATTAATATTTATACTGAGGTTAACCAAGTTATTTCACGGTTGAACAATCAGCACAGATGGATTTCCATGATTACGGAGCATAAGTATAACGAGTTGTCAAAGCAGGCACTGAACTCAATGATTTCCTATGTCATTGCATGTTATTGCGAAAACGATGGACAGGAGATTAAATGGGAGCGTTTTCCGCGGATTGCACTGTATAGGGCTTTTTATAAGTCATATGTGTCATATGCAACGCCAGAGCAGATTTTGAAAGAAATTTGTGAAATGGGCAATATTGATAAGAGTGCATTTGATGCTGCTACACGGGCAATTATCAGCGAACGAACAGATCGTGACTTTATGCAGTTTATTAGTCAGGATTGTGATACTTTTGAATATCGCATCTTCCGTGCTGCTACCAAGATTGCAACGCTTATAGAGCTTAAAGAGCAGGCAGTTTGGATTAGAAACAACGAGGAAATTTCTTTGAAGACGAAAGAGGTTATTAAAAGCTTGACGGAATTTTTGGACATAAAAGTCATAAGAGAACTTCTTCAAGAAAATAACTCCGTATTCAAGATTTTCCAGCGCATTTCCATGTTACGCAACTCCAATCGTTGGGCAGCATTTCCATACATTGTTCATTGCAATGTGTTAGGACATCTGTTTGATACAGCGATTTTTGCCTACTTTATCGGATTAGAGGAATTCGGGGGCAATGAGGAAATTGCGACCAAAATGTTCTTTATGGGGATTTATCATGACATTGCTGAGGCTTGGACGACGGACATCCCAAGTGACATAAAAGACCGCATAACCGGATTTCGTGAGGCTACGGAGAAATTCGAGGATCTCAAATTGCAGAAATATGTTTATGATGTAATTCCACATTTCTTAAAGCGTAAAATCAAAGAGGTTATGTTTGAGGAAGAGGACAATCTGCAATACAAAAAACTCATGAAAGGAGCAGATTATTTATCTGCTGACAGTGAGTGTTGGAGGCAGTTTGTTGCAGGTTCCAGAGAGACCTACTTCTTGACATCTCCGATAAAAGGATTTGACATACAGCTGATGAGTGGCTATAAGGCGAAGTTACCGCCTCTTGCCAGAGAGTTGCATGACAAATTCATGAGATACGCAGAACAGATTGTGGTTATGCTTCCGGTTTTTTAAGTCAGAGAAAGTACAAGATAGTTTCACGTAGAGTGGCGAGCCGTTTTCGGTTTGCCACTTTGTGCTTTTTAATAGAATTAAAAAAAATTATATTTTATCAAAAAAATTTTTGCTAGGTTTTTTTGAATTCGTAGAATATGGTATAGAATTGTCAGTTCTATATAATATGTAGTCTGTACTCGTTTCATAAAAATTTGCTAATTTTATAAGGATATCTATTGGAATATTTCTTTTTCCAATTTCGTAGTAAGAGTAAGCGACTTGTGAAATATTCAAATGTTTGGCAACTTCTGTTTGAGTTAAGTCATTATCTTCTCTTAAATTTTTTATTCTTGTTATCATACAAAATTCCTTTCTAGTAAATAATATTGTATATAAAAATTATAAAATAAAACATTTTGTTATATTGTATTTTAAAACATATTGTTTTAAAATACAATTATAGTTATATTAAAAAAGGAGAAAATTATGAAAAAACAGAAGAAAAGACAAAAAGGTATAACCTTGATAGCACTAGTAATAACAATAATAGTCTTGTTAATCTTGGCAGGAGTGAGTATTAGCTTAGTAGTAGGAAACAATGGAATATTAGGAAGAGCAGAAGATACAGTTGACATACATCAAAAAGCTAAGGTTTTAGAAGAAGCAGAAATGATATTATCAGGTTGGCAAACAGATTATATTGTAGAAAAAACACCATATGAAGGAAGAACAGAAAATACACCAAGTGGAGCAGATGTATCATGTGCAGGTGGAAAAGTAACTGTAACAGACAATAAAACAGGAACAGTTTATGAAGCAAGTTTTTCAGAATCAGCAGGCTTAGGAGAATGGAAAGAGGTCGGAACAAGTGAAGTAACTCCTACTGTGCCAACAAATGTAAAAGTAACAGGGGTAGGATTAGATAAAACAAATATAATTTTATTAATAAATAGTACAAAACAATTAACAGCGACAATAGAACCAAGTAATGCTACTAATAAAGAAATATTGTGGCAGTCAACAAACGAAACAGTAGCAACAGTATCAAATACTGGTTTAGTAACAGCAAATGTAGAAGGTAATACAAAAATAATAGCAACAACAGTAGATGGAAATAAAATAGTGGAATGTTCTGTAAAAGTATCAGAAGCACAAAATTTGATATCACAAGTATCAACAAATAATTATGGAGATTATGTAAACTATCCAGTGGATTTAGGAATTGTAAAATCAGGAAATGCATTAAAAGATAAAAAAATACCTTTAACAGATTGGAGAATATTTTATAAAGACAGCACAAATACTTATTTAATATCAGCAGATTATTTGCCAGTAAGTAAAATTCCAACAGGGATAGTTCATAATAACGATGGAAAGTACAATGTATACTGGTCATCTGTACCAACAGCAACAACGCCAACAGTAGCATATAAAGATAAATTTTTGTTTAATGGTTTTAATGGTATAGCAACATCGAATGATAATTATAAATATGCAACATATTTGTTGAATACAGATTTATGGACAAGTATGGTAAATACTACTTATGCAGATGCAGCAATTGGAACTCCAACATTAGAAATGTTGTGTGCAAGTTGGAATGTAAAGACCCCAAGTGAGCCATTATACTTCGGAGTAAGTAGTAAAGGATATACAGCTGGTAAATCTGATAATAGTTTGAGTGAAATGTTGGTAAGCATAAGTGATTATACAGGCTATAACGATACTTTGTATTTTCCACATAATAATAAATGGAATTCATGTGAGGGGTATTGGTTAGCAGCTCCGTGTTCTAAGTATGAATTTGCTTTATGGGAGGTGTATCAACTAGGACTTCTTGATGTAAGGTTGGGTACTGAACAAATTCATTCAATTAGACCTGTTGTTTGTCTAAAATCTACTGCCAATGCAATTAAAGACGAAGATGGAATTTGGCAATTAAAATAATATTTTTTTACTCATAAAATGCTTATATAAAATTTGGTAATTATGAATTGACAATATATAGACAATAGAATGAAAAAAATTTAAGTTTGCTAGTATAAAATTAGCAAACTTTTTTTCTTTTAAAATATGCCAAAACATAAGCAAAAACGACTTGATTTTTATTAATAAATATTATATAATATATCAATATAATTATTATATTTAGAGGAGGGTTTATTTAATGGCTAAAATAATTGAAGATGTTTCAAGAACATTTAGTGAATTTTTACTATTACCAAATTTAACAGATGAGAGATGCATACCAAGCAATGTTAGTTTAAAAACACCATTAGTAAAATTTAAAAAAGGAGAAGAATCAAAGTATTATGCGAATGTTCCTTTCGTTTCTGCAATAATGCAAGCTGTTTCAGGAGAGCAAATGGCTATCGCTTTAGCACGTGAAGGTGGATGTTCTTTTATTTTTGGTTCACAATCAATTGAATCACAAGCTCAAATGGTTAGAAATGTTAAAAGACATAAAGCAGGCTTTATAGATAGTGATTCTAATGTAAAAAGCGGTACACCACTTCGTGATGTAATTGCAATGATAGAGAAAACAGGTCATTCAACAGTTACAATTACAGAAGATGGTAGTGCAAACGGAAAATTTTTAGGCTTAGTTACAGATAAAGATTATAGAATTTCAAGAGCAAATTTAGATGCTCCAATAGATGATTTTATGAGACCAAGAAAAGATACTGTATGTGCTAGAAAAGGAATAAGTTTATCAGAAGCCAATGATATGATTTGGGAAAACAAAATTAGTTGTTTACCAATATTAGATGAAAACGATAATCTAGAACATTTAGTTTTTAGAAAAGATTATGAAGATAAGAAAAATAACCCTGAATCTTTATTAGATGATAATAAGAGATATGTTGTTGGTGCAGGTATCAACACAAGAGATTATGAAGAGAGAATTCCAGCCTTAGTTGAAGCAGGAGTTGATATGATTTGTATGGATTCTTCTGATGGATATTCTGTATGGCAAAAAAATACTATTGAATGGGTACGAAAAAATTATGGAGATAGTGTTAAAATAGGTGCAGGAAATGTAGTAGATAAAGAAGGTTTCTATTATTTAGCAGATGCTGGTGCTGACTTTATAAAAGTTGGTGTTGGTGGTGGTTCAATATGTATCACTCGTGAAACAAAAGGAATTGGTCGTGGACAAGCTAGTGCTTTAATGGATGTAGTTGAAGCAAGAAACGAATACTATGAAAGAACAGGTGTATATATTCCAGTATGTTCAGATGGTGGAATTGTACATGATTATCATATTACTCTATCATTAGCAATGGGAGCTGATTTTGTTATGATGGGTAGATATTTTGCTAGATTTGACGAAAGCCCTACAAAAGTTGTTAAAAGAAATGGTTCTTTCTTAAAAGAATATTGGGGTGAAGGCTCAAACAGAGCTAGAAACTGGCAAAGATATGATTTAGGAGATAATAAAAACAAATTAAGTTTTGAAGAAGGTGTTGATTCATATATTCCTTATGCTGGTACATTAAAAGATAATTTAGCAATTACAGTAAGTAAAATTAAATCTACAATGTGCAACTGTGGTGCTATAACAATACCAGAATTACAAGAAAAATCAAGATTAACTCTTGTTTCAAGTGTAAGTATTAAAGAAGGTGGAGCACATGATGTAATGCTTAAAGATATTGAGAGTGCAAACCATTAATAAATATTATAAATAAAGGAATTTGATTTATGAAAGAAGAAGAAAAAATTTTAATATTAGATTTTTATGGACAATATAATCAATTAATTGCTAGACGAGTAAGAGAATGTAATGTATATTCTGAAATTGTACCATATACTACATCAATTGAAAAAATAAAAGAAATGAACCCAAAGGGAATTATTTTCACAGGTAGTTCTGCTAGTGTATATGCTGAAAATGCTCCTAAATGTGATGCAGAAATTTTTAATTTGGGAATTCCAATCCTTGGTATTTGTTATGGTATGCAACTTATGACAGATAATTTTGGAGGAGAAGTGCATAAAGCTGAAAAACGTGAATATGGTGTTATGAGTGTTGATATCAAAAATTCTTCAAAATTATTTAATGGTTTTGGAGATAAAAATAATTTCTTAATGACACATGGTGATTATGTTTCAAAACTTCCAGAAGGATTTGAAAATATTGCATATACAGAAGATTGTCCAAATGCTGGAATGCAAAATGAAGAAAAGAAATTATATGGTATTCAATTCCATCCAGAAGTTAATAATTCTGAAAATGGAATACAAGTAATTAGAAATTTTGTATATAATATTTGTGGTTGTACAGGAACTTGGCAAATGAGTGCTTTTGCACAAGATACAATAAAAGCTATTCAAGAAAAAGTTGGAGATAGAAAAGCTTTATGTGCATTATCTGGTGGTGTAGATTCATCAGTTGCAGCATCTTTAATGAGCAAAGCTATTGGTAAAAATTTAACTTGTATATTTGTAGATCATGGTTTACTTAGAAAAAATGAATCAGAAGAAGTTGAAAAAGTTTTCGGAAATTCAGATGTAAATTTTGTTAGAGTTGATGCAAAAGAAAGATTTTTAAGTAAACTTGCTGGTGTTACAGAACCAGAAAGAAAAAGAAAAATTATCGGTGAAGAATTTATCAGAGTATTTGAAGAAGAAGCTAAAAAAATAGGAACAGTTGACTTCTTAGTTCAAGGAACAATTTACCCAGATGTTATTGAAAGTGGAGTTGGAACAGGAGCAACAATTAAAAGTCACCATAATGTAGGTGGACTTCCAGACTATGTTGATTTTAAAGAAATAATTGAACCTTTAAGAGATTTATTTAAAGATGAAGTAAGAAAAGTAGGACTAGAATTAGGTTTACCAGACTACTTAGTATATCGTCAACCATTCCCTGGACCAGGCTTAGCAATAAGAGTTATTGGAGAGATAACAGATGACAAATTGACAATTTTGAAAAATGCAGATTACATTTTTAGAGAAGAAATTGCAAAAGCAGGATTAGATAAAGAAATTAATCAATATTTTGCAGTTCTTACAAACTTAAAGAGTGTTGGTGTAATGGGTGACGAAAGAACTTATGATTATACAGTAGCATTAAGAGCAGTTACAACAACTGATTTTATGACAGCAGAGTGGAGTAAAATTCCTTATGAAATTCTTGAAGTAGTTTCTAGTAGAATTGTAAATGAAGTAAAACATGTAAATAGAGTAGTATATGATATTACAGGAAAACCACCAGCAACTATTGAATGGGAATAGGAGGAAAATAGTTTGAAAATTCTTGCAGTAGGAGATATAGTAGGCAAAACTGGGGTACAAATGCTTAAATATAAACTTCCTAAAATAATGAAGGATTATGATATAGATTTTGTTATAGTAAATGGCGAAAATGCCGCAGATGGTATGGGGCTTACAGAAAAATTATATAAGGAAATATTATCTGTTGGTACAGATGTTGTTACTATGGGAAATCATACTTGGGCAAAAAAAGATATTTTTAGTTTTATAGATGATGGGAAGATTATAAGACCAGCCAATTATCCAGCTAATAACCCAGGTAAAGGTTATAGAATTTTTGAGTGTAAAAACAAAAAAATTGCTGTTATCAATTTGATTGGTAGAGTAACAATGTCAGTACTTTCTGAAAATCCATTTTTAGAAGCTAAAAAAATTATAGAAGAAATAAAAAAAGATGTAGATATTATAGTTATAGATTTTCATGCAGAAGCCACAGCAGAAAAGATAGCTCTTGCATATTATTTAGAAGGAGAAGCTACAATTATATTTGGAACACATACACATGTGCAAACTGCTGATGAACAAATTTTAGAAAATGGCACTGCTTATATAACAGATCTTGGTATGACAGGACCAAAAATTTCTGTAATTGGTATGGATACTAAGGCTTCTATAAAAAGATTCGAGACATCTTTGCCAGAAAAATATAGAATAGCAGAAGGCGAAGGAATACTAAATGCTTGTGTATTTGAAGTTGATGAATATACAAATGAAGCAGTTGGTATTCAAAGGATTTATATAAAATAATATTTATGATTAAAAATTACATTAGAATTATCTAGTGTAATTTTTTTTTGCAAAAGTGTTGACATTATTCCTTATTCGGTATAATATATAAATATATACCGCTATTATTCCGAATAAAGAATAATGGCAAAAAAAGGAGAACGAAATGGATTTTTTAACAGTAAAACAATTTTCGAAAATTTGGGAAATATCAGAAAGAAGAATAGTTAAATTGTGTAAAGAAGATAGAATTCCAGGAGCTGTGAAAAATGGCAAAACTTGGGTTATACCAGAAAA
Organism: uncultured Clostridia bacterium; assembly: GCA_948678575.1. Lineage (GTDB taxonomy): Bacteria > Bacillota > Clostridia > TANB77 > CAG-508 > Scatovivens. The sequence continues at coordinate 19,434 of CAPPGO010000015.1, forward strand.
TACAATAAAACCAGCTGATAAAAGAAACAACATATCTAAATATATAAATACAGAAAAAAGAATAGCAATATTTAATTTTAATACGGAATTTGGATATACAGTTATTTCTTTATTAAAACAAGCAGGTTTTTTAGTTGATGCTATAACTGAAAATAATTTAGATAATGTAGAGATTATAAAAATTGATAATAAAACTAATTTAGATGCTTTGAAAAACTTAACTAATAAATATTATGATGGTTTAATCTTTTTTGAAGAAGAAAAACAAAATTGTAAATTTGACAAAATAGAAGTTATAAAAATGTTTTCTAAAAAAATGAATTGTGATTCTAGCATTGTATTTGTAAATACGAAAAAAAACACAGAATTAACTTTTGTTAAAGATTTATCGAAAGAGTTAAAATATGATGTAGGTTTAAGAATAAATGCTATAAAAATAAATATTCCATTTGATAAAAATATTTTTGTAAATTACGATGAAATTTCCGAAGATATAGTAGAAATGATTACAAAATTAAAAAATACAACAGGGATGATAATTGAAACAGATGGAGGTTATTTAGAATTTGAACAAGATGGAAAAACAAAGATTCTAGGAAACGGAGAATTTTATAAAGCATTAGATACTTGCTTGAAAAGTTTAAATAAAAACTCATACTTTTGGAGTGCTTCTATGATGCTAGAAGATGAGTGGACAGAAGAACCAAAAGAGATGAAGTTTAGAGTTAGCAACTTAGATGTATCAAATAGAGGAACGAAAGTAGAGAGAATATTTATATTTAGCCATTCTAAAATAAAAGAATTTAAGAACAATAAAACTTTGAAAATTTTTATGCAAAGTAATATTAATACTATGTATGTAGATTATGATGAAATATTAGAAAAAGAACCAGAATTATTAGAAATAATAGGAAATGGTTGGGATGGAATTGATTTAGATACTTTAATGGTAGATGCTCCAGCAGACCAAGAAGGAAACGTAAGAGGATATTTAAGTATTAACAAAAGAGAAATAAAAAGAGCTTATGATTGTTATTTAAGGTTAAAAAACTATGCCAAAGATTTAAAGGAAATATTAAAATAGGAGGGGTAAAAAATTTATGGAAGGAATATCAACAACTTATATTATTTCACAAGTATTTGTTATCATAATGTATACATTAGTATCTTTGACATATTATATGAGTAATAGAAAGACTCTACTAATTATGAGCTTTTGTGCAATTGTATCAGAGGCAATCGGATATACTTTATTGCATGCATATACTGGATTAGCAATGTGTTTTGTAGCACTTATAAGAAATGCAATATTTTTAGTGGATGAAAAGAAAAATGGAAAAACAGAAATAATAAGTAAGAAAGATATTGCGATATTGTTAATTTTATTCTCAATAACAATAATTTCAAGTATATTTACTTATGATGGTATTTTTAGTTTATTATCTGTTTTTGCAACAATGTTATATACATATTCAATGTGGCAAAAGAAAACTATAACATATAAAATTTTGCGGGATACCAGTAGGTATTTTATGGATATCATATAATATTTATATTAAATCTGTTTTTGGAATTTTATTAGAGAGTGTATTGTTAATAGCTTCAAGTGTTGGATATATTTTAGAATTTAGAAAAAATAAAAAAGGAGAATAAATAATGGAAAGAGTAGTTTTAAAAGAACATCAAAAAGCTTTAAGAAATCTTATTAAAAAATGTAATAACACAGAAGATAAATTAGAAATATCAAGAATTGCAAGAGGAGTTAAAGAAACAAATAATCCATATTTAATTTGCGATTTTATGGCAAGTGTACCAAAGGCTCATACAAAAGAATTAATAAAAATGTTTGAAGATGAAATAGAAGATATTGGAGATATAGTACATAGTTACGAATTTATGTTTTTAATGTCAGATATGAAAGTTCAAAATTTTGAAAAGAAAAGATTTGAAGAACTTATTAAAAGCAGTGGAAATCCTAAGTTAATGATGTATTGTTTAGGATTTGTAGAAGGTATTGATAAAGAAAGTATGTTACAAGCTTTGTATGAAACTAAAAATGCCAAATATATTGAACTTTTATCTACTAGCGAAGATTATGAAGATTTTAATGTATCTGAAAGGCCAGAATACTTTGAGATGCTAAAAAGAGCTAAGGAATTTAATTATTTTCCAAGAAGTTTAGAGGAATATAGAGAAGAAAATCCAAATTTAGTTACACTAATATCTTCAATAGTAAAAAGTGATAGTGAAACGGTAGAACAAAGAAGAAAAAAGGCATATCAAATAAACGAATTAGCAAATTATATAGAATATTTAGCAGAATATCATGGCAAAGATTATGATGCAGAATTTTTACATACAAGTATTAATTTATTGCAAGACGCAGAACTTGTTGCAGGAGATGATGAACCTCTGCATTTATATGAATTTGCAGCATCTGTTGAGACAGATGATAAAAGTAGTGTTATAAATAGAGTTATTGATATAGGCGATAAGAAATATATACATTATTGTCTAGAATATGTTCCAAATGTTCCACAGAATTTAGTAGAAAAAATGGAAAAGGTTTTAAAACAGGAAGAAGTAGTTAAGCCAGAAATGTCAGCAAAACCTAAATATGAAGGTCCAGTATTTGAATAAATAAAATACATGTATTTTCCTTTATAAAATTTTAAGATTTTCTTTATTTTTTTTTAATATATTTTTGATATAATTATTACAGAAATGTAAGAATAAATTAAAGTAAATCGATACTTATAAAAAGAATAAAGAAATATAATAAAATAAAAAGGGAAAATATTATGAAAAAGATTTATATTGTATTAACATATTCAGGAACTGCATTATCTACTCTTATAAAAAAATTCACAGGTGATGAATTTGCACATGTGTCTATTTCACTTGATGAAAATTTAGAGCAAATGTATAGCTTTGGTAGATTAAATCCATACAATCCATTTGTTGGTGGATTTGTACATGAAGGAATTAATTTTGGAACTTTTCATAGGTTTAAAAATACAGTTGCAAGTGTTTACTCTATGCAAGTTACAGACAGTCAATATAAAAGAATAGAAAATAAAATTTACTTAATGAATAAATGTAGTTTGCCATACACATTTAATATTATAGGGTTATTTGCAGTTGGCTTTAATATACGAATCCAAAAAGAACATTCATTTTATTGCGCAGAATTTGTAAAATATTTAATAGATAAAGCAAAAATAGAAAATGATTTACCAGAAATTATAAAACCAGAACATTTTAAATATATGGGGTTGAAAATGGTTTATAAAGGAAAGTTAAGAGATTATTCTGTATTAGAAACAATAAATAATGTTGCATAAAAAATTAAGAATGTATTATAAAACATAGTACATTCTTTTTTGTTTGGATATTACAATTTTGTAAGTGTAAATTAAATAAAAATATGTTATAATTTCTTTGGAGGAAAAAAATAATGATTTTAATAGTTGAAGATGATATAAAATTAAGAAATGAATTAAAAACTTTCCTTGAAAAAAATGGATATGAAGTAGCTGTTATAGAAACATTTGAAAATACAGTAGAAGATATTTTAAATTCTAAGGCAGACCTTATTTTGCTAGATATCAATTTACCATATTTTGATGGAGAATATATATGCAAACAGATTAGAAAAGTATCACAAATTCCAATTATAATGATAACAAGTAGAGATAACGAGATTGATGAGCTTCTGAGCTTGAACTATGGTGCAGATCAATATGTAACAAAGCCTTATAACATTCAAATTTTGTTAGCAAAAATTACTAGACTTCTAGAAAGAGCAAAAAATACAGGTACAGATTCAAATAAAATTAATCTTCGGAGAGTTTATTTTGAATATTTCTAAAAGTGTTATTGAAAAAGATGATGTAAAAATTGAACTTACAAAAAATGAATTAAAGATATTACACTATTTGGCTATAAATAAAGGAAAAATTGTGTCAAGGAATGAAATTATGAATTATTTGTGGGATAGTGAAAGCTTTATTGATGATAATACTTTAACTGTGAATATGACACGATTGAGAAACAAATTAGAAGAGATAGGATTATATAATTATATTGAAACAAAGAGAGGTCAAGGGTATATATTACAATGAGTTTTAGAAGTTACTTAAAAGATAAATTGCTGTATATAGTTTTATTGTTATTTTTGGTTTTTAGTCTACAAGTTTTTTTGCTTCCTTTTGAAGTTACATTGTTAGTTAAAATATATGCTATTATAGCACCAATAGTTGTTTTTACAATTCCTTTATTAGTAGAATATTATAGTAAAAAGAAATTTTATTCTAATTGTCAAAATCAATTAGAAGGATTAGATCAAAAATATTTGATAGCAGAAATTTTAAAAAAAGCTGATTTTTTAGAAAGTAAAATCCTTTGTGATATTTTGCAAGAAGTAGATAAATCAATGATAGAAAATGTTAATAAATATAAATATTTGCAGGAAGATTACAAAGAGTATATTGAACTTTGGATACATGAAATTAAGACACCAATTTCAACTGGAAAAATGATTATAGAAAATAATAAAAACCAAATAACAGAAAGCATTAGTGAAGAATTAGACAAAATTGAAGACTATACAGAACAAGCACTTTATTATGCTAGAAGCAATGCTGTGGAAAAGGACTATTATGTAAAAAAAGTAGTTTTGAAAGAATTAGTTAGTAATTCAATTATTAAAAATAAAAGAACTTTAATACAAAATCAAATGAAAATAGATGCACATGATTTAGAAGTTGAGATATTTACAGATTTTAAATGGTGTTCATTTATATTAAATCAAATATTACAAAATTCTATAAAATATTCAAATGATAATGATAAACAAATTGAAATTTTTGCAAAAGAAAATAAAGATAATGTTATTTTATATATTAGAGATAACGGAATTGGAATTTCAAAATCTGATGTTGATAGAGTTTTTGAAAAAGGATTTACAGGAGAAAATGGCAGAAAAAGTGGTAAAAAATCAACTGGTATTGGATTATACTTATGCAAAAAATTATGTGACAAGCTAGGACTAGAAATTGAATTAAATTCAACTCAAAATGTTGGTACAGAAATTGCAATAACATTTCCAAAGAGTAGTTTTATAAGACAAGCTTTAAGTTAAAATAATAAAAAATATACTTGCTGTAAAGTGAGTATATTTTTTGTTTAGATATAAAAGTGAAAAAGTATAGTGTTTTATATAGTATATTTTTTTCAGTTATTATAATACAACAAAATTCATTAAAACGTCAATGAATTTTAAATATATGCTAAATTAGAGTGATAAAAATAAGAATGTGAGAAGTAATAGTATAGACTTTTAATGAAAAATATTATAAAATTATTTTTAGTGAGAAATATGAAATTAATAATGCTGGTGATTTAGGTAATCAACAAAATATACTTAAAGATATAGTAGAAGGGATATATGAAGCAAGTGTGGTTATTGCCGATTTGACGGGATTAAATGCGAATGTATTTTATGAATTAGGATTGGCGCATGCTATGAATAAAAAGGTTATAATTATAACACAAAATATTAGTGAATTGCCATTTGATATAAGCTCATATCGTGCTATCCAATATAGTTCGCAATTTAGTAAATTTCCTGAATTAATTAAAGAATTAGAGAAAGTGTTATTTGGGACAATAAATGGAAAAGTTCAATATGGAAATCCTGTTGCAGATTATATGCCAAATTTTTATAAAAGTAGTTTATTAAAAGAAAGTAATAATAAGTTTGAAAAAATGGAGAATCATCAAGATTATAATATTGAAAAAGATGAAAAGGAAGGTGTTCTTGATTATTTTGCGGATATAAATGAAAATTTAATAAGAATGTCAAAAGAAATGAAAAAAATTGTAAATACAATAAAAAAAGTAAATATATCTAGGGGAAAAGCAATTGAAGAGTTGGATGATGTGGAATTACAAAATGAAAATAAAGATAGGGATTTTACTCTAAATGTTTGTCGAAAATTATCAACTCATATAGAATTGTATGTTATTGAAATTGAAAAAAATATAGAAGAAATTTCTCAATTCTGGGGTATAGTGGGAAATGCTTTTTTAGCTTTATTAGACAGTAAACATATAGAACACGAAGGGTATATTAAATGTTTAAAAGTATCTATGGATATTCTGGACAATATGAAATATACAATAAAAAAAGTAGATAGTAATATTGAAGAATTTATTAAATCTATATCTATTATAAGTGGAATAGAAAAAACATTATCCAATTCACTTAGTATGTTTATAGAAAAATTTGATAAGTATTTAAAAATGACTAGTACAATTGTATCATCGATAGATCGAATATTAATAAATGCTGAAATTGTTATGAAAAATTAGAAAAAATTTGATTAATAGACAGTGAAAATGGGAGTGATAAAATAAAAAGAATAATTAAATATATGATAATAACATTACTAATAAGTCTTAAACTTAACAAAAAGTTTAAAGATTTTGTCTTGTGTATGTTCTATTAAATATCGTTTGAATTTTTAAGTTAGAGCTTTTCTTTTCAAAATTTATTAAAGGATTAATAAATTTTAAATTAACAAGAAATTGAGGTAATAAAAAACACATAATAAAATGTCGAAAAATGGAATACGATTTATATTGAAGACAAATTTTGGTGATGTTATAATATAAACATTGTTAGAATTTTTTTCAACAATATTAGTTTTATCTTATTACTAGGTGTTTTTTGAAATTTTGAATCGCTTAGTAAATCACAGCAGAGAGAAGAGAGAAATCAAGGAGGAATATAATATGTGCAAAAACAAAAATATGGTAACTCGGTTTTTTTCTTTTCTTATGGCGTTAGTCATGAGCTTTGCGCTCATTCCAGCAATATCTGCACATGCACAAGAAACTAATCTGTCATGGGATGATCGTGGCTGGGCAATAGCATTACAAAGAATAGCAGTTTATGATTGGTATTTTAATGTAATTGGCTATATTGGAGCTGGTGAAGGGTTTACAGTTATCGAAGCTGATATGTTGCCTAACAATGCTGTAGTATATTGTGTTGATTATTCAACTTCTGGTGGTACCAAATCTGGTTATGTGCTTTGGGATGCTCCTTATATCATTGAAAGTTCAACTACTTGCACAGGTGTTGCAAATGCAACAACGACTGTGTATTATGGAAAAAATATAGATCAATATCAGGTAGTGGGTTCGGTTGGTATAGGAGAATATGTAAGTATCTTGGCTGAGGCTGCGGGCAAATATTGTATTGAATATAATACTAATTATGGTCGCAAAAGAGGTTGGTGTTCCAAATCAACCATAACCAAGAAGTTGGCAAGTAATAATCAATGTACACTTGGTCAGTTACCTTGCAATGCAACATTTGTAAACACAAATCGTACATATTCATCAAGAGATGTTTATGCAGGTCCAAGTACAGCGTATTATAAAGTTGGTGCAATCGGTATAAGTTCACCAGCAGAATCTGTTTATATAACAGCGGAATATACTTACAATGGGCAGAAGTGGGCATATATTAGCTATTCAGTACCTAATCAGAAAGACAAGAGTGGATATATAAGAATAGATTAACTTTTGTTTAATACTCAGTATGACTAAATGAAAATCTAGTGAAATAAGAAACATAAAATTGTATCTAATAACTGTTTAATATCTTTTCTCTCTGTTGTGAAAGAAAATGCATCCTGTAGGATGCATTTTCTTTATATTTGATATGTAAAACTTGACTTTATTTATTATTAAAGATACACTAATATTATGTCGAAATATAAAATTACGACATGAAAAAGGAGGAAAAAATGAAGTTAGCAAAAATAATTTCAATTACCTTATTTTTAAGTATATGTATATTATTATTTATTAGTTTAGGAAATACAGCTTTTGCTGGACAATATGTTTCACAGCAAGAAGCAGAAAATATGTGTCCTGGCATTTCAGGAATGGTTAATAATTTAAAAAATGCACATCCTGGATATAATTTCCAGTTTTATAACACTGGCATAGACTGGGGAGAAGCAATTCTTCGCGAATATCAAGGACATGGACATTCACCAAGTAATTTATTTAGAGTTAGTGCGAAATATTCTGGTATGTGGTTTTGTCCAATATGTGGTACGAAAAACTTTGATAATGGGTTATCTTGTGCTTCAATGGATGCTTTAAGATATATGATGGATCCAAGAAATTCAATTTCGGATGATAGTGTTTTTCAATTTAAAAGTTTAGAAACACCAGATGTCAGTTATAATGATATTGTAAGAGTTGTTACAGGAACATTTTTAAATAATGGTGAATGTGTACAAGCTATATTAGATGCAAGTAATACTTATGGAATAAATGGATATTATTTAGTAGCAAAAATACTTACAGAGCAAGGAAATAATGGTTCTACTTTAAGTAAGGGTGTAATTAAAGATGGTGTTACATATTATAACTTCTTTAATATAGGCGCTTCTGGAAATGGTAAAGATACTATAATTCGAAATGGAACTAATAAGGCAGCACAAGAAGGATGGACTTCACCAAGAGCATCAATTATAGGTGGAACAAAATTTGTTAAAACCGAATATATTGGTAAAGGACAAAATACTTGTTATTACCAAAAATTTAA
>CAPPGO010000016.1 GCA_948678575.1 uncultured Clostridia bacterium
AAAGCTTGACTTCTTAGAAATTTATGTGTATTATAGTTTTGTAATAGGTCGTTAAATATATATATTAACGAAAAAAAGCTCTTTTTAGAGCTTTTTCTATCTTATTTGTTCACTTTTATTTTTTTCTCTTGCCTCAATCTTTTTACATATTTGATGTGCAATTTCATTTGGCGTTCTATTGTTTCCATATATTGTCATTGTTGCTAATTCTCGATTACATGGACTTGTTATAAACTCTTTATTTGTACTATAATCACCAGTTGAACGCTCTGCCATAATTCGCAAAGACTCATTTATATCTACTGATGGTAATAACAAAACAATATTTTTAAATGGTTTAAGTTCTGTTTTTACTTCATTAAATATTTCTAAATTTCTGTACACCGAATGTCCAGCTCCAAAGTCTACTATTCCAGGTATTTTCTCTTTTTTAGCTTTTGCCAAAATACTTTTTATCATATATGAATTATATTCATCTGCATTCCTAAAATTATTCATAAAACCAGTATTTCTATCTTGATTTGCAATTCTGTCTAAACATAATCTAGGCATTTGAGTAATTTGTCGCAATTCTTCTGCTACTGTTGATTTTCCAGCACCAGATGGTCCAATTAATAATATGCTTTTATTATATAATTCAATATCGTTCATAAAACACCTCTAATCATTTTTAATAGTATATCATAAAATAAAAAAACTGACAACTAATTCTAATATCATAATCTATGTTAAAAAAACAAGTAATAAAATTGATATTGAAACTGCATTAATAAATTCATTTGCCCAATCATAAAAATAAAAAGGGCTTAGAATCTTTGCTAGACTCTAAGCTATATTTGAATGACTCAGAGCTTCGAAAGTTTTCTAAGTACCACTCATAAATATTATATTATAAAATTATATTTTTTATACATTAAATCCCATTATTCTTAATATATCATTTATATCTATTGAATGTAGTCTTTCTTTTAGTTTACCAACTTCTACATAAAATAAATTTTCAAATTCATCAAACTTATTTTCATCTAACAAAACTTTCATACATTGTATAATCATATATATATTTGTAAAGTTACCATCTATTTTATAGTTTTTATCTATATTTTTGAAACTAATGTAATACTTGTTACGATAACAAAATAGTCTATCTGAGTGTGCAGATATATTTCTTATCATTGTTAAGTTTACAAGGATTTGTTTTAGTAACTTGTCAGAAATTTTAAAATATTTACTAATATCTTGTCTATCACTCTGTTTAAGCAATCCATAGTACCTACTAATAACACCAAAGGTTAATATTTTAGTTAATACAAAAGGTGGAATAAAATTATATGTATCTTTATAATGTTTAATCGCTGTATGTTTATTATAGTTTTCACATATCTCTTTATTAATATTTTCAATTAAATTATTTTTTAAATCCACATTAGCATTTTTATCAAAGTTCTCTATTTTTAAATAATCTTGAACACCATATTTTTCTGCTAGAGTATTTGCTATAAGTGATTTTATTATAACTTCTATTTCTAAAGTAAATTTCAAAAATATAGCTTTTATGTTTTTATCAAACTCATATAAAGCAAATATTTCTTCAAAAGTAACATTAGGCTTATAATTATTATCTTCTTCTTTAAAAACACTTTTATATCCATTAACAATAGAATAATATGAATATTTTTCTATATTCTTTAATGCTTGTTCTTTATTGTCTATTACTACCTTTTTAGATATTAAATATTCTATTAGTTGTTCATTATTCTTATATTCTTTCAATGTTATCTCCATATTATATAAAAAATGACCCAAGGCTTCGAAAGTTTCTTGAGTACCACTCATATATATATTAGCATGAATTTTACAGAAAATCAAGATAGTTTATTTATTTTTAACCTATAAACTTTATATACTATAATAAAAAATGACAAAATTTCAATTTGTGTTTGAAACTTCATCATAATTCAGCTTTGGAGCCACTAAGGAGAATTGCACTCCTGACCTACAGGTTACGAATCTGTTGCTCTGCTAACTGAGCTATAGTGGCATACTATAAGGAATATCTCGAAAGACATTCCTTACTTTAAATTATTGACCATTAAAATCAAGTTTATATAAACTTCTTGTTTCAGAACCATCTATTTTTGTTAAATTAATAACGTAATTATTGTCTGCTGTATCTGTATAGTAAATCCAATCTTCTAAAACGTTAATAAATCTTGGATTTTCAATTTCAACTACAACTTGATGCTCAGTTCCATCTGTTTTTACTTTATGAATACAAACAGTATCATCTGAGCTATCTTCATTTTCGTCTTTATAATTCAAATAATAAATATATTTTCCTTGTACATTCATATTATACGCTTTTGAATCATAAACTTTCTCATCATTTGATCCATCTACATTTACTCTATGAATAACATTATTTTCGGCATTTACATAGTAGATAACATCACCAACCATATTTGGATTATATAATCTTCTACCATTTACTACTGGTCTTGCATTTGTTCCATCTAAATTCATAATATATGTTACATAATCTGTTTCACTTTCTGGATTGTCTGGTAAATTATCATATAAAATATATTTATCAGTAACACCTACAAATCCTGTTTGATTATCACTTATTTTTGTTCTATTTCCACCATTTGTATCCATTACATATATATTATAGTCTGCTCCAACATAATATATTTTATCTTTTATTACATAAATAGATACTGTATTTCCACTAAATTCGCCATCATTTATAACTTTTAATTCTTTACCGTCTGTTGACATTTTATATATTCTATTTTTCGGATATGCTGTTGAAGTAGCAACTTCCTCATCAACTTTTTCACCTTCTTCTGCTGGTTCAAAAGCTATAAAATATAAATAATTTCCAACAACATTAATTGAATATATTTCCCAATCTTTTTTTGCTAATACTTGCTTTTCTGTTCCATCTGTTTTAATTTTATCAATTTCAACTTCCATTCCATCTTCTGCAAAGCTTACATAGTATATCCAATCACCTTGTATATTTGACCATCCTAAATTAACATTGTTATTACCAATATTAGCACCAATTTTATTTGTTTTAGTAATCATACTACTAAATACTCCTGTAATTAATTCAACAGCAACAAGTGCAACTACAAGAATAACCGCTATAATAGCAACAATAATTTTAGTTTTACCTTTTTTAGGAGCTTTCTCTTTTTTCGGATTTTGCTCCTTTTTTATTTCAAATTTATTATCATCCTCATTTCCTATATCTGATAATAAGCTATTTTTGCAATCATCACAAAGCTTATTTTCTCCATCTGGAATTTCTTTTCCACATTTTGTGCAATTCATCTTATGCCCTCCTTAATTATTTATCATGAGTTTTAAGTCTATCTTATACAATTTTATGAAATACTTTTTTGCCTTTTTGGATAATTGCATAACCTTCTTTAAAATCTTTTTCTGATAATACATATTTAATATCTGAAATTTTTTCATCATTCAAAGATACTCCACCTTGATTAATTAAATCCTTAGCTTGTCCTTTTGATGATACAAGTTTTGCTTCTATCATAGCATCAATTATTGAAATTTCTCTGTTAGAAAGTTCAGTAGTTGGCATATTATCAGTATTTTTATTTCCACCAAACAATGCCTCAGAAGCTTCTTCTGCTTTTTTTGCTTCCTCTTCTCCATGAATTAATTTTGTAATTTCATAAGCTGCTATTTTTTTAGCATCATTTATTTTTTCATCTTTTAAACTTGATAATCTTTTTACTTCCTCATCTGGCAAATATGTAAGCAATGACAAAACTTTTTCTACTTCTGTATCACCAATATTTCTCCAATATTGATAAAATTCATAAGGAGATGTTCTTTCTGGATTTAACCATAAAGCTCCTTTTGCTGTTTTACCCATTTTTTTACCATCAGCCGTAGTAAGCAATTTAAACGTTAGACCAAATGATTCATTTGATCCAATTCTACGAATTAACTCTACACCACCTATGATATTTGACCATTGATCATTTCCACCTATTTGTAGTTTGCAATCATATTTTTTATGCAAATACCAAAAATCATAACTTTGTAAAAGTAAATATCCCATCTCAAAGAATGTAAGACCTGTTTCAAGTCTATTTTTATAACATTCCTGAGCTAACATTTTGCTAACTGTAAATTGAGAACCTATCTCACGCATAAAATCTATATATTTCAAATCTAATAACCAATCTGCATTATTAACAATTATTGCTGCATTTTCTCCTTCAAAAGAAACAAATCTCTCAGCTTGTTTCTTTATTGCTGCAACATTTGCATCTAATTGTTCTCTTGTAAGCATTTGTCTCATATCTGTTCTTCCAGAAGGATCACCAATTGTCGCAGTTCCTCCCCCCATTAATATAATAGGTCTATGTCCTGCTTTTTGTAATCTTGATGCTACCATCAAAGCAACAAAATGTCCAATATGCATACTGTTTGCAGTTGGGTCTATACCAATATAAAATCTTACACTTTCCTTTTGAAATAATTTGCGTATTTCATCTTCATGTGTTAACTGTTCAATATATCCTCTATCTTCAAGTTCTTTAATTATATCTGTCATGAAACTTCCTCCTATTTAATGTCACATTTAATATTTTCTTCGTTTATTCCACCTATATTTGATGAAGTCTCTGGAAAATATATTCCACTAAATTCTTCTGCTTGAAGATAGCGATTTAAGTTTCTAGATGTAATTCCTGCTTTAATAGCTAAATCTTGTTTTGTTGTTCCAACTTCAAGACCTTCGCTTAAAACTCCCTTTAATTTTACAACTTCTGCATTGTCTTTAATTGTACATTCTCTACATACTTCACCTTCTGTTGTATGTAGACTTCCACAACGAACACATTTTTTTATTTCCATAATAGACCTCCTAAAATCTTAATTTGCTCCTATCATATCACATAAAGTGCAAAAAAGAAACATTTTTCTTCAAATTTTATTACATTAATTTTAACATTCCTTCTGTTACAAAAAAAGCTAAAATCATTAAAATAGTTCCTATAATAAAAGTATAGTCTGAGAATATATATTTTGCATTTTCTGGCAAAATTCTTTCATCAGTTGTTATCAATTTCTCTTTTGCTTTAACTTTTCTAATTAATTCTTCTATAAATACAACTCCACCGATAAGAATAATTACTAATGCAAATATTGTTAGACCTAAATATGCACTAGAAAGTTCACAATATACAAGTATTGTTCCTATTGCTGCATACGAATTATTTAAAGCATGTAATAGCATATTATATCTCATTTTTCCTGTTTTTATATATAAATTTCCCAATATTAATCCCATAAAAAATGCAAATATTCCTTGGGTTATATTTAAATGGCAAACAGCAAATACTATTGAAGAAATTAATATAGCAAACTTATCTCCAAATTTTCTAGTTAAATTTATCAAACCTTTTCTGAAAAGTATTTCTTCAAATATTCCTGGTATAATTGCTATTGTTAATACAAATAAAACTGCTGTAAATACATTATTTAATCCATCCATATCCAAAATGCTTTCTACTGCTTTGTTTTCTAACCCTGATACCATTTGCAATATTATCAAAGCAATCTGAATTAAACCAGTGAAAAATACTGAAATTAAGAATATCTTTCCATTTTCTTTAAAATTACTTTTTACTTTATTTTCATATTTATTAGTATATAAACATATAAAACCATATGGTAAAATTAAACTAACAATAGATGAAATTGCCATTGTAATTAATCTTATTTGTATATCTGTAAAGACATTTTTTAACATTGAAGCAACTAAAACATTAAAAATAAGTTCAGAAATTATTTGTATTACAAAATATAAAATTACAGTCATTCCAATAGATAAAGCTAATGTTCTAAATTTGTATTTTTCTAGTTTTAAATTTTGTTCTTCTTTCAAAGTAAGTTCTTTTTTCTCTTTTTTCTTCTTACTTTTTTTCTTGCTATAATCTAAAACTCCATTTTTAAAAATTTTACTACATATATTAAAAGTAATTGGAATTGAAATCACAAGTAATACAAGTGATAAAATAATTTGCCAAACTTTTGCTTGACCAATAATCATTATTGCTGGTATAAAATAATTTGAAATTAATGGTATGCAAGACAAAATATATATAAACGCATTCATATTTATATATGGGTTAATTAAAGCAAATGTAAGCATATAAACTGAAATTGTTATTACCATTAGGAAAGTCATTGAATTTCCAGCTTCTGACATACTTGTTGTCTTTGATGAAAGCGTAGCTTGTATTATTGATAATAAAATTAGAGTAAGTAATGAATATACAAACACAACACAAATGTATGCAATAATATCTTTATCTAATGACATTATAATTGCTTCTGAATTTGTTGCCAAATCTACTCCATTAGCTAACATTATAGCTGAATTTAGCAAATTTCCTATCATATAATAAACTAAACCAAATATTGCCTGAATTAGAATAATTGAAATTACACTAATAATTTTAGCTAATAGATATTCTTTCTCTGTAACAGAAGTTAGCACATATTCAATTGATTTTGAAACTTTTTCATTAGCAACTTCATTTGCTATTTTAGAAAAAATAAATATTGAAATCATATATACTATAATTGTACTAACAGATTGAATTATTTGTTTTGTATCAGAATTATCTGCATTAACTCCGAGCATAACTCTTTCAACTTCTATTTCAGAATTTAGTAATTCTAATTTTTCTACATCTATATTTGTATTCTTAGAAAACTCTTCTAATCTAACTTCTTCTAATATATTTATGATTTTATCAAATAATGTTCCATCAATGCCTTCCTTAGAAGTAATTTTTGCTTTTATCATTTCTACATCATCTTGAAATACTTCAAGTATAACCAAATTATCTTCAATATTTTCTTCTGTATATTCATTTTTATCAACTTTACTAAGTGTTACTTTCTCATTGTTTTCAAAAGTTTTTTGAAGTTTGTCAGTTAATAAATTATCATTATCTACATATTGAATTGTCATCTCATCATCAAACAATTCGATATTATTATCTTCTAAAAATTTTCTTATATTACTTGCATTCGACATAATTAATAATATTATTAATAGTAAAACATTGAATATTACAAACCACTTATTTTGTATATTCTGTTTTATCGAAAATTTAACTATTCCTTTTATTTTTTGCTTATTCATCTAATTTTCCTACCTTATCTATGAATATATCATTTAAACTATGGTGTTTTTTACCATTTATTTCATAATTTTCTAAAATATCTTGTAAATTTCCTTGTAAAACACAATTTCCATGATCTATAATCATGATATCTTCACAAAGCATCTCGATATGCTCCATTCTATGTGATGAAAAAATTATTGTTTTTCCTTCTTCTTTTAATTTTAAAATAGCTTTTTTCAATTCTTCCACACTGATTGGATCCAAACCAGAAAACGGTTCATCTAAAATAAGTAAATCTGGATTATGCAATACAGAAACAATAAACTGAATTTTTTGTCTGTTACCTTTTGATAAATCTTTAATTTTCTTATTCATATATTCTAGTATATTAAATTCTTCTAACCATTTTATTAAATTCTCTTTTATTTCTTCTTCATTCAATAATTTAAGTGAACCATAATATTCACAAAGTTCTACTACTGTATATGTTGGAATTAAACTTCCTTCTTCTGGTAAATACCCAATTCTATCTAAAACATTACTATCAATTTTCTTTCCATCATATAAACAACTTCCTTCTGTTGGTTCTAAAATATTTAAAATCATTCTAAAAGTTGTTGATTTTCCTGCACCATTTCTTCCAACAATTCCAAAAATTTTTCCTCGTTCAACTCTAAAAGAAATATTATTTACAGCAACATTATTTTCAAATTTTTTTGTTATATTTTGTAATTCTAACATTTCATATCCTTTCCTTACATTTAAGTATAAAACAATAGGGAGTTTAAAACTCCCCATAAATTAATTTTCTTCTTTTTTCTCGTAACTGTTTATATATACCATTAATTCTATAATAGAAATTGCTGTTAATCCCATAACATATATTGGAGACATTGGTACTCTTAATATTGCAAAAATACTTAATAAAGATAAAACTGTAATAAGAATTATTGCAATTATTTTCGCTAATAGTTTAATTAAATTTTCTTCTCTAAATTTAGCTGCAATATATGCTAAAATAACTACTGTTGAAATTACAATTGGTTGTACATAAGGTTTTATCCAATCCCTCATTCTAACATTTGCAACAGTTTCAATTTTAACTTCATCTACACTTTTTGTAGTACCAAATTTCTCATTTAATTTATTTACTAAATTAGCTTTTTCTTCATTTGTTATTGATTCTGCATTTATACTAACTGCATCATCAAAAACTTCAACTGTTTTTAATACAATTTTTTTATCTTTAAAAACTTCATCACAAATGCTTCTAACATCTTTCATTTCGAAATCTTTTCCGATAACAAATTCTATAACTTCATGTTGTTCTAATAAAAAATTAACATTAAAACCTTTAAATAAAACAACTATTATTCCTGCTATTATAAGTAAACACAATCCTAAGATTACTACTTTTTTATTTAATAATTTATCCATTTTACTACTTCCCTTCTTAGTCTACATATATTGTTCTTGTAATTATAAAACTATATATAATCTGAACAAATAATCCCCAGAACATAATCATACCAACACTACTTATTGTAACATTATTCATAAAAGTAAATATCACAGCTACTATCCATAATGGAATAATAGTTATATTTATTTTTTTCATAGTTTCTGTAAAAGCATGTTTTTTTGAATCTGTTTTTATTCTATTTAGGAAGTTAAATAAAAATAAATAATTTACAACAATTACTCCAAGTAAAGCTATTAAACTATTTGGTGTTATAACTACATTTGTATATCTAATAGCAAGTAAAGTTATTGCTATATATCCTATACTTGTAATTGTTCCTAAAAATCCATTAAATTTGTATTTGAACATCATAACCAATGAAACTATTGCAATAGCACCCACAAAAGCTACCTCAGCTAATATTACCATATCATCTGTTACTTGTGATTGTACAAAATTGTCTGATGCCAAAGTATATACATTTGGAGTTTTTCCATTATCTATTAAATTAGCAAAATATGAAGCAGATTCAAAATTTTCTAAAAATGTATTATAATCAGTTGTTGCTTCACCCATTACAATTTGTAACACACCTTGTGTTAATTCTTCTCCAAAATAAGTTTCTACTAATGTTTGGTTATCTATTTTTATTTGAATAGATTTAGTTTCTTTTTCATCATTTTCATTTGTAGTTTGTACATAAGTATTACTTATTTCTTTTAAAGTATCAATTTTGTCTTTATTGAATTCTATTTGAAGCAATGCTTGAAATGATTCGTTTGAATAATATATTGCATTTGCTTTCTTTATATCATCATTATTTAATAATACAACACCAGTTTGTCCATCAACAATTTCAAATTTACCTTGTGTAAGAGCTAGTCTATATGCATTTTGTGTATTTTCATCTTCTGGAACTTCTAATACTAAATTTCCAGTAATATTATCTAATCTAATATTATATTCTGGAATTTGAGCTTTTTCTAATCTAGTTTGAATTATTTTTTTTGATTTTTCATAACTTTCTTGATTTAAAACTGAATCCTCATTTGCTTTGATTGTTCTTTTTTCAGTTTTAAATTCAACTTTTTCAGCTTCTTCTTTTGCTACATTATCTCCTGTTCCATCAGTAGTAGCATCCAAAGATACTCCTGAACTATCAGAAGTACTTTCTTCAACTACTGTTCCTTTATAATTTCCATTATCATCAATATATACATTTTTTTCTTCTGATGCTGTATCTAATGTAAACTTAAATTCTCTTGTTCCAGCAAATTCCATACCCAAAGAAAATTCTGGTATTATATTTGCTTTCGCATTTAAGTTATCTCTAAATACTCCAACAAAAGATATTAGTGAAAGTATAAGTATAATAAATATTATAGCTATTGTTTTAAATATTTTTATTTTCTTTTCCAACGCTTTTTCCTCCTATAATAAGTTTGTATCATTAATAACTAATTCAAACCATAATCCTAAATATTTTGCTGCTCGTTTGCTCATATTTGTTCTATCCATAAAAATTTGAAAATAATCTATTACAGGACAAATTCTTGTATCAATTTTTAAAATTAAAGAAATTTTTCTTTCTTCTGTATTAACAATTAAATTAGAATTTGTTACTGCATAATTTACTTCATCATGCTTATCAAATAATGTTCTATCTGTTTTCGACACTCTGCTTCTATGCACATCAGATTTATCTGCTAAAATCAAAGCTGCCGATATGTCACTAACTGGGGTTCCAGTAACTTCATCATGATTTCCTATCGCCATCATAATTTCTGTACTGTCTTTTGCATCCATTCCCATTTCTCTTAAAATATTATAAGCAAGTATTGCTCCTGTATGCGCATGATCTACTCTATTTACCGAATTACCAATATCATGTAAATAACCAGCAATTTTCACAAGTTCAATCCTATGCTCATCATAACCTAATGTTTCAAGAATATTTGCTGCTCTATGTGAAACTAAACCAATATGTCTTTCTGAATGTTCTGTAAATCCTAGAACATCTAATTGCCTTTGAGCATTTCTTACAAACTCTGTAACATCAGGGTTTTTCATAACATCTTCAACTGTTATCATAAAACCTCCTAACTGATTAACAACATAAGTCTTTTAAATTGTATATTAAAATCGCAAAAATATCAACTATTTTTTGCGATTTTTACAATTTTTCTTATTTTAAATTAACACCTAAAATTCCTCCTATTGCTCCTCCAATTATTCCACCTAAAAACATATATAATGCACTCAAAGTTAGTACAAAATTAGAATTTAATATACTTGATACTAAATATAAAATTAACATATATACTAGCCCTAATATAGAACCAAATACAATTCCTTTTTCTTTTATTTTTTTACTAGCCAAAAATGCTCCAATTAGAACACTAAAACTAGATATAAAAATTATTGACATTCCCATTATGCTTTCTGAAACATTACTCAAACTAAGTACCATTGATAAAACAAATAATAAAATCAATGTTAAAATTATAGATATTGCTAAGTCTTTACCAAGTATTTTATAATTTTCTATATTTCCCATATGCACCTCCTAATATATTATATAAAAAAATAGCGGAAATATAACTTCCGCTACTCTTTATTTTATTGTACTATAATTGTTTCTGTTCCTTCATCTTCACCTGTCTGCTCATTTGATTCATCAGGTTCATTAGTATTTTCTTGGTCATTAGAATCATTCGTTGTTGTTCCTAAATTTTTCAAAACATCTTTCAAATTTAATTGTTCATTACCAAATTCTGCATAGTAATTTGTTTCTCCTGCTCTTGTTACTGAATATATTTTTGAATATACAGCTGGTACAACAATTGTTTCTTTTTCAATATCATATATAGCATATAGTCCATTGAAATTTATTACTAATCCTTCAACACCTACTGATTTTGGAACTACTAGCACACTGTCTTCTCCTGTCTCGCTTGTTTTGCATCCAAATCCCTCATATACTGGTTTTAATAATTCTCTACCTTTTATATCATATAAACCATATGCACCATCAAGTTCTACTACAATACATTTATCAAAAAGTAAATTTCTATCATCATTATCTGCAACTTCAAAATCGTCTATATTTTTAAGTCCTATTTCATCATAATCAACATGAAGTACAACTTCACCTTCTCTGTTTAATACACCATATTTATTGTCTTTTTTTACTAAATATAATTGTTCAATTTCATCTAAAATAGATATATCATCATAATCTGTTGGTTTAATTATTGTATTACCATCTTTATCCAATAAACCAACTGTATTTTCAGCACTCATAAAGAATTCCTTAGAGTTTTGTAAAAATTCTAAATTTTCATATTTAACACTTAAAATTTCTTTTCCTGAATTATCTATAACTCCAAAAATTCCATTATCTCCAACTACAATTAGTCCATAAGGTAATGCTCTAATATTTTCATAAACTCCACTTATTGTAGCATATTCCAATGATGCTGCCACTTGCATTGCATTTTGGAATAATGTTGGTAAAGTATATAATTTTATTCTATTTTCTGTTCTTGTATCTACCATAACATTAAATACATCTGTCATTTTTTCAAAAGGAAGATATAATTGATTATCAAACATTTTAATTGTTTTATCCAAAACAAAAGTATTTGATTCTCCATTTTGAGATTCTACTCGCATTTCCATCCCATAAGGACCTTCCTTTGAAAGTTCTGGTGCTCCATCTACCACTTCAATATATTTAACCATAGTCTTTTTGTCTGCTGTCATGGCAACAATTTCCAAATTGTTTTTTACATAACAACTTTTTTCATCTTCATTATATTTTTTATATTCACCTTTTGTATAAGTATATCCTAATGTTTCTGAAAGAGACTTTATATTTACATAAGTAGTATCGCCTTCTTGTTTAAATAAATCACTTCCTATCGGAACTTGCTTTCCATCAACATACATTTTTAATTTCAAAGAATCCTGATATTGAATGTATATTATCATTATAAGTAATAAGGCAATTAAAATTGCACATAAAACAATTGAAAACAATACAACTTTCTTTTTCTTTTCTGTCTGTATTTGTTGCTCAACGAATTTATCACTTTCTTCTAAATTCATTATTTTTCCTCCTATTCTTTTGTATAACCATAATTTTTATAAAATTCATCTCTAAAATTTAATAAATTATCATTTTCAATTTCTATTCTAACTCTTTCCATTAATTTAGTCAAGAATCTTAAATTATGAATTGATAAAAGTCTGACACCTAAAATTTCTTTTGTATTAATTAAATGTCTTATATAAGCTTTTGTATAATTTTTGCAAGTATAGCAATCACATTCAGCATCTAATGGGGTAAAATCTTTTTCATATACTGCATTTCTTGCCACAACTTTTCCATGTGATGTCATAGCTGTTCCATGTCTTGCAATTCTTGTAGGTAATACACAATCACACATATCTATTCCAGCCAAAGCTGCTTCTATTAAATAATCTGGTGTACCAACACCCATTAAATATCTTGGTTTATTTTCTGGCATAAGTGGAGTAGTAAATTTAAGCATCTTTAAGAATTCTTCTTTTGGTTCTCCAACGCTTATTCCACCAATTGCATATCCTGGAAAATCCATTGCTATTAAATCTTTTGCACTTTTCTCTCTTAAATCTTCATAAAATCCACCTTGAATAATTCCAAATAAACCTTGCTTATCAACTGTTTTATGAGCTTCCTTACAACGAGCAGCCCATCTTGTAGTTCTTTCCATAGATTTTTTTGTATATTCATAAGTAGAAGGATATGGACAACATTCGTCAAAAGCCATCATAATATCTGACCCCAAAGCTTCTTCTATTTCCATTGCAATTTCTGGACTAATAAATTGCTTACTTCCATCTAAATGTGAACGAAATTCAACACCTTCTTCTTTTATTTTTCTAAGAGCACCTAAACTAAAAACTTGAAATCCTCCACTGTCTGTTAAAATTGGTCTATTCCAATTCATAAATTTATGAAGTCCACCAGCTTCTTTTATTAAATTATGCCCTGGTCTTAAAAATAAATGATATGTATTCGCAAGTATTATTTGTGCTTTTACTTCTTCTTTTAATTCTTCTGGTGTCATTGCTTTTACAGTTGCTTGTGTTCCAACAGGCATAAATATTGGAGTTTGAATATCTCCATGTGGTGTATGAATTACTCCTCTTCTTGCTCCTGAATTCTTATCTATATGTAATAGTTCATACTCAATTGCACTCATTTTTATTTTATTCCTTCCTTTTATTTTTTACTTATTTTATAATCATCGCATCTCCAAAACTAAAAAACTTATATTTTTCTTTTACTGCTTCGTTATATGCTTGCATAATAAAATCTTTTCCAGCTAAACTTGAAACTAACATTATTAAAGTTGACTCTGGCAAATGGAAATTAGTAATTAAATTATCTATACACTTAAATTTATATCCTGGATAAATAAAAATACTTGTATCTGCTTCTATTTCTTTAACAAATCCATTTTCATCTGCAACACTTTCTAATACTCTACAAGATGTTGTTCCAACTGCAATAACTCTATTTCCATTTTTCTTAGCTTTATTTATCTTTTCAGCCTCTTCTGCTTTTATATAAAAATGTTCAGAATGCATTTCATGCTCTTCTACATTTTCAACTTTTACAGGTCGAAATGTTCCTATTCCAACATGAAGTGTAACTTTTGCTATTTCAACACCCATTTCTTTTATTTTTTGTAATAATTCTTCTGTAAAATGTAATCCAGCTGTTGGTGCTGCACTTGAACCTTCATATTTTGCATAAACTGTTTGATATTTATCTTTGTCTTTTAAAGTTTCTGTAATGTATGGTGGTAACGGCATTAATCCTATTTGATCTAAAATTTCATTAAAAATTCCTTCATATTCAAATTTTACCTTTCTATTTCCACCTGGCATAATTTCTAGTATTTCTGCTTTTAAAATTCCTTCGCCAAATTCTACTTTACTACCAACTTTAAGTTTATTACCAGGTCTTACCATTGCTTCCCATTCGTCATTTCCTAAGTTTTTTAGTAATAAAAATTCTACATTTGCACCAGTATCTTTCTTTCCATAAATTCTCGCTGGTATAACTTTTGTATCATTTATTACTAAACAATCTCCTGGATTTAAATATTCTAATACATCTTTAAAAACTCTATGTTCTATTTTTTTATTTTCTTTATCTAATACCATAAGTCTTGCTTCATCTCTTTTATCATAAGGAGTTTGTGCTATTAACTCTTTTGGAAGTTCATAATTAAATTCTTCTACTTTCATTTTGTTTTAAATCTATTCCCTTTCTATTTTTTCTAATATAACTTTAACCTTATTTTCTATATTTTCATCATTATTTAAAATAATAAAATCTGCATATTTTTTATAAAAATTATCATCATTTTGTGACATTAATCTTTCAATTGCTTGCTTTCTTGAAATTTCATCTCTTTTGCAAATTCTATTTATTTTTATATTTTCTTCTGCTGTAACTACTATTATCTTATCAAACATTTTTATCATATTTGCTTCTATAAGCGTTGGTGCATCAACAACAATATAATCTACATTTGTTGTTTTTAAAGTTTCTATTCTATTTCTTATTTCATCAACAACATATTTAAAAGTAAGTTTGTCCAATTTTTCTTTTTCAGTTTTATCTGTAAATATTTTTTCTGCTAAAATTTTCCTATTAATAAGTCCATTATCTAATAAAATTTCTTGTCCAAAAGTTTGAACAATTTTTTGATAATAAATTGTTTTATTATCTTGTAACTCTCTAACAATTTTATCAGCATCTATAATTTCTGTATTATTAATTTTTTTTATAATATTACATACACTTGATTTACCTGAACCTGAATTTCCTGTTACGCCTAATATTTTCATTTAATACCTCTTTATAAAAACTAATCTATCATTGCTATTAAATACTACAATAAAGTTTTTATAGCAGATGTTGCTAAATAATCACATCTATTATTAAGTTCATTATCACTATGACCTTTAACTTTTATAAATGTTACTTTATGCTTTTTAGTCAAATCATATAATTCTTCCCACAATTCTTTGTTTTTTACAGGATCTTTTCCAGAAGTTTTCCAGTTGTTTTTTTGCCAATTATATATCCATCCTTGATTAAAACAATTTACTACATAGGCACTGTCACTATACACTTCAACTTCACATTCTTCTTTTAAAAGTTTTAGTGCTTCTAAAACAGCCGTAATTTCCATTATATTATTCGTTGTATTTTCCTTGGCACCAGAAATTTCTTTTTGGGTTTCTCCATATATTAATACTGCACCCCAACCTCCTGGACCTGGATTACCTGAACAGGCCCCATCTGTATATATCGTTACTTTTTTCATAAGATATTTCCTTTTTATTTGTATTTTTTCACTATATGTGATATTATAACAATAAATTAGATATTTTACAATATAGGTGGTGATTTTATTTGAACGGAGTTTTAGGAATTGTATCTGAATATAACCCTTTTCATAATGGGCATCTACACCATTTAAATTATTCAAAAGAAATTACAAATTCAACTTTTTCTATTGCTGTTATGAGTGGAAATTTTACTCAAAGAGGCGATACAGCTTTAATAGATAAATGGACACGCGCTGAAATGGCCCTTAAAGCTGGAATTGATTTAGTTATCGAGCTTCCAACTGTATATGCCACATCTAGTGCTGAAAACTTTGCTGAGGGTGCAATAAAAATATTAAATTCACTTGGCATTGTTGATTATGTTTCTTTTGGTTCTGAAATTGGAGATATTAAACCTTTAAATGAAGTTGCTGAAATTTTATATAAAGAACCCAAAGAATTTTCTAGTTTGATTACTAGACAATTAAAAACTGGTCTTTCTTATCCTAAGGCGAGAGAACTTGCTATTTCAATGTACTTTGGTTCTTCAAAAAAATTCACTGAAATTTTAGAAAACCCAAATAATATCCTAGCTATTGAATATCTAAAAGCTTTAAAAAAATATAAAAGTTCTATAATACCTTTAACTATAAAAAGAGATTATAGTGATTATAACAGTAAAAAAGTTAAAAATGGCATTGCAAGTAGCACAGCTATTCGTACAATGATAGAAAATAAGAAAAATATACATTATGTTGTTCCCTTTGAAACTTATGAACTTATGGAAGAACAAATAAATTCAGGGCATATTAACCCAAATTTAGCAGTTTTTGAAAAGGAAATTATTTATAATCTAAGAAAAATGCCTATTCAAGAAATAGCTAATTTACCAGATGTTTCAGAAGGTTTAGAATATAGAATAAAAGAAGCTGCTAATATTTCTAATACCTTAGAAACCTTAATTTCACATATAAAAACTAAACGATATACTTTAACTCGTATTCAAAGAATTCTACTTCATAGTCTATTAGGCATTACTACAAAAGATATTAATGCCTCTAAAAAAGTAGTTCCATATATTAGAATACTTGGTTTCAATAAACATGGAAAACGCATAATCTCTGCTATTGCTGCAAATAATCCAAGTTTAAAAATTATAGTTTCTTTAAAAAAATTTATGGAAAACAATTCAAATAATACTTTAAGAAATATGATTTCAAAAGATATTTTGGCAACAAACATTTATACTTTGGGATATAAGTCAAATGATGGAATTGCAAATTTAGATTATACACATAAAATTATAGATATAAAATAAAACATACATTATTAAGGAGTATTACACTATGTATCCTATTATCATTGGAATTGCAGGAGGTAGTGGTTCAGGAAAAACTACTTTCGCTCAAAATTTGAAAAAAGAATTTGAAAATGACATTGCAGTATTATCACATGACTTCTATTATAAGAATCATGATGAACTTACTTTTGAAGAAAGAAAAAAGTTAAATTTTGATCACCCTAACGCCTTTGACACAAACATGTTAGTTGAACATTTAAAACAATTAAAAGATGGAAAAACTATCGAACATCCTGTTTACTCTTTTGTAAGGCATAACAGAGAAGATTATACTGTAACAACAGAATCTAAGAAAATTATTTTAGTTGAAGGAATTTTAATTTTTGAAAATAAAGAATTGCGTGATATGATGGATATTAAAATTTTTGTTGATACTGATGCTGATATTCGTTTTATAAGAAGATTAGTTCGAGATGTTAATGAACGTGGAAGAACAATTGATAATATAATTGAACAATATTGTGGAACTGTAAAACCAATGCATGAACAATTCGTTGAATATAGTAAAAAATATGCTGATATTATTGTTCCAGAAGGTGGCAATAACAAAGTTGCTTTATCTATGGTAAAAGAACAACTAAAAAACATTCTATATACAATTTAATTAATATAGAAAAAACAACAGAACTAATATATTAGTTCTGTTGTTTTTTCTTTTATACATCTTCAACAAAATTCAATTTTTTTATTGTATCTTCACCAATTACCATAGTAGCTAATGTAATTAATTCTTTATATCTATCAATATGTCCTCTTTGGTGAGTATCCAAACCATAAACAACTTTTACATTATATTCACTAACAATTTTCCAAAAATCTTTGCAAGGATATATAACATTTTTTAATCTTTTTACTTGTTCATCAAAAGAATCGTTATTTAATTTTCTATCTTTATAATATGTTTTTGAAAATATACCATTTAGATTTATTTCTAATGGAATTCCATATTTTTCAGACGCTTTACAAATTTTACGAGTAACTTGCTCTTCTAGCTCTCCAAATTTTTCTCTTCCTAACATAACAAAATCTGGATGTGCTATTATATTTGGAATTTTTAGTTCCATAGCTTTTTCAACATACTCTCCATATTTTATTAAAAATCTATCTTCAAATGAGCTTCCAGCATGTACTACTTTTAAATTTTTTTCATCATCATCATAAACAAAATGTTGACCTAAAATTAATTTATCTGTTTCTTTCTTTAATTCTAATATATTTTCTACATCATCTGGTAAATATTCAATTTCATATCCTGTTTGAATTTCAATTTTGTCAGCATATTTATCTTTTAATTTTTTTACTGAATTATAATATTCATTTCTAATATTATAATCCATTCTCATATCTTCTCTTTTGTCAATTTTGTTCTTTTCTGGTGCATGATCTGTAAAAGATATTTTTTTGAATCCATTTTTTATATAATCTAAAACATATTCCTCATCTGTATATGTATCATCTGCATGTCCACATCTATATGTATGTGAATGAAAATTAAAATTTTGCATTTCAGCTCCCCCTAAGTCATTTATTTTTTCATATTAATTAAATTTCATTGCAATGTCAATTATACTTTTTTGTTCTTCAAAATTTGCTTTTGTTACAGGTATTCTCGCATACATTTCTGTTTTTAAAAAATAATTTAAAGTATCAAAAGCTTTTAAAGTTTCCTCTGTTCCACTTCCGCTTCCACCAGCACAAGCAATACAAACAATCTTTTTTCCTCTAATTTTAGAATTATCGTTAAAAGCATCACATCTTTTTAATCTATCAAAAAATGTTTTTGCTGATTCGCTCATTTCCCAAAAATAGACTGGTGTAACAAAAATATAAGCATCAAAATTTTCCATGTATTTATAAATTTCATTAAAATCATCATTTTGAATACATTTATGCTCTTCTAAACAAATTCCCCAACCTCTTTTTCCACAAGCTAAGCACTTTTTTATATTTTTTCTGTTTATACAAATATGCTCACTTTCATAACCATATTTTTTTAATTTTTCCTCGCATTGCTCAACTGTTGAAAATGTTAGTCCAATTTTGTTTGGTACAAAGCTGTCTTCATTTACTAAATTATTGCTAAAACTTAATATTAAAACTTTCATTTCTACCTCTTACTTTTATTAATCTAATCTCCATAATTGAAATTTACCAGTAATTTCATTAACATCCTGAGTTTCTCCATATATGATTGCTCCAAGATATTCTAGTTTCTCATTTTCCTTAGAATTAATCGAATTTACTAATTCTTCATCTGTTCTAGTATCTAACATATCTTTTGGATAATCTGCCACTAATAATTTTGGATTAGCTTTTGCCATTTCTATTGCTGTTCTTAGTTTTCCTGCTTTTACTTTGGTTACTATCAATGGAAATTTACTAATTCCTAAATGTTCTATTCCAGATTTATCTGAAATTATTGGTTTTCCCATAATCTCTGCATCTGAATATTTTCCAATTGATATAGCAAGATGACCTATAACATTAAGTGCCACTTCTGGCTCAACATTTGATGCAATAATTCCTACAATTTTTTTATCTTCATAATTCATATTTTTACTCCTTTACTAATTATATTTTTAATAAAGGAGCTATAACATTTTCTAATACTTCTATTTTTGCCCATAGTTCTCCACCATGCATTTTTCTTGAATATTTAAGCATTAACCTATTTACCTTTCTATACATTATTATTTTCTAATCTTATATGTTTTTCAATCGTTTCTAAACTTTCTCCATCAAATTCGGCTATAAAATATACTCCATCTGGAATTCCATCATCATTTATATTTTCAGTCATTGAACCAAGTATATGATACTCAATTCCATCTTCTTCTATATGTTTAGTCCAATGTTGATGTCCAGAAAATACAGAAATAATATTCTTCTTATTTTTTAATATTGTCTTTACTTCTTTTCTGTTAGCCAATAAAGCATCTTCTGGACAAGACTCAAACCACCAATTTCCTTTCATATTATCTTCGGCAATTCCAAAATGAACACAAACAATAGTTGGTAGTTCATTTTCTTTTAAATTTTTTTCTAACCATTCTAAATCTTCTTTGGATATAAATTGTGTTTTTAATATTCCACCAGCTTCTCTTCCCATATTGTTATTAACATCAGTTCCTAAAATTACTATATGTATACCATTTATATCAAATGAAAATGTAGAATGTGCATATTCCATTATGTGTTCAACTTCTTTTCTAGAAGTCATAGAACGCAAATCATGATTACCTATACATGAATAAAATGGATATTTGAATTTTTTAAATTCATTCCAAATATAAGTTAAATTAACAATATCTTTATCATGATCATTAAAATCTTCTATTAAATCTCCCAAATTTATAATTAAATCTGGTTTTATTTCTTCATTTATTTTATGTATTAACTTTTGCAATAACGGTTGTGAATATTCCATTAGTTTTCTTTCAATTATTGAACCATTATTTATTGGTCTCTCTGGTGCATAATGTAAATCTGAAAAAAATACTATTTTTGTATTAGCCATTATTACTCTCCTTAACATATTACTTTATTAATAATAACATAATCTAGCAATAATTACAATTATTTTAACTATAAAAAAACAATCACTAAGCGTGATTGTTTTACATTATTTTTTATTCATTATTATCTTGAATCTTATATTGACCAATGTCTGGCTCTATAAATACATCATCTGTTACTGTATCAAATTCATACTCTTTTTCTGATTCTAAATCACCTGAAATAAATTTCATAAGTAAACCAGTATCTTTATCAATATATGTAATCTCTCCATTTTCTGTTGCCAAAGTATATGGTGAAACAAAATTAGTTATAGCATATACTTCTTTTCCATTATAGTCAACATTTCGTATTATAGCTATTGCACTCATTACTAAGCGTTGCCAATTACTATCTGTATCAAAAGAATTAACTAATGTTACTGACATCATTGAATTAGAATTTATTTGTGCAATTTTACCTTCTGGTGTATCAAAAAATGTATCAATTCTCTCTCCATTATTATACATAGTCATTGTGGTTGTTTTACCGTCTTTAATTCTGTCCATTATCATTTTTTGTTTATCATCTTTTTTATAATATGTCATGTTTACTAATGTACTTTCATTTTCAGTTGTTTTAGCTTTAATTATTAAATTAGTTTTTGAAGTATACTGTGATATATTTTTTTGCAAACTGTTTATTATAATAAAGTTTCTAGCAGTGTGAATTATAAACAATATAAGTAGAATTAAAAGTATTATCACAAATATTTTTAAGGCTTTTTTCTTATTCATAAGTTACCTCTTTTCCTTTGTGCAACCTAGCTATCATAAGCATATAGCTCTTAGACCTTGGCTTTGCGTCATAAATTTTCATTTATTTTGCCTTTTACAAAATTTAATCTACACCTTAATTATACCATTTTTAAGCACTTTTTGCAAATCCAACACTTTCAGCAATTGTAAATCTTATTTATTATCAATTTGTAAATTTAATTCAAATCTTTCAATAAAACCAATCCAATTTCCCTTAGAATCTCTAACACCTTGCATATATACTCTTTGATTACGAGAAGTTAATGTAACAAACACTTCTTTTCCATTCTTTTTAATGCCTTCATACGCCATTTTTATTCTTTCAACAGATTTAGAATTATTATGACAATCAAATAAACTCTCTCCAATTAGATTTTTATATCCTCTTTCATCATAATAGTGATATTCTGCATTTCTATTCATATAACGAATAATATAATCATTATCAACAAATACAATTGGATAAGGATAACTATTCAAAATTCCTTTTAACATTTCAATTTCTTCCATATTTTTATTCTCCAATCTTATTTTTCATTTAATTAGCCTTTATTCATTTCCTTTATTTATATCATAAAAGTGGTATAAATACAATTACTTTATTATTCATTATACATTTCATAGATTTTTACTTTATTTATGAAATAATCCTCATCTTGTTCTACATCTACATAGTAATACTGTTCTTCATCAATTAATTCTATTAACTCTAAAAATTCTTCTTCCTTGCTTTCATTTTTATTAGGGACTATATAAATATCTTCTCTTTCAGTATCCCAACTCTCATATTTTAAAGATACAATAGGATTATCCTTTTCATCATATCTACTATTAGAAGATATGATTGTATTTATTAAATTACAAATCTCTATACCCTTTTGTTTATCTCTATATTCTATAAATTGAGCATTGAAATTTCGTTTAATCTCCTTTGCAAGATGACTTATTGAACCTGTTCTTCCATAATCATTATATGAATATATTAAAAATCTAATTAGAAATATAAATATAAGTAATCCCATACAAATTAGTAGAATCTTATTTCTTTTTATTTGCATTATATACAAACTCCTTTCAAAAAAATTATATCATATCGATTTCTAATTTGTATAGATTTAATAAAAAAAGAATAGATACTTTTGTATCTATTCTTTTTTTGGCTCCTCTTATAAGTGATTTTTTACAAAATCATTGATTTTAATATACTTTCAAGATTTACTCCGTGCAAATCAAATAATGTTATAAAATGATAAATAACAATTTATATAATTATTTAAACTCTATATAATTATAAATATTCTATTTCAAAATCAGAAAAACTGTTTAAATTTATTTTCTCAATATCTTTATCTGTTACAGCATAAAAGTATATTTATAATTTCTTTCGATATGCGAAGTTTCATTATTATCATCAGTAGTTTCTATAATAGATTTTATTAGTAGTCCAGTATCAATATTGAAACTATATTGATAGAATTCATCTTTATTTTTTACTTGTATAGTATAGCATTCAAAATTTCCTATTTGTTCTTTTCCAATATATTTGTATTTGAAATTATCATTCATATATGATTCTAAAAGTTCATATGGAGTATACAAATAAGAATTAGTTCTATCTTTTCTAATTTGAATTTTTTTACTAGATTTATCAATATAAATAATTTCATTGTTTATAGTATCTTGCCATTCCAAAACTGAATTGTCCCTATTTAGTATTATTTCAATTCCATCTTTTATATAAAATGTACCACCATTACTATTAATATTATCTCCAATATTTTCAATATGTAAAATAACATTATTTACATTTACTAAATTATCTGCTAATTGTATAATATCATTATAAGAAATTGCATCTTTATTTAAAGACGTAAAAATGCCAATTCCAGTAATCAAAATTAGTATTATGCTTATAAGTATCATTACTTTCTTTTTCATAATAAACCTCCTTTTATTTATAATATCACATCAAAGAAAAAAAAAGTATTAAGTTCATTAAAGTTTAGTGCGTACTTGTTTTTTGGAGTACATGTCTTATCATTTCTATCTTGATACAATTACAGATTTGATTAAGGCAATCAATATGGGTAATGCGGTTACAAAGACAATTTTGGAGGTATTTATATGCAACTTTTTAAGAATGTTTCTGTAACCAAAAAGATGTTGGCCATGTTTTTGGCGTTTTGCTGTGTGTGCGGAGTTCTGTCTGTGCCTGTGTCCGCTTCGGCGGCAGTAGATAATTCTACGGTGGCCACCGTCGAGCCTCGGCGTACAACGATTTATCCCAGCAGTGGGCAATCATCGGGGTACTTTTTTGAGGTGAAAAGTCAAACGGCAACTTATATTTCAAGGTCGCTTTCTTATATCATTTTTTATTTCTTTATAATTCTACTTACTTCTTCAATAATTGCTTGATTAGTATATAAATCTTCACAATATTTTATTCCAAAAATTTCTTGAAAATTCTCTTTATAATCGTTTCCTATCAAATTGTGTAAAATATATGTAATAGTTGTTTTAATAGTATGTGGTACTATTTTATATCGAATAGAAAGCTATATATATTTTTTGATATTACAATGAAATCGCCTGAATAATTTATAGCAATTATAATAGCACTAGTTAATAGTTTAATGCATGAGTTTTTGGGTTTAAACCTAGTTTTCGTAAAAGATAAAATAGCAGTAATAATTTTCTTGAAATAAAACAATTAGCATTAGTCACTATAATACTAATGCAACAAAATTATATAAACAAAGCAAAAAGATAAACTTTGCACTATATGCAAATTTAGAAGTTAAAAATAGTATTTTATATCAATACTTTTGAATAATGTTAGATAAAAATAAAAAATGCTGAATTTGGTTAAAATTCAACATTTTTTGGCTCCTCTTGTTGGACTCGAACCAACGACCTATCGGTTAACAGCCGAGCG
>CAPPGO010000017.1 GCA_948678575.1 uncultured Clostridia bacterium
GGATTTCTACCCTAAAACAGCATAGACACTTGTCCAACTTTTGTGGGTCACTTCAGTGTTAGAACATACTAGAACACTTTTTATACGCTATCGCTAAAAGTGTTCTGTATGATTAGGGGAAAACCCCTAATAACCCCTTGCAAGATTATTTAAAATTATTTGCCTTATATTCTATTGAATATTGTCAAATAACTTTATAAAATAATCTTGTTCAAAAAATTGATCCAAAAGTTTTTGTGATCCATTTTTTGAATAGATAAATTAACAACTTAATTTATCTATATGGGAAACCTCTGTCGGTTTCCCATACCTTTCCACTTCATTTGTGAAATCAATTAAATAAAATTTAATCAATTTCACAAATTTATCTTTCGTGTTCTTCATAAAAGTTAGTATTTTTTCCTTTGCAAATTCCGTCTATATATGCTTCAACCTCGTCCCAAGTTTTAAAGCAATGCTTATCATCAACAGAATACCAGTCTTTATGTTTTGTATTTTTATCAATAATTGCAATAGCTTTGTTATATGTATAATCATTACATAATTTTAAAAGTAGTAATTCTTTGTTGCTATTTTCTAACATATATTCATTTAAACCGTTTATTCTATTTATAACATCAGCCTTACTCAATTTCTTTTTCCTCGCTTTCTTTTGAAATATTTTCAATAAAATTATTGTTTTCAGCTAAAAGATTATCGACATTTACAATATCATTGTTCATATAATATTCGTTTACTTTTTCAAGTTCTTCTTCCTTATATCTATTAAATATTGATGTATATGTATTCATAGTAACTGAAATATCTTTATGTCCCATAAGTCTTTGAAGTGCAACAGCTCTCATACCAGCTTCAACACATCTTGTACCGTAAGTATGTCTTAAACTATGTGTTGATATTCCTTTAATGTCTAACTCTGCAAGTCTTTTCTTTAAAATATAATTTACATTTCTATTATCAACATAGTTTCCATTAGGACTTAAAAATAATTGTTTATCTGTATTATTAGTTGCAATATTCATCTGCTCTATAATCGAACTTCTAATAAACTTTGGAATTGGAACTTGTCTTAAACCTGCATAATTTTTTGTTGTAGCTCCCATAATGACCTTATCATATTTATCTGTTGTTAATGTTTTATTTACATCTATTATATTTCTTTTTAAGTCTATATCTCCTTTTCTCAATGCTAATGCTTCGCCTACTCTTAACCCCATATACATTTGAATTAAAAATACATTTTTATAAGGCTCGTCCTCAATACTTTTTGTCATTAAATAATTTGTAAATGCTTGTTGTTCCTCAACAGTTAATGCTCGTACTTCTTTATCTGCTTTTATACTTCTAGGTTTTATTACATCTACCATAGGGTTTTTCACAATATACCCTTTATTCATTGCTAAATTATAACTTTGTGTAAATTGTTCCATTATCTTCTTAATATAAGAATTACTATAATCTTTTAAAGAATTAAGATATATTTGTATATCTTCACTTGTAACATCTTCGATTTTCTTATTTGCAATATCGCTTTTTTCTATAACTTGAATTGTTTTCAAAACTCTTGAATATTGCCTTTCTTTTATCAAGTTCATATCTAATTTTCTTTGCAAATTCGACCTCATAAGCTGAGATAAAGGTATTCCATTATTTTTTATAAATATCTCATTTCCTTTTTGATATTGTAATGAATTTAAAAAGTCTTTTGCCTCTTGTTCTGTTCTAAATAGCTTATCTTTTCTAATTTCTTTGTGTGTGTTTGTATCTGTTATATAATAAGCACAAACCCACCTATCTTTGTTTTTATTAAAAAATACACTACCTGTTTTGTTTCCTTTTGGTCTGCCCATTACCACACCCCCTTTAATCTCTCTTGCTCATTTTCCATATTAAATAAGCAACTAGCATTACTTGATTAGACTTGCCTATATTTATTGAGGGAAAATCAACTCTTTTAAATGTTCTATAAGCTATTGTTTCGCAAATATTCAAATCTTGCATAACATCTTTTACACTTAACATTTTAAATGGGTTTTTTAATCTCTTTATACTTTGTATTGCCATAAGTTGTTCAGGCGTTAGTGGTGCTGGTAAATTTATATTTATTTTTTTATCTTCTGTATCAATTTCATTTACAACTTTTGTTGTTATATTATCAATTTCACTCATTTTTTAATCTCCTTTAATTTGAATTATCTTTTATAAATTTCAAAATAATACTTTGTATTCCTAAAATTAGCTTTAAAGTTCCATTAGTATCAAATAAATTATCGTTACTTGAAGTTACATCAGTATCTCCAATACTTTTTTCAACAATCAATTTTCCTCTGTTTTTTAAGTGGTTATTTATATTGCTTGGAATATATCTGCCTTTTTCGTCAAAATTGTCATAGTTAAAACTTGCTCGTTGCAAAAATTCTCTATACTTAATAGCTTGTTCTTTTGTTAATGATTTAAAGGTTTCATTTTCTTTGCAAACTATAATTACATCTCCTCGTATAGAAGAACCAATACTTAAAAACTCTGTATTGATATAAATGTTAGGTTTTAAATTCTCTCGTTTTTTTCGAG
Organism: uncultured Clostridia bacterium; assembly: GCA_948678575.1. Classification (GTDB taxonomy): domain Bacteria; phylum Bacillota; class Clostridia; order TANB77; family CAG-508; genus Scatovivens. Next base: position 2,572 of record CAPPGO010000017.1, read on the forward strand.
TTATTATTGTTACATCTTTATAGGGTATATAATCTAATTTGCCACCAACTAAATCTTGAAAAGTATCTAAGTTATTTGTTACTTTTTTAAATTCTGCATCTGTGCCAACTTTTTTGTAAATAATGATAATTTCTTTGTTAGTCATATAAATCACTACTTTCACTATTTAAGTTTGCTAGATATTGTTGATATGATAGGTCATCAAAGTATTTTTGATTTTTGCTATCGTCTAAACTAATTACATTTTCTGTAAATAGGTTGTCTTTCATTTTAGTTAGTTTTTCTTTGGTAACTGCTTTTGAAATTTTTTTCATTTTTTGAAATCTCCTTTTTTAAATTTGATTTCTAGAAATCTTTTGTTGTTCGAACTAATTTTAGTTTAGCACGAAAAAAAACACATAACTCATTTAGCCTAGTTATGCGTAAAAATGCGTAGGAAAGCATAGGAATTTATAAAAAAAGACACAAAAATAAGACTTAAGCTAAATCAGATTTTACTAGCAAGTCTTATTTTGTGTTTTAGAATTACTGAATATATATTAAGCTAACAATTAAGTTAGTAAGAGATTTTGCTGTTATATAATACTCGTCATATTTAATATTGAAAATCATTTCAAAGTTTTGTTCTGCTTTTGATGTATCTTTGAATTTGAAAGCATAATCTATATTAGATTTAATAGTATTTGCTGTTGTGTTTTCCCTTTCAGCTAATTTATTTCTTAAATCTATCAAACTAATATCATTATAATTATATTCTTGAATAGCAAGAGTTATAATATCTCTCAAATAAAATGTACCTTTACTTGTAGGGCTTAAACCTAGCTCAATAAGTTTAGCTTGTATAAAAGCACGATATGATATTTTTTCTTTATCTTTAGTAAAAACATCATATTCAGTTTTCATACTTACTAACCTTTCTAATAGATTTAATTACTTTATAGATATATTATACTTCAATTATGTAAACTATTCAAAAAGTAGTAAAATTGCACCTTATGCAACAATAATTGCATAAGGTGCAACTTTTGTATTAAGAATAAGCATTTTTAAAGTGATTTTACATCAAAAATAAAGTATAAATTTAAAAAAATAACAAAAAGCATAAAATGTTGCATAATATGCAACATCAAAATATATATGAACATAGAAAAAGGAGATTACTGAAATCTCCTTATCTAGTCTTAGCAACCCCCACCGCCACCGTGGAAACGCTATAACTGTTTTCTTTGATTTTCTAATCATTATTCGTTTTTCCTTTCTATGTAATCTCTATTTTAATTGCACATAAGCTAGAAAGTCCAAACGAAATGAGTGGAAGTTCTATATACAATTTGAGCCACTGCTAGTGGCTCAAATAATAACTTTTGTTACAATTCAAGCCAATAGCTTGGGTAAATCATATATGTAAGACTTTACCAAAATAGGTATTTATAAGTATATTATAGCACAAAAGTCAACAAAACTCAATTATATCAATAGTTATGCCAATTATTTATTGATTTAATTTTTTAAAAATAGTATAATAAATTTGTTTATAGGAGGTGCATATTATGTCTGAATTTGATAGTAAAGATTTTGGAGAAAAAATAAAAAATTACAGAATAAAAAAAGGTTTAAGTCAAGAAAATATTGCAACAAGTCTTGGTAAAAGCAAAGCTATTGTTAGTAGATATGAAAAAGGAGAAGTTATACCAGACGCAAAAGATATCAGCATAATTTGTGAAGAACTTGGAATATATGAGGCTGATTTATACGAAAATGATACTATTAGGACAACACAAAATAACAAATCTAAAAATCCTTTTGGCACTACTGATAAATTATATGTCTATTTTAATGCTTATAATTTTAGAACTAAAAAGTTTGCACCTGATAAATACATATTACAATTAGAACAAAAACAAAATATTTGCAAAGCAAAGTTTGTAGATTATCACGATAAAAGAATATACTCAGAGGGTTACTTGATATGTAATGATGAAATTGTGTTTGCTGTAATGGAGAATTACAAACCTACAAGTACTCGTGTTGATGTTTCTGTACTTGAAATAAATATTTGCAATGGTACAGACGGCTTAATGCTTGGTGGTTACTTTGGAACAAATGCAAAATGTGAGCCAAGTTTAAGAAAATGTTATTTTTCAAAGAAAAATGTTGATTTTACTAATGAAATGTTTGAACAATTAAAATTAAATGAAAATGAACAAGAAACATTAAATAAACAAAATGCTTTATATTTAGATATTTTTAATATATAATTATAAAGACAAATTTGTTATAATATAAATGTATAGTATTTTTTTATATTATGATATACTAATAAAAAGGAGGTAGAAAATGGTTGATTTAGGAGAAACTGATGAAGAAAAAATAATTAACATTATTAAAATAAGAAAAATAAGAGATAAAATTACTAAAATTTATGGCATATTTTATTTTATATGCTATTTGTTTTTAGCAGTAGGAGCACTTGCTGGTATTGGTATTAGTGGTGGTATAAAATCATTTTTTATGATTACATATGTATTAGCTATAATGTTCATTTTTGTCAAATATATATGTTTCAATTCTTTGGCATGGACAATATACTTTTTTAAAGGAGATTATTTAAAAACTTTACAAGATTCAGCTAACACTTTAAACTCAGAACTATCAACAGAAAATCTTATTAGAACTTACTGTATAAGTGGTCATCATGGAGTAAATGCACTTGTACTTGGTGATTTAAGTGGAGAAATATTTGTATTATCAATATTTGGTTTTATTTTTTGTTGGTTAGGAGCATTTAATATGATTATACATTCTATTGAATGTTTCAATGTATCAAGAAGAATAAAGAAAAAATATGGAAAAATAAAAATCAATATTGAATAAAAATTAAAAACTAATTTTATTGCTTATTAAATTATTTGTGGACTTTTTTGTGGACAATGATTTTTGAAGCAAGCCATATAACTAGGATACATAGCACAATGCTCTGTCACCTCGACCACACAAGATGCAAAAGTGTTGAAATAAGTCAATTTCAATACTTTTTATTTTTATTCAAAATTATTTAGTAATATCTCAAACTGCCTAAAAATAAGCATTTTATCATTCAAAATTATTTGAAATTATTTAGACTAATACAGCGTTACAGAGTTTCTCCTAGATTTTTTCCTAGACAAGTTAAAAAAAGTGTCTAGGAGAAACTAAATTCATGTATTTATTGTATATCAGCTATTACCTAGATTTTTTAAATAGTTTTTCCTAGACAATTCCTAGACAATTCCTAGACAGTATTATTTAAATTTATATGGAATTATTTAAGCATATAAAAAGGGAAGTAATAAATACTTCCCAAAACTTTAGAGTTTATTATTAAGTTATATATTGTTTTCCAAAGCTTTCTTCCAATCTTTTATAGAAATTATATTATCATTTTGTGTTAAACTACCTTTTTCAAGATAACAAAACTCTTCAATTTCTGTCGACATTAACCCTATTTCATTTACTAACGTACTTGTTTTTATTAAGTTATTGTCTAATAATAGATTGATTATTTGTTTAAATAGATAGGGGATTTCGCATATTATTTCATCATCTAATGGTTCTTTTTGCCAATAGCAATTATATGTCATTTGCTTTTTTAAATATAAAATTTGGTTTTCTGTTAATATTTCTAAATCTGAACATCTTTTTATCATACAAGAAATAGAAACTTTCCATCTTCTTTTTAACATAATCATACTGTCTAATGATGAAGAAAACACCTCCCTTGAAAAAGATTTAGCTGGTAATAAAAATGCACCTGCAAACATATCAGCCTCTTTTTCAATTTTATCTAATATTTTTTTGTCATTTATATCATCTTGAGTTATATATTGATGTAATAACAAATGACATAATTCATGCGATATATCAAATCTTGACCTAACAGCACAATTCTTATCAACAGTTAGAAAAATATAAGGAACAGAATTTAACCATTTTGAAAATGCATCTATTTTATTATTTTTTATTCTTATTTTTGAAATAATTATACCGTTTTCTTGTAATAAAGATATTAAATTTTCAATTGGACCATTTCCTAAATTCCAATATTCTCTAACATATGTTGCAATTTTTTCCATATCTTCAAAATCATATCTTTCCTTCAAAAGTTCTTGTGGAATAACTGGCAAATTTATATGTGGATAATTAACATATTCCTCAAAATATCGCTTAATTTCATCAAAAATAAATACTTTTTCTTCCGCAGCATCTTTTAATTTTTTTGGAGTTGTTTTTCTACTTCTAAAATATGTTGCACTTAATGACTCTTTTTTTGACATTGGTTTAAGAAAAAAACTAATAGGATAATTTAAAACTTCAGTTATTTTACGAATAACAGCTCCACTAGGGTTAACAGTTCCTAATTCACATTGAGAAAGAAATTGTTTAGAAACACCAATTAAGTTCTCTAAATCAGCTAAAGAAAATCCCCTTGAAATTCTTGCCATCTTTAATCTAGATGGAATTATTTTAGGTTCTTCAACATTATATTCATCTTTAATCATATTTATCTCCATATTAATTTCATTTTAATTCTACTATTTTTTTCTCTTGTTGCTCTTTTATATCTTCTTTTACTTTTTCTTTCAATGTTATTAATGTTTTTTCATTTTGTTTATCAGTGTCTACAGATTTTATTTTTTCGACTTCTGACATTATATCAATATCTCCTATATAACCATCAAATGTTGTATTAGGTATTACCAAAAATATTGATTCAACATTAAAATCTTTTGTTAGACTATAACTAATAATTCCATAATTAGAAATATCATTAATCTTATTAGAATCTTTATTCCATAAATCCATTTGCATCTGTCCATCTGCAAAAGTGTTATTTTGTGCTAATGCTTTTTTATATTTTGCTTCAGAAGGTAGTTTACTACCTCTTTGAACTTTCGCCACATGCAATATCAAATTTTCATTTTCTAGTACAACTATCTTTTGTCCAAAACAGTTTACATTTTTTACATATGAAATAAACCCATTTTTGCTAATATAAATTTCAGGAGAAAATTGCCTATTAATACAAAAATTCATTATTCTAGGAAGCACATTACTACTTAAGCTATTGCCAAACAATTCTATATTATCACCTAATAATTCTTTAAATATTACTGTACCATTCTGTACTCCATAATAAATTTGTCTTTGAAAATCTGGTGTAATTTCATTCTTTAATAATTCGTCTACATTACTATACATAAAAACCTCCTTGTTGTTTCGTAAATATATTTTACTATTTTATAGTATTTTTGTCAAGTAGATTTTTAAAATGTAGTATTTCTGTAATATTTAAAATCATCTCAATAAAAATATTTACATTAATAATATCACTGCCACTTAATAAAATGCAATAATTAAAAAGGGAAGTAATACATACTTCCCAAATCATATTAACTTTATTCTCTCATCGATTCAATCATCAATTTATTTGAAAGATTATAACCATAAGCAAAAGCCTTTTTTCTTTCCAAATCAATTAACTTTGCCTCTTTAGATAAGTAATCATCAAATATATCGTAATCTTCTTTAGAAAGAGTATTTTTTAGCAACTCATCAATTTCGTTAATTTCAGCCCATATATTATCTAGTCTACTATCTTTACAAATATCTCGTACAATTTTATCTTGCATATTATCGTATAAATCTTCAATTTTACTTTTATTCATTTTTCACGACCTTTCAACGTTTATTTTCTTACATTCTCCCAAAAGTTTTGAACTATACTTTTAAGTCTATCTATTGGAAAATCAAATAAAATATGAACACACTCAAAAGTCTTATTTATAAAGTTCTTTAATGTTTCAACTTCACTTTTTAGTTTTACATTTTCTCGCTTTAATTCTTGATTTTCTATTTGTAGTGTTTCTGTTTTAAACATTGTTTCATCAACTATATTCTTAATTTTAGTATATCTTTTAGCAACAGTATTAAATTTTCTAATAACTCTTTTATAATTATCTTTTAATAGTTCAATATTATCTGTTATTACTTCTTGTTCTAAATTATTTGTTTCTTTAAACATTTCTTGAACTTCATAGTTTGTAACTTTCTTTAATTTTTCTATTGGTATATGTTCATTTTCTTCTTTATTTCCACGTTCTAAATCAAAGTCAGACTTAATCATATATGAATAAAAATTATCTTGTAAAATCTTATAACTATTTTTACCTTTCCAAAACTCTGAACAGGAGATTTTATCAATTACTTTTCCACTTTTTGAATCTTTTTTGTGGACAACTGGTATAAAAACTAGATGTAAATGTGGTGTACTTTCGTCATTATGAACTTTTGCAGAAAGTATGTACTTTTCTCCTAAATCTTTATAATTCTTTACAAATTCAAAAGCAGTTTTAAAATATCTTTTTGTTTCTTCTTCGCCAATATTCTCAAAGAATTCTTTATCAGAAGTAATTATATATTCACAAGCTACATTACTATTTTTCTTAATCCAACCCTGTAAATTATTTTCTTCTTTTATCTTTCTAAAAGCCTTACTATATGGCATATTACAATTCTTTAAAGAATAATTATTTATTGCTTTTTCTTTAGTAATATCTTTATTTGAGTAATTGGTATTTTTTCGTTCATTGTGTCTATAAATTCCGTTTAAATTATTTATTGTGTACTTTGCATTTCGTATAATAGCATAGCTCACACTTTAAAAACCTACCTTTCTTTGCTATTTGATTTATAATATCTTGTTACCATAGCAATAGATTCTTGTATTGAATTTTCTAATACTTCGACTAAAGGTGTGTCAACATTTAACCAATCGTGATAAAATTCACTTAAAATATCGTTTTGTTTTAATAAAGCACTAACTTCTAAAGGGTATAAATCCATATTTTTTAAGCTATCTTTTATTTCTTCCTTTACAGTTATTTCATAAGCACTATTTAATATCTCTTGAGGAGATTTTGTTTTAGCATTTTCACAAAAACTTGTAAACTCATTATCTAGTTTTTCATCTAAGCTGTTTTTTTCTTCTAATTGCTTTATATCCAATTTGATAATACTATTATATTTTTTATCTATTGTTTCTCCATTTTTCAATTTTTGGATTAGCTCAATTTCTCTTTTGGGCAAACTAATTGTTCCTTCTTCATTTGCTTTTAATAATTTATCTAAATCTTGTATAGATATGTTATTACTCATATTTTTATTTTCCTTTCATTTATAAGTAAGCCTTCGTAGCTTTACTTATATTATAATTCTTATTATTCAGTCTAATTACTCGTTAGCATTTTCATGTGAGGTGAACCAAAAATATTGGACTAAAATTTAGTATGAATGGAGGTCCACCAGTATGTTTAGACACCCTTTTGAGTTAAAACTCGAAATTGTTAATTTTGTTATTGAAGGTAAGCATTCATATAAACAAGCTTCCCAAAAATATCATATCCATCAGGAACAAATTCGAGTTTGGTGTAATCTTTACAGAAATTCTGGTAAAGATGGTTTAAAACCACAAAAAATTAGAAAATATGATGGAAATTTTAAGGTTAGCGTAGTAGAATATATGTATGCAAACCATTTATCTTTTGAAAAGACAAGAATGCATTTTAAATTGCCTTCTTCAACAATCATAGTATTATGGAAGCAAATGTATGACGAGAAAGGTCGTGAATACTTGCTAAATAATCGCTCAATGGCAATTAATCACATGCAAGTAGAACGAAATAAAAGAATGAGAAAAAGCTCAAAACCCAATACTTCAGATTTAACAGATAAAAGTAAAGAAGAACTTTTAAAAGAAATCGAAGATTTAAGAATGGAGAACGACTACTTAAAAAAATTAGATGCCTTAGTTCAAAAAAGAATCAACCAACCAAAAAAGAAAAAGCATTAGCCGTTTACGAATTAAGGCACAAATATAAAATAACGGCTCTATTACAAAAGGCAAAATTATCTAAAAGTACATATTATTACATTATTAATACTTTATCTAGAACAGATAAATATGCAGAAGTAAAAGATGTAATTAAACAAATTTATCATTCTAATAAAGGTAGATATGGTTATCGTAGAGTTACTTTAGAACTATATAATAGAGGTTATAAACTTAACAGAAAAACAGTGTATAAATTTATGAAAGAACTTAAAATACAGTCATTTGTTAAGATTAGAAAGTATCGTTCATATAAAGGCGGTTATGGTAGTTATGTAGCTATAAATCTTTTAAATCGTAATTTTAAAGCAAATAAACCAAATCAAAAATGGGTTACAGATATTACACAGTTTGCCTTATTAAATACACGAATGTATTTATCACCAATTATAGACTTGTATAATGGTGAAGTTGTAAGTTATAATCTATCTGAAAGACCATATTTTCATCAAATAGAAGATATGTTAGACAAAGCTTTTGCTAAAATTCCAGATGATACTAATTTAATATTGCATTCTGACCAAGGGTGGCAATATCAAATGACAAGGTATCAAAATCGTTTAAAAGATAAAGGAATAAGACAAAGCATGTCTAGAAAAGGCAATTGTTTAGATAATGCATGTGCTGAAAATTTCTTTAGTATATTAAAATCAGAATTCTTTTATAACAGAGAATTCAAAAGTATAAATCAGTTTAGACAAGAACTAGATGAATATATAAATTACTACAATAATAGTAGAATAAAGTTAAGGCTAAATGGTAAAAGTCCAATTCAGTACAGAATGGATTTCTACCCTAAAACAGCATAGACACTTGTCCAACTTTTGTGGGTCACTTCAATGCTCTAACATACTAGAGAAACAAAGTTTCTCTGTATGATTAAGGGAACAAACTTCCCTTAATAAACCCTTTTCAAGATTATTTAAAATTATTTGTTGAATTCTACCTAATATCAATAAATATCATAATTATTACTAATTACTATTTTAATAATCTTGATTTAGGAAACCTCTGTCGGTTTCCCAAACCCTTCCACTATATTTATAAAATTGATTAAATATAATTTAAACAATTTTATAAATTTATCTTTCTTCGTGCATTTCATGAAAGTCAGTATTTTTTCCTTTGCATATTCCATCTATAAAAGCCTCAATTTCATTCCATGTTTTAAAACACATTTTGTCGTCAATAGCATACCAGTCTTTACTATTATTGTTTTTATCAACAATAGCTATTGCTTTGTTATAGGTGTAATCACTTGATATTGTTAGTAATAATAATTGCTTATCACTATCTGAAAGCATATATGTATTTAATCCATCTATTCTTTGTTTTATATCTGATTTATTCATGTTAATTGTCGCTCTCCTTTATTTTTTCTATTAAAAAATTGTTCTAAAATATATTCTGTTTGTATCAGCGTTGCAGTTTTTTCATAATCCTCATCATAATCAAAATCTGCCTCTTGTTGAGATAATTGTTTTAAAATTTTTACGTTTTCTTCATATTCAGGAAATGATATAACTCCAGTTCTCAATTGTTCATGTTCAATTAAATAGATTTCTTTTAAGATTCTCAATCTTCTATTAAAATAATCTTCAGAAAAATAAATATCATCTTCAATTATGCTAGGTATGTTTTTTCTAATAATCTCATTATCTTTATAGTAATTATTAACCTTTTCAAGTTCATCTTCTTTATATTTATTAAATACAGATGTATAAGTGTTTAAAGTGACTGAAACATCTTTATGACCCATTAGTCTTTGAATTGCAACAGCTCTCATACCAGCTTCAACACATCTAGTACCATAAGTATGTCTTAAGCTATGTGTTGATATTCCTGTAATATCAAGTTCTGATAATCTCTTTTTAAGAATTCTATTTACATTTCTATTATCTACATAACTTCCATTAGGGCTAATAAATAACTGATGATCCCTTTGACTTTTTGAAATTTCCATTTGTTCTATTATAGAATCTCTTATAAATTCAGGTATTGGTACTTCTCGTATTCCTGCATAAGTTTTTGTAGTATTTCCCATTACCACTTTTCCGTTTTTATCAGTAGTTAATGTTTTATTTACTCTAATTAAATTTTTTCTTAAATCTATATCCCCACTTTTTAAAGCTAGAGCTTCGCCAACACGAAGTCCTGCATACATTTGAATTAAATATACATTTTTATATGGTTCTTCTTCAATTTGTCTGTTTAATAAATAATCTGTAAATACTTTTTGTTCTTCAAGAGTCATTGCTCGAACTTCTTTATCAGATTTTGTGCTTTTGGGCTTAACTACATCTAACATTGGATTTTTAGTAATATAACCTTTATTCATTGCCAAAGTATAACTTTGAGTAAATTGCTCCATTAACTTTTTTATGTAAGAATTACTATAATCTTTTAATGAATTTATATATGTTTGAATATCGTCACTTGTTATATCTTCTATTTTCTTATCAGCTATATCGTTTTTTTCTATAATCTGTATAGTTTTCAATACTCTTGCGTATTGATTTTCAGAGATTAAGTTCATATCTAATTTTCTTTGAACATTTGACCTCATCAACTTTCCTAAAGGAATACCATTATTTTTGATAAAAATTTCATTTCCTTTTTGATATTGCAAACTACTTAAAAACTGTTTTCCTTCTTCTTCGTTGCTTACAGTCTTTTGCTTTACAACTTCTTTATGTGTATCTTTATCGATTACATAGTATTCACAAAACCATTTGCCTTTACTTTTGTTAAAGAAAACGCTACCTGTTTTACTTCCTTTTGGTCTACCCAATAAAAGCTCCTATGTTCTTTTCTGCATTTTCCAAATCATATAAGATAAAAGCATTATTTGATTACTTTTTCCAACATTGATTGAAGGGAAGTCATCTCTTTGAAATAACCTATATGCTATTGACCTACATATATGTAAATCTTGCATAACAACTTCTACACCAATCATTCTAAAAGGGTTTTTTAGTTTTCTAATACTTTCAATAGCCATAAAATCTTGAGGAGTTAAAGGATTACGAACATTTATATTTATTTTTTTATCTTCTGTATTTTGAATTTCATCTATTACTTTGTTATTTAATTCTTCCATGATTTATCTCCTCTCACACTAATTTTTAATGCTTTCTATAAACTTCAAAATTACTGTTTGAATAGATAAAATCATTTTTAAAGTTTCATCATTCAAATTTTTATTATTTTCTTTAGATAACTTAAAAGGTATATTTATATCTTTTAAGAATGTGAATTTACTAGATGGTAAATCATTATAATTAAAACTTGACCTTTCTAAAAAAGTTACATATTCAACAGCTTGTGCTTTAGATATTGATTTAAAATCTTTATCTTTTTTACAAACTATAATAATGTTTCCTTTTATTGTTTCAGGTATATTTAAAAATTCTCTTGTAATTGATATATTAGGTTTTAAATTATCTCTATTTTTCTTACAAACAATAACTATATCTTTATAGGGTATTTCTTCAATTTTACCGTCCTATTATTTCTTCAAATTCAGATATATCATTTTTTATCTTTTGAAGTGCTGGTGATTTTCCAACCTCTTTATAAACAACTATAATCTCATTAGTTTTCATCAGAATCACCACTTTCACTATTTAGATTTATTAGATATATTTTGTATGCAAAATCATCTAAATATTGTTTATTTTTAGAGTCGTCTAAACTTATTACATCTTTAGTAAACAAATTGTCAGACTTTTTTAATTTTCTCTTTTTATCTTTTGTTATTGATTTTGATATTTTTCTCATTTTTAAATCTCCTAAAATATATTTAGGTTACCGGTAGCCTAGATAGGCTTAAGCTTAATTCAATGATACAATGATTTTTAAACTTAAAACGTAAATGATTAGATAAAGTTAATTAAAAACATAAATGATTAAAAATGATTAAATTTTTGATTTACAAAAATCTTTAAATATCTTGAAACATAAGAAAAAGCGAACGCAAAATTTAATTTTTACGTTCGCTAATAAAACAACTTTTAAGATTTTAAAAATCTATTTTTTAAATATATCTAAATACAAGGCATAATTCTTTTTCAAGTTTTGTAATTCACTATCTGTTGGCTTTAATGCTTCAAACATTTCGTCAGTAAATTCTATATCTTTTTTACTAAAATAACATTTTCTTATACTTGGCTCATATTGAGCATTAGTGCCAAAATATGCACCTAACATTAGCTCATCTGTTCCATAACATACCCTAATAACCATTTCACATATATCTAATCTCATTTGATTAGGTTTGTAATTCTCATAAGATAGAAAAGCTACCATATCATCAGCTAACATATAACCCGTAGAACAAATTGATTTATCATGAGAATTTACAAAATCTACTTCAATTCTATCTGCCTTTTCTCTAATTTTTATAATCCATTTATCTTTATTAAATTTTTTTGTGTTAGGATTATATGCGTTAAAATAAACATATAGAGTATCTGTTCCAAAAGGATTTTTTATATTCTTCTTGTTAGAAAAAGCATGTTTTCTATTAAATAAATCAGACTCATATATACCTAACTCATCACAAATAACATTGATTTCTTCAGCATTGGGTAATAACTCTCCACTTTCAAACCTACAAATTGTCGCTCTACTTTTATTTATTAAGTCTGCAAGATTTTGTTGACTCAATCCTTTTTCGTTCCTATATTTTCTTATATTTTCTCCAAATATCTTTGCATCAAAATTCGACATATAAACCTCCAATATTTCTATACGAAATACATAATAAAAACACTAATATTATTATAACATTATTTGACATATTTTGCAATTTTAAAAAACTGCTTTACCGCTTAGTAACTGTGATACATTGATTATTAGCACAAAACATGTTATAATATAAATATAAAAACCTATTTATAGGTAGATTTTCAATTTCTTATGAATATCTGCCCAAGCAATGCTTGATTGTATACATTTGTAAAAGTCGAGCATTGAGGGCTCGATTTTTTATAAGAAATTCCGCCAAGTTGGAATTCCAAATGTATGCAATATAGATAGAGACTTAAGGAAAGGATGGAATCCCAACAATGAAATTCTCAAGAGAAATGTGCCCACGGAAGTGGCGGATGTTAATCCAAGTGGGGAAAACATTTTTCCCCATTTTTTATTTACAAAATAAGAAAAGTTATATATAATAATTTGGTAATTATTCTAAATGCCTCAATCATTTAGATAATTATAAAGTTTTAAAAGTAATTTTAAAACGAAGAAAGGCAGAGTTTCGTTGGGATTCCGAGCCTTTCTTTTTTTGTTGCACAGAGTGCACTATTTCATTAATTTCTTAAAATTTAGTTCATTTTTCATTATTTCTAAGTATTTTTATTATAAAAAATCGTAAATTTGTTGCACTGTATGCACATTTTGTTGCGTATAGTGCAATTTCTTATATTTTGATGAGTTTACATAAATTTGATATACTTTATTTAAAGTTATAGAAAGGTATGTAAAAATATGAAAGAAATTAGTCAAAAATTAAGTGCAAAACAAATTTTACAAATTACTAATACTTTACGAACTATTGGACTAAAAAGCTCTCATATAGGTACAAAATTGATAAATAAATCTATTCAATACATTTTAATAAACAATTTTGACTTCTTTACTCTTGAAGAAATTTACAATCATTTACACAATATCTATAACTTTAATGAAAGAACAATAAAAAGCAATATAAATAATGCTATTACCAATAGAAATATAAAAAAGTCAAAAGATAATTTTCAAAAAGTATTTGGATATGAATATGATTCTTATACTTTTGAACCTAAATCATTTTTAGAAGAAGTAAGTCGAACTATCTATATGTAATAAAATTATATTCTTTAATGAGAGTTTATGATATAATACTTTTAGACAAATAGTAAGTTGTCGCTATGATTAAATGTTTGAATGAAAGGTTAAAATGGTGATTTTTATGAAAAAGGAATTAAAAATACTTTTTATAGTTTTAGGAATAATAGTAGTATTAGGAGCAATATTTTTTGTAATAGATTATGACAGAGCAAAAAAACAAGAAAAGCCAATATTTTGTATTAATATAGCAACATACCGAGATGGTGGAACAAAGGAATATTTAGGATTAGGATATAAAGTAATAGATTTTCACACACTAGAAGGATTTGATGATATTAAAATTGGTACTTGGTTTATAAATTACAATGACTTTAATGAAGAAATGAAAGTATATGAAACAAAATTTGAAGAAGAACTACGAAAAAATGAAGAATATACAAAGATGATACAAGTAAATGGTAAACTATATATAAATAATGGAGAAGAAAGTACAGTTACTGGAAGATGTGGCAATATGGATGGACAAATTACTACAAATGTAAAACAAGATGAAGTACCAACACAAGATAATCAATCAAATTTTAGTGGATATCCTGAATATCAATATGGTGCAGAAAATACTATTGAAGTTAAAATTAATGATAAATGGTTTGTTTTTAGACTTAAAGATGTAAAAGAAGATGTATTTAATGCTAAAATAAAAAGAATAAGTGAATATAATGGAATAACAACAGTTTTAATAAAAGGACTTGAATCTAACGACATAAACCATAGAGGAGAGTTTGATTTTTCGATTGATAACAATACACAAATATTATGGATAGAACCTAAATCTACAAAATCTAGTTATACAGCGATAGATTCATCAAAGTTAAAAGAGGGACAAAATATTTCAATTACTTCAACAGGATATGTTTTAGAAAGCTCACCAGCACAATTAACTAAAGTGACAAAAGTTATTGTGTTAGAAGATGAATTATAAAAACAAATTACAATTTGAAAGAGTGATAAAAAATGGAAAAGGTTATAATTAGAAACATTGAAGAAAAAGATATTCCAAGTGTTGTAGATATTCAAATAGATGGTTGGAAATCAGCATATAAAGGAATAGTTGATGACAATGTTTTAAATTCAATGAATAGAAATGAAAGAATAAAAAAGAGAAGTAATGATTATAAAGAAAATGGTTTTATAGTTGCAGAATTAGATAATCAAGTAGTTGGATTTTGTAGATATATTGATAGTAATAAATTTACACAAGATATATCATATATAGATTGTGAATTATTAGCACTATATGTTAAACCAAATTTAAAGTACAATGGCATAGGAACGAAACTATTTCAATTTGTTGTAAATGAGTTTAAAAACAAAAATAAAACGAAAATGATATTGTGGTGCTTAAAAGATAATGAGCCATCTAAAAAATTTTATACTAAAATGGGTGGAGAAATTATTAAAGAAAGAACAATAGAAATAGGAGAAAAAGAATATTTAGAAGTTGGATTTGAATATAATATCTAACTGTAAAATTACAATTTAAAAATTAGAAAGATGAGGTAAAAATTATGGTGCATTTAGTATATTGTGATGATAAGTCGAAAGAATTAAATAAGATTTTAGGTGGTAGCAAAACAATGATTATAAGAGGAGCAGCAGGAAGAAAAATACCACATAGCAGAGTGTTTAAAGATGAAGTATTGTATTTTATGGAAAAAGGTACTAAAAAAATAACAGCCAAAGCAGTTGTAACAGAAGTTCAAAATTTTATTAAATTATCTGAAGATAAAATAACAAAAACTATTGAAGATAATAATAGTAAACTGCAACTAACTGACAAGCAAAAAGAGAGATGGCATAAAAAGTGTTTATGTTTAGTGGAATTTAAAAATGTAGAGGAAATAACACCATTAGATTTCGATCATCAAGGTAATATGGATGACTGGTTAATTATAGAAAAAATAGAAGATGTTGTTGTAGGAACAAGTATTCCTTACAACTATGAAAAATCAAGATTTTAGGAGTAAAATAATATGGCAATGTGGAATCCGTGGCGAGGGTGTAAAAAATGTAGTGATGGTTGTTTACATTGCTATATTCATAAAGGTGATTCAAAAAGAAATGTTAATACTAATGAAATAGTAAAAACTAAAGACTTTGGTAAGCCAATCGAAAAATTAAAAAATGGTAATTATAAAATGAAATCAGGTATTGTCTATCTGTGCTTTTCTACTGATTTCTTAATTGAAGAAGCAGATGAGTGGAGAAATGATTGTTGGAAAATGATTAAAGAAAGACAAGATTGTACCTTTCTATTTCTAACAAAAAGAATAGATAGATTTATGAAATGTATCCCAGATGACTGGAATGATGGATATGATAATGTAGTTGTATGTTGTACTATTGAAAATCAAAAAAATGTAGATTATAAATTATCAATTTTTAAAGATTTACCAATAAAGCATAAATGTATAACAGCACAACCATTATTAGATAAAATAGACATTGAAAAATATCTTGATAATATAGAATTAGTTGTTGTTGGTGGAGAATCAGATATAAATGCTAGACTATTTGATTATAAATGGGTATTAGATATTAGAGAACAATGTATAAGAAAAAATGTAGATTTTGAATTTAGACAATGTGGCACTTATACAATAAAAGATGGAAAACAATATAAAATACAAACAAAAGACTTGTGTAAACAAGCAAAATTAGCAAATATTGATTATAAAAGTAATCGCAAAATTACAATTTGAAAGAGTGATAAAAAATGGAAAAGGTTATAATTAGAAACATT
>CAPPGO010000018.1 GCA_948678575.1 uncultured Clostridia bacterium
CATGTCTCCGCCGTGAAAGGGCGATGTCTTAACCGCTTGACCAAGGGGCCATAAATGAATATCTTTCGATATTCATTTGGTGAGCTATCCGCGATTCGAACGCGGGACAACTTGATTAAAAGTCAAGTGCTCTACCAACTGAGCTAATAGCCCATAAAAAATTATGGTGCGGTTTAATTGCAACCGCTTGTATATAATACAATATTTTTTGATGATTGTCAACACATTTTTTAAAAATTTTTAAATTTTTTTTAAAAGTTGGGTACTATTTCTTATAATACCCAACTTTTTATATAAAATACTATATTATTTTTCAGATAATGCTTGCATATCTCTTTTCAAAAGATTTAATTTTTTCTCACTATCTTCCATAGTTTTACCTTTTACACCCATATAGAATTTAACCTTTGGCTCTGTTCCAGATGGTCTTACACAAGCCCAACAATTATCTTCTAAATCATAATACAAAACATTTGAAGTTGGTAAACCAGTTTCAGATTCTTTACCTGTTTTTGTATCTACTATAATACCAGTTTTGTAATCCCTTACTCTTGTTACTTTATATCCTCCAAGCATTTTTGGTGGATTATTTCTAATATCATTCATTAATTCTTGTATTTTTTCAGCACCATCTGCACCTTTTAATGTAATTGTAGTAATACCTTCTTTATAATATCCGTATTTTTCATAAATTTCTATCATTTGATCCCACAAGCTTAGGCCTTTTGTTTTGTAGTATGCTGCTGCTTCACATAGCATCATAACAGCTGTTATAGCATCTTTATCTCTTGCATGAGTTCCTACTAAACAACCATAGCTTTCTTCAAATCCAAATAAATATTCATGACTTCCATCTGCTTCAAAGTTTCTAATTTGTTCTCCAATATATTTAAATCCTGTTAATACTTCAATAAAATCTATTTTATAGCTTTCTGCAATTGCAATAGCTAAGTTTGAAGAAACTATTGTTGAAATTAAAGCACCGTTTTTGGGTAATATCTTTTTATCTTTCTTTTGAGAAAGTACATATTCTGCAATAAGTAAGCCTGACATATTTCCTGTAAATGATTTGTATTCACCAGTTTTTGAATCTTTTGCATACACACCTAATCTATCAGCATCTGGGTCTGTTGCTAAAACAACATCTGCATCTACTTTTTTAGCTAATTTCAAAGCAAGTTCAAATGCTCTGGCATCTTCTGGATTTGGATAATCAACTGTTGGAAAATTTCCATTTGGTAGTTCTTGTTCTGGAACTACATAAACATTTTCAAATCCAAGTTCATTTAAAACTGTTTGAATTGGCACATTTCCTGTTCCATGAAGTGGTGTATATACTATTTTCAAATCTTTTTGTTCTTTTTTTATAATGTCTGGATTTAATATTTGTTTTTTTATTGCTGTTAAATACAATTTATCCATTGCTTTACCAATAACATTATATAATCTTAATTTTTTTGCCTCTTCTAATGAAATTGATCTAATTAAAGAATAATCTTTAACTTTATTAACTTCTGCAATTATTTCTTTATCATGTGGAGCTACTATTTGAGCACCATCTTCCCAATATACTTTATATCCATTATATTCTGGTGGATTATGGCTAGCTGTAATCATTACACCAGCTGTACATCCTAATTCTCTAACTGCAAAAGATAATTCTGGAACTGGTCTTAAACTATCAAAAATATATGTTTTTATTCCATTTGCATTAAAGCATAAAGCTGTTGCTTCTGCAAATTCAGGAGACATATTTCTTGAATCATAAGCGATGACTACACCTTTACTTTCAACACCTTGTCTTAAAATGTAATTTGATAAACCTTGTGTAGCTTTTGTAACAGTATAAATATTCATTCTATTTGTACCGTTTCCTATAACGCCTCTCATTCCAGCTGTTCCAAATTCTAAATCTTTATAAAATCTATCTTTTATTTCTTCTTCATCACCAGCAATTAGTAATAATTCTTTTCTTGTTTCCTCATCAAATACAGAACTTGTAGACCATTCTTGATATTTTTTCATATATTCTACTTTATTCATATAGTCTTTATACAATTTTCTTGCTGTTTCTGGACTATCTTGACCTTCTGCATTCTTTATTGGAGCAAATTCTTCTTCTCTTTTTACTCTTAATACAACTACATCATCAAACATCTCATAAGAATCGAAAATAAACATTTCAAATTTATATGCATTTGGTTTATCTCCAACAACTTTCTTTCCATTTTCATCTATATAAGATGCTTTTTTTACTGCTGTGTGATATGGAAGGCTAAGTTCACTAACTTTTTCCAAACCTTTTATATTATATAAGTGAAATATAGCGTTTGCATCACCATATACCAAAGAACCATAGTCATCTCTTAAATGAGCCATTTCATCAGAAATTTCAGTATATTCAATAACACCTACTTTTTTATTCTTTCTGCAAAATACACCTACTTTTTCTTTTGGATCTGTTTTTTCAATAGCTTTAACTGAACCTAAAACTTTATTATGGATTGACATTCCCATAAGTAATGGATCAACTGGTTTTACTAGAACATTATCAACACCATTTATAAATACCCATTCAATACCATTTTCTTTCATTTCAGCAATTACATTACTTTTTTCCATTGAATGTAAAGTTCCACCATGACCATTTGCAGCTTCTTTTACTAAACCATTTTCTTCCATAAGGATTTTACCATTTAATGCTATCATTGGTAATTGTCCTTGCTTAAAGAATTTTATTGCTTCTTTCGGATATCCAAAATAATTATTTTCTTCAAAGAATTTTGTTGTTGCTTCATTGTTTTCTTTACTTGTCATTATATACCAAGGAATAACTGTATCATATTTCTTTATAGCATCTTTTAAAGTATCACATAAAGCTTCAAATATTGATTTGTTTTTTTCTGGGTCAAATATAAATGTTCCTTTTGGTCCACTATGTCCTAATCTTGTTCCTTGACCACCAGCCATTGTAACAACAGCAAGTTTATTATATTTTATTGCTTCTATACCTTTTTTCTCGTACATTTCTCTTTCGCTAGCAGTTAATTTTGATTTATCAACATGTTCTATTGGTTCAACTGTAACTTTCTCTAAATCTACTGGCTTTTGTGCTTTTTCGTATAGTTTTTGCATTAAATCGAAATCTATATTTTCAATTTGTTCTAATAATTCTTCTTGCAATTTTGCATCCATTTCATCATACTTTTGAAGTAAATGTTCTTGCCCATATTTTTTAAGTTTTTTCTTAATTTTTTCAAGTTTTTCGTCCATAATTTTCTATGGTCTCCTTTCTTATTTAAACCGTTTATATCTTATATCATTTTAAAAATGAAGTCAATATATGTTTACGGTTTTAAACTTTTTGAGAATTTTCCTTATATAATCGAATATCTTTATACTATTTTATAATTGTGTCCTTTTTGTAACCTTTTGTTGTAATTAGTGTAAAATTTCTATGCATAATTTTTTAATATTTGTAAAAACTTACTATTATTAGGAGGTATTTGAAAATTATGAAATTAAAACATTTTTTGAGTATATTTTTATTATTAGTAATTTTTTTGATTTTTAATATTTTTTCTTATTCAAATAAAGTATTTGCTGGACTTCAAGATAATATTTTTAGACTTCATATTCTTGCAAATAGTAATTCCGAAAGCGACCAAGCTTTAAAATTAGCTGTTCGAGACAGCATTATAGAATATATGGAAACTATAAATATTAGTTCTACTACAAAAGAAGAAACTATCAATAATGTAAATAACAACTTAGATAATTTGAAAGTCGTTGCTGAAAATAAAATTAAGGAACTTGGATATGATTACCCTGTTACAATTGAAGTTGGTAATTTCTATTTTCCTACTAAATACTATGGAAATATTAGTTTACCAGCTGGCGATTATGATGCTTTAAGAATCAAAATTGGTGAAGCACAAGGTCAAAACTGGTGGTGCAGTTTATTTCCACCTCTTTGCTTTATAGATGTTTCTAGTGGATATTTAGAAGAAGATGATCAAAAAATTTTAGAAGATAATTTAACAGAAGAGGAATTTATGCTTGTTTCAAGCTCTTCACCAGATGTAAAACTTAAATTTAAAATTTTAGAATTACTTAATTCAAAATAGATATTGTAAATCCATTTATTTTATGATATATTTCAATTGATATTGTGAGAAATTATGATTATTTTTTGAAATATATGGGGGTATTATATTGGAAAAACTTGTTATCACAGGAAAAACACCTCTTAAAGGAGAGGTAGAAATTAGTGGTGCTAAAAATGCTGCTGTTGCAATTATCCCTGCAACTCTACTAATAAATGGAATTTGTACAATTGAAAATTTACCAAATATAAGTGATGTTAAATTATATTGCGAAATATTACAAGAACTTGGAGCCATTGTTACATGGAAAACTCCACATGAAGTTGTAATTGATACTAGAAATGTAAATTCACATCAAGCACCTATCGAAACTACTGGAAAATTTAGAGCTTCATATTATTTACTTGGTGCTCTTTTAGGAAGACTTAAAAAAGCTACAATTGGACTTCCAGGTGGTTGTAATTTAGGTCCAAGACCTATGGATCAACATATTAAAGGTTTTGAAGCATTAGGTGCTACTGTTGAAACTTCACAAGGTAAAATTTCTGCTTCTGCAAAAAAATTAAAAGGTGCTTCTGTTTACATGGATGTCGCTTCTGTTGGAGCTACTATCAATACTATACTTGCAGCAGTTCTTGCAGAAGGTACAACAATTATAGATAATGCAGCAAAAGAACCTCATATTGTTGATGTTGCAAACTTTTTAAATACAATGGGTGCTGATATTAGAGGTGCTGGAACAGATTTAATTAAAATAAATGGTGTTAAAGAACTTGTTGGAAACGCTACATATTCAGTTGTTCCTGACCAAATAGAAGCTGGAACTTTTATGCTTGCAGCTGTTGCTTCAAAGGGTGACATCATTATAAAAAATTGTATAACAAAACACTTAGAACCTATTATTGCAAAAGTTACTGAAATGGGTGCTAATGTTGATGCAAATGGAGATCATTTAAGAGTATGGTGTAAAAAAAGACCATCAAAAGCGTCTATTAAAACTCTTCCTTATCCTGGTTTTCCAACAGATTTACAATCTCAAATGGGTGTAGTTTTTTCAATAGCTGATGGAACAAGTATTATAAATGAAACTATTTGGGAATCTAGATTTCAATATGCTGTTGAATTAAATAAAATGGGTGCACACATAATTACCCAAGGAAAAACAGCATTTTTTGAAGGAGTTTCTGAACTTAAAGGTGCTCCTGTACAAGCAACAGATTTAAGAGCTGGTGCAGCACTTATTATAGCTGGTATTATTGCAAATGGTACAACAGAAATTTATAACTTAAATCATATTGATCGTGGTTATGAAAATATAGAAGAAAAATTTAGAAAATTAGGTGCAAAAATCAAAAGAGTAGAAGAATAAGTAGCAAAGGACGAAAAACAAATGTTAAAATTTTGCAGTTTGTACAGTGGTAGCTCTGGAAATAGCTTATTTGTACAATCTAATAATACAAAAATTCTAATAGACTGTGGAACTAGTGCAAAAAAAATTGAAACTGCACTTGATAATATTGATATAGATATTACTGATATAGACGCTATTTTAGTTACGCATGAACATTCTGACCATATTCAAGGCTTAGGTACTATATCAAAAAAACATGATATACCTGTTTTTGCCAATTGTGAAACTTGGGAAGCAATGGAAAATCAGCGAAATAAAATGACAAGTAACAATATTAAAACTTTTGAAAATAATACTGAATTTCATATTGGAAACTTACAAATAGTTCCATTTAGTACACCTCATGATGCTGTGAATCCTTGTGGTTTTAGTATTTGTAGTGGTACAAAAAAAATCAGTATTGCTACTGATTTAGGTCATATTGATGAAAACATTTTTTCAAATATTAAAGATAGCAAATTCATGCTTTTAGAAGCCAATTATGAACCTGAAATTCTAAAAGTTTCAAACTATCCATATAGTTTAAAACAAAGAATTGCTGGACCTCATGGACATCTTTCAAATATAGAAGCTGGAAAAACTATATCTAATTTATTTGGAAAAGAATTAAAAGAAGTTATGCTTGGTCATTTAAGCAAAGAAAATAATTTTCCAGAAATGGCTTATAAAACTGTAACTGAGGAATTAATACATAATAATATAGATACTAATGACATTAGAATTAGTGTTGCTAGTCGTTTTAATCCTAGCAAAATAATTACTATATAATACCTATTTTTAATGCCACTATACATGATATAACACAAATAAAATCTGCTAATAAACCAATAAATAAGGCAGGTTTTATATTTTTATTTTTTAACTTCGAACCATATACAGCAATTACATATATGGTAGTTTCACTAGCTCCCATTATACATGCTGTTACTCTACCTATATCTGAATCTACTCCAACTTTTTGCATAATATCCATACCTATTGCCATAGCTGTACTACCTGAAATTGGTCTTAAAACAGCAAGTGGCACAATTTCTTCAAATACTATTACACTTTTAAATATTAAATATATTTTTTCACTCAAAAAATCGATAGCACCTGAACTACTAAGCATTCCGAACTGCTACAAATAAACCAATTAAAGTTGGAAATAATTCCAACATTAATTTTCCACCAGATTTTACTCCTTCTACAA
Source organism: uncultured Clostridia bacterium (assembly GCA_948678575.1). GTDB lineage: Bacteria > Bacillota > Clostridia > TANB77 > CAG-508 > Scatovivens. The sequence goes on from CAPPGO010000018.1 coordinate 6,710, forward strand.
ATAAATCAAATACATTCTTTTTTTCTAGTACAGCAAAAATAACTATTGTACCTATAATAATTATTGTTGCTGAATTCCCTATAAAGCTTACGATTTTCAATTCTATTTTCTCCTTATTTTTAGATAAATTTTAGTAATAATTATAATTGATATAAATGCAACAACAGTAGAAAACCAAACACCTAAAATAATTGAGCCTGGTGCCGTTGAGCCTAATGAACTTCTAATAGTTATTATACTAGTTGGTATAACTTGCAAAGATGCTGTATTTATAGCTATAAACATAATTTCTTCATCAGACAATCTATCTGGCTTATCATTTATTTTTTCTAATTCTTCTACTGCTTTTAAACCTAATGGCGTAGCTGCATTTCCTAATCCCAACATATTTGTTGCCATATTCATACTAATATTTTCATAAGCTGATGAATTTTTATCTAATTTTGCAAAAATAAAATTATTTATTGGTTTTATAAAATTTTTTAATTTATTTTGAAGTGATGTATGCATTGCTATTTCCATAATTCCACTCCAAAAACACATTCCTCCTATCATTTTTATTAATAAAGTCATTGTGTTTTCTATGCTAGAAAACACTGAATTATTAACAGCCTCGATATTTCCGCTAGCTATTCCAAAAATTATTGATATTAAAATAAAAAAACACCATATTTTATTTAGCATTTTATTTCCTCCACTAAATAATATGATGTTTAAATTTTATTTATTCAAAAAATACTGATAAATCTCATTTTTATTGGTATTTCTATCTTTGGCAATTTTCTTAACAATTTCTTTTTTGTCTAACCCTTGTTTTTCATAAAATTCGTAGTGCTCCTCTAATGTTTGTTCATTCAAATTATCAAGTTCAATATCCTTTTTTGAAACAGAATTTCCTTCAACAATAATTACAAATTCACCTTTTATATCCACAATTTGTTCTAATATTGTGGATATCTTTCCTCTAATAAATTCCTCATGAATTTTAGTAAGTTCCCTAGCAAGTACAATATTTCTATCTCCTAATATTTCTAACATACTTTCTAATGTAATTTGTAATTTATGTGGAGCCTCATAAAAAATTAGAGTTCTTGTTTCAAATTTAATTTCTTCTAACTTTTCTCTCTTTTCTTTTTTATTTGCAGATAAAAAACCTATAAATTCGAATTCTTTTGAACTCATACCAGATGCAATTAAAGCATTTACAAAGGCACAAGCACCTGGTATTGGCACAATTTCTATATTATTTTCAATTGCAACTTTAACAATTTCTTCTCCTGGATCTGAAATTCCTGGTGTTCCAGCATCTGAAACTACTGCTATATTTTGCCCCTCTTGTAGTTTTTTTATAAGCATTTCACTCTTCACTTTTTCATTTTGCTTATAATAACTAATAAGTGGCTTAGTAATTTCAAAATGATTTAATAAACCTAATGTATGTCTTGTGTCTTCTGCTGCAATTATATCAACTTCTTTTAACACCTTTAAAGCTCTTAAAGTTATATCTTCTAAGTTGCCTATTGGTGTAGCTACTAAGTATAATTTTCCAGACATTCTTTCATTTCCCTTTCTTATTATATATTTCTAATATTTCATCAGTATATTTTCCATTTTCGTCATAAACAATAAGTGGTTTATCTATTTTCAAGCCATTTCCCCCATCTTTAACACATTTTATTAATACTAAATTGGGTTCTTTAAATACTTTTGAATGAACAAATCTTATTTTTTTAGGTTCCAATTTATATTGTCTTAAATAAAATAGAATGTCTACAATTCTCTCGGCTCTATGAACCATATAAAATTCACCATTACTTTTTAAAAGTTTATAACTTATTTTTATTATATCTTCTAATGTACACTCTACTTCACATCTTGAAATTAATTTCTTTTTTTCAATGTTTTTTGCACCAGTATTTTCTCTCATATATGGTGGATTCGTAACTATGGCATCAATTTTATTTTGCTGCATTTCTTTAAAAATATCTTTAATATTCATATTTTTTATGCAAAATCTATCTTCAATTCCATTAAGTTTTATACTTCTTCTTGCCATATCTGCTACTTCTGATTGAATTTCAATACCAGTAATATGTGTATTATTTGTTTTTCCTGTAAGTAAAATGCCTATAATTCCTGTACCAGTACCAATATCTATTATTTCTGCACCAGATTTTATATCTTTTGCATAATCAGAAAGTAATACACTATCTATTCCAAAACAAAATCCTGTTGTATTTTGAATTATTTTATAACCTTTAAATTCTAAATCATCTATTCTTTCATTTTCTTTAAGTTCCATATAAATTACCTTTTTATTTTATTTCTAGCTCTGATTATAACACATTTATTTTATTCTTACAAATACATTGTCAAATTTAATTCCATCAGATTCAAAACCTTTATTAGCCTCTCCTTCAATTAAAATTCTAACAGATGTAATTTCTTTTAATTCTGTTACTGTATTTACTATTGAATATATTGAATTTACTTTTGCAACAGCATCTCCTTCTTGCTTTTCAATAAATTCCTTAGATAAATTTACTACTAAGCAATCATTTTCTAAAACTGTTCCTATTAATTTAGTTTCTTTTGGAATAGCACTTTCTAATGTTTCAAGTGTTGTTCCTTCTAATAGCAAATTAATTAACTTATTATACGGATTATCTAATAATTCTTTACTATCAATTAATCTTGTTTCTATTTGCAACTCTTTACTTTCCTTATTTTGAAAATATAAACTAATTATAGTATTTCTGTATTCAGATTCATCAATTTCACTTTCTGGAATATATTCTGTTTCTATACCAACATTAAAATACACAAATACTCCTACAATAATTAATAATAAAATTATTACACCAATTATAATCTTTTTTCGCATAAAATCTACCTCCTTGTACCATAATATTCCTTAGATAGTACAATATTACTATATTAATCTAGTTTTAATAACTAGATGTCATCGTTTTTATTGACTTTTTAGTCAAAATAGTATATTATATCTACATATTAAATTAGAAAGGATATTATTTATGGCAAAACTTCGTGATCCTTTAAATGGTCTTACACATTGTATAGCAGGAGGCCTTTCAGTTATACGGTCTTGTAATTTTAATAGTTTTTTCCTCTATTTGGGGAAATGCATATCATATAGTTTCTTACACAATTTTTGGAACTACATTAGTTTTATTATATTTATTTAGTACACTATATCACTGGTTAAATCTCAGTGAACGTGGAGTTTCAGTTTTTAGAAAATTAGACCATATAATGATTTACCTTTTCATTGCAGCAAGTTATACTCCTATTTGTTTAGTCCCTCTACGCGGACCTTGGGGCTGGACTATATTTGGAATTATTTGGGGATTTGCTATTTTAGGAACTATTCTAAGTGCTATTTGGATAAAAGCTCCAAGAGCAATTACTACTGCTATATATCTTTTTATGGGCTGGGTAGTAATTATAGCTATTTATCCATTAGTTACCACTTTTAGAGATGCTGGTTTACTTTATTCTTTATTTTGGCTAGTACTTGGTGGCATTTTCTATACTATTGGTGGAATTATATATGCTTTTAAATTTCCAAAACGCAAATTTAAAGGTTGGGGATTTCATGAATTATTTCATGTATTTGTAATGCTTGGAAGTGCTTGTCATTATTGGTTTATATTACATTATATTTTAATGTTTAACTAATTAATTATTAGTTGACTAATTCTGAAAAAATGTTATAATATATGTGGGGAAAGCTTTATTTGTGTAAAGCTTTTTTATATAAAATTACAACATTAAAGGATGGTTTATATGGACAAAATATTAAATGTTGGTCTTGACATTGGTTCAACTACAATAAAAATTGTTGTATTAGATGAAAATGAAAAAATAGTTCTTTCAAACTATACAAGACATTTTTCAGATACTAAAAAAACACTTTTTGATACACTAAATAAACTTTTAAAAGACTTTCCAAACTACAATTTTAGAATTGCGTTAACTGGATCAGGTGCAATTGATATTGCTAAATATTTAGATATACCTTTTATTCAAGAGGTAATAGCTTGTAAAAATTCAGTTGAAAAATATATCCCTAAAACTGATGTTGTTATTGAGCTTGGTGGCGAAGACGCTAAAATTATATATTTTGATAAATTTATTGAACAACGAATGAATGGAACTTGTGCTGGTGGCACAGGTGCTTTTTTAGACCAAATGGCTACTTTGCTTAACACTGATACTGCTGGAATGAATGAATTTGCAAAAACACATACTACCATCTATCCTATTGCTTCTCGTTGCGGAGTTTTTGCAAAAACAGATATACAACCTTTATTAAATGAAGGAGCAAAAAAAGAAGATATTTCTGCTTCTATTTTCCAAGCAGTTGTTAATCAAACTATCAGTGGACTAGCTTGTGGAAGACCTATAAAAGGCAATGTTGCTTTTTTAGGTGGACCTTTAAACTATTTACCAGAACTTAGAAATAGATTTATAGAAACTTTAAAATTAAAAGATGAACAAATAATAATACCAGAAAATGCACATCTTTTTGTTGCTAGTGGAGCTTGTTTAGCTTCTTTTGATGGAGAAGTAATTTCAAATGAAGAATTAAAAAATAAATTAAAAGATTTTAAGAAATCAAATTATACAGATAGCAACCATTTACCAGCTCTTTTCGAAACAGAAAAAGATTATGAAGAATTTAAAGTTAGACATGATAAAGATACTGTAAAAAGCAAAGATTTAAAAGATTTTTCTGGCGATTGTTTCTTAGGTATTGATGCTGGTTCTACTACAACAAAATTAGTATTAATCGATAATGAAGGTGCAATACTTTATTCTTTATATAATAATAATGGAGGTAATCCTTTAAAAAGTGTTATCTCTATGTTAAAAAAATTATATAAAGTATTACCAAAAACTGCTAAACTTCGTTTTAGTGGCGTTACTGGTTATGGTGAAAAACTTATTCAAACTGGTTTAAACATAGATTTAAGTGAAATTGAAACAATTGCACACTATACAGCTGCAAAAGAATTTCAACCTAATGTTAATAGTATTATTGACATTGGTGGACAAGATATGAAATACATAAAATTAAAAAATGATACAATCGACAATATTATGCTAAATGAAGCTTGTTCTTCTGGTTGTGGATCTTTCCTAGAAACTTTTGCTAAAAGCTTAGATTTTCCTATTGAAAATTTTGTTAAAGAAGCTATTAATGCAAAAAAGCCTGTTGATTTAGGTTCTAGATGCACTGTATTCATGAATTCTAAAATAAAACAAGCACAAAAAGAAGGCTTTTCAGTTGGAGATATTTCTGCTGGACTTTCATATTCTATTATAAAAAATGCAATTCAAAAAGTTATGAAAATCCGCGATGTAAAATCCCTTGGAAAAAATATTGTTGTACAAGGTGGAACATTTTATAATGACGCTGTTTTAAGAGCTTTCGAACTTATTGTTGGAAAAAATGTAATTAGACCAAACATTTCCGGACTAATGGGTGCTTATGGAGTGGCTTTACTTTCAAAAGAACAATATAATGCTAATTTAGATATGGAATATTATTCTACAATATTAAAAGAAGAGGAAATCAATAAATTAGATATAAAAATAAATCATGTTCGTTGTCAAGGCTGTGAAAACCATTGTTTACTTACTATAAATAGCTTTGCTAATGGTAAAAAATTTATATCTGGAAATAGATGTGAAAAAGGTGCTGGAAATACTGTTGAAAAACAAGATTTACCTAATATGTACAAATATAAATATGAAAGATTATTTAATTATGAACCTTTATCAGAACAAGATGCACTTCGTGGAACTATTGGAATACCTAGGGTTTTAAATATGTATGAAGATTTTCCATTCTGGTTTACTTTTTTCACAAAATTAGGATTTAGAGTTATTCTTTCTGAAAAAAGTAATAGAAAAACTTATGAAAAAGGTATTGAATCTATGCCATCAGAGTCAGTTTGTTATCCTGCAAAACTTGCTCATGGTCATATTATTAGTTTAATAAAACAAGGTATAAAAAATATTTTTTATCCTTGTATTCCTTATTCAAGAAAAGAAAATTTGGGTTCTGATAACCATTATAATTGTCCAATCGTTATTTCTTATTCAGAAGTTTTAAGAAATAATGTTGAGGAAATTGGAAAAAATGATATAAATTTCATGAATCCATTTTTACCAATTGATGATATTAAACATTTAGTAAAATCAATATATAGTGCTGATTGTTTTAAACAATTCAATTTCACAAAAGCAGAACTTACCGAAGCAGCCATATCCGCTGAAAATGAATATCAAAAAACTAAGCAAGATATAAAAGACAAGGGACAAGAAATATTAAAATATATGGAAAAGAACAATCTTCGTGGTATTGTTCTTGCTGGTCGTCCTTATCATATAGATCCTGAAATTAATCATGGTATTGATACTTTAATTACAAGCCTTGGCTTATGTGTACTTACAGAAGATAGCATTTATCATTTAGGAGAGATTAAAAGACCTATTCGTGTTGTTGATCAATGGGTTTTCCATTCAAGACTTTATGCTGCTGCTGATTTTGTTGGAAAAACTGATTCTCTTGAAATGATACAACTTACTTCTTTTGGTTGTGGCGTAGATGCTGTTACAACTGACCAAGTTGAAGAAATTTTAAAAAGTTATGATAATATGTACACTCTTATTAAAATTGATGAAATAAATAATTTAGGTGCAATTCGTATTCGTATTCGTTCTTTACTTGCAAGTATGAACAAAAGAATTCAATTAAAAAAGGAACTTGCTCCTAAAAACATAAAAGAACTTGGAAATTATAGTATTACCAAAGTACCATTTACAAAAGAAATGAAAAAAGATTATACAATATTATGTCCTCAAATGGCTCCAATTCATTTTGAATTAATTGAAGCTGCAATGCAATCATTAGGATATAAATTACATTTACTAAGAGATTGTTCAGATAAAACAGTAGAAACGGGCTTAAAATATGTTAATAACGATGCTTGTTATCCTTCAATCTTAACTACTGGTCAAATGATTGAAGCATTAGAATCTGGAAAATATGATATTAATAAAACAGCTCTTGTTATGTCTCAAACAGGTGGAGGTTGTAGAGCTACAAATTATATCGGTTTTATTAGAAAAGCTCTAAAAGATGCTGGTTTTCCACAAGTACCAGTAATATCATTTAATATGGTTGGGCTTGAAAAATCTAGTGGCTTCAAAATTACGCCAAAAATGATTGAAAAATTGCTAAAATCACTTATTTATGGCGATTTACTACAAAAATTGCTTTATAAAAATAGAGCTAATGAAATTCACATTGGTGAAACTCAGGCATTATTTGATAAATGGCTAGAAAAATGCAAAAAATTAACAAAAAAATCTACAATATATGAGTTTAAACAAAGTATCTATGATATGATTAGAGAATTTGAAGCAATTCCATTAGACACTTCTAAAATAAAACCAAAAGTAGGAATTGTTGGTGAAATTCTCATCAAATATCATCCATTTGGAAATAATTTTGTTGTAAATGTCCTTGAAAAAGAAGGTGCTGAGGTTATTGCTCCTGATTTTATGGGATTTATAAAATATGTTGCTATGAATAAAATAACAAATAGTCATTTATTGCACTTAGATACTGGGAAAGCTGGAATTTATAAAATAGTAATAGATTTAATCGAAGTTTTAGAAAAGGATAGTAAAATAGCATTAGCTAATTCTAAAAAAGGCTATTTACCACCTTCTGACATTAAACATCTAGAACATTCAGTAAATTCAATTTTATCAAGTGGTAACCAAACTGGTGAAGGCTGGTTTTTAACTGCTGAAATGATTGAATATATTGAAAATGATATACCAAATATTGTTTGTGTTCAACCTTTTGCTTGTCTTCCTAACCATGTTGTAGGAAAAGGAGTTATAAAATCAATTAGAGAAAAATATCCATTTGCAAACATATCTCCTATTGATTACGATCCTGGTGCAAGTGAAACAAATCAAACAAATAGAATTAAATTATTAACTACTGTTGCTAAGGATAATTTAAAAAAGAAAAATAATTCAAAAAAAGCAATTGAAATTGAAAATATGGTTAAAGAAAATAATTCAAAAAAAATCAAAAAATAATTATTATGCTCATTTAATTTTATTTATTAAATGAGTATTTTTATTAAATTGTTTTTCGTGAAACATTTTATAAATAATTAATTATTTTATTTATAATTAATTTTATTTTAATAAATGAATATTATTTATATTTTTTCTTTTTTATATAAATATTGTTTTTAATTTATTTATAATAAATTAATTTTTGTTGTTTTTTTGATTCTAATTTTTTGCTATTAAAATTTTTATTTTTAAATGTCAGCAAATTTATCCAGAAAATTCCTTGTCAATTTAGCTAAATTCTTTTTTTACAAAATTTCATTTTTTATGCTTCAACATTCTTGACCTTATCTTCTGCTTTATCATTTTTTCATTTTTGCTTCATAAACCTGTTTGTTACTACTTTATGTTAAGTATTTGGTGTTTTCATACAAATCTCTGAAACGCTTATTTTCCACTACTTTTTTGACTTAGACTAATCAAAAAAAGTGCCACTTTTATCAAAAGTGCTTTTATTCCATTTTTCGCTCTCTTTCTTCTCTTCTTCTAAAAAATTTTTTAGCATCAAAATCTTGCTCAAAATTTTTTGTAACATTTCTTAGCAATTTTCAAAAAAATTTTCACTCTTTTTTAATTTCATTTATTTTATTTTTATAAATTAGTCAGTTCTATTTATTTTTTATTATTTTCTTTTAATTAAATTTTGATCTATTTTATTCTTTCATATCTAATTTGTATATTTAATTTATATATTTTAGAAAAATTTTTTCAAATCTTTTGTTTTCCTTTATATATCAGTGTTTTTCAAATTTTTTTTATAATTTTTATTCTAATTTCCATCTTTCAATCATATTTTTACTTTTATTTCTTAATTAATTATTTATTTCTTTTATTTTTATCTTATCTTATTTAATAAAATTTTATTTAAATTAATTAATATTATTTATTTGATTTTTTATTAAATAATTCTCTTCTTTTTTCAAATAATTATTTTTATTAATTATATTTTTAAATTTAATTTTATTTTTAAATTAATTTTTTATAATTATTTAATTCAATTTCTTTTTTCAATATTATTTAATTATATTTTTATAAAATAATTATTGTTTTATTTATAATTATTTTAATTTATTGTCTATAATTAATTTTATTTTTATAAATTATTATTTATTTAATTTTTATTAATTAATATTTTTTCTTTTTATATAAATATTATTTTTGATTTTTTTTATTATAAATATATTTTATTTCTAATACTATTCAAATATTTTTCGTATTACAATTTTTCTTTTTTATATCTTCAAATTTATCTTTAAAAATTGCTTGTCAATTTAGCTAAATTCTTTTTTTACAAAATTTCATTTTTTATGCTTCAACATTCTTGACCTTATCTTCTACTCTATCATTTTTTCATTTTTACTCCATAAACCTGTTTGTTACCACTTTATGTTAAGTATTTGGCTCTTTCACACAATTCTCCGAAACGCTTATTTTCCACTACTTTTTTGACTTACACTAATCAAAAAAAGTGCCACTTTTATCAAAAGTGCTTTTATGTCATTTTTCTCGCTCTTTCTTCTCTTCTTCTAAAAAATTTTTTAGCATCAAAAACCTGCTCAAATTTTTTTGTAACATTTCTCATCGATTTTCAAAAAAATTTTCACTCTTTTTTTATTTCATTTATTTTATTTTTATAAATTGGAAGGTTTTATTTATTTTTTATTATTATCTTTTAATTAAAATTTGATCTATTTTACTCTTTTATATTTAATTCATACACTTTATTTAAATTTATTAAAAATTTCTCTCCCAATCTTTAATTTTCCTTTATATATCAATGTCTTTCAAATTTTTTTATAATATTTATTCTAATTTTCATCTTTTAATCATATTCTTAGCTTTATTTCTTAATTAATTGTTTATTTTTATCATTTATTATTTAATAAAACTTTAAATAAATTAATTTATATTAATTATTCAATATTTAATAAAATAATTATTTTTATTAATAATATTTTTTTAATTTAATTCTATTTTTAAATTAATTTTTTATAATTATTTAATTTCTTTTTTATTATATTTTATAAAAATAATTTTCATTTTATTTATATTTATTATCTATAATTAATTTTATTTTTATGAATTATTATTTATTTAATTTTTATTAATTAATTTTTTCTTTTTTTATATAAATATTATTTTTGATTTTATTTATTATAAATAAATTTTTATTCTTAATCTGATTCAAATATTTTTCGTATTCCAATTTTTATTTTTTATATCTTTAAAAATTGCTTGTCAATTTAGCTAAATTCTTTTTTTACAAAATTTCATTTTTTATGGTTCGACATTATAGACCTTACCTTCTGCTTAATCATTTTTCCATTTTTGATCCATAAAGTCATTTGTTACTATTTTATGTTAAGTATTTGACGTTTTTATACCAATCTCCGAAACGCTTATTTTCCACTACTTTTTTAACTTACACTAATCAAAAAAAGTGCCACTTTTATCAAAAGTGCTTTTATTCCATTTTTCTTGCTCTTTTTCATCTTCGTCTAAAAATTTTTTAAGCATCAAAAACTTGCTCAAAATTTTTTGTAACATTTCTTAGCAATTTTCAAAAAATTTTTCACTCTTTTTTAATTTCATTTATTTTATTTTTATAAATTGGAAAGTTCTATTTATTTTTTATTATTATCTTTTAATTAAATTTTGACTTATTTTATTCCTGTATATCTAATTTCTATATTTAATTTAATTTTTTTGGAAAGTTTTATTCAAATTCTTTGTTTTCCTTTATATATCAAGGTTTTTCAAATTTTTTATAGTATTTATTCTAATTTTCATCTTTTAATCATATTTTTAGTTTTATTTCTTAATTAATTGTTTATTTTTATCATTTATTATTTAATAAAATTCTATTTTAATTAATTAATATTATTTATTTAATTCTTAATTAATTTA
>CAPPGO010000019.1 GCA_948678575.1 uncultured Clostridia bacterium
TTCATTTTTTCCTCCTTTTTCATGTCGTAATTTTATATTTCGACATAATATTAGTATATATTTAAGTATTCATAAAGTCAAATTTTTTTTAAGCTTGATTTTATTTATTTTCTTGTATATTTATACAAAAATCTTTCTTTTTTTCATTCATAATAATTTTTACAAAATTATTATGAATATTCTGCTTTATCATTAACATTCTTGTCTTTTTAAGATTTTTCATTATAAAAAACCAGCAGTACCAAATACTACTGGTTTTTCTATTTATGTAAAAGTGGGATTATTTGCCTACGTTTACGCAATATTTTTGGAACATTGCAGCTGCTTCTGCTCTTGTTGCTGTTCCTTGTGGATTTAAAGTTTTATCTTTATTTCCTGTTATTACTCCTGAACCTACTGCCCATTTTACTGATTTTTCAGCATATTTTGAAACTTTGTTTCCATCTGAGAATGCTTTTAAATCATTTGATTTTGTCATATCTCTACCTTTGAATTCAGCGTAATTACATAACATAATAGCTAAGTCTTCTCTTGTAACATTATCATCTGGTCCAAATTTGTTAGTGTTTTTATATCCATTAACAATTTTGTTATCAGAAGCCCATTTTATAGCATTTTTATAGTATCCACCTTTAACATCTGAGAATTTTGGTGCACCTGATACTGCTGGTTCACCTTCCATTCTGTAAAGAATTGTTACTACCATTCCTCTTGTTAATTTGTCATTTGGTGCAAATGTTTCTTCATCATAACCTTTTATAATGTTATTTTCAAAAGAATATTTAACTGCATCTAAATACCATTTTTCTGTAAGATCTTTGAATTTCATTTCTGGTTTTGGTTCTACTGGTTTAACTGGTTCTTCACCTTTTTCAATAGTGAAAGTAGCTGTTTTTGTTCCAGCAAAGTTTCCTTTACCTGTTACTGTAACTTTTGCTGTTCCTGCATTTATGTTGTTTTCATAAACAACTGTATAATCTGTTCCTTCAACTAATGTTGCTTTTAAATTGCTATCTGTAACTGTTACTTTTGGTTCGATAGCTGAACCTGTTTGTGTATAACTTGATTTTTCAACTTTTACTTGTACAGAATCAAATTTTCTTGCTGTAATTGTAAATTCAACTACTTTTGTACCAGCATAGTCTCCTTTACCTGTAAGTACAGCTTTTGCTGTTCCTGCATTTATGTTGTTTTCATAAACAACTGTATAATCTGTATCTTTAACTAATTTTGTATTATTAATACTTACTGTTAAAGCATCTTGTGTTTGTTTTGTTCCATCATATTCTTTTGAGAATATGCTTTTTTGATCTACAACTGCTTTTGCAATATCTTTATCTGCTGCTACAATTGTAAATGTATAATCTGCATTTCCTGCATAATTATTTATACCATCTACTGTGATTGTAGCATCACCAGCTACTGTATTATCAGCATAAGTAACTTCATAATCTGTTCCTTCAACTAATTTTACATTTCTAACTACATCAAAGATAGAAACTTCTGGTTTGATTTCAACTGCTTTTCCTTCTTCATCTACTACTGCAACTTTTGAAGTTTCATCAACAATTACAACATATTGTCTATCTTCTGTTTTTTCATCTTCATCAAATATAATATCTTTTGCGTTGATTGTAAAAGATTTTGCTATTGTTCCAGCATAGTTTCCTTTTCCAACAACTGCAACTTTTGCTTCACCTGCATTAATAGCATCTGTATATTCAACTTTATAATCTACATCTTTTACTATTGTTACAGGTCCTTCTTGTGATATAGTTGAATCTACAACAACTATATCAGCAACTTTATATTCTTCACCAGTATATACTGCATCTTTTGGTAATTCCATTCTTACATCAGCATCTACTAATGCTTTTCCAGCGATAGTAAATTCTTTTGTAATACTTCCAGTGTAGTTTCCTCTACCTGTTATTGTAACTTTTGCTGTTCCGCCATTTACATTGTTTTGATAAACAACTGTATAGTCTTTATCTAATTCAAGTTCGTCACCAGCAATATTTAATACAGTAACTTCTGGTTTCTTTTCTGTTCCATCATAAGGTGTTACAGAATCAACTGTTATATTGTCATTATTATCTTCATCTTTTTCTGTCAATACTTGTGGTACAATTTTGAAAGTTTTTGTAGCAGTTCCTACATAATTTCCATCACAAGTTACTATGATTTTTGCAGTTCCTGCATTTGTGTTGTTTTCATATTTAACACTGTATTCACTTGTAGGTAATTCTACTCCATCACATTTAACTGTGATATCTTGGATTATAGCTTCACCTATATATGTCATACTAGCTTTAACTCCACTTATAGTTAATTTATTTGCTCTATTTTTGATTGCAAATGTATATGGAGTTGTTTCTCCTTTATAATTTCCAACACCTTTTACTACTAATGATGCTGTTCCAACTTTATCATTATTAGTGTAAGTAACAACATAATCTGTTCCTTCAACTAAATTAACAAGAATTGGTTCACCTTTTTCATCTACATCACCAGTATCTCTTGTTATTGTAACTGTTGTTTCAACAGGACTTCCAGAAAATAGCTTGTCTTCTGTATCAACTGTTATTTCAAAATCAGCACCTGTAATATCTAATGCATTAATAGTAGCTTTATTACTTGCTGTTCCTTTATAATTGTTTACACCTGTTACTGTTACAGTCATTTCACCAGCATTAGTATCATTACTGATTGTTACTTTGTAGTCTGTATCTTTTACTAATGTTTTTCCATCAAGTTCAACTGTTACACCATCATAAAGTGGTTCACCAGTATAATCATTTGATGTTGTTTTTACTGTTACAGTAGCTTTGCTAAGATCTTTTGGAAGAATTGTAAGAGTTGCTTTTGCAGTTCCTCCGTATGCACCTTTACCTGTTACTGTTAAAGAAGCTGTTCCTACATTTGTATTATCTTCTTTTTCATCAACTTCAACTGTATAATCAGTATCTACTGTTAAAGTTTTTACTTTATTTTTTTCTGTTATAGAATCTTTTACAGTAACTACTGGTGTGATTGCACTTCCAGTATATATTGCATCTGTTACTGTAATTTCTAATTTAGCTATATCTATAACTAAACCAGCTTGTGCATTAGCTAATTTATTAGATGCTGCATCTACATCATTTGCTTCTGCATCATTTTCTTCATCTTCGTCAGCAAAAGTAGCCATAATTGCTTTTGCTTCACTTAAAGCTGTTTCAAAAGCTGTTTTTGAAACTTCTGTATATATACTTAAATCAGTATATACTTCAGCTGCTGTTATTTTTTCTGTTAACGCTTCTTTTGCATCATCAACATTTCCGTTGCTGTTAATATCAGCAGCGAAAACGATTGTGTTGAAGCTTACTGAAAAAAGCATCATAAACACAACTGAAATTATTAATGAAATTTGTTTTTTTGATTTCATCATTTTTCCCCTTTCTATCTTTTGCAGTATAACAGAAAAAATTTGTTATACTCAATATTTTTAGAGGCTATCTCTGTTATTTTACATAAAAAAGCGATAGTTAACGAGTAAATTATGTAAACCGCCATTTTTTGTTTAAAATAATTAAAACTCTTTTTTTCTTCTAAGGCCTTTTATCTCTTTTAATTAAAAGAGATAAAAGGAAATATTTCCTTTTCATTTTTGAGTTTTATTTTAAGATTTTTCAATTTTTAATTTCCTTAGCCACCACTGTTTACTTATGGAAATTAATGTTATACTTTGCCTCTCTCTTGATACTTAATATATTAACATATTAGATTTTTTTCAAAAATTTTGTAAAAAAAGTATTTATACTATTTTATTTCATTTTACCCAATATAATATGACAAGTTTTATCAATAAAACTATTATAATCATTCAATATAACTGAATTTGAAAATGTGTCTTTAATACGAGTAGAATATTTCATTAAATCTATATCATCTATAACAGAGCTATAATATTCAGCATAATCTTTATCTGTTAAAAAAATATGTCCTAAACTTTTTTCTTTCAAATTTACCAAAATTAACAATGTTTTATCTGGTGTATGTAAAAATGTATCTGGATTATCTTCTGAAAGTTTTATGTATTTAGTAAGATTATGCTCTGTAATTAATTCATACTTAGCAAATTTTCCTCCTTTTTTATAATAAGGAAGCTTATCAAATAATATAAAAATTTGAAAATATGGTATATTATTTGCTCTTAAATTAGCTTTATCATCATAAGGATAAAAAACTTTCGACCATTTTCCTCTCGAAGCTTTAACAATAGGTATAATATATTTTGACTCAAATTCAAAATCATTAATAAATACTTTATCTGCCAATGTCGCATATCCGTTTTTTACTAATACATTCGCTACATTATTATTATAAATTATATTTTTTAATAATTTTAATTTTGACATTTTAGAAAAATAGAAATTATTGTTTATATAGTAGTCTGATATATTTAACTCTTCTACAAAATATGGTTTTAATGTATTTTCATCAAATTCATAATATTTTACTTTTTCAAATTTTTCTGATTTATTTAAAGTTACAATTGTTGTATATGTCGTAGCATTAAATGGTTGAAAATGTTTTAAATCACATAAACATTCCAATAATTTATTGTCTATAATATAATTTCTCATATTATTTCCTGCAATACTAGTAAAAAAAGATGATGGAGTTATATAAGTTAATATTCCAGTATCATTCAACATCTTCAAGCCAATTTCATAAAAAACAATATATAAATTAGTCATTCCTCCATTGCCAAATAAATATTCTTTTACAGAATCTAATTCCTCATTTAAGTTATGAACCCTCACATATGGCGGATTTCCTATAACAAAATCCATTTTATTATCAAACTTATTATATTTTAATGTATCTGTGTTTAAAAAGTTCCAATTAATTTTTTCATTTAATCCATATAGCTGAACAACCTTATCACATCTTTCTTTACTTGTTTCAATTTCTTTAACCTCAATATCAATTGCATGAATATAAGTCTCCAATTCTTCTTTTAATTGATTTAAGTCTGTTGAGTGCATAAGAAAATCTTTACAATATCTATCTACAATATGTATCATAAATTGCCCATCACCACAACTATTATCTATAACATGTTTTTGGCTTATATTGCCACAAAGATATTTTCCTTGATCTAATATCTCTTCAACTAAATAATCTGGTGTATTAATTTTTCCTCTATGCTTAATTTTTATAAATTCATCACTTCGTTCTTTATTTGAATATGTTGCTTTCATGTTTAGTTCCTTTCAATATTAACTATTCCTTTGTATAAAATTTATAATTATAGCATAACTACAAAAACTTTCTATATCTTACAAAATCAAATAGCAAAGCCACATCTATTTATCTGCTCTTTTTCATATTATCTATTTTATAATATTGTTTTGATTATGTCTATACAAATTTCATGATTAATTTTTTTCTTTTAGAATAATCAGCATATAAAAAAAGCAATGATTTCTCATTACTTTTCGTATTTGTTGGAGCTCTCAATGAGAATCGAACTCATGACCTCTTGCTTACCATGCAAGTGCTCTACCTACTGAGCTATGGGAGCACATTATATTATCGCACGTTGCAACTCCGCCTCTCGAAAATTCTTTGAATTTTCTGCTCCGTTTGCATACTGATGCTGTAATTCACTTCGTTCAAACAGCCTCAGCATCATTCAAAAGTTTCTCCATTTTCTAAAAATTTACATGCTTTTTTTCGTATTCTTTGAATTGCATTATCAACAGACTTTATTGGTGTATCTAATTTTACTGCAATATCATTATAACTTTCACCTTGTATATATCTATTTAAAACTTGTTTTTCAAAAGAACTTAAACTTTCATCTATTTTACTCTCAACAAATTCAATATATTCTTTTTTAGTAATTGTATCTAATGGATCTTCTGCTGTTTTAGTATCCAAAACATCTATAACTGTTGTATCATCATTTTCTTCATATGCAGACAGATTAAGTGAAAAAGAAGAATTAAGTGGAATATGTTTTTGTCTGTTTGAACTTTTAATTGCTGTAATTAGTTGCCTTTCAATACATAAGTTTGCAAAAGTTTTAAAAGAATTTTGTTTGTCTACATCATAAGATTTAATAGCTTTATAAAGTCCTATTAATCCTTCTTGTGCCATATCTTCCTTTTCAGCACCAATAATGTAAAACTTATTTGCTTTCATATTGACAATATCTTTATATCTTTCGAACAAACATGTTTGAGCAGACTTGTCTCCATTTTTTATTTTAGTCACAAGCTCCTCATCTGTATTATTTTCATATTTATTTGCAAAAGAATATAATTCTTTGTGTTGCATAAGCTTACCTCCTGCTGAATATATGCCTATTATATTGAGAAAAGTCGCCTATGTCAAGATATTTAAAAAAAAATTTGGAAAAAGCATAAAAAAAGAAGACTATTTCTAGTCTTCTTTTAAAATTATTTTGCATAATCGATTACACGAGATTCTCTAATAACATTTACTTTAATTTGTCCTGGATATTCCATTTCATTCTCAACTCGTTTTGCAACTTCTCTTGCCATTATTACCATATCACTGTCTGATACTTTGTCTGGTTTTACAACTAATCTTACTTCACGACCAGCTTGAATTGCAAATGATTTTTCAACACCTTCAAATGAATCTGCAATTTCTTCTAACTTCTCTAATCTCTTAATATAAGATTCCAAAGTTTCTCTTCTAGCACCTGGTCTTGAAGCTGATATCGCATCAGCAGCTTGTACAAGGACAGCTTCTAGTGATTGAGGTTCAACATCTCCATGATGTGCTGCTACTGCATTAATAATTAAATCATTTTCTTTATATTTCTTTAATACATCAACACCAATTTCAACATGAGTTCCTTCCATATCATGATCTAATGCTTTTCCAATATCATGTAATAAACCAGCTCTTCTAGCTAATTTGGGATTTAATCCAAGTTCATCTGCCATAATTCTTGCTAAATTTGCAACTTCCATTGAGTGATTTAAAACATTTTGTCCATAACTTGTTCTATATTTTAATTTTCCTATTAACTTAATTAAATCTGGATGTAAATTATTAACACCTGCTTCTAATGCCGCTCTTTCACCTTCTGATTTAATTTCAGCCTCAATTTCTTCTTTGGCTTTTTCAACCATTTCTTCAATTTTAGCTGGGTGAATTCTTCCGTCATCAATAAGTTTTTCCAAAGTACGTTTAGCAACTTCTCTTCTTAATGGATCAAATCCAGATATGATAACTGCTTCTGGTGTATCATCAATTATTAAATCAATACCAGTAAGTGTTTCAAGAGTTTTAATATTTCTACCTTCTCTACCAATTATTCTACCTTTCATTTCGTCATTTGGAAGTGAAACAACTGATACTGTTGTTTCAGAAGTATGGTCTGCTGCACATTTTTGAATTGCAAAGCTTACAATTTCTCTAGCATTTTTTGTAGCATCTTCTTTTGCTTTTAATTCCAAATCTTTAATTAAAGTTGCTTTTTCGTTTGAGATTTCTCTGTCTAATTCATTTAACAATTGCTCTTTTGCTTGCTCTTCTGTTAATCCTGATATTCTTTGTAATTCTTCACGTTCCTTAGCAACTGCTTGTTCAAGTTCTTGTTTTTTTTCTTCGTTTTCTGCAAATCTCTTTTCTAATTCTTTTTCTTTACCTTCAAAAATAAGAGTTCTTTTTTCAAGATTTTCTTCTTTTTGAATTAATCTTTTTTCTTGTACTTGAATGTCGCCTCTTCTTTCTTTAATCTCTTTATCTAATTCATTTCTTATTTGAAGAACTTCTTCTTTCGCTTTTATAAGTTCTTCTTTTCTTATGTTTTCAGCTTCTACCTTAACATTCTCAATTAATCTGCTTGCTTCTCTTTCTGCACTTTGAATTTTTGATTCTGCAATTCTTTTTCTTACAATTATACCTACTGGTATAAAAATTACAGCTGAGATTAGAATAGTGGCAACAACAATTAAAAAGTTTGACATAATTGTTTACCTCTTTTCTATTAAATTTTCAATGTACAAATAAATTATTTTATAAGCATTTCCTATTTATATAATTTATATTGTATTTTTTCCTACTATATTATTTTATATGTATTTATATCAACTGTCAAGTGTTTTTTATGTAAAACGGATTAGAATAGTATTTTTACTTTTCTAATCCGCTTTTTATTATGCTCTTGGATGAGCTTTATTATATATATCTTTTAAGTTTTCTTTTTGAAATTGCATATATACTTGTGTTGATGAAATATCAGAATGTCCAAGCATTGATTGAACAGCTTTTATTTCTGCACCATTTTGTAAAAGATGTGTTGCAAAAGAATGTCTTAAAACATGAGGTGTAATATCTTTTGAAATATGTGCTTGCTCTTTATAGAATTTTACAATTTTCCAAAATCCTTGTCTTGTTAATCTTTTACCATTTACATTAACAAATAGTGCTTCTGTTTTATCGTCTTTTATTAAAATTGGTCTTGATTTTTCAATGTATTCAATTAATGCTTTCATTGAAATTGAACCTAATGGAATATTTCTCTTTTTAAAACCACTATTGCAAACTACCAAAGACTCTTTTATATTTACATCTGAAATATTTAATGAAATAATTTCTGTAACTCTCATACCAGTAGCATAAGCAAATTCTAACATTGCTTTATCTCTAATTCCTTTTAAATCTACATTACTTGGTTGTTCTAATAGTAATTCTACTTCTTTTGCTGTTAATATGCTAGGAACTTTTTTCTCTACTTTTGGTGATTGAATTCCAACAGTAGGATCTCTCTTAATTTTTTTAGTTCTTACTAGATATGTATAGAAAGATCTAATTGTAGCTAAATTTCTTGAAATTGTTGAAGTTTTTTTATTAAGATCTTTTAAATGATTAAAATATTCATCTATATCATCACTATCTACTTTTAGATAGTTTATTTTATTTTCTTCAATGTATTCTTGATATTGCAATATATCTCTTTTGTATGATTGTAAAGTATTGCTTGATAATTTCTTATCATTCTCTAAAAAGTCTAAAAATAGTTTGATTTGTTTTTCCATTGCTCGTTTCTCCAATCTATACATTTTTTAAAGTCCTATGTAAAGTTCAATCAAATTTACATAAGACATATATTGTTATATCAAATTACTTGCAAAATGTAAAGCGTTTTAGACAAATTTTTTTACAAAAATCAATAAATTTGTCGATAGATATACTTCTATTATGCTTGATATTACTACTAAAGTCATTGAAATTAACATAATTATAGTGTGTCTTAAAAGTTCTTGCTTTGCATTTGCTAAATTTTTAGTAATTCTTATGTAAAGTTTAATCCCACTTTCTGCTAATAAAAATATCGCTGGAATATAAATTATATTTTGCAATAACAAAGATGCAAATACAAATATACTACCACTTTTTCCACCTAGTGTTACTATAATTGCTGAAATTGTATATCCTAATGAGAAACCTTTATATAACACACAGAAATATACAAACACACTTCCAATTATCGTACATCCTAAAAACCACATTAATAGAATAAATATTGCATTTTGCTTAATACTTTTCAGTAAGCATTGACGCATATTTACATTATTTGTACTTTGCAAATTCTCACGAATTGAATTTACATAAGAATTTATTTCTAATATTCCACTTTCAGCAGTATGATTTATTAAGAAAATTCCCAATAACATACCAATAAAAAATACAATTAAAATAATTAAAAAATTCTTTTTATTACTTAGTAAGTAGTTATATAATACACCTTTACCTGCCATCTTTTTTCCTTTCGCCTTTGTAAATTGTATTCTGTAAATCATAAAAAAGAACTAAAATCTAAAGAGCAAGAGAATTTTTCTTCTCTTGCTTCAATTTTAGATACTTCGTTCGTTTTTATTACTCCAATATTATATTTCTAGTTCAGGACATTCTACCCATTCAAATGCTGTACGATAACGAGAATTTGCACCTTTTCTTGTTGAACCTTTCCATCTACCTAATACACCATATTGATTTGTTCCTGTTCCCCAAACTGTTCCATCATTTTTTACTGCTATAATATATCCTGACCCAGCAACTATATAATTAACATTTGAAATACCTAAATCTTTTATGTCATTACTATATACAGTATCAGTTGAATTTATACCTAGACCAGTTGCTGTTCCCCAACCATATACTTTTCCACTTTCAGTCAATACAAAATGATTTCCAGACCACTCGTATTGCAATATTTTCTCATTATTAAATTCACCAGTAAATTCTACATAATCAGTATTGCTATAATGTCCTGCCATCATATTAGAATCATCTCCTGCATACCACAATTTTCCATTTTCATCTATAACCTTACTTGTTCTACCCTGTGGAAAAAAGTCCACAATTTTTCCTATACTCGAATTAGACTTATATAAAGTTGTTGAATCAACAGCATTACTCATTTTCCAACGATTCCATGATCCCCAAGCATATACTTCACCATTATTTTTCTGCAAAATTCTACTAACACTCTTTATTGAATAATCTCTAACATCAGTTACTACTACATTATTATATTTAACTGGTTGAAAATCAGTTATCGCAATTGTTCCAATATTATCAATACCTAATCCATAATAATAATTATTGCCATCAGTATTTTCACCAGTAACATATAATTTTCCATCTGTTGTTAATATTCCACATATTAAATCTCCAAATTGTATTTTTTTAGCTTTCCCTTTTATCTCACTCTGTGTTATCTCTGTAAATTTTTTTACTTTTTGATTAGTTGAATAGTTCAAGCCTAAGTGTTTTGAATTCTCACCTGCTACATACACTCTACCATCAAAATCTACATATCCATAAGAAGCTCCTACTTCAAATTGTGCAACATTAGTTGCTACTAAAACCCAATTCTTTTCTAATATGTTATTTCTAAATAATATATTACTATTTCCTAACATATATATATTTCCATCTGTTCCTATATATGTAAGATTATATTTACCATTAGATGTTGTTCCTTTTTCCAAAGTTCCTAAATTAGAATTTCCACCATAAAAACTATTTATTTTAGGGAAACTTTTTGCATAAGTACCAGTGCTTAAATTAACACAGCCTATAATCGTTTCAGTCCAATCACTTCCAAGTCCCATACTAGAATAATGACCACTAGCATAAATTGTTCCATCATTTAACAAATAGAAAATACAATTACCTGCATTTTGAACTTCTTTTAAATTACTAGTATTAAATGATACTGTTAATTGATGCATTAAATAGTCCGTTGTTGTTTCTCCAAAAACTAAGCTTGGAGAAGTACTAGTTCCCCAAATGGTTCCATCTGTTGCTAATCCCACCAAACAACTTCCTTGTCCCCAAATATGTGAAAAAGTTTTATTTTTTATATCTCCTCTATTTTTTAGAGTTCCATTTTCAACACCAGAACCTATCCATCCAGAACCTACTCCTCTACCAGCATATCCACATTGCACGATTTGACCATTATGAAGTAAGAATATAGCTCCATGACTCCATGTAGAACCTTCTTTTATTTGAGTAGCTATATTTTGACCATCATTACCATCCCAAATTCTTGAAAAAGTTTCATAAGAAGTCTTTTTAATTTCACCTAAGCCCCATCCCGTTTGAGGTCCAGCATAAAAGAATTTATTATTATTACTCCATTCTTGTGTACCAATAGTTACTGAACTTGGTGAATTATTGTACCAAATAGTAATTCCATACCAAGAATCACCACCAGCCGAAATTTGGTATATATTTTTAGGATCTGAAAAAGTACATGGAGTAAGTTTTTCAACTAAATTATTATGTCCTAATCCACAACTATATTTGTCATTTTTTCCGGCAACATATAAAAGATTATCATTTGTTACAACAAATAACCATGAGCCTATATCAAATACATTGTACACAGACTTACTTCCAGTTACTTTTCCAGAATTATCCATATTACCACCAACATTTATTTGTACAGGTTCTCTACCCGTATATATAACTTGTTGCTCTTGTGTTAATCCCAATTTATTATAACTATTAGTTCCCCATGCCCATAAGTTTCCATCATTATCAATAACATACATTGTACCACTACCATGAATTATTTTACTAACACTTGGAATTTCTGATGGAATTGTGAATTTTTGAAAAACTGTACTATCTATTTTATCCATCTCTTCTTGGCTAGTTTGTAGACCTATGCCTTTTAAGCCCTTACCATATAATCTACCATCATTATACAATTTATATATATTAGTAGTATAAGGACTTGTAATAAATCTAAAACTATTCTCATCAAAATTAGGATTTTCTACTTTATTTGCTGGGTCTACTATTTGTCCACTTTCATTTATATAATTTCCATCTGAATCCATCAAATATTTTGATTTACCATCATATTCATTAGCTAATGGTCTACCACCAGCTGGTCCAATATTTTCTGAATCTGCATATATTGGTGGTGTTTTATCTCCACTATTTATTAAATTTAACATTAGCAAACTGTGAACATCGACACCTTTTATTTTTTGTCCTTCAACTCTATATATAATATCATTAGTTACATCTATTAAATATGTATTGTCACTTTCATAGCCAATTGCATCTAAATCCAAAACATATAAATCTAAAACACTTGATCCCATTCCATATAAATCACCTAAAAAATACTCATTAAATGATTCTGTTGATGATGTTATAGCATCAATTGGAGGTTCTTCTCCATATTCTGCCCATAATCTATAATACGCAATTTCTCCATATAATCTTCCAGTTTTACTGTCATTAATTAAATTTGTACTAGCTATATTTTTCGTTGGACGCGTTTTGTCGTCTAAATCATTAATTTTATTTCCAGCACACCATATATCATAAGCTTCTTGTACTGCTATTAAATCTGATAATAATGTAGTTGTTGTAGCTCTACCAATAATGCCATCTTCACCAACAATAGCATTAATTGATACACCTGCTAAAATTAGCATTACTATAATTGAAATAACTAATGCAACTAAGGTTATTCCGTTTTGCTTGTTTAATAAATTCGTTTTTTGTTTTCCTTCTGTTTCTCTTTTGTTTACACATTTTCTTTTTC
>CAPPGO010000020.1 GCA_948678575.1 uncultured Clostridia bacterium
AGATGGTGATTGTTCAATTGGGTTTAGAAGTTTCATGTTAAAATGACCTTTCTGTTTAGTTTTTTATTTTATTATATATAAAGGGTAGTGCATATTTTGTCGAAATGTGATATATTGATACAAAATATTTAATTGTAATAATTATTTTGAAGAAAACATGAGAATTTTATGAATAGGGAATAGTAATTGCAAAGTAAGAGAGGTTGAGTTTTTATATGGAAAAAGTTGAAACTACATTAATGTTATTGAGAAAAAATGATGAAATTTTATTGGCAATGAAAAAACGAGGTTTTGGAGTTGGTAAATTTAATGGAGTGGGTGGAAAACTTAAAATTGGAGAGACACCTGAAATGGCTATGTTAAGAGAAACGGAAGAGGAGATTGGTGTTGTTCCTAGTAAGTATGAAAAAGTTGGGTTGCTTGACTTTGTGGAGTTTTATAAGGGGGAAAAAGTAAATATTGTTACTCATTTGTATACTGCTTCTGAATGGGAAGGAGAGCCTAAAGAAAGTGAGGAAATGAAGCCTCAATGGGTTGGAGTGAATGAGATTCCATATGATAAGATGTTTGTTGATGATAAGTACTGGCTACCTTTGGTTTTAGAAGGAAAGAAACTAGATGTGTTTTTTGAGTTTGATGAAGATTGGAATGTGATTTCTAAGAGAATAGATGAGATTTAATTTGAAAGTTGGCACTAAAAGGTGTCAATTTTTAGTTGCAAAGTTATATATTTTTTAGTGTGCAACTGAAAGTTGGTAGAATTAATGTAAGTAATAATATAAATTATTTACATAGGAGGAGTAGTCTAATGAAGTTTGGAGATAATTTAAGAAATTTGAGAAAAGCTAAAAAGATGTCACAAGAAAAATTGGCTGAAAGAGTTGGTGTATCTAGACAAAGTGTGTCAAAATGGGAAACTGGCGAGGCGTATCCAGAAATGAATAATATTTTAGTATTGTGTGAGATTTTTCATTGTAATATAAATGATTTGGTGAATGATACTTTGCTAGATATTGATTCATTAGATGAAGAAATAAAAATGAAAGTTGTAAAATTTAAGGAAGAGAAACAAAAGCAGATTAAAGGAATGAGTAAGATTATTTATGTTGTTTCTAGAATAGCTCAAATTGTACTTATGATTGGAATTGTTGTATTGGGATTGTGTATGATAGCTGTGCCAATTGTTTTGAACAATACAAGAATATCTGAAAATGAAATAACAGTATTTGATCAAAGTTATGAATATGAGATTAAAGAAAATGTGATTTTTGTTGGTGAAGAGAAAATAAATATACAAACTACTACTGATTTGCAGGAGTATTTGATGGGACATTCTACGATATACTATATTGTTACAACAGAAATTGTGATTTTATCAATGGGGGCAACATTACTATTTATGTGGATAATGCTTAAGTATGTGGAGAAATTATTTGTAAATATTCATAATGAGGATACACCATTTACTTTGGAAAATGTTAAGTATATTAAGAAGGTTGCAATTTTTTTGATTGCAGTGGTTTTATTTCCAGATGTGACTGGAATATTATTTGAAATGATAACAAAAGTAGATATGGGTGCTGAACTTGAAATTGTAAATTTGTTATTGAGTTTGATTGTGTATGTTATGGCTTATATTTTTGAGTATGGGTATGAAATTCAATTGGATTCTAAGGGGAGAATTTATGGAAATGAAAATGAGTAATGATGAATTTGTGACAAAATTGCAAGTAAAGACTGGTAAAGCAGTTGATCAGTGTGATATAATAAAGAAGATTTTAGATAAACATGGAATTATTGGTAGAAAAAATAAAGAAAAGATTATTGCGGATTTTGCTCAAGAATTTGGTTTGAGTGAAAAAGAAGCTGATAATTTGTACAATGATTGCATGGGAATTATTTTGAAAAATATTTTATAAGAAAGATGTTGAAAGTATGATAAAGAGATTAATTTTTGATATTGATGGGACATTGATTACTGGAGTATCGTTTGATAAAGCGATTAGGGGTGCATTGGAACGAGTAGGTGCGTTGTCAGATGAAAATGTACAGAAGTATATAAGTGCAATTGGCACATATGAGATTGTTAATGGAAATTATCAAATAGAAAAATATTTAAAGCATTTTAGTGATGCTCTAGGAATTGAACTTGATGAAGAGTTTTTGCAAGGTCTTTTTGGTAATTTAGCCAGATATGCTGTTCCAGAGAATAATCAGGAATTATTTGAGACGATAGATAGTTTGAGTAAAAAGTATGAGTTAGTTTTACTTTCAAATTATTTTGAACAATCTCAAAGAGGAAGATTAGAAAGCATGGGAATTGATAGATATTTTTCAGAGTTTCATGGTGAAAAAGTTTCTAAGCCTGATAGACAAGTTTATTTGGATGCGATAGGAAATCATAAGCCATCAGAGTGTATAATGATTGGTGATAGTTTGGATTTAGATATTATTGCTGCTAAAAAGTTTGGATTAAATACTATTTGGATTAATGAAAAAGGAGTTTTGCAAAATAGAGTGAGAACTTTTTCAGTAAGAAAAGTAACTGATATAGATGAAAAATTGATTAATAGAATTGAGAAAGCTTTAGCTGAATTGGAAGAGAGATAAAAAGAAAGACTTTGAAATATAATATATATATTGAAGTATACTTTTATAAAAACTTTATTATATAATGATTAAGAATAAAAAATAGAGTGGAGGATATATGAAAGAAGAACTTTTAGATGTTTTGGACGAGAATGGAATTAAAACAGGACAAATTTTACCTAGAAAAGAAGTACATAAATGTGGATTATGGCATAGAATTATTGTTGTTGCTATTGTTAATGATAAGAATGAAATTTTAATTCAGCAAAGGAGTCATAATAAGGATAAAAATCCTGATATGTGGGATATTTCAGTAACTGGTCATTTATCTGCCGGACAAGATTCTTTAACAGCTGCTACACGTGAAATTAGTGAGGAAGTAAGTGTAAGTTTGGGTTATACTGTTGAAGTAAGAGATTTTCGTTTTATGTTTTCTTATCGAAAAGAAGAAAAGGTAAGTGATGAACATTATGATAGACAGTTTTATGATTTCTTTATCTTGAGGCAATATGGGCTTTCTGCTGAAAATATTAAATTTCAAGATAGTGAAGTTCAGGCTATTAAATTTGTTTCAGTAAATGAGTTAAATGAAATGCGTGAAAAAGGTTTGCTTGTTAATAGAGATGAATGCTATGATGAATTATGTGCTTATTTGTTTAGAATTTAAAAAATAATATAGGAATTGGAAAAGAAATAAGTTTTATGAAAAAAGTAGTAATTGCGGGGAGTGCGAAACTTCAACAGGAAATACAGAACTGGAGAAAATTTTTTATAAATAAAGGTTATGAGGTATTAGATTATCCTAAGAAAATTGATGAGACAAAGTTTATGGAAGTGTATCCCAATGTGCATAAAGAGTTTTTTGAGAATATTACAAAAACTGATATGTTATTTATTATGAATGAAGATAAAAATGGAAAATCAGGATATATAGGTGCTGAATCTTTTGCGGAGTTGACATTTGGGTTGGCTCAAAAGTTGGTTTATAATAAAAATATTGAATTGGTG
>CAPPGO010000021.1 GCA_948678575.1 uncultured Clostridia bacterium
AACAAGTACAAATAGATTAGTAGGAGAAGTAGGATATTATAGAATATGGAGCATGACAGAAAAAGAACCAACAACAAGTATATTCAGCAGTAGCAATGAACTTAATAGTGAATTTGAAAGTGAAATGATATTCTTTCCAGCAGGAGTACAAGATTTATATTACTTAAATAATGAAGCACTTGGAATAAAAAGCGATAAAACTTATGTAATAGATGCAGCAAATGGAATGATATATTCATTGAAGGGGATAACATTAAAAGGAGTAAGTTGTTATAGTTCTAACATGGCAACATCAGTAATGAGTGGAACTTCAAATGCACCAGTATTTGCAGAATCAGAAGTAAGTGGGACAGGTATAGAGGATGAAAAGCTAGCAGGAAATGTACAAGATGAATTTTTGGAAAATGGAAACAAAAATCCAAACTATAATCCTTATGGATTTAAATTTATATCTTCAATAAAGTCAAATAACATATACAAGTTATATAATAATGGGGATTTATATGGAAAAGGTGTAAAGAGCACAGCTTTAAATTGTACACCAGAAGAATTACGAAATATAAGTCAATATAATTGGAATAAACTATCGATTTCATCAGAATTAGATAAATATAAAAAAATATTTTTAGCAAGATTAGCAATTTTTATGATAGATCAAAATGATGAAGTGTGGGCTTATGGAAATAATTCCAATGACAAATTAGGATTAACAAGTGAACAAAAAAAGGAATTTACTGGTAGAGAACCGATAAAATTAGATTTAAAAGATTCAGAAGGAAATATGCTAAAAATCGATAGTATTTATGGAGATGGAGAGGTTACTTTTTTTGTAACTACTGATAATAAAGTATATGGTGTTGGTCGTAATACAACATCAGGTAGTTTAGGGATAAATTCAAATGAAAATATTATTTCAGATTTTACTATAACACAAGGTCTTCCTAATAAAAAGATAAAAAAGATATCTTGTAGTGGTGTATATGGAGATAATGAAACAACAGTAGTTTTATTTGAAGATGGTGACATATATGAGGCTGGATATTCAATAGGTTTACAAACCAAAAACAATTTAACTTTTGTAAAAAGTATAACAAAAGAAGATATAGTAAACAAATTTCCTAGTAGAAAAATAGTAGATATAGCTATTAGCAGTAATACTATAATGGCAATATTAGATAATAAAGATTTGATAATGATAAGAAATAACAACATTGAAAAATTGGAGGATTTTTCAAATATAAAATATGTTCAAAAAATATATGCTAGTTCATGGATAATAATTGATAATAATCAAAATATTTATTTATATGAGGGACTTAGTAATTATACTATTGAAAGAGATTTTGGATTAGAAAATATTGAGTTGAAAGATATTTCTGGAAGTTATAAAACTTATATCAAATTAAATGATTATTTTCCAACTGATATGAAGATTAATAATGATTATGTTAAAGATGTTCGTTGTACAGCATCAGGATCAACAGGATTTTGTATGGTATATATAATGAATTCAGGTAGAGTTTTTGCTTCTGGACAAGCAGAAAACGCAGGTGTTGGATTTGATTATTATAATAATATGTCAAATCATAGATTGATGATTAGTTGTATTATCGGTGATAATAAAGTAAATGGAATTTCTAATTTGAATAATGTAAAAATAAATGGATTTACAAGTAATAAAGTATTTTATACAGGAGATAAATTTTTTAATCCTTTATTAATTTCAGAAAGTGGTGATATATATACAACTGGAAATACTAATATTATGTATGGAAATGATATTTTAGAAAAATCTTGGAAAAAGATTGCATCTAATGTTAAAGAGTGTTGGATAAATGGTGATGATAATATAGGATACATAGATAGACAAAATAATGGATATGTAGCTTTAAGTAATTTTGAGCATTTTGGAGTAGAATCATTATCAGAAGTCATGCCAAATACATGTTTTAGAAAGATTATTAATACTGCAAATGAAAAAAATTTAGAAGGAAAAGTAAAAGAAATTGTTTTTGATTCAGGTTCTAGTTGGGTTATTACGACAGATAATGAATTATATGTTGGTTCAGTTGGAAAGTATGATGCTAGTTGGGTTAATAGTGCATATAATGGTTTAGGTGGAGAGAAACTAACTAAGCTTACAAAGGTAATAGATAATGTGCAACATGTTGCTAGTTATTTTGGAGGAGTTATTGTTGTAACAAATGATAAAACATATTATACAGGAGCTTTATATGGACAGGGAACTGGATTGAACAAAAATAGTAGTGGTGCGACAGTAAGTGGAAGTAGCGTGTATTTTGAGAATATTACTAATTTTAATATTGCTGGTTTAGATATTCCAAAAATAAAAAAATGGAAACATAGATGGGAAGAATCAGCAGTTTTACTTGAAGATGGTAACATGTGGTTTGGAGGTTATCGTTCTAGTAGAAATACCTTAGGATTTGGAAAAAATACATTATCGTATTGTAGTTGGGAAGAATTAGGTTTAGATGGAGCAGTAGTAGATTTTGCAGAATGTTCTGATTCGTATGATTCATATATAGTATTAACAGATAAGGGAAGTTTATATGGTACAGGTCCTAGAAGAATTTTAGGTGATGGTTCAGGATCAAATGATTCTTTATCAATGTTTACAAAATTGAATCTCCCAAATGAAGATAATTCGTCAAAAATTATTGCAATTAATGGATTAGCTAATTCTTATGTAGCAACAAGAAGTGATGGAAGTGTATGGGGAACAGGTAATAATACTTATGGGATTTTAGGTCGTTGGATAGGTATTGGAAGAGGTGAATCTAACAGTCGATATAAAACAGCTTTGAATTGGGTAGAATGCCCAGAACTTGAAATTTAAAAATTTTGTATATAAATATAGGAAAAACTTTAGAATATGAAGTGGATTTTATGGCAGAAAATCCAGAAGAACGAAAATACTATCAAGTTACTAAAAGTTTAATTGACGATAATGTTAAAATGAGAGAAATTAGAAGTTTAGAAAGTATAGGAGATAATTATTAAAAAACTATTTTAACAATGGATAAAACAATAAACAAAGATTATAATGGCATAAAAGTAAAAAATATAATTGATTTTTTATTAGATGAATAAGTGAAAAAATCGCCATTTCTGGCGATTTTTCGTTAATATAGAATATTAACGACCTATTATAAAATAATAATACACATAAATTTCTGAGAAGTCAAGCTTTCTATAATAAATTTTAAGAGCAATTTTTTTGCTCTTTTTTTATTACTCAAAAATGGTGAAAACCTTGATAATACTAAAATATGTTGATTATAGTATTTTCGTTAATATTCTATATTAACGAAATAAATTATGTACACAAAATGCTGAAATTGGGATAAGTTTATATAGTGTAATGGAATTTTTTCATTGCATCTTAATGATATTTATAA
>CAPPGO010000022.1 GCA_948678575.1 uncultured Clostridia bacterium
AAGAGCAAAAAATTGCTCTAAAAAAATTATTATGGAAAGCTTGACTTCTTAGAAATTTATGTGTATTATAATTTTGTAATAGGTCGTTAATATGCTATATTAACGAAAAACTCGCTTTTTCAAGCGAGTTTTTTGATTTATATAAATTATATTATTCAAAGATTACATCTCCACTTATCATAAAAACTACACTTCGTTCGTTTTTATTGCTCCAATGTATAAGTTACCTGTAATTCGCTTCGCTCAAACAGCTAACTTATATTTCAAGTTCTGGACATTCCACCCAATCAAATGCTGTTTTATATCTGCTATTTGGTTGTTTTCTATCTATTCCTATCCAACGGCCTAAAATACCATAAGTATTTGTTCCTGTTCCCCATACTGTTCCATCACTCTTTATTGCTATATAAAAACCATTTCCACTAGCAAGTTGAACAACATCATTCATAGAACTAATATATTGATTATTAACACTATCTCCTGAAGATTTTCCTATTCCTAAAGTTTTTTCTGGTCCATATCCATAAATTCTTCCTTTATTAGTTAACATCATTGCACCAGCAACATTATAATTTACTATATCAATTATATTTTCAGCACTTGCTAATGAATCTAAACCATAAGTAAATTCAGTAAAATCTACGGAACTCGTGTTACCACCATCAAACATGTGATACCAATTACCAGACATATATAATTTATTTGATTTTGTTATTGCAAAATTTCTGAAACTTCCTGTTTGTAACCATTTACTTATATTATCTATATTTTCTAACATTGTTGGGAAAGTAAATTCTGTTGGAATATTGGGAGCGCCTGTTGCTGATGAACCTAATCCACTATAGCTCTTCCCAAAATAATATGCTTTTCCATCTTTAGTAAAAGCTATTTTCGTCAAATAATCATCTGTTGTTCCTGTACTAAAAATTGCTACATTACTTAGTATTTTAATAAAAGTTGTTTTATTTGTTCCATCACTCCAACCTGGATACTGTGATAAACCATTTTCACTAGCTATTCCTGTTGCATAAAGTTCTCCATCAGTAGTTAAAACATAAGTGCAAAGTCCACACATTCTAACTTCTTTACACTTTCCTTTTATATTCTCATCATTGCACATAACATAATTAGAAATTTCTTTTGAAATTTCCGAATCTTGTCCTAAACCTAATTTTCTACTATCTGTTCCTGCTACCCATAAATTTCCATCTCTATCGATATATGCACTATCTTTTCCATTGAAATATTTTACATTATTAGCAACTACATTCCAAGATTGTTGTAAAATATTGTTTCCAAATATTAACTCCGCTTTTCCTGTTGAATAATATTTATCTCCTTTTTTTAGTAACAACAAACTAGTTATTCCAATCTTATTTATCTCTGTTTTTTCATCATAAAAGGTTTCTACACCTGATAAATTACAATCTATAATTGTATCAGACCATCCTAAACTATTTCCTATTCCTAAATCTACATTTTGACCAGAACCATAAACTTTATTATCGTTTGTCAAAAAATAAAATGAATTATTGAAGCAAATAATTTCTTTTACACCATTCATTTCATTTGAAAAATCTATTTTTCTAATTGAACCAGTAAGAAAATCCTTTCCTAAAAAAAACGAACCATTCATTCCACTATATGCATAATATACTTTATCACTATTTTCAATGCATTCCACTATATAAGCATAATCTCTTAGCATATATAATTTATTCGCTTTTGGAATATCAATTTGTTGTAAAGTATCTTGTGTACTTGCCAATATCTTATCTGGTTTATATGGACTATTTTTTTCTATATATAAAGTTCCATCTTTCATAAGCACATACACAGTAAGATAATTGGCAGTATAAATTTCTGATATTTGATTAGAAATACTATTCCAAATTTGCTTAAATGTTAAAGTTTTAGTTGACAAATAAGTTGATAAAGCATGTACAGAATATCCACATATATATATTTCTCCTGTACTATATCTTATAATACTAGCTTCTTCTTCTCCACTATCCAAAGAAACAATATTTTCTATATTCGCTATATTTGATAAACCAACTACTTTAGTAAATTTCTCTGGCTCTCCTATAGTTCCAATTCCTAATTGTCCAGATACATTTTTTCCAGCAGCAAGTAATTCTCCTTTTTTAGTAATTATAAATACAGAACTTGAATTTGGAAAAATTTTAGATACTTTATCTCCATTTAAATCTACTTTTACTGCTTCTCTTCCCGTATATTCTATCTGTTGTTCAGCTGTTAATCCAAATTTGTTATTATTATTCGTTCCATACACCCATAAATCATCATTTTGATCTATAAAATATAAATCATTTGCTTTTCCGCAAACAGTCTTCTTTATTGTACCTATATTACTTGGAAATTTAAATTCTTGCCATACTGTTGCATCTATCTTATTCATTGCTCCAACAGAAGTATTTAATTGTATTCCTTTTACTCCTTTTCCATACAAATCGCCATTATTATATAACTTAAATATATTATTAGAATTAGGAGATGCTATAATTTTGAAACCATAAGGATTATAATTTGGATTTTTGCTTCCATTTTCTAAAAATTCATCTTGCGTATTTCCTGCTAACTTTTCATCTGTACCTGTTCCGCTTACTTCTGCTTCTGTAAATATTGGTGCATTTAAGTTTCCACTAATTACTGCTGTTGCCATGTTTGCACTATAACAACTTATACCTTTTAAATTTATTC
>CAPPGO010000023.1 GCA_948678575.1 uncultured Clostridia bacterium
ACTGCTGGACTTCCTTCCATTCTATGAAGTATAGTTACCATCATTCCTCTTGTTAGTTGATCATTTGGTGCAAATGTAGTTGTATTATACCCTTTTATTATATTATTTGTATATACATATTCCACTGCATTGTAGAACCAGTCTGATCTTTTTACATCTTTAAAAGGAAGTGTTTTTGTTGGAGTTGTATTGTCACCACCAGTAGATGGTTTTTCATTATCTGAATTTTTTTTATATATTGTAGAAGTAAAACTTTTTACATCGCTATCTAAATGATTATTATCACTCACTATTTTATAATAAACTTTATAGGATTGTATATCCTTAGCTGTTGGAATTTTTGCATCAAAATCTTTTCCATTCAAAGAATATTTGATTATTCCATCATTAGTTTCACCTGCAATAGCCAACTCTTGAAATTGTCCGTTATATACAGAATTTCTGCTTTGTGGCTCCTTTGTAAAAGTTGCTACTGGAAGTTTTACTTCAACATCTTCTATTCCAGCAAGATATGCACTTCTGAAATACTCACTATCATGATAATATATACAGAAATAAGTTCCTGTATCTGTGTTTTTTACAGAATTTAATTTAAACTCATACCAATTAGTAGTAGGATTTTGATATATTGTATCTTCATTTTCCTTAAAACGTTGTGTTACAGAAATAATTCCACTTAGATTAGATATTTTGTATACTTCATAAGTATTTGATGTTCTCATATAAGTCCACAGATTAAAATTCATTGATGTTCCAACAGTTGGATTATTATTACTTGCATGGAAATAATAATTTCTATAAGCATCATCAATAGTATAAGTAATTTTTACAGAATCTAAAATTCCATCAGGATCTTTTAAAAAACTTGGAAAACTATTCTTATCTATTGTTGCTGTCCAACATTTTTTATTTTCATCTAATATCCAATCACTTTTTATTCTTACTGTCGCTGTTCTCTTAGCTTCTGTGCTTACATTAACAGTATTAGGTAATATATATGATATTTTGTTTAAATTATCTGTAGTTGCATTTTGAGAAGATAATACTAAATTATCCCAATCACCACTTATTTGTACATTTGTAGCTCTTGTACTAGTAGCATAATTTGAAACATCAAAAAATTCTGTTGTATAAGTTAAAGTTATAGGATTTCCAGTAGCTATTTCAGTTAAACCTGTAACTTCTACTTTGAATTTTTCACCATTTGAATAGTATTTATTAGTTTCAGATTTTGGTTGTACAAAAGCTAACACATAAGAACCAGATAATTTTCCGTTTTGCTTTGTACATTCATAAGATTCATTTGTTTTTAAATTAGTAACTATAATTTTTACATTATTAGAATTTTTATTTTCAATTACATTACTATTAAGTTCAATATGCCAAGCAGAAGTTATTGAATAAAGTACATTACTAGGCATATATCCTGGAACAGGAAATGCTGTATATGGTAAGTCCATTGTATTTGAATTTCTTGCTATTTTTCCTATTGCAATTCTACCAGCATATCCAAACTTTAATTCACTAACTGAACTTGAAAGCAATGCTGTTCTATGTCCTATGGTATCCCATGTATTATTGGTTAAATTATATCCTTCATCTAACCAACCAGTAATAGATCCACTAGGAGAATACCCACTAGCAAGGATATTATGAGAAACTTTTGCACCTCTATTCCATAATTCATCACTCATATCAGTTGGTTTATTTTCAATAGATATAGAATGATCAAATTGCCAATTACGAGTTAATGCTCCTGCCTGTAAGTCTGATGTACTAGTTGCAGATGTTATTGGATCAACTCCTTCTAACCATCTATAATAGTTAGACATTGCTGTCATAGCTTCAAGAGTATCACTTGTTAATTCTCCTTCTGAATATGGATTTTTTAACGATGGTACTCTATTATAATAAGTACTTGATTTTCCATTTCTATAAGTAGCTCCTGCATTTATTGCTTTTGCATATTCTGCACCAATTTGCTCTTTTGTTCTATTTTTAAATACTTCCCACTCATTTGCATTATAATAATTAGTGCTTGCATCTGATATTATTGGAAAGTTTAAAACTAGTAAAGTAATTAATATTAATTTTATTATTAAAAATTTAATTTTACTATAATTCATAAATTACCCCTTAATTTTATCTTCCTATTTTTTTACAATATTTTTCTAACATTGCAGATACTTCTGCTCTTGTTGCATTACCTTGTGGC
>CAPPGO010000024.1 GCA_948678575.1 uncultured Clostridia bacterium
GTTATTACTCCTGCTCCTACTGCCCATTTTACTTGATTTAATGCATAACTTGAAACTTTATTTCTATCTGGGAATGAACTTAAATCATTTACTTGCCATGTTGCTTTTCCTTTGTATTTTGCATAGTTATATAATATTATTGCTAAATCTTGTCTTGTTACTGGATCTGCTGGTCCAAATTTTCCATTTTCATATCCATTTACTATATTTTTATCTGTTGCCCATTTTACTGCTTTATAATACCATTTTGATGTATCTTTTACATCTGCAAATTTTGTTGCTCCTGATACTGCTGGTTCTCCTTCCATTCTATAAAGAATTGTTACTACCATTGCTCTTAATAATGTATCACTTGGTGCAAATGTTGTTGATGACGTTCCTGTTATAATATAGTTTTTACTACAATATTTTACTGCATTATAATACCATTTATCTGGCTCTACATCTGAGAAATTCAAATCTGAAACTTTTACAACAAATGTTCCTTTTACTCCACTTCCGTCTTTGGCTGTTGCTGTTATAGTTGCATTTCCCATTTTCTTTCCTGTTACTTTTCCATTACTATCTACTGTTGCAATAGAATTATTACTACTGCTCCATGTTACTCCTTGCTCATAAGCATTTATTGGAGATATGTTTGCCTTTAAACTTATTGTTTTTCCTATTGTAACAACTATATTTCCAGTTATTTTTATTGATTGAACTGGCAATCTTTCTATATATTCATTTGGTGTTGAAGTTCCTGAACTGCTTCCACTTCCTATTGTTCTAATATATTTTCTTGGTACATATCCACATGTACCTGTTGCATCTGAAATCATTAAATCCCAATAGTATCCACCACTTTGAATATTAGTTCTCATTAAAACTTTTACTCTTGTATTTTGTGCTATTGATTTAATATGTGTTGAAGTTATATCTGGTCTTGAACGAACTTTTAAACCACCATTTGCTGTAACTTCTGCTATTTCATAGTTTATTGTGTTTACTGTTGCTGTGCTTGGTCTTGGTTCTGGTTTTCTAGACATATTTGCATATATTGGTATTATAAATGTATGATTTCCTACAATTTGTCCATTCATTTTATAATTATCTCTTATTTTATACCCTTCACTTTCAGCAGCCATTATATTTTGAGCGTATTGATGTGAAAATAAACTGTTTGAATCTACTACATTAAATTTTTGGTAATAACAAGTATTTTGTCCTTTACCAATATATTCGGTTTTAA
>CAPPGO010000025.1 GCA_948678575.1 uncultured Clostridia bacterium
GCTTGACTTCTTAGAAATTTATGTGTATTATTGTTTTGTAATAGGTCGTTAATATCCTATATTAATGAAAAACTCGCTTTTTCAAGCGAGTTTTTTTGTTTTAAATTTCTAATTCTGGGCATTCTACCCATTCAAATGCTGTTTTATATCTACTATTTGGCTGTTTTCTGTCTATTCCTATCCATCGTCCTAATATTCCATTACTATTACTTCCTGTTCCATAGACTTTACCTTCTTTATCTATTACAATATAAAAATTACTTCCAGCTACAATGTTATCTATTTCTATTTTGTTACCATTGTCCATAATATTTAATTCCATTGGTGTTTGTACCAATTCAGTTGATTCATCTCCTATACCCATTAAAGACTTTCTACCAAAACCAAATACTCTATTTGTATCCGTAAAAAACATACTTGAAGTAGAACTAGCATTAACAAATTTTTTAACTTCATTTTGTCCATCATAGGTAATAGCACTCCAATTATTGCAAGTTGCTACTCCTAATCCTGTAACATAACTTTCTCCATTTGAACCTGAAACTAGTAATCTATAATCATTTTCTGTTTTAATTCCTATAAAACTAAGCGCATATGCTAATGAATATATATCAACTTTTGTTGCATTTTCTAATAATTGATTTTCTAATTTTACTGGCACCAAACTGTTCTTACCAGTTGAACCTCCATCATTACGTCCCCAAATATATAGTTCGAATTTTTCATTTTCTTTTCGTACTGCCATTCTTTCCAAATTATTCATTTTAATTGTTTCAACATTTTCTAAAATTTTAGTTGGTATTTTGGCATGTTCTTCTAATCCTGTTCCTATATATGAAT
>CAPPGO010000026.1 GCA_948678575.1 uncultured Clostridia bacterium
CAATTTGTGTTGGAATAGTTAATTCTGACCATACATATGAATTTATATTTTCCATATTTTCTTGTGATGTTCCTAATAACGGTCCCTTTACACCTTTTCCATACAAATCTCCATTATTATATAATTTATAAATGTTTGTATTATTTTTATCTGCTATTATTTCAAATCCATATTCATGCTCTTTATTTCCTGCTAGCTTATCGTCTGTACCTGTTCCACTAACTTCTGATTCTGCAAATACTGGTGCATTTAAGTTTCCACTCATTACTGCTGTTGCCATATTCGCACTATAACAACTTATTCCTTTTAATTTAACTCCATTAATAGAGTAAATCATTCCTGTTGCTGCATCTATTACATATATTTTATCGCTTTTTATTCCAATTGCTTCATTATTTAAGTAATATAAATCCTGTACACCTGCTGGATAATATATCATTTCTCCTTCGAAATTATTGTTAAAATCGTCATTATTACTAAATATACTAATTGTTGGAGTTTTTTCACTCATACTCCATATTCTATAATATCCAACTTCCCCTACTAATCTTTCTGCCTTAGTTAAATCACTTACTTGGCAAAGTCCATTGGCTGGTATTGCTTTTGTTTCTTCTCCCATTTGTCCTATTGCTTCTCCTGCTTTCCACATTTGCACTGCTTCTTCTACTGCTGTCA